>NZ_KQ236955.1:2485242-2589579 GCF_001185845.1 Bacteroides sp. 3_1_13
TAAAAAGAGAATCTAACTTTTGTTTAACTTAACAGATGTAGCTAATAGATATGGAAAACAACAAAAAAAATGCTTCATTTATTTCAATTGCTGGTTGGAAAAGAATGCAGCCATTTTCTTTTTTACTTTACGACGATTTTACTAATCAACAAAAATATGTTTAACTTTAAAAAACATGGTATGAAAAAAAACTATGTCACAACTGCTGTTGCCTTACTACTTTTAGCAGGATGTAGCAACGATATTAAAGAAACTGATATTCAGTTTACCGGTGATACGGGAGCGAAAGTTTCTTTTAGTGCAGTAATAAACAATCATGAGGCTAGCAATCTTGTTACAAGAGCTACGGAAACAAACTGGGAGGCGGAAGACTCGGTAGGAATCACTTGTGGTACGGAACAAGTGAATATTCATTACAAATACAAGGGCAATGGTCTTTTTGCAGCAAAAGGAGAAAATGCAGAAGAGATTTGGGTATTAGGTTCCGGAGAGTATGATGTAGTGGCATACGCTCCATTTTCTGGTACATCAGGTGAAGAACAACCTGTATTGGAAGTGACTACAGCCAGTGACAATCAAGCTACAGCAGAAGAACGTGCGAAGATAGATTTTCTTTTTGCTAAAGGGAAGGCTACATCACAAACCCCGAACGTGACATTAGCATTCAATCATGTGATGAGTCGTATTAGATTGGAGTTTCAAGCTGGCGAGGGTGTGGACTTAGCAGATATAACTTGCTATCTTATTGGGCTTAAGAATAATGGTACATTTAATCCTAAAACAGGGGAGACAACAGTCAGTGAAGACCCTGTTACGGACAAAGATGATATATATTGGGATAAAATAGGAGAGCAGGATAATTATACAGTACAAGCTATTTTACTGCCACAGAAGGTGCAAGGCAAAGTAACTATCCAAGCTAGAATGAACGGTTATCTTTATGAAGCCGAGTTTGCTAACTTGACAGAACTGAAATCAGGATTTTCTTATAATTATATCATCAAGACAAATAAATACGAGGACAATAATTATGTGTTGACGATTACAGAACAAACGCAAATAATAGGATGGGAGGATGAAAACCACGATCCTATAACATCCGACCCGAGTATAGCTGAAACTGGAACAGAGATAACCAATCCTAGTTGGAATATTACAGAAGAAACCGTAACTCCACAGCCTGTTGTGAAGTGATCTGTTTACCAATCTAATATAGATAAAAATGCTAAAAATATAAACATGAGATTTATGAAAATATATAATTATATATCAATGCTTTTTCTGGCTGGCGCAGCCGTAGTTGCGTCTTGCTCGCAAAATGAAGAACTGACCGGAGAAACCCCGGATTCTTTGCAGGGATTTCAGATTAGTGTGTCTGATGAAGGATTTATGGACGAAAGTGGTAAGACACGTGCTACAGAGAATGGATATACTACCCGATTTTCTAACGGAGATGCTATCGGTATATTTGCGGTAAGAGGAGAAACGGTGGTAGAGGATATCAAGAATCGGAAATTCACACTGACAGATGGCTATTGGGAATTGACTGATGGAGGGGATCCTATTGAATACAAAGGTTCACAATTTCAGCGGATGACTTTTTATGCATACTATCCGTATAATGCGAATGTGACTTTTGATCCGACGAAGGTGGATCCTTTTGAAACATACGTCAACAATTGGAAAATAGGCAGTGAACAAAATGAAGGAAATTATACACAATATGATTTGATGACCAGTACGGGTAGTGTTCAGGGGGATCGTTTGAAAGGGCAGATCGCTTTTACTATGCAACATCGGATGGCTCTTGCGGTAGTAAAGATGCCTAATTTGACCTATAGCTTTACAAATGGCGGTATAGATGATTATCTGTTACCTTTGGCTGCCGGTTCGTTTACAGTGAACAATACTCAAGCAACTCCTTATTATCAGGAAAGTACGGATACATACCGCTTTTTGGTTAACCCGAATAAGGAATTCTCCATAAAGGGTACTTATACAGGAGTAAGTGAAATGGAATACGAAGCTAAAGGTACTTTGGAAGGAGGAACGGCGAAGATGTATACCATCGAAGATAAGAGTAAGATTAACCATACTTTGCAGGTAGGGGATTATTTTTGTGCGGACGGAAAAATAGTTTCAGTAGATGCGGAAACGGTGCCGGAGAATGTGATTGGTATTGTATGTTATGTAGGAAATTCACAACCCAGTGTAACACATACTGAACTCTATTCAGCAGAAGTTGATGCTTTGCGTCGCGATTTCCCTGCATGTACGCACGGTATAGTGCTATCTATTAAGAATTCTGTGGTAAAAGATAGTGAACAAAATGATGTTGCTTTGAAAATGTTCCATTCAAGTAAGTCCGGTTATTATTCAGACTGGTTTACTTCAGATGAGAATTGGGCAAACAAGTTTGTAGGTTGTAACACAGAGAAGGATGTTAACAAGAATGATGCTTCATTGGTTTTCCCAGCACTAATGGGATACAATAATACACAGTTACTTACTATGTGTTACGAAGGTATGGGTAGTCCTTCTACTTGCGACCATGCTTATGCGTATATCAAGGCTTATCGTGAAGCGGAAGCTATTCCGGCAAATGTGACTCCTTGGTATTTGCCCTCTATAATGTGTTGGGATACAGTCGCTAAGAATTTGAGTGTTATTAACCGTTGTCTCAAGAATGTAAATGGTGATGAGATGACCTCTGTCGAGTCAGGAACTAACAGTGGACACTATTGGAGTAGCACACAGCGTTCTCCAGCCAACCAATGGACACACGGTATGGCTGGTGGAAGATATCACATAATTTGTGAACGTGATTCGCGTGCCGGTTATTTCCGTATGATGCTTGCATTCTAAAATAATGACGGTATATAAAGTCCGTTAAAATTATACTTATATCATGAACATATACATATATGAATAAGAAAAACTTTATAAAGGGGACAACCTTACCTGTCGCTCTGTTTTTCACTATAGCAACTTTTGCACCTGCATGGGGATTGCAAACAGCTTCGGCAGCCATCGAAGTTGTACAGCAGCAAAGTACTATAAAAGGAACAGTAGTAGATAGCCAAGGCGAACCGATAATTGGAGCAAGTGTACTTGCGGAAGGAACATCTAATGGTACAATTACCGATATTGACGGTGTATTTAGAATAAATGTACGTCCCGGTGCGAAATTGAAAGTATCTTTTATAGGTTATACCGATAAAAAAGTAGTAGCGAAAAATGACATGAAAGTCATTCTGGTAGAGGATGTGACAGCACTTGAAGAGGTGGAAATCGTAGCTTATGGTACGCAGAAGAAAGTGACCATGACAGGAGCTATCGCTAGTGTGAAGGGAGAAGAATTGACCCGTGTATCTGTAGGTTCGGTTTCCAATGTATTAGGAGGGCAGATGACAGGTTTGACTACCGTACAATATTCCGGTGAGCCGGGAGCGGATGCCGCTGAAATTTTTATTCGTGGTAAAGCTACTTGGGAAAATTCTTCACCGTTAATTCAGGTAGACGGTGTGGATCGTGAAAGTATGAGTGATATCGACCCGAATGAAATTGAATCCATTTCTATCTTGAAAGATGCTTCGGCAACAGCCGTATTTGGTATTCGTGGAGCAAATGGGGTCATTTTGATTACAACTAAACGAGGAAAGGAAGGAAAGGCGAAAATTTCGTTTACTACTTCTGCTTCTGTATTGATGCCTACAAAAATGGTAGAACAGGCAAGTTCCTATGACTATGCCCGTTTTCATAATCAAATGATGTCCGGTGATGGCAAATCTGCCTTATTTAGTGATGGCGTGATTCAAAAATTTGCAGATGGTTCCGATCCTATTCGTTTCCCAAATATACAATGGGCTGACTATATTATGAAAAGCTCTACGCTTCAGAGCCAGCATAATCTGAACATCTCGGGAGGAACAGATAAAGTACGTTATTTCATCTCTGCAGGTGCTTATACGCAAGGAGGACTTTTTAGTGAGTTTGATCTTCCTTATAATTTAAGCTATCAGTACCGTCGGTTTAACTATCGTACAAACTTGGATATGGATGTCACTAAAACGACTACTTTGTCATTCAATATTAGTGGTAATGTGAATAATTCAGATCAACCGCGTACGAGTCAGGGATCTTCCGGATTGATTAAAAATATGTATTATGCTACTCCTTTCTCCAGTCCGGGAATCATAGATGGAAAATTGGTAAATTCGAGCGATGAGACTTATTCAGACGGACTGAAATTACCATTTACAGGAGGTACAGGTATGGGATATTATGGAAATGGGTTCAGCCAGACCAGCAACAATTCGCTGAATGTGGATGTGATTCTGGATCAAAAAATGGACTTCTTGACTAAAGGACTTTCCTTTAAAGTGAAGGGATCTTATAACAGCTCGTTTACAGTTAATAAAGTCGGTTCTGGTGGGTCTATTGCTACATACACTCCTGTATTGATGGATGACGGTAGTATTGCTTATCGTAAGTTTGGAGAGAATACAGATGTGAAGTATTCGTATACTACAGGCAAAGCACGTAATTGGTATATGGAAGCCAGCTTTAATTATAATCGTACTTTTGGTGATCATACGGTGACAGCCTTAGTTTTGTATAATCAACAGAAAGAGTATTATCCGAAATTATATTCGGACATTCCTCATGGATATGTCGGATTAGTCGGACGTGTCACTTATGATTGGAAGAGCCGCTATATGGCAGAGTTTAATGTGGGTTATAACGGTTCGGAAAACTTTGCGTCCGATTTGCGCTTTTCTTATTTCCCGGCTGGTTCTATAGGTTGGGTGATGAGTGAAGAGAAGTTTTTCCGTCCTTTGAAGTCGGTGGTTAGCTTCTTGAAATTACGTGCCAGTGTCGGTTTGGTAGGTAACGATAATATTGGAGGATCGCGGTTTATGTATATGGCTGATCCATATAATGTCGGTTTAGGTGACTTGGCAAATCGTGTAACGGCAAGTGGAGGAGCAACTAACGCCTGGGGATATGGATTCGGAACAGATAATGGTACTGTTAGTCTGGGTGCGCGTGAGGTAGCTAAGAATAACCCTGCTGTGACATGGGAAAAAGCTCTGAAACGGAACTATGGTGTTGATATTAACTTCCTTGATGACCGTCTGAAAACAACCTTTGAATATTATAAAGAACGTCGTAATGACATCCTTTTGCGTGACGGTACAGCTCCGGGAATGTTAGGGTTCATTACTCCCTATTCAAATTTAGGAAGTGTAGACAGTTGGGGCTGGGAACTTTCTTTAAAATGGAACGATAAGATTGGCGATAATTTCCGTTATTGGGCGGGTATTAACCTTTCTTATAATCAGAATGAGATTCTTGAAAAGAAGGAAGCCCCGCAGAATAATTTATATCAATATCAGAAGGGACACCGTATCGGTTCGCGTAGTCAATACGTTTTCTGGCGCTTCTATGATGAGGATACACCTGCGTTATATGAGCAGACATTTAATCGTCCGTTCCCCACTCACGAGAGCATTCTTCAAAATGGAGATGCGGTATATGTTGACTTGAATGGTGACCGTAAGATTGATGCGAACGACGCAAGTTATGACTATGGCTTTACGGATGATCCTGAATATATGCTAGGTATTAATTTAGGATTCAGTTGGAAGAATCTGGAAATAAGTACTCAATGGACAGGGGCCTGGAACGTAAGCCGTATGATTTCGGATGTATTTCGTCAGCCGTTCTATTCATCTTCCAATAGCGAGCAGGGAGGATTGTTGGCATACCATTTGGACCATACATGGACACCGGAAAATCCGTCACAATCTTCGGAGTATCCGAGAGCTACCATTGACAATGCGAAGAATAACTATGCTACCTCCACCTTATATGAGAAAGATGCAAAATACCTGCGTTTGAAAACTCTTCAGGTGGCATACAATTTTCACTTCCCATTGATGAAGAAACTTGGACTGAATACATGCCAGTTGGCTTTTGCAGGATATAATTTGTGGACTATTACACCTTATTTGTGGGGTGATCCGGAGGCAAGAGCTACTAATGCACCTTCTTATCCATTGTCCAAGACTTATACGTTGAGCTTGAAATTAGGATTCTAAAATAGATAAAGGAAAGATACAATGAAATTACAAAATAAATGGTTCATCGGTGCGATGTTGGGAGCGGCAGTTTGTTTGGTTTCCACTTCATGTGTGGACGAAATTAAATTCGGAAACTCTTTTTTGGATAAGGCACCGGGCGGAAATGCTACTATTGACACAGTGTTCAATAGTGCGGAATATACGCGCCAATTTTTGAACACCTGTTACAGTAGACAGTATTACGGATTACCCTATAATACGGACAGTAACGGTAATATTCCTGATTCTTCCAGTCCTTATTTAGGAAAGAAGGATGCGCTAACAGACTGCTGGTCACTTTATTTTAGTGACGCAACTGTATATCAGCAGTATTATTTGGGTTCTCTCAATGCCAACTATGGCACGCGTGGTAATATTTTCCCATATACACGGGAAATGGTATGGGAAGTAGTGCGCTGGTGCTGGTTGTTAATGGAAAATATAGATAGAGTGCCGGGCATGGATAGCACTGAAAAAACTCAGTTGGTGGCAGAAGCTAAATGCCTGATTGCGGCACGCTATTTTGATATGTTCCGTCATTATGGAGGTCTTCCATTGTTATATGCTTCATTCACCGGTACGGAGTCAGGTTATGAAATCCCCCGTGCTACGGTAGAGGAGACTGTTAACTACATGATAAAGATGTTGGATGATGCTATCAATTCCGGTGGATTGGTGTGGGCTTATGCTGATGCCGATCTTGCCAGCAAGGCCGGACACTGGACAAAGGCCGGTGCGATGGCATTGAAATGCAAAATCTGGCAATTTGCCGCTTCTCCGTTGTTTAACGATGTCAACGGATATGCAGGAGGAAACTCAGAGGCTGAACAGCAGCATCTGGTATGGTACGGCGGCTACCATGCGGAACTTTGGGATAACTGTTTGAAGGCTTGTGAAGCATTCTTTAAAGAGCTGGAGAGTCAAGGCGGGTATAGCCTGAATAAGGCTTCGGAAGAAACACCGGAACAGTATCGGCAGGCATATCGTATGGGATATATTCGTCAGAACAGCAAGGAGGTCTTGCATTCTGTCCGCACGAATATGTCGGACGCTTTCAACTCAAGTTCTTATATGTGGCATTCCTGGGCTGTTCCGTCACTTTGTCGTACCGAATATCCGCCTACACAGGAATATGTGGAGATGTTCCCATGGGCCGACGGTACTCCGTTTGACTGGAAAAAGGCGGAAACAGAAGGTAAGTTGGATGCAATGTTCCTGACCGGAACATTCAAAAATGGAGAACAACTATTGTCGGAAATCGTATTAACCCGTGATCCTCGTCTGTATGAGCATTGCATGGTAAACGGATTGCCGAAGATGTTAGACTGGAGTGCAGGAACAATGTCCGGTTTACCTTATGAACTGTGGGTCGGAGGATACGATGAAGGACAAAATGCAGCGCTTGAATCAGGTAACTATGCGACTGGTTATAAAAATATGAAATATTATTTGGGAACAGAGTACCAACGTCAGTATACGCATTGGGTATATCTTCGTTTATCTGACATTTATTTAACTTATGCAGAGGCCTTGCTTCAAGCCAAGAATGATCACCGGGGCGCTATTAACCAAATGAATATAGTACGTGCCCGTGTAGGATTGAAGAAAGATTTGGCGGAGTGTGTTACAGATAAGAATTTACTTTCTGACAAAGCAGCCTTATTGGAAGAATTGCTGTGCGAGCGTGTTCGGGAATTGGGGCTTGAAGATAGCCGTTACTTTGATCTTATCCGTTACAAACGTGCCGATCGTTTCGAGAAGCGCCTGCACGGGTTGCTCACCTATCGTTTGGATGATACCGGTAATCGTATAACGGGAAATGCTAAATGGAATGAAGGAGATAAGAACAAGGGAGCATTGCAGCCTACTCGTTTTGAATATGAAAGGTTTGAGTTATCCAAACCGGTCCGTCGTTGGTGGACATACGGATTTGATCCCAAATGGTATCTTTCTCCATTCCCGCAAACGGAAATTAACAAAGGATATGGATTGATTCAGAATCCGGGTTGGTAATGTGAGACAGCGAAATAGATTAAAACAATATTGAATATTGATTTATATGAGAAAAAATAAGATTCTGATACTGGCTTTACTGGTTTGTTTGAGCATTCCGGTCAGAGCGCAGAATACAGACAACAACATTATAGGTATTGTTGTTGATAAATCGGGAAACCCAGTCTATGGAGCGTCCGTTAATGTGGAAGGTGGCGCAGTGGAGACCCGGGTTGAAACTGATAAAGATGGTAAATTCGAGATTGCGGTCGAGAAAGGACAACGTTTGAGTGTCGTTTCTGTCGACAAAGGCTCTACCACAGTTGTGGCAAAGACTGATGGTCCGATGACCATTGTGATGGGATATGCAGCTCAGACTATTGATGTGGGAGCTAACCGGACATTCAATCGTCATGAATCAACGGCAGCAGTTTCTACCACCTATAATGAAGAGTTTAATAAGCGGTCTTCCCGGAATATATCCAATTCTTTATATGGATATGGATTGGGCCTTACTACTTTGCAGAATGCGGTCAGTACCGGGTTAATGGCAGATCCTACCTTTTATGTACGTGGTTTGCAGAGCTTGTCAAGTAGTACACCGCTTGTGCTGGTTGACGGTTTGGAACGAGACATGAGCTTGGTGAGTCCGGAAGAAGTAGAATCCGTTTCCATCCTGAAAGATGCCGCGGCTGTGGCATTGTACGGATACAAAGGAGTGAACGGTGCGATCTTGATTACGACGAAGCGTGGTAAGTACAAAACAAAAGAGATAACCTTTACGTATGATCATATCATTAACACACAGTCTCGACGTCCGGAATTTGTGGATGCGGCTACGTATGCTTCTGCAGTGAATGAAGCGCGTGGATATGAAGGTTTGGGAGCTCGGTATACTCCGGAAGAAGTCGATGCTTTCCGTAATGGAGTAGGCAGTGGAGGGGCTTCCCGTATGTACCCTTATCTCTATCCTAATGTGAACTGGATTGATGAAACCTTTAAAGACAGAGGAGTGTCTAATAAATATACGATCGAATTCCGTGGAGGAGGAGCAAAGTTCCGCTACTATACTATGGCGAATTTATTAACAGACAAAGGGTTTATCAAAACCCCGAATGCAAATGACGGATATTCTACACAAAATATGTATTCACGTGCTAATTTGCGTACAAATCTGGATATTGATTTAACCGCCACTACCAAATTGAAGTTGAATCTTCTCGGTACCTTGTCCGAATCTCGGATTCCGGGGGCTTCGGTTAACCTATGGGATATGATTTATTCGATTCCTTCTGCAGCTTTTCCGGTTCGTACGGAAGATGGCAGTTGGGGAGGAAGTACTACTTGGGCGGGGACGTCGAATCCTGTCGCACAATCGCAGGGAGCTGCTTATTCTAAAGGACACTCTCGTAGTTTGTTTGCCGACCTTACCTTGTCACAAGATTTGTCTGGTTTGCTGAAAGGATTGGGAGCTAACTTTCGTTTAGCTTATGACAACTATTCCAATATTCTGGAAGATCATAGCAAGACTTATACGTATGCCGGTTATGCAACAAGCTGGACAACTAACGGTCCGTTTTATACTGCCATTTCAGGTGGCGAATCCAGTGAAATGGGTTCGGGTGCAGGTATTGACAACTGGGCGCGCCAATTTAACTTTGCAGGTAGTGTAGATTATAATCGCTCGTTCCAAAAGTGGGATGTGTATTCTCAATTGAAATGGGATTATGAATATCGTGATTCATACGGTCTGAATACCACTATTTATCGGCAAAATGTTTCCTGGTATAATCATGTAGGCTTCTCTAATCGCTATTATTTGGATCTGGCATTGGTTGGCTCGGCCTCCAGCTTATTGGCACCGGGGCATAAATGGGCTTTCTCGCCTACCATTTCTGCTGCTTGGGTGCTTTCGGAAGAAAAATGGTTGAAAGATGTGTCTTGGGTGAACTTCCTGAAATTGCGCGCTTCGTTTGGAGTGATCAATGTTGATTATCTGCCTAAAGACGGAAGTACTACCGTATATGACTATTGGGATCAGATTTATACGACTACCGGTACGCAATATAAGTTTAACAGTAGTTACGACTCTGAATTCGGAAGTACTATTATCGGGCGCCTGGCAACTGCTAATTCGACACATGAGAAAGCGTATAAATACAATGTTGGTGTTGATGCCGTGTTGTTCAATGGACTGGACGTGACGGCAGAAGGCTATTACCAACGGAGAAAAGATATTTGGGTCTCTTCCGAAGGAAAATATACCGATGTGTTGGGCGTAGATGCTCCGTTCGAGAATGCCGGAATCGTTGATAGCTATGGCGTGGAACTAGGACTTAACTATACGAAACGGTTAGGAGATGTAGTGTTCAACCTTGGCGGTAATTTTGCTTGGAATAAGAATGAAATTAAGGAACAACTGGAAGAACCGCGTTTGTATAAGAATCTTGTGCAAACAGGAAATCGGTTGGGACAAGTATATGGAATGGTAGCTGAAGGTTTCTTCAAAGATAAAGAAGATATAGCAAACAGCCTTCCGCAAAACTTTAGTACGGTAGTGCCGGGAGACATAAAATATAAAGATGTGAATGGAGACGGAATCATTGATGCCAATGATAAAACAGCTATCGGTTATAGTACGACGGCTCCGGAAATTTATTATTCTTTCCATTTGGGAGCCGAATGGAAAGGGATTGGAGTAGATGTAATGTTTCAGGGAACAGGTAACTATTCTGCTGTCTTGAATACGAAGAGTATGTTTTGGCCGTTGATAAATAATACGACACTTTCTACTCATTATTATGAGAATCGTTGGACACCGGAAAATCAAAATGCCAAATATCCTCGTTTGAGTTCACAGAGTAATGCCAATAACTATCAGGCTAATACAGTTTGGTTGGCGGACCGGTCATTCTTGAAGTTACGTAACGCGGAGGTGTATTACAGATTTCCGGAAGAATGGATGAAGAAGACTAAGATATTGGGGAGTGCCAAGTTATATGTCAGAGGAACAGACTTGTTCTGTTCAGATCATATTGATGTGACAGATCCGGAATGTTATGGTGTAGCGACTCCGCTGAATAAGAGTGTAGTAGTCGGTGTTACGATTGGTTTTTAATCATAAAAACAAAGCGAAAGAATGAAACTGAAAAACATTATCTACGGAATGATGTGTGTAGCCGCACTCGGTTCCTGCTCAGATAAGATGGAATATCATGAGTACAATAATTATGATGAGGATTTTGTGAAGCTCAACTTCGGTAATGTAGGAGGGCTGATAACAAATATCTATTTGTCCATGGATGTGGACTTTGGAAACTATAGCGGGGCAATTCTTGGTTCTGCTACCGATGAGTCCGAATATGCTTATTCGGGAAATCAGATTGAAGACTTTTACAATGGTTCTTGGAGTCCGTCGAATGCTAAAAGTAGCATGTGGACGTCCTGTTATGAAGGGATAGCCAATTGTAATTTATATCTGGAGAAGTTTACCGGACTGACATTTCCCGAGTTGGCTTTGAACAGTGATTATGCACAACAGATGTTCCGCTATACCAATTACCAGTATGAGGTACGTTTCCTTCGTGCATATTTCTACTTTAACTTGGTACGGCAATATGGAGATGTGCCGTTTAGCGACCATATATTAACAGCCGAAGAATCGAATACGTTATCGCGCAGACCGGCACAGGAGATTTTTGATTATATCATAGCCGAATGTGATGATATTAAAGATAAGATTATCGTCGATTACAGTAAACTGGGAGATATGGCATTGCCTAGTAGTCCGGCGGAAACAGGACGTGCCAACCGTAAAACGGTATTGGCCTTGAAAGCTCGTGCAGCATTGTATGCGGCAAGTCCTTTATTTAATCCGACTGATAATAGAGAACTGTGGTATCGTGCAGCTAAAGCCAATAAGGAAATTTTAGATGACAGTAATGGGTTTGCTGAAAAGGCAAAACTCTTAGTGGAGGATTATTCATCACTTTGGAGCAAGGACAATTACAATGACGCTACTAATGAATTGATTTTTCTCCGTCGTGCCACTACTACCACTAATTCTTTTGAGGGATATAACTTCCCGGTAGGGTTGGAAAATTGTAAAGGTGGAAACTGTCCCACACAGACACTGGTGGATGCGTATGAGATGAAGGATACAGGGTTGCGTCCGGACGAGTTGGATAACTATGATCCTGCTAATCCTTATTATACCAACCGCGACCCTCGTTTCTATCTGACTATTGCCAAGAATGGGGACGAAAAGTGGCCTAACTGGAATACTGTTCCTCTGCAAACCTATCAGGGCGGACTAAATGCGGAGCCTTTGAGTGGCGGAACTCCGACTGGCTATTATCTGAAGAAGTATTGTCAGACGGCAGTAGACTTACGTGCCGGTACAGCTTCAAAGACCTATCATTCATGGATTACATTCCGTTTTGGAGAGTTCTATTTGAATTATGCGGAAGCTGTATATAAGTATCTGGGTAGTCCGTATGCAACGGATAATGAATTTACAACTTCGGCTGTGGATGCTATCAAAGTAGTTCGTACGCGTGCCGAGATGCCCGGATTCCCTCAAGGGATGACCAATGATGCTTTCTGGAAGAAATATCAGAATGAACGTATGGTAGAATTGGCCTTTGAAGGACATCGTTTTTGGGATGTACGTCGTTGGAAGGAGGGTGACAAACATTTCAAGAACATTGTTGAAATGAAGATTACGAAGAATGGGGATGATACTTATACGTATGAACGTAAGGTAAAAGAAAGAAGTTGGGATGATAAGATGTATTTCTTCCCGATTCCGCAGAGTGAAAAATCTAAGAATCCTAATTTGGAGCAGAATCCGGGGTGGTAACCCACAACCGGAATGCTGATGAATAGTGATAGGATATTCTTGCATAGAACGGATGTTTATAGAATAAAAAAACGAAAGAAATGAAGAAACATTATATAATACTGGGGCTGTTTTGTCTGCTGGCCATAGTTGCCTGCTCGGATAATGACCCCGTCGTTGAAGTGAACAATGGCAATCAGACGGAAGAGGAGTTGCCGCCTCTGCCTACTGAAGTTATAACGGGTAGCCGTGCAATGTGGGTTAGTTACGACCCGGCACCAAATGTTGACGCCAATAACTCTTCCGGCATATCATCCGCATTGATTAGCTGGAGATTACTGAAGACCGATCCGTCTAATGTTGCTTTTGATATTTATAAGTCGGTAGACGGCGAGACGGAAGTGAAATTGAATGAGAAACCTATTTCGAATACTACTTCTTGGGTGGATGCGGATATTGATGTATCAAAAACGAATGTATACCGGGTCACTCTTGCCAATCAGGCTGAAACGCTTTGCGATTATACCTTTACCTCTGAAATGGCAGAAAAGTTTTATCATGAGATTAGATTAAACATGAATGTACCCGATGCGTCGATTACATATTCTCCTGATGATATTCAGCTAGGTGACTTGGACGGTGACGGTGAATTGGAGATTGTGGTGAAGAGAGAACCGTATGATGGTGCCAACCAGGGGGGATGGAATAATGGTTCGACCTTGTTGGAAGCTTATAAGATGGATGGTACTTTTTTGTGGCAAATTGATTTGGGAATCAATATTCGTTCCGGTTCACATTATACTTCATATATTTTATACGATTTTGATGGAGATGGTTTATGTGAAATAGCTTTCCGCTCTTCAGAAGGTACAAAGTTTGGGGATGGTAAGGTCATTACCGATGCTTATGGTAATGTGAACGATTATCGAATTCGTCAGACTGACGCTGTGGGCTGGTATTCGGGAGCAAGTATTAATACAATTTGCGGTTTGATAATGGAAGGTCCCGAATATATCTCTATTTGCCGTGGATATGATGGACGTGAAATTACCCGGGTGGATAATATTCCTCGTGGTGGAAGTGGTTCAAAAGCGTCGCGTGCTAAATATTGGAGTGAATATTGGGGAGATGATTACGGAAACCGCATGGACCGTTTCTTTATCGGGGTGGCTTATCTGGATGGTATACCTGACGAAGCGACCGGAGTGAGAACAAGCAACCCCAGTCTGATCATCAGTAGAGGTATTTATCATAATTGGCAAGTATGGGCACTCGATTTGAAAGGGAATAAACTGGAAACCCGTTGGAAGTTTGATACAGCCGAACATTCTTCAAAATGGTTGTCCATGTGTTCGCATAGTTTTCGTGTAGCGGACTTGGACGATGATGGAAAAGATGAAATCTTGTATGGTTCTGCGGCTATAGATGATGATGGAAGCGAATTGTGGTGTACCGGAAACGGTCATGGTGACTGTTTATGTGTTGGCAAATTTATAAAAGACCGTTCAGGATTGCAAATTGTTGCTTCATTTGAAGAACCGGGCAATTATAATGGACAAGGACACGGTTATGGATGTCAAGTGATTGATGCAAGAGATGGTGGCTTAATTACCGGCCATGGAGCGGGTTCGACTACTGATGTCGGTCGTTGTATTGTGGCAGATATCGATCCGGATAGCCCGAATTTTGAGTACTGGTCTTCTTTGCAGGAAGGGGTATTCAGTTGTAGTGGCAGTGGATTGGTATCCAGTACATATCCTACAGGTATTGGTGGTGGAGTTTTGTATAATGTAGCCATTTATTGGAGCGGGCAGCCGACAAGAGAAATGCTGGACCGTGCTTGTGTCGTGAGCTATAAAGAGAACCCTGATGTAAACAAGACGAATAAGACTCGTTTGGTATATTTTGGAACTTACGGTAGCAATGACGGTAACCATAGCACCAAATACAATCCTTGTTACTATGGTGATTTTCTCGGTGACTATCGTGAAGAAGTAATAATGGGTTCAAGTGACATGAAATCTATTTATATATTCTCCACGAATCATCCTACCGAATTCCGTCTTCCTCACTTGATGACCGATCATAATTATGATATGTCTCAAGCGATGCAGAATATGGGATATAACCAGGGAACTAACTTAGGTTACTATGTAGGTGCTGAAACTTTGAAAAAAGCAGAATAAAAAGGTTTTTGAATAAGAAATCTCTTATTTGATATGAGTTTGTTGAAAAAGAACAATCCGGCTAACTGTCGGGTTGTTCTTTTTTTCATAGTTGAACGAATCGCCATATATATGGATAATATTCTATTTCTTAATTGAACGGCTCTCCCTACCTTTGTAAGGTGAGATAGCAAATATACATATGAAAAAACTCTTTATCCTTTTGTTCCTCTTCATCACTTTGGGAACAAACGCACAAAACAATAAAGTTTCCTGCCTCAACGCCCGCCAGTTTCATAAATATTGGAAGGTAGAGTCGGAATCTCCGGATTATAAAGTGACATTTCAGGGTGATACCGCTGAAATACTGTCTCCTAAAGGCCTTACCTTATGGAGGAAAGAAAAGATGAGCGGACGGGTAACCATTGAATATGATGCGTGTGTAGTTGTAGAAAAAGAAGGAGACCGCTTGAGTGACCTGAATTGCTTTTGGATGGCTTCGGACCCCAAACATCCTGATAATATATGGAAACGTGAGAAGTGGCGTAGCGGAATCTTTCTGAATTGTTATTCTTTGCAACTCTATTACATGGGATATGGTGGAAACTATAACTCTACTACACGCTTCCGTCGTTATGACGGCAATGAAGCAGGAATCACAGATCCCAAGGTACGTCCTGCCATACTGAAAGAATATACAGATACCGAACATTTGCTAAAAGCGAATCACTGGTATCACATTAAGATAACAAATGAAAATAATAGGGTTAGTTATTACATAGACGGCAAGAGACTGGTGGACTTCCGCGATGCCGAACCTCTGACAGAAGGATGGTTCGGCTTTCGTACCACCTTATCCCGTACCCGTATTACAAACTTCCGCTACGAATGTTTGCCACCCCAAACGTCTACTGTTCCTTTACATTGGATCGGCAATACTCCTGAACAAGACAAAGCTGTAAGCTTCGGAGTTCCTTTTGATGAAGGCTACCTATTTCCTGAAACTTCATTGCGACTAAAAACAGATAGAAATCAAGAGATTCCGGTAGATACTTGGCCGTTGGCTTACTGGCCGGATGGTTCCGTGAAATGGAGCGGAGTTGCCGGAGTCATTCCTGCCGGAACAGAAAGACTGACATTAGAAAAAGCCCCCCGGAAAGCAAAAACTATCAATAAACAGCCTGATGCTTCTATTGCAATCACTGAAACGCCTGAAAATATTCAAATTGAAACAGGGGTAATTTCCGTATTTATTCCCCAACGCGGAGATTTCCTGATTGATAGTCTATTATATAAAGGAACTAAAGTAGGAGAGAAAGCGCGTCTGATTTGTAATACTCAAAGCGAGCCGATTCAAGAAAATACATCTCAAATATCTTTTACTCGTTACATAGGAGAAATAAAATCAGTAACCATAGAACGTCTGGGCTCTGTACGGGCACTTGTAAAGTTGGAAGGGATACATCGGAACAGGAATAAGGAGATTGATACGAATCACTCTGAAGAGGAAGGGAACTATGCGAATAACTCTGATATGAACAAATGGAATAACCGTGAGTGGCTTCCTTTTGTGGTACGTCTCTACTTTTATGGTTGCAGTGAACAGATCAAAATGGTACATAGTTTCGTCTATGACGGAGATCAGAAGAAAGATTTCATTCGTAGTTTAGGTATCCGTTTCGACGTTCCTATGCGTGAAGCTCTGTATAATCGTCATATTGCTTTCTCGTGTGCAGATGGAGGAGTGTGGAGCGAGCCGGTACAACCATTGGTAGGGCGTCGCATACTCACTTTAAATAAGACAGATAATAAGAAAAACAGTAATGAAAAGAAGGACGCACAACAGATGCCAACAGATGAACCCTCCCTGCAACAACAGCAAATGGAAGGCAAACGTATTCCGCCTTATGAATCTTTCGATGAAAAGAACCGCTCTCTGCTCGATAACTGGGCTTCATGGAATGATTACCGTCTGTCTCAACTCACTGCCGATGCTTTCTCCATTCGTAAACGTGCCAATAACGATAATCCCTGGATAGGAACCTTTTCCGGTACACGTAGCGATGGATATACTTTTGTTGGAGATATTACCGGAGGATTAGGACTTTGTATGCATGACTTTTGGCAGTCTTATCCCTCTTCTATTGAAATTTCAGACGCACGAACCCCGGTAGCTACCCTTACCGCCTGGTTGTGGAGCCCGGAGTCCGAACCTATGGATTTGCGGCATTATGATCGTATAGCTCATGACCTGAATGCCAGCTATGAAGATGTTCAGGAGGGCATGAATACGCCATACGGCATTGCCCGTACAACTACGTTTACACTGATCCCACAAAGTGGATATACCGGGAAAAAGGCTTTTGCTGATTATGCCAAACAATTTTCTAGCCCTAGTCTGTTGATGCCAACCCCGAATTATCTTCATGCCCGCCAAGCTTTCGGGATATGGAGTCTCCCTGACCGTACTACTCCATTCCGTACTCGTGTAGAAGACCGCTTGGATGCTTACATTGACTTCTATCAGAAAGCAATCGAACAAAACAAATGGTACGGTTTCTGGAATTATGGTGATGTGATGCACGCTTATGACCCCGTTCGTCATACCTGGCGTTACGATGTCGGAGGATTTGCCTGGGACAATACGGAACTGGCTTCTAATATGTGGCTATGGTATAATTTCCTGCGTACCGGGCGTATTGATATTTGGCGTATGGCAGAAGCTATGACGCGTCATACAGGTGAAGTGGATGTCTATCATATCGGTCCCAATGCCGGATTAGGCAGTCGGCATAATGTAAGTCATTGGGGATGCGGAGCAAAAGAAGCGCGAATCAGCCAGGCCGCCTGGAACCGTTTCTACTATTACCTTACTACGGACGAACGTTGCGGTGATTTAATGACTGAAGTGAAGGATGCCGACCACAAACTCTATGAACTGGACCCTATGCGCCTGGCCCAACCTCGCAGCGAATATCCTTGTACCGCTCCCGCCCGTTTGCGTATCGGTCCCGACTGGCTGGCTTATGCCGGTAATTGGATGACAGAATGGGAGCGCACAGGTAACACAACTTATCGTGATAAAATAATAGCAGGAATGAAAAGCATTGCCGCTCTGCCTAACCGCCTTTTTACCGGTCCCAAAGCTCTAGGATTTGATCCGTCAACAGGGATCATCACAACCGAATGTGACCCCAAACTGGAAACAACCAACCATTTAATGACGATCATGGGCGGATTTGAGATAACCAATGAAATGATGCGTATGATTGATATACCCGAATGGAAAGACGCCTGGCTTGACCATGCTGCACGTTATAAGAAGAAAGCATGGGAGCTTAGCCATAGCCGTTTTCGTGTCTCCCGCCTGATGGCTTACGCAGCTTATCACTTGCGTAATACCCAAATGGCTGAAGAAGCCTGGAAAGATTTGTTTACCCGGTTGGAACATACACCTGCACCGCCTTTCCGCATTACTACCATACTTCCGCCGGAAGTACCGTCTCTATTAGATGAATGTACGAGCATCAGCACGAATGATGCTGCTCTTTGGAGTTTGGATGCTATTTATATGCAGGAAGTTATTCCAATAGATAACTGAACGAGTGTAAAGTAGCACTAGTTGCCTCCCAATCTATTAATAGCAAAGTTCTTCCGCATTAAGGGTAAACTTCCTTTCTTTTAATACCAAACTTACAATCAACTTATTATAAACTATAAACGCAAGTTCTGTTTTTATAAATGAAGCTTTTGATTATAAAAACAAAACTTGCATTTTTATAAACGGAACTTGCGTTTATAGATTAGTCTTAAGCAACTGATACTTTGGTACTAATCCAAAAGAAGTTTGCAAAGGGATAAGAGTAACTTTTCTATTAATAGATTACGGGATAGATAGCGTACTTTATCCCTTATGTTCTTACTTTAAGTAATTCTTTAACGGGCAATCGCTCTTTTTCAACCCTTCAACAATGCTTTTCGCATTCATGTGCGCTCCTTTCAAAGAAGAGTGTGTATGGTCATGATTATAGTAAGTTGCTGCTTTCTTCACACCTTTCTTTTCTAGTTTATCGGCACTAATCTTATTCAGATCGATAAAATAAGCTCCCGTAGCTTCCGCAGCTTCACGTGTCCACTTGCCAAAAGACTCGGTATTACGTTCTATTTTTCCATCTTTCCATTTGTTGCGTGGCGTATGACTAAGAACGATGGGAATGGCACCTTTCTCCTGAACATCCATGATGAACTTTCGAAGATACCAGCCGAAAGTATAAACAACTTGATATTTGCCTGTCTTTTCCATTAGAAAGACTTTGCTCTCATCTCCCGAACCGCGCAATTCGGCACGGGCTTTCCCTTTGTTTATATCTCCTGCATCATTATGTCCGAACTGAATCAGAACGAAGTCCCCCGGTTGCAAGGCATTGTATACCTTATCCCAACGACCTTCATCGAGGAAAGTACGTGCACTACGTCCTGCCATCGCACGATTTTCTACAGAAATTTTATTTAGATTGAACTCGTCAGCAATTACGCTTCCCCAACCCCACATACCGTTTTTGTCTTTATCTTCATTTCTGACCGTACTATCTCCGATAGTAAACAATACCGGACGTCCCTCTTTCCGACTGGAACCTGTCACTGTATCTTTCTCAACAGGTTTCAGATAATTGGCTAATTCCAGTCCTTCATACGCACGTATTCCGTCAGCAGCAGATTCAGCATTTACTTTAGCACCGAAAGCACTTGTATGTATACGGTCGATGTAGAACATATATTTCACCTTATTCTTGCCGAACTTTTCAAATTTGCGGGCACTGATATCATTCAAATCAATAAAAGGAACATGCTGTTCTTCGGCTACTTGCTTTGCCCACAATCCAAAAGTCTTGTTGACACGTGTGATGATGGTGCTGTCTTTGTCTTCCCAAGCATTGCGGGGAGTAAGCGAAAAAAGGATCGGATGAGCACCTTTGGCTTTTACATCTTGAATGAAACGACGCATATATTCCCCGTAGGTATATACGGTTTCTTTTACTCCGGTTTCTTTAATCGTTACGTTCAGTGTATCTTTGCCAATTCCGGGAATGGAAGCACGGGCACGTCCGCTGTCGTATGGGCCGTTGTCATTGTGCCCCAGTTCGATGATAACCCAGTCTCCCGGGCGTACTCCTTTGATTACATCCGGCCATAAACGGTTATAGAAAGTACGGCTACTGGTTCCACCCAGTGCATGATTTTCTACAGTAATCCGGTTAGAGTCGAAATAATCGCCTGCATAATAGCCCCATCCCCATTGTCCGTTGTTGCCGTTTCCTAAAGTTCCGGTACGCATGGTAGAGTTACCTACCAGAAACAGAACAGGGTTGTCACCTTTCCGGCTCGAACCGGCTTCCGGTCGCGAGGTACGTGCTTTATTCAGGCTGTCCAGCGTGTTGTCAATTACTTGATTGACATCTGCCATGGGAGCGGAAACTTTATTTTGCGCTTGCAGTTGCAAACTGAATGTAATGGCCGTCAGCCAACATATATACGGGAATAATTTGTTTTTCATGAATCTGTTTTTTTGAAATCCCTCACTGACCGGTGTCTAAACAGTCAGTGAGGGAACTAGCTACTAACTAACCTCTAACTAAACCTAATGAATGATTATCTTTAAACCTAATGAAAAAACTGTCTATGTTATTTTAATTTATAAACTTCTGTTCCGGCAAGCAGGAAACAACCGACTCCGTAGTCTTCAAAGTCGGGCACACTCTTATAAGTAACCGGCTGTCCGTCTTTAGGCTCTTTGCCTGTTCCCTGCACATATCCCAGGAATCCGTTCGGATGTACGGCATCTTTCACCATAGCGTTCCATGCTTTTAAAAGGACGGGAAGATATTCTCTGCGGTCGAGTAATCCGTTGCGCACTCCCCAAGCCATACCGTATACAAACAGCGCTGTTCCGGAAGTCTCTTTGCCTCCGAAGTTCGTAGGATCATGAAGACTCACATTCCAGAAACCATCTTCACGCTGACATTTTTTGAGTGCCTTGCTCATAGCGAGAAAATCATTTATATAATCCTGGCGATGTGTTTCATTGGCAGGGATTTCATCCAATACCCGTACAAGAGCTGCATATACCCAGCCATTTCCACGACTCCAGTAGCAATCTTCTCCATTCGGTTCTTTGTAAGGAGGATCAAAGTCCTGATCGCGCCACCATAAGCAATCTTTAGGATTATACATTCCGGCTTCTCCGTGCACGTTACGAGTGTAAGAATACATATCCCACATCTTATCATAGTATTTCTGTTCACCGGTCATTTTTCCAAACTTTGCGTAGATTGGCATTGCCATTTGGATAGCGTCAATCCACCACCAATCGTTCACCTGCGGAGTGTTGACTACCATATCGATACTTGCTTTTATATTCCGGATCATATTTGGGTCGGACGGACACATATTATAAAGGTCGATATACGTTTGTCCGCAGCAATGGTCGTCTGCGTTACGGGTCGTATTGCCGTTTCTCATTCCCCATTTGTGGAAATCAGCCCAATCGTAGGCATACTTATAATAATCCTCACGCGGGTAAATGCCATACAGAGCCATTAATCCTTCATAATATACGCCTCTCGTCCATATATTGCTTGGACGGACTCTGCCATAGAAAGAAGGCAATGTGTAATCGGCATACTTTTTCATAAAGTAGTCGTTTACTTTTACGATAGTCTCTAAAGTCTCTTTTTGTGCAGGTAACTCTTGTGCCATGACCGGCTTTCCTGTCATAAGACAAAGAAGGGTTACTGTAAAGAATGAGAGTAGTGATTTCTTCATGGTGAAATAATTCTGTTTTATTAATTGGGTGTTCATTCTAATTTTCATTGGCAAAGATAAGGGACGCACTTTTCTTTTTCAATGGATTTCCGTTCAGATATATTCATTTTTGTTCACCAGGTAGTTATAATGCGGTTTAAAAGTGGGCTATATGATGATTTCTACATAGATCTGTACAATATTCTATTTTATAAGTAGGCTGTGCCGCTTACTTTTGTGTTGTAAATTGATTAACGATAAAACTATGAAATGCATAAGTGCTTTTTTAAGTCTGTGTCTGATAGCTGCTTTTGTAGTGGCGCAGCCGAACTATGACTTTTCGAAACTGAAACGCGAACATTTGGGACGCGGTGTAATTGCCATCAGAGAGAATCCATCTACTGTTGCCGTGTCTTGGCGTTATCTGTCCTCCGACCCGATGGACGAATCTTTTGATGTTTATAGAAACGGTGAAAAGGTAAACAAATATCCGATAAGAAATGCGACTTTCTTTCAGGATATATATAAAGGTACGGAATCCGTACTTTATACCGTCAAAGCTATCCAATCAAAAACGGAAAGCTGTTATCAATTGCCGTCCGATGCTCCGGCAGGTTATCTGAATATCCCGCTGAATCGTCCTGAAAACGGTACGACTCCGGCAGGGCAAAGTTATTTCTATGCTCCTAATGATGCCAGTATCGGCGATGTAGACGGTGACGGGGAATATGAGATTATCTTGAAATGGGATCCGTCGAACGCACACGATAATTCGCATGACGGTTACACCGGAGAGGTATATTTCGATTGTTATAAATTAAACGGGCAACATTTATGGCGCATTAATCTGGGACGTAATATACGTGCCGGTGCACACTACACCCAGTTTATGGTGTTTGACTTCGATGGTGACGGTAAAGCGGAAGTAGTAATGAAAACCGCCGACGGAACAGTGGACGGAAAAGGAAAAGTGATTGGAGATGCGCAAGCTGACTATCGGAATGAACAGGGACGTATTTTGACCGGACCGGAATATCTGACTGTCTTCAACGGACTGACAGGAGAAGCGATGCAAACAATTGATTACGTACCAGAAAGAGGAAACCTGATGGACTGGGGAGACAATCGTGGTAATCGTAGTGACCGCTTTTTGGCTTGCGTTGCCTATCTCGACGGCATCCATCCTAGTGTTGTGATGTGTCGTGGGTATTATACCCGTACAGTATTGGCAGCATACGACTGGAATGGAAAGGAACTGAAAGAACGCTGGATTTTCGACAGTAACCATCCCGGTTGTGAAGACTATGCCGGACAAGGTAATCATAACCTTCGGGTAGGTGACGTAGACGGTGACGGATGCGATGAGATTATCTACGGTTCGTGTGCCATCGACCATAACGGCAAAGGATTGTACACAACGAAGATGGGACATGGAGACGCGATTCATCTGACTCATTTCGATCCTTCCCGCAAAGGGTTGCAAGTATGGGACTGTCACGAAAACAAGCGTGACGGAAGTACGTACAGAGATGCGGCAACCGGAGAAATTCTTTTCCAGATAAAAGATAGTACAGATGTCGGGCGTTGCATGGCGGCTGATATTGACCCGACCCAACCGGGCGTTGAAATGTGGTCTCTTGCTTCCGGAGGAATAAGAAATATAAAAGGAGAAGTGGTGAAAGCCCGTGTCAGAGGATTGTCATGTAATATGGCTGTCTGGTGGGACGGTGATTTACTGCGCGAACTATTGGATAGAAATATAGTCAGCAAATATAATTGGAAGAAAGGAGTCTGTGAGCGTATAGCCATTTTCGAAGGAGCTCTTTCCAACAACGGAACGAAGGCAACACCTTGCCTGCAAGGGGATATTGTAGGCGACTGGCGGGAAGAAGTACTGTTGCGCACAGCCGATAATACCGCTTTGCGGCTTTATGTCTCTACCATTCCCACTGATTACCGCTTCCACACCTTTTTGGAGGATCCTGTTTATCGCATCAGTATCGCTACCCAGAACGTAGCTTACAACCAGCCGACACAACCGGGATTCTACTTTGGACCGGATTTGCAGGGAACCCTATTCAGAGGATGTAAAATACCTAAAAAATAAAATATGAATATTCGTATCATAGCCATTGCTTTGTTGCTGATAGCTTTGCCTGTCAGCGCACAGAAAAAGAAAACTGTAGTGAATGACTCAAACACCCCTTTGCATTTATTGCAACCTGCTTATCAGGGCACGTATGGTGATTTGACACCGGAACAGGTAAAGAAAGAGGTAGACCGTGTATTTGCTTATATAGATAAGGAGACTCCCGCCCGTGTGGTAGACAAGAATACGGGTAAAGTGATTACCGACTATACAACGATGGGAGAGGAGGCACAACTGGAGCGTGGAGCTTTCCGTTTGGCAAGCTATGAATGGGGAGTGACCTACTCTGCCTTGATAGCGGCATCCGAAGCTACGGGCGACATACGCTATATGGATTATGTACAGAATCGTTTCCGGTTTCTGGCCGAAGTAGCACCGCATTTCAAGCGTGTTTATAAAGAAAAGGGTACAACGGACCCGCAGTTGCTTCAAATCCTCACTCCGCACGCATTGGATGACGCAGGAGCTGTATGCGCGGCGATGGTGAAAGTTCGTTTGAAAGATCCCTCGCTTCCTGTGGATGAACTGATATGTAATTATTTTGATTTCATCATTAATAAAGAGTATCGTCTGGCAGATGGAACTTTTGCACGCAACCGTCCGCAGCATAACACTCTTTGGCTGGATGATATGTTTATGGGTATTCCGGCAGTAGCACAAATGAGTTATTATGACAAGGAGCAGAAAGATAAATATCTGGCAGAAGCAGTGAGACAATTCCTACAATTTGCCGACCGCATGTTTATCCCCGAAAAAGGACTGTATCGTCACGGATGGGTGGAAAGCAGTAGCGATCATCCTGCTTTTTGTTGGGCGCGCGCCAACGGTTGGGCTATGTTGACGGCTTGCGAACTGCTCGACGTTCTACCGGAAGACTATCCTCAACGTGCGAAAGTGATGGATTATTTCCGGGCTCATGTACGTGGAGTGACAGCCTTACAAAGTGGAGAAGGACTTTGGCACCAACTGCTCGACCGGAATGATTCTTACCTGGAAACTTCCGCTACTGCAATATATGTATACTGTCTGGCACACGCCATCAATAAAGGATGGATTGACGCCATTGCTTACGGACCGGTTGCTCATCTGGGATGGCATGCCGTAGCCGGCAAGATAAATGCGGAGGGGCAAGTGGAAGGCACCTGTGTCGGTACGGGAATGGCTTTCGACCCTGCTTTTTACTATTACCGTCCGGTCAATGTATATGCGGCTCATGGTTACGGACCGGTTCTTTGGGCAGGTGCGGAAATGATTCGCTTGTTGAAAAATCAATATCCGAAGATGAATGACAGTGCCGTTCAATACTACCAGGTGAAACAAAAGACGACAGCACCTATTTTTGCTATCGACACAGAAGAAAAGAAAGATTAACTTTAAATAGATTGAAACCATGAAACGAGAAGCATTTAAAATGTATTTGAAACCCGGATGTGAAGCCGAATATGAAAAAAGACATGCTGCCATCTGGCCCGAACTGAAAGCACTGCTTTCACAGAATGGAGTGTCGGACTATTCGATTTATTGGGATAAAGAAACAAATATCCTGTTTGCTTTCCAAAAAACGGAAGGGGGAGCAGGTTCGCAGGATTTAGGCAATACGGAAATCGTACAGAAATGGTGGGACTATATGGCGGATATCATGGAAGTGAATCCGGATAACTCACCGGTATCCATTCCTTTGCCGGAAGTATTCCACATGGATTGAGTTTTCAGTAATTCTATCAGTCTGTAATTTTTTAGACGCGGATTACACGGATGACACAGATTTAAGAATAAAAAAACCGCGTCATCCGTGTAATCCGCGTCTAAAAAATGGTAATAATTGTCCTTTAGCATATTCACTTCCTACTATTTAATGGAGTGTTTCTTTTATTATCTCAACTATCTTGATTATTTTTGTCCAACATTTATTATTAATCTTGGAATCTTTATGACGCAAAGACACCTTTTAGTCTTCACTTTCCTTGTTAGCTTTGTACTGAATGCCTATAGTGCAATAGAGCTTCGTTCTACACAAATGAGAACTAGTGATGGTCTTCCCAACAACTCTATCCGATACATCTATCAGGATAGCAAAGGCTTTTTGTGGCTGGCTACCTTGAACGGATTAAGTCGTTATGATGGCAACTCTTTCCTGACCTTTCGTCCGGAAGCCGGAGATAAAGTGTCTTTGGCCGACAACCGGATTTACGATCTCACAGAAGATAAAGATGGCTTTTTATGGATTTCCACTACACCTGAACTATATAGCTGCTATGATTTGCAACGTGCCCGTTTTGTTGATTATACGGGTTGCGGCGAGTTAAGGCAGAATTACTCTACTGTATTTGTTACAGCCAACGGAGACGTATGGTTATCACATCAAGGCAATGGTTGCCGACGTATGGTGCATCAGAAAAACGGTGAAATGACATCCACCGTATTCAGGACAGAACGTGGAAACCTGCCGGACAACCGGGTGAAATTCGTGAATGAAGATGCCAGTGGACGTATCTGGATCGGCACTCAATGCGGATTAGTTTCTGTCTCCAACGGACAATATCGGATAGAAGACCGGTTGATTCATTTCACTTCTTCTCTGGCTTATAAGGATGACATGTATTTCCTTACGGCAGATGGAGATATTTATTATTACCATTCGGCTACGCAGAAGATGCAGAAGCTGGCTGCCCTTTCAACCGTTGCAGGGCAGACGTCGCCTACCGGAAATTTCTTGTTGAAAGATAAATGGATGATTCTGACTACGACCGGAGTATATACTTATGATTTTACGACCGGAGAAGTAGCCGCTGATCCTCGTCTGAATATTAAAAAGGGCGAACTGATTCGCGACAACCACGGAGACTATTGGATATATAATCATACAGGACGCCTCACCTACGTGGTTGCCGCAACCGGTGAAAGTAAAGATTTCCAGTTGATCCCTCAAGACAAGATCAGTTACATCGACTTCGAACGTTATCATATCGTACATGATTCCCGCGGAATCATCTGGATTTCGACCTATGGGAATGGGCTTTTTGCTTATAACACAGCCGAAGATAAACTGGAACATTTCGTTGCCAACATCAACGATCAAAGTCATATCAGTTCGGATTTCCTGCAATATGTCATGGAAGATCGTGCTGGTGGCATCTGGGTAGCTTCGGAATATTCGGGTTTATCCCGCATTTCAGTGTTGAATGAAGGAACTTCTCGCATCTATCCCGAGTCCCGTGAACTGTTCGACCGTTCGAATACCATCCGTATGTTGACCAAGATGTCTAATGGCGATATTTGGGTAGGTACGCGTAAAGGCGGACTTTATACTTTTGACGCGAATCTTCAGTCGAAAATGACGAATCAATATTTCCATTCCAATATTTATGCAATCGCTGAAGATCGCCAGGGACGGATGTGGACTGGAACCCGTGGTAATGGATTGAAGGTGGGAGATACCTGGTATTATAATACCCCGTCCGACCCGACTTCATTGTCGGATAATAACGTTTTTGCTATTTATCGCGATCGTAAAGACCGTATGTGGGTGGGTACATTCGGCGGGGGGCTCGAATTGGCTGAACCTACTTCTGACGGGAAATATAAATTTCGGCATTTCTTCCAGCAAACGTTCGGAATGAGGATGGTGCGTGTGATAGAAGAAGATGAAAACGGAATGGTCTGGGTAGGAACCAGTGAGGGGATTTGTATCTTTCATCCGGACTCACTGATTGCGGATGGTGATAATTATCATCTCTTCAGTTATACAAACGGAAAATTCTGCAGTAATGAAATCAAATGTATCTATCGTGATACGAAAGGACGTATGTGGATTGGTACTTCCGGTTCGGGACTGAACCTCTGTACGCCGCAGGACGGCTATCATTCATTGAAATATGAGCATTACGGAACTTCCGAAGGGTTGGTCAATGATGTGATCCAGTCTGTTTTGGGAGATAGAAAAGGAAACCTTTGGGTAGCGACTGAATATGGAATTTCCAAGTTCACCCCGTCCACCCGTTCTTTTGAGAACTATTTCTTTTCTTCCTATACTTTAGGAAATGTGTATAGTGAGAATAGTGCCTGTATGCGTGAAGATGGGAAATTGCTTTTTGGTACAAACTATGGATTAATTGTGATCGACCCTGAAAAGATACAAGATAGTGAAACGTTTTCTCCGGTTGTTTTCACTGATTTGTACGTCAATGGGACCCAGATGAATCCGCAGATGGAGGATTCTCCTTTAAAACAGTCTCTTGCTTATTCGGATGAAATTACGCTGAAATATTTTCAAAACTCATTCCTGATAGATTTCTCCACTTTCGACTATTCGGATAGCGGACATACGAAATATATGTATTGGTTGGAAAACTACGACCAGGGATGGAGTGCTCCTTCTCCACTGAATTTCGCCTCCTTTAAGTATCTGAATCCGGGAACCTACATACTTCATGTCAAGTCCAGCAATGGATCGGGTATATGGAACGACAGTGAGACTACACTGAAGATTGTAATCGTCCCGCCGTTTTGGAAGACTACCTGGGCAATGTTGTGCTATGTTCTGTTATTGATGGTAGCCTTGTATTTTGCCTTCCGCATCGTCCGGAACTTTAATGGTTTGCGTAACCGTATTAACGTAGAGAAGCAACTGACTGAATATAAGCTGGTCTTCTTCACCAATATTTCTCATGAATTCCGTACTCCGCTTACCTTAATCCAGGGAGCTTTGGAGAAAATCCAGCGTGTCACAGATATTCCGCGCGAATTGATATATCCTCTGAAAACAATGGATAAGAGTACGCAACGTATGTTGAGGCTCATCAACCAGTTATTGGAATTCAGAAAGATGCAGAATAATAAACTGGCGCTTTCTTTAGAGGAAACAGATGTCATCTCTTTCCTTTATGAAATATTTTTGAGTTTCGGCGACGTGGCGGAACAGAAGAATATGAACTTCCGTTTCTTGCCTTCGGTGCCATCTTATAAGATGTTTATTGATAAAGGAAATTTGGATAAGGTGACTTATAACCTGCTTTCAAATGCATTTAAATATACCCCTTCCAACGGAACGATTATTCTTTCGGTGAATGTGGACGAAGGGAAGCAAACATTGCAGATTCAGGTTTCGGATACGGGAGTAGGGATTCCTAAAGAGAAACAGAATGAATTGTTCAAGCGGTTTATGCAGAGTAATTTCTCCGGTGACAGTATTGGGGTCGGTCTGCATTTGAGCCACGAACTGGTGCAGGTGCATAAAGGTACGATTGAGTATAAAGACAATGAAGGTGGCGGTTCTGTATTTACCGTATGTATTCCGACAGATAAGACGGTGTATTCGGAGAAAGACTTCCTTGTTCCGGGCAACGTATTGCTGAAAGAGGCGGACGGTCATGCACATCATTTGTTACAGCTTTCGGAAGAGCTTCCTGACCCGGAAAAGATGGCTGCTCCTTTGAATAAACGGAAAGTGCTGATTATTGAAGATGATAATGATATTCGTGAGTTTCTACGGGAAGAAATCGGCGCATACTTTGAAGTGGAAGTGGCTGCCGACGGCACGTCCGGATTTGAAAAGGCCTGTACGTATGATGCTGATTTGATTATCTGTGATGTTCTGATGCCGGGAATGACCGGATTTGAAGTGACCAAGAAACTAAAAACAGATTTTGATACGAGTCATATTCCCATTATCCTTCTGACCGCGTTGAACTCACCGGAAAAGCATCTGGAAGGAATTGAGGCAGGTGCGGATGCATACATCGCCAAACCATTCAGCGTTAAACTGCTGTTGGCACGTGTATTCCGTTTGATCGAACAGCGTGATAAATTGCGTGAGAAGTTCTCCAACGAACCGGGTATTGTGCGACCGGCTATGTGTACTACCGAACGGGATAAAGAATTTGCAGACCGCTTGGCTGCCATTCTCGAACAGAATCTTGCCCGCCCGGAATTTTCTATTGATGAGTTTGCGCAGCTTATGAAGTTGGGACGAACCGTTTTTTATCGGAAATTACGCGGCGTAACAGGATATTCGCCTAATGAATATTTGCGTGTGGTGCGAATGAAGAAAGCGGCGGAGTTGTTGCTGTCAGAAGATAATCTAACGGTTGCGGAAGTCTCTTACAAGGTAGGCATCAGTGATCCTTTTTATTTCAGCAAATGCTTTAAAGCACAGTTTGGGGTGGCACCATCGGTTTATCAGCGTGGTGTGAATAATGAAGGAATAAATGAAAAAAATGAGTGATAAGGATTCAAAAAGGAACGGTATGAAAAGAAGAGATTTTGTTTGCTTGGTATCATAATATATTCTAAAATTACTGCTTGTCTTGTAATTCACGCAATACATCATTTATAATATAAGTATCACTCATTAGATGCAGTCCGTAACGGGAGTCATGTAACATGGCACATACATTCGTTTCATAAAACAGATTTAATGCTCTTTCCGGGCTTATCTCCAATCGGGCTGATAATAATAGGACGATGCGACTGATTTTTCTCCAAAGTACTTGTTCTCTCATTTGTTACCTCCTTTTCTGTCCATAGTATCCAGTGGAAAACTATTATCAAAATGTAGATATGTATCAATGAGTTGCTGATTGAGCAAACATATCTGATGATTAGGTTGTGCATATACCAATTGCCCGAGGGCTTGCTCTATGGTGATAATGTCGTTAAGGTAATCTTCTATGGTGTCAATAACCCGATCGTTTGCTACGCCTCCTTCTATAATATCATAATCTTTCCAAGGCTGTTTTCCATTCCTACTAGCGACAATAAAATTCAACCAATGCTGATCGTAAGCATCAAAACGAAGTAGCTTGAATACAGCTTTTATAGCTGCATCCATATCAAATTCGTATACATTAATCCATGCAGTAGTACTTGCCCGTAATAGTTGTACGCGGGCAGCCCACTGTTCTGCTTGTGAGCGTAGTGAGGTTAGATAAAAACCTCTACCGAAATCTAAATCGGCACGTCCCACTTTGGCTAAGGGATGCTCTATAGAAAGGGTGGAGCCATGATAAAGTGTTATTTTCATCCCTTCTCGCCCTCCTGTGCCTCCCAGTTCTTCAAAGCCTCGACCACATCCTCGCCTACATGTTTTAGACTTTGTGTGTGCATCACTTCGTAATTGTCCAGTAGAAGACGTTTGATTAGATTCATTTTCTCTAAACGTCGGCGCATTTCCATAGGAGAAATTCCCATTTCGCGTGCTCCAGCTTCTATTGCCATGACTGCAAAGTGAATCTTTTCACTTTCTAGGATATCCGGTTGTTTACACATAAGCGTTAAAATTCAGTTTATGAACAAAGATACTTGATGGCAGGCAAATAAACAACATTGCCGGAACTTTTTTATTTGATTGTTTCGAGAAACTCAACTTCGATGATTCTCAACTGGTGTTTGCTACTGCTTTTTTCCAATTCCATTGTATTGGCCGCTATAGCCTCTACTTCGATAATCTGTCCGAAAGCATCTTTGTCACTGGTGTTTCCTTTCAAGCGGATGGTTATCGTATTAGCACGTACGGGCTTTTCTACATTGAGATGAATATATCCCAGGCTTTTATCCGTGTTTCCGCTCCAAATCAAGGTGTTGCCGGCATATACTTCCAGCGGGTAACTTCGTGAACGCCATCCTTGCAGTTTGATGCATATATCGTCTATTTCGGCATCTCTTTCCAATGTATAGGTAATCCATGCAGTGCTTAGTTTACCGTCATTCTTCCATTCGGTCAGTTCGATATCATCGTAGCTTTTTTCAGCATCATTATTGTTGGAACCGGCTTTTGCCGAAACGATTCGTACACCCTTTTTGCTGTCTTTGTAAGAAGGGGTAGAAGGTGTTTCTCCTCTATCCAGTCTGCCTTTCAAAGTGGCCTGCGGAAGATAGGTACTCAAACCTCCGGTCACTTTTACAGGCACCGTTTCCAATGTGAGAGAGGCACTTAGAAGTCCTTTAGCCTGTGCTGTCAGAGTTACTTTTCCGGCAGCCGTCGTGCTGCGGATCAGTGCGCGGTTGATACCACATTCTACCGGAAGGTTTGTATCAAGAATATGATTGTTTTTACCTTGAGCGATACCTCCGCGCCATTCCGCCTGACCCTTGAGTGTGAACTGAATAGTGCGGTTGTCCAACGGACAACGTTGTCCGTCTTTATCTACCACTTCCACCTGTATCAATGTCATATCCGCACCGTCTGCATGAAAGCCTTCGGGGTTTTGGATAGCGGTAAGTTTCAGACTGGCAGGTTCACCGGCTGTATTTACAGCATAACGACTGATTTCTTTCCCTGCTTTATTGTAGCTGACAGCTTCCAGTTTGCCCGGTTTGAAGGCTACGTTGTCGAAAGTAAAGAGAAAATTGTATTGGCGTTTGCCTTTACCCAGGGAGTTACCATTCAGGAAAAGCTCCACCTCTTCTCCGGTAGATACTACCTGCACAGGTTTTACCGTATTATCCGGATAGTTCCAGTGTCCGATGATGTAGGTCTGGTCTTTTTCCGTATCTACCCATCCGTCCCACATTACCTGATGTGCGTAGAAAGCATCTTTTTCGATACGCATCGCGTCCGTCACTCCACTTCTTCGGTAGTTTTCCGCACCCCGGTAGTGGGTATTGGTGTCGGAGAAGATAATTTTAGTACCGCCGGAGCTGACTCTGTTACCCGTTCCGGGACGCTCACGCCAATAATCATACCAGCGGGCTATCATGGTGATGGCAAGTTCATCTTGGTTGCGGTTATAGTCAGTGGCCGGTTGTCCTTTATAAAGTGGTCCGTCACCTTCTTTGTGGAAAGGATAGCTATATTCATCCCAGTACTTTCTTAAACCTTCGTCGCGGCAATATTCGGTCGCCCACATCGGATGATGTTCGCTTCTGTTGATGTACAGCATTTCGCCACCGTATTCCGCTTCGCGGATATCCAACATTTCACGTGATCCGATGGCACGTCCGCCGAACGGGTCGTATTTGTCGCGGACAGCTTTCATTTCTATCATGTGTTCGCGGCTGATGGCTTTGTTGCCACATTCGTAGAACAGGATACTCGGATTATTACGGTTGTAGATAATCGCGTCTCGCATCAACTCCACCCGTTGTTCCCATTGACGTCCTTCACGGTCTTTTTCTGCATCTCCGGCAGGCATTGCCTGTATCAGACCTACACGGTCGCAGGATTCTACATCCTGTTTCCACGGAGTAGCGTGCATCCAGCGAACCAGATTCGCGTTTCCTTTCACCATCAGGTCATTAGAAAAATCGCTCAACCAGGCAGGTACGGACAGACCTACTGCCGGCCATTCGTTGCTGGTGCGCTGTGCATACCCTTTCATTTGGATAACACGGTCGTTCAACCATATCTTTCCTTCCGCGAAGCGGGTCTTGCGGAAGCCGGTGCGGGTACTGACTTCGTCGAATATCTGATTATTATCATCTTTCAAAGCGGTTTTTACCGTATACAAGTAACCATATCCCCAACTCCAGAAGTGAAGATTATGAAGGATGGCAGATGCTTTTACCGTCTTAGTCTCTCCGGCTTTCAAAGTCACTTTATCACCTTGGAAAGTTTTCATTAGTTTGCCGTCGGCATCAAGTATAGTCACCTGATAGCTGAATTGCCGGGTAGCTTTACTGTCATTTCTGACTTCCGATTCGGCATGAATCGTAGCTTTGCGTCCTTGGATGTCGAAGTCTTGGGCATAGACGTATACGCCTGTCGTTTTCAGGTTGCTATATAGGGGAAGAGTCTGATATACATTATCAGTAACGTACAAGAAGACGTTTTTAGGAATACCGCCATAGTTGGCATTGAAATTGCGGTCGTTCCACTGGAACTTAGAGTTAGTTCCTTCTTCTCTGTACATCCAGTCGTTGTCGGTGCGAACGGCAATCACGTTCTCACCCTCTTTGATATGTGGAGTCAGGTCGAACCCTACCGCCATAACACCGTTTTCGTGTCTGCCTAGATAATGTCCGTTAAGATAGAAGTCTCCGCGTTGGCGTACTCCTTCAAATTCGACGAATACTTTCTGATTACTTTTCAGTTCCGGAATCTGGAAACTCTTGCGATACCATACCACTGTATCTGTCAATTGTTCAATGGAAAGTTTGAATGCTTCATCTTCATTGAAGGCATGGGGCAAAGTTACTTGTTTCCATTTACTGTCGTCGAATTTTGTATCTTTGGCTTTAGGAAAGTCTCCTATCCGCAGCTTCCATTCGCTGTTGAAATTGTATTTTTTGCGTTCGGATGCCTGTATATTAATGGCGGACAGTATAGCCAGGAGAAATGTGAAAAGAAATAATTTGTGTTTCATGATAGTCTCTTAACTTACTTGAATTGATATCCTCTGAAAGTACCTTTCATTTTTATAAGGTCCGGTCCGAAATAGAATCCCGGTTGTGTTGGCTGGTTATAGCCTACATTTTGGGTAGCGATACTGATTCTGTATATCGGTTCTTCAAGGAAGGTGTGGAATCTGTATTCGGTCGGAATAGTCGAAACGTAGAGCCGGAGAGCAGCGTTGTTCTCGGAGCGTACGAGTACTTCTTCCCGCCAATCGCCTATAATGTCACCTTGGAGACAAGGATTCGATTTCGTTCCATTGTTGAAAAGAGTTCCTGTGAATTTGACAAGCGGAACAAACTTTTTGTTTTCCCAGTCGTATTTAATAATCATGTTTCTATCCAATAGTTCGCGTAATAGGTCTCCATCCCACCAGACAGCCATATTGGTCGGCATATTTCTCATTTTAGGGGCTATGATTTCTCCTTTTACGTTTCGAATTCCTTGTGAATCTCCTGACCACATTTCCACACCCGGATGAGTCGGGTCAATGTCGGCGGCCATACAACGTCCTACATCGGTATTGCTTTTTATCTGTAATAACACTTCTCCGGTGGCGGCATCTCTGTACGTACTTCCGTCACGTTTGTTTTCGTGGCAGTCCCATACTTGCAGACCTTTACGGGAAGGGTCAAAATGTGTCAGGTGGATGGCGTCTCCATGTCCCATTCGGGTAGAATAAAGTCCTTTGCCGTTGTGGTCGATAGCACAGGAACCGTAAATGATTTCGTCGCATCCGTCACCATCCACATCGCCTACACGCAGATTGTGGTTTCCTTGTCCGGCGTACTGCTCGCATCCGGGATGGTTGCTGTCGAATACCCATCGGTTCTTCAGTTCTTTTCCGTTCCAGTCGAAGGCCGCCAGAACGGTGCGTGTGTAGTAGCCTCGGCACATGACAACACTTGGGTGTACTCCGTCAAGATAGGCTACACAAGCCAGGAAGCGGTCGCTTCGGTTACCTTTTGCGTCTCCCCAGTCGGCAACGTTGCCGCGGGCAGGGATATAGTCGATGGTATGTAAGGCTTCACCGGTGTCTCCTGAAAAAACAGTCAGGTATTCTTTGCCTTTCAGAATACGTCCTTGCTTCATCATTTGATTCCTGCTTGGGTCAAAAGTACCGGCTTCGCGATAGTCTGCATCAGCATTTCCAATTACTTTTCCTTTTCCGTCCACTGTTCCGTCGGCAGTCCGCATCACTACTTCCGCTTTGCCGTCACCATCCAGATCGTACACCATAAATTGAGTATAATGAGCTCCTGCACGTATGTTTTTACCCAAGTTGATACGCCATAGTTGTTCTCCGTTCATTCGGTAACAATCGATGTATACTTCGCCTGTATAGCCTTCATGTGCATTGTCGTGTGAATTGCTGGGGTCCCATTTGAGAATAATTTCGTATTCGCCGTCACCGTCTACGTCACCGATGGAAGCATCATTGGGACTGTATGTGTAGGTATCACCTGCCGGAGTTACTCCGTCGGCCGGTTTTTGCAGGGGAATTTCCAGATAGCCGAGAGGCGCGTTTTCCGGGAGTGTGTATGTACCGTCAATATGATGCGTCTCCTTGCCTTTTAGAACAGGACGCACTTCGTAAACAGCCGTTTTCTGACTGTTATTCTTATCACGGAACAGGGTGCTGACTGTGATGGGAGTGTCTGTCAGTTTCTTCCCGTCTCTGTACACATTGAAACCGGTCTGTATCGGATCGGAAGAAAGATACCTCCACGAAACGATTACTTCTGAAGGGTTTTCGCGAATGGCAACTACGCCGCGGTTTAGTTTCTCCCGTTGTAACTTTGAGTAGTTATAACCAGGTTGTGCTGTCATTGTTGCAACAGGCAGCAACATGAATATGCACAATAGATAAATTGCAATTCTTCTCATATTTGTTTCATCGGTTTGGACCTTATTATATTTATTCACTCGCAAAATTACTCCTTTTTTGAATGTATGAAATGGAGAAATGTACAAAGACTATATACAATTGTGCACCCTTTCAAATTAATTATCCGTATGATATAATATTCTATCTTTTGCGTACATCCGTCCATTACCTCTTTGATGATATGCGATAATTTTGCAACATGAACTAAAAGAAGTAATTATGAAGTATCTTTTATCTATTGTACTATTGGCCTTGATTGGTTTTACAACTCCGAAAAAGACGATTCCTGCTTATGATTGGGGAAGTGTATCTGCAGAGCCGGATTTGTCGTGGGCCGATCAGGTGGGGGCGCAGAGGACTCCGGAAAACACAGAATGGGATGCCGGAAAGTTCGGGTTGCGGAATGACACTTCCGTATTTAGTACTCCTGCTATCCAGGCCGCTATTGATGCTTGTCACCAACAGGGAGGAGGCACGGTAGTTGTTGCTCCGGGGTATTATAAAATAGGTGCTTTGTTTATCAAGAGTGGTGTGAACCTGCATCTTAGTAAAGGTACTACCTTGCTTGCGAGTGATAATATTCAGGACTATCCGGAATTTCCTTCCCGCATTGCCGGTATCGAAATGACATGGCCTTCGGCTGTTATCAATATAATGGATGCGGAAAATGCCGCTCTTACGGGGGAAGGTTTTATCGATTGCCGCGGAAAAGTATTCTGGGATAAATATTGGGCGATGCGGGAAGAATATGAGAAGAAGAATCTGCGCTGGATTGTGGATTATGATTGCAAGCGGGTGAGAGGAGTACTGGTTTCCAACAGCAAGCATATCACGTTGAAAGACTTTACGTTGGTGCGTACGGGATTCTGGGCTTGTCAGATTTTGTATTCGGATCATTGTTCGGTGAGCGGACTTACTATTAATAATAATGTAGGAGGTCACGGACCAAGTACGGATGGCATTGATATTGATTCATCCACCAATATTCTGGTAGAAAACTGTGATGTGGATTGCAACGATGATAATATTTGTATTAAGGCAGGGCGTGACGCGGATGGACTGCGTGTGAATCGTCCGACGGAGAATGTGGTGGTTCGTAATTGTATCGCCCGTAAAGGTGCGGGCTTACTGACTTGCGGAAGTGAGACTTCCGGTTCTATCCGCAATGTACTGGCTCATGATTTGATAGCGTATGGCACAGGAACGACATTGCGTCTGAAATCATCCATGAACCGTGGCGGAACGGTCGAGAATATCTATATGACGCGTGTTGAGGCTGATAGTGTGACTCATATCCTGTCTGTCGATTTGAACTGGAATCCGAAATATAGTTATTCTGCCTTGCCGAAAGAATATGAAGGAAAAGATGTTCCTGAACACTGGACTACTATGTTGACTCCGGTAGAGCCGAAGGAAAAGGGGTATCCTCATTTTCGTAATGTGTATTTCTCTCACGTAAAAGCAGATGGAGCAAAACGTTTTATTTCCGCTTCGGGATGGAGCGCAAGTCATCGCATCGAGAATTTTTATCTGTCTAACATTAATGCGGAGGTGGAATCTGTCGGAAAGATAACTTATGGAAAGAATTTCCAGTTACAGGATATTCATTTGACGGTAAAAGATAAAAGCCGATTGCGGCAAACGGATAATATAGATAGTAAGATTGAGATTAATTACAAATAATTCTCCTTACAGGCAGGAAGCTCTTGACAAAGCCTTTTTTATGTTGTATATTTGTAGGTGTGAATATCAATGGATAAAAGGTTTGATTAAAAAGAATGAAAAAGAAACTAGTACAATATGATGACAATATATCAGGAAGTCCTTACAGTAGTTAAGCTGTGAGAGTTTCTGTATGAGCCAAAGGCTGCGAATCTTTATGGGATTTGCAGCCTTTTTTGTTGCGAAAAATCACGGTTATATCCTTAATTCGGAGATTCATCGTTTATAATAAACTTGGATACCGTTTATAATAAACTCTTCAATAGTTTATTAAGAACGTTGACGAAGATTATGAAAGAAGAGTCATCTTTTTTCTTTTTTTGTTCAAGATAAATTATGTTTTATCTTGGATATGTTATGAAAAGTAAATGATATAGACGTTATTGTCACAAAATTCTATTCTTTGCGTACGATATTACAGCTCTTATGGTATAAAAAACAGTAGCTTTGCTGCTACATAATACTTGATATACCATGAAACGCATTAGCCTTCTTCTTTTTTTTATAAGATGTTTCCTCTTTTCTCTTTCGGCTACGAATTATTTTGTGGCTACTAATGGAAGCGATTCAAACAGTGGGACGATTGATAAGCCTTTTGCCACGTTGGGCAAAGCACAATCAAAAGTGATGGCAGGAGATACTGTATATATCCGGCAAGGTACATATCGAGTGACGGAAGCGGAGATAATGGAACATTATACTGCGGGAAGTACTACTTGGAGCCGGGTATTTAAAATGTCAAAGAGTGGAACTGGACCGGACAAACGAATTTGTTACTCCGGTTATAAAAATGAGCGTCCGGTTTTTGACCTTTCGGCGGTAAAGCCGGAAAATGAACGTGTTATTGTGTTTTATGTAAGTGGCTCTTATTTGCATTTCAGAAATATAGAGGTGGTGGGAACACAAGTAACTATTGTGGGACATACCCAGTCCGAATGTTTTCGCAATGAAGGTGGAAGTGATAATATCTACGAACATCTGTCGATGCATGACGGTATGGCGATCGGCTTCTATATAGTGACGGGTAAGAACAATCTGGTGCTGAATTGCGATGCCTATAATAATTATGATCCTGTATCCGACGGCGGTAAAGGTGGAAATGTAGATGGATTCGGTGGACATCTCACTTCTCCCCAATATACGGGCAATGTATTCCGGGGGTGTCGTGCGTGGTATAACAGTGATGATGGTTTTGATTTGATTAACTGCCAGGCGGTTTTTACCATTGATAACTGTTGGTCTTTCTTGAATGGATATACGAAAGAGGGAGTAAAGGCGGGTGACGGCACTGGGTTTAAGTCCGGGGGATATGGGATGAGTGATAGTCCTAAAGCACCAAGTGTGATTCCTATGCACATTGTTCAGTACTGCCTTGCTTATATGAATAAGAATAAGGGGTTTTATGCCAATCATCATTTAGGAGGGATAGCGTGGTATAATAATACGGGTTATCAGAACCCGTCCAATTTCTGTATGTTGAACAGGAAGACTGCATCGGAAGCGGTTGACGTGCCGGGATATGGTCATATTATAATGAATAACTTGTCACATACACCGAGGTCTTCGGGAAAACATATCATAGACGTTAATCAAGCGGAATGTGAAATAGCAAACAACTCTTTTCTTCCGGTAGACATGGCTGTGACGGATGATGATTTTGTTACTTTGGATGCTTCCCAGCTTACCTTGCCTCGTAAGTCAGACGGAAGTCTTCCTTATGTAGAATTTTTGCGGCTGAAGACGAATAGTAAATTATATAATGCCGGAATGGGTTGTTTCCTTACCGGGGGCGGTGAAGATACTAGCTATGGTTGGCTGGAAGATGCGGCAATACTTGTTGAGGGAAATGTGGCAAAGATAGTAGGTCATGGCGCAGAAGCATTTGTGTACTTCTATATTAATGGTAAGGCAGTCTCTTTCTCTGATAGACAAGTGGATTTATCGGCCTATAAGGGAGAAATTGATTTGAAAGCGACAACAGATAATGGTGGCGTAACTAAATTGAAAGTGATAAGGTAACGCAGAAATGTAGAATTATGAAACCGATTCATAAAATAAAGAGAATATGAATAGAAAAACGATCATAAACAGACCATTGGATGTATTTAGGAAAGCAATGCTTTTCCTGTTGCTTTGTGTGCTTATCGCATCATGTAGCAAGGAAGATGTTATTACGGAAGAAACGGGTATAACCGGAACTCCTCATTTCACCTGGGATATTGCGGTCGAACTTGAACAGCCCAATAATTGGTGCATGACTTTGGCTACAGAAAAAGTAGCAATAACTAATCTAACAGAAGGAAAACAATATATACTCACTTGGAAAGGAGGACTTTCAACTGGGCGGAAAACAGGCGGGGTATTAAAAACGGTTATACGCGGGGAACAAACAAAGAATACGGATTTGGATCTGCTGGAAATAAAAGAATCAGGAAATAGTACTTATGAAATCTTTCTTCGTGGTGGCGGACGTAAAGGAGAGATTGTGTTTACAAAATAATAGTCTACCGGATTGTTCATCCCGGAATAAATGATATAAGAAAAACTTAACTCTATTCGTAGCGTGTCTTCTTTTATAAAGAGGATGCGCTTTTTTTTGATACTGTGGAGAGCGTTTTATTTTAATTCGATGTATGTACAAAAATAAGTCTGAATATGGAATATTGTATATAGATAAGTAGTATTTGAATCTGTTGCATAGAACTCCATAAGAAAATCAATATCTCCATATCCTTTGCTTTGGGGCAAATGGAAACATGCGGTACTTTTGCAAAAAAAGTAACGAGATATAGAAAATGATAAAGTCAGCATTTTTAATAGTAGCAACATGTTGTAGTCTGCAACTGTTTAGTCAGGAAAAATTTCCCGATGGTAAGATTATACCGGATTGGTTTTACAAAAATGAAAAAACTGATATAAATGGATTAGGAAAGAATTTCTTGATTACCGACTATGGAGTAGTGAATGATAGTACACTATTACAGACAGAGAAAATTCAGGCTGTTATAGATTTGGCGTCTAATAATGGAGGCGGAGTCGTTGTTATACCTGAAGGTACTTATCTTAGTGGTGCGCTTTTCTTTAAGCCGGGAACACACTTGCATCTGGAAAAGAAGGCTGTATTGAAAGGTAGTGACGATATTAGCAACTTTCCTGTAATAGAAACACGGATGGAGGGACAGAACCTAAAGTACTTTTCAGCTTTGATTAATGTTGATAAGGTAGATGGTTTCACCCTTTCCGGAAAAGGAAAAGTTGATGGAAATGGTGAACGATATTGGAAGTCATTCTGGTTACGGCGTAGTGTTATCCCTAAATGTACTAATATGGATGAATTGCGTCCTCGTCTACTTCATATATCTCATAGCAATAATGTACAAGTTTCAGATGTGCGACTTGTTAATTCTCCGTTTTGGACAACTCACATTTATAAATGTGATAGCGTAAAACTTTTGGATTTGCATATCTTTTCACCTTCTTCTCCCGTAAAGGCTCCAAGTACGGATGCAATTGATATTGATGCATGTAAAAATGTACTTGTCAAGGGATGCTATATGTCGGTTAATGATGACGCAATTGCATTAAAAGGCGGTAAAGGACCATGGGCTGATCAAAATCCCGATAATGGTGGCAATTGTGATATTATCATTGAAGACTGTACTTTTGGATTCTGTCACGGAGTGCTGACTTGCGGTAGCGAATCGATATATAATCATAATATAATTCTTCGACGCTGCAATCTGGATCAGGCTAAACGCCTGTTGTGGTTGAAAATGCGTCCGGATACTCCCCAACAATATAAGTACATCCTCGTTGAAGACATAAAAGGAAATGTCCGCAATTGTATCTTTATTGCTCCTTGGACACAGTTTTATGATTTGAAAGATCGCAAGGATATGCCAGTCTCGTATTCCAGCTATATTACAATGCGTAATATTCATCTGGATTGTGATTCCTTTTTTGCTGTAGAGAAATCAAAACAATATAAATTATCCAATTTCTGTTTTGACAATTTGACTATTACGGCTAAAAAAGATGTGAAGATAGATGAAAATATTATTGATGCATTGGTTATGAGAAAGGTTGAGATAAATAAAGTGAATTAAAAAAGAATGGTAGATGGTAGAAAGACTGGAAAATCGTACATAGCCTGTAAAATCGTACAAAATAGGCGTGTGATGGGCTGTACACATATGAATTTACATAAGAAAGTCGAATTCTCCATATTCCTTTTCTTTAACTCTACCATGTAATGCGGTATCTTTGACATGTGCTTATTCAGTAAAATATTGAATCTAAAACTATAAAATACAATGAAATTCTGTAGAATTATTTTTTGTCTGTGGTTATTGGTCTGTTTCTTTCCAATAGGTATTCATGCAGATATACAACTTCCCTCTATATTATCAGATAATATGGTACTTCAGCAAAATGCGAAAGTACGTTTCTGGGGAAAGGCACGTCCCGGAGAAAAGATTTTGGTAAAGACTTCATGGGATCATAAGAAATACAAGGTGACTGCTTTAGAAAACGGTCATTGGGAATTGATGATACAAACACCGGCTGCTACTTCCGGACAATCTGTAATGTTGAAAGGTGATAATAAGATCCGGATCAATAATATATTAATAGGTGAAGTCTGGCTTTGTACGGGACAGTCAAATATGGAATTTCCCGTAGCCCGTAATCCGCAAGTGAAATGGAAAACAGGAATGTTGAATGAAGCGGAAGAAATGAAAGATGCTGATTTCCCGGAAATCCGCCTGTTTCATGTAGAGCATCAACTGGCACCTGATGATGAAAAAGAAGATTGCGTTGGAAAGTGGGTGGTTTGTAATCCGGAGAATCTGAAGGACTTTTCTGCTGTAGGATTTGTCTTTGGACGTAAATTGTATAAAGATTTGAGTACACCGGTTGGATTGATTCAGTCTACTTGGGGAGGAACACATGCTGAATCATGGACAAGTATGAAAGTGATGGAAAACAATCCGCTGTATGCTGATGTCTTAAAACAGTATTCAAAAGAAAAGGTGAGTAGGGAAAAAGATAAGTGTAAGGTTCCGGCTACTTTGTGGAATGGTATGATTGCTCCTATACTAGGGTATACAGTGAGAGGAAATATCTGGTATCAGGGAGAATCCAACTCTGTACGCTATGAGAAATATCAGGAAGTATTTACTAACCTGATAAATAGTTGGCGGAAAGAGTGGAATCAGCCGGATATGCCTTTCTATTTTGTACAGATTGCACCACATTACAAACAACCGGCAGGTATTCGTGAAGCACAATTAAAAACATGGTTAAGTGGACTTGAAAATATTGGTATGGCAGTAGTGACGGATGCAGCCGATTCTACCGACATACATCCACGAAATAAAGTTGCACCGGGCGAACGGCTGGCAGCTTGGGCATTAGCAAAGCAATATGGTAAAAAGATTGTTTATTCAGGACCTCTCTACAAATCAATGAAAGTGAATGGGGGAGAAATTACATTAGATTTTGAATTTGCGGAAGGTGGCCTGCAGACACCCGGCAATGAACCGGTAAAAGGATTTTTTATTGCCGGCAATGATGCGCGGTTTTATCCGGCTGAAGCTGTAATTGATGGAAGTTTGATAACACTTTCTTCAACTTATGTCTCTGCACCTGTAGCTGTACGCTACGGTTATGGGACTTTCTTTAGAGTGAATCTGTTTAATAAAGCCGGACTTCCGGCAGTTCCTTTCCGTACGGATACTTTTTCTTCCGACACTTATTATCGTCTGTTTGCCGATTCGGAAATTCGTCGTTTTCCGGAAGCGTGGCAACTGGATCATGGAAAACGCCTGTATTTTGGTTATGCGCAAGGAGTAGGTTGTTGTGCGATGTTACAAGTTTGGAAGAAAACAGGAGACCGTAGGTACTTTGATTATGTAGAGGCATGGGCTGATTCTTTGGTAGACGACAAAGGAGAGATTCATTTATATAAGAAAGAAACCTATAATTTGGATTATATCAATTCCGGAAAAGTTCTGTTTGATTTGTACAATGAAACCAAAAAGGAGAAATATAAATTGGCTATCGAGAATTTGATAGATCAGCTAAAAAAGCAACCTCGTACAACAGATGGAGGTTTCTGGCATAAGAAAATATACCCTAATCAGATGTGGTTGGATGGATTGTATATGGCTTCTCCTTTTATGGCTCGATATGGAGCTGAATTTAATCGTCCGGAATGGATTGATGAGGCTGTTAAACAGTTCACTCTCTGCCATCAGCATACATACGATACCAAGACGGGACTTTATTATCATGCATGGAATGAGGACCGGAGCCAGCGCTGGGCTGATCCGGAAACTGGCCATTCTCCTAATTTCTGGGGACGTAGTATTGGTTGGTGGTTTATGGCTTTGGTAGATGCTTTGGAATATATTCCCCAAGATCATTCAGGCTATGCTGATATGATTAAATGGACGAAAGAATTAGCAGAAACTCTTTCAAAATACCAAGATAAAAATGGTTTATGGTATCAGGTAATTGACCAACCTTCACGTACCGGTAATTTCCCGGAAGCTTCTGTTACGGCGCAATGTATGTATGCCTATATGAAAGCTGTGAATAAAGGATACATTGATAGTCAGTATCGTGCTATTGCAGAAAAAGCCTTTAAGGGGCTGTGCAATAAACTGCTAATCTCAAATTCGGACGGAACATTGACATTGACAAGATGTTGCCAAGTGGGTGGATTAGGCGGTAAGCCTTATCGTGACGGTAGTTTTGAGTATTATATAGGAGAGAAAATGAGAGATAATGATGCTAAAGCAACAGGACCTTTCATTATGGGATGTATTGAACTGAACAAATAATATAGAAATAGAAATGATAGGAAATTTTCGACTACAGTTTCAATTAATGAACAAATAAAATGTAATACCATGAAAAAAGAACAAATTATCAAATCGATGTTATTTTTAATTATTCCTTTGCTTGCTATCTCATGTGATGGTAATGGCCTTATGGAATATGAAGAGACTGCATTGATGCAAGGAGATGTGCAGCAAGGACTGTTAAATGATGGGACAAGTGATAATACATGTATGGTTAATCTGAATTTATTCACAAAACCTTATTTTGATTATCAGTATAATACGGGTGATCATGTAGATGAGTGTTTTGTATATATTGATAATCAGGAAGATCTTACTAGATGCCTTTATCCACAAAGTGGAAAGAATGTAAAAGGTAATTTCTTGATACCTTTCGGAAAACATCGAATTAAATTGAATATAGAAATTGATGATGGTAAATCATATACATATCCGATTGAACTATGCAATGCTTTGGTAACCTTAAAGAACGGTGAAGCAAGTACGGTGCTCTACGATAGAATTATTCTTAAAAGAGCGGATTCTTCTTTCACAAATTCAGCCTTTACTGTTGAATTTGATGTAGATTTTCCTTATACTGAAAACAATGATTACACATTAGATATTACATTAGGATTTTATGATGAAACATACGACGATGGTTCTTCAGGTCCTTATGTAAACGGAAATGTTAGTGTTAATACTTATTATCAATGGAGATCCATTTTTGAACCAGCTAGGCCAACTGATATTGACTTTGTTCTTGGAATTGTATATAATTCTACTCAAAAAGAATATTGTTATAAAGGGTATTGTGAACAAGACTTTTCTATAGATAGGAATGGAATGGCTGTTAATAATGTAAGTTGGCATAAAATGGTAAGATTACCAAATGGTGATGATATTGGCTATAAATTATATTTAATAACAGGTATATGGGCTAAATTACAGTCAAATATTGATACTATGATTGGTGAAACAGAAGTTTCGTGGTATTCAGCTTATTATAGAGTAGAATGGGATGACGGAGAATATTCAGAATGGTATCCTATGGATGAATTAGACGAATCTTCAGTTAGGATAGATGCTACTATTGATTATTATCCTAATATTGAGATTGTATGTTTCAATACCAAAGAAATTCAGGATGCTTATGCATCACAATGGGGCATTGTACCTTAATAACTAAAAAGTCTTGATTTTTACGTATAAAGATGAGGATCAATATTAAAATAGATATTCAACTACTGATTACGTAAATAGCAAAATAATTAAGTATACTTGACAACGGATATACAATTTTTTAGGTTTGAATTTAATTTATTAATCAAATGAGTATTTATTAATTATTTTTTTATATAAAATGAGAAACACAGCAACTTTTCAAAAAAAGGCATGTCCAATTGCCGTGAGATGCTTAACAAGCATTTTATATTTCTTTTTGTTTTCACTCTCGTCGTTAGCGGCTTGCGTGGATAAAGAACCTGTAGATGAGGAGGATGCAGATCCTGCTATCAATCCTTACAGTTCATATCTAGAGGAGGAAGAAAGTGGTGGTAATACAAGTTCTGGTCCGGCATTTCCTGTCTTAGCCAATTATGCACCGGCATTTCCGGGTGCAGTAGGGTATGGTAGAAACACTGATGGTGCACGTGGTAGTAACAACCGGGAAATTTATGTAGTAACTAATTTGAATAATAGTGGTGCTGGATCGTTAAGAGATGCTGTTAGTCAAGCAAACAGAATTATAGTGTTTAACGTGTCAGGTGTGATTGATTTGAATAAAGAAGTACTTGTGTTTAAGGACAATCAAACAGTCTTGTTTCAGACAGCTCCCGGTGATGGCATCGAACTTTATAATGGTAGGACTTCTTCCACCAATGCAAATAATCTGATTGTACGTTATATGCGTATGCGTACTGGTCGCCAGGTTAGTGGCAGTGACAACATAGACGCAGGAGGAGCTGCCTATGGGCATGATCAAATTTATGATCATTGTTCTTTCACATGGGGAACAGATGAATGTTTTTCACTCAATAATGACAAGCAACCGAAAGGTCTCTATAACATAACATTGCAGAATTCAATTTTAGGACAAGGATGCCAGAATCATTCTTGTGGAGGTTTAGTTCAAACTAGTGATGAAGAAGGAGTTACTGTTTTCCGAAATCTATTTATTGATAATAAAACTCGTAATTTTAAAGTGAAAGGATTGAATCAATTTGTTAACAATGTTATCTATAATTGGGGAAATGGAGCGGCTTATAATATGGGGGGGGAATCTTCAGGGCACTCTAACACAGTTATTGAAAATAATTATTTTATCAAAGGACCAGCTTATACATGGGTGAATACGTCATATCCTATAGAAACTACAGATAAGAGTATGTTCGATGATGAAACGAAATATCATTATAATGGAATAAGTAGTGACAATAAAAATTATTTGGTAGATACTTATCAACAAGTAAATCCAACTAAACCTTTTATAGGTGGTAATGGTGATGGTGATTTTGATACTTATTGTGTAGGTAATTATTATGATAACGATAAAGACGGCACATTAAATGGATTCGAAATCACTCAGGGTAATTGGCAAACCTATTGTAGTGCCACTCCTGTCTTTCTGAGTAAACCAGATAGCCAACATTCGGAAATCAGCATAAAAACTAGTGCTACAGAAGCTTATCATTGGATTGTTAAAAATGTTGGACCGGTTTTACCCAATCGTGATTTGGTAGATAAATTCATGATTGATGAACTGACTTCATTAGGTACTAAAGGAACAATTTTTAGAAATCAAAACATAGAGACACAATACCCTCTTGCCAAGACTTGGCAAAATATTAATGTTGGCACTGCTAGAAAAGATACGGATGGCGACGGCATACCCGATGATTTTGAGGACAAATGGGGGCTAAATAAAAATAATGCAGGAGATGCCGTTCGTATTGCAGAGAACGGATATACGATGATTGAAAACTATGCTCTTTCACTCGAATTCCCAGATGAGTATGAAAAGGCTTGGAATGAAGCATACGGTGAATAAATAGTGAAATACAATAAATAATGAAGATTATACATTATCAATTAATCTGAATTTTGAATAATGATAGAGAGAACTCCTAATTTTAAATTAATAAAAAAAATGAACAACAAAGTATTTTTACGGAGAATGCTTTGGCTGCTATGTCTTCCATTACTCTTAACTGCATGTAAAGATAGCATGGATGAGCACTATGAAGTACCTGATTGGGTAGCAGACAATGCATGGGAAGTGTTAAGTTCCGGTGAACACGGAAACTATTCTATTTTCTTGCAGGGGCTAGAGATTGCTGGCTACAAGCAAATGCTGGAGGGTAAAGCAATTTTAACTATTATTGCTCCAGACGACGATGCTTTTCAAACTTATTTGAATAAGAGAGGATTTACCAGCATCAGTGATATGCCTGTTAACGAAGTGAGTAAATTGATTGGGTACCACGTGCTCTATTATTCTTATAATAAGGAGAAACTAGTCAATTTCCGTCCAACAGGAAGTACGGAAACGGAAGAGGAGCAGAACATAAAAGCAGGATTGTATTACAAACACCGCACAAGAAGTAGCGATGCTCCTACTGTTGAGACAACCCCTACAGGGGCTTCTGTCATGGTGTATCACTTAGAACGTTATTTGCCTATATTTTCCTACCGTTATTTCCAGACGAAAGGTATAGATGCTAAAAATAATTACGAGGCTTTCTACCCCAATTCTACTTGGACGGGAGATGATGGTTTCAATGTATCTAATGCATCTGTAAAAGAATATGGAATTATTGCTAATAACGGCTATATTCATGCTGTTGATCGAGTCGTTGAACCGCTAGAAACGATTTATACGGAACTGAAAAATAAAGAAAAATACTCGACTTTCCTTGATTTGTATGATTCGTTTGGCGTTTACGTTGCAGATGATGAATTGAGTAAGTCATATGCTAAAGCATACGGAGTGGATACGCTCTATCAGTATCAGCATGGGGGATTGCCAAATATTGCTTGTGAATGGCCTACAAGCAGCTATTTGAATTTTACGGCGTTGACAGCTCTTTCTTATAGTATTTTTGCACCGTCAAACACTGCTATTAATAGTTTCTTTGATAGCTTTTGGAAAATCGGTGGTTATTCTTCTATGCAGGAAGTAGATGCGCTAGCGTTGAATTATTTCCTCTATCAATTTATTTATGGAGGTAGTATGTTATTCCCTGAAGAGTTAGGAGACGATGAATTGAAGAATTTGGCGGGCTCATCTCTTAATATTAATCCTGCTGCATTGAATGAAAAAACGATGTGTGTTAATGGTGCTCTCTATGGTATGGATGAAATTAAGGAACCTAGCACATTTGCTTCCGTTATCGGACCTTTGTTTCAATATAAAAGTGCACGTTCTTTTCTCTACGCATTGTTAGGGAGTTCACTGTTCTCTTCTTATGTGTCTGACTTGAGTAAATATATTGTCTTGGTTCCTACAGCCGAACAATTTGAAGCCTCTGGCATTCGGACGGTTTACAGTACACAGGGGTTGGAAGCAGAAGGAGATGATGGATGGGCGGAAATCAGCAATACTGCCAAGCAAAATATCGTGTATTTGCATTCAGCTAGTATCTCGAGTGAACAATCAAGTGAATTACCAGAAAGAGGAACGCGTGTGATTCCTACGGAGTCTACCTGGAACTACTGGTTCGTTAAAGATGGAAACATCACTTGTAGCTCAACTTTCAATCAACAGTTGAATCCTCAGTTCAATGGTACAGTTTTTACACCATTTACTAAACTTAAAAATGGAAGTAACGGAAGTACATATAGCTTTGATGCTGAACAATTGTTTGCAGCAGAGAGCGGGGATTTGGCTTATAACATTGCTATCTGTGCGGATCACAATTATCCCTATTACTGTTTTGCTCAGTTATTGCGTGAGGCAAATCTTATATCCAATCAGATTATGATGAATTTATTTGGTAAAGGACGGTTCGTTGCATTTATCCCGACTAACGATGCTATAAAGCGGGCATTGGCATCAAATAAAATTCCAGGAGCGATTGATGCTTCATTTGATGCTGAAGGTAAGTTAAGTGGTACATTTGATGCAAAAGAATTGGCAAATTATTTGAATTCCTATTTTATTACTGCTGCTCAAAACGTTATTCCATCTTATCCGTATATAGGATCCGATTTTAAAAATGGGCGTTATTGGAGTGAACGTGTGGTACAGACGGAAGGAGCTACTGCACCGCAGCTAATTTATACAGATAATGGAACTTCACTAAGTATCCAATTGGAAGGTGGAAACAAATGTCAAGTGGTATCAGATTACGATTACTTCCCATTTGCATACGAAGGAGGTTGTTTCCATCTGATTGATGATGTCTTTTGATTAACAGAAAAACAGAGATTATGAAATTATTAAAATACATACTGATTGCTATCGTATTCGCAGCAACTACTGGCGAAGCTTTCGGACAAGCGAAAGTCCTCTCTGGAAAAGTGACCGAGATGTTCGGGACGACAGCAGAACCTATGATAGGGGTGAACGTAAATATTCTCAACTCCCAAAACCGTTCTTTAGGTGGTACTGTCACAAATCTGGACGGTATTTATAACCTTCCGATCCCGAATGAGAACAATCTGATCATCGTTTTTTCTTATATTGGAAAAAAGAGTGAAAGAATCAAATACAACGGTCAGACACGGTTGAATGTTGTCCTAAAAGATGATACACAGACCATTAATGAAGTTGTTGTGCAAGGAAAACGAATCGAACGGAATGACTTAGGTATCAGTGCTAGAGAACAATCTTCTGCAACGCAGAAGGTTAGTATGGAAGATTTGGTGGCTGTTGCTCCTGTAACTTCCATCGAAGATGCCTTGCAAGGACAGCTCGGTGGTGTGGATATTGTATTAGGTGGTGGCGACCCTGGAGCACGTGCTTCCATACAGATTCGTGGTGGTAGTACACTGAATGCTAATGCAGAACCACTGATTGTAGTAGATGGAGTTCCTTATCCGGCAGAAATTGATGATAATACTGATTTCTCTACCATCAATAATGACGATTTGGGTGCCTTGTTGAATATCTCTCCGCAAGATATTGAGTCTATCGAAGTGTTGAAAGATGCAGCAGCTACTGCCGTTTGGGGTACTTCCGGTGCCAACGGTGTATTGGTTATCAAGACTAAGCAGGGGGTACAAGGGAAAACACGTTTTAGTTTCTCATCCAAATTTTCCGCTAAGTTTGAGCCGGAAACCATTCCGATGTTGAACGGTAACCAATATTCTGCTTTGGTATCTGAAGCGTTGTGGAATAGTGCCAATTATATTGGTCTTGCCAACTCTACCAGCTACTTGCAAATGCTTTACGGTTCTCCTGAGATCGGTTATCAACCGGATTGGACATATTTTGACGAGTATAACCAGAATACAGATTGGCTGTCCGAAGTGCGTCGGAATACTCAGTCATGGGAAAATACGTTTTCTATGAGTGGTGGTGGTGAAAGAGCGACTTATCGTTTTTCTTTGGGTTATTTGGACGAAGGAGGTACGACTGTCGGAACCGATTTCAGCCGCTTGAATTCTTCATTGAATGTAAATTATAAGTTCTCTGACAAATTGAATTTTTATGCACAGTTCTCTTATACTCAATCTGAGAGAAATAATAACTATTATAATGTACGTGGGGAAGCTTTCCGCAAAGCACCGAACAAATCACCTTACTACATTGACGATGAGACAGGGAATCGTACATCACAGTATTTCAATCACAATGAAAATTCTACATTGGATCCTGCTTTTAATGGTGATAAGTACTATAATCCTATTGCTATGGCAAATGAGAGTGTCAACCGAACCATACAGCGGGAAAGTAAAATGAATTTTCGTATTAAATATGACATTTTGAATGGACTGACTTATGAAGGATATGTTAACATGAATATCCGTAATACTAAAGGGCGTATGTTTTTGCCACAGGTGGCTACTGGTCTTGCATGGACAGACAAAATGTCAAATCGTAGTACGGATACCTCTTCTGACTTATTAACTATAAATACGGAAAATAAGTTGATGTATCGCAAAAACTGGAACGATAAACATGCAATTATCGCGACTGCAGTATTCCGTACTACGGAAACGAATAAATCCAGCTATGGAAGCGAAACTTCTGGTAACGTATCTTCAGGACTTGCTGATCCTACCATTGGAAGTGCTGTACGCAAAATTAGTTCTGGTGATTCCAAAACACGCAATATTAACGGTGTAGCTTTAATGAACTATACCTTATTGAACCGTTACATTATCAATGCTTCACTAGGTATGGAAAGCAATTCGACCATGGGTAAATCGGAACGTTTTGGTATGTTTCCTACTGTTGGTTTAGCTTGGCATTTGGCAGATGAGAAATTCATGGATTTTTCGAATAACTGGATGGATGAGTTCAAACTTCGTTTTAGTTTGGGACAGACCGGGAATTCAGCCAGTGGTGCTTCACTCTATCTGGGTTCTTATGCTTCCGGGAATAACTACATGGATATGAGTGCCATTACTCCGAGTTCTATGCAACTTAATAAACTGAAATGGGAAACAACAACCGAATATAACACAGGGCTTGATGCTACTTTCTTAAAAGGCAAACTTCGCTTTACTGTTGATGTCTATCAGAAATATGTAAAAGACCTGTTACAACCAAAGGTAAAGATGCCGACCACTATCGGTTATGGAAATGGTTATCAAATTAGCTACATGAATTCCGGGAAAATGACAAATAAAGGATGGGAATTCCGTGTTGACGCTGTTCCGTTCCAAAACAAAGACTGGCGTGTGGGAGTCTACTTCAATATTGCCCACAATGAGAATAAGATTACGGAAATGCCTGATAATTATATCGAAGAGAATTATACTTTCGGTAATGGTAATTACGCATATCGTAGAGAAGAAGGTCGTCCGATGGGATCGTTCTATGGTTATCGTTACAAAGGCGTTTATCAAAATAAAGACGCAACTTATGCACGTGACATTGAAGGTAACGTGATGAAAGATATTTCCGGTAATGCAATTGTTATGAGGAATGGATCATATACCGTGGCTCCCGGAGATGCAATCTATGAAGATGTAAATCATGATGGTGTTATCAATCAGTACGATATAGTCTATTTGGGTAATTCAAATCCGAGACTTACAGGAGGTGCAGGACTCAATGTCAGCTATAAGCAGTTTAAGTTATCTGCTATTTTCTATGGGCGTTACGGGCAGGATGTGGTTAACGCTACTCGCTTGAATAATGAGTCTATGCGTGGTATTGATAACCAAAGTACGGCTGTCCTCAGACGTTGGCGTAATGAAGGTGATCAAACCGACATTCCACGTGCACTTTATGGAGAGGGGTACAATACACTGGGATCTGATCGCTTTGTGGAAGACGCTTCCTATTTGCGTTTAAAATCCTTATCATTCACCTATCGTTTGCCGAAGAAAGCGATTCAGCGTTGGGGATTCAACAATATTGATGTGTACGTAACCGGATACAATCTTTTCACATGGACTAATTACACAGGGCAGGACCCAGAGGTAAAGACTGAGAATACGTATGCCAAAGATACAGCCACTACACCTGCTTCTATTCAACTTGTTGCTGGCTTTAATTTAAGTTTCTAAAAGATATACGAAAATGAAAAAAATATTTACTATATTGTTACTATTCGGTGGCTTATTAATGAGCGGATGCAGCGATTGGCTCGATGTACAGCCTAAAGATAAACAATCTACCGATATGTATTGGGAATCTTCCGAAGATGTAGAGGCAATTCTTGCACAAGGTTACAGTCGTTTGCGTGATTGCGTTCCCTATATCATAGATTGGGGGGAATTGAGAGGAAGTTCCGTTATTGTTCCGGTAAGGTCGACTCCGGCTGGTCAAATTCAGAATTTTACAGTATTGCCCAGTACATCAGCCGTTCAATGGGGAACATTCTATCAAGTAATCGGTATGGCAAATGCTGTATTGAAATATGCACCAGGGGTAATTGAGAAAGACGAGAGTTACTATCAATCGCAAATGGATTCACATTTGACGGAAGCTTATTTCTTGCGTGGACTGTCGTATTTATATTTAGTACGCAACTTTCGGGAAGTTCCTTTGATTACTGAACCTTATGTAGACGATGCCATGCCTACTGACGTGCCAAAGTCTTCCGAAGTGGAGATTCTGGAACAAATTAAAAGTGATGTACGTGCAGCATTGGCAACTGATGCCGCTAAAGAAACATTTAACGGAACATGGGCTACTAAAGGACGTGCTACCAAATGGGCTCTATATGCACTAATGGCGGAAACCTGTCTTTGGGCGGAAGATTATGAAGAATGTGTTACATACGCTGATTACTTGATTAACTCCACAGCTCCCATACGTCCCGTGTTTATGTCAACACCTGGACAATGGTACAATATGTTTTATCCTGGTAATAGTAATGAATCTATCTTTGAGATACAGTATGACGAAACGAATTATGCACAAGGAGGCGGAAGTCCGTCAAAACTTCTTCCTTATGGCTCTGATGTCACGGTCAATACTTATATGTATTCAGAACCGATGACTATCCGCTTGATAAATGAATTCTACCAAAATCAGGATGAAGTAAATCGTACCTATTATGGTTCGTTTGCTGGTATAACTTATACCAGCTATCCGGAAAATGGTATTATTTGGAAATACTCAGGGTTGGGTGTAGCCGATCGGGAAGCAGTACGTACAATTTTGGATGCCAACTATATTATTTATCGTATGGCAGATGTGATGTTGATGAAAGCGGAAGCTTTGATTCGTATTGGCGGTTCTGCCAATTGGACAGAAGCATTGGCTATCATAAATAGAATACGTGAACGTTCTGAGTTGAGACCACGAGATGAAGTCAGTGCGGAAAATATTAATGAAGCTACTGAGGAAATATTGTTGGAAATGTTGCTGGACGAGCGGGATATGGAATTTGCTGCAGAAGGAAAACGCTGGTACGATCTGTTACGATATGGCAAGCAACAGAACTTCAAATATAAAAGTCGCTTCAAAATACTTATAATGGAGAATAATCTTACCGCGGAAAGCAGATGGTTGGGCTCTGTTTTAGACAACGACAATGCTTGGTATTTGCCAATTCCTGCCAGTGACATATCCACCAACTCGTTATTGAAGCAAAATCCTTATTATGAATAATTAAATAACGATATGCAATGAAAAAAATGAAAAAAATATACTGGATGCTGTTCATTATTTTATGTGCAGCTTGCAATGATCCGTATGACGGAGATACATATGTTGTTTTCGATATGCAGCCTGCAGGAACTTATTTGTCCAACAGGTCAGACGACTTTTCCGAATGGATTCACATTATGAAGTATGCAGACTTGTACAATGCTGTAAATCAGGCAACACAGTCTTTTACACTTTTTGTACCTAATAATGCTGCTGTAAAAGAATTTTATAATCGAAAGGGAGTTTCTTCCATTGAAGATTTGGGTACAGAGTATGCACGTAGCCTAGTGTCCTATCACATAGTACAGGATACCATTAGTCAGGAAATTTTTATAGAGAAGGAAGGGGCATTAGCAAAAAGGACCGTTTCTGATGATGTCTTGATGGTATCTTTCGGAAGTGCGGAAGTTGGAGGTGGTGGTATGCAGTCTGTTTACCTGAATAATGAAGCTCATGTAATAGAGTTTGCAAATAAGGTATCTAACGGTTATGTATATGTATTGGAAAATACGCTGACGCCACTTACAGAAAGTGTATATGCTCGTATATCTGAAAGCGGACGTCCCTACACAATTCTGAAATCTGCAATGGATGCTACAGGAGTGGGTGCGGAATTAGATGTTATATATGATGATATAGTAGATGATTTGGGTCAGACCACTCAGCAGAAACGCAATTATACATTGTTGGCAGTATCGGACGATGTATTCAAGGAAGCAGGTGTCAACAGTTTGCAAGACTTGGTACAACTGTTAGGAGCAGGCAGTGATTATACTAATCCAGAGAATGTATTGTATCAATATGTAGCTTATCATGTTTTGGATGGAAGCTATGATTTGAGTAAATTACGTAGCTTTGATACACCGGACGCAACCTCCAAAATATGGAATACACTGAATGCTGGAAGCGTGATAAGAATCAGCAAAGAAGACAAGATATTCTATTTGAACTACAGGGATGAGAATCGAGCTTGTTTTGTAGAAGACTATTGTAATTTACAAGCTAAAAATGGTTATATTCATCAAGTTTCTTCTTACTTGCCTGTGGCGGAAGCCGAACCGGAAACTGTTTTGTTTGACGTATGCAATTATTCTATTATTGGCGATTGGATAGCGGCTGGTAACGGAGAAGATGGGATCAAATTCCAAGAATCTTTTGGTACAGCAGAGAAAAAGTGTGATGTTTCAGGTCTCAATTGTTATGAATATAGCCTTAATAATCCTTCTGGAACTTATGGTAGTTATTACAATGTCACTTATTTTACTACCCGAACCAATAATGGATGGAATACTGCAAATAATATGGATTTCCTGATGTTAAACTTGGGTAATACAGGTTGGGTTTCCATGCAAACGCCATCTATTATTAAAGGAAAGTACAAAGTGACATTACGATTTGGTTACGCCACTTCCATGGAATTTATAAGAACCAGTACAGGCGGCAGTAACGGAGGGAAAATGATTTTCAGCTTTGATGGAGAAAACTCTGTTACATGCGCTCCTTATACGACAGTTCCTTCTAAAACATTAGGATGTTATTCCTATGTGCTTTATTCTGAACTGGAATTTACAGAGACTTCTACTCACACTTTCCGATTAGTGATGAATGACCCTGCTGCAAGTAAAGACCCCAACTATCGTATACTTATTGATTACTTATTATTTGAACCTATATTTGACGAATAAATTATGAAAGCAAGAAAATATATATTTGGCATTGCTCTAATCGGATTGATAGGGAGTAGTTGTACCGACACATGGGATGAGCATTATGCCCAAGATACCAGTAAGGTGAATAATACGGAGATTTCTGTAGTTAATGCAACCATTACCGATTATTTGGCTCAGGAGCCTTCATTGAGCGATATGTACCAATTGTTTAACAAAACAGGTATGGTGGAGCAACTATTGGAGAAAGAACAGATGTACACTATTCTAGCTGTAGAATCAGGTATTGCAGCAGGGGATGATCCTATATATACTGCTCAAACCTATATTTCTGATGCATCCATCTCTCCTTCTAATTTGGAAGACGGACAGCGTATTTTGATGTGGAGTGGTAAGTATCTAAATATTTCTACCACTTCTCCTGAGACTAGAGCAGTTGCCGGTGTTCGTTTCAACAATGCAAATGTTACTAAAGTTATTAAGCTAACCAATGGATATTTGTATTTATTGGATCAGGCTGTAGAGTCTCCGAGAAGTCTGTATGAAATTATTGAGAATTTGGGAGACGATTATTCTATTTTTCGTAATATGGTCAGATCACGTTATGTCTTGACATTTGATAAAAATGCAAGTACGGTGATAGGAGTAGATAAGACAGGAAATACTGTGTATGATTCTGTATTTACCGTCAAAGCTCCTTATTTCGAGAATAGAAAATTCAACATCATGTCTGAGAATCTCACTGCTACTATGTTGCTCCCTTCCAATGATGTGGTGAATCAGGCCTTGAGTACCGCACGGAAAAATTTGGCTGATTGGAATATGGTACGCGCAGACAGCATCTTGGAGAATTGGGTGTTCCAAGCTGCTTTTTTTAACAGCGTTTATAGCAAGGAAGATTTTGAAACAAACGAAGATCTGACTTCTGTGTTTGATAAACAATGGCGTACTACTGTACAGGAAGTAGACCTTGAAAATCCGATTCCTATGAGTAACGGAACGGCTTACCGTGTCACAAAAATGAAAATACCGACTAACGTATTGATTTACCGTCTTAAGGAACTTTTCAGAAACTATGAATATCTGAGCGCAAGTGATAAAGAAAAGTATTTCAACACTACGAATCTTTCATTTGAAAAGATCAGTGAAACAGACGAAGCAACTATAAATGGATGGCCGGCATTAGGATTTCCCAAGATAGGATATAGGGTACTTTATTTTACTCTGACAGATTTGGAAAATAAAAATTATACGCTGGACTATACCCCGTTTAGAGGTGAAATGGTAGGAAAAGATTATGTCGCTACTTCATACAAAATTCCACCTGGAACTTACACGTTTGCTATGGGATTCCGGCAAGCTAAAGACTTGGGAGCGATTGATTTTTCAATTTTCAAAGATGGAGAGGAAATTCAAGTTGGTACTTTTTCACAGTCTAAATTAAACAACAATTCTGCTCTCCATTACGACCGTGGTAAAGAAGGGGGATACCCGGAAAATATAGATGAAGCTGTTAAACAAGGATTTAAAGATAAAGCAAAATACGATCGTGACGGTGGTACTGTAGGCACAGTTACTATTCCAGGTGATAAAGCTTCTGAAATTGTGATCCGCTTTAAAGGCTCTGGAAGCAACTTGAAACACGCATCGTTATATCATTGGTGCCTAAGACCAACTAAGGACTGTTATTAATCTTATGAAAATAAAGACAACATGAAAAAGATACAAGTTTTATTTTTCGCCCTGTTAATTTGCCTGTTCGCAGCTAATCTGTATGCACAGGAACAAGGCAAAATAAGCGGTAAAATATTATCTACCCTGAATATTCCGATTGAGGGTGCGGTAATCTCTGTCACCGGAAGTGAAGATGTCACTACGGACAAAAATGGAGTATTTCAAATTCAATGCAAGGATCCGCAGAAAGCCAATATTTCTGTTTGGGCTGCCGGGTATTATACAGTGTTTCAGGCGGTAAATAACCGTAAGGAGATGTCTATTATTCTGATTCCCGAATCGGAGTACAAGTATAATGAGACAACGGTGTTGCCTTTCCGTATTGAGACAAACGGTGTTACTACTTCCGCTGAGAATATTGCCAAAAAAGACTTTGTGCCTGCCGGCATGAAGATAGACCGTGCTTTGGCTGGACAAATTGCCGGTTTGCAGGTAACTCGTGGTAGCGGTATGCCTGGAGAGGGAAGTTATCTCAATTTCCGTGGAGTACGTTCGTTTGTGGGTAACAATGCTCCGTTAGTTGTTATTAATGGTATACCTCATATACCGGACGTGAATGATTCTCCGTTGATTAACGGATTGAGCCGTAATATTTTCCAAGCTTACAATCTGCAGGATATTCAGAATATTACAATTTTGAAAGGTGCAGAGGCTGCTTTATATGGTTCTATGGGTGCTAATGGCGTTATTCTGATTGAGACAGATGGTGCTAATTCGGACAACATGAATACGGAAATCAGTTACTATGGACAATTTGGTATCAATTGGAATAATAAGCGTATGCCATTATTAAACGGAATCAACTACCGTTCGTATTTGTCGGATATGGGTATGAGTTATTTCGGTAATATGGATGAGTTCTTTACTGAATTTCCTTTTATGAGTGATCCTAATAACAGCAAATATGCTAACTACTACAATAACAATACGAACTGGCAGGATGAAATCTACCGGAGAGGATTCGTAACGGAGAATCTGTTTCGGGTAGAAGGTGGTGATGCTATCGCTAAATATGATTTATCTTTGGGGTACTCTAAAGAAGATGGAATATTGAAAAGTACCCAGCAGAATCGCTACCATACCCAGTTGAACGGAAACTTCTTGGTGAGTAAGAATTTTGAAGTCTATGCTACTGTCGGATTGGCATATATCAATGGCAATTATCAGGAACAAGGAATGAATATGCGTACCAATCCGTTACTCACTGCTTATGCACAGTCTCCGTTGCTGGCCCCTTACCAAAAATCTGATAATGGAATATTTACTCCGGTTTATTCTACCTATTATTATGGAATTAGCGAGAATATGGCTTATGCCGTAAGTAATCCGCTGGCTATTGTTAATACATTAGATGCGAGAAGTCGGCAGTATGACGTCAATATCAAAGCTGGTTTCAATTATAAAATGTTTCCCGGATTTTCTCTTGGTGGTGTGTTTGGGTTGTATTATAATTACAATAAAGAACACATTTTTGTTCCGGGACGTACGGATCTTACCATTGTTCCTATCACCGACTCATATGGTACAGAAGAAAATACGATACGAGAAGGTGTAGCGGAAGCCACTAACTACTTTTATAATTTAAATGCGCGCTACAACAAGTTGTTCAACAGCCGTCATGCACTGAACGTTATGGCAGGATTCCAGGCAATGACTACTTTGCAGGAATATGACGGAGCATATGCCCGTAACACTACTAATGATTTCTATCAGGTGTTGGGATCTGCAAATGCTGTTGGTCGTTATTTCGATGGTTATCAGAACAAATGGAACTGGGCGAATATCTATGCTCATGTCGACTATACTTATAATAATGTTCTGAATACTGCATTCAATATGGCAATTGACGGTTCTTCTGCCAACGGAAGATATACAAATCATTTCCAGGTATATCCGTCAGGTAGTGCCACCTGGATGATGAAAAACATGTCTTTCCTGATTGATAAAGATTGGATAAATCGTCTGGATATTCGTGCGGAATATAGTCTGATGGGAAACAGTCGTTTTTCTTCTAATTACGGAAAGTCGTATTATAGTAGTTCGCCATATATGGCAGTGTCAGGTATTTTGCGTACACAAATTCCGAATACACACTTGAAACCTGAAGTAACTTCACAAATGAACTTGAGTTTGGACGCAAGCATTTTAAGAAATCGTATTAACGTAGGGGTTGATTACTATCGTGGAAGAAGTAAAGATGTTATTATGAACATTAGTAAATCTGCAGTTTATGGTACGTCTGCTTATTATGCAAACGTCAGTAAGATTGACAATAATGGAGTAGAGCTTTCTTTACAGGCTTCACTTGTTCGCCTGCGTGATTTTGAATGGATTGTCGGAGGTAACATTTCTTTTATGGAAAGCAAAATCAAGTCGTTAGGTGGCAAGGAACAAGAAGTAATTGAATATGAAGACGGTTCCATGTTGGTGAGTCGAGTAGGAGGTAATCCATATGAGTTTTACGGACTTCAGGCAACGGGTGTTTACTCCACTCAGTCGGAGGCAGAAGAGGCAGCATTGCTGAACAGTAGTAATCAGCCATACCGTGCCGGTGATGTACGTTATGTAGATCAGAATAATGATGGTCGGATCGATTCTAAAGATTATGTATCTTTGGGTAGTGCTACTCCTGATTATTTTGGAGGATTTTACACCAACATCCGTTACAAACAGTTTGCTTTAGCTGCTGAGTTCTCATATTCAAAAGGAAACGAAGCTTACAATGCAGTAAGGCAGACACTGGAATCAGCTTCATCTTTTTCCAACCAAAGTGTTGCTGTAGCCAATCGTTGGAGTGTGGAAGGACAAGTGACCAATATTCCGCGTGCCAATTATGGAGACGCTATTGGCAATAACAAATTTTCTTCTCGCTGGATTGAAGACGCTTCTTATTTGCGCATGAAGAGTGTTACGTTAAGCTATAGTTTTGATAAGCCAGTTTGGAAGTTCTTCCGTTCCGGCACACTGTATGTGACAGGAGAAAATCTGCTTACTGCTACTAAATACTTGGGACTGGATCCGGAATTTGCTTACTCGTCCGGTAATAGTGCAATACAAGGATTTGATTATGCGAAAGTAATGCAACCGAAATCTGTCAAATTGGGTATTAACTTGAAATTCTAATGATGAAGATGAAAAAAATATTATTAAATGTCGCTTTCATTCTAGCGGCTACCTTATTGGGAGGATGTGATGATTTCTTTAATCCCGATACGGATGTTACACTCGATAATGAGGATTATATATCGGAAGAAAGTGAGATGTACTCCGGTTACATTGGTATTATGACTAAAATGCAAGCTATTGGAGACAAGGTGATTTATCTGAATGAACTTCGTGGAGAAATGGTGGTGCCGACTGCAACGGCACCCACTGAACTCTATAACTTGTATAATTATGATGATGATTTGAGTGGTAATTCGTATGCAGATCCTTCCGGATTTTACGAAGTGATTAATGCTTGCAACGATTATCTTCGAAAATTGAAAACATACGAAGAAAATAATTCTATTAACGAAAGCCATTACAAGGCGTTGGTCAGCAGTACGCTACGTGTTAAGACATGGATGTTTATGACAATTGCCAAAATCTATGGAGAGGTAGTTTGGGTGGATAAACCGATGACTTCATTAAGAGACTTGTCAAAGTTTGACGTGTTGAATCTTGATGAAACAATGGTTGCTTGTAAGAATTTGTTGGATATTGGTTTTGATAACATTGATGGAACTTATGAAACGGCTTGGAAAGACTGGGTAGATCCGGACACAGAATTAGCGAACAGTGAATATCGTCGTTGGGATATGATGACTCCGCCTTATTATGCTTTATATGCAGAGATTTGCTTGTGGTTAGGTAGATACCAGCAGTGTATCAATATGATACTTAACAAAATGAATAGTATGTATGAAAAGACCAACAATCAATCTATTGCTTTTTTACGTAATGATATGTTGTTCAGTCATTATAATAATTTTTTTAATAATGAGACACCGTATGATTATGAATCTGCATCAGCAATCATGTATGACTATCAAAACAGACAGACGAACAATCTGTTGAAACATTTCGATTCTGATTATCCGAATAAATATTGGTTAGCACCGGCCGAAGTGGCAGTTGAACGTTTCAAAGACAATGAATTCGATCCGCTGGGTAATCAAACCAAAGATTTCCGAATGGATCGTACGGTTTATGATTACAATGGAAAATGGGTGGTTTGTAAATTTCGTCCGATTTCCAGTCCTTTGCGTGCTGCTTATCGTGATGACGTATTTGTGTATACTTATCGAGGGGCAGACCTCTATTTCATGTTGGCGGAAGCTTTCAATCAGTTGGGTAGAAGAGCGGTAATAGACGCTTTAATTAATGTTGGTGTTAGTGGGTATATTAGTGAATTCGACGTTAATGAAGAAGGAACTTATTCTGGTAACTGGTATGGGTTTACCCCTCATTGGACAAATGCTAGTACCGTATACAATTATTCAAATGGAACTTCAGGAATCGCTAGCCGTAAATATGGTGACAAGGGGATTCGTGGAACGGAAGTAAGTTATAGTGGTTTAGGATCACGTACCTTTACCTCCGATAAGCAAAACAATGATGAAGAAATATTGAAAGAAATGATGCTGGAAATGGCATGCGAAGGAAAAGTTTATCCGGCTATGATTCGTATGGCAAAACGTTATAATGATAATAGTTTCATGGCGAAGTATATTTCGGAAAAGTACGAAACTACTGGCAATGCTGAAGACATTCGTTCCAAAATAATGAATGGAGACTATTTTATCAAATGGAATTTAAAATAAAGATCCTCAAATCATCCTTTGGTTTGGATTATTAGGGTGGAGTGACGCGGGTTTTTGAATGAGAATCCGCGTCATTTGTTTCAAAAATAAATACTTTTGTAAATAACAATAATAAAGAAAAATGAAAACATTCGCAGTATCTATTGCAGCACTTTTTATTTGGACAGCTTGCGGAGATGGAAATCAGCCGATAATTGACCGCGAGGCATTAGTAGAAAGGAATAGTCCTGTTGTGACGGCATTCGATTCATTAGCTTCACTTTCTGTAGGAAATGGAGAATTTGCTTATACGGTAGACATAACCGGATTACAGACGTTTCCGGACAATTATAAAAAAGGAGTTCCATTGGGAACGCAGAGCCAGTGGGGCTGGCATAGTTTCGCCAATCCGGACCGGCTTACTCCGGAAGAAACCCTGAAAGAATACGATTTTGGCAGGGGAAAGAAAGAACTTTACGCTACTCAATTCAAAGAAGAAGGCAGACAACAGGATGCCGCTAATTGGTTTCGTGTCAATCCGCATCGTCTTCATTTAGGAATTGTCGGCTTTGACGTGGAAGAAGGTACGGATATTGGACAGGTAACTGACGTTCATCAGAAACTTTGCTTGTGGGATGGAAAAATCGAAAGTCGGTTTAAATTAAACGGTGAAGATTATCAAGTGGAGACAGTCTGCCATCCTTCTAATGATATGATTGCTGCAAATATTACCTCTAAGGCGCATACCGGGATTTGTTTTCGCTTTCCGTATCCTACGGGCGCTCATTGTGATGATGCATGTAATTGGGAAGCCGTTGATAAACATACAACGACTATTGTTACTCAAAATGAATCTTCCGCAGTTTTGAAACATACTTTAGATAGCACAGAGTATTTCGTAACTTTGTATTGGGAAGGGAAGGCTACTTTCAATGAGAAAGCAAAACATTATTTTGTTCTGACTCCAATGGACGATCATTTAGCTTTTACATGTGCTTTTACTAGTACAGCTCCTTCAACGCAGCCTGTTACTGTAGCACAAACTCAAGAAGAAGCAAAAAACTATTGGAACTCGTTTTGGAAGGAAGGCGCAGCTGTTGACTTTTCGGCATGTACAGACCCACGGGCCAAAGAACTGGAACGACGTGTGGTACTTAGCCAATATTTGCTTGCTATTCAGAGTGCAGGTACTACTCCTCCGCAAGAGACGGGGCTTACCTATAATTCGTGGTTTGGCAAATTTCATCTTGAAATGATCTGGTGGCACGAAGCTCAATTTGCTCTTTGGAATCGTAGCAACTTACTTGACCGTACATTAGGCTGGTATGAGAAGGCTGAACCGATAGCGCGTCAAATAGCCCAAAGACAAGGGTTTGATGGTGTTCGCTGGATGAAAATGACCGATCCTTCAGGAACAGAAGCCCCTTCCAAAGTAGGAAGTTTTCTGATTTGGCAACAACCTCATTTAATTTATTTGGCAGAATTACTTTATCGTGCTGATCCGACTAAAGAAGTATTGGAGAAATATAATCGTTTGGTACAGGAGACTGCAGAATTTATGTACTCTTTTGCTACATACGATGAACTGGAAGGACGTTACATATTGAAAGGTGCCATTCCTGCACAAGAAACGTTGCGTGCTGCAGAAACAGTTAATCCTCCTTTTGAACTTTCTTACTGGCATTTTGCCATGCAGACCGCCCAACAATGGCGTGAACGTATGGGACAGCAACGCAGTTTGGAATGGGATGAAATGATCGATAAACTTTCCCCTTTAGCATCTAATAATGAAGGACTTTATCTGGCTGCTGAAACAGCCATAGATACTTATAAAGATATTCGTTATACTTCCGACCACATGGCAGTATTAGGTGCAGTCGGTATTCTTCCGATGAATAAACTTATCCGGGAAGATTATATGAAAAATACATTGCACTGGATTTGGGATAACTGGAATTGGGGTAAAACCTGGGGATGGGATTATCCGATGACGGCTATGAATGCTGCCCGTTTGGGTGAACCGGAAAAGGCCGTCGGAGCTTTACTGATGGATAAACGCACAAACACATACTTGCCGAATGGTCATAATTATCAGGACGGTCGTTTACGTATTTATTTACCGGGTAATGGCGGCTTGCTGACTGCTATTGCGATGATGTGTGCCGGTTGGGACGGATGTACGGAGACTAATCCGGGATTTCCGAAAGATGGAACTTGGAATGTCCGTTGGGAAGGATTGAAGCCATTACCATAATCAAACACAAAAAAATATGAGTTATTTTCATCTGAATCTTATTTTAAAAGGAAAGCTGACTGTTTGTTGCCTCTTGATGTTGTTGGTGATACCATTAAATGCTCAAAGAGAGGCAAAGCAGATCGGTGACTTTAAAGAATCCATCTCCTTGAATGAACATCTGCGAGGTACAAAAAGGACGTTGCAATATCGTCCCGATGGTGATGAGTTTGTTTGTGTCAATGGTAAGAATCGGTATACCCGTGCTTTGTACGGTAGTCACAGTCCTTTTCGTGTAGAAACAAGTGACCGACCGGTTTTTGCTTTTTATAATAACGGACGCGGAGGAAATATAAGTTTCAAAGTCATTCTTCGTGACGGAACAGAATTGGCGCTTGATCGCACCGGGTATTGTGAATCCCGTTATTCGGCTGGAAAACGTACCTATTATTTGACAGACCCGTCTTGGGGAAAAGGAGAACTGCGTATTTCAGTATTGGCATTAGCCGATATGGATGGAGCTATTTGGCGTTTTTCTCCTTCGAATATGCCTAAAGGAGCTATACTTCGTTGGCAACATGGGGGAGCTACCGGAAAACGTTTGAGTCGTAATGGAGATATGGGGGTAGATCCGGCTGATTGCTTCGAACTTCCTGCCGAAGCGACTGACCTTGTCACAGGTGAACTTGCTTTGCAGAAAGAAGTATACTTGGTACGTGGGGAGGTTCCCGAAGGCTATAATGTCCGTAAACTCTATCAACAAGCGGAGGCAGCCTCTTTGGCGTTGGCTTCTCATTTGAAGATAGAAACGCCGGACCCTTATTTGAACACGTTGGGTGGTGCATTGGTCGCAGCTGCCGATGGAATTTGGGACGGACAGGTTTGGTTGCACGGTGCTATTGGCTGGCGTATGCCGTTAAGTGGATGGAGGGCCGGATATACTGGTGATGCCTTAGGTTGGCATGACCGGGCACGGACTCATTTTGATGCTTATGCAGCCAGTCAGGTGACTGATGTCCCGAATACAATACCTCATCCGGCACAAGATTCTACAATGAATCTGGCGCGTTCGGAAAAACGTTGGGGAACTCCTCAATATAGTAATGGGTATATTTGCCGGAATCCTGGACGTAACAATCAGATGCACCACTATGACATGAATCTTTGTTACATGGATGAATTGTTATGGCACTTCAACTGGACGGGAGATACTGCGTATGTCCGCAAAATGTGGCCTGTGATTACCCGCCATCTAGCTTGGGAAAAATTAAATTATGATCCGGACAATGATGGTTTATATGATGCATACGCTTGTATTTGGGCAAGTGATGCGCTTTACTACAACAGTGGCGCAGTCACCCATTCGTCGGCTTATAACTACCGTGCCAATAAAATGGCTGCTTTTCTTGCTTCTTTGATAAGCGAAGACCCTTCACCTTATCAGAACGAAGCCGAGCAAATATTGAAAGCGATGAATAAGCGTCTTTGGATGCAGAGCAAAGGTTGTTGGGCGGAATATCAGGATTTTATGGGACATCGCCGGCTTCACGAAAGTCCGGGATTATGGACTATATACCATGCACTCGATAGCGACGTTGCCGATCCTTTTCAAGCATATCAGGCTACACGGTATGTTGATACGGAAATACCACATATCCCCGTGTATGCCGATGGATTGGAAGAGGGGTATGCAACGATTGCCACTACCAATTGGTTACCTTATTCCTGGAGTATCAATAATGTGGCTTTCGCAGAGGTGATGCATACAGCTTTGGCCTATTTCCAGGCAGGACGTCCGGAGGAAGCATATCGATTGATGAAAAGTTCATTTCTGGATGGTATGTACTTAGGTAACAGTCCCGGAAATTTGGGGCAAGTCAGCTTTTATGATGCTGCCCGTGGAGAATGTTATCGTGACTTTGGAGATCCGATAGGGGTAGCTTCCCGATTACTGGTACAAGGATTGTATGGCATTTTACCCGATGTATTGAACGGGAAGATGGTGATTCGTCCGGGATTTCCCGCAGGATGGTTAAAAGCTTCTATTTCTTTGCCTGACATAACCTATCACTTTGTCAGGGAGAATGATACGGATATTTACCGGATAGAGCAACGTTTTAAGGCGCCTTTGGCATTGACATTACAAGTGAATGTCGGAAGAGAAAGGATTCATTCTGTGAAAGTAAATGGGAAAGAAGTTGACTGGAGCTTTGCGGAAGCTGCTTCCGGTTATCCGGTGGTTGTTATTCCTGCTTCTTCTGCCCAAAAAGCAATTGTCGAAATTGTGTGGAAAGGAAACTGTCTGAATCCGGTTCTGCCTGAAATACAGGCGGAGGCTTTAGCGGAAATCCGTATTCCATCCATTTTAGGGGCGGTATTCGGTAAAATATATGATCCGCAGGGAGTGCTGATACAACCGAATGTTAGTGATACATCTATAAGAAGTAAGGTCAATGATCATTTGGGGCATCATACATTCTTTGTTCGCATGAAACAAGGACAGATGGAATGGTGGCAGCCTGTAAACGTACAGATTACGAAATCGGAAAAAACATCAGTCATTCTTCCTTTCTCACAGGTGAATACGTCAGAGTGCCGGGTGATGAATATGGATTCTTTGTTCAATGCGAATGTGACTGATATTTTCCGGAATGAGTATCTGACACCCCGTTCGCCTTATACCACTTTGCAACTTCCTGTTCAGGGCATTGGCGAGTGGTGCCATCCCAAATTAACTGCTGATATTGATGATGCAGGTTTGCGTGCCTTGGTACGTGATGAGATGCTGACTACCAAACTGGGTGTGCCATTCCGAACATTGGCTCAAGGAAGCAATATTGCTTTTACTTCGTTGTGGGATAATTATCCCGACAGTTTGAGTATTCCGCTTTCCGGTCGGGCTTCTCATGCCTATTTAATGATGGCAGGCAGTACCAACCACATGCAGTGTCGCATTGCTAATGGTATTGTTCGTGTATACTATACAGATGGAACTTCTGATGTATTGGAATTAGTGAATCCGGATAACTGGTGTCCTATTGAGCAAGATTTCTATGTTGATGGTCAGGCATTCACCGTTGTTTCTCCCCGTCCTTATCGCATTCATTTTAAGACGGGTTTGGTTAGCAATGATTTGGGAAAGGACTTAGGCATAAAGGGTGTTTATGGACGTTCCATCGAGGGAGGAGCAGGTGTACTTTTGGACATGCCTCTGAATCCTTCCAAAGAGTTAAGTCATCTGACGTTGGAAACACTTTCAAACGATGTTGTTATCGGTCTGATGGGAGTTACATTGCAATAAAATAAAAATAACATATTAATAAAAGGATAAGAATTATGATGAGAAGAACTATTAATTTACTACTGATGTTGCTTTTGGTGTCAGAGGTAACATTTGCGAATACTGTTGATTTTGATAAAGCATTTAAAGAAAGCGCCCGTATCGAAAAACAGATTAAACGGACCTCTTTTCCGAAACGAACATTTCTTATAACTGATTTTGGAGCAAAAACGGATGATGAGGCTAATCCTTGCCATGAAGCCATTAATCAGGCTATTCTACAGTGCAGTCTGTCAGGAGGTGGCACAGTAATTGTTCCTAAAGGTACTTTTTATACCGGACCTATTACTTTAAAGAGCAATGTGAATTTCCATCTCGAGGAGGGAGCTGTTTTGAAATTCTCTACAGATCAAAGCCTTTATTTTCCTGCTGTTTTAACCCGTTGGGAAGGAATTGATTGCTATAACGCTCACCCCTTGATTTACGCTTATGGTGAAAGCAATATTGCCATAACCGGAAAAGGGATTATTGATGGACAAGGTAGCATGGAAACTTGGTGGCCGATGTGTGGGGCCGTAAAGTATGGTTGGAAAGAAGGCATGGTGGCTCAACGTAATGGAGGTCGTGAACGTCTGTTGATGTATGGTGAAACATCGACTCCTGTTTACAAGCGTCTGATGAAGCCGGAAGATGGCATGCGTCCGCAGCTATTGAACTTACATTCCTGCCACACCATCTTGATTGAAGGTGTTACTTTGTTAAATTCTCCATTTTGGGTGATTCATCCTCTTTTCTGCGAGAGCTTGATTGTTAGCGGAGTGACTGTTTTCAATCGTGGACCTAACGGAGACGGATGTGATCCTGAATCTTGTAAGAATGTGTTGATAGAGAATTGTACATTTGACACGGGTGATGATTGTATTGCCATTAAATCAGGACGTAATGAAGACGGACGTAAATGGAATATTCCCAGTGAGAATATTATTGTACGCGGTTGTATGATGAAGAATGGACATGGAGGAGTCGTGATCGGCAGTGAGATTTCGGGTGGTTACCGCAATTTGTTTGTAGAAGATTGCCGGATGGATAGCCCGAATCTGGATCGTGTCATTCGTATTAAGACGAGCACTTGCCGTGGAGGACTTATAGAAAATGTATTTGTTCGTAATGTAACGGTAGGACAATGTCGTGAAGCAGTGCTGCGCATCAACTTGCAATATGAGAATCGGGAAAAATGTAAGAGAGGTTTTGACCCGATTGTTCGTAACGTGCATTTGAAAAATGTGACTTGTGAGAAGAGTAAATTAGGTGTGCTTATTATCGGATTGGAGGATGATAAACATGTATATAATATCAGTGTAGAGGATTCTCATTTTAATAATGTAGCCAAAGGAGCAAATGATATTAAAGGGGCGAAAGATGTTACTTTCAAAAAACTTTATATCAATGGTGAATTGGTGAAATAGGGTATAATCGTGATAGATAAAAAATCCGGCTATGAATGAAGAAGAATGGAAGACTATCTATGACGTACAAGTTTATGTTACCTTCGTACTAATATTATGGAAAAATACAGCTCCTTATTTTTAAAGTAGTTCTTGTGAAAAAAATGAATTTAGGCTTTATTATGGTTGGATTAGTTTTTCTAATCAGTATTCCGAGTAATTCATCAACAACTATAAAAAATAAGGAAAATCCTTGGTCTTATTGTTATTCTGATGATTTGCGTTTCTTGCAATCAAAAAAGGAAGGCAGAGGTATCTCTGTCTTCCTATACACACGATGTACAGAACAAAAATATAAATTATTAATCAACTATTCAGATTATGAGGAAAGCACTTTTTGTCTTTCACAAATTTCACAGAGACGTAAGTTGTAGTTTGACAGGTATTTACTGTGATTAAAGATCCTTTTTTAGCTCTTCACATTCTTCACACTGTTCACACTCTTAAGAAAGAAGCCTTGGTCAAAGTGTTTCCCAACTATGGAAGAACATAGGAAGACGAATATGATTGAATACTGGATTGAAATAGTAGACATGATATTAGCCAATTATAGTTGACCATATAGCCGACTTTAGTTGGCTATGTGGTCAACTTCCTTTAGCTAAGTGGACGACTCTAGTTGGCTGTTAACCTAACTTCAAAATTGGCCTGTAGAGCTGACACGATGTCGTGTTAAACTGTATACTTTATGTGTGGTTACAGTTTAATTCGTTTCCCCACCGTTTTGATTTGCCACGATTGTAATTTAATGCAAATCATTAGTTGGTATATGGAAAAAATGACATATATATGGACAATAATCCTCATTTCGAAATAGTCTGCTATGTTTTTTGTATTCGTTATTCCTTTTGGTTAGTTTTGCTTGTATAAATCTTAAAAAAACTATGAAAAGATGTATCTTTGTAACCAGCAATCAAAATAACCCCAAGCACTATATGAAATATAAATTATTATGCCTCTTCGTTTTGTTAAGTTTTTCTTTATCGGATTTGTATGCTGATATTGAACTTAGTTCCAAACAAATGAGAACCAGTGATGGGCTACCTAGTAATTCAGTACGATGCATGTTTCAGGACAGTAAAGGGTTCTTGTGGTTGGGTACTTTAGACGGATTGACCCGTTATGATGGAAATACTTTTCTTACTTATCAGTTGGAAAGCGGAAAACACGATCAGATTTCTTTAGCAGATAACAGAATAAAACATGTGGCAGAGGATAAGAACGGTTTTTTGTGGATAAAGACTGTACCGGAATTATTCAGCTGTTATGACCTACAGAAAGCTTGTTTTGTAGATTTTACCGGTACCGGAAGTGATGGAGAAAACTATTCGGAAATATTTATGTCCTCTAATGGAGATGTGTGGCTTTGGCATAGAAGGAACGGTGTACGTCAAATTGTTTGTGAGGACGATCGGACTATGACCTCTGTGAAGTTTAGAACGAAATTTGGAAACCTGCCCGATGACCGGATTAAATTTATAAATGAAGATTCTAGTGGCAGGATCTGGATTGGTACCATGCAGGGACTTGCGTCTGTTTATAAAGGGAAAGTTGAATTTATTGATAGGAAATTGAATTTTTCTTCTTCTTTCCCTCATGGAGAGGATATGTATTTTCTGACAAAGAGTGGAGATGTGTATCGTTGTGTAAATGGATCGAAAAAAATAGACTGTTTAGCGTCGCTGTCTGCTATTGCCGGTAATAATACATCTGTCAGTACACATTCATTGATAAAAGATAAATGGGTTATATTTACTTCCAGCGAAGGGGTATATGAATTTGATTTTCAGAACTTTCAAATAACTCCTTGCCGGGAACTAAAAATAAATAATGGAAAAGTGATTCATGATAATTACGGAGATTGTTGGGCTTACAATAACACTGGACGAATTTATTATATAAACTCGGAGAGCGGAGAAATAAAGGATTTTCAACTGATTCCTGAAGAGAAGATGAAATATATAGATTATGAACGCTATCATGTGGTGCGTGATGACCGGGGGATTGTGTGGATTTCAACTTATGGAAACGGACTTTTCACCTACGATATTCAGGAGGACCGGTTGGAACACTTTGTTTCCGAAGGGAAGAATGCAGGACCTATAGGGTCAGATTTCTTGTTATGTTTGATGAAAGACAGGACAGGAGGAATATGGGTAAGCTCCGAATATTCTGGTTTGTCTCATATTTCCATTTCAAATAAAGGCATTACACATGTCTATCCGGAATCACCGGATGTTTTTGACCGTTCGAATACAATCCGGTTACTGACTAAAATGTCGAATGGAGATATATGGGTAGGAACGCGAAGAGGTGGATTGTATAAAAATGATTCTCATCTGAAAACTAAGATAGATAATCATTATTTGCCCTATAATATTTATGCGATTTCAGAAGATAGTGAAGGGAATATATGGATGGGAACCCGGGGCGACGGACTAAAAATAGGAGATACGTGGTATAAAACGGATCTGTCCAATCCTTTTGCCTTATCTAACTCTAATATTTATTCCATTCTTCGCGATAAGAAAGATCGTATGTGGGTGGGAACATTTGGAGGAGGACTGGAACTGGCAGAATCAACGGAAAAAGGACAATACAAGTTCCGTCGTTTCTTTCAAGGAAAGAAGTATGGCTTACGGATAGTCAGAGTAATGGCAGAAGATGAGAAAGGGATGATATGGATGGGCACAAGTGAAGGTATCTGCATTTTCCACCCTGACTCATTGATCACTAATGAAGATAACTATCATTTGTTCAGCTACACCGATGGCAATTTTTGCAGCAATGAGATTCGTTGCCTGTTTCGTGATAGCAAAGGGCGCATGTGGGTAGGAACTTCGGGTGCCGGGCTGAATCTATGCGAACTGTCAGACGACTGTCAGTCTTTGAAATATACACATTATGGAATAGCGGAAGGACTGGTTAATAATATGGTGCAATCTATTTTAGAAGATCATTCGGGACAATTATGGATTGCTACGGAATATGGAATTTCAAGGTTCAATCCCAACAGCCATTCTTTCGAGAATTATTTTTTCTCATCTTATACATTAGGAAATGTGTATAGCGAGAACAGTGCGTGTATGGGGGCAGACGGTAAACTGATTTTTGGAACAAACTACGGATTGACGATTATTGACCCGAAGAAGATTCCAACAGAAAGATTGTTTTCTCCTATTGTTATCACAGGATTGTCCGTTAATGGAATTCAGGTGAAGCCTAATATGCCGGGGTCTCCTTTGCAAGAATCTTTAGCCTATTCGGATAAGATTACATTGAAATATTTCCAGAATTCTTTTATGCTTGATTTTTCTACTCTCGATTATTCGGATAATGGTCAAATCAAGTATATGTATTGGCTGGAAAACTATGACAAGGGATGGAATGTTCCGTCCTCGTTAAGTTTTGCTACTTATAAATATCTGGAGCCGGGCACTTACATTTTCCATGTGAAATATTGTGATGGTGCCGGTATTTGGAATGATACCGAAACAACCTTGAAGATTGTTATCGTGCCTCCGTTTTGGAAAACGAATTGGGCTATGCTCGGATATTTCATCCTGATGTTGATAGCTTTGTACTTTACATATCGTATCATTTTTAATTTCAATAGGTTGCGCAACCGCATCAATGTTGAAAAACAACTGACAGAGTATAAACTGGTATTTTTCACAAATATCTCTCATGAATTCCGTACTCCGCTTACATTGATCCAAGGAGCATTGGAGAAAATGTACCGGACGGATGATATTCCACAAGCCTTATTGCATCCGTTGAAAGTCATGGATAAAAGTACACAACGTATGTTGAGGCTGATTAATCAGTTGCTGGAGTTCAGAAAAATGCAGAACAACAAGTTGGCTCTTTCTCTGCAGGAAACTGATGTAGTTGCTTTCCTGTACGAAATATATTTAAGTTTCAGTGACGTAGCAGAACAGAAGAATATGGATTTCCGCTTTTTGCCGTCTGTACCATCCTATAAAATGTTTATTGATAAAGGTAATTTGGATAAGGTGGTGTATAACTTACTTTCAAATGCTTTTAAGTATACTCCTTCGGGTGGGACAATTCTGTTTTCTGTGAATGTGGATGAGGTGAAGAAGTGTTTATACATTCAGGTAGCGGATACCGGAGTAGGTATTCCTAAAGAAAAGCAGGGAGAATTGTTTAAACGTTTCATGCAAAGTAGTTTCTCCGGAGATAGCATTGGAGTAGGGTTGCATTTGAGCCATGAATTGGTGCAGGTGCATAAGGGAACTATTGAATATAAAGATAATGAAGGGGGAGGTTCCGTATTTACGGTATGTATTCCGACTGATAAAACTGTTTATTCGGAAAAAGACTTCCTGGTTCCCGGCAATCTCCTGCTGGAAGAAGCGAATATGCAGACTCACCATTTACAGGAACTTTCAGAAGAATGTCAGGAACATGAAAAGACAGTCACCACATCAAGAAAACATAAAATATTAGTCATCGAAGACGATAATGATATTCGTGGATTCCTGCAGGAGGAGCTTAGTGCTTATTTTGAAGTAGAAGTGGCTGCGGATGGAATATCCGGATTTGAAAAGGCATGCAACTATGACGCAGACTTGATTATCTGCGATGTATTGATGCCCGGGATGACCGGTTTCGAAGTGACAAAGAAACTGAAAACTGAATTTGCGACAAGTCATATTCCTATTATTCTGCTGACTGCCTTGACTTCACCGGATAAGCACCTGGAAGGACTTGAAGCGGGAGCGGATGTTTATGTTGCAAAGCCATTTAGTTTTAAGCTTTTGCTTGCGCAGGTGTTCCGGCTGATAGAGCAATGCGAAAAGTTGCGGAAGAAATTTTCCAGTGAACCGGGGGTAGTACGTCCTGCTTTATGTAACACGGACCGGGATAAGGAGTTTGCGGATCAGTTGGTGGCTGTGGTGGAAAAGATTTATTCTCAATACAACATTTCTATTGATGAATTTGCGCAGATGATGGGGATGGGACGAACTGTATTTTATAAGAAATTACGGGGAGTGACCGGATACTCACCGAATGAATATTTGCGTGTTGTACGAATGAAGAAGGCTGCCGAACTGTTTTTGACTGAAAGGAATCTGACTGTTGCGGAAGTTTCTTATAAAGTGGGTATTAACGATCCTCTTTATTTCAGTAAATGTTTTAAAGCGCAGTTTGGAGTATCTCCTTCGGCTTACCAAAGAGGGGAGAGAAGTAAAACGTAGTTATATACTTACCTTGAATCTGGTTTGTGAAGGATAGACCGGATTCAAGATAAGTATGTTTATCAGTTACATATTGAGGTCTAACTTATAGATTTCACTTCCGGCAAGAAGGAAACATCCTGTTCCGAAATCCTCAAAATCAGGAACTTTGTCGTATGTGACAGGTTGACTGTCTTTCGGTTCTTTGCCGGTTCCCTGTACATAACCAAGAAAACCATTCGGATGAACTGCATCCTTCACCATAGCATTCCATGCTTTTATGATTACAGGCAGATAGGTCTTTTTATCTAATAGACCGTTACGTATGCCCCAAGCCATACCATATACGAAAAGAGCTGTGCCGGAAGTCTCTTTGCCTCCAAAGTTTGACGGATCGTGGAGACTGACATTCCAAAAGCCATCTTCACGCTGGCATTGTTTCAGTGCTTTGCTCATGGTTAGAAAATCATTGATGTAATCTTGGTGATGTTTTTCATCGGATGGAATTTCATTCATTACCCGTACTAAAGCGGCATATACCCATCCGTTACCGCGGCTCCAATAACAGTTTTTACCATTCGGCTCTTTGTATGGAGGGTCGAAATTATGGTCTCTCCACCACAAACCTTCTTTGACATTGAACATTCCGTTCTCTCCGTGTTTATTACGGGTATATTCGTACATATCCCACATCTTGTCGAAGTACTTCTGTTCGCCTGTAAGTTTCCCCATTTTGGCAAATATAGGCATCCCCATCTGGATGGCATCTATCCACCACCAGTCGTTTACTTGTGGAGTGTTGACCAACATATCCATATTGGCTTTCGTTTTCCGTATTTTCTCAGGATCGGGGCAAATGTTGTATAAATCGAGATAGATTTGGCTGGCGCAGTAATTATCTGCATTACGGGTGGTTGTCCCACGGTGGAAGCCCCACTGGTGGTAATCCGCCCATTCTTTGGCATAGAGATAATATTCGTCTGCGGGATAGATGGAGTAGAGTGCCATTAAGCCTTCGTAATATACACTTCGTGTCCAGATATTACTGGGCCGAACTACTTTTTTCACAAAAGAAGGAGTACGATAATCGGCATATTTTTTCATGAAATAGTCGTTCACTTGAAGGGTTACTTTGAGAATTTCTTTTTTATCGGGAGCTGTTTGTGCTTTTATATTCCCGTAACTCAATATTACTCCTGCAAAAAATAGTATAAGATGCTTTTTCATTTTATAATAAATTAGATTACTATTGTTCTTAGATTGAGGCACACAAAGGTGAGCCTTTCTTTATCTGTTGCAAAGAAAATGCATTGTAAGGAAAGTGATATTGAAATTTGTACGGAAAATATGTAATATTAGACTTTATTCTTTATTCATATTAGTCATGGATAAGAACCAAGTATGAATAATTAGCAAGAGCGATTTTTTTGTAAGTCATATTGTTGTATTGATATTTATTGTATATTTGTAGAAGAGTAAGGGGAGACGAATATGAAAAGTCATACAAATAAAATATTAGAGTCTATTAAGCAGGCATTGACAGAGCATTTACCAAAAGGTGGCAAGGCTTTGTTGTTTGGTTCTCAAGCTCGTGGGGATGCACGGATTGATTCTGATTGGGATATTTTGATTATCTTGGATAAAGAAAAATTGGAGCCTGAAGATTATGATAAGGTAAGCTTTCCCTTAACTATGTTGGGATGGGACTTGGGAGCGCGAATTAATCCGATTATGTATACGATGAAAGAATGGGCTGCAAGTTGTATTACACCATTTTATAAAAATGTAGAGCAGGAAGGAATTGAATTAGTATGAAATTGACAGATGAAGAACGTAATTCTTTGGTGATATTACAGTTGGAGAAAGCTAAAGTATTTTTGAAACAAGCAGATGAGATGTTTGATATGAAGTATTGGGATATTGCTTCCAATAGATATTATTATGCCTGTTTTCATGCTGTTCAGGCTTTATTAATACAAAATGGATTATCATGTAAAACCCATGATGGGTTGATAGCTTGCTTTGGCTTGAATTTTATAAAAACAGGCAAAATTAGTGCACGTTTGGGAAGTTTTTTGGCGCGTATGGAACAATTACGGCAAAAAGGGGATTATAATTGCATTTATTCAATATCGGAGGATGAAATCAGTACGATAAAAGCTCCGGCAAGAGAACTTATTGAGACTATTGAAGTTTTACTTGCCGAATCATAATTATTCTTATAAGAATATCATCATTAAAGAACCATTTTTTTTATCTCTTCGGCAGTATCTGTTATATATGCCGGGTTAAATTCCTCCAGTTCCGTACGTGGACGGAATCCCCATGTCACTCCGCAGGCGGTTACACCGGCATTGGCTGCTGTTTGCATATCTACACCGGAATCGCCTACATAAAGAACATCTTCTTTTTGTACATTGGCAAGTTTTAATACATCAAAAACGATTGTTGGATCAGGCTTGACATTGACTCCTTCCCGTTGACCGAAAACGGCAGTGAAATGAATTTCCGGAAAGTAGTGGGTTATGAGCTTTTCGGTAGCGGCCTGATATTTGTTGGAAGCTACGGCAATCTGAATACCTGCGGATTGCAGATAAGATAATAACGCTGGAATGCCCGGATAAGGTCGGCTATCATCTGCATTGTGAATATTGTAATAAGGAACGAACTCATTGCGTACACGAAGTACATTTTCTTCCGTCTTTTCACCTTCGGGCAATGCGCGTTCAAAGAGTTTATTGATGCCATTGCCTACCATGAAGTTGTACTTTTCTACTTCATGAGTGGGGTATCCTAATTTATTTAAAGCATAATTGGTGCTGTGGGCAAGGTCGGCGATGGTATTCAGCAATGTTCCATCCAGGTCAAATATAACTAGTTTCTTCATTCTTACTCTATCTGATTGTTCTCCTTTAATCTCTTTTACCGATACAAAAATAGGTAAAAAAGATAAGATAAAGAAATCCTTTCCTATTTGCCGGATTTTATCTTCTCCTTTGGAAAGAATTGTTTTTTGCCACGGAACTGTAGTGAACTTTTAGTTTCTCGGTGTGAAACAATTAGTTCCACACCGAGAAACCAATGGTTTCACCGTATGGAACTAACAGTTTCAAGGCATGAAACTAGAAGTTTCAAACTAGGGAACTAAATTTGAAACTATTTCTTAGTAATCCGGAACCAGTCTACATCTGCCCATCCTCCGTCGTTAGTAACGATAGCGGGACGTGTGCAGAACATGCCGACCTTAGCACCGATCCATTGTCCTTCTCTTGCCTGGAAAGGATTGCCTAGTGGATGATACTTCTTTCCGTCGAGGCTATAGCTGAAGTTGCACATCACAATGAGGTCATGTCCGCCTTCGCTACCCTTGATTTTCTTGCCATCACAACTGAAACGAACTTTCAGGTAAACCGTATTTTGAGAAAGATTAACAGAAGCATTTGCCTGTTCCGGTTTTCCTTTATCCGCTCTTTTACATTCAACTTGAGATAAGATCAAACCTTTATCTGTATTTTCCAGAATGATTCCGGCATAATCTCTGCCCATAACAACAAGTCCGGTGCGTTCACCTTTAAGTTTAGGATTAGGGCTGAACGTAAGTTTCATTGTTGTGGTGAAATTATCAGAAGGAGTTTTCTGCAAGAGCAGGTTGGCTACATCCCACAAATTCTTATATTCTTTTAAAACTGGATAAGAATATAACCTCACATAACTCTTGTCGCCTGCGTAATAGGCCCATTTCTCATTGATGTTAGCATGCCATTGCCATTGTGGAGAAAGTGTATATCCGTCGAACTCGTCACTTTCCTGCGGAGTGCAGATAGGATATGTCTGACCTACATTCGGCTTCTTGTAAGTCAAGACAGGTTCGCCACAGCCGTCACTGTCTTTATCGATACCGATCACAGGCCAGTCGTTCACCCACTTCATCGGTTGGAGATGCATGATACGTCCGTAAGCGCCGACATCCTGAAAGTGGAGGAACCAGTCTTCTCCGGTAGGAGTATCCACCCATGCACCCTGATGAGGACCGTTGATCGGAGAGTCACCTTGCGCGAGTACTGTTTTCCATTCGTAAGGACCGTAGATGTTTTTAGAACGTAGTACGACCTGCCAGCCTGTCGGTACACCACCTGCCGGATGGAAGATATAATAATAGTCGTTTCTCTTATACATTTTAGGACCTTCGCAAGTTTGATGTGCTTCGTGACCGTCAAAAATAATACGAGAAGGAGTGATCGCTGCATTTGCTTCCGCATTCAGTTCGCAGATAGTGATTACACTTTTCAGTCCGGCACGGCTTCCTGCGTATGCGTGTACCATATATACTTTTCCGTCCTCATCCCAAAACGGACAAGTGTCAATGATGCCTTTTCCTGCTTTCACCAAGACCGGTTCGCTCCACGGACCTTTCGGATCTTTGGCTTTCACCATAAAAGCTCCCTGGTCGGGATCTCCCCAAAAGATGTAAAACTCACCGTTGTGATGACGGATAGCCGGAGCCCATACACGATTACCGTGTTCCGGCCGTTCCGGAGTTTCGATAGGAGGGAGGGCATTGGGAACTGCAGCACCGATGATTGTCCAGTTGACTAAATCTTTGGAATGAAGGATTTGCAATCCCGGCAAGCAGTTGAAACTGGATGAAGTCATATAGAAATCATCCCCTACGCGACAAGCGTCCGGATCGGAGTAGTCGGCATAAAGTACCGGATTTTTGTATTTACCGTTTCCGAGGTCGGAAACCCATACTTCAGATACATAGTTCTTCTGTGCTACTGCGGTGAAAACCGTTAATAAGCAAAAGGCTAAAGTCTGTGTCAATCGTTTCATGTTATAGATAGATTATTTATAGATATGATTCGTTGGTTTTATCTGATGGCAAAGGTAAATAAAAAGACTCTGCACAAGGAGGAATATTTGTGCAGAGTCATAGAAAAATTGGTAGAAACCTCGTAATTTTTGTTTAGTTGTATTTGTTTCTACCCTATTTATTGGTGCGGTTATCTTTTATTTTCACTGTCACCGGATGAGCCAGCTCTTCTTTCCATTCGCGGAGATGAGCAAACCATGCTTCCGGTGTTTTATATCCGAATGTCTCTTTCATCGAAGTGAAAGTAGTGTGATACTGGAAATATTTATTTCCCGGAGCGGTAATGGTATAAAGGAAATTGGCTTTATCCTTTTCTTCCGATTTTACATAACGTTGAGGGATACAAGTGCCCAGCCCTACAGTTTCTTTGGCATATTTCACGGTGTCGTTGACAGGCCAGTCTGTTCCCCAACTTCCTACGAGCCCTTTATGATCGGAGAAAGATTTGGAAGTACCTACGATGTCTTGCACACCTGTACAGAAAACTTCTTTATTGAGCGGTTCGTCAAAGAATGTTTCGATATGAAGATCGCGATGTCCGGCATAAAGCGTGTAGCGTGTCATCATATCCAGTTCCTGATCCTGATATTTCCATCCGGTCACTTCAATTTCTGCAATCACCCGCACCGGTCCATAAGAGATGATACGTTCTGTGCGAGTGTCCACTGGAGTGATATGCGTTGCTTTTTGTCCGTCCCAACCTTTCAATGCGCCCGGTCCGCAGCTGTCGAACACACGAAGTACGTCATCTCCGAATCCTTTAGCTAATTGTTCATCCGTCGGGTAGAACTGCGATTCTTTGATCTCCAGTCCTTTGTTGAACTTGCCGTAAATATCCGGTGTCTGTTTCTCATTGAAATAAAGACGATAGCCCACCAGTTCCGATTCCAGAACCGGACCGTGCGGACGTACCATGCTGTATATATTGCTGGTGCCGGGAACGGTGATAGCCTGCACCCGTTGATGTTTGCCTTTCCGGTTGTCTACTATAAACATATCGGCATAAACCCTTTCCGGATAAGTCTTTGCACTTTTCTCCGAAGAGAGTGTAACCTGGAATGTTTTTCTACCGTGAGCAGGGAGGTCGGTCACAAAGGCCAGTTCGTCCATCTTGCGGTCTCTGTTCAAATCGTCCAGCTGTGAAGGTATTTCCTTTGTTCCTTCCATGACAACAGCGGATTTAACTTTGAAGCCGGCGTGCAACTCATGCAGGTTGATAACAACTGGAGCATCCGCTTTGGCCTGATTCCAGTTGTTTTGTACTTCAACTGTGATGGTTTTCTCCTGTTTCTGCGCCTGGGCAGACAGACTGAAAACTCCTAAAAGGAAAGTAAAAATAAAAAGATTCTTCTTCATGATTTTCTAAGGCTGAAATTATACGTCGTATTTCTCCTTGCAAAAGTAACAGAAAAAATAGCAGACTGTCTATCTTTTGAAAAGATTATAGTCTGCTATTTGAGCTTTTTACTCTATATAATGATATTGTGGTTTTCTTTTTTGCAATGAACTTTATTTGAGGCTTAAAATTTCTTCTTTCGCTCCTAATTCTTCATAAACCTTTCCGTCTACGATCAGATTCTTAGCATTTTTGACATTTAATATATTGTTACCTTTGGATGATTCTACATATACATTCTCCAAAGTAACTCCGTCAACTTGGCTGATAACAACGCCGTCCGTAGCTTCTGTCATCACGACATTCTTAACGGTAATATTGCTGATCGGCATTTCCGGCAAACCATTGAAGAACATGGCACGTCCCGAACCTCTGCAAACAATATTAGAGATATGAATATTGCGGAAAGCGGGTGTTTCTTCCGTTACCGGAGGAATACTTGTCTTCATGCGGTTCAGCAAATCCTCTTCCGATTCTTCGCCGGCACCTTTTCCACCGTAGAACAGGTCGAACAACAACGGTTCGTTCGGAATATTAATCATGTTGATATTATTAATGTAGATGTTTTCTACCACACCGCCACGTCCGCGAGTGCTCTTGAAGCGCAAACCTACGTCTGTGCCCATAAATGTGCAGTCTTCTACATAGATGTTCTTCACACCACCCGACATTTCACTACCTACTACGAATCCACCGTGTCCGTGCAGTACCGTATTATTTTTAACGATAACGTTCTGGCAAGGTTCACCGCGACGGCGGCCGTCTTCATCTTTACCGGATTTGATACAGATAGCATCATCTCCCGCATCGAATACACTATTAATAATGAGCGCGTTCTTGCAAGATTCCAGGTCGATAGCGTCACCATTCTGGGAATACCACGGATTGATGACCATGATATTATTTACTGTAAAATCTTCGCAGGACAAGGGGTGCAGACACCAGCTTGGTGAGTTTTTGAAAGTAACACCTTCCAACAGTACTTTCTTGCTTTTGACGATGCTTAACAACACCGGGCGCAACCACGGACGGATTTCAGCCCATTCTTCGTCTGTATTGATACCTTCGGGTACATTGAAATCTTTACAAGCCATTGCACCTTTCAGTGAACCGGCCGTGGGGTACCATATCTCTTGTTTTTCATCAAGAACACCTCCCGAGTTTACTAGCTTTTTCCATTGTGAAGCAGTCAGTTTGCCTTTTTTTACCGGACGCCAGCAGTCGCCGTTCCCGTCAAATGTGCCATATCCTGTGATAGCGATGTTCTCTGCATTGCGTGCGGAAATAGGCGATTGGCAACGACGGGTTTCCAATCCTTCAAAAGAAGTGGCAATGATAGGATATGCCTCAAAATCACCGGTGAAAAGCACCAATGCATTCTGTTCCGTATATAAATTCACGTTGCTCAACAGTTCGATAGGTCCTGTCAACCAGATGCCTTCCGGGATAACCACTTTACCCCCTCCGCGTTGATTCACCTCTTTAATAGCATCGTTGATTGCTTTGGTATTCAGAAACAGACCATCGCCTTTGGCTCCGAATTTCTCAATGTTTACCTCGTAAGCAGGAAAAACCGGTTGCTGTACTTTGGGCATTTCAAAAGGTAGATTCTGGTAGAGAGCGTCACTGATGGAGCTTTCTTTTACGGCAGTCTCGCTTTGTTTACATCCTGATGAGATAAACGGTAAACAGGATAGGGCCATCCAGAAGAGTCTTTTTGTCAATGTGTTCATTTAGTAACTTATTTCTATAGGGTTATACATCTATTGTTTTTCTTGGTAGTTGGGTGATGATTAATGAGGGCGATTTCATAATTCTTATGTCCTTCCGCAGGCGATCTGTCGCAGGCAGCCTGCAGGAGAGGAATAAGACAAATTCATGTTAACCTAATTCTAACCTTAAATAAATATTATGAAAAAACCTCTTAATTATCGATTGCAAAGATAGGTGGCAAACCCCAAGAGGATGTGGACTAATTGATAGAATACGTGTATTTTTTGTCATTTCTGTCTATTATTTGCACACTTCTCGTGTTTTTATGCAGAAAGTTCCTATCTTTGCACAAAATTTAACTATTAAAAGATATGAGTTATAACTTGTTGAAAGGAAAAAGAGGTATTATCTTCGGTGCTTTGAACGATCAGTCTATTGCCTGGAAAGTAGCAGAGCGTGCCGTAGAAGAAGGTGCAACTATTACATTATCAAATACTCCGATGGCTATCCGTATGGGAGAAGTCGACGCTTTGGCCCAGAAATTAAATTGCCAGGTTATTCCGGCAGATGCCACCAGCGTAGAAGATTTGCAAAATGTATTCAAGACCTCCATGGATATACTGGGTGGACAAATTGATTTTGTACTCCACTCTATCGGTATGTCTCCCAACGTGCGCAAGAAACGTACTTACGATGACCTTGACTATGGAATGTTGGATAAGACATTGGATATTTCAGCTGTTTCATTCCACAAAATGATTCAGTCGGCCAAGAAATTGAACGCTATTGCTGATTACGGTTCTATCGTTGCTTTGAGCTACGTGGCCGCACAGCGTACTTTCTACGGCTACAATGATATGGCAGATGCTAAGGCATTGCTGGAATCTATTGCACGTAGCTTTGGTTACATCTACGGACGCGAACATAGCGTACGTGTGAACACTATCTCGCAGTCTCCTACATTTACTACTGCCGGTTCGGGCGTGAAGGGTATGGATAAACTGTTTGATTTCTCCAACCGTATGTCTCCGCTCGGAAACGCTACGGCTGACGAATGTGCCGATTATTGCATCGTGATGTTCTCCGATCTTACCCGTAAGGTGACTATGCAGAACTTATTCCATGACGGTGGATTCTCCAGCGTAGGTATGAGTCTTCGTGCCATGGCTACTTATGAGAAAGGACTCGATGAGTATATGGACGAAAATGGTAACATCATTTACGGATAAAAGATTATGAAACTACGGATCTCTCTTCTTATTATTTTAATTAGTATGCTTTTCGCCTCCTGCGGGATAAGCACGGGAAAGGGTACGGAGCAGAAGGAAGAGGAGATTTCTGTTCTAAGATATGATAAGCTGTTGAGCGAATACGTTCGCTCCAACAGCTTTTCTGCTATGCAGAAGTTGACGATGGACTACCGTATGCCGACGAAAATCCTGATTGAGGATGTATTGTCTATCGGTACGGTGAAAGATGATACCATTTCGCAACGTCTGCAGAAATTCTATTCGGATACGACTTTAGTCCGTTTGCTTAGCGACGTAGAAGCAAAGTACCCTAATCTGGATGAGGTGGAAAAAGGACTAAACAAAGGATTCCGGAAACTGAAGAAGGAAGTGCCTGATACAAAAGTGCCGTTTATCTATTCGCAAGTGTCTGCCTTCAACGAATCTATAATTTTGGTGGATTCTTTATTAGGGATCAGTCTTGATAAATATATGGGGGAAGATTATCCTCTTTATAAGCGTTTCTATTACGATTATCAATGTCGCTCGATGCGTCCGGAACGGATTGTGCCGGATTGTTTTGCTTTTTATCTTTTGAGCCGTTACGGAATGAACTATCATGAGGGTACTTGTTTGATTGACTTGATGATGCACTCCGGAAAAATCAACTACGTCGTGCAAAACTTATTAGGATATAGTGATATCGGCGAAGCGATGGGATATTCCAAGGAGGAAAACGACTGGTGTAAGGAGAATGAAAAGGAGATATGGAATTATATCTGTACCAACGATCATCTGCATGCACGAGACCCGATGGTGATCCGCTATTATATGAAGCCTGCTCCTGCTGTCGATATGTTGGGTGCTCAAGCTCCGGCATTGATCGGAACATGGATGGGAGCAAGAATCATCGCCTCTTATATGAAAAAGCATAAGGACATGAAACTGAAAGATCTCCTGGAATTTACTGATTATCATGTGATGTTAAGTGAATCCAACTATCTGGCTTCCTAAACTGTTGCGTTTTTCAATTTTTAATTAGCTTCGCTCAAAACCTTATTTGATTTTTAACATTAAAGTATAGTCTTAATTCTCAATTCTCAATTTAAAAAGTGGAAACTGCCCTCTATTTGTTGCCCGTGACGTTAGGTGATACGTCTATTGAAAAGGTATTGCCTTCTTATAATAAGGAGATCATTTCTGGTATCCGGTATTTTATAGTCGAAGATGTTCGTTCTGCCCGGCGTTTCCTGAAAAAGGTGGACCGGGAGATTGATATTGATGCATTGACATTTTACCCGTTGAACAAGCATACTTCTCCTGATGATATTTCCGGTTATCTGCAACCTTTGGTGGGTGGAGCTTCAATGGGGGTTATCTCCGAAGCAGGTTGTCCGGCAGTAGCTGACCCGGGAGCGGATGTGGTTGCTATCGCACAACGTAAAAAGCTGAAAGTGGTTCCTTTGGTCGGACCTTCTTCCATTATCCTTTCCGTGATGGCTTCCGGCTTTAACGGGCAGAGTTTTGCGTTTCACGGTTATTTGCCGATTGAACCGGGAGAACGTGCCAAGAAACTAAAAGCACTGGAGCAGCGTGTGTATGCTGAAAATCAGACGCAACTTTTCATAGAGACGCCTTACCGGAATCATAAGATGGTAGAAGATATTTTGTTGAATTGCCGTCCTCAAACAAAGCTCTGTATCGCTGCCAATATTACTTGTGAAGGAGAGTATATACAGACGCGTACAGTGAAGGACTGGAAAGGACACGTGCCCGATTTATCTAAGATTCCCTGTATTTTTCTCTTATATAAATAACGCCTTTCAGGTGTTCATATTCATCTTCGAAGCAACTGCTGAAGAAGCCCTTTCCTAAGTTCTCCTCTATCTGTTTGAAACTCCACAGCTTACTGTTTTTAAAGCGGGGGGTACAAAGGATGGAATCGTCTTTGATATCGACAATGAATAGATAGATAAGACGGTTGGTCACTTCATTCTCGAAGTGATAAACGATGTTGAATTCAGGTTTGATACCTTTTTCATGAGGAAAAGCATTGTTGATTAAACGAGTGGCGCCTGCTTCCAGAGATTCTCCGTAGCGAAGATAACATTCCATGGGAATATCTACTTTCCCTCTATCCAGAATGGCTGTTGATGGCCTGTCGCAAAGGAATAACATTCCGTGAGTGGATATGGCAATTCTTATCACCGGATTGATGTATGCGTTTTTGTAATTAACAGCTTCTATTGCAGGTGTTTTTCCGATCACGTCTCCTTTGGTATTTACAATAGGAACATATTCCGTGTGTGACATTAAATGATTGAAGAAACGGATGGCGATCTGATTGAACAGGATACTCATCAGAAAGACAGTAGGAGGTAACACTTTATAGAGTACAAACAGACTTGTCTTACTTAGTGGGTTTTGGAAAATGACGGTGATGCTGATTATAATAAAATGCAGTATTCCGAAAATCAAGGCAATGCGGGCAGATACAACGGCTGCCTCTGCTCCCTGCGCATATAAACGTTTGTTGCAAGAACCTATCTGTTTTAAGAAGTGGTTGATAAACCTTTTCTTATGCATATAAAGACTTAGCATCGGAATGAGAATACTGACTTCCAGCGTAAGTGGAAGCGCACCGGGGGGAACATAATCACCAGGAATGAGAGCTGCTACGGATAATAGTGCTAACACTCCGGTCGCTATATAGAGGATAAAATTAGGAATCAACAATCCTTTACGTCGATAAGAAAGGTATATACCTATAATACCTATGCCTGTACCGATGTAAATAGCCGTGTCTTGCGTTATAAGTTCACACAATAAAATGGAAATAATAACGGGGATAAAACCCAGCGACATGTTAAATGCGGAAGAAAGTATTCCTTTATGAGCCATCTCTATATTTATGTTTATTTGTCGGTTCTATCTATAAAACAAATAGGGTATGTGTTTTGTTTACTAACGAATATGTTTCTCTGCATGGTAGGAGGAACGAACAAGGGGAGCGCTTTCTACGATGTTGAATCCTTTCTCTAAACCTACAGTTTTATATTCTGCAAATTGCTGCGGAGTGATATATGCCGCAACGGGATAATGCCGGTGAGTCGGTTGAAGGTATTGGCCTATGGTAAGAATCTGGCAACCGGTTGCTAACAGATCATCCATCAATGTTTCGACTTCCTCCGGGGTCTCACCCAGTCCGACCATAATGCCGCTTTTAGATTTAACTCCCTTTCCGGAAATGTGTCTGATAACTTGCAAACTTGTATCATAATTTGCCGCGCTGCGCACTAGCGGACTAATGCGGCGTACGGTTTCCATATTGTGTGAAATAATGTCGGGGCGGGCTTCGATTACCAAATCTAACAACTCCATCCTGCCTTGAAAATCAGGAATGAGCACTTCGATTGTTGTTTGTGGATTCAGCCGTTTTATTTCCCGGATGGTACGTGCCCAATGTGCTGCTCCCAAATCCGGTAGATCATCCCGGTCTACGGATGTGATGACAGCATGATCCAGTTTCATCAGTGCGATGGATTCTGCTACATGGGTAGGTTCGTTTATGTCTAGCGGGTGCGGGCGGCCGGTTTGTGTGTTGCAGAATTTGCAACTGCGCGTACAGATGTCACCACCGATCATAAAGGTGGCAGTTCCTTTTCCCCAGCATTCCCCCATATTAGGGCAACGCCCACTGCTGCATATAGTATGCAAGCAGTGGGAGTCGACAATCCGTTTGGTTTCGGTGTATCGTTCGTTGGCACCGATATTAATTTTCAGCCATTCGGGCTTACGTACTCTGTCCGTCATTATAAATTGTTCAAGAAAAAGTTGGTCAACCGTGTGTATAGATGTTGGCGGGTATTGCCACCATATATTCCATGATTGCGGTTTGTATACACTTGCATATCAAATTGTTTTCCAAGCTGAACCAACTGTTCGGCATATTCCGCACAATTTTGGAAGTGCACATTATCGTCTGCCATGCCATGCACCAACAACAAGTTTCCATGTAGTTTGTCAGCACGGGTGAAGGCTGATGATTCCTTATATCCTTCCGCGTTCTCTTTCGGAGTACGCATGAAGCGTTCGGTGTAAATCGTATCATAGAAACGCCAGTCGGTGGGTGCAGCCACTGCTACTCCTGCTTTGAATACGGGAGTTCCTTCGCTCATACTCATGAGAGTCATGTATCCGCCGTAGCTCCAGCCCCAGATACCGATGCGATCTTTATCCACGTATGGCTGTTTGCCGAGATACAAGGCAGTCTCTACCTGATCTTTGGCTTCTTTGACTCCGATTTTCAGATAAGTGCATTTCTCGAAAGCTTCTCCACGACCTCCTGTGCCGCGACCGTCCACGCATACCACGATATAACCAAGGCTTGCCATGTATGTCTCCCAACTGATTCCCCAGGTATCCAATACCTGTTGAGAGCCCGGACCGCTATATTGATACATCAGTACCGGATATTTTTTAGATGCGGAAAAATTAACCGGTTTCATCATCCAGCCGTTCAACTTCACGCCATCTGTGGTTTGGAAAGTGAAGAACTCTTTTTGTGGCACAGCATATCCGGACAATGTTTGTTTCAATCCGTCATTGGTAATAAGCGTTTTGAGTGTTTTGCCCGAATTATCATTCAGTGTAACCAGCATCGGAGTATTCAAGTTGGAGAACTTGTTCATGTAATACTTCATTGATTTACTGAAGAGCGGTGTATTGGTTCCTACCTGTTGGGATAGTTTGAGCTTCTTGCCTTTCTTGTCTATTTTATAGACAGCTTTGCGCAGAGGGCTTTCTTCATTGCTGGTGTAATAGAAAGAACCGTCTTCTTCATCATATCCCAGAAAATCTTTCACCTCAAACTTACCGTTAGTAACTTTTTTAATCAGATTACCCCCCATGCTATACCAATAGAGGTGACTGTAACCGTCACGTTCGCTAAGCAGGCTGAAATATTCCGGATAGAACTGGATATTATCGAAAATATTCTCCTTTATGTAATAAGGAGACTCATCACGAAGTATAAGTTTGCAAAGTGTGGAACGAGGATCGGCAAAGTAAAGATCAAAACGGTCTTGATGGCGGTTCAATGTCATGATAGCCAATTTATTGGCATCCTTTGTGAAACGGATACGCGGAATGTATCCGTCTGCATCCAACGGGAGTTTCATTGTACGGGTGACATGTGATTTGATGTCATACGTGCGTACCTCTACTTTCGAATTCGGATATCCGGCTTTCGGATACTTGTATGTATATTCGCCCGGATAATCTTTTAAAGCATCAATGCGGGGTGCTTGTCCGGCAAATACCGGGAAAGAGTAGGAGGGAACTTCCGACTCGTCGAAACGGATAAAAGCAATCAGCGTATTGTCGGCGCTGAATTCCAAAGCACGGTCGAAGCCGAACTCTTCTTCATACACCCAGTCAGGAATACCGTTGATTACCGAATTCTGTTTGCCATCTTCTGTGACCTGGCTTTCGCTGTTGCCGTAAAGCAACTTAACAAGAAATATGTTATTGTTGCGTACAAATGCAATCATGGTACCGTCCGGAGAAAAGACGGGGACCTGTTGAGGTCCACCGTCAGACAGCCGTTCAATAATGTTGTTTGTCGTAACGCCCTTATCATTTCGTTTCAAAGGGTAAATGTAATGTACAGCTGTGTATGAATGCCTGTAAATAGGTGTTGTTTTAGTAGCAATCAGCAATTTCTGACCGTCGGGCGAGAATTGGTAACTGTCGAAGTTCTTGAAGTCACATTCACGTGTGGTATTTACATCGAAAATCACTTCTACTTTCTCGCCTGTCTTGAAAGAGTATTTAATGATTTGCGTGCCGTCAGCGTTCATCTGTGTGTAGTGTTCGCCATCAGGCATAGGGATTACTCCCTGAATATTTTCCGGGCGGAAACGTCCGGAAGTAATATCTTTTAAATCGAGTGCCTTTTGTCCTTGTGCCATTCCGGTCAGACAGAGAAGGCAGAGTAATAAAGTGATGCTGATCTTTTTCATCTGCGTTTATAATCGGTTTTGGTTTTAATTCGTACTTGCAAAAGTAACAATAAACTTAGATTCAACAAAGCCTGACCGATTTTTATATAGATTTGATAAGGATTATTGGGTGAGATTCAATATCTTTGTGAAAAGGACTTTAAACATTACCACTATGAATTCAAAAAGAAAAGACTTGCAATATGCTTCTGTCTTCTTATTGGCCGTGGCATTGACGTTCCTGATGGGGAAGGGTGATAATCTGTGGTTGGTGTCATGGGGTGACTTGATACCGAGTTTGTTTGTACTGTTCATAGCAGGTGATTGTTTACATAGTTCCCTGCTTCGTATCAAACGTGGCGAAGAGGAGGGAGGAGCCCGGTGGAGTACTTGTTTCACTTTCCTGGTATTCAGCATTATTTTTATGGGCGACTTGTTCTTTATCGGCAACTTTATTGTCAATAAACTGTGGAGCTAAAAGAGATGTAATAAATCTGTTTCACAGGTGTTTAATAGTAGATTCTTCGTCTTAACTATATCTTTTAGTTTACTTTAACTAGATAAATTAGTTTATGAACTAAAACTTTTCGTTATTTGCAGCAAACAAAGTTGCAGATATGAAAGGATTAACAGCAAAAGAAGAAGAAATCATGGGCTTTTTCTGGGAAAAAGGTCCCTTGTTCGTGAAGGAAATGTTGGCTTTCTATGAAGATCCCAAGCCACATTTCAACACACTATCTACGATTGTGCGTGGGTTGGAAGAAAAAGGTTTTCTAGCTCATTATACTTTCGGAAATACCTATCAATATTATCCCGTAGTCAGTGAAGAAGATTTTCGTAAAGGAACGCTGCGGAATGTGATTAGTAAGTATTTTAATAATTCTTACCTGAATGCCGTTTCTTCTTTGGTTAAGGAGGAAGATATTTCCTTGGATGAATTGAAACAGCTCATCGAGGAAGTGGAACAGGCTGACAAAAAACACTAATCTATTAAACGAAAATCTATGCTATGGGAGTTTTCTTCATTTATATATTAAAATCATCTGTTTGTCTTGTTCTGTTTTACCTGTTTTTCCGGTTATTACTTAGCAAGGAAACCTTTCATCGTTTCAATCGTATGGCTTTATTGGGAGTGTTGTTCTTTTCATTACTCATTCCTTGTATCGAAGTAACTACCCGGCATCAGGTTGAAGTGCAGCAGGCTGTGCTATCCATTGAACAATTGCTGTTGATGGCAGAGTTGGAGGCTACTCCTGCCAATGTCGGTGCAGTACAGGAGACGCCGGCCATATCTTGGGTACAGATTGTTCTGTTGGTCTATCTGGCGGGTATTCTGTTTCTTGCCTGTCGCAATATCTATTCTTTGATTTGTCTCTTCCGGTTGATACATTCCGGCAAACATGAGAAGTTGGAGAAAGGGGTTACACTTGTGGTGCACAATCAGGAGATAGCTCCGTTCAGTTGGATGAAGTATATTGTCATCAGCCGGAAAGACTTGGAGGAAAACGGGAGGGAAATCCTTATTCATGAAATGGCTCATATTCACCATCGTCATTCAGTAGATTTATTGGTGGCGGATATTTGCATCTTTTTCCAATGGTTCAATCCTGGTGCATGGTTGTTGAAACAGGAGTTGCAGAACGTTCACGAATATGAAGCGGACGAGACCGTCATTAATGAGGGTGTAAACGCGAAAGAATATCAACTATTATTAATAAAAAAAGCCGTTGGCACAAGGCTCTACTCTATGGCCAACAGCTTTAATCACAGTAAACTTAAAAAACGTATCACTATGATGTTAAAAGAAAAATCGAATCCGTGGGCACGGTTGAAGTACTTGTATGTACTTCCGTTGGCAGCTATTGCAGTAACTGCTTTTGCCCGTCCTGAAATCTCTGAAAAAATGGAAGAGATTTCTGCTGTCAAAGTTAATGATTTGGCGGAAATTGTGCAAGAAAAGGTGCTGCAAGATACAGTAAAAGTATCTAAAGACGAGAAGAAAGATGATTTGGTGGTGTCCGGCGTGAAATCGAAAGAGGAGGAAGAAATTGTTATTTTTGAGGTTGTAGAGCAGATGCCGGAATATCCAGGTGGTATGAGTGCACTGCAAAAATATCTGTCGGAGAAAATAGCTGGTTCTCCGATGAAGGGTAAAGCGGGCGGTAGAGTGATGGTAGGCTTCACTGTGGCTGAAACCGGGAAGATAAAAGATGTACGTGTACTTCAGTCGGATGAAGCGTCATTAAATCAGGAAGCCGAAAGAATTGTCAGTGAAATGCCGGATTGGATTCCCGGAAAGCAACGAGGCAGACCTGTACCAGTGAAATATACTGTCCCTATAAGATTTGGGAATATCAGATTTGCAGAGAATAAGCAGCCTTTGATTTTTGCTGATGGCAAGGAGATTAGTATGGATGCTATGGAAAAGCTGGACCCGTCAACAATAGAAAGTTTCTCTGTGTTGAAAGATTCTGCTTCGATAAAAGTGTATGGTAAACGTGGTGCGAACGGGGTGATACTTGTGAATACTCAACGAGGCAGTAAGACTAAAATACAGAATAAGGAAATCAGTTTTTCACAAAAAACAACCAGTACGGATGCTGTTCCCGATTTTCCGGTCAGTGGAACTGTTGTTGACGAGCAGGGGCGTCCGAAGGCTGGAGTCAGCATTATTGTGCCTAATACAAATCATGGTACGATAACGGATATAAATGGTCATTTTAGTCTGAAAGCAATGAAAGACGGCAATCTGTGGTTCTCATTTATTGGATATAAGCCAGTAAAAGCTTCTGTATCTTCTACGATGAATATACGAATGGAGCAGGAAGTGGTTGACTTGTTTCCTGAACTTTCAGGCAGTGTGAAAAATGGAAATTCAGGGTTTAAGGTGAATAATGGTGTAACTGTGCATGGGATAAAAGGCGAAGAGCCTTTAGTCATTATAGACGGGAAAGAAGCTATGGAGAAAGATGCGTTGTCTAAGCTTGCGCCGGACCATATAAAAAGTATTTCTGTGCTGAAAGATAAATCAGCACAGGTTGTCTACGGAGACAAAGGAAAGAATGGGGTGATTATTGTAGAAATGTTGACGGATGATGAATATCAGGCCCGTCAGAACAAAAGATAAGAGAAATCATGTATTGATTTGTTGACGGAGGTACGCTAGTATCTCCGTTTCTTGTTCCGGGTGGAACCATTTTATTTCTTCATCTCTTTTGAACCAGGTCATCTGTTTACGCGAATAAATGCGGGAGTTTTGCTTGATTTTGTCTATAGCAAAGGAGAGTTCCCATTCTCCGTCCAGATATTTGAACAGTTCTTTATAACCTACTGTATTGAGTGAATTGAGGTGACGATAGGGAAGTACGGAGCGTACTTCTTCCAATAATCCTTCCTCCATCATCTGGTCTACCCGACGGTTGATACGGTCATAAAGTTCTTCCCGATCACGAGTCAGGCCGATTTTCAGAATATGGAAAGGACGCTGTTTTTTTTGTTGGGTGCGAAAAGAAGTATAAGTGCGTCCGGTCATATAGCAAATCTCCAACGCATGAATTACCCGCTTGGGATTCTTCAGATCTACAATCCGGTAATATTCCGGGTCTAACAAGCGAAGTTCTGCGCAGAGTTGTTCAAGGCCTTCCTCTTCATACTTTTGTAGCATGAGTTGACGGGTTTCCGCATCAACGGTAGGAATATCGTCAATTCCCTTACAGATAGCGTCTACGTACATCATTGAGCCACCAGTGAGAATCACGACTTCGTGTTGCGTGAATAATTTCTCCAGAATATCCAGTGCTTCTGTTTCGTATTGAGCAGCGCTGTAATAGTCTGTGAGGTGGAGCGTGCCGACCAGTTGATGGGGGACACGTTTAAGTTGATCGGGAGTAGGAGCTGCTGTGCCTATTTTTAATTCGGCATAAAGCTGTCTCGAATCGGCAGATACAATGCTTGTCTGAAATGTTTCTGCCAAGCGCAGGCTCAACTCCGTTTTCCCCACACCTGTAGGACCTATAAGAACAATGAGAGTAGGCATAGATTTTTAAGTATTAAGTATAGAAGTATTAAGTATTAAAGCGTACGGGACTAAAAAAAATATTAGGTATTAACTGCCTGACACTACATAGCAATTAATACCTAATACTTGATACTTAATACTTAGAATTTTTCTTCTTCGTATGGGCTGCTAGTGTCACCACCTATGTCAAATCCTTCCTGATCGAAGTCTTCCATGTCGAAGTCCTGGTCTCCATAGAAGTTTTCATCCAGATCAAGAGAACCTCCCGCAGCGGTCATTTCTTCAAAATCTACCGTTTGTTTAGGAGCATCTCCTGATTTCTTGGTACATTTGGCACCATTCATATCTTTTCCGGTGATAATTTCGGATAGTTCGATGAAGAAACAACGTTCTGTTATGTAATCGAATACATATAGCAGTTTCTGTTTTTCGTCTTCTACCAGTTCACTGATAGCAGTGTCTTTCATTACCCAGCTATCTATTTCCGGATTGTCGTCCATTTCTTCTAAGGTTACTTCTTTTCCTTTTTCCCAGTCGTCATCGCAGATAAAGAAAGAAGTCATCTGGTCGTTTGCGTACCCTACTGATTTCAGTATTGCTTCATGGAAGTCATAAAAAGTTGCTTCCGGATCAATTTGTATTTCTCTGACAAAATCGTCAACTTCATCAGATATGATAGTAAATCTGTATATCATAATATGACTATTTTGAACTGTTTATTTAATAATACCACGTTCTGAATTACGGATAAAATTGACTATATAGTCAATCTCCGGGCTCTTTTCGAATTCATCTTCTATTTTTTTCAATGCTTCTGTCGTGTTCAAACCACTTTGGTAGATGATACGATATGCATTGTGAATACTTTCGATCACTTCATTGGAGAAGCCACGACGGCGCAAGCCGATGATATTGATTCCGCTGAAAGCGATCGGTTCGCGTCCTGCAATGATGTAAGGAGGAATATCTTTACTGAAACGGCATCCGCCCTGAATCATTACATGACTGCCTACATGACAGAATTGATGCATCAATACATTGGCGCTGACAATCGCGTTATCATCAATGACGATTTCGCCTGCCATCTTGGTAGAGTTACCGATGATACATCCGTTACCAACCAATGCGTCGTGTGCTACGTGTACACCTTCCATCAATAAATTGTTATTTCCCACAATCGTGCGCCCTTTAGCTGCCGTACCACGGTTGATTGTTACATTTTCACGAATCAGATTATTATCTCCGATTTCGGCTGTCGATTCTTCACCGCGAAACTTGAGGTCCTGCGGAATGGCTCCGATAACGGCACCCGGAAAAATCGTGTTTCCGTTACCAATACGTGAACCGTATAAAATATTGGCGTTAGCCATAATTTTATTGTTGTCGCCGATAACTACGTTCTTATCTATAAATACAAAAGGCGCAATTTCTACATTTTCTCCGATCTTAGCTTCGGGATGGATATACGCTAAAGGACTTATCATGCTTTTAAATATCAATTATTACTTATTTTTTACTATTTGTGCCATGAATTCTGCTTCGCAAACAACTTTCTCGCCGACAAACGCATATCCTTTCATGGTAGAAATGCCACGGCGGATAGGTGCCAGCAGTTCTACACGAAAGATGATTGTATCTCCCGGCACTACTTTCTGACGGAATTTCACTCCATCTATTTTCATGAAATAGGTAGAATAACGTTCAGGATCATCTACGGAATTCAAGACGAGCAAGCCTCCGACTTGTGCCATTGCTTCCACTTGAAGTACTCCCGGCATAACGGGCTCCTGTGGAAAATGTCCCTGGAAGAAAGGTTCGTTGGCTGTGATATTTTTAATACCTACAATGTAGTTGGCACCAATTTCAATCACTTTGTCCACCAGTTGGAAAGGATAGCGGTGCGGTAACAATTCGCGGATACGGTTTACATCCATTATTGGTTCACGGTTACAGTCGTAACTTGGTGCCTGTATTTCGTGCAGACGGATTTCTTTCCGCATCTGGCGGGCAAATTTATTGTTGATGGTGTGTCCCGGACGGGTAGCGATGATACGGCCTTTAATCGGTTTTCCAATTAGAGCGAGGTCACCGATGACATCAAGCAGTTTGTGACGGGCACATTCATTGGGCCAAACTAACGGTTTGTGATTGATATAGCCTAACTGATCGGCATCCATGTGAGGTACTCCCATCACATCTGCCAACTTATCGAAGCTTTCCTGTGACATCTTGCGTTCGTAGATTACGATCGCATTGTCCAGGTCGCCACCTTTAATCAATCCGGCGGAGAGCAACGGCTCTATTTCACGAACAAAGACGAAAGTACGGCTGGCAGCCACTTCGTCTTTGAAATTATGCATATCTTCAAGGGTAGCAAACTGATTCGGGATAATAGTCGAATCGTAAGAAACCAGTACATTCAGACTGAAATTCTCGTCAGGTAGTACAATGATAGAAGAACCAGTCGTTTCATCCCGGAACTCAATTTTAGACTTGATAATATAAAAGTCTTTGACGGCATTTTGTTCTACTGTTCCTACACGTTCTATTTCTTGTACGTAATATTGTGCACTACCATCTAAAATAGGAAATTCCGGTCCGTTAACTTGGATCAGGCAGTTATCAATGCCCAATGCGTAAAGGGCTGCCATACCATGTTCAATGGTGCTTACTTTGACTCCATTTTTCGACAATACAGTACCACGGGTGGTTTCTGTTACATTGTCGGCTACTGCGTCGATAGTTGGTTGTCCTTCTACGTCAATGCGTTGGATTTTATATCCGTGATTGTCCGGAGCTGGATTGAATGTTACAGTGAGATCAAGTCCAGTGTGAAGACCTTTCCCGCTCAGTGAAAAGCTATCTTTCAGCGTTTTTTGTTTCAGCATTGGTTACTTATTTACTTATTTAATAGTTGTTTTAATTCTTCTACTTCTTTGCGCAAGTTACGCAGTTCTTTCTGCATATCCGGCAGGCTTCTTTGTGCAATGGATGATTTGAAATATTGCTTCAGTTCCATAGGAGGAGTTCCGATAAGCTGGCTACCGGACTTGATGTCTCCCGGCACACCTGATTGTGCGCCTAATCCAACTTTATCTCCTATTTTAGCATGTCCTGCAATACCTACCTGACCACCGATCATACACCATTCACCCACTTTGGTAGAACCGGCAATTCCGGCTTGCGCAGCCATAACGGTATGCGAACCTATTTCATCATTGTGTGCTATTTGTATCAGATTGTCTAACTTGACACCGCTGTGTACTACCGTAGCTCCCATTGTAGCACGGTCTACACACGTATTAGCACCTATATCTACTTTATCTTCCAGAATAACAATTCCGATTTGCGGAATCTTATCATATCCGTTCGGAGTGGGAGCAAAACCAAATCCGTCAGCTCCGATCACTGCACCCGAATGAAGGATACATTCATTACCTATGCGGCAGTCATGATAAACATTTACATTGGAGTAAAGCAGGCAACTGTTGCCTATCTTCACGCCGTCTCCAACGAAAGTGTGGGGGTAAATTTGAGTATTATCTCCAATCACGGTATTTTCACCGATATAGGCAAAAGCACCGATGTATACATTCTCACCAATTTTGGCGCTGGGAGCAACGAAAGCTAATGAATCTATCCCTTGTTTCTTAGGCTTGCTCATCTCATAAAGATTGAGCAATTTAGCTAGACTTTCGTATGCATTGTCTACTTTGATAAGAGTAGCTTTAATTTCGTGTTCGGGAGTGAAGTCCTTATTAACCAAGACAATGCTTGATTGTGTTTCGTAGATGTAAGGTGTATATTTGGGATTTGACAGGAAAGAAATTGCTCCGGGCATTCCCTCTTCAATTTTAGCGAATGTGTGTACCGTAGCGTTTTCGTCTCCAATGATTTCCCCTTGGATAAATGCTGCAATTTGCTTAGCCGAGAACTCCATGTCTTTTATTTAAAATTTAATTAGTTCACAAATAACGGATTTTTTTTTCAGATTTCCGTGTTATTGCATGAATATTTTATACTTATCTGTGTAATCTCTGATAGCAGAGATAGTATTTCTTTACCTTTTTGGACAATAATGAGATGTTCAGCATGTCCGATGCTTCGGCAATATTTTTGATAGTGCCGTCTTTGTAGATAATATCAATACTGTCATCTGCCGGGTCATACATATTCTTTTCGATGCTGGGGGTAGAGACAAAATAGTTCGCTTCGGAAAGGGTTATGCCTAGTTGCTGGCTGATGTGCAAAGTTAATTCTTTTTTTCTGTCCTCACTAATAGGCTCCGACGAAATTTCCACTTTAAAGATATTTCGGTTTATCATTCCCGTGCTTAAAGTGGAAAGTACCTTATCTGTGTGGGTGCTCCACACTTTCAAGGCTGTCCATATATCATTGTCGTCCAGCTGGATAAAATTCTCCAGACAGTCGGGGTTGTTATAGAATTCCGTTGGATTGATATCATTGTAAAGGAAAAAACGTAATGCAGGAGATGCAAACAGTTCCACTCCTTGTGAAGCCAGTTCTTTGGCACGCAAGAGAGTACTAATCAGCATCTTTTCGTATGCCACGGACGTCTTATGCAGGTATACTTGCCAGTACATCAGGCGACGTGCCGTGAGGAAATTCTCGATAGAATAGATCCCTTTGGATTCGACAACCAGTCGGTCATCCGCTACATCAAGCATTTTGATAATTCGGGCGGAGCCGATGTTACCTTCCGTTACGCCTGTATAAAAGCTGTCGCGGCGAAGATAATCAAGCCGGTCCATATCCAACTGACCGCTTACGAGTTGATGCAGAAAGCGTTTCGGGTATTCGTCCTTGAAGATTTGAATGGCAAGACTCAGCTGGCCGTTCATCTCTTTGTTCATCCGTTCCATCAACATAAGAGAAATCTCTTCGTGCGAGACTCCTTTTACAATCGTGTCTTCCAGTACATGCGAGAAAGGGCCGTGTCCTATATCATGCAACAGGATGGCAGCCTGCACGGCCTCCGCTTCACTATCAAAGATAAAATTGCCTTTGGAGGCCAGTTGGGTGATAGCTTCACTCATCAGGTGAAAAGCACCTAAGGAGTGTTGGAAGCGGGTGTGTTGTGCACCGGGGTACACAACAGATGATAATCCTACTTGCTTGATGCGGGTAAGACGCTGCAAAAGGGGATGCCGTACTATATCGTACAGTAACCCCTTTGGAATATTGATGAACCCGAATACGGGGTCGTTAATTATCTTTCTTTCGTAAGGCATTCGTTTTCTTTAGAGATCCTTTTTCCCTTTTCAGAGAATTGCTTTGAGTTGTTCAGCCATTTGTGCTTGCACTTCTTGTGCGGCGGTGCGGGCAGCTTCTGCAAATTTCTCTGTTTTATCTACGTAGATAATACCACGCGACGAGTTAACAATCAATCCGCATGTACTGTTCATACCATATTTGCAAACTTCTTCGAGTGAACCGCCTTGTGCTCCCACGCCTGGTACGAGAAGGAAATGGTTCGGGACAATCTTGCGGATGTCCTCAAAAGCACGTCCTTGAGTAGCACCTACCACATACATCATGCGGTCATCGCCAGCCCATTCCTGTGATTTGCGTAATACTTTCTCGAACAGACGTTCGCCGTTTACGTCTTCTGTCAATTGGAAGTCATGAGATCCTTTGTTGGAAGTCAATGCCAACAGGATCACCCATTTGCCTTCGTAGGTAAGGAACGGAGTAACGCTGTCTTCACCCATGTAGGGGGCTACTGTTACAGAGTCGATATCCAATTCTTCAAAGAATGTGCGGGCATACATTGCAGAAGTATTTCCGATGTCACCACGCTTTGCGTCAGCGATGATGAATTGATCCGGATAGTTATCTTTGATATATTTTACTGTCTTTTCAAATGCGATCCATCCTTTTACACCCATGCTTTCATAGAAAGCCAGATTGGGTTTGTAGGCGATACACAAATCAGCTGTCGCGTCAATGATTGCTTTGTTGAATGCAAAGATCGGATCTTCTTCTTTCAACAGATGTTCCGGGATTTTCTTGATATCAGTATCAAGTCCTACACAAAGGAATGATTTTTTGCGCTTTATGTTTTCAAATAATTGTTGCTTATCCATCTTGTTATTTACTATTTTGCAATTTACTATTTACTATTTTAAGAAACCGTTCTCAACTCTCAATTCTCAACTCTCCACTTCTCTAAAGTTCGCTTTCTTTCAGGCGTTCTGCATTTTCCGCTACGATCAGATGGTCGATACAATCCTGGATATCCCCGTCCATGAAGGCTGCCAGATTATAGATTGTATAGTTGATGCGGTGGTCGGTGATACGTCCCTGGGGATAGTTGTAAGTTCGTATTTTGGCTGAACGGTCTCCGGTAGATACCATTGTCTTACGTTTGGAGGCAATGTCATCGATATATTTCTGATGTTCTTTGTCGTAGATAAAAGTACGGAGACGGGCCAAGGCGCGCTCTTTATTTTTCGGCTGGTCGCGTGTCTCGGTACATTCGATAAGGATTTCTTCGGCAATACCGGTGTTCGGGTTCTTCCAGATATAGCGCAGACGTACTCCGGATTCTACCTTGTTTACATTCTGTCCGCCGGCACCGCCGCTTCGGAAAGTGTCCCATTTGATTTCTCCTTCGTTGATGACTACATCGAATTCTTCAGCTTCGGGAAGCACGGCCACGGATGCGGCTGAAGTGTGAACACGTCCTTGCGTTTCCGTCGCAGGAACACGCTGTACGCGGTGTACTCCCGATTCGTATTTTAAAATTCCGTATACATTATCGCCTGTCACACTACAAACAATTTCTTTGAATCCACCGGCTGTCCCTTCGTTCGCATTGGAGACTTCCATTTTCCAACCTTTGGTTTCACAGAATTTGGCATACATACGGAAGAGGTCGCCGGCAAAGATAGCTGCTTCGTCGCCTCCTGCACCTCCGCGGATTTCGAGAATAGCGTTCTTGCTGTCTTGCGGATCGGCAGGGACAAGCATCAGTTTGATTTCTTCTTCCAATACCGGAAGGCGCTCTTGACTATTGTCCATTTCTTCTTTCGCCATTTCGCGCATTTCAGCGTCCGATTCATTGGCAAGGATATTTTTAGCTTCTTCAATATTACCCAGTAATTGGATATATTCTTTCCTTGCTTTCATCAAGTCGTCTAATTCCTTATATTCTTTAGTCAACTTGACATAACGTTTCTGGTCGGCAATCACTGCCGGGTCTGTGATAAGGGTAGATATTTCTTCAAAACGGGCTACGAGTCCGTCTAATTTTTCTAGTATGGTACTATTGTCTGCCATTCTTTAATATCTAAATTCTCCGAATTCGCTCTTAATGATTAATTCTGTTTGCTCGCATGCTTCAACACGTCCTACAATCTGTGCCGGGATACCGAATGACTCGGAGATAGCTATCACTTTTTCTGCATGTTCCGGTGACAGGTAGACTTCAAGACGATGTCCCATATTGAATACCTTGTACATTTCTGCCCAGTCCGTACCGCTTTGTTCCTGGATCGTTTTGAATAAAGGAGGAACAGGGAAAAGATTATCTTTTACTACGCGTACGTTTTCTACAAAATGCAGAACTTTAGTTTGTGCACCACCGGAGCAGTGTACCATTCCGTGGATTTCCGGACGCAATGCATCAAGCAATTTTTTGACTACCGGTGCGTATGTACGGGTAGGAGAGAGTACTAACTTACCTGCATCAATTGGAGAATCTTCCACGCTGTCTGTTAGTTTTAACTTACCGGAATAAACTAACTCTTCAGGAACTGCAGCATCATAGCTTTCCGGATATTTTTCAGCAAGATATTTGCCGAATACGTCGTGACGGGCACTCGTCAAACCGTTACTGCCCATACCGCCATTATATTCTTTTTCGTAAGTAGCTTGTCCGTAAGAAGCCAACCCAACGATAACGTCACCTGGGCGAATATTGGCATTGTCGATAACGTCTGAACGTTTCATACGGCAAGTTACGGTAGAGTCAACGATGATGGTACGTACCAAATCGCCGACATCTGCAGTTTCACCACCGGTTGCATATACGCCTACACCCATTTCACGGAGTTCGGTCAGCAATTCATCTGTTCCGTTGATGATGGCGGAGATTACTTCTCCCGGAATCAACAGTTTGTTACGTCCAATGGTAGAAGAAACAAGGATATTGTCTACGGCACCTACACAAAGCAGGTCGTCGATATTCATAATCAATGCATCCTGTGCAATACCTTTCCAAACGGATAAGTCACCCGTTTCTTTCCAGTACATATAAGCAAGAGATGATTTGGTTCCGGCACCATCGGCATGCATAATGTTGCAATATTCCGGGTCACCTCCCAATATATCGGGAATAATTTTACAGAATGCTTTCGGGAAGATTCCTTTGTCGATGTTCTTGATGGCGTTGTGCACATCTTCTTTTGATGCGCTTACTCCACGCATCATGTATCGTTGATTACTCATGAGTTATAGAATTATTTTGTATACGGCTGCAAAAGTACAGCTTTTTTTTGGTACAGCCAACTAGGTACTAGTAAATGTTAATCATTAACTTTTATACTTTGGGATATTCTATTGAAAAGGAGAAGAATAATAGAAAATTAAGAGTTAAATTCATAGTTTTCATTACTATGAATTTAACTCTTAATATAGAAGTGTTTTATCTAATGAAAAAATGCCGAGATAAATATCTCAGATGATATCAAGTATCTTTTTGGGTAAATCAAATCTTTTTTAGAATTCTACCTTCGGAGCTTTCTCGCTTCCTTCTTCTGCTTCAAAATATGCTTTCTTATCGAAGCCGAACATTCCTGCAAAGATATTCTTCGGGAAACGGCGGATATTGGTGTTATAAGCTTGTGCAGCATCATTGAAGTTTTTGCGTGCTACATTGATACGATTTTCCGTTCCTTCCAGTTGAGCTTGAAGTTCCAGGAAGTTCTGGTTAGCTTTCAGGTCCGGATAATTCTCGGTGATAGCTAATAACTTACCCAATGCTGATGTTACAGCACCTTGTGCCTTTTGGTATTGCGCCAGCTTTTCCGGTGTCAGGTCGGCAGCATCTACTTTGATTTGAGTAGCCTGGCTACGTGCGGCAACAACTCCTTCCAAGGTTTCCTTTTCATGTGTCGCATATCCTTTCACTGTGTTTACCAAGTTAGGAATCAGGTCGGCACGACGTTGATATTGAGTTTCTACATTTGCCCATTGACCACTTACATTCTCGTCCATAGTAACCAGACCGTTATATACACTTACTGCCCATATAACAAGGATAGCCACAACGGCTAAGATGATAATAATTGATTTCTTCATGTTTCTTGTTTTTCCTCAAATCCGCAACTAAGCTCTTCAGCGTCCTTCTTGCGTCTAAACGTCCTCTCATCACTGAATTAGCAGATAAATTGAGGCTGAAATACCCACTTCTGCCCACAATATCCCCTTGCCCCACTATGCGACTTGAGGCAATACGCAGTATCATACCCATAAGTTGTAGGCGTTATCCAAAATCAGTCTGAAAAATATCTGCGTAAGCATTATTACAGGTATAGATATTCAGC
>NZ_KQ236955.1:2591209-3074831 GCF_001185845.1 Bacteroides sp. 3_1_13
TGTGGAGTCAAATTGCTCCATGATTGAAAATATTCCTCCAAAAGGAGTGAGCTTCTCGGATTTTATTTGCATTTTTGCCATGCCTGATGAGGTTTTGTTTGATTATTTTTTTGCAACACTAAGTTAAGTGAATCCTCTGACATGGCAAAATCCTGAGCAACTTTTTGTTGCTCAGGTACTTAAAAAAAATATTTTATAATAGTGTTGCGGAATTAAGGTTTTTATAGAATTTGATAATTTGTTTTTTACTTGTTTTCTTTAGAAACGAGAACCGGCACCACCGCCGCCGCCCATTCCTCCGCCGAAGCTGCCTCCACCGAAACCGCCTCCGCCTCCGAAACTGCCTCCGCCAAAACCACCAATGAACGGACCGCCTCCGCCACCGCCCCGGTGATGGTAATCATTGTCATAACTTTGCTGGCGGCGTATGATGGTATGTCCACAGTTTCTACATGTATAGGTGACATCTTCGGTCTTCACTCCATTAATCCGGGATACGACTGCGCTTCCACTTCTCTGCAATTGATGTTTACCACAATTCGGACAACGACTTTGTTTACGTGCCGAAAAGAAAGCAAGACCTCCGCCAATGGCGATAAAACAAAGGATGGCAAGAATAAAATCAAAAGAACCACCGCTGTTAGAATCGGAGAGAGCATCATTTTCCATCGAACCGTCGAGTCGCTGACAAGTCGCTTTTAGACCAGCCACCATTCCTGCATCCCAATTCCCATCTTTGAGGTAAGGAATCATATATCTTGTTTGAATCCTTTTGCAGATAGCATCAGGAAGTACTCCTTCCAGACCATAACCGGTATAGAACTGTATACAGCGTTGATCGGTGACTAATAAAATGACCAATCCATTGTTTTTGCCTTTTTTTCCTACACCCCATTTATTAAGCAGCTGGTGGCAGAAGTCGAAACAATCTTCTTCTCCGATTGAGGGAACTACGGCAACCACTGTTTCAATTCCTGTTTGTTGTTCCAAGGCATAAAGCATGGAGTCTATACTGTCACAAGCAGCCTGTGAAAGTATGCCGTCCGGGTTGCAAACATATTGCATTTTGTTTTGCAGGTGAACTTTCGGAAGGTTGTCTACCGTATATACTTTCTCTTGAGCTTGTAGTGGGAACAGAAGAAAAGTTGCTAGTATAAAAGTTAATATTGATTTCATAACGCTTGTTTTATCTTTGCAAATATAGAAACTTTTTCTGTTATGAATCTAAAACTCCTTGTTATAATAGGTTTAATGGATGTATCGCCCGACGAATGCACGGACTCGGTCGGTGTACTCCTGTTTATTCTCTTGGTATGAAACTGCATGGGCCGCTCCCGGCACAATCCATAGTTCTTTGGGCTCCGGTTTGGCTTCGTAGAGCGAATATACCATCCAGGTAGGTACATACGTATCTTTATCTCCGTGAATAAACAGCATCGGAAGTTGTGATTTGGCTACTTGTTTCAGTGAAGAAGCTTCTTTGAAATTCCATCCATATTTCTTTTCACAAAGCCAGCTTGTGGTATACATGAGTGGAAAAGGAGGAAGATGGAAACTGGCTTTAAGTTCGTGCGAGAATTCGTCCCATACGCTGGTATAGCCGCAATCCTCCACAAAGCATTTGACAAACGGCTTTTGCTCCTCACCGGACACCATCATGGTCGTCGCACCTCCCATTGAAATTCCGTGTACAACCATTTGCGTGCTGTCTCCGAAGATTTCATTGGCGATGTTCATCCATTGCAACACGTCCCAACGGTCTTTCCAGCCCATTTGAATGGCAGGGCCTTCACTTTCTCCCTGATGTTGCAGGTCAGGAAGTAATATATTATATCCTAAATCGCGATTATACAGATAACCGATCATAAACATACGGATAGCATTATCTGTATGTCCATGCACGATGACTGCTGTTTTACTGGTGGGTTGGGGAGCAGCCACATAATAAGCATGCAGTTGTATTCCGTGCGGGTTAATAATGAAAGTGTCTTTCAGTGCATCCACTTGTTTCAGACTATCCACCCATGGACGCAAGAAAGGGTAGTTTTTATACATAAAAGGATAAGAGTCAGCATCTTTAGACAAAATTTTGGCATTCGGAGTCAATGAGAAGTTTAACATATAAAAACTTCCTCCGATGGTGCAGCCGGTCAATGCCAGCATGATAAAAATGATGCTATATACTACTTTTCTCCTCATAAAAACTTCTCTCTAACCCTTATTTATGCCATATCTCCCAGGCGGCAAATGCCTGAAGCAGGAGCATTTCCAGACCGTTTTTCACAACAGCCCCTTGCGCTTCTCCTTTTTTCATGAACAGCGTAACGTTCGGATTATATAACAAATCGTAGAGCAAATGGTTTGGTGTCAGAAGTTCATAAGGGATATTAGGGCAGAAATCTACCTTAGGAAACATTCCTACGGGGGTACAATTGACAATGACTGTGTATTCTGCCATAATTTCGGGAGTCAGTTCTTCATAAGTCAGCATATCGTCGGCTTTGTGGGTGCGCGATACGAAGATGCTTTCGATACCTAGATTCTTCAGGCCGTGGTAGACAGCTTTGGAAGCTCCGCCGGTACCCAAAATCAACGCTTTCTTGTGATGAGGCTGCAACAAGGGCTGGATGGATTGAGTGAATCCAATGATATCGGAGTTGTAACCCACCAATTTGACTTTTCCTTTTGGCTGGCGGATGATTTTAATCACATTGACTGCGCCTATCTTTGCGGTGTCACGATCGAGTTCATCCAGAAAAGGAATCACTTGTTCTTTGTAAGGGATGGTGACATTGAGGCCGCACAGGTTGGGATTCTCTTCGATCACTTCCATGAAGTTATTGATACTGGGAATCTCGAAATTCACATACTCTGCATTGATTCCTTCGGATTTGAACTTCTCATTAAAGTATCCGATAGAAAATGAATGTCGCAGAGGATAGCCGATTAAACCATATTTTTCCATAATATAATAAGGGTTAAATTAATCATTCACAATGAATTGCTATTTTGTTGCGGTATAAAGAGTGCAGATGCCAAAGGTCAGCCGTTTGAAGTTGACTTCGCTAAATCCGGCTCGGGCGATGACTCCTTTCATCACTTCCCCTTGAGGAAATACTTTGATGGTATCCGGCAGATAGCGGTAGGCACTGTTATCTTTGGAGAGCAGTTTGCCCAATAATGGAATGACGACTTTTGAGTAGATGGAAAACAATTGTTTCATCGGGAAACGGTCCGGAGTGGTAAGTTCCAAAATCACAAGATGACCGCCCGGTTTCAATACACGGCACATTTCGGAGAGTCCTTTGTCGAGGTCTTCGAAATTGCGGATACCGAAAGCTACGGTGATGGCGTCAAAATCATTGTCGGCAAAAGAGAGTGAAGTACAGTCCTCCCGGGCAAAAGAGATTTTGTCCGACAGTCCTTCCTTTTTTACTTTTTCACGTCCCACATTCATCATGCCTTCCGAGATGTCCGTCCCGATCAGTTCGGCAGGTTGCAGTTTACGACAGGCGAGGATAGCAAAATCTCCTGTGCCGGTAGCTACATCCATCATACGCTGCGGTTGGAAAGGGCGTAACCAGGCAATCGCTTTTTTGCGCCAGCTGCGGTCGATACCTAGAGATAAGGTATGGTTCAGCTTATCGTATGCATGCGCGATGTTGTCGAACATTCGTTCCACTTGCTCGGTCTTTTTCCCTTCTTCGTCGTAAGGCTTGATATGTTGTTGTGGGTAGTCCATTCTTTTTAATTGATAGTTGATAAATGATAGTTAGAAGATGATAGTTGATAAATGATAGTTGGCGGATAATAATTAAGGTTGAAGTTATATGCGATGAATTGCATACGAACTGTCATTCATTATCTGTCAACTATCATTTATTATCTGTCATTTGTTGACTATCAACGATTCAAGAACGTTTCAACGTTTTTGAATATACGTTCAGCGATGTTGGTGGTATCTTCTTTCACAAACTTCTCACCGGTGATGTTTTCGAACAATTCGATGTAACGGTCACTGATGCTTTGTACGATAGCCGGAGTCATTTCAGGCACTTTCTGACCGTCTTTGCCCTGGAAACCGTTTTCCATCAACCATTCGCGAACGAACTCTTTAGAAAGTTGTTTCTGGGGTTCGCCTTTTTCGAAACGTTCCTGGTAACCTTCAGCATAGAAATAACGGCTTGAATCGGGAGTGTGGATTTCGTCCATCAGGTAGATAGTACCGTTGTGCTTGCCGAATTCGTATTTTGTATCTACGAGAATCAGTCCGCGTTCTGCTGCGATTTCAGTACCGCGTTTGAAAAGGGCTAATGTATATTTTTCGAGGATTTCATACTCTTCCGGAGTAGCCAATCCCTGTTTCAGGATTTCTTCTTTAGAGATGTCTTCGTCGTGCAATCCCATTTCTGCTTTCGTAGTCGGAGTGACGATCGGTTCGGGGAATTTTTGGTTTTCGCGCATTCCGTCCGGCAATTTTACGCCGCAAATCTCGCGTACACCGCTTTTGTAAGCCCGCCATGCGCTACCGCACAGGTAACCACGTACAATCATTTCCACCGGAAAACCTTCACACAACACACCCACTGTTACCATTGGGTCCGGAGTAGCCATTTTCCAGTTCGGACAGATGTCAGTAGTGGCATCGAGGAATTTAGCTGCAATCTGGTTCAGCATTTGTCCTTTGTAAGGAATACCTTCAGGTAGTACTACGTCAAAGGCCGAAATACGGTCGGTTGCTACCATGACGAGTTTTTCGCCGTTGATGTTGTACACATCGCGCACTTTTCCGTGGTACACACTTTTCTGTCCCGGAAAGTTGAAATCTGTTTTTGTTAATGCTTTCATATGTTTAATTATTTATAATACTTCCTGTGTTGATATCTATCTTGGTGCTTACTTTTTCTTTTTCTCCACTGTAATATGTCACATTAAATATGGAATTAAGTACATTGGATTTTAAGGAATGTTCTATTAACTCTATTTTGGGTGGATTTATTTCTTCTACTGGCTTATTGGGAATTAATTCATTGTAGGTGTTTGACCATATGAGTCCCTTGTCTAAGCATTTTCTCGATATACTATATTCTCCCCAATCAAGAAATTCTGTATTTGAAATGGCGATATTGTGATAACAAGTTGGCCATTCGTATGTTTCCCCATAGTACATTTTCTCGAATATAATTTTACCAGTTGAATCGTATACTATGTTCTTATTTTCTGAATTATCATGTATAATGAACTTATCTTCTCCAAAATTGGATGATTTTATAACTCCTATTGTTGTTACAGTTGCTATACTATCTAATTTATTTGTGTATATCATTGTGTATGTGTGAGTCTTGTTATGGGTATTAACATAATGGGCATTCCAATATAATAATATGTGTTCTTTCAAAAATAAACAATTATAAGGTGTATAAGGTATTGTTTCTACTTCTCCATATCCTAAGTCAACATTTTCTGATTTAGGTGCATATAAATTCCGTTCATGGGCGACTTTCTGATTTTGGTAAATACGAATTTTTAATATGCCATTAATTTCTTCTACTGAAACGCGAATTGATGTATCGTATGGAGATGTTTCGTTAATATAAGAATACGAAGAAACAGTTAGTATCTCTTCTTCATTTTTACTACATCCCAATATAATTATTAACAGTATTGTAAATATTGCAATTTTCTTCATTGTATTAATTTATTAGTTGTTTTTTCACTTCCCGTTTCTCCCGCTCGGCTTTCGCTTCTTTATCGAACTTTTCGTAAGCATCCACGATACGTTCCACCAGTTTATGGCGTACAATATCTTTCTTATTCAGTTCAACAAAACTGATCCCTTTCACTCCCTTCAAGATGCGGAGGGCTTGCACCAATCCCGATGTTTGTGAAGCGGGAAGGTCAATCTGTGTCATGTCTCCCGTCACAATCATCTTGGTGTTCATACCCATACGGGTGAGGAACATTTTGATTTGTTGGGCGGTAGTATTCTGGGCTTCGTCCAATATAACGACTGCATCATTCAGCGTACGTCCGCGCATAAAGGCTAACGGGGCAATCTGGATAATGTTCAATTCCATGTATTCCTTTAACTTGGCGGCAGGTATCATATCCTGCAAGGCGTCATATAAAGGTTGTAGGTATGGATCGATCTTATCTTTCATGTCGCCGGGCAGGAAACCGAGTTTTTCTCCGGCTTCTACGGCGGGGCGGCTAAGAATGATTTTTTTGATTTCTTTGTTTTTTAATGCACGCACGGCAAGGGCGATAGCAGTGTATGTTTTTCCCGAACCTGCCGGACCGATGGCGAATACCATATCATTCTTGGCGAATCCTTCTACCAGTTTCAACTGGTTTTCGCTTCGGGGGATGATAGGCTTGCCCGTGACGCTGAACACAATCACGTTTCCTGTCTGTTCCGCTTGCGGAGCATTTCCTTTTATAATGTCAATGATGACCTCTTCTTTCAGTGAATTATATTCGGCGCAGTACTTTTCAAGTTTGGTGATATTTTCCTCGAAGGCACACATTTCTTCCTCGTCGCCCAGCACTTTGATGACATTGCCTCGGGCAACTATGCGTAGCTTTGGGTATAAAGCTTTAATTAACTGTATGTTGGCGTTGTTTACACCGTAAAAAATAACCGGATCAATGTCCTCAAGAACAATCAGCTTCTCTATCATTAAGTTGTATTAAAGAAAAATTTCTGCAAATTTAATCAAACGTTTTGGATTCTCTGATTGTTTGGAGGTGAATTTTACTGCAAATCTTCTACTATCCACTTTTCGATGTTTCTTGTTTCATTACTGAAATTAATGCCTATTTTAAATATTTGTCGCTTGTCGGCAGCAAATGCTTGTGCATAATGTTTGTCATTGATTTGTTGCAGAGCTTCTTCGGCGGTTCCCTCTAGCTTGAATTCCATTACATAGATGAAATGATCGGTTTGCAGGACGAGGTCAATGCGTCCTTGTGAGGTATGATACTCTGCTTTTACATAGAATCCAATGAGTTTAAATACGATGAAGAGTACATTTTGATAATGTAGTTCCAAATCGCGTACCAATTCGTAAGGTGTATCGGCAAAGAAACTTTGCAGGCGGCGGAAAAAGGCATCATAATCACCTTGTTCCACTTCATCGACAAACTGCCGTATTTGGAAAGGAGATTCGATTACGTCTATATTGGTATAGAACGGAAGGAGGTATTTTACAAAACCTTCTTCTACTTCCCGATTGGGAAATCCCAGTCGATAAATTCCAAAGCGATTGTCGAATCCTTTGATCGTAAGATATCCACTTTGATAGATAACCGGAATAGGATTTCGGGACGTCGAATCAATGCTGTTCAGTACATCTGCATCCGTTTCTTCATGGGTGATACGTTGGAGATTATAATTGGATTTCTTTAGTAATTCTACCAAATAAGTCGGGGTGCCGGTCTCAAACCAGTAACTACCGAATTTCATCTTATAGAATGTGTTGAGTAAACTGAATGGGTTGTATATTCCTATGGAATTTTCTACGAAATGATAACCATCGTAACATTCTTTCAGTTCGGAGCAGACCTCCTCATAAGTCATTTTCTGCTTATCAGCTAAAATATGCAGGTCTTCTTCCATATTGTCGTGGATTTCTTTCTCTGTGATACCGCAGAGTTCCACGTATTGCTCATCCATTGAAATATCAATCAGATTGTTCAGATCGCTGAATACACTGACTTTTCCGAATTTGGTGACACCTGTAAGGAATCCGAGTTTGATGCATCCGTCTTTACTCTTTAATGCCCCATAGAAAGGCTTTAGTGTGTTTCGGAAATATTTTTGCAGTTCTTCGTTTCCGATAGCTTGCAGCATAGGTTTGTCGTATTCGTCCACAAGGATAACGACACGTTGCCCGGTCTGTTCGTAAGCCCGCTGTATGATGCCTGCAAAGCGTAAAGAAAAGGAAACTTCCGACGGGCGTGTGCCATACAGGCTTTCCCAATGTTCCAGATTGTCATTGAGTATTTGGTCCAGACTTTCGGGAGTATCATATTTCTCGATATTTAAATCAAGGTGTAATATCGGATGTTTGATCCAGTCTTTTTCCAGTTGTTCGATAGCCAATCCTTCGAATAGTTCTTTCTTTCCCTGATAGTATGCTTCAAGAGTAGATATAAGCAGACTCTTCCCAAAGCGGCGGGGACGGCTAAGAAAATAGTAACGGCCGGTTTTTACTAATTGGTAAATGAGTCTGGTTTTATCTACATAGAGATAACCATCGTTACGGAGACTTTCAAAATTCTGTATGCCGATAGGATATAGCTTGCTCATAATCTGATTCTTTTAGCGTTGGATTCATACAAAGATAGCTGTTTTCCATCTTAACACAAAATTTACCTTGAAGGTTTTATGATATGCTAGTCAAAGATTTTGAAAAAAGGTATTTATCGGGCGGTGATATGGAAACATCCTTGCTTCAATTCATATTTGATGTAGCATTTTTCAGCTTGTCGCAGGTCTCTTAAAACCTCGGACAAGACAAGTTTCAGTGTATCGGCACTTACATCCTGTAACGGTCTTCCATCCTTGTCTTCTACCTTTTTGAAACGTTTCCAACTGACATCAAAGGTGGCTCCAAAGCAGTGTGCCGAGTTGGCGGAAGCATTTCCGTTGCGACGGCGGAGGCGTTTCACATCGTTTTCGGTACGCAGTACGGAAGTAATAATTACCTGGTTGGGGTTTAGACCTTTGGCTGCCAATGAATCGAGGAAATTGGAACCGATTGTATCGAGCAGTGCACTGGCACGCGGTACGAGATAGGGGATAGAGTGTGTCAGTGAATCTACTACATAAAACTCATTGTCGGTAATATGAGTTAGCTTTTCTTTCATATCTTCTGCTGCTTCCCGGTCTGCCAATGGACGGATACCTATCTTTTTGGCTACTTCCAGATGTGCGTCATTCAAATCAGGGAAAGAACGTTTATAGCTGACGACGCCACGAATATTGCGTGGCTCATTCAGTTTCAGCGACATGTCTTTCTTTTTGCAGCCCGAAGTAAGCGTTGTAAGCCCAATAACTAGTAAAAATAGCGGTAATATGCGAAGCTTATAAATAGTCATTTTATATTTTTTGCTCGCAAATATACGCTATTTTTTCATACGTTCCATGCTTTGCATTATTTTCAATTCCATACTTTTGAGGTTATTCCAAAATATTCTCTGGTATTTCAGGATAGGTATTTAATATACCTATTATGGTATAATCTGTATTGTCAATTGTTGTTTTTAGTGTGGGTACTATTGTATGTTCGCTTCTGGTAAGAGCTTTTTCTACAAGTTCTTTCCAATCTACACCTAGAAATCTTGATATAAGATTTAGGACAGCATTTGCACTCGTAACCCCATCGTATAGCTCAAATCTTAATTTGTGAGGGGTGGGGGGAACTGATGCATCCGTGAAATTTTCTTGTTCGTCAGATGTATAATTTAATGTTAAATAAGGTATGGCGTATGTAGGAGACGAGTTGCCGGAACCGCTTTCTAACTTGGTGAAAAAGTCGTATGTTCCTTTTGCTATTGGAGTGTGAGATAGTTCGTCTCTAAACTCAATATAACGGAAAAAATAGCATTCTTTAGCTTCATTGTTAATCAGATAAACTACAGTGCCATTGGAAAGTGCCGGATGATTACTTTTTTCTATAGCGTACGCCAAATAGCTGTCTGTTATTTTAATTCTTAAATCAACTGTTTCGTTGGTGATATTATCTTTTATTTTCACCTTTGTTTCTCCTTTCTTTTTTGGGGTGACCCTTAAGCTTCCCATTCCTATCGAACTGGACAAATCTACATCTATATTTAAAATGTCAGTTTTTTCTACAGTTACGGTGTAGTCCCTGTTTCCACCTGTGATGGTGATATTGGTTGTTCCTAACAAAGGTCGTTCGTAATACTCTTTTTCGAAGGATAAAGAATATATCTTTTTTTCATCGTTATTTCCACAGCTAAAAAAGATAATTGTATAGAGAAATGACAGTAGTGCTCCAGGTAAATGTTTTGTCTTCATGATTATTCTGTTTTATAGTTTTGCAGGAGAGATATAGTTTTATAAGTTCCTGTATTGATGTTGGAGGCAAATATAAAGATTTTATCAATGTGTTGAAGTAAATAGTGTATTTATTTCTTGTCCTCCAGCTATTTTCATACATTTGTAGCGGTTTATAAAAATAGGCCACTTTTCCACTAAACATAACACACATGAAAACAGATTTCGATTACAATTCTATGCCCGTTAGCTTCGCTCATTGCTTGAATGGACATTGTTTGCGTGCGGACAAATGTCTGCGACGACAAGTAACTCTCCGAATGCCGAAAGAGCGGGCTGCTGTAATGGTTATTAATCCCGAACATGTCACCTCCGATGGTGAAGACTGTACTTACTTTATTGATGAAAAGCCGGTGTTGTTTGCACGGGGAATGAAACATTTGCTGGATCGGGTGCCGCTTGCTGATGCCACCGTTATCAAGCGACAGATGATAGCCTACTTCGGCAAAACGATCTATTATCGTTGTTGCAATAAAGAACGGTTGATTAAACCAAAGGAACAAAAGTATATACAAGAACTTTTTCGAAAGAGGGGAGTTACAGAAACGCCTCAATATGATGAATATATCGAATACTATGATCTTGGGTAAGTATATCCGTTAGTTCCGGTAATCCCATATATTGTGGGAAAGTATTCTCTTATATTATGGGAATTTATTCCCTCAAAATGAGGGAATAAATTCTCTCCAGCTAGGGAATCTTTTCCCACAATATGTGGGACTACCGGGGGCTGTAATACCCTGATAATAGTTGGCTGCCTTTTTTTTATCTTCGGGTTGGGTTGACATTTATTATGTAGGTATTATATAGCAGTTCCGGTATGAGAAATGCATGATGAAAGTATGAGAAATACCGGTTTTTTGTGGCATTTCAGGCAAAATACTATGAGAAACACCTTTTTGAAAAGTATTTCTCATAGTGTTATTGCTTTGAATTACAGATGATTATCCTGTAAAGTATGAGAATATGAGAAATGATTTCGCGAAATCATTTCTAGTGCGTATTAGATTACTGCATCTTTCAGCCATTTTCCGAAAAAACGGTCATAGACAATATACCCATCTGGTGTATTATATATCAGTTCTTTATTCAGTAAGGATTTTAGTGCCACGTTAACGCTGCTGGGCGTTTTTAAATGATGCTTTTTGATGAAGTCATTGGCATTTATGCTTTTTATACAGCCTTCTGTGGCAATAGCTTTCAATAAATCTACTTGATTGTTGGTTAGTAGAGTCAGGTTACTTTGATATATGGTTTCCTGTTCATCTAAAATGTCGTTTATACATCTATCTACCAGTCGGTTATCAATGGGGTTGATTTTCTTTTCATACAATCGGTTGAGTATACTTTGGACGTACCATGTGTGTCCGTTTTCAAGTTGGTACAAATAAGAAAATGTTTCTAGTGTCAACTCTCTTTTTTCCTTAGCAAAGAATGAGTGTGCGAACGAATAATAATTCTCCAGTGGGATTTCCGTTAATACAATGATTTGGGTACTTTGATAAAAAGGACGTTTTGCAGAAGTAAACATTTCTTCCATTACATGCTTTTTACTTCCGGAAAAGATAAAATGTACATTGGGCATGAATTGGATATGAGAGCGGAGCAATGCTTCTACACCTTTTTCCGGATATTCTGTAATTTGTTGGAATTCATCAATGGCAAGATAACACTGTTTCTTTGAGGCTACCATATAATTGAGTATTTCTTTCAATGTTTGTTCAGCGTGGGTAGGAGCAAAGTCTAATGTTACGGTAGGCATACCACTTCTTTCGTCAGCGCTGATAATAGGACGGCAAGATTTGAAGAAAGCAGTCATTTGCCGGAGTATGTTTTGGGACAGAGTATCTAATTCTCCAAGTACATTTTGAGCAAGTAACTGGATGAATGCTTTTAAATCACGTGTGGAGTAAATGTCCATATAAAAATAGGCAGCATTCGGATTATTTTCCCGCTTCATTCGATAGAATACATTTTTGATAAGTCCCGTCTTTCCCATGCGTCGGGGGGATATTAAGGTCAGGTTACGTTCATTTAGTAAAGCTGAAATCATTTTATCAGTTTCTTTCTCCCGATCGCAAAAGTATTCGGGACTGTTGTAACCGTATACAAGGAATGGATTGTATGGCTTCATGACTTATTACATATTTTACGTTACATATTTTATGTAACACAAAGAACGTAATAAATCTGGAATATTCAAAGATTTATTTGAATTATATAAAAAACAAACGCTGATGAGAACAAGTAATCATTCTTTTCTCATCAGCGTATATTATGTCGGATCACAACTATTTCTTATCTTTTTTCTCGTCAGCTTTTGTTGCAGGCTTTTCCTCCGTTTTGCTTTCCGGATTGATAATACCTTTCACTGTTTCACCGATAGGCAATTTATCCAATACACCGAGACTTGGAGCTACCGTTTTCACCAATGTGTTTAGGAAATTGCTAGTTCCACCGTTTCCTCCGTCGAATACGGTGATATTTCCTAAGTTCATGTGTTCGAACGCCTTCACCTGTTCGCCGGCGATTTCCTTCCACTGGTCTACCATCTTATATTGGATAGCGATAGCCGGATTCGATTCGGCCGCTCTTACCATTGCTTCGAAACCTTCCGCTTCCGCAAGTAATGACCGTTTCTTACCTTCCGCTTCTGCTTCCAGTTTCATTTGGATAGCTTTTGCTTCCGCTTCGGCTTGTGCTAAAGTAGCCTTTGCGCGTGCTTCCGCTTCGCGGGTAATCTTTTCAGCGATGGCATTTGCCTGAAGGATAGCTTCCTGTCTGGCGATTTCTGCAGGAACAATCTTTTCAGCCTTCAATGAAGATTCCACTTTTCGTGCCTTAGCTTCTTCCACTTCTTTTTGCGCAATTTCGCGTGCAGTCTGTACGGCAGCTTCCGATTTCGCGGCAGCTTCACCGGCTTGCTTGTCGGCGTTAGCCTGTGTCACGGCTAGTTCGGAATTTGATAGAGCCACCTCTTTCTGTGCGTCATTTCGTCCGATGGCAGCTTTCTTTGCAGCTTCCGCCTGTTTGATTTCCATGTCGGAATTCAGTTCGGCAACGCGGCTTTCCTTTTCGGTATTTGCCTGCTCGATTCGGATATTCTTTTCAGCTTCAGCCTTTGCTACTTGCGATTCTTTTTCCGCGTTGGCGATGGCTACTTGCGAGATTCTGTCCTTATCCGCATTTGCAACAGAGATTTCCTGTTGTTTCTTTGTTTCTGCAATAGCAATATCCTGATCTTTGCGGGTTTCTGCTACTTTCGTTTCACGTTCCTTTATCTGATTGGCAATTTTGATAGCACCCAGCTTTTCCTGTTCTTCGATGTTAGCCTGTGCTTCGTTCAGTGCTTTACTTTCAGCTTCCTTACCTAAGTTGACAATGTAGTTGGCAGCGTCGCGAATGTCACTGATGTTAATGTTCATCAGATACAAACCGAATTTGCGAAGTTCGGTATCGATGTTATCTTTCACTTTAGCCAGGAACTTATCTCGGTCTGAATTTAATTCTTCGATAGTCATATCGGCGATCACCATACGCATCTGACCATATACAACATCAGTAATTAAGTTCTGCTTGTCATCCATTGTTAATCCCAGCATACGTTCAGCAGCGTTTTGCATCACTTCAGGATCGGTGCTGATAGCTACAGTGATTGTAGTCGGCACGTCTACACGAATGTTTTGAGCGGATAATGCACCGGTCAGTTTACATTCGATCTGCATTGGTTTCATGGACAGGAATTCATATCCCTGAATAATCGGCCATACAAAAGCCGCACCACCATGATATAGCTTTGCCGACTTCTTATCTCCTCCCGTTTTACCATATACAACGAGGACTTCATCACTCTTACATTTGCGGTAACGCGAAAGGATACCAATAAAAGTGAGTAGGATGACTGCCACTAGTATAGCAGCCATGATTAACATTTCTTGTGTCATAAAATTGTGTATTTGAATAATTATTGAATGAATAGCGTTCCGTCTTTGTAGCTGGTAATCATTGTTCTGTCGCCAGTCTGATATGCTTTTCCGGATTCGGAGATGACGTCTACTTCGCGCATGGCTCCGTCCCGGGTGGTCTGTACAGTATATTTGCTGTCGCTTTGTTTGAAATAGATCACACATTCCCGTCCCACAAGCTGATCGGTCTGCTCGTTGTGGTTCACTTGTTGCAGTTGATAAGCTTTCTTATAGAGGAACCAGACGGCAAAAACAAAGAAAAGACCCACTAGAATACCGATTATGTAACTTTGAATTTCCGTGTTTCCCGCCAGATACATGTACCATCCGAATCCAATTCCGAAATGGGTAAGTCCTTTAAAAGAAACTACGCTACTGATATCAGCATCCACGTCTACATCTGCATCTATATCTCCGAAAAAGATGGATAATACGAATTGAATAAGAAAGATGCCTGTCGTGACGAGGGCGATGATGAGGAAAATGGTACTACTCATAATTGTGGGGTATTAGTAAATCATGATTATTTTGTTCTGTAAATATACAGGTTTATGTGAATTATACAAAGATAAATGAGATAAAATGATTAATTTTGCGCGCGAAAACCCTAAAATGAGGAATTAGCGTGCAAAGGTATTTTATTTATTTGGCTTACGACGGGACCAACTATCATGGTTGGCAAATTCAACCGAATGGGATTAGTGTGCAGGAATGTCTGATGAAAGCATTGTCTACCTTTCTGCGTCGCGAAATTGAAGTAATAGGGGCAGGTCGGACAGATGCCGGGGTACATGCTTCCCTGATGGTTGCTCATTTTGACTTCGATGAGCCGTTGGATGAAATATCAGTTGCCGATAAATTAAACCGTCTGTTGCCTCCCGATATTTCCATTTATCGTGTTTGCCGGGTCCGGCCGGATGCGCATGCCCGCTTTGATGCGACTGCGCGAACTTACAAGTATTATGTAACGACATCGAAATATCCTTTTAACCGGCAATATCGTTGGCGAGTTTATAATCAGTTGGATTATGCACTCATGAACGAAGCTGCACGTACCCTTTTTGAGTATACTGACTTTACGAGCTTCAGCAAACTTCATACAGATGTAAAGACCAATATCTGCCATATCACTCATGCCGAATGGACGCAGGAAGATGATGCTACTTGGGTGTTTACCATCCGTGCCGACCGTTTTCTGCGAAATATGGTGCGAGCTATCGTAGGTACGCTGATTGAAGTGGGACGGGGGAAACTTACTGTTGAAGGCTTTCGGCGGGTTATCGAACAACAAGACCGTTGCAAAGCCGGGACATCTGCTCCAGGGCAAGCCCTGTTTCTGGTAAATGTGGAATATCCCGAAAGTATATTTGAATAATAAATAATAAATATTCTCATGTGGTTATTATTAGCATTTCTCTCGGCTACTTTGCTGGGCTTTTATGATGTATTCAAGAAGAAATCGTTGAAAGATAATGCGGTACTTCCCGTTTTGTTTCTAAATACATTTTTTTCCAGTCTCATCTTTCTGCCGTTTATCCTGATATCCGTATATAAACCGGACCTGTTGGGAGGAACGATATTTAATGTTCCCGTTGTTGGTTGGGAACAGCATAAATATATCATCATCAAGTCGTTCATCGTGTTGTCTTCGTGGATATTCGGATATTTCGGAATGAAACATCTGCCTTTAACCATAGTAGGACCTATCAACGCCACTCGTCCGGTGATGGTGCTTGTGGGAGCGATGCTGGTATTTGGCGAACGGTTGAATCTCTATCAATGGATTGGGGTAATGCTGGCCATTGTCTCTTTCTTTATGTTAAGTCGTTCGGGGAAGAAAGAAGGAATTGATTTTAAACATAACAAATGGATATTCTTTATTGTGTTGGCTGCCATTACAGGTGCTATCAGCGGATTATATGACAAGTATCTGATGAAGTCTCTGAATCCGATGCTGGTACAATCCTGGTATAATGTTTATCAGGTGTTTATTATGTGTCCTATTCTGTTATTGCTTTGGTGGCCTAAAAGAAAGTCTACCACCCCGTTTCGCTGGGACTGGACGATTATCCTGATTTCTATCTTCCTTTCGGCTGCCGATTTCGTTTACTTTTACGCATTGAGCTATGACGATTCCATGATTTCCATTGTTTCGATGGTCCGTCGGGGAAGTGTAGTAGTCTCTTTCACTTTCGGTGCACTTCTCTTCCGTGAAAAGAATTTAAAAAGCAAAGCGATTGACCTTATACTGGTGTTAATCGGAATGATATTCTTATATTTGGGGTCTAAAAATTAAAACAGTTACACAAAATCTGTTTGTCACAGGTTAAATAAGATAGATATGAAAATAAATAAATTTGTAATCACTATATTCTTTTCTGCTGTCGGACTCTTTGCTTCGACCGCTCTTTGGGCACAAGAAGCCAAAACGCTGTTTGTGAATATGCCGGATTCTCTAAGCCCGTTACTAACCAAAGTAAACCGGGAAGATTGTATTGACTTTCTGGAAAGTAAGATGAAAGCGCAAGTAGAGAATCGTTTCGGCAAGAAGTCGGAGATGACTGATCTAAGTAAAGATTATATCCGTATGCAGATGTCTTCTCAATCTACCTGGCAGATGAAAGTGTTGGCTTTGAATGACTCGACGAACGTGATCTGTACAGTCTCTACAGCTTGTGCACCTGCCTGCGACAGCAGCATCCGTTTCTATACAGATGACTGGAAACCGCTTACAGCATCTCTCTATATTACCCTGCCTGTGATGGGCGACTTTCTGAATACGCCGGATTCAGCAGGTGTTTATGAGTTTGACGAGGCACGCCGTTCGGCAGATATATTATTGATGAAAGCCGATTTTAATAAAGAAAATACAGAATTGACTGTTACATTGGCTACTCCTGATTATATGTCAACAGAAACGGCAGAGAAACTGAAACCGTTTCTCCGCCGTCCGATTGTTTATCATTGGAAGAATGGAGCCTTTACCAAATAGATAATTCTCCATTCTCTTTTTTCCTCTATTCTCAATTCTTTAAGCAATCGTTGATGAATGCGATCATTTCCGGTGTGTTGGCTTCCACACTTTGAAGCAGTTTGAATTGTGCTTTAGTACGAACCAAATTATGTTCCGGATATTTGATTTTATAATAAGTATCTCCATTGATATAGTCTGCCAAGAACCGTACACACTGCATGTATGGGAATAAAGCGGCTGCATAAGGAAGATTCTCAATCTCAATTGGAGTCAGGAATGATTTGGCTCCTTTCAGATAGCCTTTGGTAAACGCTTTGAATATTTCCATATTGAAGTTTACACGATCAAGGTCTTTATCGTCCTCATCACCCGTGTTGGCGCCTGTACGAAGGAAATCTCCATAATCGGAGAAGACAAAGCTGGGCATTACCGTATCCAGGTCGATGACACAAAGCACTTTGCCATCCTCGTCGAACATCATGTTATTCACTTTCGTATCGCAGTGGCAAACACGTTTGGGGAGTTTTCCTTCACGATATAAACGTTCTGCTTTACACATTTCATCTGCACGCTTCTCTATTTCGTCCAGATAGTATTTCACTTCCGATACCCGTCCGGCAGCATCTTTCGCAACAGCTTCACGTAGTTGTTTGAGGCGGAACTCCATATTGTGGAAGTCAGGTATGGTTTCACCCAATGTTTCCGGAATATCGGCCAACATAGCCTGGAAGTTACCAAAAGCTTCTCCAGCATAATTTGAATATTCGGGATTCACCGTCTCATACGTTTTGGCGCGTGGGATGAATACCATCACACGCCAGTAGCTATCACCGTCGAACCAATATGCTTTACCCTCTTCTGTTTCGAGGAAACTCAAAACCTTGCGCTCTATATCCGATTCTCCTGCCTCCGTTAGTTTCTTGCGAATATGATTGGTGACAGCGGTAATATTGGATTGAAGCATCTCTACATTCTGAAAAATGGCATGATTGATGCGTTGCAAAACGTAGTCGGGAGCATCTGCTTCTTTGGTGTTTACTTTGTAAGTGTCGTTAATAAGTCCTGTACCCAAAGGTTTGATTTCTTCTATCGTACCTTGGACTTTAAAATTAGCTACAATGCTAGATAAATCTTTCATGAGTTTTTTCTTTAAAAATTTATACTAAGGTTATCGATAATCGTATTTAGCCGCTTCGTTGGCCTGATTAGCCGAGCGAACAGGTACTAATGTGAAGCCCCAATGGTAATCACGATTAGCCGGGATTTGGTGGAAAGGTTCCGGGCGTGCACCCCAACTGTCATATCCGCCTACACCTTGTTGCTTCATGTCCACACAAACCTCTACGAAATCTCTCGGAACGATGTCATTAACATGATGCATTCTCCGCAATACATTACGGGCGGCATTCTCATCATGATTGGCTACTTCTTCCGGACTAAAGTTATTCCATTGGTAAGGGTGGGGCAGAGCCTCTTCAGAGTCAAAATCTTCGATAGAGTTGCGCAAGGCATTGAAACCGATCGTACTGTCGGCTACCAAAACCAGGCCATTTCCTTTGGCGGGAGATAAAGCGATCCAACGGGTATCGGTGTGATGCCCGTTTTCCTGTGGACGTACATAGTTGAAGTACATTTTATCTGCTGTTGTCTTATATACGCCAACGAGGGTTCCATGATTACGGTCGATATAGTTCTCTTCCGGACCACGGCCAAAGTATTGTACGTTGTTCATCTGTGCCGGCAAGCGGAAACGAACACCGATACGGGGGACTTCCAGTTTGGAAGCGGCCTTGCGGGCAGCGTCACTTCCGGGAGTAAACGTAGCCATGCGGGTAGCTTCGGAAACTTCAGTTTCTGTTGCCTGCATATCTGTTGACGTGAATTTGGCATTTACATTGACTACTCCGTTCGGATAGATTTTGTACGTGACAACATACAAGTTGCCGGCAGCCAATAAGTAGGTCACATTTAAGGAAACTACCTTATTCTCTGTTGTCATGGTTGCATCCGTTACGTGGAAGTTTTTGCTTGATTGCTTCCATACCTGTAAACGTTTAGGAGCGCCATTACCATAATCATTATCATTAGGAGCACGCCAGAAGTTAGGCTGAATACCAAATCCGTCTTTGAAATATTCTGTGCCGTCCACTTTATACGAGGTAACTAATCCGCTATTCTTGTTGAATACAAAATTCACTTTGGAAGAAGAAACGATTAGCTCATCTCCTTGAGTCGTTGTTTTCAGTGCCGGACCGTTTGCTTTATAAATAGCTTTCTCTGCCTGGATAGGAAGCTGGAACTGGTCGTATGCTATTTCATATCCTGTTGGAATCAACGGTTCAGGTTCTGTGGTTGTCACGCTGAAGTTTACAAAATATTCCACTCCCGGTTGGGCTTTCAAGCCGTTTACCGGTACGGTGAATTCTTTGGATGCCTGCGGAGCAATATCCAAAGATACTTTTCCACCTTTTATAGTCTTTCCGTTAGCGAGTACGTTATAGTGAATCTGATACTTTTTCAGATTGGTGAAATAGAAACGGTTGGTGATTTTGAATATACCGGCAGCGGCATCTACTGCCTCAAAGCCTACATTCTGATGTACATATTTCACTTCAGCCATTGCCGGATGCGGACCACGATCCGGATTGACAAGACCGTTGCAGAGGAAGTTGCCATCGCTCGGCGCGTCTACACCGAAGTCACCTCCGTAAGCCCAGTATTCTCTTCCATTCTCATCTTTCTGGAGAAGACCTTGGTCTACCCAGTCCCAGATATATCCACCCTGTAGGTTCGGATATTTGTAAATCGCCTGCCATTGTCCCCACAGGTTTCCGGTGGAGTTTCCCATTGCGTGCGCATATTCGGAAGGAGCTACAGGACGGTCGCTGCCGTTCTTTCCTGTATTTTCCAGCCAGTCGGCACCTGGATATTGCGGAACATACATATCGGAGTTCCATTCCCATTGAGCACGCTCATAGTTGACAGGGCGATTCATCAGCTCTTTGTCAGCCTCTTTCAGCCACAAGTAAGTCTGATAGAAATTATATCCGTTTCCGGCTTCATTTCCCAACGACCAGAAGGTGACGCTCGGATAGTTCTTGTTGCGTTCGAACATATTGATGGTACGGTCCATGTGTGGTTTCAGCCATTCGGGGTTGTTACCCAATGAACCGCCCTTTCGAAGATCGTAATACATTCCGTGGCTTTCGACATTGGCTTCATCGTACACATAAAGACCGTATTCATCGCAAAGTTCGTAGAAACGGCGGTCTTGCGGATAGTGGCAAAGGCGTACGCTGTTCAGGTTATGTTGCTTCATAAGCTCGAAGTCACGACGCATTAACTCTTCTGTTACATAATGACCTGTTGACGGGTTGTGTTCGTGGATATTTACCCCTTTCAGTTTTAGTGGCTGACCATTGATGAACAGGCAAACGTATGGTTTTCCGTTAGCAGCTTTTTGTTCGATAGGTTTGATTTCAATACGGCGGAATCCTACATTAAAAGGAATAATCTCATTTATTTTGCCATTCTCTTTGACGGTCATCAGCAGTTTGTACAGATTCGGATGTTCGGATGTCCATGTATTGACATCTGCCAGCTTCTGATCGAAAGAAAGTGTACGTACTTCGTCCGATGGGATATAGGCGGTCTTCTCTTCAGTAGAGATTACTTTTCCCTGTGCATCCAATAGCTCATAAACTAATGTGAGATTAGTTGCTGCCTTCTCGTGATTTCTCAAATCGACATTCAAGCTGAAGATTCCATTCTTGTAGCTGTCATCCAGGGTAGACTTCACCCGGAAATCTTTGAGGGCTGCTTTAGGTTGTGAATACAGATAAACATCGCGTTCAATACCGCTCATGCGCCAGAAGTCCTGACATTCCAGATAGGAACCAGTACTCCAACGGAAGATTTTAACGGTAAGCACGTTTTTGCCGGGCTTCACATAGTTGTTAATAAGAAACTCTGCCGGATTTTTGGAGTCTTCGCTATATCCAACTTCTTGCCCGTTGATATATACATATACGCCGGACTTGGCTCCTGCCAGATGCAGGTAGATATCCCGTCCGTCCCAATCTGCCGGAATATCAATATCCCGGCGGTAAACTCCCACCGGATTCGCTTCGGGAAGAGCCGGAGGTTGCGGATTGCGCGGCTTGAATTCATAACCATGATTGGTGTAGATGGCTATTCCGTGTCCTTGTACTTCCCAGTTGCCGGGTACCTGAATATCATTCCACGAATCTGTATTTGTATTCGGGTCAGTAATGTTGTCGGGAAGTTTTTTGTAAGAGTCTACAAAGTAGAATTTCCAGGTTCCGTTCAGCAAGCGGTAATACTTGCTTCGTTCGAACTTGCCACTCAAGGCATCAGCGCGATTGTTGTATGTCATAAAAGAAGTGCGTGGATACTCTTTGTTGACTTCAACTACCTGCACATCCTGCCAATAGGGTTTCACGGCTTTTTCAGCCATTACATTAAATGTTGTCAGGGAAAATATTCCCATGAAAATGCCTGTTAATAAATTGGGGGTTGGTCGAAATTTCATGTTTCTCAATATTGGTTTTTCATTTCTTTTTTATTTAACTTTAATATGATCGAATCCTTCTCCATAAACTCCGATGACAGCACTTTGTGACACAAATGCATTCGGGTCTATATCTTTAATCAACCGGAAGATGATAGGTGATTCCCTCTTCTTGGCTAATACGAACAGCATCTTTACTTCTCGTCCTGTATAAAAGCCGGTTGCATTGATAATCGTAACTCCCCGGTGTGGATATTCGTTGATATGCCGTCCTATTTCTTCATATTTATTGGATATGATAAAGAACTGTACGGATTGACGGGCACTATTCACTACCTGGTCGAGAACGAAGCTACAAATATAAAGAGTAACAAACCCATATACCACTTTTTCCCAGTCTTTTAAGACAAAATAACTGGAAGAAATAATAATCATATCGCAGATGAGTACGACTCTTCCTAATGTGATGTCCCGGTATTTGTTGATGATGGCTGCGATAATATCCGTGCCTCCTGTGCTTCCGTTTGCCGAAAAAGCAACCCCTATACCACCTCCACAGAAGGATGCTCCAATGACACATGCCATAAAGGGCTGGTCGTGAAGGAGTCCGAAACCTGCTGTCAGCTTTTGAATGACGGACAGAAAGAAGGTGAGGGTAAATACTCCAAAAATAGTTTTAATGCAAAACTTCATCCCCAGCAATTTGAGGGCCAGTAGCAATAAAAAGAAGTTGATGCTGAAGTACGTATACTGTACGGGAAAACCCGTAGCCCAATATACAATAGAAGCAATACCTGGTACTCCCCCGGTAGTGATATCGTTCGGAAGTAGAAAAACGGTCCAACCGATGCCATACAAAATCATGCCGATGGCAATCATTACATAATCTCTGGCTTCACGGATAATGCTTTGCTTAGAAGGTTTTGGAATAGCTGTTTTCATAAAAGTGATTATGATAATCTATAAAATGTTCAAACACGAACCCATGAATAATCCGGCTTTGGGGGAGAAGCCGGATTGGTTCATTATGTTCGTGCTAAAAGGATATATTCAGTTTTATTTTGCAAAAGCGTGACGATAGCCTTGTACTTTATTCCATCCGCCGCGAGTGAAATCGGGAACTTCTACCGGAGCAGAATTGTTTTCGATGGAAAGTCTGGTAAGTTCGGCCATGCAACACCACTCTGCCAAGTCATAAACGTCCATATCTAATGGTAATCCATTTTGCAGGCAATATGCCAGACGGTAGTCCATGATAAAGTCCATACCACCGTGGCCGCCTACTTTCTTGGCAGTTTCTTCCAACTCTATGTGAATCGGATCTTTATATTTGTCCATCAAGGCTTTCTTTACATTTTCGGGTACAGAGCCATGTGCATTCAGATTTTCATGATTAGGCACATCTTTAGAATCAACTTGTGTAGGTCGCAGGCAATATTCTTCAATCGGATATTTGCTTGCATAACCATCGGCTCCTACTATCTGGTACATACGGCTGTATGGGCGGGGTGTCATTACATTGTGCTGGATCAGCATCGTTTTGCCATTTTCTGTGCGAATCAAGGTCGAAGTCTGGTCACCATTCTGGAAATCGGTCACTTCTTCTCCTGTTTGTTTCTTAATGTAAGCCGGTCCGTTGACAGCTTTCGTATCCATAGATACCAATGTTTTCATACGGTCGCCACGGTGGATGTTAAGTACCTGACAAGCGGGGCCCATACCGTGAGTCGCATATACGTCACCGCGATGCAGGTGATTATAATCCATTCGCCAGTTGTTCCAGTATTCAGGCCAGAAATCTTCCAGGTTGTGGATATATGAACCTTCTACATGAAGCACTTCTCCGAATACGCCCTGTTGTGCCATATTTAAAGAAGTCAGTTCAAAGAAGTCATATACACAGTTTTCGAGCTGCATACAATGCTTGCGGGTCTTTTCAGAAGTGTTGATTAACTGCCAGATTTCATCCAATGTCATAGCGGCAGGAACTTCGATGGCTACATGCTTGCCATGTTCCATGGCATAGACACCCATTGCAGCATGATGCTTCCAGTCTGTAGCTATGTATACAAGATCAATATCATCCCGCTCGCAAAGTTTTTTCCATGCATCTTCCTCTCCGCTGTAAGAAGCAGCTGCAGGGAGTCCGGCATTCTTCAAAATTTCTTGTGATTTTTCAACACGTTCGGGAAGCAGGTCGCATAACGCTACAATCTTAGTTCCCGGAATATGAGTCCAGCGTGCTACGGCGCCGGGACCACGCATTCCTAAGCCGATGAAACCGACACGTACGGTGTCAATTTTAGGAGTAACGAGTTGGATTACATCTTCTTGTCCGGCAGGGCGGGCAGGAGTTTCTACTTTGATAGGAGTAAAGGCTTCCGGAGCCTTTGGTTGTTGAGTACAACTGGTGTGCCAAGTTAACAAAGCCAAGCCGATAGCAGTGGCTGTGAGTAGTTTCTTCATCATATTTTAAGTTTTTAATAGGGGTTATTCGCTGTTTTTCATTTACGTGTCAAAAATAGTAATTAATTAGCCAACTATTTATATTTATAACTGATATTTTCATCATAAACTTCTATTATGAGGTAGAAAATGATTCAAACTTTTTCTACCTGATTTTGTATAGTCTTGTGTATCGACAAATACATATAAAAGACAGGCCATTAGAAGGTCTTTCCTAAAAAGAAGTGGTCTTTTTAAAATTGCTTAACGTTTACTTCTTTTGTTTTGATTAACTACATAAGCCGGTAGTCTATTATAGTTCATTTCTGTACGGAAATGAGCTAAATGATAATTTTGCGGAGTGCCCTGAAAGGGCTTAATTATATAGCGTAGGGCAACGCCCTACGAAAAAACGGTAATCTGAATTTGCGCCCTGAAAGGGCATAATTGTATACAGTTCCGCCCTTTCAGGGCTTGTGGCTGGTGTGTTTTTTTTCGTAGGGCGTTGCCCTACGCTATATAATTAAGCCCTTTCAGGGCACCCCAATAAATATATAATTGTAAGGCTTTCAGCCTAACTGCAAAATTCCCATTTAACCGCTAAATTCCCATTTAATTGAGAACAGCATAGAAACGAGTTAAACGGTGCGCTAATGAATGGATCAAGGGTGAGGGGTGGTGAGGGTAGATTTATAACTTTCGTATTTTTTTTTATAGATAAAAAAGGAGATAGTATAGAAAATAATAAAATAAAAGGTTATAAATCTACCCTCACCACCCCTCACCTTTGACCCATATTTTATAATAAAAAGATAACGGGGAATCTTAAAAACTCAATCATCTTTTTCAGATTTACCACAACGTTTCCAGAATACTTCATTATTTTATTCAAAACTACATAGTTTGGAATCAATTGCCACTAATGATTTTATTAGTTATTTTTAAGCAATCGTTTACCTATTGATAGTTATTTCATTGCCTAAGTAGTTTTCGTTTGACTATAGTCAAGCGATAGTTCAACATATGTCAAGCGTTCGTTCAACAACTGTCAAACGATAACTCGTTAGGCAATTGAAAGAATAATATAAGCAAGAGAAAGAAATAAAAGCTGCATATTGACGAGTTATTGTCAGCGGTAGTATCTTGGGAGCCGTTTTCAGACTGAGCCGCATTTCCGTACCGGAATGAATTAATTTTTAGGGATATGGGCTCAGTTGTAATTCTTGGGGGATTAAGTTTAGTCAATTCCCTTCATGCATATACCTTTGCTAGCCTAAAAAGGAAGAAGCTCATATCCACTACTCCTCTAAATGATGCCCTAAATGCTTTGATTTTAGCATTAAATGCTTCCGCTGCTGCATTTGTACTCCTGTTCACAAAGAAGTTCAGAATCCTTTCATAATGATTCTCAATAGAGTTTGCTACTGTTGTGAATGTATCGTATCCATATTCTTCAATCTTATTATACCATAGTGCCAGCTTTGCTCTTGCTACATCCTTGTCATAGTTTGTGGAAAAGATCTTTCCCAACTCCAATGAGTAGTAATATACGTGCTTAATATCTTCAAACTGCTTGAAAAGTAATTCTGCCCTGATTTTCTGACTCTTGGTCCATTTATCAGGTGATTTAAATAATAAATATCTGCTTCTGGCCAATAATTGCCTGAGTGTATCTCCGTTTTCGAGTTCTTCTGCTTTATATACTTCCCCCTTCTCTTTTGCCGCTTTCATAGCTTTATTCTCCTCTTTTATCACTTGCCATCTATATGTAATGCGCAACTCTTGTACAGCTTCGTATACAAGTTTTTGTACATGAAACCTATCAATCACCTGCATGGCACGTGGAAAGCACGTTTTGGCAATCTTTTGCATGCTCCCTGCCATATCCAGTGTAATTTCTTTGACCTGATTACGCAGCTCCTGTGGCATCTTTGTAAGTACCGCAATGATATCATCGGTTTTAGTGCCCTGAATTACAGCTATAATAGAACCTTTCCTACCTCGCTTATCTCTATTTATTAAGATGGTATAAAGATCTCCCTTACTTAAAGCCGTTTCGTCAATACATAGGTGATAACCCATATTCTTTGGATAAAGGATATACTCTTGGGCATGTGCTCTCTGATCCCAATTCTGGAAGTCACTCAGGTGGTCTTTATATTGGCTTTGAAGCTGTTTGCCATCCATACAGTAATGCTCAGCTACACTTTGGCAGCTAACGGCGTGATTATCTAAGTAATTCTTTTAAAAAAGCACCGAACTCAGCGGTTATGCGAGTACCGGTGGCTACCAAACTCCAGTCACGACTATATGTCTGCCCAGTGGATGGATCTTCCCAGCGACGACGCTTGATACGTAAATAAACGGCTTTACCACGGATAGGGAAGTCCTGAACTTCAATCTCAGGGAGGAAACCTTTTGAGTGAAGATGGAGATCAGAGTACTCAGCAGGAATAGTGGCTTTCTCCTCTAAATAAAGAATAAAGCAAGTATCCTGAGAAACATGATTGACTAGGGTAAAGTAATCAAGGATTCCTGAAGGCAAGAACAAGCTTAAAGAAGCAACAGGATCAATCGTTTGGGAAGAGGATGTTTTCATGATGCAAAAATAAGAATTTTAACGCAATCCCCCAAGGTTTCAGACTGAGCCGGGATATGCCGCCGTTTCATAATCTTAGCGGTCTAAAGTAAAACAAAAAAAAGAGAATCTAATTTCTCAGATTCTCTTTGGAGAGCGGAAGACGGGGCTCAAACCCGCGACCCTCAGCTTGGAAGGCTAATGCTCTATCAACTGAGCTACTTCCGCAATTTTTGTGGGCAAAGATGGATTCGAACCACCGAAGTCGAAAGACAGCAGATTTACAGTCTGCCCCATTTGGCCACTCTGGTATTTGCCCTTTTTTTGCTTTTGAGGAGGTTTGTTTCTCAATTGCGGTGCAAAGATACAACTATTTATTTAAACTCCAAACAAAATCGATCATTTTTATTGCAGTAATTGCACATTCGTCTCCTTTGTTACCCAGTTTGCCACCGGCACGATCCTCTGCTTGCTCCATTGTATTTGTGGTAATTAATCCGTAAATAACTGGTATATCGCCAGTTGCGTTTAACTCGGTAATTCCCTGGGTTGCTCCCATACAAACATAATCAAAATGTGGAGTATCTCCTTTAATTACGCAACCAATTGCAATAATTGCATCAAGATCGCAATTTTCCATCATTTGATTGGCGCCAAAAGTTAGTTCGAAACTTCCCGGTACAGTTTTTACCAGAATATTTTCGTCTTTTGCTCCATGTTTTTTTAATGTATCGACTGCGCCTTTCAGTAAAGCACCGGTAATATTGAAGTTCCATTCGGATACGACAATGCCAAATTTCATTGCTTCTGCATTCGGAACGGAATTGAAATCATATTCGGATAAGTTATGGTAAGCTGTTGCCATAGTAAATTAAAAGTTGAGAATTATAAAATGAAGTTTGAAAGTATGGGAAATTAAGAAGAAAGGCACGGATTTCACGGATTCCACGGTTTTAATAGATAATCCGCTTAATCCGGTGTAATCCGTGCCTCGATCTCCTTATATAATAAGGTATTATTTTTTCATCAATTTAGCCTGTTCGATATATTTGTCGATGTCCATAGCTTGATAAGACTGGAAGTATTTATCCTTGATCTTAGTGTAAGCGTTTACTGCATCGTCATATTTTCCTTGTTTTACCAAGATTTCTCCGGCTTGTATCAGGAAAATCGGGCTTAATGTGTTATTGTCAGCTTTGTCTGCTGCCGACAGTAAAGTAGAGGCAGCTTTGTCCAGTTGACCAAGTTGTGCATAGCAGTTACCTGCAGCACCCAAGATTGCCGGAGCAACCATTTGGTCTTTTCCATTGAAGCTATCCAGCATCTTCACTGCTTCTTCATATTTGCCAAGTTGTGCGTAGCAAATACCAGCATAAGCTTTTGCCAAATTAGCAGCTTTTGTTCCGCTGTACTCATCAGCTACTTTCAGGAAACCTGTGTAACCGATGCTGTCACCGTTTAAAGCCTGTTCAAAAGCATCCTGTTCAAAGTATTCCTGTCCTTTGAAAAGAGCTGCTTGTGCTTTTTCTTCACGTGGTTCAGCATAGAGGTTTTTGTACATGATAAAACCTGCTACAATAATAATCACAGCAACAACACCGCCAATAATTGCGTTTTTGTACTTGATAAGAAATGCTTCCGATTGTGTCAGTGCATCTTCTACGTTCAGATGTTCGTTCTGATTCTTTTGTTCTGCCATTTTATATGATTCTTTTTGTTATTATTCACAGTTTGATATTTCGACTCGCAAAAGTAGTTTTTTTATATCTACAAACGAAATTTAGAAGCATCTTTTTTTGTTTTACACCCGAAAACCACGAAAATCTTGCTACTTTTGTGAACAAATTAACGTGTGCACAATGATACTGAAACGAATATCTATATTAAATTATAAGAATCTGGAAGAGGTGGAGCTGGGATTCTCTGCCAAACTGAATTGTTTTTTTGGACTGAATGGGATGGGGAAGACGAATCTGCTGGATGCAGTGTATTTCTTATCCTTCTGTAAAAGTTCCGGCAATCCGATTGATTCGCAGAATATTCGTCATGAACAAGACTTCTTTGTCATCCAGGGTTTCTATGAAGCGGAGGACGGAACTCCTGAAGAGATTTATTGTGGAATGAAACGCCGTTCGAAGAAACAATTTAAACGGAATAAGAAAGAATATAGTCGTTTCTCGGATCACATCGGCTTCCTGCCTTTGGTGATGGTTTCACCTGCCGATTCTGAATTGATAGCCGGAGGGAGTGATGAACGTCGTCGGTTTATGGATGTAGTGATTTCGCAGTATGATAAAGAATATCTTGAAGCACTGATACGGTATAATAAAGCATTGGTGCAGCGTAACACATTGCTGAAGAGTGAGTTCCCGGTGGAGGAAGAATTGTTTCTTGTATGGGAGGAAATGATGTCTCAAGCCGGTGAAATCGTTTTCCGGAAGCGTGAAGCGTTTATCCGGGAGTTTATTCCTATTTTCCAATCTTTCTATTCTTTTATTTCTCAGGATAAAGAGGCTGTGGGATTATCTTATGAGTCTCATGCACGGGATGCTTCTTTGTTGGAAGTGTTGAAGCAGAGCAGGGAGCGGGATAAGATAATGGGATTCTCTTTGCGGGGGATTCATAAGGATGAGTTAAATATGCTGTTGGGCGAATTTCCGATAAAGAAAGAAGGCTCGCAGGGACAGAATAAGACATATCTGGTGGCGTTAAAACTGGCACAGTTTGATTTCTTGAAACGTACGGGCAGAACTGTTCCTTTATTATTATTAGATGATATTTTTGATAAACTGGATGCTTCCCGCGTAGAGCAAATAGTGAAGTTAGTGGGCGGAGACAATTTCGGGCAGATATTTATAACGGATACGAACCGGGGGCATCTGGACCGTATTTTACATAAGGTAGGTAGTGATTATAAGATATTTCGTGTAGAAGAGGGTACAATTCAAGAAATGGAGGCTGACGATGAAGCGCAATGATGCCGAACAAATAGGAAAACTGATTCAACAGTTTCTTCGTCAGGAGAGTTTGGAATCTCCGCTGAACGAACAAAGACTGTTGGATGCCTGGCCTCAAGTCTTAGGACCGGCGGCGGCTTATACCAGCAATCTTTATATTCGTAATCAGACATTGTATGTGCATCTTACTTCTGCTGCTCTCCGGCAGGAGTTGATGATGGGGCGTGAAGTATTGGTGCGCACACTCAATCAGAGAGTCGGTGCTATGGTTATTACAAACATTATTTTTCGTTGAGGAAAGGGATTCTGTCTATAACCTTTATACCCAGCTTGCGAAGTGTTTCGGTTGCACGGCTGTAATAAAAAGGATTTTCCAGATATTGATTATTGTGAGCATCTACACCGATGATAGCGGTACAACCTTCATGGGCGGCTACTTTCCAGAAATCCGGGTAAGGAATGGTGGTGATTCCATGAATGTCATTATACTCTTCATAACCAAGATTATATTCCAACGGTAGGTTTAACCGTGCTGCTGTCCGGCAGATATGTCTGCTGACCAGTTTGCAATGATGATCGAATTCCGGGTAGGAACGCATGAATAAATCCGGATGGGCAAGGTAGGCAAATAGTCCGCTTTCCATCCCTTCAATAGCACTCTCTTCGTAGAGCTCGAGCATGTCTACCGAATCTGTATTCCGGCCGAAATAGGGAAACTTCTCATCTGTATGAAAATGGTGATTTCCGAAGATGATGTAATCCAGCTTATATTCTTTGATGATTCCTTTTAACCAGTGTATATATTCAGGAAAGTATTCACATTCCAATCCTATTTTTATACTGATTTGATTCTTGTATTTTTCTTGTAGCGAACGGAGGCTTTCCACATACCCCGGCAACTCTTCAGGGAGCATGCGGATGTCGGAGATATAATTGGTGTGGTATTTCCACGGAGTGTGGTCTGAAAAGCCTATTTCTTGATAGCCGCCTTTGATGGCACTTAAAACAAATTCTTCGTCACTCCCTGTCGCATGATGGCAGCGGGTGGTATGGGTGTGATAATTCGTCTTCATTGATTGTTATAATTATATCCATGCGGACGTCGAATGATTCCGCAGGAACTTCTTCTACTAATTGAAATGGGAAACAAATCCCAGCTTTGTAAGCTGTTGGTATGCGTGGCAAGAGGCGGTCGTAGTATCCTTTTCCTCGTCCCAAACGATTACCTTTTGCGTCGAAAGCGACTCCGGGAACGACGATGAAATCGATGGCTGCATAGTCTGTGAATGCTTCCCCGGTTGGTTCTTCTATGCCATAGACACCACAGATTGACATATTTTCAGGCCCGGTATATACCCGAAGCTCCAAATCATCGCCTACCACTACGGGGAGCAAGATTCGTTTCTTATTGCTCCATTTTTGGATAAACTCATGTGTGTCTACTTCATCATTTAGCGAATGGTATAGTAGTACGGTATTGGCCGCCCTGAAAGCCGGGTGGGCTTCAAGGGCGGTCAGTATGTTAGCTGATTGCAGCTTTCGCATAGTCGAATCCGCGTGTTGGGTCTTCAGTAATGCTATACGCTTGCGCAGTTCTTTTTTTCTTTCCATCTTTTTTGTCCTTTGTCACTTCTTCCTCTTCAACGGCTACCGGAGCTTTTGGGAAAGCTTCTCCTTTTTCGAGTATCTCAATGCCTTTAATGACGGTAGCATCTGTCTTGTTAAAATATTGAAGATAAGCTTCCAGTCCAAGCATATTGTAGATGATGTTACCAAAGAGGTTCTTCTCCAAAAGTTTGTATGACTTCTGAATGAGGATATTTCTTCTTTTCACTCCTTTGCTGTCGGCAAAACGGACAAACTGTTCTACCAATCCCTGATGACGAAGATAATTCAGCAATTCTTCCTCTGTTTCATATTGGCTAAGTTTCTTCCGGTTATTGTCGGTGTACTGGAATGTGAATTGAATAGTCAGTCCCCGATTGATAACAGTAGAAAGATAAGAGGTGACTCCCGTTGTATCTTGTGGTACGAATATATCCGGCATGATACCACCACCGCCATAAACAGTACGTCCTAGGCTGGTGTTATAACGTTCGCTCTCATTCTGCTTGATACTGTCGCGTGAGAAGAATTCCCCATGTTCGTAACGGGTATATAAATCCAGTTCGTAGTTACGATCTTTACCGCTTTCGTATGGGCGTTGGATACAACGTCCGGATGGAGTGTAGTAGCGGGCGATTGTCAGGCGGATAGCCGAACCATCACTGAAGTCGATCGGTTGTTGCACAAGCCCCTTACCAAAGGAACGGCGTCCTACAACTGTACCCCGGTCGTTATCTTGAATAGCTCCGGTGAAGATTTCACTGGCAGAAGCAGAACCTTCGTCAATCAATACGACGAGTGGCATTTTCTGACAGCTACCTGTGCCGTTGGCGAATTCTTCTGCACGTGGATATTTACGGCCTTGAGTGTATACGATTAATTTGCCTTCGGGCAGGAACTCATTCACCATGCGGATGGCAGCCTCCATATATCCTCCGGTGTTACCGCGGAGGTCAATGATTAGACCTTTGCATTTTTTATGGTTGAGTTGTGCCAGTGCATTCAACAATTCTACATGACTGGTACGACCGAATTTGCTGACTTTCACGTAACCTATGTCATCGTTTAGCATATAAGCTGCATCAACGGTATTTTGAGGAATGTCTCCACGGGTAATGTTGAAATGCAATAAGTCTTTTTCTCCTGTTCGTTTGATTCCTAATTTCACTTGTGAACCTTTCGGACCTTTCAGAGTGCGCATAGCCCGTTCGTTAGTTACTTTCTTACCGACAAACAAACTGTCGTCCACGGTAACAATACGGTCGCCCGCCATCAATCCTATCTTTTCAGAAGGGCCACCCTGAACGACTGCATTCACATGAATGGTGTCGTTCTGTATGGTAAACTGGATACCGATTCCGCTAAAGCTACCTTCCAGTTCCGAGTTGACTTCTTCGAGATTTTGAGCAGGGATATAAGTTGAATGTGGATCTAATTCGGCCAGAATCTGCGGCATGGCTTTTTCCACTAAATCGGCCATGTTTACGGTGTCGACATATTGATCGTCTACAATGCGTAACAATGCGTTTAGCTTATTGGAGGAACCGTTGATAATACCCAAACGGTTGCCGGCAAAATGCTTGGCATAAAATGTACCGATAAGAATCCCGACTACCACGCTGACTGCTATGATGACAGGTGTAAAACGTGAAGAGTTTTTTGTACTCATGTCTATTCCTTTTTTAAAACGTTCGTCTTCTTATTTATTCGGAGAGGAATGGTTATCTAATTCTGTGTAGATAACTTCGATTCCCGCCCGTTTTAATAACTCAATTCCATCTTCCAGGCGGTAATGTTCGGAGTAAACTACCCGTTTGATCCCTGCCTGTATGATTAACTTCGCACATTCGATGCAAGGAGAGGCGGTGACGTACATGGTAGCACCGTCGCTACTGTTGTTTGAACGTGCTATTTTGGTAATGGCATTTGCTTCCGCATGCAGAACGTATGGTTTTGTCAGATTGTTTTCATCTTCGCATACATTCTCAAAACCGGAAGGAGTTCCGTTATATCCATCGGAGATAATCATTTTATCTTTAACAATTAAAGCTCCTACTTTGCGGCGTTGGCAATAGGAATTTTCAGCCCATATACTGGCCATGCGTATATAACGTTTGTCAAGTTCTAATTGTTTCTTTTCAGTGTCCATGTTGTTTACTATTTATTACTAACTACCCGGAAAACCATACGGAAAGTTTGTTTACCGGATGCCGGTTTGTATAAAAGGTATAAGTTGTTACTGTCTCCTTCGTAAGATGTGGCTGCATTAAGTCCCTCTATAAAATTTCTGGCGAGTTGGTCGTTACCATAATTACCTGCAGTGGTAACAGTAGCTTTAAAGCTGTTGTTTTTGGCATTGGCGCTCCATTTCCCTTCAAAAGTACTGGTTGCAATGACAGTTCCTTTTATATTTCCGTTCATAACATCTCCATCTACTGTACCATCAAATACGATATTGTATGTACCATTCTTATTAAGTTCTTTGATACTTGCTTTTTCTTGTTCCTCATTTTCCCAGAAGGGAAACATCTCATGACCTCCATCCACAGTGATATAATTTAGTTTCCACGTTTTTCCTGTAAAGATAGCAGCTACATCGTCCGAATCATTACACCCTGAAAATAAAGGAAGCAATAGTAATAATCCTACTATTTTATAGATATTCTTCTTCATACGGTTATGTTTAATACTTAATACCTTATACTTAATACTTATTTCTTTATTCCATTTCTGATTAATAAAGCATCAATACTTGGTTCCTGTCCGCGGAAACGTTTATAAAGTACCATTGGATGTTCCGTTCCTCCTTTCGACAGAATATTATTGCGGAACGAGTCTGCAACTTCCTGATTGAATATTCCTTTTTGCTTGAACAATGAGAAAGCGTCAGCATCCAGTACTTCCGCCCATTTATAGCTATAGTATCCGGCAGCATATCCACCAGCAAAGATATGGGAGAACTGCGTACTCATGCAAGCTTCCGGCACAACCGGCAATATTTGTGCATCCTTCCAGGCTTCCTGTTCATAAGCTTTCACGTCTCCTTCAAAAGGAGTGTCGCGAGTATACCACGCCATATCGAGTAAACCGAAACTTAGTTGTCGCAGACAAGCATAGGCAATATTAAAATTAGAAGCATCTACAAGACGTTTTATTAATTCATCCGGTAAAACTTCTCCTGTCTGATAATGACGGGCAAATGTATTGAGGAAATCTTTCTCTATGGCGAAGTTCTCCATAATCTGCGAAGGAAGCTCCACAAAGTCCCAATATACATTGGTTCCGCTTAAACTTCTGTAAGTGGAATTGGCAAACATACCATGCAGGCTATGTCCGAACTCATGCAAGAATGTTTCTACTTCATTGAATGTTAATAAAGCAGGCTTATTCTCGGTTGGCTTGGTAAAGTTCATCACAACGGATACATGCGGACGGCTGTTTTCGCCAGTCTTTTTATCTATCCATTGATCTTTGTAACTCGTCATCCAAGCTCCGGCGCGCTTACCTAAACGCGGGTGGAAGTCAGTATATAGGACGGCTAAGAATTTTCCGTCTTTATCAAACACTTCAAAGGCTTCCACTTCTTTATGGTAAACCGGAATCTCTGTATTTTTCCGGAAAGTAATTCCATATAACTTTTCAGCTAGTCCAAACACTCCTTTCTTCACTTGTTCCAATTCGAAGTAAGGACGGAGCATTTCTTCATTGATATTGAATTTTTTGTCTTTCAGTTTGTTTGAGTAATAACTCCAGTCCCAAGGCATTACAACGAAATCATCTCCCTGCTCTTCGCGGGCCAGTTCTTGAATTTCTTTGTATTCTTGTTGTGCGGTAGGAGCGTATGCTTCCAGCAGTTGGTTGAGCAGCTTGTATACAGACTCACTGTTTTCAGCCATTCTTTTCTTTAGCGTATATTCCGCATAATCTTTGTATCCCAATAGCTGGGCTATTTTCATACGTGTATTGGCTATATTTTTTACGATATCGATATTATTGAATTCGTTATCGTGCGTACATTTTGTATTGTAAGCCATATACAATTTCTGGCGTAAATCACGATTGTCGGAATACGTCATAAAAGGAACGTAGCTTGGAGCATGAAGCGTGAACGCCCATCCTTCTTTTTCTTCGCTCTTGGCTGTTTCAGCAGCAGCTTCTATGATAATTTCGGGTAATCCGGCGAGACTTTCCTTTTTTGTCAACAGCATCTGATAGGCATTTGTCTCTTTCAGGTTGTTTTCACTGAAAGTAAGCGTCAGTTTACTCAACTCGTTTGTCAGGCGGCGGTACTCTTCCCGTGCTTCTCCTTCCAAATTGGCACCATGACGAACAAAACTGTTGTATGCATTTTCCAGTAACTGTTTTTGTTCCTGTGTCAGTTGCAAAGTCTCTTTTTGGTTGTACACTTCTTTCACACGTGCGAATAACTTTTCATTCAGTGTGATATTATTGCTGTGTTCACTAAGTAACGGCATAATCTTTTGAGCGAGTTCTTGCAGATCGTCATTCGTTTCTGCGCTCAACATATTACCGAAGACGGCAACTACTTTATCCAGTAATTCCCCTGATTCTTCGAAAGCTTCTATCGTATTGCTAAAATCAGCCTTTTCCGGATTCTGTATGATAGCCTCTATTTCAGCATTTTGCAGCTTGATTCCTTCGAGGATAGCAGGCTCATAATGTTCAGTTTCAATCCGGTCGAACGGCACGGTTCCGTGCGGCGTATGGTATTGCCCGTAGAAAGGATTCTGGGCGTTTGTTATATTGCTCATAGTGCAAACTAGTATCAATGTTATTAATAATCTCTCCATAGAAGTACAAAGCTACTAAAATTGTCGCTTATTCAACGGATAACACGTTGCTTTTTAACAATATATAAAATGAAATGTATAAAAAAACCGCTACGGTTTCCCGCAGCGGTTTTCTATATGGTTCAAGCTTCTAATTAAGCGTTAACTGATGCCATGTGAGCGATCAAGTCAAGAACTTTGTTAGAGTAACCGATTTCGTTGTCATACCAAGATACAACTTTAACGAAAGTATCAGTCAAAGCGATACCTGCTTTAGCGTCGAAGATAGAAGTACGAGCGTCACCTAAGAAGTCAGAAGAAACTACTGCATCTTCAGTGTAACCCAGGATACCTTTTAATTCGCCTTCAGAAGCTTCTTTCATTGCAGCGCAGATTTCAGCGTAAGTAGCCGGTTTAGCCAAGTTAACTGTCAAGTCAACTACAGATACGTCCAAAGTCGGAACACGCATAGACATACCAGTCAATTTGCCGTTCAATGCAGGGATTACTTTACCTACAGCTTTAGCAGCACCAGTAGAAGAAGGGATGATGTTGCCAGAAGCAGCACGACCACCTCTCCAGTCTTTCATAGAAGGACCGTCAACTGTTTTCTGAGTAGCAGTTGTAGAGTGAACTGTAGTCATCAAACCGTCAAGGATACCGAACTTGTCGTTCAATACTTTAGCGATAGGAGCCAAACAGTTAGTAGTACAAGAAGCGTTAGATACAAATTGAGTACCTTTTACGTATGTCTTTTCGTTTACACCGCAAACGAACATCGGAGTGTCATCTTTAGAAGGAGCTGACATTACAACATATTTTGCACCAGCTTCGATGTGAGCCTGAGCTTTGTCTTTGCTCAAGAACAAACCTGTAGATTCAACAACGTATTCTGCACCTACTTCGTTCCATTTCAAATCAGCCGGATTTCTTTCAGCTGTGATACGGATAGCTTGACCGTTAACGATCAATTTGCTGTTTTCAACATCTGCTTCGATAGTACCGTCGAATTGACCGTGCATTGTATCATACTTCAGCATGTAAGCCAAGTAATCAACCGGGCAAAGGTCATTGATACCTACGATTTGAATATCGTTTCTTGTCATTGCAGCGCGGAAAACGAAACGTCCGATACGTCCGAATCCATTAATACCTACTTTAATCATTTTGTTTAAACTTTTAAGGGTTTTATAATATTTGTTCAAATATCTCTCTACCTCCGCACTTGTTTTATTTTCAAATGCGGTGCAAAATTACAAAAATGTTTTTATATTCGCGCATTAAATTCACATTAAATATTGAAAAAAGATGGGAAAGAGTACATTTTTACAGGACTTTAAGGCGTTTGCCATGAAAGGTAACGTCATAGACATGGCTGTCGGTGTTGTTATTGGTGGTGCGTTTGGAAAAATCGTATCATCATTGGTTGCTAATGTTATTATGCCTCCGATTGGTTTATTGGTTGGCGGTGTGAACTTTACGGATTTGAAATGGGTGATGAAAGCGGCAGAGATCGGTGCTGACGGTAAGGAGATAGCTCCGGCTGTGACATTGGATTATGGTCAGTTTCTGCAGGCCACCTTTGATTTTCTGATTATCGCTTTTGCTATATTTTTATTTATACGTTTGATTACGAAACTGACAACTAAAAAACAGGCAGAAGTAGCGGCTGCTCCTCCAACTCCTCCTGCGCCAACGAAAGAAGAAGTTTTGTTGACGGAGATACGTGATTTGCTGAAAGAAAAAAATAATTGATTCTAATTAAAATAAAGGAGATTTCGGGTGTAAACTTGTGAATCTCCTTTATTTTTCTCTTCATTATTAATATAGATTGCGTACTTTTTTCTACTTTTGCAACTCAATTTATTCAAAATCCAACCATTGATATGCAGGAAAAAATAATAATTCTTGATTTCGGTTCGCAGACAACACAGCTTATAGGCCGCCGTGTACGTGAATTGGATACGTATTGTGAAATCGTTCCTTATAACAAGTTTCCTAAAGAAGACCCGACTATTAAAGGAGTCATTCTCTCCGGAAGTCCTTTTTCGGTTTACGATAAAGATGCTTTCAAAGTAGATTTGAGTGAAATTCGTGGTAAATATCCGATATTGGGTATTTGTTATGGTGCACAGTATCTGTCATACACCAATGGCGGAAAAGTGGAACCGGCCGGAACGCGTGAGTATGGACGTGCTCATTTGGCTTCTTTCTGCAAAGATAATGTACTGTTTAAAGGAGTGCGTGAGGAGTCGCAGGTGTGGATGAGTCATGGAGATACGATAACTGCTATTCCTGATAATTTCAAGAAAATAGCTTCAACAGATAAAGTAGAGATTGCTGCTTATCAGATAGAAAGGGAGCAGGTATGGGGTGTCCAGTTCCATCCGGAAGTATTCCATAGTGAAGACGGAACTCAAATCCTGAAGAACTTTGTGGTAGATGTTTGCGGCTGCAAGCAAGATTGGTCGCCGGCTTCTTTTATTGAGAGCACGGTTGCCGAACTGAAAGAACAGTTGGGTGATGATAAGGTTGTTCTCGGTTTGAGTGGTGGAGTCGATTCATCGGTTGCGGCAGTGCTGCTGAATAAAGCTATCGGCAAGAACTTGACTTGTATCTTTGTAGATCATGGTATGCTGCGTAAGAATGAGTTCAAGAATGTGATGAAAGACTACGAATGTCTTGGTTTGAATGTGATTGGCGTTGATGCCAGCGAAAAGTTCTTTACGGAACTGGCTGGTGTGGCCGAACCGGAAGCTAAACGTAAGATTATAGGTAAGGGGTTCATCGATGTGTTCGATGTAGAAGCTCATAAGATCAAAGACGTGAAATGGCTGGCCCAAGGTACAATCTATCCGGATTGTATCGAGTCATTGTCTATCACGGGTACAGTGATAAAGAGCCATCATAATGTAGGTGGACTTCCTGAAAAGATGAATCTGAAATTATGTGAGCCACTTCGTTTGTTGTTTAAGGATGAAGTTCGTCGGGTAGGTCGTGAGTTGGGTATGCCGGAACATCTGATTACCCGCCATCCGTTCCCGGGACCGGGGCTGGCAGTGCGTATTCTGGGTGATATTACTCCTGAAAAAGTACGTATTCTGCAGGATGCTGATGATATTTTTATTCAGGGATTGCGTGACTGGGGATTGTATGACCAGGTATGGCAGGCAGGAGTTATCTTGTTGCCCGTACAGTCTGTAGGCGTGATGGGAGATGAACGTACGTACGAAAGAGCAGTTGCTTTACGTGCTGTGACATCTACAGATGCCATGACAGCCGACTGGGCGCATCTGCCTTATGAATTTATGGGTAAGGTATCGAATGATATTATTAATAAGGTGAAGGGAGTGAACCGTGTAACCTATGATATCAGTTCAAAACCACCAGCAACCATTGAGTGGGAATAATAACACTTTATAATCTAAAAATAGCCTCAATAGGAATTCCTGTTGAGGCTATTTTTATGATGGATAGGTTCTTTTTATAATGAGTCAGTCTGTATCTACTCGCTTACCAGCTTCTGTGCATCTGGAATAAGAATCTCTTTCCGACGTAATTCTAATAATCCTTTGTCTTGTAGCTCATTGAGCGCTTTTGAAGTATTCAGTCGGGTGTCGTCTAAGTAGCGGGCAAGATCGTCCATCTTCATTTTGAATATCTTTTCTCCCTGAATCTTTTCACAATGTAACAGAAAAAAGCGAATGATTTTCTCTGTTAAATCCTGTGTCGGCTCTTCCCATAAGCGGGAGTAAAGATTTTGTGCCCGGTTACTTACGATATTCATATAGTTGAGCCGGAATATTTCATATTTGAACAGATCGCTAAGTACAAATGCTTTGCTGATACTGACAGTATGCGCTTCTGTATGTGCCACATAAGCAGAAGTGTAATGAGTGTTCATGCCAAACAGCGACTGTGGTTCCAGCAGGTAAGGTGCTTCCATCTGTTCAATGACGGTGTATATATTTTCTTTGGAATTTGTGACAATAGAAACCTCGCCTTTTAACAGGAAGCAGAGTTGTTTACACGGACTACCACTCTCAATGATAGTTTCTCCTACTTTATGCTTGATAAAGTGTAGCTTGACCTTATCCAGAATACTTGTGAAATCTTCATGACAAAGACCTTGAAATAAAGGCAATTGGAGCAAAGTGTCGAACATTGTTTCCATATGTTGTAATCTCTTGTTAATCGTACAAATTTACTCATAATACAACACGGCTGTCAATATCTGACCCTTCTTTTTGTTTTTTTTATTGTTTGAATGTATAAAAATAGAGTATATTTGCAGAAAAAAAGGAGGAAATTATGTTTGCAGGCTTCAATTGGCAACAGATGGTTAGTGCGTTTATCGTACTTTTTGCCGTGATAGACATTATCGGCTCTATACCTATTATAATTAACCTGAAAGAAAAGGGGAAAGATGTGAATGCAATGAAAGCTACCGTCATCTCTTTTGTTTTGCTGATCGGATTTTTCTATGCGGGAGATATGATGCTGAAACTCTTCCATGTAGATATCGAATCGTTTGCAGTTGCCGGTGCGTTTGTTATCTTCCTCATGTCTTTGGAGATGATTTTGGATATTGAGATTTTCAAAAATCAGGGTCCTATCAAAGAAGCTACTTTGGTGCCGCTTGTCTTTCCTTTGTTGGCAGGTGCCGGAGCTTTTACTACTTTGCTTTCTCTTCGGGCGGAATATGCCAGTGTTAATATCATTATAGCTTTAGTATTGAACATGATTTGGGTTTACTTTGTAGTGAGTATGACTGGTCGTGTAGAACGTTTCTTGGGAAAAGGTGGTATCTATATTATTCGTAAGTTTTTTGGTATCATCTTATTGGCTATTTCTGTAAGGTTGTTTACGGCCAATATAACGTTATTGATTGAAGCGTTGCATCGGTCTTGATTAATAATCTAATCTTTACTTGTTTTCTACTTGTTATTTTTGTATATTTGACGATTTTACTTATACTTTTCACTAGGGTGAGAAGAGCTTGTCATCGAGGTGAAAAGGGCTTCTCATTCGGGTGATAATGTCTCATCATTTTAGTGAGAGGTTACTGATGTTGGTAATAAACTACAAGGATGTTGGTGAGAAATGGTGAGGATGTCGGTGTCCTTATGAAGGAGAAACTAATATATAACCGTAAAGATGGCAGTACAATTTGAGTTTTATAAGAATCCTGGAACGGGAGAAGAAGGAGAGGAAGAGCAATATCATCCCCGAGTTGTTAACTTCAATTCTGTGAGTACTGAATATTTGGCAGCTGAAATTCATAGAGCTACAACGTTCGGTGAGGCAGAGGTTGAAGGCGTTCTGATGTCATTAAGTCATTTCATGAGCTCTCATCTTAAAAATGGTGAACGTGTACATTTGAAAGGGATAGGATATTTTCAGGTGACGTTGCAGACTACAGAACCGGTATATGATGTTAAGACACGTTCTGATAAAGTTTCTTTCAAAGCTATTCGTTTTCAGGCGGATAAAGAACTCAAAGGTGAATTATATGACATGCATATACAACGTTCGAAATGGAAGTGCCATTCGGCTGTCCTTTCAGAGGAAGAAATTGATCGGCGTTTGACGGAGTTTTTCACTACTCACCAAGTCTTGATTCGGCGTAATTTACAATCCATTTGCCAGTTTACTCAAATTATGGCATCGCGTCATATACAACGTTTGAAAGAACAAGGTAAAATAGAGAATATAGGAACTCGTTTTCAACCGATTTATGTGCCCAGATCCGGGTATTATGGAAAATAAACCATCCCTGATACTGGGTGGAGAGGCGTAAGTAGGGCCGGAAAATCATGATAGGGGGGGCTGGATATGGGTATATTGGATGTAGATAAATATTTAATATGTGTCTTTGCATTACTTGAACGTCTCCTGTCATAGTTGCAGATAGATGGGAATTTCTTGTTTGTCATGAAAAGACCTCTGTTATTAAGTTAACCTTATTGTATATAAGTAAAAAGAAAAAATCACGGAACAATGAAACAAAAACGATATTTGTTGATCAGCCTTCTCATTTTCTGCTTGTTTGTAACATTGCAATGGGGCTATGCAAATACTACTATATTGTCCAATTATCGTTATGGACTTACCTTCAAAGCACATACTGTTAATCAGGATCAAAGAACAAGTCTTGATCTGACTCCGGATAGAAGTCTGCATCTGGGTAATAAGTTCTCGCTTAGTTTTGACATTAAGTTGAGAGAGGAATTGCATACTTATGGATATGTGTTTAGAATAATCTCCGACGATACTTCTTCTTGCTTGGATTTTATATCTTATCAACTACGATCCAAATTCAATTTTATATTGAACAAAGGTAGTTCGATTGTTGAGAATGTGGATTTTATAGACAGTACTCAAATAGTAAAGGATGAGTGGATTAAGATAAGGCTTGATTTCACAGAACAGGGGATTAAGATTTCGGTGAATGAGGCTACTCAAATGATGCGTCATTCTTTTAAAGACTTTAACAGTCTAAGTTTCTTATTTGGAAGCAATAGGCATCCAAAGTATTATACGACCGATGTTCCTCCCGTTAGTTTGCGTAACATTGAATTGTATAATCAGGATGGTAGAATAATACGATGCTGGAAGCTGGCCTTGCATAACAGAAAAGGAGAAACAATGGATGAAGTAGAGGCTCAACGTGCAATTGTTCAAAATGGCATTTGGGAAATAGATAGACATTATAACTGGCAGAAAGAGAAATCCCTGAAATTTGATAGTAAGAAGTTTCAATGTCAAAATCTTCAATTAGCTTATGATAGTATAGGTGGTAGGATATTTATGGTACTAAAAGAGAAGGTATTGGTCTACCATGTCGATAATAAACAGGTAGATACTCTATCAGTTGAAAAAGGAGAACCTTATTTTGGAGTATCCAGACAGGTTATTTATTCTGCTGCTACTGACGAGTTGATTTCCTATTCTACTGAACATCCTCTTTTAAGCAAATATAATTTTGCCACGCATGAATGGTCGATTCCTTCTACGTGGGAAGTGGACTCCAGACAGCATCATAATCGTATGATAGATCCGGAAACCAATCATTTGATCCTTTTTGGAGGATATGGACGCCATACTTATAATGCAGATTTTGTGGAAAAAGGTTTGAATGACGGAGATCAATGGCAAATTATTTCTTTGGATTCCTGTATCACTCCTCGGTATTTAAGTGCTATGGGCATTGAGGATAAAGACCACATTCTTATAATGGGCGGGTATGGAAGCCGTTCAGGAAAGCAGGAAGAGTCTCCACAGAATTACTATGATCTTTATCGGTTGAATATCCGGGATAAATCATGTTCTAAAGTGTGGTCTTTTTTTAATGAAGGCGAGCATTTTACGTTTAGTAATTCAATGATAATAGATACTGTCGCTGATAAGTTGTATGCTTTGGTTTATAATAATGATCGTTTCCATACCAATCTCAACTTGTGCAGTTTTGATATTTGTACCTCAAATCCACAATCCAAAATAGTAAGTGATTCTATCGAATATGATTTTCTGGATATTAAGTCTTATTGTGATTTATTTCTTTATCAAGACCAGATGTTGTATGCTTTTGTTGTTCAGGAGAAGATACCGGGTGAGGCAGTTTTAGATGTATATTCTTTAGTATATCCTCCTTTATCGTCAGATGAGATTTATATGGAAAAGAACAAAGATTGTCATTTTTCTACATGGGTTATCTATGGAAGCATTTTAATATGTCTGGTATTCTTCTTCTTCGTTATTGTATATGTCTACAAAAAAAAGAAAAGTAAAACAACTGGAGTTTCGATGACTATTTCCAAAGTGGAATATGGAGAACAAGAGATTGCTAAGCCATCTAACAGAAAAATATCTGCAATTTTACTTCTTGGTGGTTTTCAGGTCTTTGATAAACAAGGGAATAATATAACGGGTGAATTTACGCCTACTCTTAAATTACTTTTTCTTTTCCTATTGCTAAACTCCATCAAAGGTGGAAAGGGAACAACTTCACAAAGATTGGAAGAGACTTTTTGGTTTGATATGAGTAAAACGAGTGCAGCCAACAACCGTAGGGTTAATATCCGTAAACTTCGGCTAATTCTTGAGACGGTCGGGGAAGTACAGATTGTTAATAAAAATGATTATTGGTATATTGATATGGGTAAAGATACCCTATGTGATTATCATCAGGTATGCCAGATCTTAAATGCTTTTGAATTCTATAATTCTTCTAATAAAGAAATGATTGTCAACTTTGTAGAGTTGGCATCTTTGGGGGTGTTGCTGCCTAATGTAAGTACGGAATGGGTGGATGAATATAAATCGGAGTATTCTCATAACGTTATAGAACTACTTCTTTCTATCAGTGTTCGTGAAGAGATTGGGAAAGACAACAAACTATTGCTGAAAATAGCGGATATTATACTGATGCATGACTGTACGGATGAAGATGCTATTCGTATAAAGTGCAGGGCGTTATTTCTGTCTGGACAAAAAGGACTTGCTAAACAATGTTTTGATAAGTATTGTGCTGATTATAACCGTTTATTGAATACTTCTCCCGAATTTACATACGATGATGTGATTTGTGAGAGCTGATAGGTGGAATTTATTTTTTGAATGAAATAAATTTTGCATTAAAAGTGCATTAATGATTTCCCGGAAGTGGCTTTATTGCTTTCGGGTTCTTTTATTTTCTTCATAAGAGGGCAAAATATTTCTATTTTTTTCTCTTTGTTTATCAGGTACTTATATGGAATGTGATAAGAAAAATCATATTATTAATATGAAATTAATGTTGTGATAATGCCTCTCATATACTTTCGCAGTACCAATTAATCGCAAATCTATCGAGTTATGAAGTGTACTGATACCTCTTGAGTAGGTTCATGATTCATAGTGATCTATAATAGATGATTGATTGAACAATATATCAACTTAATTTATAATTTATGAAAGCACGCATTTGCAAAGAGAAGCACTGGAATGTGCATTTAAGGTTCTTTCTTGTGATGATGGGAGACTTACTGTTCTCAGTTTCTGTTCTTGCCCAAAGTAACCTGATAACGGGTAAAGTTATAGACAACGCCAGCGAACCGATTATTGGAGCCAGTATTCAATCTTCTGTGGTCGGGAAGGGAACTATCTCTAATATGAATGGAGATTTTTCCATTGAGGTTCCTGTCGGGACGGAATTAACTATTAGTTTTCTTGGTTACCGCACTCAAAAAATAAAAGTGTCTGATATGCGGTCTTTAGTTATCAAATTGCTGGAAGATACACAGGCGTTGGATGAAGTGGTAGTGGTAGGTTATGGAGTTCAGAAAAAAGAGAGTTTGACGGGTGCTATTTCTAATATTAAAAATGATGAGATTATTAAAACGAAAGCTACCAGTCTGGCACAATCACTTGAAGGGAAAGTCTCGGGATTGAAGATACGGCAGAATGACGGTGAACCGGGACAATTTCGTTCCGATATCAATATCCGTGGTTTGGGTACTCCGCTTTTCATTATTGATGGGATTGTCAGAGATGGGGCTAATGAGTTTCAGCGTCTTAATCCGGATGATATAGAAAGCATTTCTTTCCTGAAAGATGGTACTGCAGCTATTTATGGTATGAATTCGGCTAATGGAGCCATTGTTGTAACAACAAAAAAAGGATATAAAGGAAAAGCGAAAATATCCTTGTCGGCTAATTGGGGATGGTCTAAACCGACTAATATTCCTAGGATGGCAAACGCAGCTCAATATATGGAGCTTAGAAATGATGCTGCAATATTAGGAGAAGGTAATCCATTGGTTACAAAAGAAGAACTGGAATTATGGAAGACGGGTGCTTCTGGATATGCCAGTACTGATTTATACGATCATGTGATTAAGAATAGTTCTATTCAACAGCAATATACTTTGTCCTTGCAAGGAGGTTCGGATATTGTCTCATACTTTGGTAGTTTTAGCTATGCATCTGATGAAGGGTTGTTGAAATCCGGTGATTTGGGATATGAGAAATTTACTTTTCGTTCGAATACTGATATAAAAATAGCTAAAGGATTGACCGCAGGAGTTAATTTGGCAGGTAGATATGATAAGACCAGCCAGCCATGGAACTCTTTCTATGAGATCTTCAAGCAGACCCGTGTGAATGTGCCGACTGTGCCTGCGTATGCCAATAACAATCCGGACTATTTGGCAACTCAAAGTATGGGAATTAATCCCATTGCTTTGGCGGATGCGGATATGACAGGTTATCATTATTATTATAATAAAAACTTTCAATCGACATTCACTTTAAAATATGAAGTACCGTTTGTGCAGGGATTATCTATACAAGGGCAATTAGGCTATGATTATAATCACAATAAACATAAAGGATTGAGAAAGAAGTTTTCTACTTATACATACGCTATCGAAACGGATGAATATATAGAGAATGAATACAATAATCCTTCTATGATACAAGTGAATAATAACGAAGCGAGCAGGCTTGACATGCAAGCACAAATCAGTTACAATAGGTTGTTTAATGATACACATAATGTAAGTGCTACATTGGTTTATGAAAGGAGACAGGAAAAAAGCGATTGGTCGAATATAGAACGTAAGTTTGATTTATTGACTTATGATGAAGTAGATTATGCCGGATTGAAAGATGCTGTTTCAGGGGGGATGTCCAACGAACAGGCTTTTATCTCGTATGTCGGTCGGTTTAACTATGATTACAAAGGAAGGTATTTATTAGAATTAGGATTCAGAAATGATGGTTCTTACCGCTATGCTCCTGGTAGCAGATGGGCTTTTTTCCCTATGGGGTCTATTGGTTGGCGTTTGTCGGAAGAGAAGTTTTTGAAGGAAAAGTTGGGCTTTCTTGATAATCTGAAGATCAGGGCTTCATACGGGGAGTCCGGACAGGATGCAGGTGATCCGTTCCAATATGTGTCGGGGTATAATCTTAATGTTGGTATTTATGAATTTAATGACGGAACTACCACTTCGGGCATTTCTGCTCCCTCTATTACGAATACGAATTTAACTTGGTATAAAGCTAAGTTACTTGATATAGGATTCGATCTTTCTATATTCAAAGGATTATTCTCTTTGGAGTTCGACTTATACCAAAGAAAAAGAAGCGGATTGTTAGCTACAAGAGTGGTGGCATTACCTAATACATTTGGTTCGCAACTGCCACAGGAAAATTTGAATAGTGATTTGACGAGGGGTATTGACATAACGCTCGGGCATACTAATAAGATCAGAAATTTTTCTTATAGCGTCAAAGCGAATATGAACTTAGCCCGCACCCGGATGGAGCATGTAGAAAGAGGACCTTTCATCAGTAGCATGGATCGTTGGAGAAATCAGTCTTCCGGACGTTGGAATGATTTCACATGGGGGTATCAAACTAATGGGCAATTCCAGACTACAGAGGAAATAAAATATGCTCCTGTTCAGGATGGAGAGTTGGGAAATAGCAAGGAACTGCCGGGGGATTACCGTTATGTAGATGCTAATGGTGACGGTATTATCGATGATAATGATAGAATGCCTCTCTTTTGGTCAGGTACTCCACTGATTCATTATGGCTTTAATTTGGAGGCTTCTTGGAAAAATTTCGATATCTACGCTTTGCTTCAGGGAGCGGGAATGTATACTGTCCAGTTTTCAGAGGTTTATGCCGAGGTACTGTGGTCAAAAGGAGCGAATACTCCAGCCTATTTCTATGACAGATGGCGCAAAGAAGACCCTTACAATCCGAATAGTAAATGGGTTGCCGGGAAATGGCCTGCTACCCGTTTAATACAGGATACTGGAGCTATGTATAAAGAGAGTAATATCTGGCGTCGTGATGCTTCTTATTTAAGACTCAAAACTTTGGAACTGGGTTATACATTGCCAGACAGTATTTTGAGAAAGAGTGGTATTAGTAATATACGATTCTATATTAATGGCTATAATCTTTTAACCTTCTGTGATTCTTTTGTGAAAGCGTTTGATCCGGAAAAGGTGGAAGGCTCTTATAGTGCTGGAATGAATTATCCTCTGACTAAAAGTTTTAATATTGGTTTTACTGCTAATTTCTGATAGATTATGAAATATAAGATTATACTATTGCTGAATATGGCTCTTCTTTTTGCAGGATGTACGGATATTCTGGATATAGAGCCTAATAATAAGGTGGTTGCAGACAAAGTCCTGACTACTGAAGAGGGGATTGCGATGCACATGGCAAATCTTTACGGCCGTCTTCCTATCGAGGACTTCTCTTATGCGATTGATAAGGGCTTTAATTTGGGAATTGGGAATACTGATCCGAATAATGGTGGACGGGCTGCTGCTATGTACTGTGACGAAGCGATGCATTCTGAATTCGACGAATGGGGAAGTGAAGGATTTAATTTTTGGGAAAGATATACGGATGATAAAGGTTTGTATAATGCTTCTGTTGGTATTTACACATTGATAAGGGATATTAATAACCTGTTGGAAACGATTCCTACGTTGAATACTTCCAATAATAAAAAAACATTATTGGAGGGTGAAGCTGCTTTTCTACGTGCATATACATATTTTGCTTTGGCAAAGCGGTATGGTGGAGTTTCGATTATCAAGAAAGTTCAGGTGTATAATGGAGATGTAGAAGAATTGAAAGTGCCCCGCAGCACAGAAAAGGATACATGGGATTTTATCTTGAGCGATTGTGATGACGCTATCCGGAAACTAAGTGAGTCTTCAGAAGATACTCGTCGTGCTAATAAATGGATTGCATTGGCACTGAAGTCTCGGGCAGCTTTATATGCAGCTTCGATTGCCAAATATACTCATGAGCCTTATGTGGGTCTGTCGGGGCCGGCTGTAGAACAGAAACTTGTGGGTATTGATGCTTCGGAAGCAGATCGTTATTATGAAATCTGTATGCAGTCGTCTGATGAAATAATGAAGAGTGGGTTGTATGGTTTATATGGTGCAGAGCCTCAAAGCAGAGACGAAGCTATCGTAAATTATAAAAAACTGTTTGAGGATCCAAACAGTGTATTGAATGGAACGAAGGAACCTATTTTTATTAAAGGATATACATCTGGTACCCAACTTGCACACAATTATGATATTTGGTATCGTCCTAATCAGGTAGCAAACGGCTGGCCGCATCCGGGACGTATGAATCCTTCGTTAGATCTGGCCGATATTTATGAAGATTATACGGATGACGGGCAAGGATTAAGTAAGCCTATCCGTACTCGTGTGGATAATAATGAAATTTTTTCTGGTTTTGACAGAAATGCTAACTATTATTCTTATCCAATGGATGCTCCTTATGAAATATTCAATGATAAGGATATTCGTATGTGGGCTACTATGATTCTTCCGGGTACGCAATGGAAAGGACAGAAAATCATTATTCAGGGAGGATTTATTCGTCCCGATGGAAGTTATGTGTTCAGAACAGATGCCAGTACTCAGGGGAAAGATGGAAAGACCTACTATTCGTTTGGTGCGCAGGATCAGAAAATGTATTCGGGATTTAGTTCTGTTGGTGGTAACTACACCCGTTCTGGTTTTCTTCTTCGCAAATTCTTGCAGGAAAGTAAAGACGTGACTTCTGAGTGGAATAAGGGATTTACAGACTGGATCGAATTTCGTTATGCTGAGATTCTGATGAATTATGCGGAAGCATCCATAGAACATTCGTCTGCAACGGGTGAACAGCTGAAAAAAGGGAAAAAAGCGCTTAATGCTGTTAGAAAGCGAGCTGCACACAAAGACGAAATTCCATTAACAATAGAGAATGTACGTAAAGAGCGTTTTGTTGAATTTGCTTTTGAGAATAGACGCAGATGGGATCTGATTCGTTGGAGGATATTTCATAAGGAATATGAGAACCGAATAAAGAAGTCCTTAGTTCCGTTCCTCGATTTAAGAGGAGAAACTCCTAAATACATCTTTGTACGCATGGATGCTCCTGGAGTGAACAAACATTCGTTTGATTATTCCTGGTACTATCAGGATATTCCTGGTACCGGTAGTAACGGACTTGTTCAGAATCCTTGATATATCAAAACTTTACTTTAAAGACAGAAAATATGAAAGCAACTTTTTATTTATTGACAATAATATTCTTTCCCATATGTTTTGTAGCATGTGAAAAGGACAATCTGGATATAGCCCCAAATGCTACATTCGGTGGGGAAATCCGGGATATGGAGACAGGTGAGTTGGTGGAGCAAGAGATAATCAGAGGTTCGCAGATTTATTTTATTGAACTCGGATGGGACAATCCTCCTGTTCAGGCAATGGCTGTTAAAAATGACGGAACATTCCAAAATAATCTCATGTTTGCGGGCGATTACAAAATAATTCTGAATAAGGGGAATTATATTCCTCAAGATACGATTGATTTTAGAATTAATAAAGGAAAGAATTATAAGGTGTTTGAGGTTCTGCCTTACATACGTATCGTGAATCCTGATATTAGATATAAAGGTAATAAAGTAGTAGCAAAATTCAGTTTACAGCAATATACGGTAGATCCGGTAAAGACAATCGCTCTATTTGCACATACAGAGTCCCATGTAAGTAGTAATATCCAGACAGCTAAAGTGAGTAGTGAAATAAATACTGCTGTATCACCTTTGACGGAGTACGAATTGAGCATGGATTTGAGCCAGACTACTGGAATTGAACGGGAACATAGTTATTTTTTCAGAATCGGAGCATTGAGCAGTACGTCGGAAGCTAAATATAATTATTCTCCTGCAGTAGAAATCGACTTATAAAGGAATAGGACATTTATGAAAAGAAAAATACAAGATTGCCTTGCATACAGACTGTTTTTGTTGTTACCGCTTTTCTCGTTTGGAGGATGTGTGGAGATAAAAGCTCCTGTTGATTACGTAAATCCATATATGGGAAATATTAGTCACTTGTTGGTACCGACTTATCCGACTGTCCATTTACCTAACAGTATGTTACGAATATATCCTCAAAGGGAGGATTATACAAGTAATAAATTGAAGGGATTACCTGTGATAGTGACAAGTCATAGAGGAAATTCGGCCTTCTCTATCAATCCGTTCAATAGCTTTTGTGATAGTTTAGAGAAGGGTAGTAGGTCTTCTTTTATATTGTATAATTACGATAATGAAAAGATCAAGCCTTATTATTACAGTGTTTTTTTGAGTGACTATGATATAGAGGTAAAATATGTCCCTTCTCATCAGTCGGCTTTATATCAATTAGATTTCCGGGCAGGGCAACCTGGGCTTTTGATCGGGGCGACAAATGGAGAGTTGCATGTAGAGAAAAACAAAGTTTTTGGTTATCAGCAAATCGGTTCCTATGAGACAAGAGTGTATCTTTATCTGGAAACGGACGTGGTTCCTTTACAAACGGAAGAAGGAAATACTGTCGTAATGAAATTTCCAGAGAATGATAAAAGGATTAATCTTCGTTATGGAATCTCTTTTATAAGTGTAGATCAGGCGAAAAAAAATATGGAACGCGAAGTGGCTGGAAAGGATTTGGAAACTCTTACACGAACAGGTAGAACTATTTGGAATGATGCTCTTGGAAAGATTCAGGTAAAGGGAAACTGTGAGGATAGTAAGACTATATTCTATACTTCTTTATACAGAACATATGAACGAATGGTTTGTCTTTCTGAAGATGGACAGTATTATAGTGCTTTTGACAATCAGGTTCATCAGGATAGCGGTGTTCCTTTTTATACTGATGATTGGATCTGGGATACGTATAGAGCTACCCATCCATTGAGAATATTACTGGAACCGGAACGCGAGAAATATATGATTCAGTCTTTTATCCGGATGGCTGGTCAGATGAAACATTTTTGGATGCCTACTTTTCCGGAGATAACAGGTGATAGCCGACGGATGAATTCAAATCATGGGGTGGCTACTGTACTTGACGCTTATGTAAAAGGAATTACGGATTTCGATTTAAAGGAAGCATATCGTGCTTGTAGAAATGCTATCACTGAAAAGACATTAGCACCGTGGTCGGATATGGAAGCCGGAAAGCTAGATTCTTTTTATGTGTCAAACGGATATTTTCCGGCGTTAGCTTCTGGTGAAGAGGAAGTTGTTTCCGAAGTACATAGTTTTGAGAAAAGGCAAGCTGTTGCTGTGACATTAGGTACAGTGTACGATGAATGGTGTCTGGCACAAATAGCCAGACTGCTGGATAATAAAGAGGATTACAATTACTTTTTGCAAAGAAGTTTGAACTATCATCAATTGTTTAATGCAGAAACAAAATTTTTTCATCCTAAAGATAGTGAAGGAAATTTTATCACTCCGTTTGATTATCGTTATTCCGGTGGAATGGGTGGAAGGGATTATTATGGCGAAAATAATGGATGGGTTTATCGTTGGGATGTCCCCCATAATGTAGCGGATCTTATCAAACTGATGGGAGGGAAAGAGGCGTTTGTTGATGAGCTGGAAAAGATGTTTGATACTCCTTTAGGAAAAAGCAAGTATGAATTTTTCTCCCGTTTTCCTGATCATACAGGTAATGTCGGACAGTTTTCTATGGCAAATGAACCTTGTTTACATATTCCTTACTTATATAACTATGCCAATAAACCCTGGATGACCCAGAAAAAGATTAGGGCATTACTGGAGGAATGGTTTAGAAATGATTTGATGGGGATGCCGGGAGATGAGGATGGTGGTGGCATGAGTGCATTTATTGTCTTCTCGCAGCTGGGTTTTTATCCGGTTACGCCAGGATTACCTATATATGTCATTGGAAGTCCGGTGTTTGAACGGGCAAAAATTCAGTTGAGTGATGACAAAACCTTTGAAGTATATTGCCATAATTATTCGCCGAAACATAAATACATTCAATCGGTTAAGCTGGATGGAGTGGAATGGGATAAATCTTGGTTTAGTCATGAGGAACTGATGAAGGGAAATAAATTAGAAGTAACGATGGGGGCCTATCCCAATAAGGAGTGGGCGTCTCAAGACCAGTCTGTCCCCCCTTCATTTGAAATGAGAAAATAAAGAATATGAATAATTAAAATTAAATCAATTATGATGCAGAGACTCTTTTTTATGATGATTTTTTTCTTGTCACTTTCATTGGAAAGTTGTAGCAAAGAAGATGATAATAATCCTTCTAATTCGGAGAATAACGGAGGAAATAATAATTTAGGTACAGAGTTGGATTATGATACTTTCTGCTTTTATTATGATTGGTATGGAAGTGAGGCTATTGACGGTCAATATAGACATTGGGCCCATGCTATAGCACCCGATCCTAATGGTGGATCCGGTCAGAATCCGGGGACCATTCCGGGTACACAGGAGAGTATAGCCAGTAATTTTTATCCTCAATTAGGAAGATATAGTAGTAGTGATCCTAATATTTTGACCAAACATATGGATATGTTTGTTATGGCGCGTACCGGAGTGCTGGCACTTACCTGGTGGAATGAACAGGATGAGACTGAAGCCAAGAGAATCGGTCTTATACTGGATGCAGCAGATAAGAAAAAAATAAAAGTATGTTTTCACTTGGAGCCATATCCCAGCAGAAATGTGCAGAATCTCCGGGAGAACATAGTTAAATTGATAACGAGGTATGGAAATCACCCGGCCTTCTACAGAAAGGATGGCAAACCTTTGTTTTTTATTTATGACTCTTATTTAATCGAACCTAGTGAATGGGAAAAGTTATTAAGTCCTGGTGGTTCCATTACAATCAGAAATACAGCCTATGATGCTTTGATGATTGGATTATGGACTTCTAGTCCGACAGTGCAACGGCCTTTTATTTTGAATGCTCATTTTGATGGTTTCTATACATATTTTGCAGCTACCGGGTTCACGTATGGTTCTACCCCGACTAATTGGGTAAGTATGCAAAAATGGGCAAAGGAAAATGGTAAGATATTTATTCCAAGTGTGGGTCCCGGATATATAGACACACGTATACGTCCTTGGAATGGTTCGGTAATCCGGACTAGAACGGATGGGCAGTATTATGACGCTATGTATCGAAAGGCCATTGAAGCTGGGGTTTCGGCTATTTCTATTACCTCCTTTAATGAATGGCATGAAGGGAGCCAGATAGAACCGGCTGTGCCTTACACAAGTTCCGAGTTTACTTATTTGGATTATGAGAACCGTGAACCTGATTATTATCTCACCCGCACTGCGTACTGGGTTGGGAAATTTAGAGAAAGCAAACAGTAATCATATTTATTAATAAAAAATAAACCATGAAAAAAGTCACAAAAGTAAAGATGTTGTTAATAATGCTATGTGCATTGTTTATATCAGTATGTTCTATTTCTTGTTCTGATGACGACGATAATGTGCTAAAGGTAGACACAGTAGCTTTTATAAGCCAACTGACTGATTATCAAAATCAGCTGGAAACATTGAGGGATGGATCGCAGTATGGAAATAAGACGGGAATGTATCCGGAAGAGAGCAGGGATATACTTGAACTGGTATTAATCCAGATAAAAAAGAGCATCCGGCAAATTGAAAACGGAGAAGAGACTAATCCTTCACAGGAGAAAGTGGATGAATTGATTCAGGCTGCTAAAAAAGCGATGGAGGATTTTAAAGCAACTGTGATTATAGAATATGTTTCTGTAGCTGCAGAATTGTATGTAGACGGACAAAATGACGGGTATATTGATTTTGGAGCAAGTGAGAACTATTCTAAGTTTGGTAATACTGGTGAACAAGTTTTCACTGTTGAGTTGTGGGTGAAGTTGAAATATACTTCCGGTTTTGGTAGTGTGGTGGATGTCTTTATCGAAGATGGTACCGGACATTATAGAAAAGGATGGGTAATTAATAACTTTGATAATAAGAGACTACGTATGTCGTTGGGAATGGATAATTGGGGATTGTTGGAACCTGGCATTGATTTCAGTACGACAGAGAAATGGGTTCATTTTGCAGCAGTTATTAACGAGAAAGGAGTTGATGGAGATGTTAATTCAGAAGGAAAACCTATTGTTGTAAAAGTGTATATGAATGGCGAATTGAAGGATCAGGCGACAGGGCTTGATGGTAATCCTTATAATCCGAATGATTTGGGAACATCTATGATTGCTTTTAGACATATGGGGGGGAATCTTGGTATGACAAATGACTGGAAACTATCTGGATATATCAAACATTTCCATCTTTGGAAATCTGCCAAGTCACAGGGAGAAATTAAAAAGCTGATGAATAAGGAAATTAGGGTTACAGGACAGGAAGATGATTTAGTTTGTGGATGGGAGTTTGATGCAACAGTGGAGGATGATACTAATATACCTGATTTGACAGGCAAATATTCTGCTAAGTTGCTTGGAGAGTATAAGTGGATTCCTTTGGAATAAAAGATTCTTTATCTGCTTCCTTTGGTAGGGCAGAAGCTTTTTGAGGCTGTCAGAAGTTTGGATTTACTATGTTTGGGATATTTTGTCTCTAATCAATCAGATAGTAAAACAGGCTTTTGACAGCTTTACTTTTATTTGATAAATTAAATGTGGTCTGTTTACTCTGCTATTTCAGCCCTTTAAGGGCTTTTTCCCTTCTCTTCTTCATTATTTTCCTCTTCCGTTTCATCTGCAAAAGGTTCCGGCCGTTGCGGTCCGTGATTTACGAAAACGAAAGCGCAGAGCGTTCCCATAATTCCTCCGCTAAGATGTCCTTCCCATGACATATTGGTAGGGGAGAAATAAGGAAACATATGCCATATAATTCCTCCATATAAAAAGGTGACAAGTAAAGAGATGGCAATGAGTGGAACATATTTGCGGAGAATACCACTGAAAAAGAGAAAGAAGGCAAAGCCATAGATCAGTCCGCTGGCACCGATGTGCCATCCCGGTTTTCCGATCAGAAAAGTAAGTAGTCCGCTTCCGAGCCAAATGAGAATAAAAATTTTACCGGCTATTCCCCGGTAAAAGTAAAAAAGACACCATGACAAGAAGAATAAAGGGATTGTATTTGCTAATAAATGACTGAACCCGCTGTGTATCAGCGGATGGGTTAAAATGCCGGTCAGTCCCCGTTTCTCCATAGGATATACCCCCAAGCGAGAGAAGTCCCAGTTCATTCCGACTTCCATAATCTTGAGTATATAGAGAATAAAAATAAGGAACAAAGGCTTTGCTGCAGCCAGCATGATACGCTGAATATCTTGCTTCATGACATTCTTTTCTTTAGATATTTTACGCAATACTACGAATATTTGCACAAAATCTGAAAATAAAAAGCCTTTTTATTTTTGTTTTTATCTATAATTTGTACATTTGGGCGTTATACCTATTGTATATGCTGCTACAGCCAATATATACGGTATGTAACAATAAATAGATATACGATATAATGACCAATAATTAACCTTTAATAATGCACAACTATGAGTTATTTACGATTTGACAAGACCCTCATGACGAATCTGGAAGAATCTCTTCAAAGGGAAATCCTCCGGACGAACAAAGCAGGAGCTTATCATTGTACGACGATTGTTGATTGTAACACACGCAAATATCACGGCCTGTTGGTAATTCCAGTTCCCAATCTCGACGATGAAAATCATGTGCTGCTATCTTCTCTTGATGAAACGGTAATTCAACACGGTGCGGAGTTTAACTTGGGGTTGCACAAATATCAGGGAAACAACTTTAGTCCTAACGGACACAAGTATATCCGTGAGTTTGACTGTGAGCATATCCCGGCAACAACTTACCGTGTCGGAGGTGTAGTCCTCCGCAAAGAAAAAATCTTTGTACATCATGAAAATAGAATCCTGATTCGTTATACTTTACTTGATGCGCATTCGGCTACAACCCTGCGCTTCCGGCCGTTCCTTGCTTTCAGAAGTGTACGTGAGTACACTCACGAAAACCCACAGGCAAGCCGCGAGTATCAACTGGTGGAAAATGGTATTAAAACCTGTATGTATCCCGGTTATCCGGAACTTTATATGCAGTTGAATAAAAAGTGTGAGTTTCATTTCACGCCCGACTGGTATCGGGGGATTGAATATCCGAAAGAACAGGAACGTGGGTATGACTTCAATGAAGACCTTTATGTTCCCGGCTATTTCGAAGTGGATATAAAGAAAGGAGAGAGTATTGTATTCTCTGCCGGAACTTCAGAAGTAACTCCTCGTAGACTGAAACAAACATTTGAGGCTGAAGTAGCTGATCGTACTCCACGTGATAGCTTTTACCATTGTCTGAAGAATTCCGCTCATCAGTTCCATAACCAGCAGGAAGACGAACATTATATTCTTGCCGGTTATCCGTGGTTTAAATGTCGTGCACGTGATATGTTCATTGCCCTGCCGGGACTGACGCTTGCGCTCGATGAGGTCGATCAGTTTGAGGATGTGATGAAAACGGCGGAAAAGGCAATTCGCAATTTTATAAATGAAGAACCAGTAGGCTACAAGATTTATGAAATGGAGCATCCTGACGTTTTGCTTTGGGCTGTCTGGGCTTTGCAGCAATATGCAAAAGAAACTTCCCGTGAGCAATGTCGTCAGAAATACGGAGAACTTCTGAAAGATATAATGGAGTTTATTCGTCAGCGGAAACATGAGAATCTTTTCTTGCATGATAATGGATTACTTTTTGCCAACGGTACGGATAAGGCGATTACATGGATGAATTCTACAGTGAACGGACATCCGGTGATTCCTCGTACGGGGTATATTGTTGAATTTAATGCGTTGTGGTATAATGCGTTGCGTTTTATAGCTGATTTGGTGCGCGAAGGAGGAGACGTATACTTGGCGGATGAACTTGATGCGCAGGCAGAAGTAACCGGAAAGTCTTTTGTCGAGGTATTCCGTAACGAATATGGTTATCTGCTTGATTATGTAGACGGTAATATGATGGATTGGAGTGTACGTCCTAACATGATATTTACCGTAGCGTTTGATTATTCTCCTTTGGATCGTGCACAAAAGAAACAGGTGCTTGATATTGTGACCAAAGAGCTGCTCACTCCGAAAGGAATTCGTTCGTTGAGTCCGAAGAGTGGCGGATATAATCCGAACTATGTAGGTCCGCAGATACAACGCGATTATGCTTATCATCAGGGTACTGCTTGGCCTTGGTTGATGGGATTCTATCTGGAAGCTTATCTTCGAATTTATAAGATGAGCGGGTTGTCATTCGTTGAACGTCAGCTGATTAGTTATGATGATGAGATGACAAGCCACTGCGTTGGTTCCATTCCCGAATTGTTTGATGGGAACCCGCCTTTCAAAGGGCGTGGCGCAGTATCGTTCGCGATGAATGTAGCAGAAATACTGCGTGTCTTAAAGCTACTGTCTAAGTATTATTAAAAAAGGAGGAACGAAGATGAAAGTTTTAATGTTTGGATGGGAATTCCCTCCCAAAATATATGGTGGTCTTGCGGTTGCTTCTTATGGAATAACTAAAGGATTGAGTCTGCAAGGTGATATGGAGACGATTTTCTGTATGCCTAAGCCTAGCGGCGAAGAAGAGAAGTTCTTGAAAATAATCGGTATGAATCAAGTACCCATTGTGTGGCGTGATGTTCACTATGACTACTTGAAATCCCGCTTGTTGGAGATGACACCGGAAGAATATTACTCTTTCCGCGACCATATTTATGCCGATTTTTCTTATATGCATGTAAATGATTTGGGATGTATGGAATTTGCAGGTGGTTATCCCGGGAACTTGCACGAAGAAATTAATAATTTCTCGATCATTGCCGGAGTAGTAGCCCGTCAGCAGGAGTTTGATATCATTCATGCGCATGACTGGCTGACTTACCCTGCCGGAGTACATGCCAAAATGGTTAGCGGAAAGCCGCTTTGCATCCATGTGCATGCTACGGATTTTGACCGTTCTCGTGGCAAAGTCAATCCTACTGTTTATTCGATTGAGAAGAATGGTATGGATCATGCCGATTGTATCATGTGCGTATCCGAGCTAACTCGTCGCACTGTTATTAACGAGTATCATCAGGACCCCAGAAAGGTATTTGCAATGCATAATGCTGTTTATCCATTGTCGCAGGAACTGCTGGATATTCCGCGTCCCGATCACTCAAAAGAAAAGGTGGTCACTTTCCTCGGACGTATTACAATGCAGAAAGGACCAGAATATTTTGTAGAAGCTGCTGCGCTTGTATTGCAGCGTACTCGTAATATTCGTTTTGTAATGGCGGGGTCGGGCGATATGTTGAATGCCATGATTAACTTGGTTGCTGAACGTGGTATTGCCGATCGATTCCACTTCCCGGGCTTCATGAAAGGTAGACAGGTATATGAGGTTTATAAGAACAGTGATGTATTTGTCATGCCGTCTGTCTCTGAACCTTTCGGTATCGCTCCGCTGGAAGCTATGCAGTGTGGAACACCTTCCATCATTTCTAAGCAATCTGGATGTGGCGAGATTCTTGATAAGGTGATAAAAACTGACTATTGGGATATTCATGCGATGGCTGACGCTATCCATTCTCTGTGTACCAATCCGTCTCTTTTCGAATATCTCAAAGAAGAGGGAAAGAAGGAAGTAGATGGGATTACGTGGGAAAAAGTCGGCTTGAGAATCCGTGCTCTCTACGAGTCTGTGTTAAGAAACTATGGTAAATAACAAAACAATAAATAAAAATGAGAACTATCTGTCTTTATTTTGAAATACATCAAATTATCCATTTGAAACGTTATCGTTTCTTCGATATTGGTAATGACCATTATTATTATGATGATTATGCCAACGAAACGGGTATGAATGAGGTCGCTGAACGTTCGTATATTCCTGCTCTCAATACATTGATTGAGATGGCGAAAAACTCGGGGGGGGCTTTTAAAGTTGCGCTTTCTATCTCGGGAGTAGCCTTGGAACAATTGGAAATTCATGCTCCGGCAGTCATTGATTTATTGCACCAGTTGAATGAAACTGGGTGTTGCGAGTTCTTATGTGAGCCTTATTCTCATGGCTTGTCTTCACTGGCTAACGAGGATTGCTTCCGTGAAGAAGTACTTCGTCAACGTGATAAGATGAAACAGATGTTTGGTAAAGAACCGAAAGTGTTCCGCAATTCTAGTCTGATTTATTCTGATGAAATTGGTGGATTGGTAGCTTCTATGGGCTTCAAGGGAATGTTGACGGAAGGTGCTAAACATGTGTTGGGATGGAAGAGCCCGCATTATGTTTATCACTGTAATCAAGCTCCAAGTCTTAAACTCTTGTTGCGGGATTTCAAACTCTCTGACGACATCAGTTTGCGCTTCTCTAATTCAGATTGGGCGGAATATCCTTTGTTTGCTGATAAGTATATTAATTGGATCGATGCATTGCCACAAGAAGAACAAGTCATCAATATCTTTATGGAATTGAGTGCACTTGGTATGGCTCAACCGTTGTCTTCTAATATTCTTGAATTCATGAAGGCACTGCCGGAATGTGCAAAAGCTAAAGGAATCACATTCTCTACACCGACGGAAATCGTGACGAAGTTGAAATCAGTATCACAGCTTGATGTTGCCTATCCGATGTCATGGGTGGATGAAGAAAGAGATACTAGTTGTTGGCTGGGTAATGTCATGCAACGTGAGGCTTTCAATAAACTGTATAGTGTAGCCGAACGTGTCCATTTATGTGATGATCGTCGTATTAAGCAGGATTGGGATTACTTACAGGCTAGCAATAATTTCCGTTTTATGACAACGAAGAACAATGGTATGTGGTTGAACCGTGGTATCTATGATTCTCCTTATGATGCTTTCACCAACTATATGAATATTTTGGGTGACTTTATCAAACGGGTAGATGCATTATATCCTGCCGATGTAGACAGTGAAGAATTAAATTCTTTGTTGACTACCATTAAGAATCAGGGGGATGAGATTACTGAATTGGAAAAGGTATTGGCTAAATTACAGGCAAAAGTAGAAGCGGCAAAGAAAACGGCAGTCAAGAAGGCTACTAATGCTAAAGAGCCGGTGAAAGAGGCCCCTGCTACTAAATCAAAACCTGCTGCAAAGAAAGCTGAAGTAAAGAAAGCAACAGCCGAGCCGAAGAAGGCTACGGGAAAAGCTAAAAAGGCTGCTGTTAAGTAAGAAGTATAAAAATTTATTATATGGAACCGTGAGTGAGATAAAATCAAACTCACGGTTTTTAATATGGATTAAGTTAAGATCTTTGTAGGAGAATATACTTTTGTAAGATAGTAGCGCTATCCGATAGAAATAGTGACGCTATATGGTGACGATACCGTTAATATCCTAAGCATATACCGTCACTATTTCTTCTATATTAATCAGGAATCTTAGGCTTATTTATAACTATAACGTACGCTAGCAAAGATTGCTGTTTGAGCGGTTTTATTATGGAATTATTCTATCTGACTTCTCTATAAATATATTATAAAGCAATAGCGCAAGTTACATTGAGTAACCTGCGCTATTGCTTTATAATATTTCAACTATTTCTTATTTTGATTTTGTTCCAAAGTTTGTAGAAACAACTTCAAGTTTTAATTTGTATTTATCTTGTTGTTCTTTATCTAAAGAAATATTTGTGGCATTTGTACCTCCTTTTAATCGTGCATAACCAGGTTTCAGGTCATGTTGTATACTAATAACATTGCTCGAAGAACCATAATAGTTATTGCTTGAAGAAGAATCTGTGGTAACAAGTACTGGAATAAGTATAAATTTATTCCAATCGCTTAATCTTTCCCAATCTACGATATTATCAACAGGCTCTTCTTTGACATTTCCTTCTGCGTCAGTTATTTGGAGAGTTATCGTTCCACCATTCTTGAACTTCTTTTCTGCTTCTTCTCGTTCTCCATCTGCTAAACAGTCATTAATCATTTGAGTAATGTTGTTGAATGTATATTGAGTAAAGCTAGTAGTAGTAGGATTAAATAGAGATGAAGTTATACCATCACTAAGCTGATTATCTTTAAAGAAACTATCTTTATACTTTTTACGTATTAATAAAACATTACGAGGAGTAGACATACCAAACTTCTTGTCACTAGTTTCATTGTAGATAGGAATTCCTAATTTAACTGCATTCAAAGTATCTCCTTGGAGCTTTTCTGCTATTTGACTGATAGGGAGGGTTATTTGAGTGAAAATCCCTGCAGGACTCTTTAAGTAAGTCCATTTGGACTCATTTATACATTCTTGAATTTTTTCCGTATCGTTTTCCAATCGATTGGCTTGGATGACTTCACGGGTAGATGTGAATGATCGTCCGTTGTATATTACAGAGTCTTTTCCAGCAGATGTGTGTAGTAGACCACCTGTTATGCTGTCTCTGGCATGCTCCAAGAATGCTACATCCATTTGTACGGAATTTACGTAGAGGATAGTACCGTCTCCATAGTCGCTTTTTACGTACAATCCGGGGAATATACTTTGAAATTTTTTGTATAGGTCTTTCGTGCGTCCTTCTTTTAAAAGTTTCAGTCCCAAATCCTGTGTTTTAGTCTGATCCAATGTAATTTTAATATAAGGAACGTAAGTTGAAAGATTACGTATAGAATCACTAATAGACAAATCAACTGCTGTATAAGATTTATTGCCTAATAAACTTGTCGTACTATCATAATATCTTGTAGGGTCGATATTGGTATAATAAGCATCTGGGTCTTCATTCCAATACTTGTCGCCTTTTTTCTTATCTAATACATACATACTTAGTCGGCAAGCTGTTAATGAATCTCCAAAATAACTGTCATACCAAAGATAAATATTGATTTGGCAGTTACCAATAGGATTTCCGTTCTCGTCTTTAATGATGGTGTAGTTACCAGATACACCTTCTGCCAAGTTTTCGAAATTTGTCATCATCTTTCCAGTACCACTTTCGGTGGTTCCAGAAAAAGCTTCTGGGAAAGTCATTCCTTCAGGACAATTAAGTTGTGCCAAGAACCCTGCCTGATAAGTTCCGAATGTTTCATCAGTGAACTTACCTACATACCCCACATTAGTCATTGCATATATCTTACCGGCATGAACGGATTCTGTAGTCACATCAAATGTAGATAGCTTTCCATTGATATTCTGGTCGCTTCCCGGAAACATTCCCAATCCCAGTCCGGCAGTGTTATCATCACAACCCCAAAAAGTGATTGCCAGTAAAGCTATTAAGGCGTATTTTGCTTTCATGATCGTCGTATCTTGATTTTTTTTATTCTTCTTCGTTTGCAGTAGCATCCCATACCTGATCGTAGAACTCGTTGCAGGCATCTGCATAGTTTTCCGGGTTCTGGTAGTCAAGTACCAATTTGCCAGATTGGCGGGCATATTCAATAATAGACTCGTCTACTTTTTCGCTGTTTTGTATGACTCCATCCGAATAATCAACAGCGAGTTTACACAGAGCAGCATAGTCTACCGGCTCTTTCAAATCACCTAAATCTTTTTTGGAAATACCTTTCAGCATCAATTTGGCTGCGAAATCATCGCTAAGTGTATTCTTGAAGTCATCTTCATAAACAGAGAATACCACTTTGGCATCGCGGAAAGAAGGTTCGTCTTTATAGGCTTTCTTTATATAAAGAGGAGCTAGAGCTGTCATCCAGCCATGACAGTGAATGACATCAGGACACCAGCGAAGTTTTTTCACTGTTTCCAATACGCCGCGTGCGTAGAAAACGGCACGACTATCATTATCTTCATATTCTACACCATTTTCGTCCGCTGTCTGCATACGATTCTGGAAATAATCATCGTTATCGATGAAATATACCTGCATGCGTGCGGATTGGATAGATGCAACTTTTATAATCAAGGGGTGGTCAGTATCGTCGATGATCAGGTTCATACCCGAGAGGCGGATCACTTCGTGCAGCTGGTTTCTGCGCTCATTGATATTTCCCCATTTAGGCATAAAGGTTCTGATTTCACGGCCTTTTTCTTGTATCGCCTGTGGAAGGTTTCTACCTATATTGGCCATTTCGGATTCTGAAACGTAAGGTGTAATCTCTTGAGTAATAAATAAAACTTTATTCGCCTTTGTCATAATAACAATAGTTCACTATAATATTCTGCAAAGATACGAAAAAAAAGACACATTAAATAAGATATTCTTTCTTTATGTGGCAAATATTAGTTTATTTTGCAGAGTTTTTGCAAACGAGTAAAACATAAACCAATTGACGAAAATGAAAGTAGTGCACACTATCAAGGACTTACAGGCAGAATTGACTGCCTTGAGAGCCCAAGGTAAAAAGGTGGGACTGGTTCCTACAATGGGTGCTTTACATGCGGGACATGCATCTCTGGTAAAGCGCAGCGTAAGTGAGAATGGTGTAACTGTTGTGAGTGTTTTTGTGAATCCCACACAGTTTAACGATAAAAACGACTTAGAGAAGTATCCGCGTACATTAGATGCAGATTGCCGTTTGTTGGAAGAATGCGGAGCAGATTTCGCTTTTGCTCCTTCGGTAAGCGAAATGTATCCGGAACCGGATACCCGTCAATTTAGCTATGCACCATTAGATACGGTGATGGAAGGTGCTTTCCGTCCGGGGCATTTTAACGGTGTTTGCCAGATTGTCAGCAAACTGTTTAATGCCGTACAGCCAAACCGCGCATATTTCGGGGAGAAAGATTTTCAGCAGTTAGCAATTATTCGTGAGATGGTTCGACAGTTGAAATATAACCTTGAAATTGTGGGTTGTTCAATTGTGCGTGAGGAAGACGGGCTGGCATTGAGTAGCCGGAATAAACGTTTATCGGCAGAAGAACGTGAAAATGCTTTAAATATTTCCCGGACCTTATTTAAAAGTCGTAACTTTGCAGCCACTCACACAGTGAGCGAGACGCAAAAGATGGTAGAAGATGCAATCGAAGCTGCTCCGGGTTTGCGCATGGAGTATTTTGAGATTGTAGACGGAAACACATTGCAGAAAATTAGTAATTGGGAAGATACTTCCTATGCAGTTGGATGCATCACAGTGTTCTGTGGAGAAGTCCGACTGATTGATAATATTAAATATAAAGAATAACTAAAAAGACGAAACCTTATGATGATTGAAGTGTTGAAGTCGAAAATTCATTGTGCACGTGTCACAGAGGCCAATCTGAACTACATGGGTAGTATCACGATTGATGAAGACCTGTTGGATGCTGCAAACATGATTGCGGGAGAGAAAGTGTATATCGCTGATAATAACAATGGTGAACGCTTTGAAACCTACATTATCAAAGGTGAACGCGGTTCGGGTAAAATTTGCCTGAATGGTGCTGCTGCCCGCAAGGTGCAACCGGATGATATTGTTATAATCATGTCCTATGCATTGATGGATTTTGAGGAAGCCAAGTCGTTTAAACCGGCTGTAATCTTCCCCGATCCTGCGACGAACAAAGTGGTAAAGTAGAAAGTATCTTTGATATTTGAAATAAGAAAAGCCCCGTTTACATTTTGTAGACGGGGCTTTTCTTATTTTATTTTTATGCCGGGGGACGAGCGATGTTCCGCCCACGTGTGAGTTGGTTTTAGCCCACCTGCTAATAAGCGGCAATTAGTTACCGGCGTTTGCCTTCAATTGTTCATTCATGGCGGCAGCGGCTTTACGGCCATCGCCCATCGCCAGAATAACAGTAGCTCCACCGCGAACGATATCGCCTCCTGCATAAATCATAGGGATGGAAGATTCCATGTTGTCATCCACAGTGATGGTTCCTTTTCGTCCTAGTTCCAGTCCTTTGATGGAGCTTGGAACAATTGGGTTAGGGGATACTCCGACGCTGACAATTGCCAGGTCGATATCAATTGTTTCTGTTGCTCCCGGGATGGCTACAGGACTACGACGTCCGGAAGCATCCGGCTCGCCTAATTCCATCTTTTGCAAAATAACCTGTTTTACGCAACCTTGTTCATCAGCAATATATTCGATCGGATTATGTAGTGTAAGGAATTCAACTCCTTCTTCTTTAGCATGTTTTACTTCCTCGATACGTGCAGGCATTTCCTCTTCCGAACGGCGATAGATAATGATAGCGCGTTCTGCACCAAGACGTTTGGCAGTACGAACAGAGTCCATCGCTGTATTACCACCACCGATTACTGCTACGTTTTTACCGAAAGCTACCGGAGTGTCCGAATCTTCACTGGCAGCGTCCATTAGATTAACACGGGTGAGGTATTCGTTGGACGACATGATATTGATGGAATTCTCTCCCGGGATATTCATAAAGTTAGGCAGCCCGGCGCCGGAAGCCACAAATATTCCTTTGAAACCTTCAGCTTTCAAGTCCTCTACGCCGATTGTTTTTCCTACGATACAGTCTTTGATGAAGTTAACCCCCATCTTGCTAAGGTTATCGATTTCTACGTCTACAATCTTGTTTGGCAAACGGAATTCTGGAATACCATATTTCAACACACCGCCAATCTCATGCAATGCTTCGAATACAGTTACATCATATCCATATTTAGCCATATCTCCGGCAAATGCCAATCCTGCAGGTCCCGAACCGATCACAGCTATTTTGATGCCGTTCTTCTCTGCAATGACAGGTACGGAGATTTGCCCGCTTTCACGTTCGTAATCAGCTGCGAAACGTTCCAGATAACCGATAGCGACGGGCTTTTCATTCATTTTTAAATGAATACATTTTGATTCGCACTGTTTTTCCTGTGGACACACACGACCGCAAACAGCCGGAAGCGCACTTGTTTCTTTCAATGTTTTAGCAGCTTCAAGAAACTCTCCACGTTCGATATTCTTAATGAAGCGGGGAATATCAATACCTACCGGACAGCCTTCCGTACATCCCGGATTAGCACAGTCGAGACAACGTTTAGCTTCTGTAACAGCCTGTTCTGCTGTTAATCCTTGATTTACTTCCTCTTTACGGCTGTGTGAACGATATTCAGCGTCAAGCTCGTTCATTTCTACACGGGGAATGGCCGTACGTTCTTTCGGTTTCATTGATTTGCGTAATTCCTGTCTCCAGGCTGCATTACGGCTTTTCTCGTCGATTTCTTTGGTTGCTTCACATTCCGGTTGCAGTTTATGCATTTCTTCGCGCTCGATATTTTTGAATGCACCCATACGTTTCAGCATTTCATCAAAATTCACTTGGTGACCGTCGAATTCAGGACCATCTACACAAACGAATTTAGTCTTTCCTCCTACAGTGATACGGCAAGCACCACACATACCAGTTCCATCCACCATGATGGTGTTCAATGAAACATCAGTCGGAATTTCATATTTCTTAGTCAGCAAGCAAACGAACTTCATCATGATGGCAGGGCCGATAGCGAAGCATTTGTCCACTTTCTCGCGTTTGATAACTTCTTCTACGCCTTCTGTCACCAGACCTTTACGACCGTAAGAGCCATCATCTGTCATGATAATTACTTCGTCAGAGCTTTCACGCATTTCTTTTTCTAAAATAATCAGGTCTTTGTTGCGTCCGGCCAGTACAGTGATAACACGGTTGCCGGCTGCTTTCAAAGCCTGTACGATAGGAAGCATCGGAGCTACGCCTACACCACCACCAGCGCAGACTACTGTTCCGAATTTCTCTATATGGGTAGCTTGTCCGAGCGGGCCTACTACGTCAGTGATGTAATCGCCTTCATTCAGTTCACAGAGACGGGTAGAAGAAAGTCCGACTTCCTGCACTACCAGAGTAATGGTACCTTTTTTGAGGTCAGAACCTGCGATAGTCAATGGCATACGTTCTCCTTTTTCACCTACACGCACGATGACAAAGTGTCCGGCCTTACGGGATTTAGCAATCAAAGGAGCTTCAATTTCAAATTTGAATACTTTTTCAGAAAAGCGTTCCTTGCTAATGATTTTGTTCATTATCTAATTAATTTGTTGTTTTTATTACGTAACTGCTATCAGAATGATATAAATTTTGGCAAAGATACAGCTAATTTACGAAATATAAAAGAAAAGCCACTCTTTTGATGAGTGGCTCTCTGTATATGGGTGCTTTTATTAGTCTGTCATGTCAAGTCTTAGTCTATCATGTCAAAGCCGCAATACGGAACCAATGCTTTCGGAATTCTGATACCTTCCGGAGTCTGGTTGTTTTCGAGTAGGGCAGCAACGATGCGTGGCAGTGCTAATGCTGAACCGTTCAGTGTGTGGCAGAGTTCGGTTTTCTTTTCTGCATTACGGTAACGGCATTTCAGGCGGTTGGCCTGGTAAGTGTCGAAATTGGATACGGAACTTACTTCCAACCAACGCTTCTGTGCTTCAGAATATACTTCGAAGTCGAAGCAAAGAGCAGCAGTGAAACTCATATCTCCACCGCAAAGACGGAGGATACGATAGGGGAGTTCCAGTTTTTGCAACAGTCCTTCTACATGGTTAAGCATTTCCTGATGAGATTGTTTAGAATGCTCCGGTTTGTCGATACGAACCAATTCTACTTTGGAGAACTCGTGCAGACGATTCAGGCCACGTACATCTTTACCATAAGAACCTGCTTCGCGACGGAAACATTGTGTATACGCACAATTCATTATAGGTAATTGTTTCTCTTCCAGAATCACATCACGGTAGATATTAGTTACGGGAACTTCCGCTGTCGGGATCAGGTATAAATCATCTACTTCACAATGATACATTTGTCCTTCTTTGTCCGGAAGCTGCCCGGTGCCATAGCCGGAAGCAGCGTTGACTACTGTCGGCGGCATGATTTCGGTATATCCGGATTTGCGTGCTTCATCCAGGAAGAAGTTGATAAGGGCACGTTGAAGTTGTGCTCCTTTACCTTTGTATACAGGGAAACCCGCACCTGTGATTTTTACGCCCAGGTCGAAGTCTATTAAATCATATTTCTTTGCCAGTTCCCAGTGGGGGAGTGCATCTTTAGGAAGTTCGGTTTCCATACCTCCCATTTTTTCTACGACGTTATCTTCGGCACCTACGCCTTCCGGTACACTGTCATAAGGTATGTTTGGGATGGTATAAAGTACATTCTGCATATCAGTTGCAGCCTGTGTCATGGCAGCATCCAGCTCTTTGTTGCCTTCTTTTAGTTCGGCAACGCGGGCACGTGCAGTTTCAGCTTCCTCTTTTTTGCCTTCTTTCATCAGTTGACCGATGGTGCGCGAAAGTGAGTTAACCTCTGCCAGGTTTTTATCTAATTCATTTTGTGTGCTACGTCTCTTGTCGTTAAGAGCGATCACCTGATCGATCGTTTCCTTTGCATTCTTGAAATGCTTCTTTTCCAGTCCGCGGAGTACCGCCTCTGTGTTTTCTGTAATTTGTTTAATGGTAAGCATATCTATACTTTTTATGAACTTTCTTATTTAAGCTTACAAAGATAAAGAAAAAACGAATAATCAAGCAAATATATACCATCATAATATATATAGAAATAATATATATGGAAATAATACTATTGTGTGTTGTATATAAACCTCTGATGTCTGTTTGTATATAAACGTATTTTAATGATGGGTGTTTTATATAGAAGCTGGGCTATGAAGTGAATTGGATATAAAAAGAAAGGAGATACAATCTTGCAGATTGCATCTCCTTGTCTTAACTATTTTCAGTCCGGATAATTATGCTTCTGTTGCAGGAACGATAGAAACATATCTTCTATCTTCTTTACCTACTTTGAAATTAACTGTTCCGTCTACTAAAGCGAAAAGAGTGTGGTCTTTACCCATTCCGATGTTTTCACCCGGGTGGAATTCAGTACCTCTTTGACGAACGATGATGTTACCTGCTTTGCAAGCTTCGCCACCAAATATCTTAACGCCTAATCTCTTGCTCTGTGATTCGCGGCCGTTCTTAGAACTACCGACACCTTTCTTATGTGCCATTTCTTCTTACTTTTTAATTGATTAAGCTACTACTTCTGTAATTGTTAATTCAGTGAACTGTTGACGGTGACCGTTCAGTTTTCTGTGTCCTTTTCTTCTTTTCTTGTGGAAAACAAGAACTTTGTCGCCTTTAACCAAGTTTGAAACAACCTGGCAAACAACTTTAGCGCCTTCTACGGTAGGAGCACCTACTGTAACGTTTCCGTCTTTGTCTACCAAAAGAACTTTTTCAAATTCTACTGTTGAACCGTTTTCTGCACCTTCGATGTGGTGAACGAACAACTTTTGACCAGCTTCTGCTTTAAACTGCTGACCGTTAATTTCTACAATTGCGTACATCTTATATATAATGTATAAGTTAGCTCCGGCGGGTGGTCTTTAATCACTTAAAGAGCTCTTTATCGAACCCGTTGCGGAATAATCGGGCACAAAAGTACTATTTTTATTCGTTCCCGACAAATATTTCTTTTATTTTTTGTAGGAGATAAAATGATTACAGTAAATAAATGAGCATTTTAACTCTCATTGTAGCCTATTGGACCAACTCTCCCAAATTCTGCATAATGATTTTGTGTGGATAGTCACGGAGTTCTTCGGCTGTTGTCATTCCGTTCAATACGCCTGCAAAATCTACTCCTGCATTTCGGGCCGTTTCAGCATCTACCGTGCTATCTCCGATATACAAAGTTTCTTCGGGTGTACTTCCCAAATGTTCCAAAGCAAATAGTACCCCTTCCGGTGAAGGTTTCGGTGCTTTTACATCTTCTCCTCCCACAACTATATCGAGAAAATCCTTTGGCAGATATTCTTCCAGATAACTCAATATTCGGAAGCGATACTTGGTAGAGATAATTCCGACGCGGGCACCCCGTTTCTTCAATTCTTTCAGTGTAGATAATGTATCAGGAAAAAGACGGGTATTTACATTCATGTGTACATCAGCTTCCTGTCTGTATTCCTGCCGGAAAGATTCTAACTGTTCCGGGTCGGTAATTCTGGTAAGGATACTGAATGATTCTTCCAGTGTTTTGCCGATCGTGCGCTTGATAGCTTCATCGGTAACGGTTAAATACTGGTGCCGGGTGAGCACAATTCTGAAACACTTAACGATACCACGCGACGAATCGGCTAATGTGTAGTCGAAATCGAATAAATAGGTTTTGTAGTTCATTGGGGAAAACTTTTCCGCAAAAGTACTAAATACTTTTCTTATTTCACAGGTTCTACTGTATATCCTTGGCTTTTTAGTAACTTTAATAATCCTTTTTCTCCGGGAAGGTGCAGGGCGCCTACCGCAACAAAAGTCGGAGCAGCTTTCATGATAGCCGGTAATTTTTCAGCCCATATTTTATTACGGTTGTAAATTAGGGCATCTTCTTCGCTGGGAAGTGCGTCGCATTGATTGCCTTTGCGCTCTTCGCTGATTTTGAACATAGTGTTCAAATCCTGTTTCATGTAAGCGTTCGTGAGCTTTTTTAGGTTTTCTACTTCGGCTTCTATGTTATTAAGAGTGCACATGAGTAGCTGTGCTTGTCGTTGTAGTGAACTACCGTTGAAAAGCAGGTTGAATTGGAATTCGGCAGTTTCCAGACCATCCACTTTTTTCCCGTTTTGGGTGGCTTGGCTTTGAAAGAACGTGTCGAGTTGCTCTTGCGGGTTGAACTTTCCTACATGTTTTACGTAAGCCATTACCACTACATTATTCAACAGGAAGGCAGGTTTTAGCTTCGGAGCCATATTTAAGTCTACCATCAGGTTTTCTTTGCAGAATTTGTTAGCAGTCTCAAAGTCTTCCGGAGAAAGGAGGGAGGTCAGTGTGGTATCACTTTCGATCATCATTGCCTTTTGCATCTTTCCCATGGTGGCGGGCGACTGCATTTCCGACATTTTCAGTTCCCCATATACCTGTTGTGTTTCATTCATCGCTTTTTGAAGTCCGGCAATGCTGTCCATGATGCTGAATGGTGCCAGGTGATGAGTACCTATGATGTAGGACGGTTGGGTTAGTCCGTTACCGGACACTTTCCATAAAAGTTGTGCATTGGCACTGAATGCCACACAGATAAATATAACTGCTCCGATGAATGATTTCATAATTTTATATCATTAGAAGTTGATAATTAACGTATTCTGCCTCCGCTTATCCAGTGTTTGGTATAATAACTCTCGTTCAAGTTGCTAACGATCACTCCTTTACTGGTACTGGAATGAATGAACTTTCCGTTTTTCAGATAAATACCCACATGAGCTACTTTCTTTTTTGAACGGCTACTGGTAAAGAATACCAAGTCTCCTTCCCGAAGGTTTCGCTTAGCGACCTTATTACTTTCTTTTTTCAAGTCCTCTGTATTGCGTGGCACTTGGGTACGGTATACTTTTCGATACACTTGATAAACCAGCCCCGAACAATCTGTTCCTCGTTTAGAATCACCCCCACCACGATAAGGAACTCCTATCCAGTCGGCTGCTTCGAGATAGAGCTTATGATTATCTTCCAGATTGACATCTACACCTAATAAAATAGAAGCTCGTGCCAATGCTTGATAGTCCAGCCGGGGAGCGGAAGTGCGACAGGAACTAAATATAGCAGCCAGCCCAACTAATAGATAGATAAATCTTAATTTTGCCTTCATCAACTGTATTTCAATCGTCAATCATAAATCATAAATCACAACTCATAACTCATAAATCTCCCTCACTCTTCTTCTACATTAAAATAATCCTCCAGTTCTTTTTCTGCGGAGTTATCTTCGTTGATAATATCCCGGATGATGACCCCGTGTTCCAGTAAAGCGATCCGTGGACATACATCTACGGTATGATTGAGGTTGTGACTGGATATGATAACCGTAGCCTGATGTTCCTCATTGTATTTTTTAAGCAGATGTTTAATGATAGACTGCGAACTTGGGTCGAGGAAGTTGAACGGTTCATCCAATATCAGTATTTGCGGATAATGAAGCATAGCGGAGATTATCCCGATCTTTTGCTTGTTACCGGCGGAGTAGTTGCGAATTAATTTTTTGTGTCCGATCACTTCTCCGCTCATAAAGCGTTCGAAAGGGATAAGACGTTCGTCTACTTCTTCTTTCTTGAGTCCGTACATTTTCCCGATGAAATAGAAATATTCTTCCGGAGTGAGATAATCGATCAGGAAGCCATCGTCGATGAAAGCACCGGTAATGCTTTTCCAGTCTTCACTCTGGCTGACATCAATATCATTTATAATCACTTTTCCATCGTCTGCTTTTAGCAGATCCAACATCAATCGGAAAAGAGTTGTTTTACCGGCACCGTTGTTACCCACCAATCCGAGCATGTCGCCTTGATTGATTTCGTAATGTTCTATGTCTACGGCAACCTTTTCACCAAAATTCTTTTTAAGTTTATCAATGGTAATCATGATCTTCAATGTTTATATAGTTAATGATTCATGAACGTTTATTGGCGGCTGTCTCTGAAGCCTTCCATATTTTCGTACCGCCGTTTCATGAAGCGATGATATACATTTTTTATCCATAAAGGGGAGGTCAGGGTAAATCCGAGACCAATCACTAACAGGATTGTGTAAGTGATTGTTTCTCCCCAAAGTGCATTTAACAGGCTATATAAGATAAGCGGTACGCCGAAAGCACCGAAATTGACCAACATCTGTATGGCGCTATTGTTTTGTCGGCTTGTTACTTTTTCGTTCAAAGGTACTGTCTGTTTGTTGTAAACAGCCAGTTGGAAGAAACAGAAATAAATAAAGCCAATGGTATAGAAAAACCAGGCAAAAGCACCCAGTAAGGTAAGTTTGTTCATGATGATAGCGGGGATCATCAGTATGAAAGGTATAATCTCACCAATACTGTATGTGTAATATTTAGCTTTCAGCAAACTCATAATCGATTCTTTGCGAGACATCAGACCATCAATGTAGTTGCCTTCGAATGACATTATCTGTGAAAGGATAATCATTCCGAATACGGCAAAGTTATACACACAAATAAAAGAGGTCATGAAATTACCGTCATAGACACTGGAAAAGCTAAGTGCAACGGAGAAAGCTACAATTACGATAGAGATATTGCGTAGTGCACCTTTGCAGCGGCGGTTGCGTAAGAGCATTTTCAGTTCCAGCCGCATATATTCGCCCACTTCTCCGTAACGTTCGAAGAATTTATATTCGGAGACGTGTTTAATTTGGGTATCATCCACTTTGGCTAGCTCTGCATAAATCAGCCCGGACATGATTTTGCGGTTAATCAGCCATAAAAGGGCAATCACAAGTATGGTGCCGAGAAAATAGAAAATGTTTCCTTGTATATATCCGTCTCCCAGATCCATGAAGAAATAGAAGAGCGGGCTATCTTCGGGAATAAAAAGAAGGCAGCCTATTCCACCGTAGAAAGCGATAGGTAATAGAATCCACCAAATACGTTCGTTGATAAGAGTGCGGCAAAGCAAGTACCAGTAATTGTTGGCAATAATTAATAGTAAGATACCGATAAGATAGGTGATAACACCGGAGATACCGAAAAACTTGGTAATAGTGATGAAGGAAAAAGGGACAAACAGAAACAACCAGAACAGGTTGAACAGACTTAGTCCCGAGCGGATCAGTAAAAAGTCGATGACACGAATTCGTTTAACCGGCAACAGGAGGTAAGGTTTTACCTCCTGTGTCGGTGTTTTTTGTAACGGAACACGCAACAGAAAGTCCAGTGCCAGGATAAAGATCAGTACCACTGCGTTCATTACATGATATGGTTCCCGGTTGGGAACCATATCTGAAAAACCGAACGCGAACGTCGTACCGAAAAATATCAGGTAACCGGCCCAAAATGCGCCCATGACATAACCGAGTATTTTAGCAACTTTGTTCTTTTCATACATCGGGTGCCGTTTGGCGGCGAGCCTTCCATGTTTACGTAATTCGTTGAATATCATCATTCAGTAGATATACTAGAGAAATATTTATTTGTTTTCTTCCGGCATAGTCATAATGACTTGAATTTCGTTGTTCTGTTTCAGCAACTTGGCAAGGAAGTCTTGTACTTCTTTTGCAGTGATGCTGTTGACCAACTTTTCATAGTCTTTTGTATTATCGATACCGGTGTAGAAGTATTCGTCCATGTTATTGAGCCAGTAGCCATTTTCTTTTTGGGCGTCTTTATACTTCTTCAGCATATATTCCTTAATCTTCTGCATGTGTTCGGCAGACGGACCTTCTTTGGCCATTTTGTGGAGTTGTTCCACAACGATAGCAGAAAGGTGGTCTTTCTTGGCAGGATCAGTCTGGAATACGATTTGAAGAGCCAATTCTTCTTTCGGATATTTACCCAGGCTGCCGTTACAGCTTACGCCGTATGTACCACCTTCTTTTTCACGGATTTCTGCTGTGTAAACCAAATCCAAAGCCTGATCTAAGAAGCTAAGCAGGACATTGTTGCGCAAGTCGTATTTGCAACTACCGCTATAAAGGAACATGATGGTAGCCATCGGAGTTTCCTGTGCTTTTGCGAATACATTCTTGATCTGTCCTTTGCGGATATCCATGTGGTTGTCCTTGAAAGTCTCTTTACGGTTGATAGATGGCAGGCTACCCAGATATTTGGCGATCAACGGTTTCATCGTTGCCAAGTCTACATTTCCCACCAGGTAGAAAGTAAAGTCGCTTGCGTCTTTGTAGCGGTCTTTGTACATTTCGAGAATACGGTCGTAGTTGATCTGGTCCACCATATATTCTTTCATTCGGATAGCACGCGGATGATGACCATATAATACACTTGTAATAGTGTCACTGAAAGCAGTCATCGGGTTGGCATCCGCATTTTGAAGTTCGGCTTTCAAGCGGTTCTTGTAAGATTCGAATGCTTCATTGTCCTTGCGTGGAGAAGTGAAAGTCAGATAAGTGAGCTGCATCATTGTCTCAAAATCTTTCGGTGCACAGCTACCGGAAACCGTTTCTGTTGTATTGCCGATACCGGCAGCCACGTTTGCACGTTTACCGGCAAGAGCTTTACCCAAGTCAACCTTGCTGAAATTACCGATACCACCCACCAAGGCTACTCCGTTTAATTGAGCAATATTGATGATCTCTTCGTTCGGGAATATGCTCGTACCACCGAAACTTACCCCTTTCATAACAATTTGGTCAGCTTTGAAATCAGTAGGCTTCACATACACAGTTACACCGTTGGAAAGTACTAACTTAGTTGTACCATAAATGTCTCCGGCTTTTTCAGAAACAATTTTGCCACCTTTCAGTTCTTCCGAGATCAGCGGTTCGTTAGAGACTTTGTCTTCATAAGGCTTCAAGTCGAATGACTTCATTTGTTTCAGCAGAGCGGCAATCTCTTCTTTAGTAGGATATTTTACTCCTTCTTTTTCCGGACCGGCCAGCAGAACTACCTGGTTATTATCAGTAATCAGTTGTTGCATGATCTGGTTAACAGCTTCTACCGGAATATTCGGAGCCAATTTGTTCAAAAGCGTATATTCAACTTCGATTCCCGGAATCGGTTCTTTATCAAGGAAGTTGTTAACGTATTCGTTGACATAAGAGCCGCTTTTGGTTTTTTCACGTTCGTTGTAAGCAGATTCTACGGCTTGCAGATAGTTGGCGCGTGCGCGGTCATATTCTGTTGCTGTAAATCCGAAGCGGCGTGCGCGTTCTGCTTCTTCCAGGATAGTCTTCGTAGCTAAATCGATTCCGTCGATTTTGCTGCTTGCGCTGATACTGAATGCTTCTTTAGTTTTGGCAAGGAAATATTCTCCATATTCTGCACCGGCACTTGTGAAAGGAGGATTAGCAGTCTGGCGAAGTTCGTTCAAACGGTTGTTCAGCATATTCATAGCCATGCTGACCATGTAGCTCGTTGCGTAATAAGCGATGGTATTCTTCAAAGAATCCGGGGTAGCATCTTGTTTGAAGAAGATGTTGACAGACGGATTCTTCACTTCTTTGTCAGTACCGATATAGATCAGCGGTTCCTGATTGTCTGCTACCGGATAGTAGATACGTTCGGCCGGATTTACCGGAGCTTTTACGTCTGCGAATACTTTTTTAAGTTTGGCTTCAATTTCATCTACGTTGATGTCACCTACAATAACGATACCTTGCAGGTCCGGACGATACCATTTGGCATAATAATCGCGGATATCCTGATACGGGAAGTTGTTGATAACGTCAATGCTTCCGATAGGCATACAGTCTGAATATTTAGAATCCGGATACATTGTAGACTGTGCATCAGTCATGATACGAAGCATACCGCTGTTGCGGCTTCTCCATTCTTCACGGATTACGCCACGTTCTTTGTCTATTTCCTTGTCAGCAAGATCGATAGCGCTCGACCAGTCATGAAGGATAAGCAGGCAAGAGTCTACTACATTGATATTTTCAGTTGGTACGTTGCTGATATTATATACCGTTTGGTCGACACTGGTATATGCATTCAGGTTCGTTCCGAACTTGATACCTTTTGTTTCACACCAAGGTACGATACCGAGTCCGGTTTCATCACCCGGGAAGTTTTTGGTTCCATTGAAAGCCATGTGCTCCAGGAAGTGAGCCAAACCACGTTGTTGCGGTTCTTCAAGGATGGAACCTACTTTCTGTGCGATGTAGAATTCTACTCGTTTTTCAGGAAGTGCATTGTGTCGAATGTAATAGGTAAGCCCGTTGTCCAGTTTACCGATGCGGACATTTTTGTCCACAGGCAGTTCTTGCATGGGTTGTGCAAGTACGAGCTGGAAATTGCAGCATATAAAAAGGACTGCAATAAATAATCCACGTAATAAATGTTTCATGTTCTATTTAGTTTAAATAAATATTTCTTTGTTATTTGTCGTCTTGTTTGGTTGTAAATCACAAATAGACAGGGAAAAGAGTTATTTTATAGCTTCCCGTATCCTGACTAACTTCGTTAACAGCCCTTCCAGGAGGTCTAACTTTAGCATATTGGCACCGTCACTTTTAGCTACTGCAGGATTCTCATGTGTCTCAATGAATATCCCGTCAGCACCCACGGCGATACCAGCTTTGGCTACTGTCTCTATCAGTTGCGGCATTCCACCGGTTACTCCACTGGTCTGGTTGGGCTGCTGCAGGGAATGGGTGACATCCAGAATAACCGGATAACCGAATGATTGCATTTCAGGGATGCCGCGATAGTCTACAACAAGATCCTGATAACCGAAAGTCGTTCCACGTTCGGTAAGCATCACATTTTTATTTCCTGCTTCCACCACTTTATCGGCAGCAAACTGCATTGCCAACGGAGAAAGGAACTGTCCTTTTTTGATATTGATGGTTTTTCCGGTTTTCGCTGCTGCAACCAACAAATCGGTCTGGCGGCAAAGGAAAGCCGGGATTTGAAGTACATCTACATATTCGGCTGCCATAGCTGCTTCATCTGCACTGTGAATATCTGTCACAGTCGGAACTCCGAAAGTCTCATGTACCTTTCTTAATACTTTGAGTGCTTTTTCGTCACCGATACCTGTAAACGAATCCAGGCGTGAGCGGTTTGCCTTGCGGTAAGAGCCTTTGAATACGTATGGAATTTGCAGAGCTTCGGTGATTTTTACTACTCGTTCGGCAATACGCATTGCCATTTCTTCACCTTCTATAACGCATGGACCCGCCAACAGAAAGAAGTTACCGGCAGGATTGTTTTTAAGTTCTATCATTTTTCTTAATCTAATTATAAGTTTATGTTTCAGGCACGGATTACGCGGACTATACGGCTTTTGCAGATGTAGATTTACTAAAAAACGTGTAATCCGCGTAATCCGTGCCTGAATTTATCAATTTGGAATAATAAGCGTTGTTTTTTCCGAAAGTACCCCTACTTCCAGCGGGAAATGCCTGGGCAACAACCGCCCGTCCAAATCCACAGCGGCGTTTTGTGCCCGGAGTACTTTCACTTTCTTCGTCCGGTAGCTTTTCACTACCTTATGATTCAGGATTCTTCCCTGAATCAGCATCCATAGTCCGGAGATAATTTGCAGGAATTCCGGTCGGTAGATAACGGAGACATCCAGCCATCCGTTATAAGGAACGGCGCTAGGCGTCTGTCCCCATCCCCAGGCACTGCCTATGCATACGGTCATGATGCGTCCGCGGATATGTTCGTCGTTGATGCGGAGGTGCATTCTATAGAGTTTCCGTTCAAATATAAGAGAAAACAGGGCGGCCACGTAGGAAAGGAATTTCACCCCCCAGAAGCGTTTGGTCTGATCGGTGATTTTAACGATTCGTGCCCCCAGTCCGATATTAACAGCATTGAGGAAGTAGCGGCGTTGGTGTTCTTTTCCATCGTAGAAATTGCAGTACCCCACATCTATTTTCTTCAGCCGGTGATTGATGATACAGTCGACAGCCGGTTTATATTCGGTACTAAGCCCCCAATATTTGGCGAAGTCGTTTCCGATACCATTGGGAATCATGCCGAGAGCGATGTTTTCTTTATCTTCGGCATCGGATAGCATAATGCCGTTGATGGCATCATTCAATGCCCCATCACCGCCCACAATGACAATCGTGCGATAACCATTGTTGGCTAAAATCTTGGCAAGACGCTCTACCGAACCGAAACCTTCGGATTGTACATAGTCATAGTCCACGCCTTTACTGTCCATGTACTCCTTAATTTCTTTCCAGCGCTTTTTTACCTTTCGGGTACCAGCTTTCGGGTTGTAAATCACTCCCCATTTCTTTGGTTCTACACTCATATTCGTATATCTATCCTATTGTGTATTAAAAATCACACTATATAACTGACAAAGATACTAAATCCCTTCCAGTTTCTCTTTTACAAAAGCTATCTTTTCTTCCATCGGCAGTTCCGCATTCATCCAATGGATGGTAAATCCTCTTCTTTCCATGCCGCGAAACCAGGTCATTTGCCGTTTGGCAAACTGATGGATCGCAATTTCCAGACCGTTGAACATCTCTTCATAGGTTAGTTTTCCAATAACATACAATGTCAGGTATTTATATTCCAACCCATAATAGATTAAATCATCCGGCGCAATTCCTTGCTCGATCAATTGTCGCACTTCATCTACCATTCCTTCGTCCAACCGTTGTTTTAATCGGCGGGTGATCTTTTCACGACGCAGTTCCCGGTCAATATCCACTCCGATAATGAGGCTGTTCAATTCAGGAAACTCCCGTTCGGGAACCGGATGGGTAGCATAATATTCTTCAATCTCTATCGCACGGATAGCACGTTTCACGGTATCTACGTCGGTAGAATTGTGTAATGTTTTGTACCGGCCTAATATTTCCGTCAACTCTTCGAGCGAATGATTTGCCAAACGAATACGTAATTCAGGGTTTTCTGGCACGGGCATCAGCTTATATCCTTTCAATACGGATTCCAGATACATGCCTGTCCCTCCACATAAAACGGGGAGACAGCCTTTTTGTTTGATTGATTCGTAAGAAATCAGGAAATCGCGTTGATATTCGAATACATTATATTTATATCCGGGATCTGCAATGTCGATTAAGTGGTAGGGGATTGTACGTCCGTTTACTGTATAGTCTGCCAAGTCTTTTCCCGTACCGAGATCCATCCCTCTGTATATCTGACGAGAGTCGGCACTGATAATTTCTGTATTGAGTTCATAGGCCAAGGCCGCGGCAAAGGGAGTTTTACCCGAGGCTGTAGGTCCGAGTATGGCGATTAAATCATAGTCCGGCATAGCTTCATTCTTTTATATCTGCAAAATTACGAAATAATTTTAACCTGTTTGATATTCAATCACTTTTTTATCAAGATAAGGAGAGGGAGAAGGATTCTTTATGTTTTCGTTCTTGTACAAAATGAATTTCCACCTCCACGCCTGAAAAAGAATTTTTCATTTCATTTCTCATATTCTCATTGTTTTTGATAAACGAAAGATAATCAGATAGATATTTTATGAGAAATACTTTTTAAAACGGCATTTCTCATAAGTTTACCCGTATTTTGGCTCAAAATCGACCTTATTCTCATAGTGTTTCAGGGTATTTCTCATAGTCAAAAGCCATTCGTCCTTCCTTTTTTCTTTCGACTTACCTTATTTTTATCAGGAAATGAAGCTACTATTTAGATAAAATAGTGGCTTTTTGCTTGAAGATGCTCATTAGTTCCGATTGTCCCATATATTGTGGGAAAGTATTCCCATATATTGAAGGAAAACTTTCCCACAAAATGAGGGAATCCTTTCCCAAGCTGTTGGGAATCTTTTCCCACAATATATGGGACTAAGGCACTGTATATGGAAACAAGCAAAAGGAATACATCGTTCTATTTATTTAATGCCGGCTTCCGGCACATTACACTATGAGAAATACCTTGAAACACTATGAGAATAAGGTCTATTTAGAGCTAAAATACGGATAAACTTATGAGAAATACCGTTTTAAAAAGTATTTCTCATAAGATATTAATCTGATTATCTTCCGTTTATCTAAAAACAATGAGAATATGAGAAATGAAAATGAAAAATCGTTTGCAGGGAGCACGGAATAGATTGTATTTAGTTCATTTTTTGTACCAATAATGAGTCTATTCATATCTCAAATTCAGTTTCATTTATTTTTTGTTGATCGTTTGTATCGTCCGGCATACCTTTCCGTTTTTATCCACGCCTTCTATGGTAATATCCTCCGGTGCAGTGCTGTCCGGAGTATAATATTCTATAGTTGCTTTTCCGTCTGCATCCAGTTGTAAGGATGGATTCCAGTAGATAGTACTTCGTAAATCCGAACGTTGATCGTTCTTTTTCTCGGGAGTGTCATAAGTCGGTTGATAGAACTCTACTGAATCGCTATATCCCAATGGAGTACATGTAATAATGCCCTGTGCCGGTCTTGCCGGGAGATCCTTGCCGTCTTTCAGGGTAATGACAATAGCGCCTGCCGAACCGCGGGAACCTAAAATTGCTGCATCAGCACCACGAAGAAGGCTCAAACTGGACATGTCGCTGGTTTGAATCATGGTCAGTATGTCGTTGTCGTCTTCATAGACAACATCATCAATGACGATAACGGGCTGTTCAGGATTATTACGGATATGTATTTCGTTTCCGTTTGTCACACTGACCCCCGGAAGCCTGCTGACTGCATCGAAGGCCGTCTGTGCGCCGAATCCTTCAAGTCTGTCTCCTTCGATAGTGTAGGTGTTGATGCCTCCTGTATAAATACTTTCCGAACTGGCTTTCTTGCGGCTTCCTGTAACCACTACTTCTTTTAGGTTGTATACTCTCATTCCACCCTCCATGTAATACTGGTCGCGGGTATTTAGCAAATAATCTTCCATAAAGGAGGTTGATGTTCCATCATGAAAAGGAGATTTAGGAGCAGCTACCGGATATTGGGGAGCATCGATCACGATGTCTACTCCGGCGAATCCTCTTTTGGTACGTGCCTGAACGAGGAAAGTTGTGCTGTCTCTGAATGATGTATTGACGATGAATTCTCCTTTCTCATCTGTGGTAGTAGTGGCAACGATGTTCTGTTTGGGAGCTAAAATACAAATAGGTCCTTTTTTGACGTTGCCGCCGAAGAAACCCTTGATACGTCCGCTGATCGTTTGTCCTTTTTCTATATAGTTGGTAAGGTTCAGTGAAGGCGAAGTCAGTACATTTCGGATATGATGCCTACGCCATCCGTGCGTCATCATCAAGAAATCTATCGTGCGAAGTGTACGCAGGTCTTGCTGAAGAACATAATACCCCGGATTTTCTACATATCCTTTCAAATCTGAAGTTAGTAGAAGGTTCGATAAGATATTATCTGCAAGTGAGTCCGGCTGGATACTTCTTCTGTCTGTAATGCTGACGGAGAAACTACCTTCTACCGGAGTTCCGTTATCATCCTTTGCTGAAATTTGCAAGGAAACCTTTTCTCTTTTTCCGTATGTAGGCTTATCCGCAAGGATTTGCCATTGATGTGGATTCCGGTCGGGTACGAAAACTAAACGTTCGCTAAGTGCGTTTCCCTGTTGGTCGATTAACATAAAATGGGTGATACCTGCGTTGAATAAACTGTCATTCATTCTTCCAAAAGTCCTGTCGGCACTGACCGGTTGCAAGATTGCCAGCTTCCCACGAGTGTGTGCAATCAAGAATAACTTTTGAGGCCACTGGGTAGCTTCTGTTTTTTGGATTTCGTAGCGTATTTCTTTTTTGTAATGCGTCATGGAAAGAGCGATTCCTTTTTCTTCTGCGGCCGGAAGATCGAATCGCTTGGTAATGCCGTCACTAGACTTGGCAATCACATAATAGGAATTCCCTGCAATCGGGTTCAAGGTGAAAACTCCCATACCATCATGCTCCGAACGAAAAGCAGTTAATGTGTCTCCTTTTGCATCGAACAGAAATCCTTCTATTTCTGTGGAAAAACCATCCGATCCTTGAGCTTTGAAAGCTATGTTTTGATGAGCAACGGTCAAGAGAGCTCCACCTTCCGGGAAGAACTTAACGTCAAAGTCTTTTGTAAACGAAGGCAGATAGAACGTTCTCTTATAAATATATTGAGGATCGTCAAATTCTACTTCAATCTGGCGTGCGGCAATAGGCTTCAGATCCGGCAGAGAAATAGAAATCAAACCGCTTTCGTCCGTCTTTCTTTTACCTTTATCTTTTATCTTTCCGTTTTCGATGGTGCGATAGCGGATGGTTGTATTTCCGAAAGCCTCTTGTGTGTTGCTGGTAAATCTGACCCTGGCTGTATAATGTGATTCGTCTTCTTGTTGATACTCAATAGTTGAAACAATCGTGTTATCAATCGAATTACCAATTTTCAGATTACGTGAATAAAAGAATTCCGGTTCCTGGTTAAGCATCCAGTTGCTATATCCTCGCAAATAATAGTCACCTGCAGGGAGAGTGGGAGGGAGCGTGAAAGCATTATGAAAACCTAACGAATCTCTGCGAATCTTCTTGCGTTCCACGATAGAGTCGGAACGATTGACAAGCTCCGTAATGATGAAGTTACTTTGCGTATTGTCTTGATGAGTGACAGAATTTACGAGATACCCCTTGAACCAGATTTTTTCTCCTGCTCCATAGAAAGGCTTATCCAAATGCAGATACAGTTTCTCTTGCGGAACTTTCTCCAGCAGGTTGAAATACGCAAGAATTGTGTCTTGTGCATTTTGTGCAGATAAAGAGGTAACACAAAGCAGCATTCCGAAAAAGAAAGCCATTAAACCTCTATGGATGGAAAATGTAGTTTTGCTTTTCATACAGTATATCTTTAATACTGCGTAAAAATACCACTTATTTCAAGATCGCAAAAAAAGATTCGTCAAAACAATACAGAATGTGTATGATATTACAAACTTTTGTACGAATGATGGCTTTATGATTTATGCATCCAGATAGAAAGTACCTTTCTCTTTACTGCCAGTATGTTGATTACTGATACGACTATGAATAGAAGAATGCCCATACTGATAGCCGCCCACAGTGATCCGGTTTCCAGTTGTGGAAACAATAATTGGATGCTGTCTATGTAATAACTGCGTAGCCAGGAGACTAATCCGATGGATAATACAAGTACGATAACATTCAGTCCTACCGTGAGTAACTGATAAGGCAATGCTACCTTGTTGGGACTGTATCCGATTAATAACAGACTTTCCAACTTAGTCGTATTTTTTTGCAAGAGCAAGAAAATGCTCAACATCAGGATATAGAATGAAAGAATACTGATAAATAAACCTACCCCCAATACAATGCCTACGATAAGACGGAGGAAATAAGTCGTTTTTCCGGCATCCAGTTTGCCGTCTTCTGTTTCATATCCTTTCTTTTGAAAATAGCTGGCGATAGCGGAATCCGCCGGATTGCTCACTTCGATAATCAACCGCGCCGGTTGTGCTTCTGCATTCGGTGCGAAATTCTCATTCGCCCATTTCATAAAAGACTGGGGAACAAGAATCGTATTCAGACGATTGGAGAAGCCGACAATGTTTCCTTTGTATTGTTCCACCCGTCCGTTTCCACGCATCATGATATCCATTTGAATCAGCCCCATCAATCCTTCCGAGAGCTTGGGAAGACTACGGCTCTGTGCAAAACCGAAGTTATAAAGGTTCAGATAGTTGCGGGGAATGATAATGGGGATGGTATGCGTGCTTTCGTCGAAGTGCCACTTGTCGAGTTTGATGTCGACAAACTCATCAGGAACAGACTCAAAAAACATATCCGTGGAAAGATGAATACCAGCTTCCTGCATACCCAATCCTGCCGATACTTTGAATTGAGAAGGAGTGAAAGCCCCTATTGTTTTGGTAAACGGTTGTTTCTTCAAATCCGCAATATCTTCGGCAGAGAACGTATTACTCTTTCCTGCAAAAGAACCGAGTGTGCTGATTTTCTTTGTAGCTATGATGAAATCCTTTTTCATAAAGCTGTCTCCCTCGGTGAATACCGGAATGACATCTTTATAAAACTGCACACTAAGCAATACAATCATCATGCCGAATAGATTGGCTAAAAAGAAACCGGCCAGTTGACCGATACTGATATGTTGGCGGAGGAGCTTCCAGACAAGAGTTGGCATTTTATTTATGATTTTAAGATTTACGATTTGAAATGTTGCAGTGGAGGGAGACGGCTGATTTTCTCACTTACTATTTCCCACTCATTTTTTGTTATTTATTACTCGTTACAGTTGAAGTATATGGTTGTAAGGCAACTCGATATGCTTACCGATGGAGGTTGCGATTACACCGGCTCCTTGTGCCTTTGCCTCGGCAATGATAAGTTCACCCATGATGCGGCTGTTATCATCATCCAGATGGCTGATCGGTTCATCCAGAAATAAAAAGTCGAACGGCTGGCAGAGTGTCCGGATAAAAGCAACACGTTGCTGCTGTCCGAAAGATAGTTTGCCGGCTTTCACATTTATTTTATCTGCGATACCCAGTTGCTCGAAGAATGATAAGATTTCTTTTTTCTTTTTGCATCCGGTAAGGTTATTCTTCAATTGCACATTTTCAAGAGCGGTCAGTTCGGTGAAGATGCGTAAATCTTGAAAAAGCATACTTAGTGAATGCTTTCTTAGGTCGACCCATTGCTTCACGGAGTATGCTTTGATATTGGTTTCATCGAAATTAATAATCCCCTGGTAGTCGTTGCGATAACCATAGATATAGCTGCACAACGAAGATTTGCCGGTGCCGGAAGCTGCTTCAATCAGATACATTTCTTCTTTCCGGAAGATCAGATCCTGGTGCCATACATCCGAAGTCACCGAATTACGGTCAGCAAACACTTGGGGAAGTGTTTGCTGCAGGTGAATACTATTCATACCGTTTGTTTACAAATTAATTACATGCCGGCAAATTGCTTGGCAAAGTCTACGATTTGTTTGAGAGCGTTGACGTCTTTGTCTTTCAGGCAAAGGTCGATTTCGCTGATTTCTCCCTCTGAACTCATTGACAGATAAGAAATCTTATTGGCTAACTCAATATATGTTTTAACTTCCTGTCCTCCGAAACCTGCTACCATTTTAACAACAGGCAAGTCCAGTATTGCTTCAGCGTTGATTGCTACAAAGATGGTTTTACCCTTCATATCCGATGCGTAAGGAGCATCTTTTATCGATTTGTCGGCAGCTTTGCCCACGTTCTTGTAGAGTAACTCATCATTGGTAGCATACATTTGTTTATCCTTGATACCGAAGAATATATTCATGCCTTTTGTTTTGTAGACATATTCGTCCTTGCCAAGCTGAATGATATCTTCCCCTCTTTTCAGTCCCAATGATTGCTTGTTCTTATAAATTGTTTCGAGGGCATTACCATTCTTAACATCCGCATACATCATGAAAGTAGGAGCACTGTTCATCGTTACGTTGATTAATCCCGCAGAAATATCACCATTGAACGAGCCGAACAACTCTTTTACTTCGTCTGCTTTAGCAATAGATACTGTATTGCGGAATTCCTTATTCTCGCTCAACAGATTATAAAGCCCTTCTCCTTTCACACCTACGTTGAAGAACATCAGCGTGGAAGACGGGAAGTATTTAACGAAAGTGTTGTTTGCTTTTCCAAATGACTCCATTTGTTTTTTTATAAGTGCTTTCACGGCTTCGTTTTCAGTGTAGTTTTCTGTTTTGAGGGCAATCTTGCCTTTCTCAAAATTCAGTCCTCCTACAAGAGTGATGTCCTCTGCTTTCACCTCGGTTGGTAACCCCATGCTTATCTGGTTGCGATAGGTTGCAGGGATAGCTTCCATAGAAGCAAGGAAGTTGATATCGCTTTTCTGCTTTTCCATTTTTTGGAAAGCTCCTGATTTTACGATACTGTTATCGGCCGTCTGTTTCAACAGATTAGTGATGGCTTCTTTGGCTTTTTCAGTTTGAGTGGTTCCGCTTACATTGACTATCAATACAGTAGAATTGTTGAAAGCGAGCAGGCCGCCATTCATTGTTGTAAAACTGTAGCCGTCAGCTTCGCTTATCGGCTGGCAGATTTGTTCTTTAGCCATCACGTCGAGTGAAGCATGAAGATTGTCCTCATTGTTCACTTTACCTACAACAGTAGGGTAAGGGAAAGAAGAGGATGAGAATACATAGAATGGAGATTCGACATCGATTCCCGATTCACCCGGATTCTTCATGACCTTTTCCAGTTGTTGGAAGGTGGCGGCATTCATTCCGCTTTTCAGTGCTTCCAGTACTTTTTGTTTCGCAGCTTCATTCTCTTTATCATCCAATCCCGCTTTACTTGCAAGGGATTTGAGGTTGATAGAGGCAACTACCGAGGCGTCAGCCGGTATCACATTGGTATACTCCGATGTTTTGGAACATGCTGCCAGAAAAACAATCAGTACTGCCAGTACCGAGAGTCGTGAAATCGTTTTCTTTGCCATACTTATGTTATTTAAAAGTTGTATAATCATTGATTCAGACGTTTCTTTTCATTATTGATTTTGTAGATTCAGCGTATGGCAGGCCACCAGTGCCGCTGTTTCCGTACGGAGTCGTGATTTGCCCAAACTGATCGGAACAAATCCCTGTTCGATGGCTTTCTTGACTTCTTCTTCACTGAAATCTCCTTCGGGACCTATCAGGACAAGGGCGTCTTCTCCGGGTTTCAGGACATTCTTTAATAAAGGTTTTTCACCTTCATAACAGTGGGCGATAAACTTCTGTCCTTTGAACTCCTGTCTGATGAACGGATCGAATTCGATCATCTCATTCAATTTAGGCAACCGTGCCTTGAGAGATTGTTTGATTGCTGATACAAGAATCTTTTCAATCCGTTCGGTCTTGATGACTTTACGTTCCGAGAAACGGCAGTTGAGGAAAGTCAGTTCGTCAAATCCGATTTCGGTAGCTTTCTCTGCAAACCATTCGTTACGGTCCATGTTCTTCGTCGGTGCCATGGCAATGTGTAAATGGCACGGCCATAACGGTTCCTGAAAAATCGTTTCTTTGATCGTTACAAAACAACGTTTGTTGGTCGCAACAGTAATTTCAGCTTTGTAGAAGTTCCCCTTACCGTCCGTAAGAGTGATTTCATCTCCGATACCTAATCGCAGAACGCGGGTACAATGTTGTGCTTCCTCTTCGGGAAGTTCGTTGCTTTTCTGTATATCGGGAGTATAAAATACGTGCATAATGTTACTTATTGGTTTTTATTTCTTGAATTGATTTGGTCACGTATCCGGGCGGCTAATTCATAATTCTCATCTTTGATAGCCTGTTCCAGTGCTTCCTCAAGCGTTCTGGAAGTAGCGCCCGGCAAATCATGTTCTTCTTCAGCCTCTTCGTCGTTATCTGTTTCTTCAGAACGGGTTCTTTCTTCCGACGACATGTGAAGACATTCCTGTTCAAGAATAGATTCATAAATAAGGATCGGGCAGTCAGCACGCACTGCCAAGGCAATTGCGTCTGAAGTCCGTGCGTCAATGCGTATAATCTCTTCGTCTTTTTTAAGGTAAATATAGGAGTAGAAAATACCATCCTTTGCTTTGTAAATTAACACACGTATCAGACTGGTTCCCAGTATGGTAAGACTTGTTATAAACAGATCGTGTGTCAACGGACGGGGCGTTTTTACTCCCTTCAGATATAAAGCGGTAGCCTGGGCTTCCGCGGGACCGATGATGATAGGCAGTTGCCGTTCACCGTCCACTTCGCCTAATAGCATAGCAAACGCGCCTACTTGCGCCTGGCTGTTCGTGATATTTATAACTTGTAATTCTACCTTTTTGTCCATCGTTCTCTTTTACTTAATTTGTTTTACTCTCCTGCTGGTGTTTGTACTTGAATACCAAGGCAAACAGGATGCCGATCACCAGCGCGTATGCTGCGAATATCAGCCAGATATCCATCCATTCGCGACTCACCAGTCTGCCGTCAGCATACACAGAGAATGCATCAACTACCGCACCGCTGGCATATCCGCCAATGATGGCTCCCAGTCCGTTGGTCATCATAAAGAACAACCCCTGTGCACTGGCACGGATGGAGGAATTGGCTTCTTGTTCAACAAACAATGAACCGGAAATGTTGAAGAAATCAAAGGCCATACCATAAACGATCATGGAAAGGATTAGCATCCATAGTCCCGATCCCGGATCTCCAAAGCCGAACAGCCCAAACCGGAACACCCAGGCAAACATACTGATTAGCATGACTTGCTTGATTCCGAAATGGCGCAGGAAGAAAGGTATGGCAAGAATAAACAGTGTTTCCGACATCTGCGAGATGGACAGCAGGATTACCGAATGTTTCACTCCGAATGATTCTGCATATTCGGGGATGCTGGCAAAGCTACTTAAGAAAAGATCACCGTAAGTATTTGTAATCTGCAATGCCGCACCTAAAAGCATGGAGAAAAGGAAGAAAATAGCCATCTTCTTTTTCTTGAATAACACCAGCGCATCCAGACCGAAAGCGGAGAGCCATGATTTGTTTTCTGATTTAGCCGGTCGGCAAGCGGGAAGGGTGAAAGAATAAAGCCCGAGCAGTAACGCGGAAGCACCACCGACATAAAGCTGTGCACTTGAATTCTTAAACCCGGTAAGGTCGACCGCCCACATGGCACAGATAAAACCGATCGTTCCCCATACACGGATGGGAGGGAAGTCTTTAATTAGGTCACATTTATATTGTTCCAGTGCATTGTACGATACAGTGTTAGCGAGGGATAGCGTGGGCATGTATACCAACAAGTTGAGTAGCATAGCCCAATACATCTGGTCGTATCCTGTTGCGGTAGAAGCGTAGAAGAGGCATCCGGCTCCTGCGATATGGCAAAGCCCGTATAAACGTTCTGCATTAAACCATTTATCGGCAATGATACCAATAATACCCGGCATTACCAAAGAGGCAATCCCCATAGTGGCGAAAATGGCTCCGATCTGTCCTCCTTCGAAATGAAGTTCTCTTCCCATATAACCACCTAGTGATATTAACCAGGCCCCCCATACAAAGAATTGCAGGAAGTTCATAATAATCAAACGAACTTTTATACTCATGACTTTTTTTAATTTGTGTTTCTCTTCATGTTCATAAACCTTGCAAATATAATATTTTCGTTGAATAGGTGGACAAGTAATTTGATAAAAAGGGGATAAAAATGGCATAAATGCGAAGAAAAGAAGAGATTTGATCGTGAAAAAACAAATGAAGGGGGGTATAAAAAAAAGAAGGCTATCTATCCCAGACAGCCAATCTTTGTTAACCTTAAATCTAATACCATGAAAAACACAGTGCAAAGATAGACGGTTTATGTTATACAACATAATGTTTTCTCGAAAATCTTCTATTTGTTAACTCTAATTAACTTTGAATCCTCCATTTTTCTGTTATTGCCCTTCTGTTTCACCACAGATTACACGGATTAACACAGATTTTTATCAATCAATCATCATATCCGGATTCTCTGTTCTCATTTTAGAAAAGGAAAAGGACTTCGTGAAGCCCTGTGCCACCCTGTGGAACTCCTGCATGACTTTGTGATAAAAATCTGTGTTAATCCGTGTAATCCGTGGTGAATCCGGTTATTCTACATAAAGTACCAGGCCTTTCAGGTATTCTCCTTCAGGATGGTAGATGTTTACCGGATGGTCGGCGGGTTGAGTCAGTTGATGCAGGATGCGTACACTACGGCCTGACATGGCTGCTGCGGTAAACACGGCAGTACGGAAATTGTCCTTGCTTACTACTTGCGAACAAGAGAAAGTAAACAGGATGCCGCCCGGTTTGATTTTCTCGAATGCTTTGGCATTCAGTTTGCGATAACCTTGTAAAGCATTTCGCAGGGCGTCTTTGTGTTTGGCAAATGCGGGCGGGTCGAGAATGATTAAATCATACTGGTCGCCCATGCGGTCGAGATATTTGAAAGCGTCCTCGGCAAAAGCCTCGTGGCGGGAATCACCGGGGAAGTTCAGTTCTACATTTTTATTAGTCAGATCAATCGCTTTGGCAGAGCTGTCGACAGAGTGGACGAGCTTTGCACCTCCGCGCATGGCATAGAATGAGAATCCGCCGGTATAGCAGAACATATTCAGTACCGAGCGGTCTTTGGCATAACGTTCCAGTAAAGAACGATTTTCGCGCTGGTCTACAAAGAATCCGGTCTTTTGACCTTTCAGCCAGTCTACATGGAACTGCAAACCATATTCTTGCGCGATATTATCACTGCTTCCTCCTTTCAGAAAACCGTTTTCGGGGAAAAGATCTGCTTTAAAAGGAAGAGTTGTTTCTGATTTATAATAGATATTCTCGATCTTGTCGCCCATTACTTCGGATAAAGCTTCGGCAATTGTCATGCGGTCTACGTGCATTCCTGCAGAGTGTGCCTGCATGACTGCAGTTTTGGCATAAACGTCAATAACCAGTCCGGGGAGATTGTCTCCTTCACCATGAACAAGCCGGTAAGTGTTGTTGGTCGGATTGGTGGCGATGCCGATACTGCGACGCATATCGTATGCTATTTCCAGTTTGCGTTTCCAAAAACCGTGATCGATAGGTTCCTGATGGAAAGACAGTACGCGCACAGCAATACTTCCGATCTGGAAATGTCCTTCGGCAATAAATTCTTTTTTGGAGGTGTATACTTCTACAACTTCACCTTCATCGGGCTCTCCGTCAAAACGGGCGATAGCACCGGAAAAAATCCAGGGGTGGAATCTCTTAAGAGAATCTTCTTTACCGGGTTTTAGATATACTTTATGCATAATATAGCCTTTCCCTAATCCTCTCCCAGGGAGAGGAGGATTGAGATAGTTTTGTTATTGGTTATTAATTACTTATTTTATTATTTATCACTTATCATTTATCGTCTATGACTGCTGGTTGCTTATAGGGCCGGTAGTGACTTCTTCCCTTTCCTTGGGAGCAGGTGGGAGGGCAGCTATTTCCCAATCTCCTGTCTGTTTCAGCTCTTGCAACAGATTATAGATGTTGAGGCAAGCCCATGCATCCGTGGCGGCATATTGTTTCTGCCCGTCGCTCAATACATCAGCTTCCCAGTTGGACAAGCGCTGTGATTTGGATATTTTTTCTTTGAATAAGATGGCATAAATCTTTTGCAGACTTTTGTCCTGTATACCGAATTGGCGCACATAGTCCTGCAACTCGATACAGCTTTGTTGAGCGAAAGGTGCGCGTTTGTGCAGCATCATAAAGTCATCTTTCAGTGAAAGGCCCACTTTGATTACAGCCGGGTTCTCTAATAAGTCAACCAATGGCTGGGTCAATCCCGTCATGTTGAGCCGGAATAGGAAACAACATTCTTCAGAAGAAATCTGGAGGAGTGCTACTTTGTGCGATTGTCCTTTGGTAAAGGAAGGACGCGTTTCACTGTCAATGCCTATCACAGATCTGGATTGGAGGTAAGCTACTGCTCTTTCCGTTTCAGCTTCCGACTGGATAACGTAAATTCGTCCCGGAAAAACAGTTTTCGGGAGTTCTTTTAGTTCATCTTTATCTATGGTTCTTCTTACAATCATTTCTATTTTTATTCATCATCGTGGCAATGGCAACCGTCTTCGTGACAGTGGCAATCATCGTCGTGGCAATGACAGCCTTCTTCTTCACAACAATCGTTGTCGTCGCTTGGTTCGTAAAATCCTTCTTCATTACCATTCTCTTCCTCTTCTTCTTGGTTGTATTTCACGTCATGAAGGGCGCGTAGCGTGTTTACCAGTTTCTGTCCCCACAGTGTACCGAAGTTTTCCTGGCAGATAGCCAATGAATCATTCATTGTTTCGTTCAGTCCCAGTTGGAAGACAAATATGAAATCTTTAATATCCTGATAAATGTCAGCCAGATCTTCCGATATTGATTTTTTGATAGGTTGGTCGCTATAAACCATATCTTGCACGAATACGTCCAGATAATCATCCTTGTCACCCATCAATCCTGAAAGGTTAATACGCAGAATTTCGTAAATCTCTTCTGTGACATACGTTTCGGGTGCTTCGTCCCCGATCGTCTCACATTTGGGTAGCATAGATGCTTTGAGATAGAGCAGGGGGAGTATTTTTAATGATGTATCAACGAAAGTACTACGCTTCATGCGTTCGGCACGTTCGAGAAATGCACAAAATTCGGCGGCTACTGTAACGAACTCAATTACGTTCTTATCAAATATCGTTTGGCTTTCTTTTTCCATGATCTATATTGATTTGAAACGCAAAGGTAAGAAAAAGGATTGAATGAGCGTAGTGCTCGTTATTTTTTTATTATTTTTGCAGCTTAGAATCTCATTCCAGTTTTATAAAAATAGAATAAAAGACTCATGGCAAAGAAGAAATTAGATAAGGAGGCAGAAAGCACTCCCTCTTCCCCCAGTAAAATTGTGGCTGTATGTAAGAATGAAACTGTTCATTTTGTGATTGGATTGATGCTGGTCATCTTTTCCGTTTACCTGTTGTTGGCTTTTTCTTCCTTCTTCTTTACGGGGGCTGCCGATCAAAGTATTATCGATAGCGGTAGTTCGGCGGATTTGGCGGCTGTTAATAATCAGGTGAAGAATTATGCCGGTTCACGTGGAGCGCAGTTGGCAAGCTATCTGATAAACGACTGTTTCGGTATTTCCTCTTTCTTCATACTTGTTTTTCTGGCAGTGGCAGGATTGAAGTTGATGCGTGTACGTGTGGTCCGCTTGTGGAAGTGGTTTATTGGCTGCACGCTTTTATTAGTCTGGTTCTCCATATTCTTCGGATTTGCTTTTATGGATCATTATCAGGATTCTTTCATTTATCTAGGCGGCATGCACGGATATAATGTCAGTCGTTGGTTAATCTCACAAGTAGGAGTACCTGGTGTATGGATGATCCTGTTGATAACTGCTATCTGTTTCTTTATATATATAAGTGCGCGTACTGTTATTTGGTTGCGTAAACTTTTTGCGTTGAGCTTCCTAAAACGCGAAAAGAAAGAGAAGGAAGAAGTCACTCCGGAAGGAGAAGGCGATCAGGAATTCACGACTTCTCAACCGCAGGAAGTGGAGTTCAATTTGAAACGGACGTATAAACAGACACCTCCTCCGGCACCTGTGATGGATATACAGGCTGAAGAACCCGAAGATGAATTCCCGGTCAACCAGCCGGAGCCGGAAGAGTCTCCTTTGTCTGATGAAAGTGAAGGAGTGACGATGGTGTTTGAACCGACTGTTTCCAACCCTGTTCCCGCTGTGCAGGACGAACCTTTGGAAGAGGCGGAACCCGGGTTTGAAGTAGAACCTGCTGCTTCTGAAGAAGAATATGAGGGACCGGAACTCGAACCTTATAATCCTACTAAGGATTTGGAAAACTACCGCTTCCCGACTATCGACCTGATGAAGCATTTCGAAAATGATGATCCGACGATTGACATGGACGAACAAAATGCAAACAAAGATCGTATCATCAATACATTGCGCAGTTTCGGAATCGAAATCAGTACGATTAAAGCAACGGTAGGACCTACGGTAACTCTATACGAAATCACTCCGGAGCAAGGAGTACGTATTTCTAAAATCCGTGGTTTGGAGGATGATATTGCATTAAGCCTTTCTGCTGACGGTATCCGTATCATCGCTCCGATACCGGGTAAAGGAACAATCGGTATTGAAGTGCCGAACAAGAATCCGAAGATTGTTTCCGGACAAAGTGTGATCGGAAGTAAGAAATTCCAGGAATCCAAATATGATCTGCCTATTGTATTGGGTAAGACCATCACGAATGAAGTCTTTATGTTCGACCTTTGCAAGATGCCGCACGTATTGGTGGCGGGTGCAACCGGTCAGGGTAAGTCAGTAGGTTTGAATGCTATTATTACTTCCTTATTATATAAGAAGCATCCGGCAGAATTGAAATTTGTACTGGTCGACCCGAAGAAAGTAGAATTCAGCATCTATTCGGTGATTGAAAATCATTTCCTGGCCAAACTTCCTGATGGAGGCGAACCGATTATTACAGACGTAACGAAGGTTGTGCAAACCCTGAACTCTGTTTGTGTAGAGATGGATACCCGTTATGACCTGCTGAAGATGGCGCATGTACGTAATGTAAGAGAATATAATGAGAAGTTTATCAACCGTCGTCTGAATCCGGAAAAGGGGCATAAGTTTATGCCGTATATCGTAGTGGTTATTGACGAGTTCGGAGATTTGATTATGACTGCCGGTAAGGAAGTGGAACTTCCGATTGCCCGTATTGCGCAGTTGGCACGTGCTGTCGGTATTCACATGATTATTGCTACACAGCGTCCGACTACCAATATCATTACGGGTACGATTAAAGCCAACTTCCCGGCGCGTATCGCTTTCCGTGTATCTGCCATGATGGACTCTCGTACTATTCTTGACCGTCCGGGTGCTAACCGTCTGATTGGTAAGGGGGATATGCTCTTCTTGCAGGGAGCTGATCCGGTACGTGTACAGTGTGCCTTTATCGATACGCCGGAAGTAGAAGAGATTACAAAATTCATTGCCCGTCAGCAAGGTTATCCTACTCCGTTCTTCTTGCCCGAATATGTGAGTGAAGATAGTAATAGTGAAGTAGGGGATATTGATATGGGACGTCTCGATCCGTTGTTTGAAGATGCAGCCCGGTTGGTTGTTATTCATCAGCAAGGTTCCACTTCATTGATTCAGCGTAAATTTGCGATTGGCTATAATCGTGCCGGCCGTATAATGGATCAATTGGAGAAAGCTGGAATTGTTGGGCCTACGCAAGGTAGTAAGGCGCGTGACGTATTGTGTATTGACGATAATGATCTTGAAATGCGATTGAACAATTTACAGTAACAGTTCGTTTATTAATCAAATGAGAAAGTACATTTTTAGTGTTTTAATAGCTTTACTGTCTTTGCCTGTGATTGCTCAACAACAGCAGTCCCAGGCTAAAGTCATTCTTGACAAAACGGCAGAGGCGTTTCGTAAAGCTGGTGGCGTGAAGGCTGATTTTACTGTAAAGGCTGTGGCAAACGGCTTGGTAGAAGGTGCTGAAAACGGAACAATTCAGTTGAAAGGAGAGAAATTCGTACTGAAAACATCTGATATCATCACTTGGTTTGACGGAAAAACGCAATGGAGTTATGTGACAAAGAATGATGAAGTGAATGTCAGTAATCCGACGCAGGAAGAGTTACAGCAGATAAATCCGTATACATTTCTGTATATGTATCAGAAAGGATTCTCTTATAAGTTGGGGACAACCAAAACGTTTCGTGGAAAAGCTGTTTGGGAAGTCGTTCTGACTGCCAGGGATAAGAAACAGGAGTTGGAACGTATCACTCTTTTTGTGACGAAGGACACTTATGAACCTCTATATATTTTGCTTCAGCAGCGTGGACAGCAGACACGAAATGAGATAACCGTTACAAGTTATCAGACGGGGCGGAATTATACGGATCGTGTTTTTACTTTTGATAAAAAACAATATCCCAATGCAGAGGTGATAGATTTGAGATAACATGTTTTTATAACAAAACAATAAAGATAAATTAAAATGGCAGAAATAGAAAAAGTGAAATGCCTGATTATAGGTTCAGGACCTGCCGGATATACGGCAGCGATTTATGCTGGACGTGCAAATTTATGTCCGGTACTATATGAAGGATTGCAGCCGGGCGGCCAGTTGACTACTACGACAGATGTAGAAAACTTTCCCGGTTATCCGGAAGGTATCAGTGGCCCGCAGTTGATGGAAGATTTGCGTGCACAGGCGAGCCGTTTCGGAACAGATATTCGTTTTGGTATCGCTACGGCAGCAGATTTAAGCAAAGCTCCTTATAAAATAACAATTGACGGTGATAAAGTGATTGAAACGGAATCATTGATTATTGCTACTGGGGCAACTGCTAAATATCTGGGACTGGAGGATGAAAAGAAATATGCCGGAATGGGTGTAAGCGCTTGTGCTACTTGTGACGGATTTTTCTATCGTAAGAAAGTGGTTGCTGTAGTTGGTGGAGGTGATACTGCTTGTGAAGAAGCGGTTTATCTTGCCGGTCTTGCATCCAAGGTATATCTGATCGTTCGTAAACCTTTCCTGCGTGCATCGAAGATTATGCAGGAACGTGTCATGAACCACGAGAAGATTGAAGTTCTTTTTGAACACAATGCAGTTGGTTTGTTTGGTGACAATGGCGTAGAGGGTGTAAACCTGGTGAAACGTTGGGGTGAACCAGATGAAGAACGTTATAGTTTACCTATCGACGGTTTCTTCCTGGCTATCGGACATCAACCAAATACTGAAATATTTAAGGAGTATATCGATACGGACGAAGTAGGTTATATTATTACAGACGGTGATAGCCCTCGTACGAAAGTGCCCGGAGTTTTTGCAGCAGGAGATGTGGCCGATCCGCATTATCGTCAGGCTATTACAGCTGCGGGAAGTGGATGTAAGGCTGCCTTGGAGGCAGAACGTTACCTTTCTTCCAAAGGGCTTGTGTGATAAATATATCTTCGGTGTAAACGAATGAATGATAATTATGCCTTTTGGGGTGTGATTGATTATAAATAAAACGGTGAACATTAGTATTAAACTGGCGTTCACCGTTCTGTTATTCAGGTCCGGAATAAATGATGCGGATTCCACGCCCTGTTGAGTCAGCACCGTGAAATCCGCATGAAATATAGTTAGCTTTGTTTAATAAGCTTCTATTTCATCAATCCATAATTCGGCAGGAATAACTTCCGGGCCATTGTTCTTTTCAAAGTTAACCCCATTGCGCAGTGTGCCGCCATTCTTAATCTTAACTTTCAGGAAGGTAGCCTGTGTTGGCTCAAATTCAATGGAATCAGTGAATGCAATTCGTCCTGTTTCCGGATAATCGTGTTTCAAGGCTTTTTCAGCTACCGGAGTGTATTGTTTGCCATCTGCTGATACTTCTACGGCAACTCCTCCTGCAGGAAGAATTCTCATAGCCGGATTGAATAAAGAGCCGAAAATTATTTTGCTGATTTGTGTCGGCTTATCCAAATTAACGATAAATTCCAAGTCTTTACCTTCAACAATGCCGAAGCTGCACCACGGAGTATAAGAAGCGTTATTACCTCGTTTACCGTTGGTCAGTCCGAAGGTTGTCTTGTCAGCTCCTAATACATCGTTTTCATCAAATATATCGCCTGTCCATCCCATCTTATAATTAACAGTATAGGGCTTTCCTGTTAATAAATTACCATACAATGGTTTGTGAGCTACTTTCCCTAACATCTTTCCGTCTTTGAAAGCAACAGCTTTCAGGTCGATATTTCCTTCCAGAGCGAAAGGCTTTTCGTACAGAGTGGATGCTTTGTTTGGTTCACTGCCATCCGTAGTATATCGTATTTCTGCATTCGGATAGAAACTTTCCAGCATTACCATTAAAGGAGCGTTTTCATCCGCGTGCGTATTTACGTTTACGTCAAAGAAGTTGAGACAAGGTTTGGTGTTCATTACTTCCAAACGTTCAAATTCAGTTACCATTCGTTCGCAGAAATTCTTCCAGTCTTTGTTTGCGTTTTGTGTCCAGGCCGTTTCGGCAATAGCCATTGCACGCGGGAAGGCCTGATAGTCTGTACGTTCGGAAGTCTGCATATATTCTCTCCATATATTGCCTTGTATTCCGATGATATGCTTCTTGGCAAGCTCGTCTGCATCATCCGGGACAGGGTTGTAACTATATGTTTTTTTCAGTGTGTTGTATCCGCCGATAGTAGTCGGGGCAATTTCCGGTTCTTCCTGGTAGTAGTCCAGATATACATAAGGGTTCGGAGTCATGATTGCATTATGTCCGGCTTTGGCAGCGTTCATTCCTCCTTCTACACCACGCCATGACATAACAGTCGCATTTGGAGCCAGACCACCTTCGAGAATTTCATCCCAACCAATGATGTTCCTGCCTTTGCCATTCAGATATTTCTCCATGCGGGTTACAAAATAGCTCTGCAACTTATCTTCTTTACTATGCTTTATTCCGTCCGTCTTGCTGGGAGTCGTATCATCCTTCAGTCCTAACTGGCGGATTAGCTGCTGGCAGAAAGCACTGTTCTTCCATGCTGTCTTGGGACATTCGTCGCCACCGATGTGAATGTATTCGCTAGGGAATAATTCAATTACTTCATCCATCACTCCTTCAAAGAATTTGAAAGTTGTTTCACTCGGACAGAATACCTGTTCGAATACACCCCATGTAGGAGATACTTTATAAGTCTGTGTAGAATCACATGACAGTTCCGGATAGGCGGCCAGTGCAGCCAACGCATGTCCCGGCATTTCTATTTCGGGAACAACGTTGATATATTTACTTGCAGCATAAGCTACTACATCTTTGATTTGTTCCTGTGTGTAATACCCTCCGTGTTCTTTTCCGTCGAATACTTGCGGATAATTTACATAGTAATAGTCTACCAATGTCTTTTCACGTTTAGAACCGATTTCTGTCAATTTAGGATATTTCTTGATTTCGATTCTCCATCCCTGATCGTCTGTCAAATGCCAATGGAAAACATTCATCTTGTTCATTGCCAGCAAGTCGATAAACTTGTAAATATAGTCAATCGGTACATAATGGCGGCAAACATCCAGCATCAGTCCGCGGTGAACAAAACGGGGCGAATCTTCTATTTCTACAGCAGGAACCGACCAGTTTGCTTTCTTATCCAACTGGTTTCCGTAAACCGCCGGAGGGAGTAACTGATAAAGTGTCTGTACGCCGTAGAAGAATCCGTTCGGTTGAGAAGCGGTAAGCGTGATGCGACTGGGAGTAACGGATAATTTATATCCTTCCTTCGGCATACCTTCTTGTACAACAAAACAGATTGCTGATTTTCCATCTGCACTTTCTGCCTCTTTCAACGAGATTCCTGCTGTCTGTTTCAGACGTTTGGCCAGGCTGTCGGCAATACCTTTAACTTCCGGAGCATTGGCAGGAATTACCAGACTGACTTTGCTGTTTAGTTCAAAACGTCCTTCCTGTGGGAGAATTTGATTGGGTTTGGGAACGATGTTGTACTCGTTCACCGCTTCTTTTGTCTTTTGGCAACTGGGGGCAATCATAAGCAGAGACAAAAGAAGAAGAGAAATACTTTTCTTCATGGTCAAAATGTGTGTTAAGTTATAAATAGATTTGACAGGGCAAATGTACTTGTTTTAATGATAAGTTCCAATGATATGGAAATAAAAAAGCCGGAATGATGTCCGGCTTTTAGCTAAAGTTTCAGATTAATGTAGTTATATAATAAAGAGAGAGTTTTTATTTCAGTAGTTGCTCTTCGATGATTTGCACATACTTTTCCGGCGTAGCACCAACCTCGATTATCGGTTTGCCGCCTACCGGGATGAAGAATAACGTAGGTAATGCTTGTACACTGAAGTGGCTGCATAAATCTTTTTCTTTATCAGCATTTACCTTATAGAATATAACTTTTCCTTTATATTTTTCGGCCAGCTTTTCCATTTCCGGAAGTAAACGCATGCAAGGTCCACACCAAGTTGCCCAGAAATCAATCACAACCGGTTTGTCACCATTATAAACGAAATCATTTCCTTTTCGGTAGTCGAAAATGTGTTCGAGGAAGAACTGGCGGGTAATTGGATTCAATTTACCATCTTCAACTTTGGTTTCTGTCACTTTAGCTTCCGCTTCCGGTATAGGAACCATGTCAAACGGCTGAAAATAAATTTTCTGATGAATATAGTCGATGGATATAATTCCGTAGTCCAGTATCTTTTTGCCTAATACGGAACGTTTCAAGAATGGGTTTTTCACTGCTATGGCATCTTCAATCTTTGTTTTTACAAACATCGTTTCAGGTAGGATGAGGCTTTCCTCATTTTGACTTATTTCTTTATATCCATTGGAGACTTTTTGGTTACTCCCTTTGGTATATTGTGCGCTCCATGTATTGAAATCTGCTTCAGTAAGATTCACTAATCCTTCGCTCCATGTATCCAGGACAAAAGATATCGGCTTTCCCTGAATGTTTATCGGGCATACTACTCCTAATCCTGTTATCAGGTTAAAATTTTCCCGATAGTTAAGTTTCATATAAGAAGGACGGTAGGGTTGTGTAATCGTAATTTTCTTCCGTTGCATGTCAATGGTTAATACAGAAGTGCGGAAAACAGCACCACTTAATACACCCATAACCCCTAGCTTGCGTAGATAAGGTTCGTCTTCTAATGTGAAAGCCGGAAGATCGTTTGCAAATGTATTTTTACCAATAGCTACTGTTCCCATTTCATATACCTTTCCAACAGGTACCTGTTTAAATACAAAATCTTGGTAAGAACTAAAAGTTCCTCTCTTTTCTGTATTGATGTGTAACTTTTTGAGAGCTTCAGGAAGTAGAGCGTTATGTCCCGATAAATCAAGGACAAAGTCAGCTGCTTCACCATTTATAGTGGCTTCCACGATAATTTTTCCATCAATAGTTTTGAATGGAATGACCTCTGTCATACTGTTTTGTGTTTGTGCACTGATGCCTCCTGTGATACAAAATGCAAGCAAACAGAGATACATTTTAGTTATTATTCGTTTCATATATTCTTTCTGTTTAAAGTTTATTTCTCTTTCCTGATTTCAATTCTTTTCTCTTGATTATCTTTTTTGATGATAATATAGCCGGTATCACCAGGTATAGCATTCATAATTTCTTCTACGGTTATCTGGCTCATGGGGCAATCTTTAAGAGAAGTTCCGTTGATATTAATCACTTCGTCGCCGAAAGCAACTGTATCTTTCATGCTATCCCATATAGTTGTAATTTCGAATCTTTCGTTACGCGGTAATATGCTTACGTTCCAAAGAGCGGGAGCACCACCCATGTCGATTTTCCCTTCTTCAAATGGGAGGAAGTAAAAACGTCTCCGCATATAATCAATAATTACTTTACCATATTGCAGTAGATCCACCCCGATGATAGTTCCATTCATGACAGTTGTTGTACTACCTACGTTTGTGAATTCTTTTCCCATGATATTGATGGAAGGTACAGATACTTTTTTAATATCCACCGGCTTGCCCAACCCTGTTATTCCGGCAGCTACGATACCATATCCATGATTGGTAACTTGCGAGATGTCAGCCAGCCTGTTGTAATCTTCCGTAGAATAAAGTAGAAAGCCTCCGGCACCTGTGTCGAACAGAACTTTTAAATCATTATTTCCTAAACGAACGTTGACGATGGAATGATGTTCTGTTTCATCCAACAAAGGAATTCCGTCTGTAACCTTTAACTTTTCGGGACGATAAGGATAGTTGATTACCATTATTTTAGAACGGGAATCGAATGTTACTACCGACTGTGCAAAGGCATCTCCTCCAAGAATTCCGACAACTCCCAGGTCTGTGAAGAATGGATTCTTAGGTAGTACCATCGTTTTCAACTGTTTGATTTTGTAGTTCTTTCCGATGGAAACATTTTGTACGTGGGCTTCCTGATAGTTGGAGCCTTGTGCATTCACATCGGAAATGCGCATATATCCTGCGGCAGTAGCTTTCATTTCAGTTGCGGCGTCATACATAGTCCCGGTTCTTCCTCCTGTATCGACGATGTATTTTACATTTACACCATTAACAGTAACGGGTATAATGATTTTCTCCTGAATGAATTCATAAGGAATGGTATCGCAAACTTTATTCTGGATTTGCGCTATCGTTTCTTGTCCGCAGTTTAGAAATAATAGCAGCCATAAGCCGGTCAGTATTCCTATTCTTTTCATGTCATTCTTTTTTATAGATAATATTCTTTATTCCGGAAGCAGTTTCAATCGTTAGCTTCGTCTGTTTTTTCTCTTTCAATTCCGGTATTCCGTTCAGAATACTTTCGCAGAAGTCATATTTTTTAGCAGGTTTGCCATTAATCTTAATCACTTTGTCTCCTACTTCTATCTTACCTTTCGTGCTGCTCCAGACAGTAGATACATATAAGTCTCCGTCTTTGACCGTCAAATCGAAGTTGTTGCATTGATTGTTGATTTCATTATCCGGTTGGAAAGCTTCAAAATAGAATCTTCCACGTGGATAGTCGATAGTCACTTTTCCGTATTGTAATAACTTTACACCTAGTAATGTATAAGGGTGTTTGTCTGTATGGGTCGTTAAGTTGCGGAATTTGGTGGCTCCTACTGATAATAAGGGAATATGTACTCTATATGAAGATGCTTTATCTGCTTGTCCGGCTACTCCGATACTTCCTTCCCCATATCCTTCAGAAACGACTTCCATAGATGCCTCCGGTTTAATTCTCTCAAAATCACTTTCAATAAGAGATAACAGACTGGGACTGCCTGTATCAAATAATACAGTGATGTTGCTGACCGGAGCGATCTGTACATTGACAATTGGCATTCCCCCTTCTTTCGTGAAATTCAGCATTTTTCGTAAAGATACTGTAGAAGGCTTTTCGGCAGATGTGACTATGATATTTTTAGTCTGCGAATCAATGCTTACAATAGTACTTGCAAATAAATCGCTTCCGATGATACCATCTACTCCAAAACATTCCCAGCCTTTTACTTCATTGATGATTAGCGACGGGGCATTTTTAAAGTTAATAACATCATCGGGAGTCGTCAGATTTTCTATTCGCGTAGTTTTGTAATAGCTTTCCACGTTATTCACATCTGTCACCTTCATCGAGTCCGTTGCTGTTATTTGTAGTGCTTGGCCGGCTTTAGTAGTGAGTGCAGTGCGTCCTCCGGTATCAAAGATAAAAGGGCGTGCATTGCCGTTTACCTTCATTTCGATAATCATTTTTTCGCCTACCATCCGATAAGGTATGGTTGCTTTATATTGTTGGGCGAATAAAGAGACCGCCATGCAAAAGGCAATGACGGTTCCTATTAGACGAGTATGTTTCATAGACTAATCTTTATTTGCTGACTTTTTCTGCTTCCAAGATTGCTTGATAAGCATTTACGATACCTCCGGAAATACATAGGTCATCAAAAAGGAATAAATCCTGTGAAGGTCTATCGTCCACGCGGATTCCTTTTTCTACTTCTACACCTTTGCGTGAAGTGGCGCTTTTTAGTAATATGTCACGGATTTGAGAGCCGGTCAGTTTAGGAAAATAAGATTTTACCAAAGCAGCTACGCCAGCTAAGGTGGCCGAAGCCATTCCTTCTCCGCTTCCTTTTTGATAGGTATCACCCATATAAGATGAATAAATATCTGTTCCCGGAGCATAGATATCAAGAGTAGTTGCGCCGTAATTAGTATTCAATACCGGATTTCCATTCTTATCCGAGGAAGCAACTACCATAAAATTAGTAAGTTCCCCCTCTTTATTCATCTTACGATTGGGGAAGAATTCGTCTCTATCCATATCTACTGATAGATCCCAAACCGGAACTATGACTAATGCCCCTTTTTTCTCAGCCTCTTTCAACGCCTCTGACACCCATTGTTTCTGCTCTTCCGGATATATGGAGTTTTGTTCTGGTAATACGATTACATCTGCACCGTGGTTTACTGCATAGCGGATGGCCAATGCCATATCTTTCAGGTATGGTTCTCCTTCTCCCGGATGGATGCGTAAGGTCATGATTTCAGCATTGTCTGCAATACCGTTACTTCCGATACCATTGTCACGTTTAGCTGCGATAACGCCAGCCTTCATTACGCCTGTCGCCGCATCGGATGTCAACAATACATTATTGCCATAATGCGTATCGTTAATATCAAAAGGGTTATCACCTACAATTTCTTTTCGATTATCACTACCGTATTTCTTTAAAGCCTCTTCATAGGACGCTTTAGCTGTCTCTACACTTTTCTTTCCCATATTCTGATATACAGGTTCCCATTTGTCCGTATTATAGATGCTGAAATAGTAGGCGGTAAATACAAAAGCGACTTCAGAAAGACTGTCTCTTTCAGCTTTGGGATCATAACAACTTTGAAAGTCTTCAACGGTCAACTCTTTTCCGGGAAAACGTTTTTTCATGTCCTTATCGAACTTTTCAACATATTCTTCTATAACATAAGATAGTTGAAGACCACCGTAAGTTCCACCGATTCTTGATTCCGGCATAACTTTATAGCGATAGTAATTATACTCTTCCATGTTTTCCGGTGCGGAGACTTCCTGGCGTTTTCCATTTATTATTTTATAATACTTCTTTCCGTCAAAGATATAATCAGCATATTTATCTTTGAGACGGAAGAATTCACGTTCTCCTTCGCGTGTTAAAGTTTCCATTACTTGACCGTCTTTACCACCGATAAAGTTCCAGCCATTGATGTCGTCAACAAGCCCGTTTTTATCATCATCTTTTTGATTTGATTTTTCTTTTGGGTTGATCCAGATTGCGTGTTTCAGGTCTTCGTGCTCTACGTCCATTCCGGTTCCGATCAGTGCAACAACCGGTCTTTTTTTTGCTTTCTTTTTGTTGGCTTTCAGGTAATCATACGCTTTGTTTACTTCGGCTCCGTACACACTGTCCTGATCGAAAGAACAGTTAAACCAGTCCAGTTCGGATTGTTTTTTTTGTGTTTCTGCCTTTTGTTTGACTAACTGGGCTGATACAGCAACGCTGATAAAACAGCATACGATAGGAAATATAAGTTTCTTCATTGTCGAAAGAGTTATAATTTATATAGTTTGTTTATTGTCTTATTTTTAAAATGGCCTCGCGTACTTGTTCACCCCGAACGTTGCGTGCAGCGAGTTTGCCTTCTTTGTCAATGACTACAAGGAAAGGGATGGAGTAGAAGCCGTAAGCAGTCTGAATAGCGCTTGGAGTTTTGCTGTTTTTAGGGAATCCTGTCTTATCCCATAGCATCACCCACGGCAATTTTTCTTCATCCAGCATTTTTCTCCATTTAGCTTCGCTGTCATCCAGCGAGACACTGATGAATTCCAGATCGTCAGCCTTCAATTCATTGTATATGGTCAGCATACTGCGCATTTCTTTGCGACAGGGACCACACCAGGAAGCACAGAAATCCAGTACGACAATTTTTCCACGGAAGTCTTTCAAACTTACATTTTTTCCGTTGGCATCTATGAAAGTAAAGTCGGGACATTCTGCACCGATAATTTGGTGGGATAGGACCTCTACTCTGTTTACCAACCATTTGGCAGATAAGGACTTTCTGTCTTGCTCTGGTATCATGTCCAATAGCATTTTGTTGGATTGGTAATCATTTATATCTGCCAGATAGGCTAATGCAGCTGCCATGCTGGGAGTGAGTTTTCCTTTGACAGAAGTAGAAATCGTTGCTATATCCGGATCTCTTTCTGTGGGCATATAGGTTTGCAAGGTCAGAAACGGATCGATACCGGTGAATGAAAGCGAACTTTGTTCGGGGTTCTTTTCATCAAAGTAACCATTGATTGTTACCGGATTATTTTCCAGATAAATATTCTGTTCAGTTTCTCCTAAATAGAGTTTGTAGACATCAGGAATGATGTTTATTTCATTGGTACTGAATGTGCTGTTAGTACCGATGATACAACTTAATACAACGCCTTCATTCATATCTTTTATTTGCAAAGTCGTTGGTTTTAAGACCTTTATTCTTCCAGATATTTTCAGTCCATTATTTCCCCATACAGTGGCACCGCATAAGAGTAATATGATTAGCAATAGATTTCCTACTTTTGTCATTATTATAAGTTTATTGTTAATTATCAGAGTTCTTATTCTTCATCGGGAGTCTCCTGTATTGTAGGTAAAGGTAAATCCCAATCTTCCGGTCCGTTGGCTATTGCTTCCAGATCGATCTGGTATTTTTCTTTTAAATATTTCTGTACGAAAGCAAACTTTTCGGTGAGAAAAGGATATTTATCAGCGGGGTATACCTCTGCTAGTCGTGCTTGGTTATAGAACATGGAAAGATGCATATATCCTATAAAAGTCTCTTCATTGGTTGGAGGATAAGAGTTATTATCTGGTGTGCTGATACTACTGAATACATACGTGTTTACACTTCCCGGATATCCTCTGGTAAGATAAAAGTTCGGGTCATCTTCCATTCCCAAGCCTGCTATCAGATTGGTGACATGGTCGAATCCCACTTCAAATTCTTCAGGTATAATGATGTTCCCGGCTTTTACTGCTTTTTCCAATACGGGACCCAATATCATTTTCCGGCGTCTGTCAAGTATTTCCCTGTCTGTAGGGATTAAATAAGACTCGCTGGGATTGTCTTCTCCAAACATACAAGTACACCAATAATCCAGCCCATCGTAATTTTCGTGTATGGGTACAATCCAACTTGCTAGGATTACGCCTCCAACTTCTAATACGCCTTTACTATGGACATTGTATCCCAAATACCAATACATCGGCAGAACTTTAGAAGTGATCGGCGGATTCAAGTATGCAAAGATATGCTTTTTCATAAATTCGACATAGTAATTGGTCATTTCATCATTTATACAGCCTTGACCTTCGTAGCCACTACCGTATGCTATACCTGTCCAGCTACGGTTGAAATCCTCCTTTTGCAAATCCTTATAAATCAGATATACATTATAGTCTTCGTATATTTGAGCGATGTCATTGTCCCAACTATTATTTCCTTGAGGTACCTTGAAGCGTAATTCAACGCCTCCTTCTGTAGGAGTCAGTGTGTCTTCTTCATAACATGAGGTGAATGCCATACAAGCAAGTACCCCCCATAAGATATATATATTTCTCATATTCATTTCCTTTGTTTAATTCATCAGATATATATTATTAACTTTCCCGTTTTGGAGCTAAAGGGTTCTGTTCCAGTTTCTTATTTTTAATCAAGACAGCGTCCGGTATAGGCATGGTATAGGAAGGGTCATTCTGTTTTAATGTATATACCTGTTCTCCCCATCTATGAATGATTTGTGGCATTCCGTAGCGTCGGAGGTCAAACCATCGTTGCCCTTCAAAACAAAGTTCTTTTCTTCTTTCATTTTTGATGAAAGTTTTGAGTGCATCGCCTGTCAATCCGGTAGGTTCAACAAATTTGTCGGGGTCATAACGTTTAGCCAGTAAGGTTTTTAAAGCAGAGAGTGCTGTACCTTCATCATTATTATGAGCAGCTGCTTCTGCTAGATTTAAATAGGCCTCACCTAGTCGGAAGGATAAGGCAAAGTTTTCCGATCCACTAGGCTCACCTGTAGCCGAAAGTTTGTATTTACCGAAAGTAGTATAAGAGTCTTCATAGAAAACTTCATCATCTTTATTGAACTCTTTTGCTATATACTTTTCTTTTCTTAAATCTCCATCTTCAAAGCTTTCAATCAGGTTGTCAGAAGCGATAAAAGCTTCTCGGTAATAGGTGGTGGTATTACCGAAGTAACCTTCTTCCTCATACTCTACCGCCTGATCATTGAACACGGTAAGGTCTGAAACGCTTCCGTATAACCAAATAACCTCAGATGATTTTAAAGATGTAAAATTATAATAAGGCTCTGCCACTGTTGGAGAAGGGAGGTTATTTAAGTCTACTAAAGCGAAGGACCAGTCTTTTATTACTTTGTTGGCGTATATGGCTGCATCTTTCCAGTTTTCCATATAGAGAAAGACGCGGGACTTCAGCAATTGTATCATTGGAAGGCTAACCAGATAATTCGGTTCATATTGTTTATCTTTGCTTAAAGTAAGGAATAAACGTTCAGCTTCATTCAGATCGTCCACAATTTGGTTGTATACTTCCTCAACGGTGTTTCGTGTCATTAATAGTTGGTCTTCAGGTAGCAGGTTGCTGTCTAGTTTGAGTGGAACTCCTAAAGCCTGTTTGTTATAGTTGTATGGTGCTCCAAAATGATTGACTAACATAAAATAATAGAAAGCTCTTAATCCGAGGGATTGGGCTATTACATAATTTTTTTCAGCCTCCGTACCATTTACGTCACCGATATAATCAAGAGCTGCATTTGCGCCTAAGATATAGTTATAGTATCCTTCCCAGATATTCTGAAGAGGATAACCATTTCTTTCCATAATGAAAAACATATCCGGTTGCCATGTATAAACAGCTTGTTTGGCTTCTATATTTTTTAGAGAGTTGATGCTAAATTCATAATCAGTTTTGTGGAACTGAATGTCATCGTCTAAGAAGCTAAGAAAGGGTAGTAGGAAATTGCTTTTATCCTGTTTGGGATAAGCAGAACCGATTAACATTTCTTGCAAAGCATTTGCATCTTTGGGAACGTACTCACTTTGAGATTTAGGCTCTAGAAAATCTGAGCAAGAGGATAGTGATAGTAAGACTATTCCTGTTAGTATATATATAATTCTTTTCATTGTCTATCTTTTTATTTTTTTAGAAACCAATGTTAATACCTAATGAATAATTCCGTGGAAGTACACTGTTGCTAACTTCCGGGTCGAAACCGTTGAAACGTTTGCTGGCGATAACAAAGATGTTATCCATGTTAAAGTTGAGTGATAGATTTTTCATATATATTTTTTCGCACCACTCACGTTTCATTTGCCAGGATAGGCCGATGTTACGGCAGCGTAAGAAAGAACCACTGACCACCATAGCGTCAGATTGTTCCCATAATGGAATGCTATAAACATTCTCATTGTTGGGCAATTCTATATAAGCCATTCCTGCTTTGGGTAAAGAAGGAATGATTGTATGGGCTTCGTCTCCCGGTTCTTTCCAACGGTTCAGTAAATCGCGGTTTATATTTGTATATGGATCCGGCATATAATAAGAACTAGCGAATTGGTTGTATGGTGATGGCAGACGCTTCTTGTTGCCGAGTAAAAGTGAAAAACTGGTGTTTAAAGTTAATGATTTATAGCGGAAACTTAAGCTCAATCCACCGGTGAAATAAGGCTCTTTCTGACCAGAATATACCAGATAAGTAGTCGGATCTATTTGTCTGCTACGTTCTTCTTCCGGAATATCCAAAAGATTGAATAAAGCTTCACCGGTTTTTCCGTCTAATCCTGCAAAAGAGTATGACCAGAAACTGCTGAGCGGATATCCTTCTTTTAATACAATATCTGAACGTCCACTTAAGAAGGAAGCTGCATTGACATCAATGTCTGTATGTCCGCCTTCATTCCAGTTCTTGGAAGCATTCAAACTGACACTTAATGCATAGTCCCGTTTCTGTATCGGGGTAAAAGTTAATGTGTATTCGATACCTCTGTTGTGGATAATACCACCGTTGCGTTTCATGGATGTTATTCCATATTCATAAGGTAATTCCAGTTCAACAATGGCATTGGAGCGTCTTGTATAATATTCCAAATTCATATAAAACATACTGAATAATTCCAGGTCTACACCGAAATTCCATGATTTGGTACGTTCCCATGATAGATTCGGATTTGGGATTTGGGAGATGGTAGACTGATATCTGTTGTATAGATTAGCCACTTTCCCCTGATTTAAAATCAAATCCGGACTAATGCGCGTTACTGCATTTCCTTGAATACCATAGGTGCCGCGGAAGTTTAAAGTTGTTATCCATTTTACATATTTCCTCATGAAGTCCTCTTCTGAAGCTCTCCAGGAGAAACCGAATGAATAGGTAGGATCAATACGGTGATTGGCATCCTGACCGAAACGGTTGGATGCATCATTACGTATATTTGTATATTGAAGTTACGAAAAGAGTGTAATTTATTGGAACTGAGCGTAGGTTAATTGCTCATGATAGTAATAGGTTACGATTTAGTTAGTTATCTACTGCATCATCCTTCTGCGCGTTGCGTAACCTTCAAAGAACTCTTCGTATGCAAAAGTAACAATAAAACGGGAGATTTTGAAATGAATCTCCCTAATTTTTTTCTTCTCATACAAGTTTTTCCGTAAAAGCGGTTTTGTCCGTCGGCACACCATCGCCCAAAAGGATTTTGGTCGAACGTATGCCGACTACGCATAAGCGGAGAAAAGGGCTTTGCCTCACGCCTAAACAACAGTTTAGACTAATGATGCAAGGCCCATTTCTTTTGTGCTTATGCCAAAGAGGTGCTTTTACGGGTTTCTGACGATTTTTCTTTTTCCACTGTTCCTTTGAGCCGTAAGCGGAAAGCCGTGTCTGACCGCCCGATCCATAAATGGAACAAGCCGTCACACACGGCAGGCAAACCGGGAAGAATGATTTTATCCGTCCGACCGTACACGCTCGGCCAGACATATAAAATCATACTTCCTTGCCGGTGGTTTGCCCGGTTTCACGCCTCCGGCTATGTCCCTTTTCCTTTTGGCGTTTTCCCTTTTTTACGGATTTCTCTTTTGAAGTTTTCCTGTCCAATCTGCCTCCACTTCCGTTTACCTCCATTTTCGCGTCTTTCAGTGAGCCGCATCAGACAGTCATTTCCGTTCTGGGCGCAAAGGTAATTCCGGGATTGGACGGGAATGCAAGGTCAAGCCTCCTGTTTTCGGAAAAAATCTCCAGCCCTGCGGGTAGTATTTTTCCCGAAAAACCTTGCATTCCCTAATCCCTACCTTTTCAAGCACCCGAAACGAAAACGACCAATGCGACAGAAAGACGCATAAAAAAAATGTCGGATAAACGAGAGACAGATAAGATAGTTTGAAACTCAACTCCCTCAGCTCTTGAATCCGCATTAAAAAACAAAAAAATCAAAAACAGCGAAGATATGACGGCAACGGCAAATTTCAGACAAATGGCGCAGTACATAGGGCTTGCGATATGCGGCTTGATGGTGCGCACCGCCTTCGGGATGTTCGGCATCTTTTGGGGCATTATTAGAGAGATTGTAAACGGAGTGTTCCGAGTGGCGATAGGTGTAATCGTGGCTATCCTTTCCACTATTGCCTTCTTCGGCTTCATCCTTTGGTTATTCACCCTTTAACCCCTACTGACATGGCAAAGAGAAGCAGCAAAACGGCAGCGCAGCAGTGCAGATACTACGAGGTGGACAACATCTTCGTGTACATGGTGGAAACATACATCAACGGCAACATATCCGTGTTCCGTGAACTCTACCGAGAACTGAACAAGGACGCACGGAGGGACTTTACAGACTTCCTTTTGAGCGAGGTTGAGCCGACCTATTGGAGAGAGATACTGAAACAGACAATCTAAAAACGACAGCGATATGAAAGGAACAGAACATTTCAAGAGAACGATACAGATGCACTTGGAGCAGCGTGCGGCGGAAGATGCGCTCTTTGCGAAAAACTACCGCAACCCTGCCAAGAACATAGACGATTGCGTCACCTACATTCTCAACTACGTGCAGCGGAGCGGTTGCAACGGCTTCACGGACGGGGAGATATTCGGGCAAGCAGTCCACTACTATGACGAGAACGAGATAGAGGTGGGCAAGCCAATCCAATGCCAAGTGGCGGTGAACCACGTTGTGGAACTCACGGCAGAGGAAAAGGCGGAAGCACGGCAGAACGCAGTCCGCAGATACCAAGAGGAGGAACTCCGCAAGTTACAGAACCGCAGCAAGCCGAGAACCGCCACCAAAGCGACCGCACAAGAAGTACAACAACCCAACCTATTCAATTTCTGATTATGAAACCGAGAACACCCATACAGCAGGAAGTCGCACGATTGAGCGAGCGACTGCCGAAATTGACCGCCACACAGAGGGCATACGCTTTCCGCCATTGCTTCAAGCATTACGCCATCAAGAGGGCGGACGGCACGAACATCTGCACCGAGTGCGGACATTCGTGTAGGAGTGAACATGACCTTGCGGACACCGTTTGCGGATGCACCTGCCCGCATTGCGGAATGGAGTTGGAAGCGTTGCGCACCCGAAAGAGCGTGTTCAGCGAGAACGAGTATTTCTCCATCGTCACCACCTGCAAGCAGTACCAAGTGATACGCTTCTTCTTCGTCAAGTCCAGATACAAGGCAGGACAGGCAGCCGGGTATTCCATTTATGAAGTGGTGCAAAGGTGGATTTCGCCCAAAGGCACAACCGTCACCGTTGCCCGACTGCGTGGTATGTCCATACTTTACTACGACCTATGGGCGGAATACAGCGACATGGAGGTACGCAAGAACAACAAACTCCGTGCATACGATATAAACCCCGTCTGCACCTATCCCCGACAGCGTTTCATTCCCGAACTGAAACGCAACGGATTCAACGGCGAATACCACAACATCCTGCCTTACGACCTTTTCACGGCTATCCTTTCCGACAGCCGAGCCGAAACGCTGTTGAAGGCAGGGCAATACCCCATGTTGCGCCACTACATCCGCAGTTCCTTTGACATGGAGAGGTATTGGGCATCCGTGAAGATATGTATCCGCAACGGCTACACCATTTCGGACGGCTCCATGTGGCGTGACACCATAGACCTCCTGCGGCATTTCGGCAAGGATACGAACAGCCCGAAGTACGTTTGCCCCACCGACCTCAAAGCCGAACACGACAGACTTATGCACAAGCGCAACAAGGAGATAGAGCGCAAGAAGTTGGAGGAACGCATCCGCCAAGCGAAGAAGCACGAGAAGGCATACCGCAAACTCAAAGGCATATTCTTCGGCATTGCCTTTACGGACGGCACTTTGCAGGTGCGTGTGTTGGAGAGCGTTGCGGAGTTTGCAGCGGAAGGGACGGAACTGCACCATTGCGTGTTTTCCAACTCCTATTTCCTTGAAAAGAACTCCCTTATCCTATCCGCCACCATTGACGGCAAGCGCATAGAAACGGTGGAGGTTTCCTTGAAGACATTGGAAGTTGTGCAAAGTCGTGGCTTGCACAATTCCAATACCGAGTACCACGACCGCATTGTAAACCTTGTGAACAGCAACGTGAACCTTATCCGCCAGCGAATGGAAGCGGCATAGTATCAACCTATAATACCCAATAGTATGGAAGTAAGAATTGAAAGTATGATTTGTCTGTGGGACGATAAAATCCCCACGATGTTCCTTGAATTTGTGAACCTCCTCACTCTGGCAACGAGTGAGGAGCAGTTAAGACGGAGTGTAAAGGACTTTGCCGAAAAACACGAACTTGACAGGTTTTTCCTTTACGGCTTCGGCTCCCACCATTTCTACCTACACCAACGCTATACGAGCAACCCCGAAATGGTGATGCAAAACAGAGTGCTGTCAGTACATTTTTAACCACTCTAAATAAAATCAACGATTATGGCAACACGAATGACCATCAACGGAATAAGCACCTGCACCGAAGCAGGTACGGAGAAATACGAGCGTTTCCAATTAGGTATCGGCAGACGCAAGCGGACACTTGTGCAGTACGACTACCGACACACGGACGGAGAGTTATACTCTTGTGTAAAACCCACATTGGACGAGTGCCGAGCCGCACGGGACAAGTGGGTCATGGCAAAGGGAGGGAAGGAGGACAACCGATGAACACAGCCTATCAAACGCTGATAGTGAAGTTCAGCGAGCCTATCAAAGCATTGGACGGCATCTTTGACGATGCCGAAGCGTGGGGAGTTGATACCCTAAAAGGGTGGATAGACGACTACGAGAGCAGCAGGTTTACCGCCATCAATAGCCATACGGCAGTCATCACAAGCGAGTACAATATGGAGTGCCTGATGGAATGGTTGAAACGAAACACACCCATTGCCGAGATAACAGAATGTTAAACAAGTTGGCGGTGTCCGCACCGCCAACCTAAAACCAAGAAAAGCATGATAGCAAAGACGATTTTACAGCAGATAGGCGGCAGACGCTTTGCCGCCATGACGGGAAGCAAGGACTTTACAGACATGGGCAACGGCTTACGCATGAGCCTTGCGAGGAACAAGACAAGCGCAAACCGCCTTGACATCATCTACGATGCCGGCTTAGACCTCTACAATATGCGTTTCTACCGCAGGACGTTCAGTAAAAAGACATTCGAGTGCAAGACAAAGGACATCGAAACGCACGAGGGCATATATTGCGATATGCTGGAAGAAATGTTCACGATGGTAACGGGACTCTACACCCGTTTTTGAGTGGTGGCGGCGAAAGCCGCCCTACTTTCTTTCGGTGAGCATGATGGCGGACAAAGAAAGTAGCAAAGAAACCGCTGTCCCAATCTACGATAGTATTCACCAAAACAAGTTTCAATCATGGAAGAAATCAGGCAGAACGGAAAAATCATCCTGCACAGCGATGACGGGACAAGCATAAGGATGATTTTCAAAAACCTCACGGGGAGGAATTTTCAAGGTCAGGAATATGCGGAGTATATCCGGCATATCGCAATCGGGGAGATGGGATTTTCGCCCGGCATCATAGAGCATTGCAGGGACGGTGAAGTAATCGGCAAAGGAAAAATCCCGAATGTATGAAAAGCGGAAACTCCGATGAAGTTGCGGCTTCATCGGAGTTTCATTTGTCAGGCATTTGCCATATTACGGAATGTACAGCAGCGCAAACTCCGCCTTTCTCCGTTTGAGCAACATGGCGTGCCGTTTACCCTTGTAGTTGCAGAAAGCGATATATTCCCGGTAAATGTTCCTGTCGCCCGCCTCCAATTTTCGGATCAGCGTGCTTTTGGGTATCTTCCCGCTCCCCAAAAGCCGGTATGGACCGACATTGTAGGCGAGCGTGGCAAGGAGCAGACTGTCACGCCCGAATTTGCGGAACATGGCGCAGAACTTCCGCAAGTCTTTCCGCAGGAGCGCGTCCGCCTGCCGCTTCGTCATGGTGCGTGCCGAATACCTTTCCCCCGGCTGCACCTGATGACCCCAGCCCACGTATGGGTGGTGTTTCTCCGAGTGCCAGCCCTCAAAATACTTCGTACAGCGAACCGCCCGCTCGAAAGGCGGCAGGCGGTAGATTGCCGCCTGCCCGTCCGTCCCCTTCTGACGGCTGTCCCGTGCGGACACGGAGCAGACCGCCAGAAGCGAACAGAGGATAGCCATGAATGCACGCATCATCTCGGCAGAGGTTTGAAATTGCCTATGGGGATGACGGTCTGAATGTCATCCTTCACGTTCCGGTTGTTGAAGTCAAATTCCAATTCGTAGGAATTTTTGAAATTGTCCTCAACCACCACGATGAAGTTGTGCGCCTCGTCGCCCTCTGCCGTATAGTACAGCCGGAACTTCTCGTTTTCGAGCAGGTAGCGGTCGTTGGGCAGGAAAGTGATGCCGCCCGCCATTTTCAGCGTGCCTTCCCCCTCGAACTGGAAATACCGGATGGTGTAGAGCGTGTTGGCGTAATCGCCCGTCCTTTTCAGCTCACAGCGGATTTCCACCGTCTGCCCCTTTGTGACCTTGTTGGGCACGGGCATCGTTTCCACCGTGAACGGATAGGATTGCTGGATGTCCATGTCATCGTCACACGATGCGAGGGTGAGCGACACGGCGGCGAACAGGCAGAGTGCCAACGCCTTGAAGATGGATGTTCTCTTGTTCTTGTTGTTCAGTATGTTCATTGTCCTTTGATTTTTAAGTTATTGTTCATTTCTTTTTTTGCTGTCAGTTGCAGATACTCGTTCAAGTCCTTGCAACCGTCATAGAGTGCGGAACGGTCGGTGACACGTCCGCCGTAGCGTTTGCCAAGAACGTCAAGCGTCCTCCGCCCGGCTTCGTCACGGTCGAGGAAGCAGTCGATACGCCTGTACCCGTCCAAGTGTTTCACCGCCTTGCCTATGTTGGCGACGGAGTTCAGCACAAGGCTGTCGCCATTGCCGCCTATGCCGAGTGTGTCAGCGGACAAAAAGTCCATGAAGCCCTCGAACACGCTGCACACGTCAGAGGCGGTATCTTCCGGTTTTATCAGTGACACATCTTTCGGTGGTACGCAACCTTTGAATAGTTTGCTCCGGATTTCATAGCCGCCAGCCACGTTCGGGAAACCGATTGCGAAATACCGTTTTCCACGCACGCCGTAGTTCAGACGGCAGCAGTGACGAGATGCAACGGCATAAGGGATGCCCCGTTCCGCCAGATATTCCGTCAGTGGTGAGCGGAGCAGTGGGACGGCTTCCACTCCCTCAAAGGCAGGTTTGGACGGTTCCGGCAGGTACAACGGCTTTTCCGCTGCGACCAACGGCATACGGGCGGTTTCCGCTATGAATCTCGTCTGCGCCATGAAGTCGCCGCTTCGGGCAAACTCCCCGGCAAGCGTGAAGATGTCGCCGCCCCTGCCCAAACCGAAGTCGTACCAGAGTCGTTTCGCCACGTTTACGCGGAAAGAGGGCGTGCGTTCACTGCGGTACGGCGCACGATACCAAAGTTCGTTTCCGCTCCTTCGGACAGGCTCATGTCCCAACCGTGCGAGAAAGTCCGCGAGGGATATTTGCCTCATGGCGTCTATATCCGTCCGTTCCATGCGGCGCATCAGTTGATGACGAACTTGATGCCCAGCCCCCATTGGCAGTGGAACTTCCGGGTGTCGCCACCCCACAGGCAACGCTCCCGGAGGTTGGCGAGCAGGGCGATACGGTCAGCCACGTAAAACTCCACATCGAGCGTCAGCGCACCGCCGTAGACGAAGGCGTCCCGGTCATGCAGTGTCGAGCCGTCATGCAGTACCTTTTCGCCCCAATTCACCGATTCATACCCGGCGAGAGCCGAAGCCCCCGCATAGACGAACACGATTTTACGGGCATCGGAAAGTATCTTGAAATAGTAGCCGCCTTCCGCCGTGAACTGCGCCACAGGTATGGCGGTGTCCTTGTACGGGTTGTTTTTCAGGAGATACTCACCTCCGAACACCCATTTGTTACCCTTCTTCGTGTAAGTGGAGAGAGCCGCCCCGAAACTGTACCCGCCGTCGTTGCCGCCGGGTTTGAAGCCATCTGCCAGATTCGCCCTTGCCTCGATGCCCTGCATCTTCGGCAGGCATCGCTGGGCGTGCGCCTGCCCTGTGAACAGGGCAAGCGACGCGATGATTATTGCGATGTGCTTTCTCATGGTCAGCGCACTTGAAGTTCATTGATGGTATTGGCGCGCACCAAGTCCTCGTTCTCAATCACGAAAGACTGGTGACGCCCCCCGTTTTTCTCGTTCAGCTCCACCACGAGGCACTTGCCGTCGGGGATGGTGAACTTCGCCATCGTGAAGACCGTGCGTTCGCTTTTTTTGCCCGGCACGAGCGTGGCGTAGTTCTGCGCGCGGAGCGGCAGGATGATACGCTCCTGCACGGCGGTACGCTTCGCCACCTTCTTGTCCACGATTTTCCACGTGATGTAGTCCACATCGAAAGGCACGTTGCTCTGGTTCCTGATTTCCGTGTGGAAATACAGAAGCCCGTTGTGCGTGTAGATGCCTTTCAGAAGGTACTGGATGCCGAAACGCTTGCAGCCGATATGCTTCACCTCACGCTTGTTCTGCTTGTGGATGGACTTCATGATAAGGCGTACCAGCATGGGATTTTCACTGCCTAATTCTTTCAGGTAGATTTCCTGCGCGTTGTTCGGACGGTTCACCGCCTCGCCGTCATGGATGAAGTCGCACATCTCCACGTTGAGCAGCAGCGGTTCGGCGGCGTACTTCACGTTGAAAGTGTAAAAATTCCCGTCCTCCGTGATTACGGACATATTGGTTTCGTTCGGGAAGTTCCTCACGGTAGCCTTCACGCGGATGACGTTCTCCGCTCCGTCGGCTTTGCCCGCGATCAGGTCGGGCGAGCCTAAATCGACATAGCGCACCTCCGCCGGGAAGATGACATGCACGGTCTTGTCGTAGGTCACTTCCAAGCCGTGCGGGGGAACCATGCGGTCAAAACCCAGCTTTCTCGTCAGACCGTGATACAGGTCGCCGTTCGCTTCCTTCTGCGGATAGACCTCTTTTGTCAAGGTCGGTTGTTCACTGCCGTTGGTCGTTTCAACGGTTACGTTTTCCTGCGCGTTGGCAGTTGCGATGCCCATAGCGAGGGCAAACATCATGATTACTTTTCTCATTACTTTGGATTTTTAGTGGTAAATAAAAATTTGATTGATTGTTTCCTTAATTCACCTCCTGATAGAGCATGACCCTATACCCGGCTTTCAGATGCACTTTGACGGTGCGCATCTTCTTGGCAATGTACTGGCTCGTGCCTTGTATCAGCCCCTTGCCCAAGTCGGAGGCGAGCTGCGCCCCGGCATTGGTGGAGATGTTGATGCTGCTGCCGAGCGAACCGCCCATGTTGGCGGCAACCTCCCGGACAGCGTTCATCTCCATCGAGTTGGGGATGAATATGCCGGGCTGCCCGTCTGTGTCATAGACCTCCAACTCCACCGGGATAATCGTACCGTCGTGTTCCAGAGAGGTGATTTCAATGCCGAGCCGTTCGCCCTGAATCTTGGCTGCGCCGACCACCACCGTATTACGTGGGATGATCCTCTCAGCTACCGCCATCGGCTCCAGCAGCCGCAACCTGACCGCCTGCCCGTCCGTCACGCTTTGCGCCCCATAGACACATGCCGGTATGGTGTTCCTGTCCGATACGGTCGTGACGCCCACCGCCGTGTTGAAACTGCGGTTGCGCTCCTGCGAGAACGTGGTGACAAATTCGGCATTGCTCATGGGCTGTCCGAGCGAGGACACCACTTGGTGCGTCACTTGCCTGACGGGTTTTGCCGTGTTCTTTCCGGTTTTCTGCACGGGGGACGGCTCTGCGGTCTGTCCCGCTGCCGCCTGCGTGCCGTTCTGACCGCCCATGTACTTCGCCGCCAGTTCGTAGGATTTTTCCATGAGTGCCACCTGCTCGTCCATCGTGGAGCTTCTCTCTTTTCCGCTTTCCAGTTCGGATTCGAGCGTGGCGATGCGTTCCAGCAGTTCGTCCATCTCCGCATTGTCGTTCTTCGGCTGCTCGTAGAAGTTGCCGAGCGTGGCATTGAGGTCACGGTAGGCGGCTGCCGATGATTGGATGGTCTTCGGTGCGGGCTTCACCGCCTCTTCCGTTCCGCCGGGATTGGCAAGGTCGAAGTCGCCGCCATTGTCCGCTTCCGCCGTTTCGCGGTCGAACAGGTCGCCCAACTGCTGCATGGCGCGGCTGCGGTTCTCCTGCCTTTCCTCCATCGCCCCCTGCTCGTAGGCTTTCGCCTTGTCACCGATAATCCGGCGGTTCTCCTTGTCCGCATCGGGCATCTCGATGTTGTAGCCGCCCGTTCCCGGCTCCTGCTCCTTGCCGGAGGACGGGGCGAATATCAGCCACATCGCCCCGATGAATACCAGCACCATAGCAGGAAGCACTATCATTTTCTGGCGTTTCAGCCGTTGGGCTTCGGTCAGCGGCTTGCGCTCCTTTTTCGGCTTGTCGTTGCCGGGAGCCGCCTTGTTTTCGTTTTTGGGTTCATTCTTCGTCTGTTCCATATAAATAAGGTGTTACGTTGTGATTGTTATCCGGCTTCACGGACAGTTCCACCTGTCCGGCATGGTCTATCACCATCCGGCTGCCGTCATTCCTGCCGATGTCATAGACGGCTTTACCGAAAGTGTAGAGGGCAAGCGTGGCGAATGTGGCGAGCATCGCCAGCACGATGCGCCTGCGTGTCTTCGGCGGCAAGCCGTCCAGATACCCTTTGAGCCGTTCCACTAGCATTTTCTTTTTGTCGTGGAGTTTCCAGTACGCACTCCACAGTGATTTCTTGATTTTCTTCATGTCCGTTTACCTTTTGATGGTTTGTAAATCCTTGTTCTCGATGATGGTGAATCCTTCGATGGTGAACCCGTTGGGGTTGTCGTCCGAACGGGACGAGTTCAAGAGGCGGCATGTGGTCACGAGGCTGCGCTCGGTGACGTTGCTCTGCCGGATGATTTTCTGCGTGGCGTAGGTCACGGCACGGTAGGGATAGCCGTTGAAGTCGCACACCACGCTGTCCACCTTCAGCACTTGGTTGATGTTCCCGGCGATGATGCGGTTGTAGTACCCCTTCTCGGCGAAGTCCGAATAGTAGTTGTACACGCTCTTGTCCGCCAGCAGCAACGCACGCTTCACGTTGTGTTCTATCGCGCTCTTTTCGGGCGAGAGCGTGAAAAACAGCTCGTGGAAGCGGCGCACATGCTCCCTCGCTTCCGCCGGACGGTTCTGCGAGAGGTCCTGCGAGAGTGCCAGCATCAGCGACTTGCCGTTGTCCAGCACATAAATCTTTTCCCGCTGCCGCTCCGCGAAGCGGTAGGAACTCCACACGCTCCATACCGTTATCACGGCGCACAGCGAGAGGAAGACGATACCGAACAGGCGTATCTGCCTGAACGATGATTCGATGTTTTTAAGTGACTTGAATTCCATTTTACTTTTTCCGTTTATAATTGCACATTGATTATTTCAGCAGTTTCCCGGCACGTCCTACCACATTTCCTGCGGTAGCACCCGCCACGCTGCCCGCCATGCCTCCGGCGCGTCCCGCCATCTGGTTCACGTTGCGCCCGTAGCCGCCCATGCCCCCGGCTTGGATGATCCAGCCCGCCACCGTCGGAATGGTGAAGTAGCCGATGATGCCGATAATCATGAACACGATATACACCCCGTCGCTGGAATCCAGCGAGAAGTTGGGGTCGGTCTGCATGCGCTCGATGTCGCTCTGGAGCATCAACACCTGAATCTTGGCGAGTATGGTGCTGAATATGTCCGACACGGGCAGCCACAGATAGACCTGAATGTAGCGGCATATCCACTGCGTGAGCGTGCTTTGGAAGCCGTCCCACACCGATATGGCGAAGGCTATCGGACCGAGTATCGCCAGCACCACGAGGAAGAACGTGCGGATGGTGTCTATCACGAGGGCGGCGGCTTGGAACATCAGTTCCAGTATCTCGCGGAAGAAGTCGCGGATGCCCTTCTTCATCTTGTACATCCCCCGGTCGATATACATCCCCGCCATCGTCACCATGTCGGAGGGCGACCAGCCCAATTCCTCCAACTGTTTGTCAAACTCCTCGTTGGACACGAGGTAGGCGGTTTCGGGATTGCGCACCATCGCCTCGTATTCCAGCCTGTCCTTCTGCTCCCGGTACTTGTTCATGTCCAAAGTCTGCGTTTCGAGCAGTTTCGCCGTACCCTGCACGACGGGCGAGAGGACGCTGTTTATCGTGCCAAGCACCACCGTAGGGAAGAACATGACGCACAGACCGATGGCAAAGGGGCGGAGCATCGGGAAGACGTCTATGGGTTCGGCTCTCGCCAACGACTGCCATACCCGGTAGGCGACATAGAAGAGCGCGCCCAGCCCGGCGATGCCTTTAGCCACGCCCGCCATGTCAGCGCACAGCGGCATCATCTGCTCGTAGAGCGAGCGGAGAATCTGGTGAAGGTTGTCGAACTCCATAGGCTACCAGTATCTTTCGTTCATGCTCCCGTACAGCCCCATGATGCGGTCGAGGTCGTTTTTCTTCTTCGCACGCAGGTAGCTCACGCTGATGTTCTTGTTGGTGTAGTAGCTCACGAGGTTGCGGTAACGCTTCATCTTGGAGTGGCAGCGTTCCACCACGTCCATGCGCTCCTTGTCCGTCATGGAGAGCGTGGTGATGTTCACCACGTTCTTCAGCTCCGTAAGCACGTCATTGGATTCTTCCAGCAGCTTCGTGTAGCCGAAGGCGATGGCTCCGAGTTCCTCCACCGTGAAGTTGTCGTCGCGCAGCATCTTTTGGAAGTTGGTCACGTAGATGTCCGTGATGTCGCCCACCATCAGGATGGTCTGCTGCACCTTGCGGGCGTCCTTGACCAGATTGTTCACCGATTTGAGAGCGTCATAATACTTCTTGCCCTGCTCGTAGATTTTCACCGTTTCCTGAAAGTTGTTCACCATGTTCGTGGCGGTCTTCGAGGTGTGGATGATGTTCTTCGAGGCGTTGATGATGCCCTGCGCCAGATTTCCCGGATCGCTCACGACCCATTGGGCGGAAGCCCTGCCCGCGAAAAGCAGGCACAGGCAGATGGCGAATGTTATTCTTGTTCTCATGTTTCTTTGGATTTTAGCGGTTTATTATTTTTCTACCGGAGTTTCCGGCTGCGGCTTCACACGCACGTAGTCCCCATTCGGTGAGAAGGTCAGCACGTCGGTGGCTTCGTTATACGCCACGTCGATGCGGAATCCGGTGTTCATGAACAGGTTGCCGTTCTCCTCCTGCAAGAGATAGGTTTCCGGTTTCAACCTGCGGCGGATGCCGCTCCGTTTGAATACCGTCACCTTGTAGGCTCCGCCCTCCTTGTAGATAAGCACGTCGGGCTTGCCCTCCACGCTTTCCCAGTTCCCGCACAGCAGGTCGCGGCGGTTCTCCGCCACGTCGCAGGATTGCAGCACCATGACCGCCAATCCGATTAAACACTTGCTGACTTGCAGCATCTTCATTCTTGATATGCTCATACGCTTTTCTTTTTTCGTTGATAAATCTGTTTTACTGATTATTGATTACTTATTTCTTGTTTCTCCGTCTTTCGGCAAGCTGCCGGATGGCGGCTTCGATGTCTCCGCCCAATTGCTCCGCCAGACGGTACACCTCCACCTTTTCCGTTTCCTCGGTGGTGTACGCCAGATACTCTTCCGCGCTCACCTCGGTGGCATAGACCGCCGACTGCGTGCCGCCCAAGCCTATCCACACCTCCTTGTAGAGCCGTGAGGGGTTGTTCGCCATATTGATGGAAAGTATCTGCGACTTTTCCTTCTCCGTCAGTCCGAGCAACGCCTGAATCTGGTCGAACTTGTTCATGTACTTGCGCTGGTCGAGCAGGATTTTACAGTCCGAGTTGTTGATGATGCTCTCCTTGACGACGGGCGAGGAAATGATGTCGTCCACCTCCTGCGTCACCACGATTGCCTCACCGAAATACTTGCGCACCGTCTTGTACATATAGCGCAGGTAATCAGCCATATTTACCGAAGAAAGAGCCTTCCAAGCCTCTTCCACGATAAGCTGCTTACGCACACCTTTCAGACGCCGCATCTTGTTGATGAAGGCTTCCATGATGATGATGGTCACTACCGGGAACAGTTCGCGGTTGTCCTTGATGGAATCAATCTCGAAGACGATGAACCGTTTGCCCAGCAGGTCGATATTCTCCGCCGAGTTGAGCAGGAAGTCATAGCGTCCGCCCCGGTAATACTGCCGCATGGTGGTGAGCATGTTGTCGATGTTGAAGTCCTCCTTCTCCACCTTGATGTCACGCTCCGCCAGTTCCCGGCGGTAGTCGTCGCGCATGTACTCGTAGAAGGTGTTGAACGAGGGGACGATGCTCCGGTCTGCCCTGATGCGCTCGATGTAGGCACTCACGGCACTTCCCAATTCCCCGCTTTCGGTTTTCGTCACCTTGTCGTCCTCCGACTTCCAGAGCGTCAGCAGCAGCGTCTTGATGCTGTCCTTCTTCTCCACGTCGAACACGTAGTCGTCGGTGTAGAACGGGTTGAAACTGATGGGCTTCTCCTCCGTGTAGGTGAAATACACGCCGTCCGTGCCGCCCGTCTTGCGCCGTATCATCTCGCATAGCCCCTGATAGGAGTTTCCCGTGTCCACCAATACCACATGCGCGCCCTGCTCGTAGTATTGTCGCACAAGATGGTTCATGAAGAACGACTTGCCGCTGCCCGAAGGACCTAATAAGAACTTGTTGCGGTTTGTGGTGATGCCCCGCTTCATCGGCAGGTCTGAAATGTCGAGGTGCAGCGGTTTTCCCGTGAGCCTGTCCACCATCTTGATGCCGAAGGGCGAGAGCGAACTGCGGTAGTTGGTTTCCTCCGTGAAAAGGCACACCGCCTGCTCGATGAAGGTGTGGAAACTCTCTTCCGCCGGGAAGTCCGCAGCATTGCCGGGCATCGCCGCCCAATAAAGTGTCGGGCAGTCGATGGTGTTGTGGCGCGGCACGCACTCCATACTTGCCAGCTGGCTGCCCACGTCGTTCTTTATGTGCTTCAGCTCCTCCGCGTCGTCGCTCCACGCCATGACGTTGAAGTGCGCCCGCACCGAGGTCAGCCCGTAGGAGTGCGCCTCGTTCAGGTAGCGGTCTATCCACTCGCGGTTGATGCTGTTGCTTCTTGAATAGCGCGAGAGCGACTGCATATTCCTTGCGGACTTCTCGAATTTTTGGAGGTTCTCCTCGCTGTTGTCGATAATCACGTACTGGTTGTAGATGTGGTTGCAGGAGAGCAGCAGCCCCACCGGGGATGCGAAGGAGAGGCGGCAGTCCGAGCGGTCGGTGGAGAGTTTTTCATACCGGGTGTCGGTAGCCACCGTGCCGGGAAGGTCTTCCGCGTCGGACAGGGTGTGCAGGCACAGGCGGTTGTCGCCGATGCGCATCTCCCGTGCCGAGAGGTCGATGTCCTGCAACGTGGCATCGCCTTCGGGCATGAGCGAGAAATAACGCTCTATCAGTCCGGCTTTGCCGTCCGTCCCCACTATCTCGTCGGTGGAGAGGCGGCGCAGCCTGACGAAGCCGCTGTCGTTGATGATGCGCTCGAACTGTTCCGCAGCCTCCATGAACTTCGCGGCGGTTTCCTTGTCCAGTTCCTTCGGGATGATATGCCCCCGGCACAGCGTACTGAAATTGCTCTGCATCCGGTTACGCTCCTTCGTCGTCTTGGTCAGGTAGAGGTAGCAGGTGTGCTTCAGGTACGGACGCTCGTTGAAGTGACGTTCGAAAGAGCGGCTTAAAAAGCTCATGTCCTCCTTCTGCAATTCCGGCGTGTACTTCTCCTTGATGAACCAGTCCTGCTTGTGGACGATGGAGAAGTCCGGCAGCACCTTGATCGCCTTGCACCAGCAGCCGTGTATCGCCTCGTACTCCGCGCCCGTCACGGTGTAAAGCTCCGGCAGCTCCACCTCGAAAGCCACCGTGATGTCGGCGTCTTTGGAAATGATGCAGCCTTGTTCCACCGCTAATAGCGGGAACTTGTTTTCCAGTGTTGTCATTTTGGATGTATTCCTCATGTCGTTTCTTCCTTTCGTTTCCGTTTGAATAATCGGGTGATCCGCCGCCGGTTGATAAGGTATCGGGGATGGCTCCTTGTTGCCCCTAATTTCATAAGCCCGTGTTCGCCGTACCGGGCGTTCAGCGCGAAGGTCTGCCATACGAGTATGGAAGACGATGCCACGCCGAAGCCGATACATACCCACTGGTCAATGCCGACCATGTAGAGGATGACGAACAGGACGAAGAGAGCCAGCAGACCTCCGCAGAAGATGAAGAGGTACTGAGCCTTCAAGCCCTTGAACTCTACCGGACGGCCGATACCCTTGTTTATCGGGTATTCAGCCATACATTGGTTTATTAAAGGAAGAATGAGCGCAGGATAGTGGCGGCGACAATCAGGAAGATGCACGCCCCGAACCACGAGGCGGCAGTCTTGGAGGTGTCGGGATCGCCGGACGAGAATTTCCCGTACACTTTCACGCCCCCGATAAGCCCGACTACCGCACCGATGGCGTAGATGAGTTTCGTGCCGGGGTCGAAGTACGAACTCACCATAGAGGTGGCTTCGTTGATGCCCGCGATGCCGTTTCCCTGCGCGAAGGCGGAGGCGGTTGCGGCAACCAGAAGTGCCGCTGAGAGGATAAGTTTCTGTCTGTTGTTCTTATTCATAAACTGTTCTTGTTTTGTGCCGTCAAAAGGGTGGATGGTCCTTTATCGAGCGGTTGATATTCGGTTACTTTACTTTGGTTTAGTGGATTGCCCGTTTGTTTCTACGGACTTGGGTGTGTCCGTTGCGGACCGGCTGTTCCTTGTACCGCCATGCGCGTGGATGATGCCGTCTTACGTTTTCATTGTCATTCTTTTTTTATCGTTATACATAGTTGCGGATGTCGAAGTCCTCAATATTGTCCGGGACGACAAAATCCTTTTTCGGTTTCTTCAGCCGGATTTCGATAAGCCCCTTGATGCGGATGCTCATTTCAGACGAGCCGGTCATCAGCTTCTCGTATAGTTCCGTCCCTTCCATGTCGGTGAAGACCTTTGCCGCCCGCTCCCGTTCCGTCGCTGTCGCTTCCGGGGTCTTGGCGGTTCTGACCGCATCGTCTATCTCGTCGAAGCTGCTTCCCGATGCCCTCGGCGCGTCGGGAGTTTCTTCCTCCGGCTCGTCCTCCCCGAATTCCAGTTCCGAAGGCGTGAGGCTCGTGAAAGTTTCGTCGAGTTTATCCTCCGGGACTTGGGCGGGACGGGACACGGTTTCCGTGTTTCCGTCGTCAAAAGTAGCCTCTTCCTCCGTCAGCTCAATGCCTTTTTCCGAAGTGGCGGCTTCTTGCGTCGGTATGGCAGCGGTTGTCCGGGTCGATGCCATCCTGAAACGGCTCTTGCCGATGATGTCCGGGGGGTCTGCGGGCGGTGTGTCCTTTACTGTTTCGGTTTTTGCAGCCGTGCCGTCCAACGACCGCCACAGTCCGGCTATGCTTCTTAGGAAGCGGACAAGTCTGGTTTCCATGATTCTGTCATAAAGGAGCAGGAACAGGAACCACAGGTTGCAGCCGACCGATACGGTCAGCAGAATATCAGTCATGCTTATTGTTTCACTCATGCACGTTCTCTTTTTTTGAGGGTTAAAATACTGCGTCGTAATTCTGGGCGTAAAGGCTCTTTATCGCCTCCTCGCACTGGTTGAAGTGGTGCGTAAGCACATGGTCGATGTAGGCGGACAGCGACAGCCGGTCATGCCCGATCACACGGGTGATGCGCATGATGCGGTCGTGGTACTCCGGGCGCACATAAGCCATCTTTCCCTCGCGTGCCTTCACTTCGGCATCACGGATGAACAGCCGTTCATAGTCCTTCTCACCGCATTTGCCGCATAACGGCACGGGGGACAGGATTTCCACACTCGCCTGCACTTGGGCAAGCATACCGCCGCCGTCATGCTGCGGACTTCTGTTTTTCTGGTTCTTTTCCATATTCAAATCAAGTCTTCACGTTGTTTCTTGTACAGTTCGTTTATTTTCTCCTTGTGCTGTTCCAGATGTTGGCGCAGCACGGTATCCACGTAGCCGCCTACCGAGATTTCACGCCCGGCGATGTCGTTCACGATTTTGAGAATCTTGCTGTGAACGTCGCGGCTGATATAGACACACTGGCGCGTCTTTATCTCGTTGCGGCGGAGGAACAGCCCGGAATAGTCGTCCTCCTGCCGTTTGCGGCGGACGGTGTCCCTCTGCGGCTTTTCCTTTGCCGTATATTGCACGGGCGGCGGTTCCGTCTCAGGGACGCTTTCTTCTTCGGGAGCAGGTGCGGGCGGCTCCTGCGCGTGGTACAGGGTCCCGTCCTGCCTGCGTCTGCCGATGGAGGCTATCAACAGCTCTTCGTCGATGCCTTCGGTGTTCACTTTCCTGCTGCCCATGATTATTGAGGTCTGATGATACGGCTTATCTCTTCCGAGAACTCACGGATGCCGCTCCCTTTCAGCAGGGACGCATCCATCGGGAAGATGGTCGAGCGGAACACGCTCTTGCGCTCTTCCGAGAGGTCGCGCCGGAACTTCTTGCTGTCGGGCAGGCGGGTGGACAGCACCGGCAGCCCCATCTCGGCGATCACATCCTCATACAGGTCGTAAAGCCCGTTCTTCTCCCTGCCGTCCACCATCGTCCAGAACAGGTACAGCCCTTTTGTTTTCGCCTGTCCCGTCGTCATGAGGTTGTCACGGAACATCACGGCGAATTGCAGGGTGCTTTCCACGACAAAACGGTCGGCACTCATGGGCGCGAAGATGTAGTCCATCTGCGAGAGGGTCTTGACCACGCCCTTGCTTTTCAGGGTTCCCGGCATGTCGAAGAACACGACGTCGGGTCTCACCTCTTCTTCGGCAAGCATCCTTTCGGCGTCATCGAGGGCGTTAAGGGCGTCGCTTGCGATGACCGGGTAGGCGTTCTTCCTTATCTTGCGGAAGTGGTCACACGCGAGTGCCTTGAAATAGAGGCTCCCGCCGATAAGTCCCGTTTCACGTTCACGCAACCCGTGTATGCTGTGCTGCGGGGCGTCGCAGTCTATGACGGCGACATTGTGTCCTTTCACGTTGTGGAGGTAGTTGGCGGCAAGTGCCGTGACGGTGGATTTGCCGATGCCCCCTTTCTGTGTTGCGAATGCAACGAATGTTTCATTACTCATGGTTCTGTTGGTTTTAATGGTTGATGAATTGTTTTCCTGCTCCGATACGGAATCGGTGACATGTATATCCGCGTCCGCGAATCTCCGCCCGTCCGGTTCGTCACGTATCCGCTTCAACGGTGGGGCAGGGATTCGGATAACTGGTGAATGACGACATTGCGTCATGAAGTCATTGAATCCGTGAATCACCGCGTCATTGGAAAGCCGGGTATCCGGAGGTTCGGGTATCCGGTCAGGCAAATAGCCGCCGAAGCGGTTTGCCGGGTATTTGAAAGCCTCATTTTTCATATCTTCAAATCGTTCGTTTCTTGAATCATGCTGCAAATAAACAAGGATATTTTGGAACCTGTACCACTTCCCCGGCAAGTGGCGGCATGTTGCGCCGGTTGGCACTGATTGTCCGGGTCAAGCCTCTGTCCGATACCGCTTTAAGGGCGTAACTTTGCACCCGAACGGCAGGGTTCGCCGCAGGTGGCGCAGCCCGGAGTTTGAAAGGCATTCCCCCAATCCGTCCCCGACGGATTTTTATGTTCGCCTGAACATAGCAAGATGTCTTTTCAGCCGCTCAAAACGTTTTGAGCAGCCACGAAAAGCACTTGCCCTTGCAGGGGGCGGGCTTCCTCTCCGAAGTCGGGAAGCCTTTCAGACCTGCGGTGTCTGTGACCCCAAGCGGCGGCTTATGCCGTCCATCCGCTAAATCCAAAGTTTATATGAAAGAGAAAAGAAACAAGACCGGGAGAAATCCCAAACTTGATCCAGCGGTGTTCCGTTACACCGTCCGTTTCAACGAGGAGGAACACAACCGTTTCCTCGCCATGTTCGAGAAGTCGGGCGTTTACGCCAAGTCGGTTTTCATCAAGGCGCACTTCTTCGGGCAGCCGTTCAGGGTGCTGAAAGTGGACAGGACGCTGGTGGATTACTACACCAGACTGTCCGATTTCCATGCGCAGTTCCGCGCGGTAGGCACGAACTACAACCAAGTCGTGAAGGAACTCAGGCTGCATTTTTCCGAGAAAAAGGCAATGGCGTTGCTCTACAAGCTGGAGCAACAGACCGTCGAACTCGTGAAACTGAGCCGTCAGATTGTGGAACTTTCAAGGGAAATGGAGGCGAAATGGTCGCAAAAATCAGTGTAGGAAAGTCGCTGTACGGCGTGCTTGCCTACAACGGGGAAAAGATCAACGAGGCGAAAGGGCGGCTGCTCACCACCAACCGCATCTACAATGACGGCACGGGGACGGTGGACATACGCAAGGCGATGGAAGGTTTTCTCGCCTGTATGCCGGAGCATACGAGGGTGGAGAAACCGGTACTCCATATCTCGCTCAACCCGCATCCCGACGATGTGCTGACCGATACGGAATTGCAGGACATCGCACGCGAGTATCTGGAGAAACTCGGCTACGGGACCCAGCCGTACCTTGTTGTCAAGCACGAGGACATAGACCGCCACCACCTGCATATCGTGACAATCAATGTGGACGAGAAAGGCAGACGGCTCAATCAGGATTTCCTCTTCCGCCGCAGCGACCGCATCCGCAGGGAACTGGAACGGAAGTACGGGCTGCACCCGGCGGAGCGTAAGAATCAACGGATAGAGAACCCTCTGCGCAAGGTGGACGCTTCGGCGGGCGACGTGAAGAGGCAGGTCGGGAATACCGTCAAGGCTCTGAGTGGACAGTACCGTTTCCAGACGATGGGCGAATACCGCGCCCTCCTTTCCTTATATAATATGACGGTGGAGGAAGCGCGGGGAAACGTGCGCGGACGTGAGTATCACGGGCTGGTCTATTCCGTCACCGATGATGCCGGGAACAAGACGGGCAACCCGTTCAAGTCCTCGCTTTTCGGGAAGTCCGCAGGCTATGAAGCCGTGCAGAAGAAGTTTGCCCGTTCCAAACAGGAGATTAAGGACCGGAAACTCGCCGACATGACGAAACGCACCGTCCTTTCCGTGCTTGAAGGCACGTATGACAAGGAGAAGTTCGTTTCGCGGCTCAGGGAGAAGGGTATCGACGCCGTACTGCGCTACACGGAGGAAGGGCGCATCTACGGAGCCACGTTCATCGACCACCGCACGGGCTGCGTGCTGAACGGCTCGCGCATGGGCAAGGAGCTTTCCTCCAATGCCTTGCAGGAACACTTCACGCTGCCTTATGCCGGACAGCCGCCGATTCCGCTGTCCGTTCCGGTGGAAACAGGAGAGGATATGCGCGGACAGACCGCATCCGACTACGAGAACACGGCGGGCGGTGTCGGTCTGCTCACTCCCGAATGTCCGGCTGTGGATGCCGAGGAGGAAGCCTTTATCCGGGCGATGCAGCGCAAGAGGAAAAAGAAGAGGCGCAAGGACTTGGGAATGTAACCGGAAGTATCAACAATAAATATTTTTCAATCTATGTCACAACAAGAAGACGATTTGAGGGCATTGGCGAAAATCATGGATTTTCTGCGTGCCGTGAGTATTATTTTAGTGGTCATGAACGTGTACTGGTTCTGCTATGAAGCCATACGGCTCTGGGGCGTGGACATCGGCGTGGTGGATAGAATCCTGATGAATTTCAACCGCACGGCGGGGCTGTTCCGTTCCATCCTCTACACGAAACTGTTCGCCGTCCTCCTGCTTGCCCTGTCCTGTCTGGGGACAAAGGGCGTCAAGGGAGAGAAAATCACTTGGGGAAGAATCTGGACGGCACTTGCCGCAGGGTTCGTGCTGTTCTTCCTCAACTGGTGGATACTGGCATTGCCGCTGCCGGTTGAAGCGGTGACGGGACTTTACGTGCTGACCGTCGGCACGGGCTATGTATGCCTGCTGATGGGCGGTCTGTGGATGAGCCGCCTGTTGAAGCACAACCTCATGGATGATGTGTTCAACAACGAGAACGAGAGCTTCATGCAGGAAACACGGCTCATCGAAAGCGAGTATTCGGTCAATCTGCCCACACGCTTTTATTACAGGAAACGTTGGAACAACGGCTGGATTAACGTAGTGAATCCCTTCAGGGCTTCCATCGTATTGGGTACGCCGGGCAGCGGAAAGTCATACGCGGTGGTAAACAGTTTTATCAAGCAGCAGATAGAGAAGGGCTTCTCGATGTATGTCTATGATTTCAAATTCAGTGACTTGTCCACGATTGCCTATAATCATCTGCTCAACCACCCGGAGGGATACAAGGTGAAGCCGAAGTTTTATGTGATAAACTTCGACGACCCGCGACGCTCGCACCGTTGCAATCCCATTCACCCGGACTTCATGGAGGACATCACGGACGCTTACGAGAGCGCGTACACCATCATGCTCAACTTAAATAAAAGTTGGGTGCAGAAGCAGGGCGACTTCTTTGTGGAATCGCCCATCATCCTTTTCGCGGCTATCATCTGGTATCTTAAAATTTTTCAGAACGGCAAGTATTGCACGTTCCCCCATGCCATCGAGTTCCTGAACCGCCGCTATGAGGATATTTTCCCGATTCTGACCTCTTATCCCGAACTGGAGAACTATCTCTCACCGTTCATGGACGCATGGCTCGGAGGGGCTGCCGAGCAGTTGATGGGGCAGATAGCAAGTGCAAAAATTCCGCTCTCGCGCATGATTTCCCCGCAACTCTATTGGGTAATGTCAGACAGCGAGTTTACGCTGGACATCAATAATCCCGAAGATCCGAAAATCCTGTGCGTGGGTAATAATCCCGACCGTCAGAATATTTACGGTGCGGCTCTCGGTCTGTATAACTCCCGTATTGTGAAGCTCATTAACAAGAAGGGGATGCTGAAGTCTTCGGTAATTATAGACGAGCTTCCGACGATATATTTCAAGGGACTGGACAACCTTATCGCCACCGCGCGAAGTAACAAGGTTGCCGTGTGTCTGGGATTTCAGGATTTCAGTCAGTTGGTACGTGACTACGGGGACAAGGAAGCCAAAGTGGTGATGAACACGGTCGGAAATATCTTCTCCGGTCAGGTGGTGGGCGAAACAGCCAAGACGCTCTCCGAACGCTTCGGAAAGGTGTTGCAGAAACGGCAGTCCATTTCCATCAACAGGCAGGATGTTTCCACCTCCATCAACACGCAGATGGACGCGCTTATCCCGCCGAGCAAGATTTCCGGATTGACGCAGGGCATGTTCGTCGGTTCGGTGTCCGACAACTTCAACGAGCGTATCGAGCAGAAGATTTTCCACTGTGAGATTGTCGTGGATGCCGAGAAGGTCAAGCGCGAGGAGAAAGCCTACAAGCCGATACCCGTAATTACTGACTTCACGGACGAGGATGGCAAAGACTGCATGAAGGAAACAGTGCAGGCGAATTACAGGCGTATCAAGGAGGAGGTGAAACAGATTGTCGCCGACGAGCTGGAGCGTATCGCGGGTGACGAGAACTTGAAACATCTGTTGCAGCAGAAATAGCCGGCAGACGGCAACAAAAACGGGCGGGGCAAGTTTGAGACCTTGTTCCGCCCGTTATCTTTACCCTTCGTTTTCCGGATTTTCCTCTTTCAGCAATTTGTTTATGGTCGTTATCGTATGTGTCTGAAAGTAGGTCTTCAGTTCCGCGTCATCTTTCAGGAGTATGTCGCATTCCTCATCGTAAGTTCCGATGATATATTTTTTAAGTTCGGAAAAACTGTCCGAAAACGGTATCTGTCTGTTTTCCTGCCAGTATTCGGTTACTGCTTCGGTGATAAACGCCTTCAACACGGCTTTTTCCTCTTTGTCCAGTTTCTTGAAGCGTGTCGTTTCACGGCTCACGGGTAACGGCTCCGGCAGAATATCTTCCGGATTCTTGCCGCTGTGCATGGCGGACATGCAACTCTTGCAGATATGTTGTGCGTGACCTTTGCCGCTGAACTTCTCGTTCGCCTTGTAATCACCGCAGATACGGCAATAGTGTCCCTGCTGTTTCTTCTTCTTTTTCGCCATGCCTATTGCTGTTTTAACAATTCCAAGCCTTTCTCTGTAAGGCGGTATTTCTGTCGTGGGTGTTTAGGCTTTTCCGGGTAAATCGGCTCCACCAAATCCAGCCTTATTGCAGGATATAGGTAGAGTTCCAAGAAATTGCTTTTGTCTTTCAATCCGATCATGCCCATAATCTCTTTTGTCGAGAGCGTCTGTTTCTCTATTGCGGACAACACTTTTCCCACTTGTGGGGTGGTTGTGGGGTAACTGTCGGGCGACTGTGGGGTAACTGTCGGGTTGTACCCCACAGCTTTCCGGACATAGCGGAAAATAACCCATACGCTGTTTCCGTCCGTATGGAATTCCGGATCAGGAATGCCTACACGACGGCACTCGCTTATAATAAGCCCGATGCCCCTTCCCCAGCTTTCCAAGACCTCGCTTTTATACAGCACATTCGCTATGATCAGGTTTTGCGGTTCTGAATTATGACCGCTTAACAGCTTTTCCATTGTCATGTCAGGTGGAAATGTTCCGCTGTTCTCTATTTCCACACGGTCGTCATAGATGGCTATCCCCACCGAACTTCCGGGACGGTGGTACGAGCGGTGGCACAAGGCGTTTGTGCAGCACTCCCTCAAAGCCTTGTAAGGTATTTCCAGTTCCTCCTCACGGTATAGCCCCTCTATCTTTCCGGAAAGGGAGAGATGCTTGAAAAAGAACGCCATTGCCGCATCCAGCAGTGCGTAGATATTCCCGGTGACACGTTGATTGTCTATAAACTCGTCTTTCGTCGTGCCTTTGAAACGCGCCAGACGGAGCAGGCATTGGGGATAATAATAAAAATCACGACCGAACAGCACTGCTGAAGCATTGTTAAGTTTCCCGTCATGCAACAGACTGAATTTTTCGAGAATGGTCGGCAGGTCTTCCCTTATGGTTGTTTCAGGTAAACGACCGCTTCTGATTCCCCCGCGAACAGCACTAATGACGGCATGTTCGTCAAGGTCGGATATTTTAAGGTCGGGATTTGTCATTGACTCCCAAGCGTATTTCCCGCCCCGCTGTATCAGGTATTGGTTATACATCTCCTGCGGCATGGTGGACGTCGCGCTTTCCACCCGCAGGTAAGCCCGTCCTTTGTAAGAGAACGGACGCATATATCTTTGTTCTTCCGCAGACAGTGCGATGACGCTTTTGCCGGTGTATGGTATTTCAGTATAAGAAACTTCAACTGTGGCAAACGGCTCGATACGCCGGATCGCGTCCGCTATATCCCGCTTGGTTTTGTCGCTCACGTCCTGTCCGATGATTTTTCCCTTGTCGGTGACACCGAACAATACCGTGCCGCCTTCTCCGTTAAGGAAGGCACAAAGCGTTTCCATGCCGCGCTCCAACTGTCCGGTAGTTTCCTTGAACTCCACCCGTCCGCATTCTTTTTCGGCTATCAGCCGTTTTACTATGTCGAGGTTGTCTATGCTCATATACAATTCTGTAATGTGGGTACAAAGATAGTGCTTTTCGCTGGTTTTCGGGTGAATAGATAACGAAATGTATTTGCACGGCAGGTACAAAACCTACAAAAAATCAGAGAGTGGCATAACGTCACCCCCTGATTCATCATTGGTACAGGATTATTTTCTCAAACGTTCCATTTCCTCGTCGCGGAGCATCCTTTCGTTCAGTTTCTCCTGCATCCTGTCAAGGAAGTAGGTGCGGCTTTCGTTCTTCCGGCGTTTGATGTCGATATAGAAGCGGTAGCAGTCCTTTGATTCGATACCGAAAATCTTGTAGAGGAGCGGGGCGAGCTGTTTGAGCGGCATGTTGCCGTTGTTGATGCAGCCCATCTCGTTGATGCCGTAGATAAGTTCCACGAGGTCGATGGCGTTGCCCGTCCATTGCAGGGGTGAGGAGGGATTTTCGGTTGTGTTGTCGGAGGATGTACGGATGGGGATTAGTGGTGGCACTTGGGGAGCGGCAAGGAACTTCTGCATCTTCCTCACGAAAGAGAGTGCCTTGCTGATGTAGGCTGCAATCTCCCTCTTTTCTTCGGGAAGATTGCGTACGGGATGGTGCTGCAACTCGATTTCAATGTAAGCCAGCGCGATGATGGTGCGGTTGGTGTCCACATTGCCGCTGCATAGCTCGATTACTTGCGTGGCGAAAGCCGTATATGCCGTTTCCATATTGCAGTCCCCGGCTTCGTTTATACGGCGGAAGAACTCGGTTTCCGCCAATAAGAAATAATTCATGTCCTGTCAATTTTGAAATTTTACACTCTGTTTTTCGGTATGCGCACATGAATATGATTGGCAAAAAGCGTGTTCATAAAATAAAAAATCCGGCACGCTCTCTGCAAGGTGCTGGATTTCAGAATGATAATTTTATAATTTATTTGTCCGGCAGGAATCGTATTCAACGTAAAATGTTCATTTCCTGAACATTCGTCCACTTTCCGGACATCAAACGCACGCTTTATAGATATGGCGGACCACTCCGTTGCGATATGCTTTCTGTGAGGTCAGCGTCCATTGTGCCTGAGGCAAGGCGGATTGGAAAAAACGCTTTCCCGTTCCGGCAATGAAAGGAATCGTGTAAAGTATGATTTCATCCACCACACGCATACGCAGCAGCCCGTTGATATAGTCCGTCTTTTCAGGGGTGACTTCCGCCAGATAGCAGATGTCTGTTGTGGATTTCCGCCATTCGTCAAGCATGGATATGGAATAATCCGGTGTGATATGATAAAGGGCGTTTTCCCTTATCTCGTTGATACCGCAATCTTCAAGGCGCAGTTCCTTATACGCTTTGCAATATAACTCGGAGCTTTGACAACCGTCCATCGTGAGGACGGCAAGAATCTGTACTTTACCCATTAGCGTTTCCTTTCGTTGGGCAAGGGCAAAAAAGTAGCGTGCAATCCACGCTATCACTAATGGAGGCTCTGGAATGCCCTTAACAGGAATAGGTGAATGCACGCTATGCGTAGGCATAGCATAAGCAATCACGCAATAGTTCCTGTTAATGTTAATTTTCCAGATTCCCATTAGGACGCCTTGCGGTCTTATGTTATATATAGGCGGCAAAAGGCTCTGCCAATCGCCGTTACCTTCTGATATGTCATGCAAAGATAGCCATTTTCAGCGAATTGCGGGCTATGGTTGCTCAAATTTATACTTCAATCCATATTCTTCCAGTTTATTATAGAGTGTTGTCCTGCCTATTCCAAGCAGTTCGGCGGCGACCTTGCGGTTCCCGTCAGCCTGCTTCAAAGCACGTATAATCCGCTCTTTATCTTCCTCGTCGTTGCGTAGGGAGAAGCCGGTAACAGAGGTTGTTTCGGTTATCCCAAGTTCCAGATGCTCTTTCGTGACAAGTCCCGTCTGTGCCTGCAACACCGCACCCATGATTTTCTGCCGAAGCTCGCGCACGTTGCCCGGCCATGAATGGGTCAGCAACGCTTTCCGTGCTTCGGAACTGAATCCGCTAACCTTGCACTCCAATTCCTTATTGGCAATCTCACGGAAGAACTCCGCCAGCGGCATGATGTCCTCCTGACAGTCACGTAAGGGCAGAACGGTTATTTCAAAGTCATGTAGGCGGTATAACAAATCCTGCCGGAAACGCTTTTCATTGACCGCCTTTTCCAGATTCTCGTTGGTGGCGGCGATGATGCGGACGTTGAAACTGCGGTCGGACTTGTCGCCAACGGGACGGAACCGCCGTTCCTGTATGGCACGGAGTAACATCTGTTGAGTTTCTGGTGCGAGATTACCCACTTCGTCTAAAAACAATGTGCCGCCTTCCGCCTCGTGGAAATAGCCTTTCTTTGTGTTTTCAGCACCAGTGAACGCTCCTTTGACGTGTCCGAAGAACGCCGATGGTGCAAGCTCTTTGGTGAGTGAGCCGCAGTCCACCGCCACGAAAGGCTTGCCTAAACGCTTGCTTTTATCGTGCAGTAGATGGGCAATATGCTCTTTGCCAGTACCGTTCTCCCCGAATATCAGTACGCTCATGTCGGTAGGAGCTACCAGCCTTATCCGGTGCATGATTTTCTGAAAGGCTGAACCGTCACGGGCAAATACGGGCATGCGGCTTCGCCCGATATTCCGCTCTTTCAGTATGGTGCGGAGCAAAGGCACGAGTTTGTCCTCCACGAGTTGCTTGGGTATGTAGTCCAGCGAACCGAGTTTCATGCTTTCAACCGCCGTATGTACTTCGGCATAGTCGGTCATGATGATGAACGGCTGCGTCATGCCTTCTTTGCGCATCCAGCGCAATAGGTCGATGCCGTCACCGTCAGGCAGACGCAAATCAGAAACTACTATATCATTGTCAGCGGCTTGTTGCAGAAGTTTCTTCGCTGTCGAGAGGTGGAAAGCCTGCACGGTACGGAATTTCTCCCGTGCCAGCAGGTTGCAGACAAACTCGCAATATACGATGTTGTCCTCCACCACGATGATTTTTGTTTTATCCATTTTCGTATTTTCTCCTTTCTTCTTTTGCCAGCCGGATTATCTCCGAACCCTTATCCAATACGGCAGTCACGGCGTTGTTCAATGCTTCATAATCGGGAACGGCACTCCCATGAAGCTGTTTATAAAGTTCCCTTAATGGTTGGTCGGCACGCAGTATCTCCCACGAACTACGTAGGTGGTGTGTCAGGGCGTCCAGTTCTTGAAAGTCTTTCCGTTGTTCCGCATCCCTGACCGACTGCATTTCCTTTTCGGTTTCCGCTATCAGTTTATCCAACATGACGGATTCATTGCCGTAAGACAGTAGGGAGGAGAAATCAGGCTTTTCATTTTGTTTACCTTTCATGGCGCACTTGTCGGAAACTTCCATCAGCTCCGATATGGAAAACGGCTTGAGAAGGCAATCGGAAAATCCACGTTCTAAAAGTTCCTCTCTGTTGCAACTGCCCGAAGCGGTTGTTACAATAATCGGAATGATCCTTGAATTGCCCACATTGGAGGTGCGTAGCAGTTCCAACAACTCGAAGCCGTTTATATCCGGCATATTCAAATCGGTCAGAAGCAGACTGTATTCTTTCCGGCGTATCATTTCCATCAGTTCCGCAACATCGGTGCAAGTGTCGCAATGTATCCCTTCTTGTGCATACATTTCTTTCAGCATTAGGAGAAGTACCTTGTCATTGTCGATGGCAACAATATCATGGAGTGTTCGGTTATGATGAATCTGTGTTTTATTTATCCGTTCCGGCAATTCCTCGGCTGACTGCATGGGTATCTCCACCGTGAAACGGCTGCCCTTGCCTTTCTCGCTCTTCAGCTGGATTGTGCCGCCGAGCATTGTCACAATGCGCTGAACAATGGAAAGACCTAATCCGAAGCCGTCCTTTGCGGCAGCGTTTGACAAACGTTCAAACGCACCGAACACACGTTGCTGTTCCTCTTCGGTCATACCCGAACCCGTATCTTTGACGATAAGTTTCAGCATACCGTTATCATACCCCATTGTCAGAGAAACGGCACCGTTCTCAGTGAACTTGATGGCGTTTGACAGCAGGTTATTTCCAATTTGTAGAATGCGTTCCTTATCGGTCAGTACAACAGCATCCGTGTGATTCGTCACAGTAAGAGCAAGTCCCTTGTTTATGGCAATTGGCATAAACTCTGATTCGAGCGTATGCGCTATTGATGAAATCCTACACGTGGAGAAATTAGGTTGTTCCTTGCCGTCGTCCAGCCGGAAGAAACTCAGAAGAGTATTAAGCATTTCACGCATACGGTCGGAGGATTGCTGAATATTTCGGATATACATCCCGGTTTTATCCGCATTGAAGTTTTTTTGTATCAGTCCGGCATAGCCCGTTATTGCAGTCAGCGGTGTGCGTAATTCATGGGTAATGGTATGTACGGCTTTCTTGCGGGAGGTTATCAGTGCCTCGTTTCGCTTTGCCATTTGTTGCAGTCGCTCGATTAAATCTGCGGTTTCCTGTTTATATCGCTTGATGCGGTTGGCATTTCGGTGTATGATGATATATGATATGACCAGTAGCAGTATAACGAACCCTGTCAAGCCCCCAATCTGAATGAACGACCGTTCCCGCATGGCTGTTATCTCGGCTTCCCGCTTTTGTAGGTCAGTTTGTACTTTCCCGTCTATTTGAACAACCAGTCCTTGCAGTTGCCTGTTAAGTTCCGCATTTCGTGCGGCAAGGCTATCGGCATGAACCGATAAGCGGCGGCTTTGCGCCTGTTGTTCGGTTCTCATATTCCGGTTAAAGGAACGGTGCATCGTGGTAGTCACAGTTGGTTTCGCTTCTTCCTTTTTGCCGAAGATGCCCAAGAAACCTTTGCGCTTGGACTTCTTGGGCTGTTCCTGCACACTCTTCTGCACGATTACAGGTACTTGACTGGTTATCTTATCGTTGATGGCTTGTTGTTGTTCAAGTATTTGAACGATTTGGCACATCTGCCGTTCCTTATCTTCGAGAAGATGGCGTACGCTGTCTATACGCTCTGCCGGATAGGTAGCTTTGAAACGGCAGAGCATACTATCCATTGCCATACGCTGTGCATGGTAATGTTCGATATCTTTATCGTTCCATTCCAGTATTGTTTCACCAAATAGAGAAAATTTTATCATTTGAATATTGATATTGTTTATCTCTTTTCGGAACTCGTCTATTTTTTTATTGTCAAGTTCTAATGCTTCTATCTCCTGCCATTCATAGAAGCTATTATATGCTATACATCCGATAAGAACGGAGATAAGTATATACCCCAACCGTATTGTCTTATAGAAATTCCTGGATCGTTCCATTATTTTGATGATACTGATTTTTCAAACATGAATAAAAGTTTATCCTTTTCTTCCATACGGATATTATCAGAATAACCGCCTTTTGTTATTTGATACCCACACGGCTTAACCATAAAAGTGCCTAAGCCTTTAGTGTATGAACTTACTTCTGAAGCATAGTCTTTACTTGTATTTAATGGAACTTTCCCTTCAATAAGACACCACTCTTTATTACAACTGATACCTTTAATCTCAGACATCATTTTTTGCAGATCTGTAATAGCTTTGGAACTTGCTACTTGTGGTATCTGTAACTCAAAATAGAGCATCGGTTCGAGAATATCCACTCCTGATTGTTGCAAAGCCAACCTGAAGACATAAGGAGACAATTGTCTAAAATCGGCAGGGGTACTTATCGGACTATAATAAAGGGCATAAGTAAAGGTTACTTTCAAATCCGTCACTTCCCATCCATGCAATCCCGATTGGCAAGACATACGGATTCCTTCAAAAACGGCATTTTGAAAAGAATGGTTCAGATAACCAAAGGAGATTTCACTTTCGATTTGCACCCCTGACCCTATCGGTAAAGGTTCCAGAGTCAGTCCTATTGAGGCCCAGTAAGGGTTGGGAGGGACTTCGATATGGATAATCTTATTCACCTTCTTTTTAGGTCGTTCTTTGTAGATAGTCTTGATTTCATCAAAATGGGTCTTTACGGAGAATCGTTCTTCCAGCAATGTTTGTATGATTTCTTTTTGGGTTAAACCATATAACGAGATTTCCAATTCATCACTATATGAATTTATGGAAAAGGACAGAGACGGGTCTTCAATAAACAATACATTTAGAGCGGATATCAACTTGCTTCTCTCTTCGGGCTTGTCTGGTCGGACAGAAGATTTAAGGGCGGGATGCTGATGAGATAATCCTTGAATCAGACAAGGTTTAACACCTAAATAATCTCCGATTCTTAATTCTTCTATATCTTCTATAATTGCGATATCATTAGCAACCACTTCATCAACATTTATCTCTTTGCCCTGATAAATGGTTTTTAGATTTTTAATCTTGATGAATTTTTCCGAATCATTGACTTTTATAACGGTTCGAAGTCTCAGACTTCCGTCAATAATTTTTAGAAAACTTCTTTTATGCCCTTTGGGGTCATGTTCTATTTTATAAAGATAAGCTGAAAGTCTATTTGGGACTGATGCCGGAGGAAATATAAAAGAAATGATGGCGTCTAACAACTCATTGATGCCAATATTGCACATTGCTGATCCATGCAAGACCGGATAGGCTTTGGCTTTTGCCACAAGAGCGATTATCGCATTCCAATAATCTGCCGGTAAGATTTCTTTATCCGCCAAATATAGTTCTAATATATCGTCGTCATGGTTGCATACAAATTCTTTGTGTTCTGCCCTTATATCTGTTGAGGTGCAAATCGGGTAAACTACTCCATCGACAACCGTTTGCATAAACAAGACGTCTTGCGACAGATTTGTTTTTATGTCCAGATATAAACGCTCAAGATTTACGCCGGCACGATCAATCTTATTGATAAATATAATTGTCGGGATTTGCAGTTTTTGCAAAGTCTTGAACAGCAACTTTGTTTGTGCTTGTATGCCTTCCTTTGCCGATAATATGAGGACTGCTCCATCAAGCATTTTGAATGTCCGCTCCACCTCTGCAATAAAATCCATGTGTCCCGGAGTGTCAATGATATTGCATTTCACACCATTCCAAACAATAGATGTCGTAGAAGCCCGAATAGTAATTCCTCTACGTTTTTCTATATCCATAGAGTCTGTTATGGTGTCACCTTTATCAACACTGCCGCGCTTTTCCGTTGCTCCGCAGGCAAATAGCAGATTTTCGGTTACGGAAGTTTTTCCTGCATCAATGTGAGCAAGAATTCCTAAATTTATAATGTTCATTTGATTAAGCAATAATATACTACAATAGATGCATTGCCGAAACGCACCTTTTAATACCTCCTCGTAGCATGTGGAAAACTACAGGATTCTTAACTCGTATTAATATGTATATTATTACTGCCGCATAATTGAACGCAAATTTACGAAAAAAAAGTTCCCTGACAAAAGCACAAAGAACTTTTTTAATCTATACGTATTTTTATTTGGTATTATTAATTTGTTATGCGGCAGCTTAAAAGACGACACCAAACCAGAAAAATCATCTTGACAACCACCCGACTTTGAACTACGAAGGATGAAATTTTTCAGGGACAACTTCCAGCATTTCCAAAAAACAGTTTACCCATTGACTTGGAGACAAACAAACAATTTGAGCATTAAGGTTTAAACCGAATTTTTCCGAAATTGACCTGACCTGACTTTTCCTGAAAATCGACTTTAAAGCTGTTTTTACAGATAAATCAGGTTTCTCTAACAGACAGGAAATAAATGCTAAGTATTTGGCTTTAAACTTAAAATCAAAAAATAACTGTTTTCTTTTAATGTTTAACAGGGCTGATTTGACAGTTGGCGGTGGAAAGAAACTTTCAGGACCTACCTCATAGACAAGTTTCAAATCAAAAAAAGTATGATAGAAAACGGTATATGGATTGTAAAGCTTCCTCGAAAATAACTTTTGTGTAGGTTCTAACTGAAGGACAATGGAACCTCCCAGAAAATTTCCAAGACTCTCAAACATCAGGATTTTGAAAATATCGGAAGTAATGCCATAAGGAATATTTGACACCACTTTGAAAGGAAATTTCGGAACTGCAAAATTCCTAAAATCACAACCGACAACTTGAACATTTCGGGCATCAGAAAATAATTTTCGTAAATGTTCAACCAAAGCTGTGTCGTTTTCAATAGCAACAACATTGTTGGCGATTTTTAATAAATGAACAGTAAGAAACCCCTTGCCTGCCCCAATATCTAAAACCGTATCCTGATTACTTATATTTGCTTGTCTTATTGCATCTTTTATTAGCACTTTATCAATAGTAAAGTGCTGACCCGTAAAACGAACGGGCAATTTCTTTTTTGTCATTAGTAAACCCGTTGGCGGAATTAATTTAAGTTGATAAATATGAGTAAAAAGTTGTACATGTCGCTGATTTTTAGTAACTTAGTGGTGATTAAAACATTAAGTTCAAACCATCGTATGTACAACCTTTATGCAAAATTCGTCAAAATACTTGAGATATGCAAGCAATTCTCTGAAAATCTCGTCAATGATTCGGGTAATGTTCCACGTCGTGGTCCTGTTCCCAAGTTTTCGGATTTGGAAGTGGTGGCGCTATCCCTGACGGCAGAGACCGAGAGCATTGATAGTGAGAAGTGGTTGTTCGACTATAAATTGCAAGAATACAAGGACAGCATTCCCAATCTCATATCAAGGAGACAGTTCAATGACCGCAGGAAGAAAACGTCAGGCCTGTGTGAGGAACTGCGCAAGCGGATTGCCATGGAAATGGATGGCGGAGAGGAACAATTCTTTGTTGACTCCAAGCCGATAGAGGTCTGTAGGGTTGCAAGAGGAAAACGTTGCAAGATGGGGCGTGCCGGCAATTTCTCGCAAGCTCCCGACTTCGGCTTCTGTGCTTCGCAGAACACGTATTATTTTGGTTATAAGTTACACGCTCTCTGTGGGTTAAGTGGAGTTATCCATTCCTATGATCTGTCAAAGGCAAGTGTGGCTGACCTCCATTATATGAAGGATGTAAAACATACTTATCACGACTGTAGCATCTATGGTGACAAAGGGTATATTGGAGCTGACGTACAGCTTGACTTGTTCGAAACCGCACACATAAGACTGGAGTGTCCGTATCGGCTCAACCAAAAGGATTGGAAACCGACATTCATTCCGTTTGCAAAGGCAAGAAAGAGGATTGAGACAATATTCTCACAACTTACAGACCAGTTCTTGGTCATCAGGAACTACGCGAAAATAACGAATGGTTTGTTTGCCAGAATCATTGGCAAAATTAGTGCACTTACCATTCTGCAATACGTAAACTTCATTAACGACAAGCCCATTGGCAGAATTAAGTATGCACTAAATTAATTCCGCCAACAGGTTTAGTAACTTCTTACAGGTGAATACTTGAATTCAAATCGTGGAGAAGTGAATAGACAGTATTACCCGACAGAGCAACTATGACAACGTAACGCCTTTACAAAAAAGTCGGTACACGAAACCCATAGACTAATTGTCTTGACCTAAAAGAGATTGGAATTTTCAGGACTGCCTATCACTTAGATAGAAGTCCAAGGTCTGCTGAAATACATAATTCAAAAATTGAAATTGCTTGACTGCAAATTTAGTAACTTTGCTTGACAAATTAACGAGAAAGAAGAGAAAATGAAAACCGACCGCATAACATCACCTATACGCAAGCAGGGCTTTCGTGCTTCGTAGGACAGTTAAGTGGTAAATTTAAAGTTCAGTTCTTCGTAGGAAGTTCAGTGGTTAAAATCCCTGCCTGCGTATAGCTGAGAACCGTTATTTGATGATGAGGGCTATTCATATAAATGTAGGTTAAATTTTTCTGACCATTTCAAACTGTTGTCCTTTTGGGGTAAGTCCTAATGATGACAAGAAACCAGTGACTGATTCACAATCGCAATCAACATTAGTAAATTTGAGTACATCGCTTTGAAAATGACTGACAGCACTTTTAAGCAAGGACTTACCTATTCCTTTACGCCGGTAATCTTTTGCAACTGCGAGGGATGAAATATCGCCTGATGCCGGTTCAAAGATAACAAATCCGACAAGTTCTTCTCTTTCATAAGCTCCCAATATGTCCAAATTGTCGATTCCGCGTTCCAGTGAAGCCCTGTCATTTTGCCATGAAGGATGAAAATCGAACCAGGCCGTTTGGTTAAGGCAGTTTTTTAAATCCGATGGGAGTATGCGACATGCGGTATGGTTTACTTGCAATACAGGAACAATATCGCTCAGTTTGGCAGAGTAGTAGTTGAAATTTCTCTGTGTTTCAAAGCCTAATTTGCGATATATTTTTATTGCTTTGTGATTGTGTTGCAAAACTTCCAGTACATATTGCCGAACTCCTTGTTGATATATCAATTCGAGGCTGAAAGTGAATATTTTTTGGGTTAGGTGTAATCCCCGGAATGAAGGTACGGTTCCCGTCCCTGTGTCATAGGCCGTCAAGATGTTGTTGTACATGCCTGTTCCGTTAAACACAAAAGAAATCAGCCGTCCTTCGAAAAATGCTCCGAAAGATAGTTGTGGATTGTATCCTCGTCGGTCGAGCATGCGTCGCAATTCATCCGCATTCAAAGAGAAATCATAATCTTTGAATGCGGATGAGAATGCCGCATACAAATCTTTGAAAGAAACGGACTCTAAAGAATGAATGATGATTCCCATATCGGACGGTGTTATGTGTTTGGATTTTTATCACTATTCTCTACGGTTAAACCGTGCTGTTTGAGAAAGCTGAGCTTATCCCAATAACCTCTTTGGAAAACGATTTTATCGTTTTGCACATGGAAGAATCCGCATCCTCGCAACCCGAGCGGATCTTTCCATTCCATGATAGCCCATTCTCCATCCTCGAATATATGCTCAACAATACAAACCATTTTTGAGGTTGCAAATTCATTTACAAACATTTTATGGATAGCTGTTTTTCCTATAACCGGGGTGTTTGCGACTTGATGGTTTATGGCATCCTGAGCGTATAAGTTTGCCAAAGCGACTGCATCGGCGGCGTTGAAGCAGTCAATCCATTCTTGTAGTATCTCTTTTGGCGTCATATTTTTCGTATCTTTTATTCTTTAATATTTAATTGTTGCTTTTTCCTCTATAAGTTAGAATTAGACATTTTTTCTAATTCCTTTTGAAATGATCATCAAAAACAAAATTAGTATTTTTTTCTGTTTTACTGATGATTCTGTAGAAATATTCTCGTTCATATTATTGTGTCATAAGGAACGTGTCAAAAAAGCGGTTTCCACATTACAGCTTTATGGTAAAATGAGTTTAACCAACTACATAACGCAATCTGTTGTCGGTACTGTTATCTATTTCCCATTCGTATTCTATTTAGCCCCTTATTGTGGGTATGCAGCAAGTTATCTTATCGAATTCACTCTCTTTGGGAGTCAAATATGGTTGTGCAAATGGTGGCTGACAAAACATAAACAAGGTTAGTTGGAATGTTTTTGGTATAATGTTTATAAACATAAATCAAGAAAGAATAAATAAATTTAATAGAGGCTGCCCAAAAAGAAAGAAATTCTTGCAATCACTCTTCTACAGATACTTGCAGAGGGGATAAGATTTACTTTTAGACCTTTTGGATAGCCCCTATTAATATTTTATATAAAATTCATAATTTTAAATTTTTATCCCTTTCGATCGGTTTTCATCCTTAAACTGAAAACCCGGACGCCCGATAATGATATGATTGGCAATGAAATTGCCAGACGGACTTCGTTTATCCATCGGGCTGCGAATCTGCGGGACATCATCGGTTTGTTGTGGCGATATGCTCCGTACACCTTCCGCATCTGGCTTGATCTCCTGCCCGTTCTTTTCTTTTTCGGTGACTTCCTGCGCGGGCGGCGCAAGCTCCAACTGTATCTTGCGGTCAAGCGCGGCAAGTTCGGACTTCAACTGTTTCAGTTCGTCCTCTTTCTTCCACACCTTGCCCGCTATCTCCTGCAACTGCGGAACCTCCTTTTCCAGCACCTCGTTCTTCGCCTTATACTGGTCGATGATGGACGGAATCCTCTCCAATGCATTCAGGAAATTACGTGCGGCGGCTACCGGGTCAGCCATCGCCAGATGCCCGTTGTTATAGGTGTATTTGTAATTCCCTTCCACCACGAAGCGATTGTCGGTAAATTCCAGCCCCTCTTTGAGTATCCTCTCGCTGACCACCATTATCGGGAAACCGTAAATCTCCCCGACAGGCTTGTACAAACCGCCCGTCGTGGCGTTCTTGGCTATCTCCTGCAAACGCTTTCCAATAACTTTTTCGTCGGTTGAATCCACGCCGTCCACCTTGACAATATTAAGGCGACTACCTTCCTTATCAGTCTGCACAACGGAAAGAAAACGGTTCCAGTCCTCCGTCATGGCTTCGATGACAGCCGTGTTGTTGCGCAGTTCCCCCGTCTTGGCTTCCAGCTTGAACTCCGAATCGCGCTTGCCCTTGTTGAACGACTTGCGTTCCCCTTCAAGCGATGCGATACGCTTCTCCAGTTTCGCCTTGTCCAAAAGGTCGGTATTGCCGGAGAGCAACGCCATGTACTCCGAGAAGTTCATGCCCGATTTCTCGTCCATAGCCCCCTCATCGATGGTACGTGCGCCCATCGCCCCGCTTTTGAGCTGCGAGATGAACGTCTGCTTGCAGTGCAGCAGGTTGAACTTGTAGCTGTCCAACGACTTTTCCACCGCGTAGATGATGACATCCACATTGTTCCCGGCAAAACGCTTGGCAATCTCGTTGCCCGCCCTAACTCCGCGTCCGTCACGCTGTTGCAGGTCGGATGGACGCCACGGCGTATCCAAATGATGGATTGCGACACACCGTTTCTGCGCGTTCACACCCGTTCCGAGCATGGAAGTGGAACCGAACAGCACGCGCACCGTTCCGGCGTTCATGGCGTCTATCACCCCCTTGCGTGCCTTGTCGGTCTTGCACTCCTGAATGAAGCGCACCTCGCTTGCCGGGATGCCGTAGTCCTCCGTCAGCTTCCGCTTTATCTCGCTGTACACGTTCCATCCGTCGCCCGGCTGGTATGTTCCCAGATCCGAGAACACGAACTGCGTGCCTTTCTGCGCGTCGTATTTGTGGTAATACTCCGCAATCGTCTTGGCGCAGTGGGAAGCCTTGTTGTCGGGGTGGTCCTCATAATGCGGGTCTATCATGCGCATGTCGAGAGCCATCTTCCGCGCGTAATCGGTGGCGATAAGCATCTTCGCCTTCTCCTCCGTTTCCGACAGGGGCGGTCTGCCCAGCAGCGTGGCGTCACCCGTCTTGGCGAACTGCATCAGCTGTTTGATGAAATACTCTTGGTCGGGCGTGGGAGGTATGTGATGCAGTATCTCGTTCTTACGCGGACGATCCACACCCACGTCCTCCGCCGTGCGGTAATCGGTAATCTCGTTGTAGAAGGCGGCAAGCTCCGGCACTTTGATGAAATATCGGAAACGCTCCTTCTGAACCACATTGTTCGTCACGTTGAACTCGAAGTCGGTTGTCTTTTTGGCGAAAATTGCCGCCCATGCGTCGAAGCATCGGATATCCTGCCTTTCCAATTCCTTCGGACGCAGATACTTGAAGAGCAGGTACAATTCCGTCAGACTGTTGGAAATGGTTGTGCCGGACAGGAACGTAGCCCCCAAGTCCTTGTCCGTGCGCTCCTGTATAGTTCGTATGGCAAAAAGCATATTCAGGGCTTTCTGGCTTCCTTCCGAGTTTCCCAACCCCGCCACACGGTCATGCCGGGTGTTGAAAGTCAAGTTCTTGAATTGGTGCGATAAATCCGAAATTTTGGATTTGAGCCATTATCAGAACTTTTTTAATTTTCTTATTATATGAGATAATTAACTGATACCCATCCTTTTTTAGCCTAGTTTGGTTTGGATTATTTATGGATAGTTTTGTAAGAAAAGAGGCACCACACTTACAAGTATAGTGCCCATATTATCATTTACACAATCCTAAAAAACAACATGAGTTCGACGAATTATAAATATCTAAAAAGATTGTAATAAGTAAAATCTATCTTACTTTGTAGTATTAAATTACAAAGATTATTCTATACAATACTTATTATATGCGTCTTTATATATATTCCTCACTTCTTCTTGAAAAGCCGCTCTTCGATTATGTAATTCCATCAATTGGCCATTAATCTGCTGATAAATAATCTTGTGTGCCGGATTTGGGAGCAATGCTTCATCATATGCATCTGTTTCAAAATCCTCTTCTTCTATAGCCGCATGAGCAAGATTCAATAAATCTTCCTTGGTCATATCTGTTACAACCATCCAGTTTTCGCCTCTCGTAAAATAGGCTTTCCGATCTTCAATTTTTAAGTGTTTCATAAATGTCTTTCCTTTCTGAATATGCATGTTCACCAGCTTCTAAACTGTTCAACGTGATTTTGTAGTTCTCAATTGTATTACCTTTAACATCCCTTAAGGCTTTGGCAGTTGGATAGCCGCTATAAATGTTGAAATGAGTTCCATTTGCCTCCATCTTCTTTTCCGTATAAAGAATGTAATCAGGCTTTATAGAACCCCCTATTGTGTTATTATGCGTAGAAATAATCACTGGCATATTCTCTGCCATCTCCTTGATAAACTTATTTACCTCGTTCTTCAAAAAGAGATTATCAAACGAAGACTCTGGCTCATCAATAATGAGAATGTCACATAGAATAGCATCTTTAATTTTCTGCAAGAAGTTAAATTCCGAACGTTCTCCACCGGACACGGGCAAGCCTGAAGAATTAAGTATCCTGTAATCTATGGCTGCAAACAACTTATAAATACGGTCACTCTCAACACCTGCCGCTTTCAATTCATCTAAATACTGAACAGGGTTTCCATACTTCGCAAATGCGTTGGTAAGTGACACCTGTTTTAATCCGACAGTTTTCAAATCTGTGGCATTCGCAAATGGGCGTGCGGACACACTGATTGTAAAATGTCCGGCCTTTTCTGTACTAATAGTTCTGCTTTTCTTTATTGCTATAGCTACTTGGGCAAAAATTTCACGCTTTTTCTTATTGATGAAGTACTGGTATAAATCTATATTTGGAATACGAGGTGCAGCAGATTTCAATTGTAACGACTCCTTTACCATCTTGATTATGTTATTAACTTCTTTGAAGTACAAGTTGGCAACGTTATCCTTCCGGCATTGTTCTATCAACTCTTTCAAGAGTGACTTCAGTGAAGCTTCGGGCAAATGTCTATTGACAAGCGATTTGTAAAGCTGTGATTCTAATAAAGTCAGTGTCGCATTGATAAGTTTTTTAATCTCATCATAACTAAGCTCTTTGAAATCGCTTTCATTAAACAGTTTTGACTTTGAGAAAACATCGTTTACATCGCTCTGCTGCGCTGAAGACATAACCGCTTCAAGGTACTTCTGCAACTTCATCTCATCCTCATCTGCTGAACAAGTTTTCAATATATCTGTTACTATAATGCCAAACTCGCGCAAGTAATCCTCTGCAGAATTTTCTTGTCTTACTTTTAAATCATTTTCAAACTGTTCAGAATCATTCCTACTGGTATTGAGCAGTTCAAATTGTTTAATGTATTTTGCCCTTCCTTCAAAACGGCTGGCAATAGCATTCAAGGTATGAGTTTTTCCTGTAGAACGTTTCCCAAACATAATATTAAGCCCCGTTGACAACATCTGTCCATTCGGGAATATCTGAAAAAGTTTAATTCCTTTTTCTGAGGTCAGTGAAACCTTTGTCTTATCCATTAGGCAGAGTTTCAGTGTATTGACATTCACCTGATCAATATCAAAAAATGTATGGCTGACAGGATATTTATCTGGTGTAACACCTTTTTCTATTCTAAAGTCACTGAAATAGACAGGTGTAAGCTCTGTATCCTCCTTCTCCATATAAATAAACTTCTTGACGCTTGACACTTCACCTGCTATTATGTTTCTTCCCAATTTTTCGATGGTATCTTTATGAAGTTTTGGTTCTTTTTCATAATGTGGTATAAGTAAATATTTACTCAAGTCACCAAATATTCTAATGAATGTATCATAAGGAATATCATCATCCTTAGTTTTTATTAGATTTTTTACTTCTTCACATTTTGCATTAAAATCAAACAGCGTCCCGTCATCGTTATTCGCTATGACAAGAATATGCCCATTCTCCAAATCTACTTCAATACCGGGTAAGACGACTATTTGAGTCAATGCATCCTTTATTTCTTGGAACTGTGCGTAGTCAAACAAGTTGTGATTTGTGATAGCAATTACATCCAATTCTGTCTTTGCAACATAATCCAACAAAATGTCCTTATCGTACGTAAACGCTCTATCTGATACAGAAGGTACTGTATGAATATGCAGGTCACATCTTTTCATATTTTTTTAATCATTGTTATACCTATTTCAAAATCCCACAGGTCAAGTGGAGTTTTGGTTTCAAATTTACTGAATTATTTTGTATGACAGATGATTTTATGTAAATTTTGATGTAATGATGGCAAAATATACGCTAAATGATGCTTAAAATATTTCTATCTTGAAAGGGCTTGTAAACACATACTTCATTTATTTCTCGAAAGGATATTCAGGGGCATCGAACAGGTAGAATATTCAAAGCGCTACAACTTTAATAACTTCATTGTAAACATACTGGGATCATGACTACATATTGCTGTTTTCCCAAAGAAGCCATGCATCAATATCCTTCGTATATTGATGCATGGCTTTGGTTTGAATTCATCAAACTTACGTTAAAGATATTTTAAGACTCATATCCCCCCGTTTTTCCACTTCTTTGCGATATTTCTTTGATTCTCATTTTCAAGAGTTTCCAAAGCTTTTTCTTCTTGTTCTGTAGTTATGTCAAGATATACCATTGTGGTTTGAATACATTCGTGTCCAAGCAAATATGAAATTTGAGCTATGTTCATTCCGTTTTCGAGCCAATGTGAAGCCTTGGCATGCCTGAATTGATGAGCATGTAAATCCAACGGTACATCTTCACAAGTTTTATGAGCTATTGAGGCATATTTTTTCAGCATTTTATTCACATTTTCGGCAGACATCGGAATGTATAACCCTTTACTTTTTGAATAAAAGATCAATGCATCCATATCATCATGCTTTGGATGGTATTTCTTGAGGTACTTTTTTAGGCATTGCACCGGCTTGGATAAAAGAGGAAGAGGCCGTTTTTTTCTCCCTTTTCCTATGACAATCATGTGAGGTTTGGCACAATTCATGACAATATTACTAATTTTCAGAGTAAGAAGTTCATTAATGCGTACAGCTGTAGAGTACAAAAGCAACATCAATGTAAAGTCTCGAAAACCTGTTGCCGTTCTTTGATCAGGTGCGGACAACAGGGCATTGACTGCTTGCTTGCTAAGTCCGGCAACTTTCTTTTTGGTAGTCTTTTCATTCGGTACATTCTCTGCTTGTAGAAATAGAGCCATATAAGTCACATCTCTGTCCGCTATGTATTTTAAGAAGGCACGCAAAGCGGACAGTCTCACATTGCATGTTGTAGGAGTACAGCCTCTATTGTTTTTCATCCAGATAATCCATTCCATGATGTATTCTTTACGAAAACACTCCGCATTCAATGTTTCTGGCAAAACACCTTTCACATTTCTAAGAAATTCAGTATAGAGTGTCATGGAAACCTTGTAGTTTCTTTTTGTGTGAGGACTACATGCCTTTATTGAAGGTACATAGTATTCGAGCCAGTCATGTAGATAACAGGTTATCTGTACCGCTTGCGGATTAATCTTTTTCTTCATCTGTTCCTTGTATTAACGATTCGTACATTTCTATATCATCGAACTCCATGATGTCTGAGATTGCAGGTGTCAAAGAATAATAAGCCAAAGTACTCTCTATCTGCTTATGTCCCATGCTTTTGCTTAAAGCAAGCAACTTGTCGTGAATGGCAAATCCTTGGTGGATCCAACTGTTTATATTCTCAATGGCATAGTTGTGTCTTAACTCATACGGTGTGGCATGAAGTTTATTGCAACCTTGCCACAACACCCGAAAGTGATATGTTACCCAAGCAGGATTGTGCGGTTTGTCATCTGGCGTTGGGAAAAAGATTCTGCGGTTGGGGATCAATTCGGAAATCTTTCTGTCATAGATGCGCATCAGTGCCAACATTGTATCATGAAGGACAACAAAATGCTGGTCATACCCTTTACCCCTCTTGATGGAAATTACTCCGTTTTCAAAATTTACATCTTCCCGTTCCAATAAAATTGCTTCTGTCGTTCTCATTCCGGAACTGTATAACAGACGGAAAAATACAGGCAGGATTATACGTTGAATGACAGAAAGCGTACCGCGTCTCGGTTTTATGTTGTCACAGGCATTAAAAAAGCGTTCCAATTCTTGACGTGTGAAAGCATGTGGTATATAGGTTCGTGGAACTGACTTCGGGACTTGTGGTAAATCAATGTTCGTCAAACCACGTTTTTTCATGTACTTGATGAAATTGAGTATGGGATAAATTCTTGACACACAAGAATTGGTACTCTCTGATACCCTTTGTCTGCACCATTTATCAGCCATTTCTTGTGTAAGTTCTGCTTGTGCCGGATATTCTCTTGTACAAAAATGTTCGAACAGAATCACATTCTTAATGTAGCTGTAACTGTCACGTCCGGATGCTTTACGGTATTTTATGTATCCGTCTATTATTGGAGAAAGGTATGATTGTGCTCTCATTTATCAAACACCTCCTTTCTCATAGGGAATCCCTTTATACTTAGTGAACACTCTTTCAGGCGTTTGAATTCCGCACTGAGATAATGATCAAGGGATTCTGGCGATGAATGTCCGAGAGCAGCACTTATGACAGGTTGTTGTACACCTGACTGTAGCAGGGCTGTTGCAACGTGGTGGCGGAATAAATGTATGCTCTTTCTTTCCTTGGATTGTAACCTTATTCCAGCCTTGTACATGAGTTTTGAGCATATTGCATCGAGATTACTTGTGTGTAGTCTTCGGTATGGCGCATTTACTGTAAGGAAAATGTATGGATCCGGACATATCGGCCGCTCTTTCTGTAAGTAGTCAAAAATAGCATTTCCAACCACAGCACGAAGAGGCAGTATTAACTGATTACCGGTTTTTGACTGTGTAATTTTTATTAGGTCATGTTGCCAATCGAAACTGTCGAAAGTCAGCCCAGATATATCACAACCACGCAACCCAGTGTACATGGCAATTGTTATAATAGCTTTATCTTGTAATGAAACAGTGTCGTCATATTCCAGTGTATGCTTGATAGCGTTCAGTTCTTGTTTCGTGAGATATTGAATGTTTTTTCGTTTGTTTGGTATGGAGGGCAAGTATGAGATTATCCGTCCGACAGCTTCTCCATAATACGGTACACATGCCTTCAAGCCATATTCTACATTGTATTTGAAAGAATGTCCTTTCATTGGCATCTCTTCTGGAGAGAATACATGCAGTATAGCATCTTCAGTTATTGATGCAAGAGTAGCCATTCCATACCTTTGTAAATCAAAAAAGAAGGAACAAAGTGCAGACCTCACACTTCGAAAGAACCTTTTCTGCTGGTCGATAGAAGCGCTGACAATATCTACGACTTTCCTATATTCTTTGTTGAGCAAGTCATAGTGGTACGGCTTGTGGTAATGTTTATGTCCATCCGGAAATATACCCTCTTCCGCATACTGCCGGATTACACGCAATAAACGGACTTTATTCCTAAGTGTGTACTTGTTAGACCACAAATCCGCCAATGTACATTCCACATCGGCATAATTTTCCCACTGGTATTGTTTAAAATTATCAGACAACCATTTACCAAATTTACTCACATAATCTATATACATAGATGAATATCCGGCATTTTGCAAGTAGGTTAGCAGGCATGGGAGCTGCTCGTTTAAATGTAATACATCCATAATTGAATATCATTTTAATAGTTTGTTATTCTTAGTTATAGATGCAAGAATAATCATAACCTATTGTTTGGCAAAGTTTCTGATTATTAATATTATTAGATATAAAATAGGAGAGTTAAAAAAGTTCTGATAATGCGATAAATCCGAAATTTTGGATTTGAGCCACCAGTTCAAGAATCTGACTTTCAACACGCGCCACGACCGTGTGGCGGGATTGGGAAACAGCGAGGGAAGCCAGAAGGCACTTAACATGCTCTTTGCCATACGCACCATACAGGAGCGCACAGGAAAAGACTTGGGTGCGACCTTCCTCTCCGGCACGACTATCAGCAACTCACTGACTGAATTGTACCTGCTGTTCAAGTACCTGCGCCCGAAGGAGCTGGAACGGCAGGACATAAGGTGTTTCGACGCTTGGGCGGCGATATTTGCCAAGAAGACGACGGATTTTGAATTTAACGTGACGAACAATGTGGTCCAGAAGGAGCGTTTCCGCTACTTCATCAAAGTGCCGGAGCTTGCCGCCTTCTATAATGAAATCACGGACTACCGCACGGCGGAGGATGTGGGCGTTGACCGTCCTGCCAAGAACGAGATACTGCACCATATACCGCCCACGCCGGAACAGGAGGACTTCATACAGAAACTGATGCAGTTCGCCAAGACGGGCGATGCCACCTTGTTGGGCAGGCTGCCGCTTTCGGAAACGGAAGAAAAGGCGAAGATGCTCATCGCCACGGACTATGCCCGGAAAATGGCACTCGACATGCGCATGATAGACCCGAATTACGAAGATCATCCCGACAACAAAGCGAGTCACTGTGCCAAGATGATCGCGGAGTATTATCAAAAATACGACGCCCAGAAAGGCACGCAGTTCGTTTTCTCTGATTTGGGGACATACCAGCCGGGCGACGGGTGGAACGTCTATTCGGAAATCAAGCGCAAACTGACGGAGGACTACGGTATACCGCCAAGCGAGGTGCGCTTCATTCAGGAGTGCAAGACCGACAAGGCGCGGAAGGCGGTGATAGACGCCATGAACGCCGGGACGGTGCGTGTGCTGTTCGGCTCTACCTCTATGCTCGGAACGGGTGTGAACGCCCAGAAACGGTGTGTGGCTATCCATCATCTCGATACGCCGTGGGTGCGACATGAAGTCGCATAGATAATTGTTGGAATGATACTTTAAGTATCAGTTTTAACCCGCTGTTCCGTCAGCGGTAGCCTACCGACCGATGCACCTTAATGTTGTATTAAGCGGTCGGGACAAAGTACACTTTCACAAGACAAGACAGAACCGTGAGGGGAAGTCAAGTATGGTTAGTATCATACCGTAGAGTGGCGAGGCTGGATAGTATGGTTAGCGTAAGCGAACTGTTAGTAAACTTCGTAATGTCGTAAAAGAGTGCAAGATACTGATACACTCTACCCAAAATGGGATGCGGTCAGATAATCCTCTCCATGGTAGGATTACACGGATGTAAAGACCGTCGGAGGATGAGACAGAACCTAACCTATCCGTTAGTAATCTATGTGGAACATGGTAAGCCTGTACATCTCCTGTCAGACAAAAGACAGGTAAGCTGAAAGTAATGGATGCTGAATGATGTGCAGGTATAAGATAACAGAGAAAGCGAATGCCGTTCTGTAATGGGACGGATAGGGTTTGAGCCACTTATCACGAGTTGACAAGGGACAACATCAACCTACCACGAAAGTGGGCAGACTTCTGTGGTAATGTTTGGGAGGCAAATACCCAACATTAGCCAAATGGTAATTCTTTACAATAAACTTTTAGAACTTTTTAAAGTAGGAATGCAAATGAACGATAAAATCAAAGAAAATCTCCTCGACCAATCGTGTGCGCCGACTGACAACCTGCAATCAAATTGGGACAGAATAGACTGGACTAAGGCGGAGCAAGCTGTTAAGAAGCTTCAAGCTCGTATTGTAAAGGCTCAGAAGGAAGGCAGACATAACAAGGTGAAAGCCTTGCAATGGACGCTTACCCACTCTTTTTACGCAAAAGCCTTAGCCGTAAAGAGGGTTACTTCTAACGGGGGTGGTTGTACTCCTGGGGTTGACAAAGAAATATGGGATACCCCTAAAGCTAAAATGCAAGCAATAACCCAACTCAAACGCAGAGGCTACCAGCCAATGCCGCTGAGAAGAGTTCATATCAAGAAGAGCAACGGCAAACTGCGACCGTTGGGAATACCGACAATGAAAGACAGAGCCATGCAAGCACTCTATCTTATGGCATTGGAGCCTGTATCAGAAACTACAGCTGATACTCGTTCATACGGTTTCCGCAAGGAACGCTGCTGTATGGATGCAATACAGCAATGTCATAACATTCTCCGAAAGGGATATTCTCCCGAATGGATTTTGGAGGGTGACATAAAAGGGTGTTTTGACCATATCAGCCATGAGTGGTTACTTGCCAATATCCCAATGGATAAGGCAATACTCCGAAAATGGTTGAAATGTGGCTATGTTTTCAACAAGCAAATGTTCCCGACCGAGGAAGGAACACCGCAAGGTGGTATAATTTCTCCGACACTTGCCAATATGACTTTGGACGGATTGCAGAAAGCTCTTGCAGATAGATATAAGCGCCATCATGTTAATGGTAAGTTGTATTCACCAATGGTGAACCTTGTACGTTATGCGGATGATTTTATCATCACTTGCGAGAACAAGGAAACTCTTGAAAATGAAATCAAGCCATTGGTTGCTGAATTTATGTCTGAAAGAGGTCTGACCTTATCAGAGGAAAAGACGGTGATAACCAACGTGCATGACGGTTTTGATTTTCTTGGCTTTAATATCCGCAAATACGGCAAGGACATATTGACCAAGCCGACAAAGAAATCCGAGAAACGCTTTATGGAGAATATCCGTAAGGTAATTAAGGAGAACAAGGGTTGCAGACAGGAGTCGTTAATCAGAATGTTGAACTCTAAAATCCGAGGATGGGGAGGTTATTATCAGCATGGAGCGACACGTGATTCATTTCACAGAATCGACCATCAGATATTCCTCTCACTATGGCAATGGGCAAAACGCCGTCATTCCAAGAAAGGGAAACGGTGGATAAAAGACCGATATTGGCATGACATTCGAGGGAACAAATGGACTTTCGCTTCAAAATTCAAGAAACCAAACGGAAAGGAAGACCAATTGACATTATTGTCTCTGACTTCATCGTTTCCATTCCTGCAATACACGCAGATTAAAGGAGACATGAACCCGTTTGATGCAGACTGTCGTCTGTACTTCTATAAAAGAAAGAAGTCGAAAATGCTTGTTACGCTAAAAGGACGCAAGTCACTGCTGTACCTATGGGAAAAGCAAGGACGCAAATGTCCTATATGCGGTGAGCCTATTGATACGCACAAGGCATGGAATGTCATGCCAACCGTTCAAAACGGAAAGAAATGCAATCTGTTGGTTCATGATGAATGTTTTAAATTATCCCGCAAATCAAATGGAAACAAGAAGTAGTTTGAGCCGGTCTCTGCATACAAACAGAGGCTTAGAAAAGCTTGAGCCGTATGAGGGGAAACTCTCATGTACGGTTCTTAGGGGGGAAGAGGGCAGCAATGCCCTTGACCTACCCGATCGACCGTCCGACTTGCAACAGCGTGACGGACGCGGAGTTAGGGCAGGTAATGAGATTGCCAAACATTTCGCCGGGAACAACGTGGATGTAATCATCTACGCGGTGGAGAAGTCACTGGACAGCTACAAGTTCAACCTCCTGCACTGCAAGCAGACTTTCATAAGCCAGCTCAAAAGCGGTGCGATGGGTGCGCGTACCATCGACGAGGGGGCAATGGACGAAAAATCGGGCATGAATTTCTCGGAATACATGGCGTTGCTCTCCGGCAATACCGACCTGTTGGACAAGGCGAAACTGGAAAAGCGGATCGCATCGCTCGAAGGGGAACGCAAGTCGTTCAACAAGGGCAAGCGTGATTCGGAGTTCAAGCTGGAGTCAAAGACCGGCGAGTTGCGCAACAACACGGCTTTCATAGATGCCATGACGGAGGACTGGAACCGCTTCCTGTCGGTGGTGCAGACCGACAAGGAGGGCAACCGCCTTAATATAATAAAGGTGGACGGAGTGGATTCCGCCGATGAGAAGGTCATCGGAAAGCGTTTGCAGGAGATAGCCAAGAATGCCACGACCGGAGGGTTGTACACGCAGGTCGGTGAACTTTACGGTTTTCCGATAAAGGTGGTGAGCGAAAGGATACTCAAAGAGGGATTGGAGTTCACCGACAACCGCTTCGTGGTCGAGGGGAACTACAAGTACACCTACAACAACGGGCATCTGGCGATGGCTGACCCGTTGGCCGCCGCCCGCAACTTCCTCAACGCGATGGAGAGGATACCCTCCATCATCGACCAGTACAAGGCGAAGAACGAGGTGCTGGAGATGGAGATACCGCAGTTACAGGAGATAGCGGGTAAGGTGTGGAAGAAGGAGGACGAGCTGAAGCAGTTGAAGTCCGAACTTGCCGCCCTTGACCGAAAAATTCAGCTGGAGCTTGCGCCACCCACGCCCGAAGTCGCAGAAAAGGAGAATGAAGGGCAACAGCTCAAGCCGGAAGCGGAAGATGTGAGGAACAGGCAGGCGCAATATCCCGAAAATGCACCGCCGCAGATACGCAGTCCGGCGGATAGTATCGTTGCCAACCATGTCATAATCGGGCGTCCGGGACTGTATGCCAAGGAGGAAACCCGGTCCAAAGGATTGAAAATATAACCTAAGGAATTTTATCTGAAGTATTAATAAGGGCTATCCCAAAAGGTCTAAAAGTAAATTTTATCCTTTCTGCAAGTATCTATAGGATGGCAACTGCATTTTTTTCTTTTTGGGCAGCCCTTATTAAAATTTATTCTTATTTTAGGTTATATACATTCATGTCCATTTATGTAAAAAATTCCTGCTGACCTTGTTTATGTCTTGTCAGTCACCATTTGCAAAACCATATTTGACCCTCAAAGAGGCTGAATTTGATAAGTAACTTGCTACATACTCATAATAAGGAGCTAAATAGAACACGAATGGGAAATACACAAATGCTAAACTAAAGAAGATATTGGCCAAAATAAACGCTATACCGAGAGAGAAACTTGATTTTTCAACTTCCTAAAACGGTGTTGTTCAAACATTTCTACTTATTTGTACTTGCCAGTTGAACCTACGCTTCCCTAATAAAATGTCTATGGTAAAAAGTTAAAAAATCCTCCCACTTTTGTTAGATATATTTTTTTGTGTAATTTTGTAATCGTTATGCGGCAGTAATAATATACATATTAATACGAGTTAGTAATCCTGTAGTTCTCATATGCTACGAGGAGGTATTAAAAGGTGCGTTTCGACAATGCATCTACTGTAGTATATTATTGCTTAATCCAAATGAATATTATAAATTTAGGAATTCTTGCTCACATTGATGCAGGAAAAACTTCCGTAACCGAGAATCTGCTGTTTGCCAGTGGAGCAACGGAAAAGTGCGGCCGTGTGGATAATGGTGACACCATAACGGACTCTATGGATATAGAGAAACGTAGAGGAATTACTGTCCGGGCTTCTACGACATCTATTATCTGGAATGGAGTGAAATGCAATATCATTGACACTCCGGGACACATGGATTTTATTGCGGAAGTGGAGCGGACATTCAAAATGCTTGATGGAGCAGTCCTCATCTTATCCGCAAAGGAAGGCATACAAGCGCAGACAAAGTTGCTGTTCAGTACTTTACAAAAGCTGCAAATCCCGACAATTATATTTATCAATAAGATTGACCGTGCCGGTGTGAATTTGGAGCGTTTGTATATGGATATAAAAACAAATCTGTCGCAAGATGTCCTGTTTATGCAAACTGTTGTCGATGGATCGGTTTATCCGGTTTGCTCCCAAACATATATAAAGGAAGAATACAAAGAATTTGTATGCAACCATGACGACGATATATTAGAACGATATTTGGCGGATAGCGAAATTTCACCGGCTGATTATTGGAATACGATAATCGCTCTTGTGGCAAAAGCCAAAGTCTATCCGGTGCTACATGGATCAGCAATGTTCAATATCGGTATCAATGAGTTGTTGGACGCCATTTCTTCTTTTATACTTCCTCCGGCATCAGTCTCAAACAGACTTTCAGCTTATCTCTATAAGATAGAGCATGACCCCAAAGGGCATAAAAGAAGTTTTCTTAAAATAATTGACGGAAGTCTGAGACTTCGAGACGTTGTAAGAATCAACGATTCGGAAAAATTCATCAAGATTAAAAATCTAAAGACTATTTATCAGGGCAGAGAGATAAATGTTGATGAAGTGGGTGCCAATGATATCGCGATTGTAGAAGATATAGAAGATTTTCGAATCGGAGATTATTTAGGTGCTAAACCTTGTTTGATTCAAGGATTATCTCATCAGCATCCCGCTCTCAAATCCTCCGTCCGGCCAAATAAGCCCGAAGAGAGAAGCAAGGTGATATCCGCTCTGAATACATTGTGGATTGAAGACCCGTCTTTGTCCTTTTCCATAAACTCATATAGTGATGAATTGGAAATCTCGTTATATGGTTTGACCCAAAAGGAAATCATACAGACATTGCTGGAAGAACGATTTTCCGTAAAGGTCCATTTTGATGAGATCAAGACTATCTACAAAGAACGACCTATAAAAAAGGTCAATAAGATTATTCAGATCGAAGTACCACCCAACCCTTACTGGGCCACAATAGGGCTGACTCTTGAACCCTTACCGTTAGGGGCAGGGTTGCAAATCGAAAGTGACATCTCCTATGGTTATCTGAACCATTCTTTTCAAAATGCCGTTTTTGAAGGGATTCGTATGTCTTGCCAATCTGGTTTACATGGATGGGAAGTGACAGATCTGAAAGTAACTTTTACTCAAGCCGAGTATTATAGCCCGGTAAGTACACCTGCTGATTTCAGACAGCTGACCCCTTATGTCTTCAGGCTGGCTTTGCAACAGTCAGGTGTGGACATTCTCGAACCGATGCTCTGTTTTGAGTTGCAGATACCCCAAGTAGCGAGTTCCAAAGCTATTACAGATTTGCAAAAACTGATGTCTGAGATTGAAGACATCAGTTGTAATAATGAGTGGTGTCATATTAAAGGGAAAGTTCCATTAAATACAAGTAAAGACTATGCCTCAGAAGTAAGTTCGTACACTAAGGGCTTAGGCATTTTTATGGTTAAGCCATGTGGGTATCAAATAACAAAAGACGGTTATTCTGATAATATCCGCATGAACGAAAAAGATAAACTTTTATTCATGTTCCAAAAATCAATGTCATTAAAATAATGGAGCGGTCAGGAAATTTCTATAAGGCAATACGGTTGGGATATATACTTATCTCCATTCTTATCGGATGTATGGCATATAATAGCCTCTATGAATGGCAGGAGATAGAAGCATTAGAACTTGGCAATAAAAAAATAGACGAGCTCCGAAAAGAAATAAACAATATCAATATTCAAATGATAAAATTTTCTCTATTGGGTGAAACAATACTGGAATGGAACGATAAAGATATCGAGCATTACCATGCACGGCGTATGGCAATGGACAGTATGCTCTGCCGTTTCAAGGCCACCTATCCAGCAGAGCGCATCGATAGTGTGCGCAGTCTTTTAGAGGATAAGGAACGACAGATGTTCCAGATAGTCCGGTTAATGGATGAACAACAATCTATTAACAAGAAGATAGCCAATCAAATTCCGGTTATTGTACAGAAAAGTGTGCAGGAACAGTCCAAAAAGCCAAAACGAAAAGGTTTCTTAGGCATATTCGGCAAAAAAAAGGAAGTAACTCCAGCAGTATCAACCACTATCCTTCATTCGGTCAATAGAAACGTAATCAGCGAACAGAAAGTGCAGGATCGCCAATTGTCGGAACAAGCCGACAGCCTTGCAGCTCGTAATGCAGAACTTAACAGACAACTGCAAGAATTGATTTGCCAAATAGAAGAAAAGGTACAAACCGAACTGCAAAGCCGGGAAAACGAAATAGTTGCCATGCGTGAAAAGTCATTTATGCAAGTAGGCGGTTTAATGGGATTCGTTCTTCTATTGTTGTTAATTTCCTACATCATCATACATCGTGATGCAAAAAGCATTAAACAATACAAGCACAAGACAACTGATTTGATAAGGCAACTGGAACAATCCGTACAACGGAACGAGGCACTGATAACGTCAAGGAAGAAGGCGGTACATACTATCACCCATGAACTGCGCACACCGCTGACAGCAATAACAGGCTATGCCGGACTGATACGGAAAGAACAGTGTGAGGATAAGTCCGGGCAGTATATCCAAAACATACTGCAATCCTCCGACCGTATGCGGGATATGCTTAACACTTTGCTTGACTTCTTCCGCCTGGACAACGGCAAGGAACAGCCCCGTCTGTCACCCTGCCGGATTTCAGCAATCACGCACACACTTGAAACGGAGTTCATGCCTGTTGCCGTGAACAAAGGGCTGTCCTTGTCCGTGAAGACTGGACACGATGCCATTGTATTGACCGACAAAGAGCGAATAATACAAATCGGGAATAACCTGCTGTCAAACGCTGTCAAGTTCACAGAAGAAGGCGGTGTTTCTTTGATTACTGAATATGATAATGGAGTTCTGACACTGGTCGTTGAAGATACAGGTACAGGCATGACAGAAGAGGAACAGAAACAAGCGTTCGGTGCGTTTGAACGTCTATCAAATGCCGCCGCAAAGGAGGGTTTCGGGCTTGGGCTTGCCATAATGCGTAATATTGTGTCGATGCTTGGCGGAACAATCCGTTTAGACAGCAAGAAAGGGAAAGGCAGTCGTTTCACAGTTGAAATTTCTATGCAGGAAGCTGAAGAACAGCTTGGATATACAAGCAATACACCTGTTTATCATAACAATAAATTCCATGATGTTGTCGCCATTGACAATGATGAGGTATTACTTCTGATGCTGAAAGAGATGTATTCCCAAGAAGGAATACACTGCGACACTTGCACCGATGCTGCGGCACTGATGGAAATGATACGCCAGAAAGAATACAGCCTGTTGCTGACAGACTTGAATATGCCCGATATAAACGGTTTCGAATTGCTGGAACTGTTGCGTTCGTCCAACGTGGGCAATTCACCAACAATCCCGGTGGTTGTGGCAACCGCTTCGGGCAGTTGTAACAAAGGGGAACTATTGGCAAAAGGCTTTGCCGGATGCCTGTTCAAACCGTTCTCCATATCGGAACTGATGGAGGTTTCCGACAGGTGTGCCATAAAAGCGACACCGGACGGGAAACCGGACTTTTCCGCCTTATTGTCCTATGGCAATGAAGCCGTCATGCTGGAAAAGTTGATAACTGAAACAGAAAAGGAAATGCAGGCGGTACGGGATGCAGCAAAAGAAAAAGACCTGCAAAAGCTGGATTCCCTGATCCACCACCTGCGCAGTTCGTGGGAGGTGCTCCGTGCCGACCAACCGCTGAATGTACTTTACGGATTGCTTCGTGGCGATGCTCTCCCGGATGGTGAAGCGTTAAGCCATGCCGTGACTGCCGTGCTGGATAAGGGAGTGGAAATAATACGGTTGGCAGAAGAGGAAAGGAGAAAATACGAAGATGAATAAGACAAAAATAATTGTGGTGGAAGACAACATCGTGTATTGCGAATATGTCTGCAATATGCTGTCACGGGAGGGCTACCGCAATATGAAGGCTTACCACCTCTCAACCGCGAAGAAACATCTGCAACAGGCAACAGATAATGATATCGTGGTTGCCGACCTGCGTCTGCCTGACGGCAGTGGCATAGACCTTTTGTGCTGGATGCGAAAGGAGGGAAAGATGCAGCCCTTCATCATTATGACCGACTACGCCGAAGTTAATACCGCCGTGGAAAGCATGAAACTCGGCTCGATAGACTATATTCCCAAACAGCTTGTGGAGGATAAACTTGTCCCCCTGATCCGTTCCATACTGAAAGAACGTCAGGCAGGACAACGCCGTATGCCTATATTCGCCCGTGAAGGTTCCGCCTTTCAGAAAATCATGCACCGCATAAGGCTGGTAGCCGCCACCGATATGAGCGTGATGATATTTGGTGAGAACGGCACGGGCAAGGAGCATATTGCCCACCTGTTGCATGACAAGAGCAAACGTGCAGGCAAGCCATTTGTGGCGGTGGACTGCGGTTCACTCTCCAAAGAGCTTGCACCGTCGGCTTTCTTCGGACACGTCAAAGGTGCATTTACAGGTGCGGACAATGCCAAGAAAGGATATTTCCATGAGGCGGAAGGCGGCACGTTGTTTCTGGACGAGGTAGGAAACCTCGCGTTGGAAACCCAACAGATGTTGCTCCGTGCCATACAGGAGAGGCGGTATCGCCCGGTCGGAGACAAGGCAGACCGGAATTTCAATGTCCGCATCATCGCTGCTACCAATGAAGATTTGGAGGTATCGGTGAATGAAAAGCGTTTTCGGCAGGATCTTCTGTACCGCCTGCACGACTTCGGGATAACCGTTCCTCCGTTGCGTGACTGTCAAGAAGACATTATGCCGCTGGCAGAGTTCTTCCGTGATATGGCAAACAGAGAGCTGGAGTGTAGCGTGAGCGGGTTCAGTTCCGAAGCACGTAAAGCGTTGCTGACACACGCATGGCCGGGCAACGTGCGGGAACTTCGGCAGAAAGTTATGGGTGCTGTATTGCAGGCGCAGGAAGGTGTTGTCATGAAAGAGCATCTGGAACTTGCCGTGACGAAACCGACCTCTACTGTCAGCTTCGCCTTGCGCAATGACGCGGAGGATAAGGAGCGGATATTGCGTGCGTTGAAACAGGCAAACGGCAACCGGAGTGTCGCCGCAGAACTGCTCGGCATAGGCAGGACAACACTATACAGCAAACTTGAAGAGTATGGACTTAAATATAAATTCAAGCAATCATAGCCCGTAATTCACTGAATTTGGCTATCTTTGCATAACATTTGAGAAAAACGGCGATTGGCAGGAGCTTTTCGCCGCCAACATATAGGATAAGACCGCAAGGCGTTTCAAGCGAAAATCTGGTAAATTGGAACTACGGAGACGATTGCGTGATGCTTATGCTATGCTTACGCATAGCGTGCATTCACGTACTCTCCGTAAAGGCTTTACCAGAGCCATCGCTTGAAGGTAGTGTGAATTGCACGCTACTTTTTTACCCTTGCCTAACGAAAGGAAACGATTATGGGTAAAGTTCAGATTCTCGCCGTACTGACGATGGACGGATGTCTTTCTTCAGAGTTATATGATAAAGCACATCAGGATTTGTGCCTTGACCGTTGCGGTCTTGATGAAATCAGGAAGAAAGCCTTTTACCGTGTGACACCGGACTATTCCATTTCAATGCTGCACGAATGGAGAAAAGACTGCACAAACATCCGTTACCTCGCGGAAGCCACACCGGACACGGCAGACTATATAAACGGACTGCTGCGGATGCACGCTGTGGATGAAATCATACTATACACCGTTCCTTTCATATCCGGAAGCGGACGACATTTTTTTAAGTCGGCTCTGCCAGAGCAACACTGGACGCTTTCCTCTTTGAAAAGCTATCCCAACGGTGTATGTCGCATTATCTATATCCTTGATAAAAAAGCAAGATAGCCAAAATGTGCGGCAAGCATACATTTCTATTTTCAGGAATAGAATAAATGTTCCGATTACAAACAATTTAAGTCGGAGATAATTTGTCCTTGTGAAAAAATACTGAATTTTATACCTCTGAAATCCAGCACTTTGTAAAATTGAGTGTTGGATTTTTTATTTTCTGCCGCGTTTTTTGCCAATTATATTCATGTGCGCACGCAGAAAACAAAGTGTAATTTTCAAAATTGACAGAACCATGAATTATTTCTTGCTGGCGGAAACCGACTTTTTCCGCCTGATAAACGAAGCCGGCGACTGCAATATGGAAACGGCATACACGGCTTTCGCCACCCAAGTGATCGAACTGTGCAACGGCGGCATGGACATGAACCTTACCGTCATCGCGCTTGCCTACATCGAAATCGAGTTGCAGCACCATCCCGTACGTAATCTGTCAGAAGAAAAAAGAGAGATTGCCGCCTACGTCAGCAAGGCTCTGTCTTTCGTAAGAAAGATGCAGAAATTCCTTGCCACGCCCCAAGTGCCACCACTAATATCCGCCAACAACGCAACAGAAACCACCGCCAGCCTTCTTCAATGGACGGGCAATGCCATCGACCTCGTGGAACTTATCTACGGCATAGACGTGATGGGCTGCATCAACAACGGCAATATGCCGCTCAAACAGCTCGCCCCACTTCTCTATAAGATATTCGGGGTTGATTCTAAAGACTGCTACCGCTTCTACACTGATATCAAACGCCGGAAGAACGAAAGCCGCACCTATTTCATTGACAGGATGCAGGAAAAACTGAACGAGAGAATGTTGCGTGATGAGGAGTTGGAGCGGATGAGAAAATAAAAAAATATCCATTACATATGAGAAGACAGGAATACTCGTATCCTGTCTTTTTATTTTCATTTAATTATATATTAATTAGCACAATATATGTGAGTTTTTCATTCCTATAAGGACAAATTTCAGAAACGTATGTCTGGTAAATTATTGAGTCATCATAGTATGAACATATATCATTACTAAAAACAATGAAACAACTTCCATAAGATTGTGGTTGTAAAAATCGCCATTTAATAGCCCGTTTTTTTTGTAAAATTCGCCAATTAAAAAAATATGATTATCTTTGCATTATATTTTATAAGGTATGGAAACAGTAAATAGAATACTTCAAGAGAAGATTACAGCACGAATCGCGCCCAATAAAGCAGTACTGATTTTTGGTGCTCGCCGTGTTGGTAAAACGGTAATGATGCGTAAAATTGTGGACAACTATTCAGGTAGGACGATGATGCTCAACGGCGAAGACTACGACACATTAGCACTATTGGAGAATCGCTCAATAGCCAATTATCGGCATTTATTGGATGGTATTGATTTGCTGGCTATTGATGAGGCACAGAACATACCACAAATCGGTAGTATTCTGAAGTTGATAGTTGATGAAATACCGGGAATAAGTGTCTTGGCAAGTGGTTCTTCGTCATTCGATTTGCTGAATAAGACTGGTGAACCGTTGGTCGGCCGCAGTACGCAATTTCTCCTTACACCATTCTCGCAACGGGAAATCGCACAGACGGAAACGGCACTTGAAACCCGCCAGAACCTCGAAGCGCGCTTGATTTACGGTTCCTATCCCGAAGTAGTAATGATGGAGAACTATGAACGTAAAACAGACTACCTACGTGATATTGTCGGTGCATACCTGCTTAAAGATATCTTAGCAATTGACGGCTTAAAAAATTCGAGCAAGATGCGCGATCTACTGCGATTGATAGCTTTTCAGTTGGGCAGCGAAGTTTCTTACGAAGAGTTAGGTAAACAACTCGGCATGAGCAAGACGACCGTTGAAAAATACCTCGACCTATTGGAAAAGGTCTTCGTTATCTATCGTCTGGGGGCTTATTCGCGTAACCTACGCAAGGAGGTTACAAAAGCTGGCAAGTGGTACTTCTACGACAACGGCATTCGCAATGCCATTATCGGGGCTTTCTCACCGCTGGCCATTCGGCAGGATGTCGGTGCGCTGTGGGAGAACTACATCATCGGAGAGCGGCGCAAAGCGAACTTCAATGAGGGACTGCACAGGGAGTTCTATTTCTGGCGCACCTACGACAAACAGGAAATCGACCTGATTGAGGAGAGTGCCGACAGTCTTACCGCCTTGGAGTTCAAGTGGGGAAATAAAATGCCGGCCGCACCGAAAGCCTTCCAAGAAGCCTATCCCTATGCCGAGTTTCATGTGGTAAATCGGGAGAATTATTTGGAGTTCGTATAATCAATAAATTACGTATATGGAAACAAAACTACAATCCAAACAGCAATATCCGCGGTTTATCCAAAATAAACCGTGTGGTATTGACAAATTCGATGGAGGTTCGCAAGAAAGGTTGGCAAAAACTATTGCTCGCCATTTTTGTCAGAATGATTCATTGGATGAGGAATGTACTTTACCTCGAATTATCGGCATCGAAGGTATTTGGGGATCTGGAAAATCCAACGTGGTTAAAATGTTGGAACGTGAATTATCAGACGACTATTACTTTTTTGAGTATGACGCATGGGGACATCAAGAGGACTTGCAACGCCGCTCTATATTGGAATTGCTTACAAGCAAACTTATTGATGATGGTATCCTATCTGGAAATGCAACAATAAAAGTCAAAGGTGGAGGTACGAAAACCGTATCATGGTCTGAAAAGCTGAAATATTTATTAGCCCGTAAAACGGAGACCGTAACCGAAAAATATCCCCTTATCAGTAATGGTATGGTTGCGGCATTTTTGGTTGCAGTTTTAACTCCGATATTTACATTTATTGCGTATGCAGTAAAACCTACACCCACAACATGGTGGTTTTCTTTATTGTCTATTATCATAGCTGCACTGCCAGTTCTTATTGCATTGTGCGTTTGGAAATGGGCATATAGCAAAGATCATAAATATGGATGGAGTTATATGTTAGCTATTTATCAAGATAAAGTCGAAAAGGACGTTTGCTATGAGACTTTGAGCGAAGACGAACCAACGGTTTACGAGTTCAAAACATGGATGCAAGACATTTCTGATTTTATCAAGGAAAAAGGACAACGTAAATTAGTCCTTGTTTTTGACAACATGGATCGTCTCCCCGCTGAAAAAGTAAAAGAATTATGGTCTTCTATCCATACGTTCTTCGCCGATAGCGGTTTTGAAAATGTTTGGGCTGTTATTCCTTTCGATGAAACACATTTAGCTTGTGCATTCGGAGATGAGACCGACGAACAAACGAAACAACTGACCAAGTATTTTATCAATAAAACTTTCCCTATTGTTTATCGTGTTGCTCCTCCTGTTATTACCGACTATCGAAGTATATTCAACAAACTGTTTGTTGAAGCATTTGGAGAAACAGAAAATGAAGCGAAAGAAACTATAAATCGGATATTCAGATTGGTAAATCCTAATGCCAATGTTAGGGAAATTATATCATATATCAATGAGATGGTCGCTCTTAAACAAGAGTGGTGTAACGAAATTTTGATGATAAACATAGCATTGTTCTGTTTGAAGAAGACGGATATTCTGGCAAATCCAGTAGAACAAATATTGTCCGGCGACTATCTGAATGGCATTCAAACAATAATTAACAATGATCTGCAAACACAACGCGAAATTGCAGCTTTGGTATATGGTGTCGATGTTGAAGATGCTCGACAAATTCCATTGAAAAAATATATTGAAGGCTGCATCAACGGAGAAGAAGACCACGACATAAATCAATATGCAGAGACTAATAAACAATTTGACACTGTATTAGAAGAAGTTATACAATGTATGGACAATGCGCTTATCGATAAGATTATACATTGTTTGCATAAATTAACTCGAAAGAGCGATGTTATTCTGCGTGTATGGCAAAGAATAGCACAATTGAAATTAAAAGAATCCATAGAGAAGCAGGTGTTCCCTGTCGAATACCAAGAACTGCTGTTGCATTTAGACACGGAAAGCCAAAACCATGTGATTGCTCAATTATATAAGAAGATAGTTCGGTTCAATGACTTCAATGGCGGCGACTATTTCAAAACGTTAGATGCAATAGACAGGTTTATTGCGCAAAATAAGTTGGCGTGCGATTTTACGTCATTGATTGAAGCAAAAACAGTCAAGCCAAATACATTTATCGATTATATTCAAGCTGCAAATGCAACAGATGCTGCCTATCGGGATAACGCGACAACTAAAGCATATAAATATTATCAAGTAGCAACAAATTCGGAGGCGCTCGATAATTATTTGGCAAACTTACTACCCGATAATTTCGACCATGCAGATATTGTAAAAACGTTAAAAGATAATTCTACCTATACGTTTCCAACGCTTTTGCAAGCGATCACGAATTGCATTGATGAACAGAATGTAAATAAAGATAATATAGGGGCTATATTTACAACCTATCGTTTATTGGCATCTGACGAAGAAAGACCTTTACCTGTAACGTTAGATTCAACCTACATAAATCAGTTGCATTCTGAATTAGAAACTGATGGCCGAAACATTAAAGAGTCTGGATATTACGATTTAGTCGCCATGCAATTGGCACATGGTCATTCCGTTTCCTTAATAGAGGGTGGAGATATAAAATATGTTGCAGAACTCATGGACTATTATGTGGATCATGGAGACTTATTAGTAAATAGTGTGGGATGGAATATACCGCTATTAAATGAAACACTACAATACATGGTAAATCATAAACTTGGCTATAAATTATTGCTCTCAGACATATTGCCCCAATTTGAAGATATTAAGAACAGAATAGGTGTAACGGATGAGGTATTTATCGAGCATTTAGCAGAGTGGAATACCGATTTGGATAAGTATATCACTAAGAACAATATTAAAGATGTAATTCCTGACGCATCTTTTTACGATTTGACCACTAAAATAAGCAATGTCCTGACCGATCATATCAATAAAATAGCGTTCGAAGCGTTGTCTGAAATAAGTGTTGATACATTATACGCCCAAAGAACAGCACATACATCATATTATTGGTTTGTCGCAATAAAACATTTACTGGCTAAAATCAAATCCTTGCCAGATAACTTGACTGAATTTGGCAAAAAGATTCTGATGGATATTGCTTCTGGAACTCAAAGTTTGAATCCTTTCCCTAATTGTTTCAAGAATATAGTTGAAAGATTGGATAAACGAAAAATTAAATCGACAGTTACCGATATAAGAAATGATTTCTGCATCGGTAAAAAGACTATCAATGCAATAAAGTTTCAATTTTTCGAAACATGGCTTAGATCGCATGGTAATTTGAAAAGTCAAGCTGGAGACGTTATTGATAAAATAGTGAAACCTGTAATTTCCGATGGGGCATGCCGTTCATTGATTCTGCAAAACAAAGATTTTTATATGGATTTAATAAATACAGCAGGGGATGATGCTTATGAATTGAAAAAGAGTCTCCGAAACCTCATACAAAAAGATTCAGATCCGCAATTGGTTAAATTTGTCAATTCGATAGATTCAGTACCTGAGGTTGAAACCGCGTAAGTATTTGTCTAACAAGTCCGAATTTTACGATTTTACCCGTCAGAACTGAAGTGCCCCCCAAAAAAATTGTATCCAACTTTTGGGGGTCACTTCAAACTTCGATAGGGATAATTTTCAATTTTGGGGACTTGTTAGACAGTCTCATTATCTGGTAGCAGTTTACACAGCACCGGATCGTTTTTGATACGCTCCAGTTCCTCCTGCACAATCTGCTTCACCTCTTCCTTGATGCGCCGGTAGTTCGCCTGCACCGTTTCCTTCATGCGGTCGTTGCCGTCCTCGTCCGTGAAGTTTGTAATGACGGGAATTTTCTTGTAGGCACTTTCTTCCCGTTTCACCTTTTCGGCATCCACCACAATCTCGCAATGAAAAATCTTCTGCTCGATACGCTCGTTGAAGTTGTCGGATACAGAACCGACAAACATTCCCTGCGTAAGCCCGGAAATCTTACTCGGTGGAATGAGCGCGTCCATCTGCGTGTTGATGGAGGTGGAAACATCCTGCCGGTTGATGGAGATGGACTGCCGTTTCTGCAACACCTTACCGAACCGCTCGGAGAGCGTCTTGGCTGTTTCCCCCACCACCTGACCGGAGAAAATATTGCCGACAGTGTTCATCACCACTTTCGCCTCTTTGTCCCCGTAGTCACGCACTAACTGGCTGAAATCCTGAAAGCCCAGACACACGGCAACCTTGTTGCTTCGGGCGGTAGCTATAAGATTGTCCAACCCTTTGAAGTATATTGTGGGCAACTCGTCGATGATGACCGATGACTTCAGCATCCCCTTCTTGTTGATGAGCTTCACGATACGGGAATTATACAGACCGAGTGCCGCACCGTAGATATTCTGACGGTCGGGATTGTTACCCACGCAGAGGATTTTCGGCTCTTCGGGATTGTTGATGTCCAGCGTAAACTCGCTGTCTGACATCACCCAGTAGAGCTGCGGTGAAATCATCCTCGAAAGCGGGATTTTTGCCGACGCTATCTGACCCATGAGCTGCTCCGCAGCCCCTCCAAGCCACGCATCCATGAACGGCGAAAGGTAGTTCTCCAGCTCCGGATAAGAGGTCAGTATCGGAAATATATCCTCGTAACGGCGGTTCAGAAACTCGATAGCATGGGGAAACGTGCAAAACTTCCCGTTCTGATAGATTTTGAGATACCAGATAATACTGGCAAACAGAATGATAGGTGACTCCACGAAGAAGTCGCCCTGCTTTTGCACCCACGTTTTATTGAGGTTGAGCATTATTGTGTAGGCACTCTCATAGGCATCCGTAATATCTTCCATAAAATCCGGGTGAATGGGATTGCACCGATGAGAGCGTCGCGGGTCGTCGAAGTTGATCACATAGAACTTCGGCTTTACCTTGTAGCCGTCCGGGTGGTTCAGCAAATGGTTGTAGGCAATAGTAGATAGGTCGGGATACTTGAAATCGTAGATGTATTGACTAAAGCCCTTTTCAATCTGTTGCTTGATAAAATTGTTTACCACGGCATAGGACTTGCCGCTGCCCGGCGTACCCAACACGATGGACGCACGGAAGGGATTAACTACATTGATCCAACCGTTGTTCCAGCGTTTCCTGTAATAGAAACGTGTCGGCAGATTGACCGAATACTCGCTTTCGATAAGCCTCGTTTCCTGCATGAAACTCTCGTTCTCGTTGTTGAAAACATCCTCCATCAAATTGTGTTTCAACAGGCGGCTCATCCACAGACCACCCATCAACAGGCAGACATAGCCCGTTCCAATGGTAAGGACATACAGTCCCGTCACCGCTTCAAGCGGCAGCGGCAGGGGCAGCAACCACCAGTTCAGGAAAAACAGCACGAACCCGACGGCAAATGCTGTCCAGATTCTCCCCCAAGTGATTTTCTCACCCTTGACACCCTTCGTACCCAGACAGGACAAGGCAAGCAAAAGGACGGAAAACAGCTTCGTGTAGAGAATGGAATGGAACAGCCCCGCCGTGCGGTCGAAGTTCAGAAGGATTTTGTCCACCACGCCGATGTTCACGCCCCACAGCCGGATGGCTTCGTAGCAGAACCAGTACACGTTCATGACCACTAAAATGATACTCACGGCACGCAGAAAATCCATGATTTTCGCCAATGCCCTCAAATCGTCTTCTTGTTGTGACATACATTGATTTTTTAATTGTTGATACTCTGATTACATACCCAAGCCCTTGCGTTTTTTCTTCTTTTTGCGCTTCATCGCCCGGATGAAAGCCTCTTCCTCGGCATCTACCGCCGGACCTTCGGGAGTGAGCAAGCCCATACCGCCCGATATATCTTCACTGTCGTAGGCGGTCTGCCCGTGTGCCTTGTCCGCAGCATCCACAGGGATGGATAGCGGTATCGGCGGTTGTCCGGCGTATGGCAGGGTGAAGTGTTCCTGCAAGGCATTCGCCGAAAGCTCCTTACCCATGCGCGAACCGTTCAGCACGCATCCCGTGCGGTGGTCGATGAAGGTAGCCCCATAGATGCGCCCTTCCTCTGTGTAGCGCAGTACGGTGTCGATGCCCTTCTCTTTGAGTTGGGATACAAATTTGTCCTTGTCATAAGTGCCTTGCAGCACGGAAAGGACGGTGCGTTTCGTCATGTCTGCCAGTTTCCTATCCTTGATTTCCGATTTGGAACGGACAAACTTCTTCTGTACGGCTTCATAGCCTGCGGACTTCCCGAAAAGCGAGGATTTGAACGGGTTGCCCACCTTGTTACCCTTGTCGTCCGTGACGGAATAGACCAGCCCGTGATACTCCCGTCCGCGCACGTTGCCCCTCGCTTCCTCCACCGTCATATTATATAAGGAAAGGAGCGCACGGTATTCGCCCATCGTCTGGAAACGGTACTGCCCATTCAGAGCCTTCACGGTGTTGCCTACCTGCTTCTTCACATCACCTGCCGATGCGGCCACCTTGCGCAACGGATTATCCAATCTCTGATTTTTACGTTCTGCCGGATGCAATCCGTACTTCTGTTCCAGTTCCCTGCGGATACGGTCGCTGCGGCGGTAGAGAAAATCCCGGTTGAGCCTTTTCCCGTTCTCGTCCACGTTGACCGTCACGATGTGCAGGTGGTGGCGGTCGATGTCCTCGTGCTTGAATACAAGATAAGGCTGGTTTCCGAAACCGAGTTTTTCCAGATACTCGCGGGCGATATTCTGCAACTCAATATCGGTCAGCACATCCTCCGGGTGCGGGTTGAGAGAGATATGCACCACCGGCTTCTCGATCTTCATCTGCGGTGGCAGGAAGGTGAGAAAACCCTCCATCGCCTTGCCTATGTCCACCGTTCCCGAACCGTCATTGTAGATGCGGTTGGTGGTGAGAAGCCGCCCCTGCGCCTCGTTAATCTTCTCCCCGTTGTAGGCAATCGCGCCGTACAACGAACTTCCTACACTGATTTTTGCGACCATTTTGCCTCCATTTCCCTTGAAAGTTCCACAATCCGGCGGCTCAGTTTCACGAGTTCGACGGTGTGTTGCTCTAATTTGTAGAGCAACGCCATCGCCTTTTTCTCTGAAAAATGCAGCCTCAGTTCCTTCACGACTTGGTTGTAATTCGTACCCACGGCACGGAATTGTGCATGAAAATCCGACAGTTTGGTGTAATAGTCCACCAACGTCTTGTCCACCTTCAGCACCTTGAACGGTTGCCCGAAGAAGTGCGCTTTGAGGAAAACAGACCGTGCATAGACACCCGATTTTCCGAACATGGCGAGGAAACGGTTGTGTTCCTCCTCGTTGAAACGGACGGTGTACCGGTACACCGCCGGATCAAGTTTGGGATTTCTCCCTGATTTGCTTTTCCTTTTCTCTTTCATATTACTTTGGATTTAGCGGATTGACGGCATAAGCCGCCGCTTCGGATTACAGCACCGCAGTTCTGAAAGGCTTCCCGACTTCGGAGGGAAAGCCCGCCCCCTGCAAGGGCAAGTGCTTTTCGTGGCTGCTCAAAATATTTTGAGCGGCTGAAAAGACATCTTGCTATGTTCAGGTGAACATAAAAATCCGTCAGGGGACGGATTGGGAAAATACCTTTCAGGACTCCGGGCCGCGCGTCATCGGCGAACCCTGCTGTCCGGGTGCAAAGTTACGCCCTTAAAGCGGTATCGGACAGATGCTTGACCCGGTCAATGACTGCCAACCGGCGCAACGTGCCGCCACTTGCCGGAGAAGTGATACAGGTTCCAAAATATACTTGTTTATTTGCAGCATGATTCAAGAAACGAACGATTTGAAGATATGATAAACGGAACATTCAAATACCCGGAAATCCGCTTCTTCGGATACTTGCCGAAACGGATACCCGAACCGTCGGAAACCCGGTTCTCCGACAATTCGGTGACGTATGGATTCAATGACTTCATGACGCAATGTCGTCAATCACCATTTGTCCGACGCACCGCTTCACCACAGAACCGGATACGCGACGACCCGCCTGCGTGTGTAGTCACGGAAGCGGATGGTGCGACAGCCAAATCCGTATGGAAACAGAAAAACAAATCATCAACAATTAAAATAAATGGAACTATGAGTAAGGAAATCTTCGTTGCATTCGCAACACAGAAAGGTGGCATCGGCAAATCCACTGTCACGGCACTTGCCGCCAGCTACCTGCACAACGTGAAAGGCTACAATGTCGCCGTCGTGGACTGCGACGACCCGCAGCACAGCATCCACGGGCTGCGCGAACACGAAATGGGGCTTATCGACAGCAGCACCTACTTCAAGGCTCTCGCTTGCGACCATTTCCGCCGGATCAAAAAGAACGCCTACACCATCGTCAAAAGCAATGCGGTGAACGCCCTCGACGATGCCGAGAGGATGATTGCCACTGAGGACGTGAAACCCGACGTGGTGTTCTTCGACATGCCCGGCACACTCCGAAGCAACGGCGTGATAAAGACGCTCTCGCAGATGGACTACATTTTCACTCCGCTGAGTGCCGACCGCTTTGTCGTGGAGAGTACCCTGAAATTCGTCACGATGTTCCGCGACAGGCTGATGACTACCGGACAGGCGAAAACAAAGGGGCTGCATCTGTTCTGGACGATGGTGGACGGCAGGGAGAGGAACGACTTGTACGGCATCTACGAGGAAGTGATAGCCGAAATGGGCTTTCCGGTACTTTCCACCCGCTTGCCCGACAGCAAGAAGTTCCGCCGTGACCTTTCGGAAGAGCGCAAGAGCGTTTTCCGCTCCACCATCTTCCCGATGGACACGGCACTGCTGAAAGGGAGTGGCATCCGGGAGTTTTCCGAAGAGATAAGCGACATCATCAGACCGCAGTGAGCATGGGCAGCAGGAAAGTGAACACGGAAGGCATCGACGAGGAACTGCTGTTAGCCTCCATCGGGCGGCGCACACAGGACGGGACACTGCGCCCCGCACAGGAAGTACCCGCAGCTGCACCGACCGAAGAGGACACCGCCGCACCGGAACCATCTCCTGTGCAACCCGTAACACGGGAAAAAGCGCAGAGGGAAAGTGGACGCCGGAAAAGGCAGGACGAGGACTACAACGAGCTATTCCTGCGCCGCAACGAGATAAAGACCCGCCAATGTGTCTATATCAGCCGTGACGTCCACGGCAAGATCCTCAGAATCGTGAACGACATCGCCGGAGGGGAAATCTCAGTAGGCGGATATGTGGATACCGTGCTGCGCCAGCATCTGGAACAGCACAAGGAGAGAATCAACGAACTGTACAAGAAACAACGTGAAGATCTGATTTGAAAATGGAAAAAGAAATGACACCGAATGAAAAAAGACCACAGCAAGACTGCGGAGGTATGTTTACCCAAGTGCAGGCGAGTGTGGAAATACTGTCGCCTGTCCCGGTAAGCGGCAAATGCAGTGAGAAGGACTATGAACGCCTGTTCATCCGCGACCCGGAAGTAAAGGCACGTGAGGGGAAGATGGCGTATGTGCGCCCGGAGTACCACGAGCGTATCATGCGTATCACCCGTGTAATCGGGCATGACCGGCTTACGCTGTCCGCTTACATCGACCATGTGCTGACGCACCACTTCAACCAGTGCGAAGATGCGATAAAGAGCCTTTATGCCCGAAATTACAATTCAGTATTCTAACCAAAAACGGAAGGATATGAATTACACAATCAGCATGACAGACATTCTGCTGGCGGTATCGGTCGGCTGCAACCTCTGGTTCCTGTTCCTGCTCCTTTACGAGCGCATCATGGACACGCGGATTGTCCGCTTCTTCAAGGGCATTGTCGGATTATGGCGGTCACTGGACGGGAATGAGGCTAAACGCATAGCGGCACACGAGGAAGTCCCTGCGGAAAAGGCGGACATCATCGGCAAGAGCCGTTTCAGGATGGCATCCACCCGGACAACCGCTGCCATACCGACGCAAGAAGCCGCCACTATTGAAAAAGGCATTGAGCTGTCGGAGGAAGAGGCTACTTTTGACGACGGAAAAACGGGAAACGCATCCCGCCCGGCACAAGTCCCGGAGGAAAAACTCGATGAGACCTTCACGAGCATACCGCCGGAGGAACTGGGATACGGGGACGACGAACCGGAAGAGGACGCCTCGGACACGCCACGGGCTTCGGGCAGCAGCTTTGACGAGATTGACGACGCCTGCAAGACCGCCAAAAACCCGGACGCGACACAGGCGGAACGTGAAAAGGCGGCTAAGGTGTTCACCGACATGGAGGGCACGGAGTTGTACGAGAAAATGATGGAAGGCTCTTCGGAGATAGGCATCCGCATCAAGGGGCTTATCGAGATTCGGCTGAAGAAATCTGAAAAGGAGTTCGTCGTGCCGGACAACATCGAGGAGTTCGACATTCGCAACTATGTATGACAACAATAAAAGAAATGAACATGAAAGAATGACATCAACCCACGCGGCGAGGAAACGCAAGGCGCATCCCCATCCGCAACGGACACGCCCACGTCCGTGGAAACAAACGGGCATCCACTAAAACCAAAGTAAAGAAACAAAGTATCAACCGCCCGACAAAGGACCATCCACCCTTTTGACGGCAAAAAACAAGAACAGTTTATGAACAAGAACATCTTGAAAAACAGAAAAGCAATCCTCTCCGCGGCACTTGTCATCGCCGCAACCGCCTCCGCTTTCGCGCAGGGAAACGGCATCGCGGGCATCAACGAAGCCACCTCTATGGTGAGTTCTTATTTCGACCCCGGAACTAAACTGATATACGCCATCGGTGCAGTCGTCGGGCTTATCGGGGGCGTAAAAGTGTACGGCAAGTTTTCATCGGGCGACCCCGACACCAGCAAGACAGCCGCCTCGTGGTTCGGCGCGTGCATCTTCCTGATTGTTGCCGCCACCATCCTGCGCTCATTCTTCCTTTAATAAATAATGTATGGCTGAATACCCAATCAACAAGGGTATCGGCCGTCCGGTAGAGTTCAAGGGCTTGAAGGCACAGTACCTCTTCATCTTCTGCGGAGGTCTGCTGGCTCTCTTCGTCCTGTTCGTCATCCTCTACATGGTCGGTATCGACCAGTGGATATGTATCGGCTTCGGCGCGGCATCGTCCTCCCTCCTTGTATGGCAGACCTTCGCGCTGAACGCCCGGTACGGTGAACACGGGCTGATGAAATTAGGAGCGGCACGGAGCCATCCCCGATACCTTATCAACCGGCGGCGGATAACCCGTCTGTTCAAACGACAACGAAAGGAAGAAAGACAATGAGGAATACATCGAAAATGACAACACTGGAAAACAGGTTCCCACTTTTAGCGGTGGAGCATGGCTGCATCATCTCAAAGGACGCCGACATCACGGTGGCTTTCGAGGTGGAACTACCGGAACTTTACACCGTGACGGGTGCGGAGTACGAGGCGATACACAGTTGCTGGTGCAAGGCTATCAAGGTGCTGCCGGACTACTCCGTCGTCCACAAACAGGACTGGTTCATCAAGGAACGCTACAAACCGGAGCTTCAGAAGGACGACATGAGCTTTTTAAGCCGCTCTTTCGAGCGTCACTTCAACGAGCGTCCGTACCTGAAACACACCTGCTACCTCTACCTGACCAAGACAACAAAGGAGCGTAACCGGATGCAGAGCAATTTCAGCACGCTGTGCCGGGGACATATCATCCCGAAGGAGCTGGACAGGGAAACCACGACCAAGTTCTTGGAAGCCTGCGAACAGTTCGAGCGCATCATGAACGACAGCGGGCTTGTCAGGCTGCGCCGCCTCTCCACCGATGAGATTGTGGGTACTGAGGGAAAGACGGGACTTATTGAACGCTACTTCTCGCTCATGCCGGAAGGTGACACCACCTTGCAGGACATCGAGCTTTCGGCAAGGGAGATGCGCATCGGCGACAACCGCCTGTGTCTGCACACCCTCTCCGACGCGGAAGACCTGCCGGGCAAGGTGGCTACCGACACCCGTTACGAGAAGCTCTCCACCGACCGGAGTGACTGCCGACTGTCATTCGCCTCCCCGGTGGGGCTTCTGCTCTCCTGCAACCATATCTACAACCAGTATGTGCTGATAGACAACAGTGAGGAAACCTTGCAGAAGTTCGAGAAGTCCGCCCGTAACATGCAGTCGCTATCTCGCTATTCAAGGAGCAACAGCATCAACCGCGAGTGGATAGACCAATACCTGAACGAAGCCCATTCCTACGGACTGACCTCGGTACGGGCACACTTCAACGTCATGGCGTGGAGCGACGATGCGGAGGAACTGAAGCATATCAAGAACGACGTGGGCAGCCAGTTGGCAAGCATGGAATGCGTGCCGCGCCACAACACCATCGACTGCCCGACACTCTACTGGGCGGCGATACCCGGCAATGCGGCGGACTTCCCGGCGGAAGAGAGTTTCCACACCTTCATCGAACAGGCGGTGTGCCTGTTCACAGAGGAAACCAACTACCGCAGCTCGCTCTCGCCCTTCGGCATCAAGATGGTGGACAGGCTCACGGGAAAACCGCTGCACCTTGACATCTCCGACCTGCCCATGAAGCGAGGTATCACGACCAACCGCAACAAGTTCGTGCTGGGTCCTTCGGGCAGCGGCAAGTCTTTCTTCATGAACCACCTCGTGCGCCAATATTATGAGCAAGGCGCACATGTGGTATTGGTGGACACGGGAAACTCCTATCAGGGCTTGTGCGGCATGATCCGACGCAAGACAGGCGGAGCGGACGGTGTGTATTTCACCTACACGGAAGATAAGCCCATCAGCTTCAACCCGTTCTACACCGACGATTACATCTTCGACGTGGAGAAGAAGGACAGCATCAAGACCCTGTTGCTGACGCTCTGGAAGTCGGAGGACGACAAGGTGACAAAGACGGAGAGCGGCGAGCTGGGCAGTGCCGTGAGTGCCTATATTGAGCGCATCCAATCCGACCGTAGCATCGTGCCGTCGTTCAACACCTTCTACGAGTATATGCGTGACGACTACCGCAAGGAACTGGCACAGCGTGACATCAAGGTGGAGAAGTCCGACTTCAACATCGACAACATGCTCACCACCATGCGGCAGTATTACCGGGGCGGGCGTTACGATTTCCTGCTCAACTCCACGGAGAACATCGACCTGCTCGGCAAGCGGTTCATCGTCTTCGAGATAGATTCGATTAAAGAAAACCGCGAACTGTTCCCCGTCGTGACCATCATCATCATGGAAGCCTTCATCAACAAGATGCGGCGGCTGAAAGGCGTGCGGAAACAGCTTATCGTGGAAGAGGCTTGGAAGGCCCTCTCATCGGCGAACATGGCTGAATATCTGCGCTATATGTATAAGACGGTCAGAAAATATTACGGCGAGGCAATCGTGGTGACGCAGGAGGTGGACGACATTATCAGTTCTCCGGTGGTCAAAGAGAGCATTATCAACAACTCGGATTGTAAAATCCTGCTTGACCAAAGGAAATATATGAACAAGTTCGACCAGATACAGGCGTTGCTCGGACTGACGGAAAAGGAGAAGTCGCAGATACTCTCCATCAACATGGCGAACAACCCTTCACGGCTCTACAAGGAGGTGTGGATAGGCTTGGGCGGCACGCAGTCGGCGGTCTATGCCACGGAGGTCAGCGCGGAAGAGTATCTGGCGTACACCACCGAGGAAACGGAAAAAGTGGAGGTTTACCGTCTGGCGGAGAAGCTGGGCGACGACATCGAAGCCGCCATCCGGCAGCTTGCCGAAAGGCGGAGAAACAAGGAATAACTAAAAAACAGAATGTATCAACCAAAAAAGAAAAACGCGTATGAATTTACCAAAAGTGAAAATGCTGCAAGTCAGCAAGTGCCTTATCGGATTGGCGGTCATGATGCTGCAATCCTGCGACGTGGCCGACAACCGCCGCGACATGCTGTGCGGGAACTGGGAGAGCGTGGAGGGAAAACCTGACGTGCTTATCTACAAGGAGGGCGAAGCCTACAAAGTGACGGTGTTCCGTCGTAGCGGTCTGCGCCGCAAGCTCAAGCCGGAAACCTATCTCTTGCAGGAGGAGAACGGCAACCTGTTCATGAACACCGGCTTCCGCATCGACGTGTCCTACAACGAGGCCACGGATGTGCTGACTTTCTCGCCAAACGGGGACTATGTGCGGGTGAAGCCGCAGCCGGGACATCCGACCGAAGAATAACAACCACTAAAATCCAAAGTAACATGAGAACAAGAATAACAATGATTATCTGCCTGTGCCTGCTTTTCGCGGGCAGGGCAAGCGCACAGTGGGTCGTAAGCGATCCGGGCAATCTAGCGCAGGGCATCATCAATGCCTCCAAAAACATCATCCATACCTCCAAGACCGCCACGAACATGGTGAGCAACTTTCAGGAGACGGTGAAAATCTATCAGCAGGGCAAGAAGTATTACGATGCCCTCAAATCGGTGAACAATCTGGTCAAGGACGCCCGCAAGGTGCAGCAGACCATCCTGATGGTGGGCGACATCACAGACATCTATGTGAACAGTTTCCAACGGATGCTCCGTGACGGGAATTTCAGACCCGAAGAGCTTTCCGCAATCGCTTTCGGCTACACGAAACTGCTGGAGGAAAGCAACGAAGTGTTGACGGAACTCAGGAACGTGGTGAACATCACCACGCTCTCCATGACCGACAAGGAGCGCATGGACGTGGTGGAACGCTGCCACTCGAAGATGAAGCGTTACCGCAACCTCGTGAGCTACTACACGAACAAGAACATCTCCGTGAGTTACCTGCGTGCGAAAAAGAAGAACGACCTCGACCGCATCATGGGGCTGTACGGGAACATGAACGAAAGATACTGGTAGCCTATGAAGTTCGACAACCTTCATCAGATTTTACGTTCACTTTATGAGCAGATGATGCCGCTGTGTGGGGACATGGCTGGTGTGGCGAAAGGCATCGCCGGGCTGGGTGCGCTGTTCTACGTCGCCTACCGGGTATGGCAGTCGCTGGCGAGAGCTGAACCGATAGACGTATTCCCGATGCTCCGTCCTTTTGCCATCGGTCTGTGCATCATGTTCTTCCCGACTGTGGTGCTGGGCACGATAAACAGCATCCTCTCACCCGTCGTACAGGGCACGGCAAAGATGCTGGAGGCGGAAACGCTGGACATGAACCGATACCGGGAGCAGAAGGACAAACTGGAATACGAGGCGATGGTACGCAACCCCGAAACCGCCTACCTCGTGTCCAACGAGGAATTTGACAAGCAACTGGAGGAACTCGGCTGGTCGCCCTCCGACATGGTGACGATGGCGGGAATGTATATCGACCGGGGAATGTACAACATGAAGAAGAGCATCCGCGACTTCTTCCGCGAGATACTCGAACTGCTGTTCCAAGCCGCCGCCCTCGTGATAGACACCGTCCGCACCTTCTTTCTCGTGGTGCTGGCGATTCTCGGTCCGATAGCCTTCGCCCTGTCGGTATGGGACGGTTTCCAAAACACGCTCACGCAGTGGATATGCCGCTATATACAGGTCTATCTGTGGCTACCGGTATCGGACATGTTCAGCACCATACTGGCGAAGATACAGGTTCTGATGCTGCAAAACGACATCGAGCGGATGCAGGCAGACCCGAACTTCTCGCTGGATTCGAGCGACGGGGTGTATATCGTATTCCTCTGCATCGGCATCATCGGCTACTTTACCATTCCCACCGTTGCGGGCTGGATTATCCAAGCCGGAGGCATGGGCGGTTACGGTCGCAACGTGAACCAGATGGCGGGACGAGCCGGAAGCATGGCGGGCAGCGTGGCGGGTGCAGCCGCAGGAAACGCAGTCGGACGTGTCGGCAAATTGCTGAAATAATCAATGTGCAATCATAAATTGGAAAATATAAATGGAATTCAAATCACTTAGAAACATCGAATCGTCGTTCAGGCAGATACGCCTGTTCGGTATCGTCTTCCTCTCGCTGTGCGCCGTGGTGACGGTGTGGAGCGTGTGGAACTCCTACCGTTTCGCAGAGAAGCAACGGGAGAAAATCTATGTGCTGGACAACGGCAAGAGCCTGATGCTCGCCTTGTCTCAGGATTTGTCGCAGAACCGCCCGGCGGAGGCACGGGAACATGTGCGCCGTTTCCACGAGATGTTCTTCACGCTATCACCTGAAAAAAGCGCGATTGAACACAACGTGAAACGTGCCTTGCTGCTGGCGGACAAGAGCGTGTACCACTATTATTCGGACTTCGCGGAGAAGGGGTACTACAACCGCATCATCGCCGGGAACATCAACCAAGTGCTGAAGGTGGACAGCGTGGTGTGCGACTTCAACGCCTATCCCTACCGTGCCGTGACCTACGCCACACAGAAAATCATCCGGCAGAGCAACGTCACCGAGCGCAGCCTCGTGACCACCTGCCGCCTGCTGAACGCATCGCGGTCGGATGACAACCCGAACGGTTTTACCATCGAGGGTTTCACCATCATTGAGAACAAGGATTTACAGACTATCAAACGGTAACAGGACATGAAAAGTATCAGAAAATCAATGTGGGGCATGTATTGGAAACTCCACGACAAACGGAAACGCTTGGCGGCAAGTCTCAAAGGGTATCTGGACGGCTTGCCGCCGGAAACACGCCGCCGCATCGTGCTGGGGATGTTCGCCGCCTTCGCGGTGCTTGCCCTTTACACCTTCGGCAGAGCCGTCTATGACATCGGCAGGAACGACGGCTCACATATGGAAACGGGACACGCCGGACGGGTGGAACTGCCGACCCCGGCGGAAACAGGCAATCACTTAACACCTTATTTATATGGAACAGACAAAGAATGAACCGACGAAAGAGAACAAAGCTGCTCCCGAAACGGGGAAACCGAAAAAGGAGCGCGAACCGCTGACAGAGGCGCAACGGCTGAAACGGCAGAAGATGATCGTGCTGCCCGCTATGGTGTTGGTGTTCATCGGGGCGATGTGGCTGATATTCGCCCCGTCCTCCGGCAAGGAGCAACCGCCGGGAACGGACGGATACAACACCGAGATGCCCGACGCTGACAAGGCGAACCGGCAGATTATCGGCGACAAGCTGAAAGCCTACGAGCATGGGGAGATGGAAGAGCGTCAGGAGAGCCGCAACCGTGCCATCGGGCAGCTGGGCGACATGTTCGACCGCGAGATAGCGGGAACGGAGAACGGAGTGGACTTCGACCTCGCCAATCCGGGCGGCAAGGAAGAAAGGGCAAAGCCAGCCACGCCGCAGACCATCCAGTCCTCCGCAGCCGCCTACCGTGACCTGAACGCCACGCTCGGAAACTTCTACGACCAGCCGAAAAACGACAATGCGGAGATGGACGAATTGTTGGAGCGCATCGCATCGCTGGAGTCGGAACTGGAAAGCGAGAGGGGCAAGGCTTCCTCTATGGACGAGCAGGTGGCTCTTATGGAGAAGTCCTACGAGCTGGCGGCAAAGTACATGGGCGGTCAGAACGGAGGACAGCCATCGGCGGAACAGAGGGCAGAGCCAACTACCGTGCAGAAAGGGAAGAAGAACAAGGCAATGCCTATCAGACAGGTGGAGCATCAAGTAGTTTCTTCACTCTCACAGCCTATGAGTAACGCGGAGTTTGTCGCCGCCTTATCGCAGGAACGCAACCGGGGTTTCAACACGGCTGTCGGCACGGCGGAGGTATTGGACAGGAACACCATACCGGCGTGCGTGCATGGGGCGCAGAGCGTGACGGACGGGCAGACGGTAAGGCTGCGCCTGCTGGAGCCTATGGCGGTGGCAGGCAGGACAATACCCCGGGGTGCGGTGGTGGTCGGCACGGGCAAGATACAGGGTGAGCGGCTCGACATCGAGATTACCTCGCTGGAATACGACGGCACGATTATCCCCGTGGAGCTTGCGGTCTATGACACGGACGGACAGCCCGGCATCTTCATCCCGAACTCGATGGAGATGAACGCCGTCCGGGAGGTCGCCGCCAACATGGGCGGCTCGCTGGGAAGCAGCATCAACATCTCCACCAATGCCGGGGCGCAGCTCGCCTCCGACTTGGGCAAGGGGCTGATACAAGGCACGAGCCAGTACATCGCCAAAAAGATGCGAACCGTCAAGGTGCATCTGAAAGCCGGGTACAGGGTCATGCTTTACCAAGAAAAATATTGAAAACAATAAAAATTACCACTAAAATCCAAAAGTAATGAGAAAAGTAATCATCATGTTTGCCCTCGCTATGGGCATCATAACTGCCAACGCGCAGGAGAATGTAACCGTTGAAACGACCAACGGAAGTGAACAACCGACCTTGACGAAGGAGGTCTATCCGCAGAAGGAGGCGGACGGCGACCTATATCACGGGCTGTCACGCAAGCTGACCTTCGACCGCATGATACCGCCGCACGGTCTGGAAGTGACCTACGACAAGACCGTCCACGTCATTTTTCCGGCGGAGGTGCGCTATGTCGATTTAGGCTCGCCCGACCTGATTGCCGGGAAAGCCGACGGAGCGGAGAACATCATCCGTGTGAAGGCTACCGTAAGGAATTTTCCCAACGAAACGAATATGTCCGTCATCACGGAGGACGGCAGTTTCTACACCTTCAACGTGAAGTACGCCGCCGAACCGCTGTTGCTCAACGTGGAGATGTGCGACTTCATCCATGACGGCAGCACGGTGAACCGCCCGAACAACGCGCAGGAAATCTATCTGAAAGAGCTGGGCAGCGAAAGCCCGATGCTGGTGCGCCTTATCATGAAGTCCATCCACAAACAGAACAAGCGCGAGGTGAAGCATATCGGCTGCAAGCGTTTCGGCATCCAATACCTGTTGAAAGGCATCTACACGCACAACGGCTTGCTTTATTTCCACACGGAGATAAAGAACCAGAGCAACGTGCCTTTCGATGTGGACTACATCACTTGGAAAATCGTGGACAAGAAGGTTGCGAAGCGTACTGCCGTGCAGGAGCAGATTATTCTGCCGCTCCGCGCGCAGAACTACGCCACCCTCGTGCCGGGCAAAAAGAGCGAGCGCACGGTCTTCACGATGGCGAAGTTCACCATCCCCGATGACAAGTGCCTCGTGGTGGAATTGAACGAGAAGAACGGCGGCCGTCACCAGTCCTTCGTGATTGAGAACGAGGATTTGGTACGCGCGGGTACCATCAACGAACTTCAAGTACGCTGACCATGAGAAAGTACATCGCAATAATCATCGCGTCGCTTGCCCTTTTTACAGGGCAGGCGCACGCCCAGCGGTGTCTGCCGAAGATGCAGGGCATCGAGGTGAGGGCGGACATGGCGGACGGCTTCAATCTCGGCGGCAAGGACGGCGGGTACAGCTTCGGGGCGGCTCTCTCCACCTACACGAAGAAGGGGAACAAGTGGGTGTTCGGTGGCGAATACCTGTTGAAGAACAATCCCTACAAGGACACCAAGATACCCGTGGCGCAGTTCACGGCGGAGGGCGGCTATTACTTCAAGATACTGTCGGACGCCCGAAAGATTGTTTTCGTCTATGCCGGGGCTTCGGCTCTCGCCGGATATGAGGCGGTAAATTGGGGGAAGAAGGTGCTGCATGACGGCTCCACGCTGCACGACCGGGACGCCTTCATCTACGGCGGTGCGCTGACGCTCGATGTGGAGTGTTACGTGGCAGACCGTATCGCCCTGCTTGCCAACCTGCGGGAGCGTTGCCTTTGGGGTGGCGACACACGGAAGTTCCACACGCAGTTCGGGGTCGGTATCAAGTTCATCATCAACTGACACGGGCATGGAAAGGACGGAAATAGATGCTGTCAGAAGGATGCCGCTTGCGGATTTTCTCGCACGGCTGGGGCATGAGCCTGTCAGAAGGAGCGGTAACGAGCTGTGGTATCTTGCCCCGTACAGGGGCGAGCGCACATCCTCTTTCCGTGTGAACGTGGCGAAACAGCTCTGGTACGACTTCGGTTTGGGCAAGGGCGGCGACATCTTCACGCTTGCCGGGGAGTTTCTGCAAAGCGATGACTTCATGAAGCAAGCGAAGTTCATAGCGGAAGCCGCCAATATGACGGTTGCCGGATGGGAAAAGCCCGTCTATCTCTCGAAGCCGACCGAATCCGTTTTTGAGGATGTGGAGGTCGCTCCGCTGCTCCGCTCACTGCTGACGGAGTATTTAGAGGAACGGGGCATCCCTTACGCCATCGCATCCCGTCACTGCTGCCGCTTGAACTACGGTGTGCGTGGGAAACGGTATTTTGCCGTTGGCTTTCCGAACATGGCAGGTGGCTATGAAGTCAGAAGCCGATATTTCAAGGGTTGCATACCTCCGAAGTCTGTATCACTGGTAAAGGCGAATGACATCCCGGCTGACGAGTGCCTCGTGTTCGAGGGCTTCATGGACTTTCTCTCTGCCGTGACGCTTGGTGTAACCGGTAACGCTGACTGTCTTGTGCTGAACTCAGTCGCCAACGTGGAGAAGGCGGCGGGATTGCTGGACGGATACGGGCGCATCGGCTGCTTCCTCGACCGTGACGAAGCCGGACGGCGGACGCTTGCCGCACTTACCATGCGATACGGGGAACGTGTCACCGACCGTTCCTCCCTCTATGACGGTTGCAAGGACTTGAACGAGTACCTGCAACTGACAACGAAAAAACAGAAAAACAACCATCTAAAAATCGAAGAACAATGAACATACTGAACAACAGAAACAAGAGAACATCAATATTCAAGGCAGTGGCGTTATGCCTGATAGCCGCCATGTCATTCACCCTCGTGTCATGTGACGATGACATGGACATCCAGCAGTCCTATCCCTTCACGGTGGAGGTCATGCCCGTGCCGAACAAGGTAGTAAAGGGGCAGACAGTGGAAATCCGCTGTGAACTGAAAAAGGAGGGCGACTTTTCGGGTACGCTCTATACCATCCGCTATTTCCAGTTCGAGGGGGAAGGCTCGCTCAAAATGGATAACGGCATCACCTTCCTGCCTAACGACCGCTACCTGCTGGAGAACGAAAAATTCCGCCTGTACTACACGGCGGCGGGTGATGAGGCGCATAATTTCATCGTGGTGGTGGAGGATAACTTTAGCAACTCCTACGAACTGGAATTTGACTTCAACAACAGGAATGTAAAGGACGACGATCTTACCATCGTTCCCATCGGCAACTTCAGCCCCTTGTTGAAATGATGCGTGTATTCATGACAATGCTCTGTTCACTTCTGACGGTCTGTTCTGTGTCCGCGCAGATCAGCCGCCAAGAGGGAACGGACGGGCAGGCGGCAATCTACCGACTGCCGCTTATGGAACGTGCTTTTTTATGCTGCCGCTACTTTGAAGGCTGGCACTCAGAAAAACACTACCCATACGTCGGTTGGGGTCACAAACTTTTGCCAAACGAGAAGTATTCGGCACGAACCATGACAAAACGGGATGCGGATGAACTTTTGCGGAAAGACCTGCGCAAATTTGTCGCCATGTTCCGTAAATTCGGGGTTGATTCGATTTTGCTTGGCACGTTAGCTTACAATGTGGGACCGGCGAAGCTGTTAGGCAGCAAAACAATCCCCAAAAGCACCTTAATCAAGAAGCTGGAAGCTGGTGACAGGAACATCTACCGTGAGTATATAGCCTTCTGCAACTACAAAGGAAAACGCCACGCCATGCTGCTCAAACGGAGAAAGGCGGAGTTTGCGCTGTTGTATATCCCATAAAAGGACTGACAAAACTGGCAAAAGACGTGCCATATTTAACTTGGCACGTCTTTTGCTCTATCACTTGATAGATTATCGTAGGATTTTCTCGTTAATTGACATCGTTGAGCCATTTTTGCCTATCGGTTTCCAAATAACACTTCAAGTTGTAAGTGTTGTGAGAGCAATACAAAACATAGTTATTAACCATAAAAAGTATAGCGAAATTATGAAGAAAGTATTTAGGAAAATTCAGAAAGGAACAACAAAAATGATTGAACGTATCAAATCGTTGGGGGAAATGGAGACGAAGCAGAAATGTGTAGTTCAACGGTTCGAGATTATCATTCCCCTCCACCAAAAAATAACGACCCAATATATAGCCTCCGCAAGTTTTACTTGCGGATTTTTTAGTTATCGCAGATTGGACAAAGGTTTCTTTGCTACTTTCTTTGTCCGCCATCATGCTCACTGAAAGAAAGTAGGGCGGCTCTCGCCGCCCCGCCACTCAAAAGCGTGTGTAAAGTCCCGTCACCATCGTGAACATTTCCTCCAGCATATCAAAATAGATACCCTCGTGTACGGCAATGTCCTTTGTCTTGCACTCAAAGGTCTTTTTGCTGAACGTCCTGCGGTAGAAGCGCATATTGTAGAGGTCTGCCCCTTCGTCATAGATGATGTCAAGGCGGTTGGCACTTGTTTTGTTCCTTGCAAGGCTCATCCGTAAGCCGTTGCCCATATCTATGAAATCACGGCTACCTGTCATGGCGGTGAAGCGTTTTCCGCCTATCTGCTGTAATATCGTCTTGGCTATCATATCTTTTGTTTTTAGGGTTTTAAGTATTGGCGGTGCGGACACCGCCATCCCGTTCAAAATTCTCGCATTTCGGAAATGGGGGTCTGCCGTTGTAGCCACTCTTTCACACATTCCATATTGTACTCGCTCGTGATGACTGCCGTATGGCTGTCGGTGGCGGTGAAACGTGTGCTTTCGTAATCATCTATCCACCCCTTGAGGGTGTCCGTTCCCCACGCTCCGGTATCGTCAAAGATACCGTCCAATGCCGTGATAGGTTCGCTGAACTTGACTATCAGCGTTTGATAGGTCGTGTTCATAGTCTGTCCTCCTTTCCCTTCTTTGCGTTCAGCCACTTGTCCCGTGCGGCTCGGCACTCGTCCAACGTGGGTTTGACACAAGAGAACAATTCTCTGTCTATGGGGTGGCGGTAGTCGTACTGCACAAGTGTCCGCCTGCGTCTTCCGATACCCGATTGGAAACGCTCGTATTTCTCCGTACCTGCTTCCGCGCAGGTGCTTACTCCGTTGATGGTCATTCGTGTTGTCATAATGTTGCTTTTTAGATGGTTAAAAATGTACTGACAGAACTCTGTTCTTCATCACCATTTCGGGGTTGCTTGTGTAGCGTTGGTGCAGGTAGAAATGGTGTGAGCCGAAGCCGTAAAGGAAAAACTTGTCAAGTTCGTGCTTCTCGGCAAACTCCTTTACGCTCTTTCTCAATTCCCCCTCACTCGTTGTGAGAGTGAGGAGGTTCACAAATTCAAGGAACATCGTGGGGATTGCATCATCCCACACACAAATCATACTTTCAATTCTTACTTCCATATCAATGTTGTTTTAGGGGTTATGCTATGCCGCTTTCATCCGCTCACGGATAAGGTTGGCGTTCTTGTTCACAAGGTCTATGATGCGCTCGTGATATTCGGTGTCCTGGTTGTGCTTGCCGTGGCACTGCACCACTTCGAGGGTTCGCAAGTCCACCTCTACGGTTTCAATAATCTCATCGCCAATCCTTGCCGATAGTATGAGGGTGTCGGCTTTCTTGTAGTATCCACTGCCAAACACGCAGATGCCCTGCGTCTTGCCCTCGTTGTAATACTCGTCTATGCTTTCAAGCACCTTGACGATTATTTCCTCGTCCGTGATTACCAAGCCGAAGAATTTGGATTTGTTGGCGATGAAATCCTCCGCATCTTTCTTTCGTTGGAGTTGTCGCTGTTGCTCACGCTCACGCCTTTCAATCTCCCAACGGCGTTGCTCTGCGGCTCTTTCCTTCTCGTGTATGGCTTCAATTTTTCGGGTTGCGTTGTCGTGTGCCGCCATGAAATCTTCGGGACAGATGTTCTTCGGGTTACGGAGGTCTTGACCGAGTTTTTTGAGCATACGCAGATAGTCGCACCACATTGAGAGGTTGTCTATCTGATACTTGTGACGCTTGGCAATCAGATATGATGCCCAACATTCATCGGCAGTACGGGTATTGAAAAGAAAGTGTTTCATGACCTCAATCTCACCGCCTTTCATAAGGGTTTCAATTCTTGGGTCTGAAAGCAAGGCTTTGAAAAGACGCACGGGGGAGATGCCGTGGAAATCGCCCTTGAAGCCGTTACGTCTGAGTTGGGGCAATATCCTCATCTTTGGATATGCACAGCTTCTTGCCACCACATCATCGTATAGGCTGTTGTGCGGTCTTACCTCCATATCGCTGCCTAATGCCCACACATCGCAATAGCAGAAAAGGAAGCCACGGAGCAACGCCATGTCCGTAACCTTGCCGTCGGGTGAAATCCAACGCTGCACGACCTCGTGGCAGTAGAAACGCATCGGTTCGCCTTTCCTGCTCTCGCATCTGACCTGCGCCACGCGGATTACCTGATACCCTTTGCAGGTGGTTATCACGCTGAAATTCTGCGTTTCCTTGTAGATGCGTCTGCGTGTGTCCTGCACTTTGAGTTCGGCATGGCATTTGGGGCAGGTGCAGCCTTCAAGGGTGTCGCATAGTCCGCTGTCGCTGTGCCACTCGTGACCGCAGTCGGAACAGGTGATGTTCCCTTTCTTGGTGCGGTAGCCGATATGCTCAACGCAGTGGCGGTATGCCCAATCTATTTGTGTCGCTGATATGGGGCGAAGGTTGGCGGAAAGTCTTGCCACCTCTTTCTGTATCTTGGTCTTCGGTTTCATAAGCCTAAATCAAATAATGAGGGTTGGGGTTGGTTTTCTTTTCTCGCTGACGGTCTGTGGCGGTTCTGCAACTTGCGGAGTTCCTCCTCTTGGTATTTGCGGACAGCGTTCTGACGTGCCTCCGCCTTTTCCTCTGCCGTGAGTTTCACAACGTGGTTCACAACCACTTGGCAGTCCATCGGTTTGCCCACCTCTATCTCGTTTTCCTCATAGTAGTGGATGGCTTGCCCGAATATCTCTCCGTCCGTGAAACCGTTGCAACCGCTTTTCTGCACATAGTTCAGAATGTGGGTCACGCACTCGTCCATGTTCTTGGCAGGGTTGCGGTACTTCTTTGCAAATAGCGCATCTTCCTCCGCACGCTGTTCCAAGTACATATATATCGTTCTCTTGAAATGGTCTGTTCCTTTCATATCGCTGTCATTTTTAGATTATCTGTTTCAGTATCTCTCTCCAATAGGTCGGCTCTACCTCGCTGAGAAGGAAGTCCATGAAATCCCTCCGTGCGTCCTTGTTCAGTTCGTGGTACAATCTTCGGAAAGTTTCAAAATTGCCGTTGATGTACGTTTCCACCATATACACGAAGATGTTGTCCACCTCGTAATATCTGCACTGCTGCGCTGCCGTCTTGCTGTTTCTTTTTGCCATGTCGGTAAGGGTTAAAGGGTGAATAACCAAAGGATGAAGCCAAAGAAGGCAATGGTGGAAAGGATAGCCACGATTACACCTATCGCCACTCGGAACACTCCGTTTACAATCTCTCTGATGATGCCCCAAAGGATGCCGAACACCCCGAAGGCGGTGCGCATCATCAAGCCGCATATCGCCAACCCGATGTGTTGCGCCATTTGTCTGAAATTTGCCGTTGCCGTCATATCTTCGCTGTTTTTGATTTTTTTGTTTTTAATGCGGATTCAAGAGCTGAGGGAGTTGAGTTTCAAACTATCTTATCTGCCTCTCGTTTATCCGACATTTTTTTTATGCGTCTTTCTGTCGCATCGGTCGTTTTCGTTTCGGGTGCTTGAAAAGGTAGGGATTAGGGAATGCAAGGTTTTTCGGTCAAAATACTACCCGCAGGGCTGGAGATTTTTACCGAAAACAGGAGGCTTGACCTTGCTTTCCCGTCCAATCCCGGAATTACCTTTGCGCCCAGAACGAAAATGACTGACTGATGCGGCTTACTGAAAGGCGCAAAATGGAGGTAAACGAAAACAGAGGCAGATTGTGTAGAAAAAAACTTCAGGGGAAAATCCGTAAAAAAAAGAATCACCAAAAGGAAAAAGACATCACCGGAAGCGTGAAAAGGGCAAACCACAACAAAGGAAGTATGATTGTTTCCGATCCGACGAAACTTGTTCAGCCGGGTGGCAACAATCATTCTTCCCGGTTTGTCCGGCTGTGTGTGGGCGCCTGTTTCATTCATGGGGCAGGCTGACACACTCTGCATTCACTTTCCGCTTCCGGCAAAAGAGACAGCGAAAAAAGAAAAATCATTTGAAAACCCGTAAAAGCACCTCTTGGCATAGGCGCAAAAGAAAGGGGCATTGCTTCATCTGTCTAAACATCGTTTAGGCGTGAGGCAATGCCCTTTTCTCCAGCTATGCGGTAGTCGGCACACGTTTGTTCCAAACTCGTTTTGGGCAATGGTGTGCCGACGGACAATACCGCTTTTACGGAAAATTCTTATGAATGAGGGGATAAAAAACGGGAGTTTATATCAAAATCTCGAATTAAATAGCTACTTTTGCATACGAAGAGTTCTTTGAAGGTTACGCAACGCGCAGAAGGATAATGCAGTAGATAACTAACTAAATCGTAACCTATTACTATCAAGAGCAATTAACCTACGCTCATTTCCAATAAATTACACTCTTTTCGTAACTTCACGTTGCAAAGTTACAATAAAAAGAGGAATAAAGGCAGACGGTTTGTTTTTAGAACCGAATCTCCATTTAATTTCATAGAAATCTCTATCTTTGTTACTCGTTTTTTTTGAGTTTGAATTTTAATTGGATATACAATAATGAAAATAGGAGATAAAGTACGCTTTCTTAGTGAGGTAGGCGGTGGAATCGTAACTGGATTCCAGGGAAAGGATTTTGTGTTGGTAGAAGATGCAGATGGGTTTGATATTCCAATGCCGATACGCGAGTGTGTCGTGATTGAAACAGATGACTATAATATGAGGCGTAAACCCGGTTCGTCTGCGCCGAAACCGGAAGAACCTGTTAAACCGGTAAAACCGGAGATGCCTGTTATTCAACGTCAGCCGGAGGTGCGTGGAGGAGATACTTTGAATGTATTTCTGGCTTATGTGCCCGAAGACGCAAAAGCGATGATGACTACTCCTTTTGAAACTTATCTGGTAAATGATAGCAATTATTATTTGTATTACACTTATTTGAGTGCCGAAGGGAAAGCATGGAAGAACCGTTCGCACGGTTTGGTGGAGCCTAATACAAAATTGCTGTTGGAAGAGTTCACCAAAGATGTACTGAATGATATGGAACGGGTGGCTGTTCAGTTGATCGCCTTCAAGGACGGTAAGCCTGCGGCTATCAAACCGGCTGTTAGTGTGGAGATACGGATCGATACCGTGAAGTTCTATAAACTTCATACCTTTAGCGATTCTGATTTCTTTGAAGAACCGGCTTTGATTTATGACATTGTGAAAGATGATATGCCTGCCAAACAAGTATATGTTTCGGCGGAGGAGATTCAAAAGGCTTTGTTGCAGAAGAAGTCTGTAGATAAACCGAAGTCACAACCTATTGTGAAACCAAACCATACTACTCATGGCGGAAAGAGCGGAATTATTGAAATAGATCTTCATATTGATTCTTTGCTGGATGATACTCAAGGGATGGGCAATGCTGAAATACTGAATTATCAATTGGATAAGTTTCGCGAAGTGATGGAAACTTATAAGAATAAGCGTGAACAGAAGATTGTCTTTATTCACGGCAAGGGGGATGGGGTACTTCGAAAGGCTGTCATTGATGAATTGAAACGGAAATATAGTAATTGCCGTTATCAGGATGCTTCTTTCCAGGAATATGGGTTTGGGGCTACGATGGTGACTATTAAATAATAGTATAAAAAAAGTGGAAGCCAACCGGCTTCCACCCTCTCTCTCTTTTACATATTAATCATTTTACTTATTCAGTTCAATACCTTTATTCTGTAAAGTGATATTCATCAAAGCTGCATACTTGGCGTACTGTTCAGCACTAAGAGTCTTTCTCATCAGTTTCAAGTTACCATAAACAGCGTTGCGCAATTTTGCTTCTTTATCTTTCTTCGCTGTTGTGGCTCTTGACATCTGTGTGGAGAAATAATCGCAAATATTGGCTACTTCTTCACTCTGATCGGAGTTTAACTTTAAATATTTGCCTAGTTTACTTACATTGATGTTACCTTCCCATTTTGCAGTTGTAGGCTGATTTCCGGCTGCAAATGTTGAAGCAGCAAGGCAGAGCGCTGCCACTAATGTTAATCCTAAACGTTTCATAATACCTACTTTTTTAATTGTTATACCTAAAAACTATTCCTAAAAACAAATCTAATACCTATTGAAAATACTGTCTAAGCGCTTAGCTTTTTCTTTTTACCTATGCAAATATAAGAATATGTTTTATAGCATAAAAATAAAGAAAAGGAAAAGATTCTTTTTAGGCTGATTTCTTGATGTAAGTCAAGAGATGATCTGCTTTTTGATATAAAAATACCTTTTTATGAAACATTTTTGTAATACGTGTGCGAAAACGATAGTAGAGTATTTCTCTATTTTAGGATTTATTGCTGTTAAAATGATATTGAGCAAAGGAATGTGACTAGGAACGGAACGCTGAAATCGACAACAAAGCCATGGAAGATGGAAATGATTACAAATTCCTTTCCCGAATATCGGGTAATGATAGGAAGAGTGGTATCCATCGTTGTGGCTCCACCAACAGAAATAGGAGCTAGCTTTCCAAAATATTTCACTAATAAGGGTGCACACAGCAAAGCGATAATTTCACGCATAATATTGGAAAGTAATGCGATAGTTCCCAATTCGGGACCTTTATATTCGGTGATAAATATGCTGGAGAGCGAGTAATAACCAAATCCGGCTCCAACTGCCATACAGTCTAAAGGACTTCGCTGGCTCATAAAAGCTCCCGCTATGGCGCAGCCTGCTAATGTGCCGAGTATCGTCATGATAGGAAGGAATACAAGCCGGGGATTCAGGGACCGAAAACTCTTCAGGGTGTTCGGATCGTTACCGATGCTGATACCTACGCAGAACATGAGTCCGCAGAGGGCATAGTAACTAAGTTTACTGTCGGTGAAGTCGTATGGGATAAGATGGTAAACTCCACAAAGAGTGCCGATAATGAAAAAAGAGACAATAATCAAACTACCTTTCATGCTTTTGTCTCCTTTCCTTTACTATATAATAGGTACCACAAGCCCCATGCACATAAAGTACTTCCTATGACCGCAGCTACCGTGATGACAACAGCTTCCAGTCCAAGAGTGTGTAATCCTTTGATGATAGATTCATTACCCCCTACATCTATTCCGAGAAGAAAGAGAAGAATCCATATAAGGAGAGTGATTATCTTGTGTATCCATGATAGTCTTTTACTGCGTAACAAGTAGCCAAGAAGCATGCCTGTCAGCATAATTCCAATAATGATAAACATAGTTAGTGCCTGCTTTTTGGCTGCAAAGATAGTATTAAATGTAAATCTTGGCTAATCTCTTCCACGATTTCTTTCATGGCTATTGACAGACATTCGACCATATCATCCACGCAAGCGGCATTGACAGACGGTGAATCTTCAAAACTACGGTTTATCGCAGTCTGCTATCCATAATTTATGATTTGTTTTCATCGTTGTGGTTTTTCTATATGAATGATCTTACTTGTCTCCGTACTGATTCCAATCATCCCAATTCCTCCATGTACATTGCTGGGGTACTTGATTGGTTCATTTATTGTTTCATCGTAAGCGTCGGAATCTACCAGGTTAAGTGCTTTCAGATAGTAATATTCTGTTTCCGTGATGCTTAAAAGACGTACAATAATATCCATCTTTACATTGGTGCCGTATTCAGGAAATCCGTCAATATCTGTCTGGTTGTAAACCGTCATTGTGTAAGATGTATTTTTGAATCGTGAGTCGTCGAATACACCATATATATTCTTTACGGTGTCGAACATGCCGTTGTCTTCGTCATCGCTGTTGGTGGGCTGTCCGTCTGTCAGCACAATATCCTCGCGGGATATAAAATGATAGCGATGTATTGTCCGGCTGACAAATTCCCCTGTTTCTTCATTATAGTCTTTCACTGTCATTTGCTTATCCATGATAAGCCGGTAGTAATTATCTTCGTTGGATCGATCTTTGATATTGATTTTGTATCGGAGAAAATTCTGCGTATAATAATACTTTGTCATTGGAATGGTGACCGTATCGATATCAGCTATTTCATGTGGACGCTGTGGTACGGTCACTTCAGTCCATGCGTGATATTGTCCGTCGTCTGTGAGGGCGTCGATACGAACTACATCTCCGGGAGTAAATTTGCTGGAAATATGGAAGCGGCATTGCATATCTCCTTCCGTTTGGGGTGGGAGCGGACGTAAACTTTCTGATAACTGTCCGTTAACGCGTACTTCCACCGTGGCATTTTCTACATGAGTGGCGTATCCTCTTCCCGTGAAATTGAGATAGAGAACGTTGGTCAGACTGTCTGCGTTGATTAGTGCGTTCATCACTAGTTTGGGGGGATTGTCCTTTACACTAAAAGGGAGTTCGTTTTCGCAAGAAACTGTTGTCAGCAATGCTATTAACAGGATAAATGGATAACATATACGAGTTCTCATAATGGGTTTAGAATTTATAAGTGTAAGTGAATGATGGAATTAATGGAAGTATAGTATACTTCTTGATAATCGGTTTGTTGGGATCGTTTTTGCTGGTGCTGCGATATACAAAGGTAGGATTCATCGCATTATATGCATTATACAGACTGATATTCCAGGTACGCATACCATGTTTGGTCTTTTTGTTGAAATTGACTCCCACATTCAACCGGTGACTGGCTGGTAACCGGTAATTATTACGATGCTCCACATATGAAGCTTCTCCGATGGTGGGTGAAGTTATGCTTGAATCAAAATAATCTCCATATCCATATCCTCCCCCAAATCCGTTGTTTGTGCCGTCACTAGGACGGATGACAGCGGTTTTCTCTTCAGGGATTGTACTTGTTCCACCTGTATAGAACACCCAGGAAGCACCGATGTCGATACGGTCGCTGAACTTATGGTTGATTGTCAGGTTGATATTGTGTCTTCGGTCATATTTATATGGGAACCGTTCACCGTTGTTGATACCGCCTTTGGCAAACTGACGATCACTTTTGGATAAAGTGTAGGACAACCATCCTGTTGTTCTTCCAAGGGTTTTCTGTGCCATAAACTCAATGCCGGCCGAACGTCCTTTGCCCATTTCCACTTTGTTTTCCCAACCGGAGGAAGAACCGAAGAAACTGACGCCTTCCTTATATTCCAGCACATTATACATATCCTTATAATACCCTTCTACCGAGAATTCCCATCCTTTGATTCCCGTATAGTATCCGCCCAATGAATATTGGTGGGAGCGCATTGGCTTGATCTTTTTAGTGACCGGAACCCATAAATCCGTAGGCATGGCAATGGGCATTGACGATAGTAAATGTACATATTGGCTCATTTGGGTATAAGATGCTTTCAGGGTTACATCTTTTCCCAATTGATAGCGTGCGGAAACACGTGGTTGCAAGGAAAAGTAACTTTGTTTTTGCACATGAAACAATGAGAAATGCAGTCCGAGATTCAGGCGCAGACGATCATTCATCTTGATGTTGTCTTCCAGGTAAGCGGATAACTCATGTCCGTAAATCCGGTTGTTGGCTATGCTGTGGTAGGTTGTGTCCAGGTCTATTTTATCTCCTGTCTTATTGGAGATTTTAGAGGTCATAACTTCCGGGCGGAAACGATGATAGATATATCCTGTTCCAAATTTGAGGTGGTGTTTGGGAGATGGATTATAATCGAAGTCGATCTGGTAATTCCAATCATTGATTCCCGAACGGTAATCGGCTGAATACCGGTTGGTAAATGATGTACCGCTACTGCCGAGATATTGATTGTTGGTATATGAGTTGATGTCGAATAAATAGTTGCTGTAGGAGACTGTCGTATTGCAGAATAAACGGTTGTTGAATACATAGTTCCATCTGGCAGAAAGAATCGTGTTTCCCCAATTCATTTTGCTTCCGTCTTTGAAATCTGTATTTCCGTCATAATTGGCAGCAAAATGATCCTTTCCATTGTAGGCAGATAGATAGACGCGGCTCCGGTCGGAGAATTTATGATTGATTTTGGCATTGATGTCATAAAAATAATAACTGTATTCCTCGTCATCCGGCATGAATGGTTTAGCGATGAGGTCGAGATACGAACGTCTGGCGGAAATATTGAAAGACGTTTTCCCTTTCACAATCGGACCCTCCAGGTTGATTTTGCTAGTTAGTAGTCCGATACTAAGTGTGCCGTGGTATTTCTGCATATCTCCGTCATTGGTACGGACGTCGATGACAGAAGAAAGCCGTCCGCCGAAACGTGCCGGAAAAGAACTTTTGAATAGTGTTACTTTTTTGACGGCTTCCGGAGTAAAAACCGAAAAGAATCCGAACATATGGTCTACGTTATATACAGGAATCCCGTCAAGTAAGATTAGATTTTGATCCGGGCTTCCACCACGTATATACAGTCCGGCAGATCCATCTACTCCTGCCTGTACGCCGGGCATCAGTTGGATGGCTTTCATTACATCTGCCTCTCCCAGTATGCTCGGAGTATTTTTTATTTGCGTCATTGGAATTTCGATAGATCCCATTTGGGTGGCTATAGTTCCTGTCTCGGTTTTGTCGGAAACGATGACTACTTCCTGCAATTGCGTGTTACCCTGCATGCGGATATTTAATAATGTATCTTGTGAGAGCGTAAAATGATGCGCTTCTGTGGCATAGCCCAGATAGGAGAAACGCAGTTCGGTTTCTCCTTCGGGCAGGGTGATGCTGTAAAAACCGTAAGGATTGGTGGTTGTTCCTTGATTTTGATGACTCTCAATGATGTTGGTTCCAATCAACGTCTCGGAAGACGTCCCATCAGTGACATATCCGCTGATAGTGAACTTGCGGCTTACAGTTTTTGATTCTTTTTTCTTTTGCAGAAGGATATGCCGGCCGGTGAACTGATAACTGATCTGCTCATTTTTGAACGCAAGGTCAAGTATCTCACGCAAAGGCTTATCCTTTACTTGCAAATTGATTTTATGTTTTATGGTAATTTCCTCACTGTAGATAAAGGAATATCCGGTTGAATTCTCAATCCGTTTGACGAATTCTTTCAATGTGGCGTTTCGTAGTGTCAGCGAAAGTCGGGCGTCCGCATTTTGCGCGTATATTTGTGTGGTGATAAGGAATGCTACCCCTATCAGAACAATGGTTCTGACAGGGAAGCGATCTTGGAATATAATATTCATCTTAGTCTGGTTTAGCAGTGATAATAATCTGTTTATTGTTTTGTGAGTAGTCGAAATAACCGGCATTATGTAATACAGATAAAATAGTTGTCAGGTCTTCTCCATTGCGGAAGCGTGCTGTGATCCGGTAATTTTGCAAAGCCGTGTCGGCTATGTGAATCGTTGCTCCGAATGAATTGGATAGTTCGCGGGCAATCTCCTGCAAAGGTAGGTCGTCGAATATAAACTCTCCCTGCCGCCAGGAAATTTCATCTTCTACGTTTTCTAAAACCTTGCGGGTGAGTTTTTCTTCCACCTTATTATATATAGCAATCTCATTCGGCTTCAAAATCATACGAACTGACTTACTTTTATTGCTGACTGCTACCGAACCTGTCAATAACGTTGTCTTTACATCTGGATTGTTCTGATAGGCATCTACGTTGAAGTGAGTTCCCAACACCTGAACGTCAATCGTTTCAGTCTGCACGATAAACGGATGTTTCTTGTCTTTGCTTATTTCAAAATAAGCCTCCCCATTTAGCTCCACTTCCCGCTTGTCCGATTTGAACTTTTCAGGATAAGAAAGTGAAGAATAATGGTTGAGAGTGACGGTGCTGCCATCAGGAAGACAGACCGTGCGTGTCTCTGCCAAGGTGGAAACCGTTTGTATCGTGACCGGTTGCATATATAAATAGGCTGTCCATACCGATAGGCAAAGTAGAGCTACTGCCGCCGCTGCCGAGAAAGTACGTATCAGTGTCAGACGCCGGGTATATGACTTCAGTCTTTTCTCTAGTTCCGGGTAACTGGCTGTTGCTGAAAACCGCCCTCGCGGTGAACGCGTGGAAGCGACGAGCTTGTTCAGTATTTCTTCTAATTCCGTATCGGTAAATTTCATAGTTCTTTCTGTATTACTTTTGATCTGTTATTTTCGTTTCAACAGAATGGTCAGTTTGCTGATTCCTCCTTCTTTCCACTGGGGAGTGCAGGATAAAGTGACATTCTGCTTCTTCAATATCATCTGTTTAGGATAGATTTTTATGACAGTTGTTGCTGACTTCTTACCCGCTTTGATGATTACTTTCTTTTCTGTTAGCTGTACCACTGCTGCTTGTCCTATTACCGGAGGAGGTGTGGCAAGTACTACCGTCCGGTCTTCTTTTGTTTTTTCTGTTGCAACGATTTTAATTTTCAACTCACATTCGGATTTGTCGCTTTCACATTCTACTGTTTCCTTCGAATGTTCAAATCCTGCATAGTCCTTTGGTAGGTTGTCGTTGTCATTGTTGCATGAAAACAGGCACAGACAAACTGAAAGAAGGACAAAGATTCCCATGTTTGCGTCATTTAGCTTTTTCATTTTCTGTCTTTTTTAGTGATTGATTGACTTATTTGTTGATAAAGACCGGAGGGGGACAGAAACTCCCTACGCTCTTTGTCTAAAAGAATGTTAATCTATTTCGGCCCGGTTAATCATCTCTTTTAAACGTGTGATTGCTTTCTGAAGTTGTGCGTCCACTGTATTCATGCTGATGCCTAATTCTTCTGCTACTTGTGCGTAACTCTGTTTTTCTTCACGGATGCGGATGAACACTTCCCTGCAACGATCCGGAAGCCGGTCGAGTGCTTTTACGTAAAGAGCGAACAGTTCTTCACTGATGAGCGATTCTTCCGGTGAATAGCTTTGTTCTTGAGGCTCCGGCAGAGAATCGGGATGAATAAGCGTATGTCTTGATTCTTTTTCCAGATAATTGAGCGAAGCATTTTTGACGAGAATGAAACAATAATCTTCAATGTTTCTCACATCAAGCAAATTGCTGCGTTGCTTCCATAGTTTCAGGAATACATCGAGAACGATTTCCTGCGACCATTCTTCCTGTTTCACATAATAATAGGCAATACGAAAGAGACGGTCGTAAGTCATGTTGTAAAAGTCCCGGAAAGCAGTCTGCGAATCCAGTTCTTTCATTTGCCGCAATAACTTTCTTACTTCTGATTCGGTCATCGGCTTTTTGTTTGTTTGGTTAGTCTACCCAAAGTAAATCACTCATTATACTGTCGGAAATAAAAATCCCTTCACGCGTCAGGCGCAAAGCTCCGTTGTATTCCTCCAGTTTACCATTTTTCAGATAAGGTGCAGCCATTTTTTGACAATACTCCCACATTTCATTGCCGAACATCTGTTTCAGTTTCTCTATAGGTGTTCCCCATACGGTACGTATGGTAGTGATAATAAATTCGTTGTAGCGGGTGGTTGGGTCCAGATACTCTGTCTCGAAAGCACGGCAGTCTTCTTCTATACCTTTTATATAGGTGTCGATTGAAGACACATTCCATTCCCGTGTCATTCCGTCAAAAGAATGTGCCGATGGTCCGCATCCCAGATAAGCTATTCCTTTCCAATAGGAAGTGTTGTGGCGGGAATATTTTCCGGGGCGGCAGAAATTGGAAATCTCATAGTGTTCGAATCCTGCTTTCTGCAAATGCTCTATCAGTGATGTGAAAAATTCTAAACTGGAGTCTTCGTCTACCTCGGATATCTGGTGCTGTTTTAACATATTATATATAGGTGTATCTTCCTCATAAATCAAGTGATAGGCGGAGATATGTTCTACATTCAGACTGATAGCTTGACGGAGATCGTTTTCCCATCGTTCTTTTGTTTCTCCGGGCAATCCGTAAATTAGGTCGATACTGATGTTCTGGAAATCGGCTTTCCGGCATCTGTCAATTGCTTCGATGGCTGTACGGGCATTGTGGCGGCGTCTCAATAGTTTGAGCGTAGCGTCATCAAAAGTCTGTATTCCCATGCTGAGGCGGTTGAAAGGAAGTGAGGAAAGCATTTCCAGATATTCCTGCGATAAATCATCCGGATTAGCTTCCAGAGTGATTTCCTGACAATGATTCAATCCGTAGTGCTCGCGGATGGTATCAAATATTTGTTCAAAATCCTCTTTTTCCAGTTGAGACGGGGTTCCGCCACCGAAATAAATAGTTTCTATATCTTCTCCTTTCAGGTATTCTTTACGCATCGCCAACTCCCGGCAGAGAGCCTGTACATAACGGGTTTTGAGTTCGCTGCGAGTGGTTGAGTAGAAGTCGCAGTAGATGCAGCGCGTTTTGCAAAAAGGAATGTGAAGATAAATACCTGCCATAGCTATGCTGTTTGGGTTTGTGGGTGTAAAAGTAAGACTATTATTAGATATATCAAAAAAGCTGTTGACGGAAATTATTTATAATGCAGCAGGAATACGCTAAAGAGATAATTCCCCCATTGATTAGTGGAAGATAATTTCCTGCAATGCTGAATTTAAGATCTTTTCTTTTATAAATAAGATTCGAACTAGTAGCCGGGTTTTCGTTTGACTTAAGTCAAACGATAGAATGACTTAAGTTAAACTATCGCTTGACTTAAGTCAAACGAAAACTGATTAGGCAACGGGGAAACTATTGTATGAAAGGAAAACAACTAAAAATAACATCGTGCCGGATTACTCGTTGCAACTATGAAATTAGTTTATAGCCATGCGAAAATAATTTTTAACCCGATTCGAAAATGTTCGTGTTAAAGATGTGTTACATAACATTGTTTAGTAACACTGCCATAAGTGTTGCTTTTCCCCCAATTAATCCCTAATTTGCGCATCACAAAATTAATGGTATGTGAGAAACATACTGAGTAATTACTAAAATCTTATATATTATGAAAGTATATCAGACTAATGAAATCAAGAACATTGCCTTGTTGGGAAGTTCTGGCTCTGGGAAAACCACTCTCGTGGAAGCGATGCTTTTCGAGAGTGGTGTTATAAAACGTCGCGGATCTGTTGCCGCAAAAAACACAGTTAGCGATTATTTTCCTGTTGAACAAGAGTATGGTTACTCCGTTTTCTCCACCGTTCTCCATGTAGAATGGAATAACAAAAAACTTAATATTATTGACTGTCCGGGATCGGACGACTTCGTAGGCAGCACAGTGACTGCACTAAATGTGACCGACACAGCAATTATCCTTCTTAATGGCCAATACGGCGTCGAAGTCGGTACACAAAATCACTTCCGTTATACAGAAAAGCTGAATAAACCTGTTATTTTTCTAGTCAACCAGCTTGATAATGAAAAATGCGATTATGATAATATCCTCGAACAGCTGAAAGAGGCATACGGCTCTAAGGTTGTTCCCATCCAATATCCGATAGCTACCGGTCCGGGCTTTAATGCGTTGATCGACGTATTGTTGATGAAGAAATACTCATGGAAACCCGAAGGAGGGGCTCCGACAATCGAAGATATTCCGGCAGAAGAAATGGATAAGGCTATGGAAATGCACAAAGCATTGGTCGAAGCTGCTGCCGAGAATGATGAAAATCTGATGGAGAAATTCTTTGAGCAAGATTCCCTGTCAGAAGACGAAATGCGTGAAGGCATCCGTAAGGGATTGATCGCCAGAGGTATGTTCCCTGTATTTTGCGTCTGTGGAGGTAAAGATATGGGCGTTCGTCGCTTGATGGAATTCTTGGGTAACGTTGTTCCTTTTGTATCTGAAATGCCGAAGGTACAGAATACGGAAGGTAAAGAAGTGGCTCCGGACTCCAATGGACCGGAATCTCTTTATTTCTTCAAGACAAGTGTGGAACCGCATATCGGTGAAGTTTCCTATTTTAAAGTAATGAGCGGTAAAGTTCATGAGGGAGACGATTTGCTGAATGCCGACCGTGGTTCGAAGGAACGTATCGCGCAAATCTATGTGGTAGCCGGTGGTAACCGTGTCAAGGTGGAAGAATTGCAGGCCGGTGATATCGGTGCTGCCGTGAAACTGAAAGACGTGAAAACCGGTAATACGCTGAACGGTAAGGATTGTGACTACAAATTCAATTTTATCAAATATCCGAACTCTAAATATACCCGTGCCATTAAGCCGGTGAATGAAGCGGATGTGGAAAAGATGATGAGTATCCTGAACCGTATGCGCGAAGAAGATCCTACCTGGGTGATTGAGCAATCAAAAGAACTGAAACAGACTTTGGTACACGGTCAGGGAGAATTCCATCTTCGTACCTTGAAATGGCGTTTGGAAAACAACGAAAAACTTCAGGTAAAATATGAAGAACCGAAGATTCCGTATCGTGAAACGATTACAAAGGCTGCCCGTGCCGACTATCGTCATAAGAAACAGTCCGGTGGTGCCGGCCAGTTTGGTGAAGTTCACCTGATCGTAGAACCTTATAAAGAAGGTATGCCTGTGCCTGAAACGTATAAGTTCAATGGACAGGAATTTAAGATTACCGTGAGAGGTACGGAAGAGATACCATTGGAATGGGGTGGTAAACTGGTGTTTGTTAACAGTATCGTCGGTGGTTCTATCGATGCCCGCTTCTTGCCTGCTATTATGAAAGGTATCATGTCTCGTATGGAGCAAGGACCGTTGACGGGTTCGTATGCTCGTGACGTGCGCGTTATTGTTTACGATGGTAAGATGCACCCAGTAGATTCGAATGAAATCTCCTTTATGCTTGCCGGACGTAATGCCTTTAGTGAAGCCTTCAAGAATGCCGGTCCGAAAATTCTGGAACCGATTTATGATGTAGAAGTGTTCGTTCCGTCTGATAGGATGGGAGATGTGATGGGAGATCTGCAGGGACGTCGTGCCATGATTATGGGTATGAGTAGCGAAAAAGGTTTTGAGAAACTGGTTGCGAAAGTACCTTTGAAAGAAATGTCGTCTTATTCTACGGCGCTTAGCTCTCTCACGGGTGGACGTGCTTCGTTCATTATGAAATTCTCTAGTTATGAACTTGTGCCGACGGATGTTCAAGATAAGTTAATGAAGGACTTTGAAGCTAAACAAACTGAAGAATAAGTATAAATGATAGGTGATAATTGATTGAATATTCACTATAATATTCGGTATTTATCATCTGTTAGGCATAAAGAATCAACTAAAACGTTAAAACCGCCGCCTTTTTTAAGTAAAAGGGGGCGGTTTTTGTTTAACTATGATTAATAAAGATGGAAAAACACAAGGAGAAGATTTAATTTTTTATTAAATTTGCAAACCAAAGGAGGGGTTTTATTGTTGTAGTAATCAGAATACAACCTAAATAGCTCCTTACGGTTAATTTCCGGGAAGTTCCGGTTAAATCAAGTTAATGCATTAGGAGTGTTAATTAGGGAGTGTTAATTTTGTTGCTATGAAGAAGTCAACAATTTGGATATTAGGTATTGTAATGGGGCTTTCCTTCCTTAGCTTGCTGTATTTGCAGGTAAGTTATATAGAGGAAATGATGAAAACCCGTAAGGAACAGTTTGATTCGGCTGTACGCAATAGCCTGGATCAGGTTTCCAAGGATGTGGAATATGCAGAGACCAGACGTTGGTTGATCGAAGATATTTCAGAAGCAGAAAGAAAAGCGCTGATTGCGAATAATGCTTCCATACAACAAGACAACTTGATTCAGCAAACGCAGCGGTTTACAGTGAAGTCTAAGGATGGAAAAGTATATTCGGATTTTGAGCTGAAAGTGATGACCACTAAGCCCTCCGAGCTTCCGAAGGCTATGATTTCTCCTTACAGGGGGACAAAGACCATTCCGGAAACTTCGCGTTCATTAGTGGAAGCCATCAAGAATCGGTATATGTATCAACGGGCATTACTCGATGAAGTGGCCTGGCAGATGATTTACCGGGGAAGTGACAAGTCGATTGGAGACAGAGTACGGTTTAAAGAATTGGATGACTATCTGAAATCGAGCTTATATAATAATAGTATAGATTTGCCTTATCACTTTACAGTGATCGACAAAGACGGAAGGGAAGTCTACCGTTGTGCGGATTATGAGGCAAAGGGAAGTGAAGACGCTTATCAGCAGGCATTGTTCAAGAATGACCCGCCTGCCAAAATGAGTATCTTGAAAGTACACTTTCCGGGGAAGAAAGATTATATCTTTGACTCCATCAGTTTCATGATTCCGTCGCTGATATTTACACTGGTATTGTTAGTGACATTCATCTTTACGATTTATATCGTATTCCGGCAAAAGAAACTGACGGAAATGAAGAATGACTTTATCAATAATATGACGCACGAATTTAAAACACCGATATCTACCATTTCATTAGCAGCCCAGATGTTGAAAGATCCGGCGGTGGGAAAATCTCCGCAGATGTTCCAGCATATATCGGGAGTGATTAATGATGAAACCAAGCGTTTGCGCTTCCAGGTGGAAAAGGTGCTCCAGATGTCGATGTTCGAGCGTCAGAAGGCAACTTTGAAGATGAAGGAGATTGATGCGAATGAATTAATAGCAGGAGTTGTCAATACCTTTGCGCTGAAAGTGGAACGGTATAATGGTAAGATAACATCGAACCTTGAGGCCACCGATCCTGTTATATTTGCAGATGAGATGCATATCACGAATGTAATCTTTAATCTGATGGATAATGCGGTGAAATATAAGAAACCGGAAGAGGATCTGGAACTGAAAGTGAGAACGTGGAATGAGTCGGGTAAACTGATGATTTCGATACAGGATAACGGTATTGGTATCAAAAAGGAGAACCTGAAAAAGATATTTGAAAAGTTCTATCGTGTACATACGGGTAATCTGCACGATGTGAAGGGCTTTGGACTGGGATTGGCTTATGTGAGAAAAATTATATTGGATCATAAGGGAACCATCCGGGCAGAAAGCGACCTGAACGTGGGAACTAAATTTATTATTGCATTACCTTTATTAAAAAATAATTGATATGGACGAGAAACTGCGTATTTTATTGTGCGAGGATGACGAAAATCTTGGCATGCTTTTAAGAGAATATTTACAGGCAAAAGGTTATTCTGCTGAGTTATATCCTGATGGAGAAGCCGGTTATAAGGCTTTCTTGAAGAATAAATATGACTTGTGCGTGTTTGACGTGATGATGCCTAAAAAAGACGGCTTCACACTGGCACAGGATGTCCGTGCAGCAAATGCTGAAATTCCTATTATCTTCCTGACGGCCAAAACGCTGAAAGAAGATATCCTGGAAGGCTTTAAAATCGGTGCGGATGATTATATCACCAAACCGTTTAGTATGGAAGAATTGACATTCAGAATTGAAGCGATCTTGAGACGTGTTCGTGGAAAGAAGAACAAAGAAAGCAATATCTATAAGATTGGTAAGTTTACTTTCGACACACAGAAACAAATTCTGTCGTCAGAAGGCAAACAAACTAAGCTGACTACCAAAGAGTCTGAACTGCTCGGATTGCTTTGCGCACATGCCAATGAGATTTTGCAACGTGACTTCGCTCTGAAAACAATCTGGATTGACGATAACTATTTCAATGCCCGTAGTATGGACGTGTATATCACGAAATTGCGTAAGCATCTGAAAGAAGACGATTCAATCGAAATTATCAATATTCACGGAAAAGGCTATAAGCTGATTACTCCGGAAGTTGAATCTTAATGATTTGAGATAACTCCAAATAAAAAATCCCGGGAACATTCGTTTCCGGGATTTTTTATTGATTTTGCGAAATTAATCAGCGATCTTCTTATTAATAACAATATAAGAAATGAGTCCCAGTACTACAAGTACTACTGAAGTACCCAGGATGGCGTTGTTGTTTACATTTCCTGTAAAGGAACAAGCCAGCAGGATGACTACTCCGACCAAGATTAATATCAATCCTAAGTTCTTTAATAAACCTTTCATGTGTGTGTATTTTAATAGATTATAATATTCCAGTCACAAATTAAAGCATAATTCTTTAACGGGCGAAATTATTTGGATAAAAATTCCATTATAAATGCACGATTTAGTGGATTTTATGATTTGGAGAGAAGTTCTTCTATCTAATCTTTTGTATTGTAGAACACCTTTTTCAGTACCTCCTGTCCAATGCTCAATTCGTCGAGAGTGATACCGTGAAGAGCCTCTTTCAGAGTCTGTCCGGCAATGACACGCGCTTTTTCCTCCAGTTCTTTCCCGTCTTTGGTCAGATGGATCAGGTTGGTGCGGCGGTCTTTTTTATCGGAAATGCGCACAACAAGATGTTGCCGTTCCATATTATCTATCAAACGGGTCATGCTGGGCTTGTCTTTAAAAGTTGCATTACACAACTCTTGTTGCGTCACGCCGTCTTTTTCCCACAGGAAAATGAGTACCGTCCATTGTTCGGGGCTGATTTCCAATCCGTTCTGACGGAAGTTACGATACAGTTTCCGGTTGATTGCCGCAGAAACTTTGCCATTTAATATGGCAAATATAAGTCGAATGTCGAAATTGAATTGCTCTATCATGAAATTATTGTTTAAACAACTTTGCAAAGGTAAGTCTCTTCCCGGATAAATCCTATCTTCGGATACAAAAAAAGATTAAATATTTGTAGTTCAAAATAAAATGTCTAACTTTGCACCCGCATTTAAAATCAAATAATTTATTTATTTAATTAAACGAAGTATGAATCAATACGAAACCGTTTTCATTTTAACTCCCGTTTTATCTGATGTTCAGATGAAGGAAGCGGTAGAAAAATTCAAAGGCGTTCTTCAAGCTGAAGGTGCTGAGATTATTAATGAAGAAAACTGGGGACTGAAGAAATTGGCTTACCCAATTCAGAAAAAGTCTACAGGTTTTTATCAACTGATTGAGTTCAATGCAGATCCTACTGTAATTGACAAGCTGGAAATTAATTTCCGTCGTGATGAACGCGTAATCCGTTTCTTGACTTTCAAGATGGATAAGTATGCTGCTGAATACGCTGCAAAAAGAAGAAGTGTTAAATCAAACAAAAAGGAGGATTAATCATGGCACAACAAGTTCAATCAGAAATCAGATATTTAACTCCGCCGTCAGTAGACGTTAAGAAGAAAAAGTACTGCCGTTTCAAAAAGAGTGGTATTAAGTATATCGACTACAAAGATCCTGAATTCTTGAAGAAATTCTTGAATGAACAAGGAAAAATCCTTCCGCGTCGTATTACAGGTACTTCTTTGAAGTTCCAACGTCGTATCGCGCAGGCTGTGAAGAGAGCTCGTCACTTGGCATTGCTGCCTTATGTAACTGACATGATGAAATAAGAAGGAGGAAAAGTATGGAAATTATATTAAAAGAAGACGTAGTAAACTTGGGTTATAAGAACGATATCGTAAACGTGAAATCCGGATACGGTCGTAATTATCTGATCCCGACTGGAAAAGCTATCATCGCTTCTCCTTCTGCAAAGAAAATGTTGGCTGAAGAACTGAAACAGCGCGCTCACAAACTTGAGAAAATCAAGAAAGATGCTGAAGCTATGGCTGCTAAGTTGGAAGGCGTTTCTTTGACTATCGCAACTAAAGTTAGCTCAACCGGTACTATCTTCGGTTCTGTTGGTAACATCCAGATTGCTGAAGCATTGTCTAAACTGGGTCATGAAGTTGACAGAAAGATCATCGTTGTAAAAGACGCTGTGAAAGAAGTTGGTAGCTACAAGGCTATCGTTAAGCTTCACAAGGAGGTTTCGGTAGAAATTCCTTTCGAGGTAGTTGCTGAATAAGAGCAAATTTACTTCATATATGAAAAGCGATTTGTTCTGAACGAATAAATCGCTTTTTTTTGTTATCTTTGCTATTACTATTATGAAATTCAACTATTGTTTTCTAAAGAAGAGGTTTTTGCTTCTGCTGATTGCTTTGGGAATTGGCAGTGTTCTTTATGCAAATAATGAGTTGAAACTATTGACTGATTCTTTGCGTAGAGTGATAGATGAAAAACACGTCTTTGTTAAAGAGAAAGAGGATCGGATAAACCGGATAAAATGTATGTTGAGAAGTCCCGGTTTGACTCTTGAAGGAGAATATAGAATCAATCTACGGTTATATAATGAATATAAAAAGTTTCATATTGATTCAGCCATCCATTATGTTGATCGCAATATTGAGATTTCTCGCCAGTTGAATAGACCTTATTTCACCAACCAGTCGTCTTTACATCTTAGCCTTTTATATTCGATGTGTGGCAGGTTCCGCGAAGCGGAGATTATTTTGAAAAGTATAAAGACTTCAGAACTTCCCAGAGATTTATTAATAAACTATTATCAAACTTATTCCAGTTTTTGGGGACACTATTCGATTTCTGTCGCCAATAATCTGTATGGTAAGCAGCAGGCTGCTTATCAAGATTCTCTGTTTGCCCTCATTGACCACACTTCTTGGGATTATCGAATGTCCCAGGCTTCTTATTATATTTGGCGTGATACATTGAAATCGAAAGAGATTTTTAAGGAACTGTTGGAGATTGAAGAAGTGGGGACGCCTAATTATGCCATGATAACTCATTCGTATTCTAGGTTATGTCACCATCAGAAAAAGTATGATGAGGAAAAAAAATACCTGATGTTGTCGGCAATAGCCGATACCCGGAATGCTACGCGGGAAAATGCATCCCTGCAATCTCTTGCATTGATAGCCTATGATGAACAGAATTTAGCTGATGCCTTTAAATTTACACAGTCTGCTATCGATGACGTTATATCTTCCGGTATTCATTTCCGTGCCATCGAAATTTATAAATTTAATTCTATTATTAATACAGCTTATCAGGCGGAGCAGGCCAGATCACGGTCGCATCTGACTACTTTTCTTATTTCTACAAGTATTATCCTTTTTCTTTTAGTCCTGTTGGTGCTTTTCATCTATATTCAGATGAAAAAGACGTTGAAAATAAAACAGGCATTGGCACAGAGTAATGAGGAACTTTTGCGATTGAACAACAAACTGAATAGCATGAACAGCCAACTGAATGATACAAATAATCAGTTGTGCGAAATTAATAGTATAAAGGAGTATTATATAGCCGAATTCTTTGACGTATGCTTTAGCTATATCCATAAAATGGAGAAATATCAGAATATGCTGTATAAAATAGCTATTAATAAATACTATGATGAACTGATTAAGAAGCTAAAATCATCTGCGCTTATCGACGATGAACTTAGCGCTTTATATACTCGTTTTGATAAGGTCTTCTTGGGTTTGTATCCTACTTTTGTTTCTGATTTTAACGCTCTGTTGAAAGATGAAGAGAAAATTATTTTAAAACCGGATGCTTTATTGAATAGAGAACTTCGTATTTATGCTTTATTACGCTTGGGTATTACGGATAGTGGAAAGATAGCGAACTTTCTCCGTTGCTCTACAAGTACGGTTTATAATTATCGTACGAAAATGAGAAATAAGGCAGCCGTCGACAGGGATGAATTTGAGAATGAAATTATGAAAATTAGTTCAACACAAGAGACATAATTATCATTTTAACATTATAATACTTTCCAAATCATCTACATTTTTTTGATGTGTCAGGTTAGCTAAGTTGTTGATTAATAGTGAAAAATGCTATTTTTATATCTACATAAAGTAGTGTAAGTCAAATAAGCCGTTATTTATTTAGCTAGATTTGCAATATCAGTTTTTAGCTCATCAGTTTGGTAGTTAGAAGTTGATGTTTTATCTATTATTTGTACTTAAATTCACTATGTTTAATTATGAACACGCAATCTTCAGTAGACACGAGAATTAAAGTTGGAATTATCGGTTTTGGTAGGATGGGAAGATTCTACTGGGAAGCGATGACTAAAAGTGATCGGTGGAATATTGCTTATATTTGTGATACTAATCCGGCATCACGTCAGTTAGCCAAGAAGCTTTCTCCTAACTCTATTATATTAGAAGATAATCAAAAGATTTTTGAGGATGAAAGTGTGCAGGTAGTCGGGCTTTTCACTTTGGCTGACTCGCGGATGGAACAAATAGAAAAAGCTATTCGTTACGGTAAACACATTATTTCAGAAAAACCAGTTGCAGATACAATGGAAAATGAGTGGAAAGTTGTAGAAATGACAGAAAACACAAATCTCATTTCTACGGTAAACTTGTATCTGCGAAATTCCTGGTATCATAATTTAATGAAGGAATATATCCAGCAAGGGGAAATCGGAGAGTTGGCTATTATTCGTATTTGTCACATGACTCCCGGCTTGGCACCAGGTGAAGGTCATGAGTATGAGGGACCTGCTTTCCATGATTGCGGAATGCATTATGTAGATATTACCCGTTGGTATGCAGGATGTGATTATAGAACATGGAATGCCCAGGGAGTGAATATGTGGAACTATAAAGATCCTTGGTGGGTGCAATGTCACGGAACTTTTCAAAATGGGGTCGTTTTTGATATTACCCAAGGATTTGTTTATGGGCAATTATCTAAAGACCAGACACATAATTCGTATGTAGATATTATAGGTACAAAAGGGGTTGTGCGTATGACGCATGACTTCAATACTGCTGTTGTCGACCTGCACGGTGTCAATCAGACCATCCGTGTAGAGAAACCTTTTGGCGGCAAGAATATAGACGTGTTGTGTGACCTGTTTGCTGATTCGGTAGAAACCGGAAAACGCAGTTCACGATTACCGCTAATGCGCGATTCGGCTATTGCATCCGAATATGCATGGACATTCTTGAAAGATACCCGCAAACACGATTTGCCCGCTATTGGTAATTTGCGCACTTTGGAGCAAATACGCGAACGAAGAAAAAACATGAAAAATGGATATGGATTGTTGCACGGCAACCTTCCAAAGATTATTAACCCTTAAACAAATAAAATCATGTCAAACATTTCGAGGAGAAAATTTCTCAAAACGGGAGCCGCTGCTTTAGCAGGTATAACCATTGCTCCTAGTACAATTTTAGGTATGAGTCACGGGCATGTGTCGCCTACTGACAAATTAAATCTTGCAGCTGTGGGTATTGGTGGCATGGGACATGCCAACATTAATCACGTAAAGGGCACTGAAAATATTGTGGCTCTTTGTGATGTGGATTGGAAGTACGCAAAAGGCGTGTTCGACGAATTCCCCAAGGCTAAAAAATACTGGGACTATCGTAAGATGTATGATGAAATGGGTAAATCTATCGACGGTGTGATTATCGCAACTGCCGACCATACTCATGCTATTATCACTGCTGACGCAATGACAATGGGAAAACATGTATATTGTCAGAAACCATTGACCCACTCTGTTTATGAATCTCGTTTGTTGACAAAACTGGCTGCATCAACGGGCGTGGTCACCCAAATGGGTAATCAAGGGGCATCGGATGAAGGTACGGATTTAGTATGTGAATGGATTTGGAATGGTGAAATCGGTGACGTAACGAAAGTAGAATGTGCAACAGACCGTCCTATTTGGCCTCAAGGATTGAATGTTCCTGAAAAGGTTGATAAAATTCCTAGCACATTAAATTGGGATTTGTTTACAGGTCCTGCTAAAATGAATCCTTACAATGCTATTTATCATCCTTGGAACTGGCGTGGATGGTGGGATTACGGAACAGGTGCATTGGGTGATATGGCTTGTCATATTTTGCATCAGCCGTTTAAAGCATTGAAATTGCAGTATCCTACCAAAGTGGAAGGTTCATCGACATTATTGTTGAATGCTTGTGCTCCACAGGCACAACACGTGAAAATGATTTTCCCTGCTCGTGAAAATATGCCGAAAGTAGCTATGCCTGAAGTGGAAATACATTGGTATGATGGCGGTATGATGCCAGAACGTCCGAAAGGATTCCCAGAAGGAAAACAACTGATGCAGAGCGGTGGTGGTTTGACTATTTTCCACGGAACAAAAGATACATTGATTTGCGGATGTTATGGACAGAATCCTTGGTTGCTTTCAGGTCGTAAACCAAATGCACCGAAGGTTTGCCGTCGTGTTCCTAAAGCAATGAATGGTGGTCACGAAATGGATTGGGTACGTGCATGTAAAGAAGATAAATCTAATCGTATCATGACTAAATCTGACTTCTCAGAAGCCGGACCAATGAATGAAATGGTGGCAATGGGCGTATTGGCTATTCGTCTGCAAGCGCTGAACAAAACTCTCGAATGGGATGGAGCTAACATGTGCTTTACAAATATCGGTGACAACGAAACCATCCGTACCGTTATCAAAGACGGATTCAAGATTCATGACGGTCATCCTACATTTGATAAGACATGGACTGATCCGATCAATGCAAAACAGTTTGCGGCTGAATTAGTGAAACATAATTATCGTGAAGGCTGGAGACTGCCTGATATGCCAAGATAAAAGTAGATTAAAAATTAAAGATTAAAAATTAAATAGTTGATATCATGAAAAAAGTATTTTATCCATTAGCTTGTTGTTGTCTTGCTGCAGGCGTTTTCGCTTCTTGCGGTGGTCAGAAGAAAGCAAATGCTCCGGAAGAGCAAAAAGTTGCGTTGACTTACTCTAAATCATTGAAAGCGGCAGAAACAGATAGCTTGAATCTGCCTGTTGATGAAAATGGTTATATCACAATCTTTGATGGCGAAACATTTAACGGATGGCGTGGTTATGGAAAAGACCGTGTTCCTTCTAAATGGACAATTGAAGACGGTTGTATCAAATTCAACGGTTCTGGTGGCGGTGAAGCTCAAGACGGTGATGGTGGTGACCTGATCTTTGCTCACAAGTTTAAAAACTTCGAACTGGAGATGGAGTGGAAGGTTTCTAAAGGTGGTAACTCCGGTATTTTCTATTTAGCTCAGGAAGTTACATCGAAAGATAAAGACGGTAATGATGTGCTTGAACCTATTTATATTTCCGCACCTGAATATCAGGTATTGGACAATGCCAATCATCCGGATGCAAAATTGGGTAAGGACAACAATCGTCAGTCAGCTTCTTTGTATGACATGATTCCGGCAGTTCCTCAAAACTCTAAACCGTTTGGCGAATGGAACAAGGCTAAGATTATGGTTTATAAAGGTACAGTTGTTCACGGACAAAACGATGAAAACGTACTTGAATATCATTTGTGGACAAAACAATGGACTGATATGTTGCAAGCAAGTAAGTTCAGTGAAGAAAAATGGCCTTTGGCATTTGAATTGCTGAATAATTGCGGTGGCGAAAATCACGAAGGTTTCATTGGTTTGCAAGATCACGGTGACGATGTTTGGTTCCGCAACATCCGCGTGAAAGTTTTGGACTAATCGAATAGCAATAAAGAAAGGCACGGGTTACGTGTATTTCACGTTTTTTTTGAATGGCGATTGCCATGGAGTAACCGTGAAGTCTGTGTAATCCGTGCCTGTTTTTTTCTATGTAAACCTGAATAATTGTAACCCACTAATATCTATTATATGAAAACTAGAATTTATATCTGTGCATTGGCTGCTCTTTTCATGATTCCACTGGCAGTAACGGCACAAACCAAGAAAAAAGCTAAAAAAGAAGTAGCAATTCAGCTCTATTCTGTCAGAGATATATTAAACAAGGTAGACAACAAAAATGGTAAGTGTGACCCCACTTATACTGCTCTTCTGAAGAAATTGGCAAACATGGGATATACCGGTGTTGAAGCAGCTAATTATAACAACGGTAAGTTTTATGACCGGACTCCCCAACAATTTAAGAAAGATGTCGAATCGGCAGGATTAAAAGTCTTGTCTTCACATTGTACAAGACAATTGTCTAAAGAAGAATTGGCTTCCGGCGACTATTCAAAGTCACTTGAATGGTGGGATCAATGTATTGCTGATCACAAAGCTGCCGGTATGAAATATATTGTAGCTCCGTGGATGGATGTACCTAAGACGCTCAAGGATTTAGAAACATATTGTGTATATTATAATGAAATAGGTAAGCGTTGCAAACAACAAGGTTTGTTGTTCGGATATCATAATCACGCTCATGAATTTCAGAAGGTAGAAGATAAAGTGATGTATGATTATATGTTGGAACATACGAATCCTGAATATGTTTTCTTCCAGATGGACCTTTATTGGGTAGTTCGCGGACAAAACAGTCCTGTTGATTATTTTAATAAATATCCTGGTCGCTTCCAGATATTCCATGTGAAAGATCACAGAGAGATTGGACAAAGTGGAATGGTAGGTTTTGATGCTATCTTTAAGAATGCAAAAACTGCAGGCGTTAATTATCTCGTTGCTGAAATCGAAAAGTATAGTGTTCCGGTAGAGGAAAGTGTAGAAGTAAGTCTGGATTATTTATTGAACGCTCCTTTTGTGAAAAGTTCATACGCTAAATAACGTGTGGCTTGCTAAAAATAAAGGCATAAAAAAAAAGTCTGTGCATGCTTTCGCATGGCAGACTTTCAATTCTCTCTAAGCTGTTTCTGAATTATTCAGCTACAGTTTCAGTTGCAGTGCTATCAGCATTCAAAGAATCTGCTGCTGCGGCTGCTGCTTGTTCAGCTTCAAGAGCTGCTGCTTCTACTGCTGCGATTGAGTCAGCGATACGGATAGAATCCTGAGTTGCTTTTGCTGCGTCAGCTGCTTTGTTACCACATGATGCGAATGATACTGCTACGATAGCTACGGCCATCAAAACTAATTTTTTCATTTTCTTTGCTTTTTAAAAACGTAATACAATCAATTGCTTTATTAAAACGATGCAAAGGTATGTACTTTTTCAATATGTTGTTCTCGAAACGCCAACTTTTTTTATATTTTTTTTTGTAACTGGCCACTTTTCTCCCCTTTTTATATGTTTTAGAACATGCTAATCGACAGCAATACTGTTATATAAGTATCTTTTTATGCTTCTTTTGGGTGTTTTTTCAAATTCAGTAGGGTAGAGTTGGATCTTGCTGATTTTCTCATAAGCGGCTACGTTGCTGTTCAGATTCTTAAGATTTTCATCCATGATTGTTTTCAGGTTATCCGGATTATTTAATCCGAGAGAATCCAACGCTTCGTAATCGGCATAAACAAGTGCCACTAATTTTTTATTGCGTTCGATAACAAGACTTTCGAGAATGAAAGGCAGGTTATTCAGTTTGGTTTCCAACTCTTCGGGGAAGATATTTTGTCCGCTAGAGCTTAAGATCATAGTCTTGAGTCGTCCCCGGATGAAAATATTTCCGTTGCTGTCCATGGAACCGAGGTCGCCGGTACGTAACCAGCCGTCCTGCGTGAATACTTCCTGCGTTGCTTCCTGGTTCTTGTAGTAGCCCACCATCACATTCTCTCCGCGAACCTGGATTTCTCCGGTTTCTGCTTCCGGGTTTTCTTTATAGATACGTGCTTCCATTATATCCAGAATCTTTCCGGAGGAGCCTAATACAAATTCATCCCAGGGGGCATAGCTGATAAGCGGACCACATTCCGTCATTCCATAACCGATCGTAAAAGGAAATTTGATTTTGTAGAAGAATTCTTCTACTTCCTTATCCATAGCGGCGCCACCGATAATGATCTCTTTAAACCGGCCTCCCAATGCATCAATCAGTCTTTTACGTATCTGGTTGTAGATTTGGGTGTCGAGCAGAGGAATATTGAGTGCCCACTTCATACCTTTTTTATTAATGAGTGGCTGGATAATATTCTTATATATCTTTTCAATCACTAACGGGACAGTAATAATAAGGTTGGGTTTCACTTCTTCAAAAGCCTTCATTATAATTTTAGGAGAAGGCGTTTTTCCAAGCAAAGTGACATGGGTCCCGACAGCGGTTGCTGTCAGAAAGTCAAATGCACAACCGTATGCGTGGGCAAGGGGAAGGAAAGACAGCACTTTATCCCCTTTTTTAAGGAGTTCGGTACGAATACCGAAAGTGACATTGCCGGCAAGATTGTTTCCTGTCAGCATCACACCCTTACTGAAACCGGTGGTTCCGGAAGTGTAATTTAACAGCATCACCTTGTCATTGGATAAAGTGGTGTACTGAACATCTTCACGGGTAAATCCTTTCGGATACAAAGCATGCATCTCTTTATCGGTATTTTTCAGAAACTTCTGTATGGTTTCCCCGTCACGTTGATAAAGACACCGGAAATCAGTCAATGAGAATACTCCCCGTAGCCCCGTTAATTTTTCCTCTTCCAAATTCTCCCAAATGCTGTCGCTGGTGAACAGGAATACAGATTCGGAATGATTGACGATATGATGAACGTCATTAGGCGTAAAATCTTGAAGGATAGGGACAATGATCGCTCCGTATGTGATCGTTGCCATATAGGCGATGCACCAATGAGCGTTATTTTTGCCGATAACTGAAATTTTATCTCCTCTGCGAAGGCTACAATGTTTGAATAACAGATGTAAACGGGCGATTTTTTCAGCTACCTCACCGTATGTGTATTGGGTATCTTCTCCATAATCAGTATAACAAGGCAGATCCCAATTCTCACGAAAACTATTTTCGTATAGTTTAATGAAATTCTCTTTAATCATTGCACGTTTTTTAGTGAATTGTGCAAAAATAGGAATAAACTTTCGTATCCTAAAGTGTTTTACTGATAATAATGTGTAACTTTGCAAAGTTAATGTGTTTATAACAGCTTATGATAGATACCACTGTATTTCAAAATAAGACAGCCGTTTATTATACTTTAGGCTGCAAATTAAATTTTTCAGAGACTTCAACTATCGGTAAAATCCTGCGTGAGGCAGGAGTCCGGACTGCGCGCAAAGGAGAGAAAGCAGATATCTGTGTGGTAAATACCTGTTCGGTGACGGAGATGGCGGATAAAAAATGCCGGCAAGCCATTCATCGCCTGGTAAAGCAGCATCCTGGTGCTTTTGTGGTAGTGACCGGATGTTATGCGCAATTGAAGCCCGGCGACGTGGCAAAGATTGATGGAGTAGATGTAGTGCTGGGAGCGGAACAGAAGGGAGAGTTACTTCAATATCTGGGCGACCTCCAAAAGCATGAAAAAGGAGAGGCTATCACCACTACAACCAAAGATATCCGTTCGTTTTCTCCCTCGTGTTCACGGGGAGACCGTACCCGTTTCTTCTTGAAGGTGCAGGATGGATGCGATTACTTCTGTTCATATTGCACGATTCCTTTCGCCCGCGGGCGAAGTCGTAACGGGACTATTGCTTCCATGGTTGAGCAGGCCGGGCAGGCAGCTGCTGAAGGCGGAAAAGAAATCGTTCTGACCGGAGTGAATATCGGAGATTTTGGTAAAACAACAGGAGAGAGTTTCTTTGATCTGGTAAAAGCATTGGATCAGGTAGAGGGAATCGAACGTTATCGTATTTCTTCCATAGAACCCAATCTGTTGACTGATGAGATTATCGAGTTTGTGTCTCATTCCCGTAGTTTTATGCCTCATTTTCATATCCCTTTGCAATCCGGTTGCGATGAAGTTTTGCAGTTAATGCGTCGTCGTTATGACACTGCTCTTTTTGCTTCGAAAGTGAAGAAGATAAAAGAGGTGATGCCGGATGCTTTTATCGGAGTGGACGTGATTGTGGGAACCCGTGGAGAAACACCCGAATACTTTGAACAGGCTTATCAGTTTATTGATGGTCTGGATGTGACGCAGTTGCATGTGTTTAGCTATTCCGAACGTCCCGGAACGCAAGCCTTAAAAATAGAATATGTGGTTTCTCCGGAAGAGAAGCATCAGCGTAGTCAGCGTCTGTTGGCACTATCGGATCAAAAGACACAGGCTTTTTATGCACGTCATATCGGGCAGACAATGCCGGTATTGATGGAAAAATCGAAAGCTGGTGCTCCGATGCATGGATTTACGGAGAATTATATTCGTGTAGAGGTGGAAAGTGATGACTCGCTGGATAATCAGGTAGTTAATGTACGTCTGGGAGATTTTAATGAGGAGATGACAGCACTTAAAGGTATAATTTTGATATAAGTTATGAGATCAAAACTTATCTATTGGTTGGTATACAGTGGAATGTGGCTGTTTTCAGCTCTTCCGTTCCGGGTTTTATATATGCTTTCGGATTTAAATTATCTGCTGATGTATCGTGTTGGAAAATATCGTCGGAAAGTAGTTCGGGGAAATCTATTGAGATCATTTCCGGAAAAAACAGATGCGGAGAGATTACAGATAGAACGCAAGTTTTATCGCTATTTGTCGGATTATATGCTTGAAGATTTGAAATTGTTGCACATGTCTGCCGAAGAACTTTGTGAGAGAATGACTTATAAGAATACGGAACAATATCTTGAACTGACAGAAAAGTATGGAGGTATTATAGTAATGATTCCTCATTATGCCAATTATGAGTGGTTGATAGGCATGGGAGCAATCATGAAACCGGGGGATGTTCCCGTACAGGTCTATAAACCGTTGAGGGATAAATATTTGGATGAGTTGTTTAAACGTATTCGTTCTCGTTTCGGGGGGTATAATATTCCGAAACATTCTACAGCCCGTGAAATTATTAAGCTCAAACATGATGGAAAAAAGATGGTAGTCGGTTTGATTACTGATCAATGGCCCAGTGGATATGATAAATATTGGACTACCTTTTTAGGACAGGAAACTGCTTTTCTGAATGGTGCGGAGCGAATTGCCAAAATGATGAATTTCCCTGTTTTCTATTGTGAGCTTAGTAAGAAGCGCAGAGGATACTGTGAAGCGGAGTTCAAGTTAATGACGGAAACACCGAAAGAAACAAGAGAAGGAGAAATCACGGAAATGTTTGCTCATAGATTAGAACAGACGATTCGTAAAGAACCGGCATATTGGTTGTGGTCTCATAAACGTTGGAAAATGACTCGTGAAGAAGCTGACCGATTAGAAGAGAAAGAATTGAACAAGAAGAAGGAATAACAATGAAAGTTTCAGTTGTAATTTTAAATTGGAACGGATGTGATATGCTCCGTACTTTTCTTCCGTCCGTCGTCCGGTATTCGGAAGGGGAGGGGATCGAGGTCTGTGTGGCTGACAATGGTTCTACGGACGCTTCCGTTACTTTGCTTCAACAGGAATTTCCTTCTGTCAGAACGATTGTTCTCGATCAGAATTATGGCTTTGCGGATGGATATAATTTAGCATTGCAGCAGGTCGACGCAGAATATGTAGTTCTTTTGAATTCGGATGTCGAGGTGACGGAGCATTGGTTGGAACCAATGATTGCTTATCTTGATAAGCATCCGGAGGTAGCTGCTTGTCAGCCGAAGATACGAAGCCAGCGGCAAAAAGAATATTTTGAATATGCCGGAGCAGCCGGTGGCTTTATTGATAAATACGGTTATCCTTTTTGTAGGGGGCGTATTATGGGAGTTGTGGAGAAAGACGAAGGTCAGTATGATACGGTAATTCCTGTTTTCTGGGCCACGGGGGCAGCGTTGTTTATCCGGCGCACTGATTATGTGAATGTCGGAGGATTGGATGGACGTTTCTTTGCTCACATGGAAGAAATAGATTTGTGCTGGCGACTTCGTTCGCGGAATCGTGAGATTGTCTGTATGCCTCAAAGCATTGTCTATCATGTGGGGGGAGCTACTCTTAAAAAAGAGAATCCTCATAAGACTTTTCTTAATTTCCGTAATAATCTTGTCATGCTCTATAAGAATCTTCCACAGGAGGAGTTAAATAAAGTGATGCGTATCCGGACTTGTCTCGATTATCTGGCGGCGTTCAATTTCTTGTTGCAAGGGCACTGGGATAATGCTAGTGCTGTGATGCGTGCGCGGAAAGAGTATAAACGATTATGTCCGTCGTTCTCTTTATCCCGTGAAGAAAATATGAGAAAAAAAACTTTGAATCCGATACCTGAACGGACAAAAAGTAGTATCTTGTGGCAGTTTTATGCGAGGGGATGCAAACGATTCTCTCAATTGTCGGATTTAAAAGGATAGCAAATGGAATCAAAGGTTAGAAGAGGCATCGGGCTGGTAGCGCATGATGCAATGAAAAAAGACCTCATCGAATGGGTACTGTGGAACTCGGAACTGTTGATGGGTAATAAATTCTATTGTACAGGTACTACGGGTACTTTGATATTGGAAGCATTGAAGGAGAAACATCCTGATGAAGAGTGGGATTTTACGATTTTAAAATCAGGTCCGTTAGGTGGTGATCAACAGATGGGATCACGTATTGTGGATGGGCAGATTGATTATCTCTTTTTCTTCACGGATCCCATGACATTGCAACCGCACGATACGGATGTAAAAGCATTAACCCGTTTGGCCGGTGTAGAAAATATTGTTTTCTGTTGTAACCGTTCTACGGCGGACCATATAATTTCCAGTCCGTTATTTATGGATCCTGATTACGAACGCATTCATCCGGACTATTCCAGTTATACGAAACGTTTCCAGGATAAACCTGTGGTGACGGAAGCTGTCGAATCGGTAAATCGAAGAAAAAAGAAGAGAAAATAAGTTGGTTCGGAGTGTAAATAATAGAAGCGGATTGCCTATTATTTAATAAGATAATGCAGATAATACAGATTAAAATTGTATTATCTGCGTTGTTTATAAGGCAATTATCCCCTGTTTATACTTAACTGGAAATAATGGATCAATTGAGAAAAGTTGTTGGTGAGTTCCCTTTATAAAATAGTGACGCTATCCAGTAAGGATAGTGACGGTATATGACAACGATAGCGTCACTATCACAAGCATATACCGTCACTATCTTTTCTACTTCAATTAGGAAGTTTGCGTTTGCATATTGTGTATGCTAACAACAATTCCCAATTGTTCCGAAATAATGGCAAGGGGAGTTCTTGCAAGTGATTTTAATCTGTATTCTGCTAGTTTACGTCATATCATTTATAGAGCAATATATCATTCATCTCTGCTACATTGCAGTTCAATGCCTGCTGATTCTATATCTGCTCCCATTGGCGGATTCCGTTTGGAAAGCCGGAGTTCTATTTTCTCAATGCAAGGGAATTGGTCAAAGAGTTTTTGTATAATCCGTCCGCTGACATGCTCCAGTAACTTTGACGGAATAGCCATTTCATTTTTTATCACCTGATGTACTTCGGCATAGTTGACGGTGTCGGTAACTTCATCTGTCCGGGCAGCTTTGCTGATATCCACTTTCAGTTTCAGGTCAATGAGATATTCATTTCCAATCAGATTTTCTTGCGGTGCGACTCCATGATAGGCGTAACAACGAATTTCCTTCAAAAGGATATAGCTACTGTTTATCTTCATATACTGTCTTTTTAGTGTGATCTTGTTTGACTTTTAACAGGTCTTTCTGTGCAACCATTTGTGGAATCACTTTAAGAAAGACGGGTGTGAGCAGAAGGCAGATGCTTAATGTTATAAGCAGAAGTGCGCTTGCCTGTGCCCAACTATTGTGAATATAACGGCTGACTAATGGACCTAAAAAATGAAGTATCGGTCCATGAATACTCAAGGTGATGATTGAATATCGTCCCAAGTAAGAAACAACCTTTATCTTTTTCACTTTTTTGCAAAGTAACATAATCATAAATATTCCTGCAAACGCAGCGATATATACTTGAAAAATATTTCCCGTATAATTGTTGGTACGCATACCCAATGTGGTAGCGGTAAAGTACATTACCACCAGTGCCAATACAATAAAAACCGGTATCAGTTTGTCGAAACGATGGCTGGGATATAGAAAGAAATTATACCGTCGGATCCAGAAACCGGCCACATAGAAGGGGAGGGCAGTCATGGAAACATCTATATACAGGGGTAACTCTATCTGTAATTTTCCGAGATAAAATCCTGCGCAACCAATCAGGATTGTCACAGCGAACATGACAGGCAGATGCTTTTCGCGCAGAAAGTGAATTAGATAAAACAGGATGTTGCAATTGAATAATGCGAGTAGAAACCAGATCGGTGGATTGAACTTGATAAGGTCGTGTCCATGAAATACAACCAAGAGTTCATTCCACGACACAGGCAGTTGAAATACCCCCGGAGCAATCTTCCAAACAATGTATTTCATTAGAAATGCACTTAGATAGAAGAAAAGAAAAGGAATAATCAATTTGTTTATTTTTCGCAGGATGAATCCGAGCAGGCCTTCGTATGATTTGAAAAACACTCCCGAGATAAAGAAGTAAAGCGGCATGCGGAAACAGGATAACATCGAATTCGTATCCAGTTGTTCGAAGGCCCCTCCAACGTGTGCCATTACCACAAGGATAATGCAGACTCCTTTGGTTAAGTCCACAAAATCAATACGTCTGCTCTGGTTGCCTTCCATTATCTCTTTTAATTTCTCTTTTTCGGCGCAAAGATACTTTATAAATCGGAATAAAAAGAGGAACATTGAAAAAATAAACGAATGATGCGAAAAGCGAAAAAGTATGATATATAGTAATGATATTATTGCGAAAAAAACGGTTGACTATGTTTTGAAACTCCTTATTTTACCTCTGTTATCAATATATCCTTGAAAAACGAATGACGCGGATCACATAGATTTTAGTGTTCTTAATCTAGTGTTATCCGCGTCGGTAGTGTCCGGAAAATATCCTTTTTGAAAGTTACTTGTATCTTTTATTCTATTTATTCGGATCTCTTCCTGTGTATTTAATCAGTTCACCAATCTTATCATTAAGTGTTTTTGCTTTCATCAACTGTTCCAGAGTGAGATGCATTCGGTATCTCCAGTAATTGCGTGGATTGGATGGAACATTAATTCGCTCTTCCGCCACATTCGGATTTCTCCATTTCCCGTCTATCGATAACCAATCCTGGAAAGACAAGATACAGAGAATGGAATTACTGTTGAGATGGTTGCGTACGATTTCCTCGCACAACTCCGGAGTGGCAGTTGTCGGTGCAACTCCGTAATGTCCTAACGTTGCATTATAGTAACGTTGGGTCTGTTGATAATCTTCTTCCCACCAGCCACGCAACGTAGACATATCGTGAGTGGAGATTGTGCAGACAGACCGGTACGGATACTCATTTAAATGCCCGAATTCATGCATCGGATTCTTAGGCATTCGCTGAATTTCCAGACTAAGAATCCGGAGATCATTCATCACCGATGACACACAAGCAGGAATCATCCCCAAATCTTCTCCACAAACCAACATGCGGGTTGATTGTGTCAGTTGAGGTAACTTCTTCATAGCCTGTTGATACCAGAACTCGTTGTGCCGGTGATAATAATACTGGTCGTATAGTCTGTTAAACGCATTTTTCTCTTCTTCGTTCAGCGACCGGAATACGAAATCCCGTTGCACACCGATGCGCGGGTGGTATTTACCTTCCTCTTTCTTATCCGCAACAAATAAGACGTTGCTGATTAATGAATAAAGCCCTTCCCGAATCCAGACACTATCTTCATCATTTCTACCGATAAAGAATTGTTCTACCTCCCGTTGTGTTTCGAATCCCGGTTTCATCCGATAAAGTCCGGAGTCATCAACCAATTGAAGAAAGTCCTGTTTGACTAAATGGGTATGCGGTCCGAACAACTGTCCGAGGAAAGATTCATGGATGAATGGTAGCAGATATTCATCCCGGAACGTTAGACCATAACTTTCGATTTCTTCCCGGCTCATCGGTAAAGAAGGATCAAACTGACCTAACAATCCGTGTACAGCGTGCATTGGTATTTCCCAAATACGGAAGAAACCGAGGATATGATCGATCCGGTAAGCATCGAAGTATTCCGCCATTTTCTGAAAACGCTTCATCCACCAGCGGTATCCGTCTTTTTCCATGACATCCCAGTTGTATGTGGGGAATCCCCAGTTTTGCCCGTTGATCGAGAAATCATCGGGCGGAGCACCCGCTTGTCCGTCGAGATTGAAGTAATGGGGTTCTGTCCAGGCTTCCACGCTGTTGCGGCTGATGCCAATCGGAATATCCCCCTTTAATACGACACCGTGTTGGCGGGCATATTCGGTTGCAGACAATAATTGCAGATGCAAATGATACTGGATATAATAATACAACGAGATGTGAGGATAATCTGCTGTTCCCGGTTGGCACATTTTTTCTATATCTTCCGCTTGGTAAACAGAGTGTCGCGGCCATTGGCGGAAATTGGGCGTTTTGTAGGCATCGCGCAGATAACTAAAGACTGCATAAGGTTGCAGCCATTCCTTGTTCGTTTCAAAGAAATCTTTGAAACCTTTGGAAGCCAATACCTTTTCTCCTTCCTGTCGGAACAGTAAGTTGAAAAACTCCCATTTAGTTTGGTTGACCGCTTCGTAGTCAATAGCAGGGAGGCTGTTCAGTTCCTTTTGTTTCTTGCTGAATTTCGATGCCGCTTCTTTATCTTTCAGAGTTCCCATTTGCCTGATATCCGCATACATCGGATGGAAAGCATAAATAGAAATGCTGTTATAAGGATAAGAGTCCGTCCATGCATGAGTCATGGTGGTGTCGTTGACCGGTAAAATCTGAATAACTTTCTGGCGAGTATTTACTGCCCAGTCTACCATACGTTTCAAGTCGCCGAAATCACCTACTCCGAAACTTTTCTCTGATTTTAAAGAAAATACGGGTATAGCGATTCCTGCCCCTTTCCATGCGGGAATGTCGAAATAAACATATCGGTCGGCAATCACGAGCGTTTCGTTGGTCTTCAGTTCCGGGTCTGCCAGATAGCGGTTAGGGTTTTTCTCCCAGCAGTCTGCTTTTTTTTCCTGTTTGTTGTAGAGGATGAATTTATATTCCAGCGGATATTTTAGTTTGCTGGCGTCCAGCTCTATCTGCCATTCTGGGAAATTGGTATCACTCATCAATACCGCTTTCTCCGGGTCCCAGTGACCTAATGATTTCTGGTTGCCACAAATTGCCAGGCAATAATCTTTATTGATACGTGGGGCGTAGGCCTTGATAACCAGTCCCTTCTTATATCTTTGCGGGATATTCTCTTTTTCAGGATGTGCCAGTAAGGCTTCTGTAAAAGCAGAACTATAAAGATATAGTTGTTCCGGAATATTTTTCCAGCAATCATTGATTCTGTATATCTTCCTGGAGCTGCCTGATAAGAAAATAGATCTCGAAAAACTGTCCCATTCCTTGCGGATAACTATTCCGTTTTGCTCTATCTGATAGCTATAATTGATAGTCATCCCTTCTTGAGGGACTTCAAGCTCAAGTTCTGCCGTCCAATAGATACCATCGGTGGTGTGTAAAGGAATTGATTCCGGAAATAAGCCGGAAATCCTTACTTCTTCTCCCCAATTGGTGCGGTATTCAATATTAAATGATAGAATCATATATATTAGATTTTGATTGTATATGTAAGACACTGCAAGTATAAGACATTTTTTTGAATAAAAAATAAAAGGAGCCGCACCGGACTCCTTTTAATCTTTTGTTTATATATTAATTAACATACGTAGGACTATTATCCACATCTGGAAGCGCCGCAAGTAGTACAAATCAGACAGCCTTCCTGATAAACCAATGTCTCGTTGCCACAGTTCGGGCACTTCTTACCTTTGGCTTCCGTTCCATCCTGAATATACTTCTTCAATGCACGTTCTACACCGTTTTTCCAAGTGTTGATACTTTCACTGTTCAATTGCAGAGAGCCAACCAGTTTGATAACCTGTTCAATCGGCATCCGGTAGCGAAGCACGCCGGAAATCAATTTTGCATAGTTCCAGTATTCCTTGTTGAACTTCTCTGACAATCCTTCAATGGTCGTCTTATATCCGCGTTTGTTCTCGAATTGGAAGTCGTAACGTTTGGTACCGTCTTCATCCACATTTTTGATGATACGTCCGCAAGTTACGCTCTTAGGCAGCAAGATACCTTCGTCGTCATCTTGCAAACCAGTGAATATTTCATAAGGGTGTCCGTCCAATAATCCGACAAAAGCTACCCATTTTTCCTTGTTGTTCTGGAAACGGACAACGTCTGCTTCCAATATTCTCGGACGTACCTCTACAACCGTAGGCGGTTTGCAAGGAGGAAGTCCTTCTTTCTTGTCTTTATCCGATTTCGTAGAGATCAGCACTCCGGAGCGTGAACCGTCACGATATACGGTACAACCTTTACAGCCGGATTTCCATGCCTCTACATACAGGCGGTTTACTAAATCTTCGTCCACATCGTTCGGCAGATTGATGGTTACGCTGATAGAGTGGTCTACCCATTTCTGGATTCTTCCCTGCATCTTCACCTTCATCAACCAGTCGACATCGTTAGAAGTCGCTTTGTAATAAGGAGATTTGGCAACCAGTTCGTCAATCTCTTCCTGGGTGTAACGTCTGACCGGGTCGTATCCGTTAGCTTCCATCCAAGTAACAAATTTATGATGGAATACGATGTATTCTTCAAATGCGTCCCCTGTTTCGTCTACAAAGTCTACATGCACATTCGTATCGTTCGGGTTCACCTTTCTTCTACGTTTGTAAACAGGCAGGAATACAGGCTCGATACCCGAAGTGGTCTGCGTCATCAAACTGGTCGTTCCGGTTGGAGCAATCGTCAGGCAGGCAATGTTGCGGCGACCATATTTCTTCATGTCCTCATACAGTTTCGGATCAGCTGCTGCCAGGCGTTGGATGAACGGATTGTTCTGTTCACGTTCGCTATTATATATTTCGAAGGCACCGCGTTCTTTGGCCATTTCCACTGAAGAACGATAGGCGCCGAGAGCTACTGTCTTGTGTACTTTTTCAGAGAATTCCGTTGCTTCTTCCGTTCCGTAGCGCAATCCTAAAGCAGCAAGCATATCACCTTCTGCAGTGATACCTACGCCAGTACGACGACCTTGTCCGCTCTTCTTGTAGATTTTCTCCCAAAGTGCACGTTCCGCATGTTTCACTTCTTCGTTTTCCGGATCTTCGTCAATCTTGGTCATGATACGTTCGATCTTCTCTAGTTCGAGGTCGATAATATCGTCCATGATCCGTTGAGCGAGAGCCACGTGTTTTTGGAACAGGTCGAAATCAAAATAAGCATCCGGTTTGAACGGATTTACCACATAAGAATATAGATTGATAGCCAATAAGCGGCAAGAATCGTAAGGACATAGAGGAATTTCTCCGCATGGGTTGGTAGATACCGTTCTGTAACCCAGGTCTGCATAGCAATCAGGCACAGATTCACGGATAATCGTATCCCAGAACAAAACGCCCGGTTCTGCCGATTTCCATGCATTGTGAACGATTTTCTTCCACAAGGTAGAAGCGTCGATTTCCTTGGTGAATGTAGGTTGGGCAGAGTCGATAGGATATTGCTGTACATACGGCTTTTCGTCTACGGCAGCCTGCATGAAAGCGTCGTCCAACTTGACAGAAACGTTTGCTCCGGTCACTTTGCCTTCGGTCATCTTGGCATCAATGAATGCTTCCGAATCCGGATGCTTGATAGATACGCTCAACATCAATGCACCGCGACGTCCGTCTTGAGCTACTTCACGAGTGGAATTCGAATATCGTTCCATGAACGGAACAAGACCGGTAGAAGTCAACGCCGAGTTTTTAACGGGAGAACCTTTCGGACGGATGTGTGATAAGTCATGACCTACACCACCGCGTCTTTTCATTAGTTGTACCTGTTCTTCGTCGATTTTGATGATAGCGCCATAAGAGTCGGCTGCACCATCCACTCCGATAACGAAGCAGTTGGATAGTGAAGCAACCTGGTAGTCGTTACCGATTCCTGTCATCGGGCTACCTTGGGGGACGATGTACTTGAAGTGATCCAGTAAATCATACAGTTCTTTTGCTGTCAACGCATTCGGATACTTCGATTCTACGCGTGCCACTTCATTTGCAATTCTCCAATGCATGTCTTCCGGGGATTTTTCATAGATATTACCGAAAGAATCCTTTACTGCGTATTTGTTTACCCAAACCCTTGCAGCAAGCTCGTCGCCTTGAAAATATCGTAAAGATTCTTCATAGGCTTCGTCGTAAGAATAAATCTGTTTTTCCACGATTCAATTTGTGTTAAATCTCGTTTTTAATAAGTAATATGTAGAAGTTTACTTATCGTTAACAAATGTAGGCGCAAAGCTAAGAATGTTTTTTCATCTATCAAAATAAAAATGAATTAATTTATTAACAGGTTGCAAGTTTTCCATTTGTTTATGCTAAGTATTTGATAAACAGTTAGAATTGAATTTTGTTCAAAGGTTAAAGTTCTCCAAAAAGAAAACTATTCTATTCTGCTAGTGTGGTGGATTATTTTTTTCTTTTTATATCTTTGCAAAAAAAAGATATGTTTGAAACCGTAAAGAACAGAAGAACTATCCGGAAATATCTGCCTAAAGATATAAATCCGAGTTTGTTAAATGATTTGCTTGAAACCTCTTTCCGTGCTTCTACGATGGGTGGGATGCAACTTTATAGTGTGATTGTGACTCGCGATGCGGAAATGAAGGAGAAACTTTCGCCTGCTCATTTCAATCAGCCGATGGTAAAAAATGCTCCGGTCGTATTGACTTTTTGTGCTGATTTCCGTCGTTTCAGCAAATGGTGTGAACAGCGGAAAGCAGTGCCGGGCTACGATAATTTAATGTCTTTTATGAATGCGTCTATGGATACTTTGCTTGTTGCGCAGACTTTTTGTACGCTGGCGGAAGAAGCAGGACTCGGCATTTGTTATTTAGGAACTACCACTTATAATCCTCAAATGATTATTGATACCCTCCAACTCCCCGAACTGGTATTCCCTCTCACCACAATAACGGTAGGCTATCCGGACGGTATTCCCGCACAAGTAGACCGTTTGCCTTTGGAAGCTGCCGTGCACGATGAAAAATATCACGACTATACACCGGAAGGAATAGATAAACTCTATGCCTACAAAGAATCATTGCCGGAAAACAAGCAGTTTATCGAAGAAAATAAAAAAGAAACATTGGCTCAAGTCTTTACAGACGTGCGTTACACAAAGAAAGATAACGAATTTATGTCCGAAAATCTATTGAAAGTACTTCGTCAGCAAGGATTCTTGAAATAAGTATTAAGTATCAAGTATTAAGTATTATCCATGCGGATGGACTTTATCATGCGATATTGTATAGCAACGGTAATACTTAATACTTGATACTTGATTTCAGTTTCTCTTTTTCAGTAACGATTCTATTTCCTGTACTTCTGCACTAAAGCTTTTGTCCACCTCCAATTGTCCTTTTACGGTTTTGCAGGCGTGAAGTACCGTTGCATGGTCTTTGTTACCGATAAACTTACCTATCTTAGAAGTTGAAAAGTCTGTGTGGTTTTTAGCTAGATACATGGCAATCTGTCGTGCTTGAACGACTTCCCTTTTTCTGGATTTTGTATGTATGGCAGACGGTTCCAGATCAAAATGTTTGCATACCACTTTGAGGATATCATCGATGGTAACCGCTTTTGTTTCGTTATGAACCACGCCATGTACAATGTGTTGTGCCAAATCCAAATCTATTTCTTTGTTGAAAATAGTGGAACGAGCCATGATAGCAATGACGATACCTTCCAGATCGCGTACACTTTCATTCACATTTTCGGCAATATAATCGATCACTTCCGGAGGGAATTGTAATCCGTCGCGGTGTATCTTGTTGCGTAGAATGTTTTTGCGAAGTTCTACCGTCGGCTTTTCAAGCTCGGCTACCATACCCCATTTGAAACGGGTCAGGAGGCGTTCTTCAATACCTTGCAACAATACAGGAGCACGGTCTGAAGTTAATATAAGCTGTTTGCCGTTCTGGTGTAAATGATTGAAGATATGGAAGAAGTTGTTCTGCGTCTTGGTGACACCGGCAAACTCCTGAATATCATCAATGATTAATACATCGATCGTCTGGTAAAAGTTAATAAAGTCGTTGGTCGTGTTATTGCGTACAGAATCCGTATATTGTACCTGGAACAAATGTGCCGAAACGTACAATACTCTTTTCTCTGGATAAATTTCTTTGATTTTCGTGCCTATTGCGTTTGCCAGGTGCGTCTTTCCTACTCCGGATGCTCCATAAAGGAATAACGGATTGAAAGCAGTCCCTCCCGGTTTTTGCGCTACGGCTTCCGCCACACTTCTTGAAAGTTTATTGCTGTATCCTTCAATGAAGTTCTCAAAATTATAATTGGGATTCAAATGCGGGTCCAAATCCTGAACGGCAGGAGCCTGTAGGAAGCTGGGAGCTTTGTTTCCTCCGATTATGCTTTTGGGAGTAACAGCCGTAGAACGATTGCTTGCTTCGAGATTCACGGTTTGATTCGGAATCGAAGTCTTGTCCACCATGACATTGTACATCAACTTGGTTCCTTCGCCAATGACCTTATATAATGTCTTACGTATAAGATCTACGAATCTCTCTTCCAGTATTTCATAGAAAAACTGGCTCGGGATCTGTAAGATCAACGTTTTGTCCTCATATTTCAACGGAACAATAGGGGCAAACCAAGTATTATATGTCGTCTCGGGAACATTGTCTTTAATAACGTCGAGACAGCGGTTCCAAAGTACGACATGATTTGATTCAATCATAGTAACTTTTAATACATTTATTAATTAAGCAAAACTTCTACGTTTGCAAAATTGGGAATCTTATTCGGAAAAAACAAATCTATTTTTTCTTGTTTTTTTCATGCTAACAATAATGTGTTTACTTTCAATGACTTATGCGTTTGTTGTCGGACACACTCTGTTTACCCTCTCTTGCATTTTTGTAAGTATCTGTATGTTAATGTCTTATATATATAATTTTAGCCTTTTTTCTCACTTTTGTACGTTTGTACGGGAATATTATTTCGGTTTGTAGATAGACATTTGAAGAGCAATCTACTTTCTTTTGAAAGCCCTTCGTTATTTAGATAAAATCTATATAACGATAATTTGCTACTTGTCTTTCTTGCCGAATAATGAGAAGTGAACGTACCGTTTCGGATGCTCTTTCAGGTCTTCTAATAAGCTGGCTGCATTTTCAGTTGTTGCATTCAGATTATTGTATAAAGTCGGGTCGTTGAAGAGCAGTCCGATAGTGTTATCTTTGCTGTTTAATTTTTCTGTAAGTATTTTTACGTTAGCCAGCGTTTCGTCTATTTTTTTGAAAGTGGCTGCATAGTCTACTTCTTTCAAATTTCCGCTGATGACAACGAAGTTGTCTCCGATGGTGTTCAGCTTGCTGGTGAGTTGAGGTATGTCATTACTCATCAGCCCTTTTACCTGCGAACTGACTACTGCCAGGTTGGCGGTTGTCTTCTCTATCGAGTGCAGGGTGGCAGGGATGCTCTTGTCTCCTAATATATTGTTCAGAGAGATGAGGATAGAATCCAGTTTCGGAAGCATTTCTTCTACCTTTGGGATCAGTTTCGCCGCGCTTTCCATCATTCCGTTGTTCAGTGTGCCGGGGATCGTATCTCCTACGGCATATTTTTCGCGCGGGTTGTTTGCCAGAAGAATATTCATGCGTACGCCTCCCATAAGTTCGGATACAAGCTCGGCACTACTTCCTTTGGGAATCCGCAGTTCCGTGTCCAGTTCCACTTCGACAATTACATTTCCGGGTTTGGCATAATCATAATAGATGTCACGTACGATACCTACACGAACACCGTCGGCAAATACCGGGCTTGATTTGGTGAGTCCGTTTACATTTTCAAATTTGGCATAGAAATAGCTGGAAGGTTGAAACATGTGTATACCTTTCAGCCAGTTAATTCCGTATATAAGCACACATAGTGCAACGATACCTGCAATACCTATTCTGACTTCTTTTGTAATGTACTTCATTTTATCTTTTTATTTATTTCTTCTTTTTTTGAATTCGGCAATCGCTTCATTGACGTTCATTTTCTCGCCGTTCCGGAAAGCGATGATAAAGGCGTCTTTGAATTGTGCCGTAATGGTGCGCTTCGTACGCAACACCTTGTTATAATCGGAGGAAGCTCCATACGTGTATTTGTATATTCCCCCTTCCTTATAATAATCTACCTCTTTCAGTCCTTTCAGCCGTTTGTCGTTTTTGGCGAGAGGTTTGGAAGAAGTAAGTATCTGTATCTTAAACGTAATTTCACTGTCATTGGTTGCACTCTCTACTACAATTGGGAGTTTCGGTGCTGTTTTGGCTGTCGCGGCAGGTTTTGTTTTTGCTTCGGCCAATAGCTTTTCCTGTTGGGGAGCTGTGTTCACGCTTTCGGTATCCTTTTGGGCAATTGCCGGGGCATTGTCTTCTTCCTGTTCGGTTGGGACGATCGTTCTGCTGACTCCCGTTAGGCGCAGTTCATGTTCTCTCTTATAATTTAAGAAAGCACGGTAGATGCCTTTTGCCATGGTGCCGGCCCCTTCTTCAGAATTCAGATAGCGCTCCTCTTCGGGCGTAGAAATAAATCCTAGTTCTATCAGAATGCTCGGCATGGCACTCGCTTTTAAGACAAGGAATCCGGCTTGATGCACTCCACGGTCTGCCCTTCTACAAGTTTGGCGAAATTGTTTTTGCATCAGCGAAGCTAGGTGTACACTCTGCTCCATATATTTATCTTGCATGAATTCAAATATAATATATGACTCGGCAGAGTTCGGGTTGAAACCGGCATATCTTGTTTTGTAGTCACTTTCGTAGAGGATTACGGAGTTCTCTCGCTTGGCAACTTCCAGATTTGCGTCTGATTTGGCCAAACCCAGTGTCCAGGTTGAAGCACCTTTTGCGGTACGATTGTTAGCCAGTGCGTTGGTGTGAATGGAAATAAAGAGGTCAGCCTTCGCGTTGTTGGCAATTTCTGCGCGTCGGTCTAAAGGGATGAATACATCTTTGCTACGAGTGTAAATCACTTTGACGTCGTCGCAATTCCTTTTAATCAGATTTCCCACTTTCAGGGCAACGTTCAGATTGATATTTTTCTCTTTCGAGATTTTGCCGATGGCGCCCGGATCATGTCCGCCATGTCCTGCGTCAATAACTACTACAAAATCCTTCCCCCATAAGTGGTTAGTACATGAGGGTAGAAAAAGTAGCCAGAGGCAAATGAATATGTATAATATGTACGGTCTATTCAGTTTCATATCTATAATACGGTGCAAATGTAGTAGAAATTTGTAGAAAACTCATTATTTGCCATTAAGTTTTGTGTTTTTTTCGGTTTAATGGTAGCTTTTTTCCTGAAATCTCCGTTACTTTGTGCTTCGAAGTTAAAATGTACGACGATGCTTAAGTTTTTGAAGAATTGGACGTTACCTATTGCTATGCTGGTAGGTGCTATAGGTTATCCGCTGTTTATCAGCCTTTCTTTTCTGACTCCCTATCTTATTTTTACGATGTTGCTATTGACCTTCTGTAAGGTATCTCCTCGTGATTTGAAGCCTAAACCTCTCCATTTGTGGTTGTTATTGATTCAGATTGGCGGAGCGTTGGCTGCTTATTTGTTGCTTTATCGCTTTGATAAAATAGTAGCAGAGGGAGTGATGGTTTGTATTATTTGTCCTACGGCTACGGCCGCTGCGGTGATTACTTCCAAGTTGGGTGGGAGTGCAGCCAGTCTGACTACTTATACATTGATAGCAAATATCGGTGCGGCTATTGCTGTGCCTATTCTTTTTCCTTTGGTGGAGGTGCATCCTGATGTCACTTTTTGGGAGGCGTTTCTTGTTATTTTAGGTAAGGTATTTCCGTTGTTGATTTGTCCTTTTTTGGCTGCCTGGTTGTTGAGTAAGTGTTTGCCAAAAGTGCATCAGAAGTTATTGGGCTATCATGAACTTGCTTTTTATTTGTGGGCTGTGTCTTTAGCTATCGTAACAGCGCAGACATTGTATTCCTTGCTCAATGACCCAGCGGATGGTTTTACGGAAATCATGATTGCTGTCGGAGCACTGATTACCTGCTGTTTGCAGTTCTTTTTGGGGAAGACAATCGGCTCAATTTATAATGACCGTATCAGTGGCGGGCAGGCGTTGGGACAAAAGAATACGATTCTGGCTATTTGGATGGCACATACTTATTTGAATCCATTGTCTTCTGTGGCTCCCGGTTCGTATGTGTTGTGGCAGAACATCATCAACAGCTGTCAGTTGTGGAAAAAGAGAAAAAATGAGATAAAATATTAAATATAAGATATTGGTATTTAGTATTTTATGTTTATTGAGTGTAATTTCCTTTATTTTCCTTGTTTTCTTGTTTAGTCTAATAAATGCCTTTATTTTGTTACTATTTTGTTACCCGTATTCATTGGAGTAACAAAACAAATCGCTATATTTGTATCGGTAACAAAATAAGAACATAATTATGGCGAAGAAAAAACAAGAAGTTAAATTGAAAGAACCTGTAAGGATTAGATTCAAGCAGCTTGCCAATGGCAACCAGTCTATTTATTTGGACTATTATACAGGTGATGTTATTAGAAAAGAAAATTATGTTGGCGGTAAACGGCAATATGAATTTTTGAAGTTGTACCTTATACCCGAAAAAACGAGGGAGGATAAGGCGAAGAACGAAGCTACATTGGCTCTTGCAAAAGCGATTCAGAGTAAGAGGATAGTGGAGTTACAAAATGATGCACACGGTTTTCAGAACACCAACAAGTCAAAAGCGAATGTGATTGATTATTTAATGAACATGAGAAGCCAATCTAAAGAACGTGGCAGCTTGAACTATGAAAAGACTGTTGGTAATACCATCCGTGAACTAAAGTTGTTCAGAGGGGATTACATAGCTTTTCGTGATATAGATAAGGACTTCTTAAATAGCTTTGTGGATTTCTTGAAACAAGCGAAGAAAGCAAGCAAGTTTGGTTTGTTAAAGGCTGGGGGTGTATTAAGTAATAATTCCGTTATTGCTTACTATGGGGTGCTGCGTACCGCTATAAATAGAGCCTATAAAGAGGGGATTATTACGGTCAATCCAACGAAAGAGTTTGATTTTGCCAGTAAGGTAAAAGCGGAAGTCAGCCGCAGGGAGTATTTGACAATAGAGGAATTGAAGCGGCTTATCGGGACAGAGTGCAAGTATGAGATAATGAAACAAGCCTTTCTTTTCAGTTGTTTGTGTGGGCTGCGTGTAAGCGATATAAGAAAATTGAAGTGGAACGATTTGCAGAAAAGCGGTGAAAGAATAAGAATTGAAATAAAGATGCAGAAAACAAAAGAACCGCTTTATCTGCCTATATCCGATGAAGCGTTAAAGTGGTTGCCGCAACAAAATGAAGCAAAAGGCGATGATTTGATTTTTCCTTTGACGCATGAGGGAACTATAAATAAAATACTTCAAAAATGGGCGAAAGACGCAGGGATTATTAAGCATATCTCGTTTCATGTTGCCCGGCATACCCATGCTACCATGATGCTTACATTGGGGGCTGACTTGTACACAGTTAGCAAATTGTTAGGACATAAAAATATTGCCACAACTCAAATTTATGCGAAGATTGTCGATAAGAAAAAAGAAGAAGCTATAAGTTTGATACCGAATTTGACGGACTGATTTAAAAAGAAAGTATGGTTATATCACAGTTACCGTACTTTCTTTCTTTTTTTGTCTTTGTTTAGCCGGAAAAATATATCTTTGTTTCTACTAACTGAAACATAGATTATTATGACAGAAGAAGAACTGAAAATAAAATTCGACCATATACAAGGTATATTCAATCGCTGTATCAATCATGCCAGCCAAGTTATGATAGATAATATTGCCTCTAAGTCCTTATATTTCGACGCAGAACAGGCTGATAAACTGGAACAGCAAGAATATGTTCGTACCACTGATGAGTTGGTGCAGTTATATATTCGTTATTCTGTGTTGAATGATATTCAATATTTTTATTCTGTATCTGATTTCTTTTGGGAAAGCGGTTTTTATGAATCCTTGAAATCCGATGAGAAAAGAAAATACATGTCGTTTAATCCTCTTTCATTTGATTATTCCCGGTATGAGCAAGATAATACGGTTTATGATGAAGAACTGCCTTATTTTTCTGTAATAGTTAAAACTGTTGTATTGGAAAAATATTCTGCGTACTTGCGAAAAAAGAAAGAAAGTAAGGTGCAAGCGGAAATGCAGCCACAACAGAAAGAGCCGCAACCAATTCAAGATAAATGCCAAGAGCCTAAAATTATCTCCCATATTGCTGAAACAGAAAATCCGTTTAAGTCTATTTTAAACGACAGACAAATAGCATTGTTGGTGGATTGTATCAATGAAGTGGAAATTTTCAATGCTCCTATGACTTTTGAAGATTTGAAAGCAATACTTTCCTGTAAGCCAAAAGTTATATTTAGGTCTAATAACAACAGGCAGGTAGCTTTTCTTTTTTCGGAATTAAGCAATCGTGGTTTGATAACACCTAACTGGCAATCTGTTATAGCAAAGAATAAGTTGTTTGTTACGAAGAATATAAAGAAAGATAAATATCTGAATCAAGGTGATTTAGCCACAGCCGCCAATTATGTAAAAGGGGTGGAACATGAAAAAGATTATGTAACCATCAGCAATTATATCAAACAACTGAAAAAACTTTAAGAATAGGTTAATACCTCAAACATAGCTTAATCCACTATCAAGCTATTCCTCAATACTTTTGCCCCCGTAATCGATTACAAGAAACTGGAGGGCATGCACTCCATATTGTCTAACGCAAATACTTTTGTTATATGGAAACAAGTATTGAGAAGCGAGTTGCAGAACTCGAAAATTTAGTGTTCCTTTCAAAGAATGTGCTTAGTTTTGATGAAGCGAGCAAGTTCTTGAACCTTTCAAAAAGTTACCTGTACAAGCTGACTTCGGGTAACTTGATACCCCATTACAAGCCGCAGGGCAAAATGCTTTATTTTGAGAAAGCGGAATTAGAAGCGTGGTTGCGTCAGAACCCGGTGAAGACGCAGGCGCAGATAGAGCAGGAAGCGCAGAAATATATCCTTAACCGTCCCTTAAAGAAATAGCGGCTATGGAAAATAGAAAAGCGACAGAAGCCGGGCAGGATGTCACCATGCAGAAAGAGGATTTTGCAGCCCTTTGGAAAACCATCCATCTAAAGGTGACGGACACTTACGAAGTGCCGCCCGAAATACTCTGGGTGAACGGCTCTACCATTGGCACGCTGGGTAATTTCAGCGCATCCACAGGAAAAGCCAAGAGCAAAAAGACATTCAACATTTCCGCCATCGTTGCGGCAGCGTTGAAGAATGACGAGGTACTGAAGTATTCGGCATATCTGCCACCGAACAAGCGGAAAATCCTCTATGTAGATACCGAGCAGAGCAAATACCATTGCCATAAGGTCATGGAGCGTATTTTGCGACTTGCCGGACTGCCTACCGACAAGGACAGGGACGATTTTGTTTTCATCGTGCTAAGGGAGCAGACCCCCGACAAGCGGAAACAGATTATCGGCTATATGCTTGAAAATATGCCCGATGTGGGGTTGCTCATCATTGACGGAATCCGTGACTTGATGTATGACATCAACAGCCCCAGCGAATCAACCGACCTAATCAACCTCTTGATGCGCTGGTCAAGCGGATATAACCTGCATATCCACACTGTACTGCATTTGAATAAGGGGGATGACAACACAAGGGGGCATATCGGTACGGAACTGAACAACAAGGCTGAAACCGTCCTGCAAATCACGAAAAGCCAGCAGGACGGCAACATAAGCGAGGTAAAGGCGATGCACATACGTGACCGGGAATTTGACCCGTTCGCATTCCGTATCAATGACAACGCTTTACCCGAAATCGTGGATGATTATGTATTCCAACAACCTAAGCAGGACAGGAACTTTTCGCTTGCGGAACTGACTGAACGGCAACACCGGGAAGCGTTGGAGAACGGTTTCGGCAAGCAGGTGGTACAAGGCTATTCCAATGTCATAGCGGCATTGAAACAGGGTTATGCGAGTATCGGTTACGAGCGTGGACGCAATGTTCTTGTGTCGCTTAACAAGTTTCTTGTGAACAAGCGCATGATTGTGAAAGAGGGCAAGGGCTACCGCTATAATCCCGATTTCCATTATTAAAAGTCAGTTTGGTTTAGTCCGGGTGTATATACAAGAGGAACGGACTTACTATTTCCCTGTATCGGAACAGGCAGGTTTAGTATGGTACGGGTGTATATATAACGGACTAAACAGGACTGGCGCACTTTTCAACTATTTTTTTTATCCCCAAAAAAGAAAATGTTATGAACATCGAAGATGTGAAACAAATACCCATCGCAGACTATCTGCACAGTTTAGGTTACTCTCCTGTCAAGCAGCAGGGTAACGGTTTATGGTACAAATCACCGTTAAGGGAGGAACACGAACCGTCTTTCAAGGTGAACACTGACCGCAACCTTTGGTATGACTTTGGCGCAGGCAAGGGCGGTAACATCATCGCACTGGCAAAGGAACTCTATTGTTCCGACAGCCTGCCATACCTTTTAAACCGGATAGCGGAACAGACACCGCACGTCCGTCCGGTCAGTTTTTCTTTTCCCCAGCGTAGGACAGAACCGAGCTTCCAGCATTTGGAAGTCCGTGACCTTACCCATCCGGCATTGCTCCGTTACTTGCAGGGACGGGGTATCAATGTCGAACTGGCAAAAAGAGAATGTAAGGAACTCCATTTTACCAATAATGGCAGACCGTTCTTTGCTATCGGTTTCCCGAACATGGCAGGAGGTTACGAGGTTCGCAATTCCTTTTTCAAAGGCTGCATCGCCCCGAAAGACATCACCCATATACGGCAGCAGGGAGAGCCGAGGGAGAAGTGTTTGGTGTTCGAGGGTTTCATGGACTACCTCTCTTTCCTTACGCTCCGCATGAGGAACTGTCCGACCATACCCGACCTTGACAGGCAGGATTATGCCATTCTTAACTCTACCGCCAATGTGTCGAAAGCCATTGACGTGCTGTACCCGTATGAACGCATCCACTGTATGCTTGACAATGACAAGGCTGGATATGAAGCGACACGGGCTATCGAATTGGAATACCCCTACCGTGTGCGTGACTTCTCGCACAATTATAGGGGATATTCGGACTTGAACGATTATCTGTGCGGCAGGAAGCAGGAACAGAAAAACGCAGCCAGCCAAGTGCAGGAAACGAAGCAGGAAACCGGACAACGTGCCGCCCCAAGACAAAAGAGAGGCAGGGGCATTTAATCCGGCAGGACTACCAACGGCTGGCGGTTTATTTGGAGAGCAAGGTTATGTTTCGGTAAACCGAAACTACCTTGCTTTGCTCACCGCAAAGAAAATTTCTCCCGTTGGTCGCAATTTTTAAGATACCATTTAAATGTAAAAACCTATGACGAATATAAAGGATAAGCCGGGGGGACGTCCGGCAAAGAAACGGATAGAGAAGCAGCAACGGGTTGTCAGTACGAAACTGACCGAGTTGCAGTATTACGCCATCAGAAAGCGAGCCGGGGAAGCTGGGTTACGTGTCAGTGAGTATGTAAGGCAGGCGGTTGTTTCGGTAGAGGTCATACCCCGGCTGAACAGGCAGGATGCGGACACCATCCGCAAACTGGCAGGGGAAGCCAACAACATCAACCAGTTGGCGCACCGGGCGAATGCCGGAGGTTTCGCACTGGTGGCGGTGGAACTGGTGAAGCTCAAAAACCGGATTATTGAAATCATAAACCATTTGTCAGATGATTGGAAAAATAAAAAAGGGAAGCGGGTTTAAGGGCTGTGTGAACTATGTGCTTGGCAAGGAGCAGGCGGTTTTGCTTCATGCGGACGGGGTTCTGACTGAAAGCCGGGGAGATATAATCCACAGCTTCTGTATGCAGACCGGGATGAATCCCGACTTGAAAAAGCCTGTCGGACATATTGCGTTGAGTTATTCGGCAGTGGATGCGCCCAAATTGACAGATGGGAAGATGGTACAGCTTGCGCAGGAGTATATGCGTGAAATGAAAATCACCGATACGCAGTATATCATCGTGCGCCATCAAGACCGGGAACACCCACATGTGCATATCGTGTTCAACCGCATAGACAATAACGGCAAGACCATTTCGGACAGGAACGACATGTATCGTAACGAACAGGTATGCAAGAAGCTGAAAGCCAAACACGGGCTTTATTTCGCCGAGGGAAAAGAGCAGGTGAAGCAGCACCGATTGAAAGAGCCGGACAAATCAAAATACGAGATTTACACGGCTGTGAAAAATGAAATCGGCAAATCCCGTAACTGGCAGCAGTTGCAGCACAGGTTAGCGGAAAAGGGTATCACTATCCAGTTCAAACGAAAGGGACAGACTGACGAGATACAGGGCATATCCTTTTCCAAAGGCGAATACACGTTCAAGGGGTCGGAGATAGACCGCAGTTTCAGTTTTTCCAAACTGGATAAATGTTTCGGGGATGCAGGAATGAATGTTGCCGAAAGCCAACGGCAAACAACTTTCGCACCCGTTCGGGAACAAGCACCTGCACCGGACAAGGCTGACAGTCCGTTGATAACAGGTTCACTCGGTCTGTTTTCTGCTTCTTCTCCCCCAGTGGATGAAGAACCTAATTTTAATTTGAGAAAGAAGAAGAAAAAGAAAAAACAACTTAAACAGTAAAGACATGGAAGATAATTTGATTTTAGAGGGGCTTCTCTCTATGGTTACGGAACTGAAAGAGAAGCAGGAAGCACAGGCAACGCCAGCCAGTCGGGAGGAAACTCTCGAACGGCTGGGAGCAATCGAACAAGCGTTGTCGGAACTGCACAGTAATTCGGCTGTTCCCGAAGAAAAGTTGCGGGTTATTCAAAGCCAACTTGACGACATAAGGAGCAGGATGCAAGGTCAGCAGAAGAACATAGAGGACACCAAGAAAATAACATTGGAAACCTACCGTTGTTTCAAGGTAATGATTGATACTTTGGGCTCTTGCAAGACGGATAAAGAGGAAGCTACGCCCTTACCGTTCTATCAACGGATTTACAACAAGGTCGCTTCTTGGATTCGTCCGGGATTGTTTGTTTTTTCGGCAGTGCTGGTCGTCTGTTCCGTTTCCATATTCTTGAATGTCCGTTTGGCTGAACGTATGCAGCAGTTGCAGGACAACGATATGAAATACCGCTATTTGCTGATGCAAGGACAGGCAGACGGGGAAACTTTTGATATGCTGGAAAACAAGTTCAAGTGGCAACGGGATAACGGTTTTATCCGAAGTTTGACCGATTCAGTGATGGATTTTGAATATCGCATCCAAAAGCAGGCGGAAGCACTGGAACGTGCAAGGCTGTTGAATGAGCAAGCCGAACAGCTAAAGAAAGAAGCCGATAAGTTGGGTAAGCCATAAACGGGGAAAGTCGGAACAGATGAAGTACATTCACCGTTCCGGCTTTTCAGATTCACTTCTTTTTCTTCGTACAGTGTTCTTTCTCGAACTGGCGTAGCGTGGTGACGCTGAACCGTTCTTTAATAAACTCCCGGATATCGGAAGCCTTGTAATACACTTTTCCGCTGATAGTGAAGTAAGGCAGCGCACCGATAGCCCGGTAGCGTTGCAGAGTTTTGATACTTACTTTGAATAATAAACACAAGTCTTGATTATCCAATAGGTTGTCATCTTCGGGTAGTACCTTGTCCGCATTGCGTAGTACCCGTACATCCTTGCAGAGTTCTTCCAGCTTGGCGTACAGCTTCTGCATCCATACGCTGAAATCGTCATTGTCTATATACATGATTGCTTCATTTTTCTGATTATACATTCTTGTCTGTCAATCAATTGATGAAGCAAAGTTCAGAAAATAGGCGCAAAGAAATTACGGGGGAACTAATGGAATCCCCTATAAATAAATCATAAGTCACAGATTATCTATATCCTTTCTTGTCATGTTCCTTTTTGATAAGTTCTACCAATCCATTAAGAAACCCGGTCAGTTTGCCCGGCTTTCGTTTTATCACGTCCTCATGTTTTTGGTAACAGTCGCCTATCTTGATGTTGAACAGCCATTCAAAGGCTTTCACCAAGTCCACCAAGTAGGCGGGCTTGCCGTTCTGATACACGATGTTTTTGGAGAGGAACAGACCGCTTACCATTTCCATGATGTTGATAAGGGTTGTCTTGTCTGCGAGATAGAGAGGGGAAAGGGGCTGTTTGTTGATACGTTGCTGTAGCTGTTCCGGGTATTTGATGCGCCACTCGATAAGGCGTATTTCAGTGTTCAAAAGTCCTATCGCTTCATCAATTAGATGCAGATGGGGCATTTTTTTCTTGCTCAAACCGTACACGATACGATTTAAGACGGTGCAAACCAAAGGAAAAATAACGTAGTAAAACGTTGTAATCCTGCTCATTGATACTAAAATTGGCTACATGGGTCGCCAATTCTTCGATAGCTTCTGCAAATTCAGATGCAGACACTTTACGTTGTGAGCATTCCGACAATAAGCGGAAAAATCTTTGGTCGAATATTTTTTTCATTGAGTCGATTAAAAATACTATTTGACAGCAATCAAATAGAAATGTTATTGATAATATTTTTAACTTCATATTTTAAAGAATCTGGTCTTATTATAGTTGCACTATCTGCAAAAGACAGATACCAATGTGCAAACTTACTGATTGAAAATGTTAGAAAATGAAGTTCAAACATATCCCCTATCTCTTTCTCAGATGTTAATCCGTAATAATATTTATCATCATTCATTATGGAGGTTTTATTCTTTTCTATTCTTATAACGATTTCATGTAATTTTTCTTTATCATAAAACTCGCGTATGAATTTTTCCAAAGGAGGATGCTCCCGTGATTGTAATTCATTAAGAATGTGCATTTTTTGAATTCTATCTATCCGAAATGTAAGATAGATTTCTTTGGGAAGATAAAAGCCTATTAGATACCAGTTAGTTCTCGAAAAGAAAATTCCAACAGCTTCAATCTTTCGTTCTGAAACACTTAACGCATTACTTCCCAAATAAGATATTTCAATAATTCTTTTTTGGTATATACTTTGTAAAATAAGTAAAAGAATATCAGGTTTATAGGTAGATGATTTATAAGTATCCAATACAGACATGCACTTTTCCATTGTTTCTAACATATTTTTGTCTGCAAAACGCATGACAGACCTAATCTTTTCTATTCCAGACTTATAATGTTCGTTGCTATTTGAATCAGTTAGTTCATGTACTAATTTCTCTGCAATCAAAAAGGACAAAGCCTCTTTTTGAGTAAACATTAGAGGAGATAATTTGAATCCTTCTGCAAGTGAATAACCAATACCGGGATTTCCTATGATAGGAATGCCTGCCTCTTCCAATGTTCTTATATCTCGATATACAGTGCGAATGCTTATATTAAAACGTTCTGAAATTTGCTGTGCTTTCACTAACGAGTGCGATTGTAACTGAATCAATATAGCAGAAATACGGTCTATTCTATTCATTTTGCATCTTTAATTTGAATATTTGAATCTTCAATAATAACAGCTTGTTTATTACTTATAGGAATAAGCTGCAACTTCTCATTATATAGTTGAACTATCTTTTCACCTTTTTTCTTGAATGGAAAATTTCCATAATGGGGAATCGTATAAAAATCGACCAAATCTAAAGAAGTACAGTCTTTCAATTCAGGAGCCTTTTCTATTGGATCAAAATTCACACTTCTCATATATTCTGCATCGGGAGAGGCTATTATTGCTCCGGCAGATTCCCCAATATACAGTTTACCCAATTTCACTTGTTTAGATATAATTTTATCAACACCTTTTCTTTTTAACTCTTGCAAAAGGAAAAATGTATTTCCACCTGTTATGTAGATATAATCGCATTTATGTAATATAGAAGATATTTCCTCTTTGGGCAGTTGGGTAATCTCGACTTCTTCAACAATCATTCCTGCTTCTTCTAAAGCCTTTTTCCCCTTTTTTACATAGAATCGTATTGGTTCTGTAAGGCTTGCAGTTGGTATAAAAGCTATAATTTTCCCTTGCAAATCTTCTTTGGCACAATCGACAAATAGATTAGCAACATCAGCAAATGATGAGCATAAAAATAATCTTTTCATATTCTATAATATTAAGTTGAATACTTTTTGATACAAAGATAGCGTCTTCTATGACAGCCCTATGTCAGTAAGTCTAAATATTGAAGAGTTTTTTTCATCAAAACAATCCATTATTGAAATTTACCCTATTTGTAATGTGGCTGCGTTCCCTTATGAAAAGAAGAAATAATTTTGTTCCCTTTATGAAAAACAAGTGCTACACAACCTGCCGGGATAGAACGTTGAAAGCCTTGCTTTACATCATCTATCCTTAAAAACCAATATTGCTTTATATAAGGAGCGAGCAATTTGGTAGGTTGTATTACTTGAATTTTCTCCATTCTGTTTTAATTATCAAACAAAAGTAAGATTTCTTAGATAGATATTAGGTGTAAAAAAGGGACATTCTAATTAAAACATCCAAATATCTGTTGCCTAAATCATTCAAAGTTCTCTGCATTGGAAGATATGTCATAGATAAGTTGAAAAAGTTATTATAAACACAAGTTTAGTTTGTGTTTTTGTCTATATATCCAAAACGGACTAAACTAATTTCTATTGACAGCAAATTATATATGCTGGCGAAAAGAAAAACAGTATTCTTCTTTTCGCCAGTTTTGCTTTTATGGTTAGAGAGCTTTTGTTACCTTTGCACATGAAGCCCACCGCAAAGCGATTTCTTCGTTTTTTTGTTACTATTTTGTTACCCACTATTAGTAATAGGTGGGCTTTTGCTTTGATAATCAGAGTTATATTATGCTGTATGTATAATATGTGGCAGAATATTATCAATTCGTGGCAGTTGTGGAAAAAGAGGAAAAATGAATTGAAAAATCAAGCCAAAGAATCGTAATGGATATAAATCAGAATTTAATTCAATACTAACAGAGTGGAAAGCATGAAAGATATAATAGAGTTATTACAAAACGAAAGAACAAAAACAGTTGACGCTTTAAAACAAGGCGAGCAGGATAAGTTATCTCATCTTCAACAGATAGACAAGGCTTTAGGCTGGCTGAAAGTCGTTGAAGATAATGAGTTGGCAACTGTAGGGAGCTATAAGATTCATAGATTGCCTGATCCAAACTCTGGCTTCTCTTATTATCATTTAATGGTAGACAACGAAAGTGGCGATCCGAAAGATTGGACGGAGTACAAACCCGATAATCAGTCATTGGAACTCTGCTTTGATGATATTATAATAACACGAAAGTAATCTTTTACGTCAGTTATATTTTAGAACTGGTTCTGTTTTGTTATCTTTGCGTCGAAACATTGTAACACACAAAGAAAACATGAAAAATAAAGCCGTTGTAGTCGTTGTTATTTTAGGAAGTTTGATTATATCGATATTTGCAGGTTGCCGACAATCTCCTTTGAAATACATTCCCCCGACAATAGATTCTGTCAATAACGACAAAAGCAGGATGGGGTTGAACGGAAAAGTCAAAACGTTGGATATCTATTATTATCGTCCGGAAAATACATCGTCTTTCTTTTCGACGAAATTCAAAAAAGGCGAGAAATGGGAAGAGGACGGAATACATCACTACCATTTTCATTTCAATATCGACGGCAATCTTGCTCAATGCAACGAGTACAAAATATTATCCGAAAGACCGATTATACCTATGAGACTTGGGGACATACATCTACACTTAGCTTTCCGAAAACTAACAGTACGATTGTCAGTAAGTATAATACTGACGGGAAACTGCTGGAAATTGTGTATAGTGATTCCCATGGGGAGATAAATACTTATGACGACAGGGGAAATCTTATCCGAACCAAACAGATTGACGGCACGATTGACAAACCGGCTATGACCGAATATGATTATAACGAACATGATTTGTTGGTAGCGAAGAGGGAATATTATAATATAGGGGAATTATCGGGAAAAACAGTCTATGAGTATGATACAAATGGCTTGTTGGCGCAGACCCAAGTGTATGATTTGTTGAGTCGTGATAGGCCGGAAACGCATTTCATCTATGAATACAGTGACAGTAACCGCGTTGTGAAAAAATATAGGATTGGCGATGAAGGTAATAAAGAGTTAGAGTTCTGGTGTAAACGTGAATATTATCCGAACGGTAAACTGAAAACCGTTGTTCGTAATAGTATCGTGCAAGAGAAATACGATGAACAAGGACGGCCGATTGACGAGCGGCCAGGATTTGAAATACTCTACAAAGACTTCCAAGACTACGGCTGTGATGCGAATGGCAACTGGATTGAAACAAAGAATTTCAAAGATTATGTTGATTTTGGCACGGGGCTCGGTCGTATATTAAAACCTTATGTCGAGCGTATTTTTACTTATTACGAAGAATAAAAACTTAAAATTGAACAATATGCACACAAACACACCCACATAGCAAGCGGTAAGATTCCAGAAATCATAGTAACATTGTTAGTGCATACTAAAAAAAAGAAAACGATGGGAAAAGTAATGAAAGTATTCAAGACACTGATAAACGAGTTGTTTGGAACTAAGAGAGAGTATAAAGTGGAAGGTTTGGGCATCTTTACCTGTAAGGTTTGTGATTGGTGGCGAGATAAATGCTGCCTTTGGAGTGGTGCAGTGCAATTGCCCTTTTACTCGGTAGAAACTCTTGTTTTGATAGAAGGGGACGCTTCTGCTCCGTTCTCCAGGCAATTATTGGAATTACAGGTGCTATTGCAGAACTGGGTACCTATGGCAGAACAACTAGATAGCATGCTGTCCAGCAAAAGCCAGCAGAAACATAAAGAAAAAATATACGGATCCTGGCAGGATGATTTTTATCCCTATACGATCGTGCCGGCTGTACTATATAGTGACAGTTGGGAGATTGTGTTTTACAGGAATAGTGGTGTAAATTATAATTTCACTGTTTTTTGGAAAGACAACAGAGTACAGGATTTACGTTTGGGAGGTTCTTGAATCCTTCCTTTATTTATAGCATTTCCCGTTCTTTCTTTGTCAAACTTTTGACTACAATATCGTAGGAGTTGCTTACAAGCTCTTTGATTTTCTCATCAGGTACATCTTGGTTGAAATAGACACTGATCCAATATTTCTTGTTCATGTGCCATCCTGGCCTTATGCCGGTATATTCAGTTTGCAGTTCTCCGGATTCGTCAGGGTTGCATTTGATACAACAAAAATCGAAAATCTCAATGTTAACGAAACAGAACCATTTGTCCGCTACATAAAAGCATAGAACGTCACGGCTATATTTGTCGGGCACATTGGGAAACGGCATCTTCTCATGGACTCCCTTAAAAGACAGGCAATATTCTCTAAATTCTTCGATATTCATTTCACTTTTTTATGTTCGGTTATCTATGCAAAAATAGTTAGAATAAAGGAGTGGATAACCATCTTTCTATGAAAATATTCAGGTGAGATGTGTTTCCACGTCTTTGTTTGGTTAGTCGACTTCTTCAAATGAATAGCCGATCTTAAAAACTACTTGACGCTCCACCGCCACCGCTACGTCCACCACCAAAACTGCCGCTACTGCTACTGCTGCCGCTACTACTACTGCTGCTACTACTGTGACTATTACTAGGACTGTCACTATTTGGGGGTGTCTTGCGGGGAATCTTCTGTGTTGTCTGCTTTTTATCTCCGCACATTAAGCAAAGATAGTCGGCAACCTCCAATCCGGCATCGGAATATGTGGCTTCTTTAACTGTTTTCCACGGACTGATACGCTTGGAAGCAATGGTATGGCATTGATTACACATCTTATATTCGCTTCCGACGACAGATTTATACCGCAATATCCAGCCGCAGGAAGTACATTGATAAATACGGTGGATGGCAGAACCTAGTTTGTGTTCCATTTGCTCGGAAGCAGATAATAAAGGGGTTGCAAGCTCATTGGATAAAAGTTGTAAAGCCACAGCTTTGCAAGAGTCGCAGGTCTTACTCTGCAAAATAACACGTTGTTTTTGGTAGAACTTATACCATAAGGATGCCGCAATAAGTGCAGGCCAGACCGGAAAAAACAACACAAGACATCCAAGTGGGCTGTAAAGTGTCAGGACTTTGATTGCTGCTAATGCTGAACCGTCTTTGGGGCGAGCTTTATTTACCTTCATGCGATAAGTGAGAACATTTACCAGTATCAAGAATATCCAAAGCATAGGCGACTGATTTGCCAGAAAATTCCACAACGTATTGCCGGCACTTTTCCAGTAATTATCAGAAGTGCTTTGAGAAACTGGTTCATAGTCGCTTCCATAAAGCACCAATGTTACAGTCCGGACTCCCTCTGTCATTCCTCTGTCAAAGTCGTTTTTTCTAAACCACGGAACCATTTCATTCTGTTGAATGCGAAAGCATAAAGCGTCGGGAAGTACTCCTTCTAAACCGTATCCGGTTGCGAAAGTGACTTTACGTTGATCGAGTACTAAAAGAATCAGTAATCCGTTGTCGTCCGCTTTCTTTCCGATGCCCCAGTGCTCAAAAAGCTTGTGGGCAAACTCTGCCGGAATATCTTCTCCGATAGAAGAGAGCGCAACAACCGCCACTTCAATACTCAATGAATCTTCTAACTGTGACAACATATTATTTATCTCCCACACATAACTTTCATCCAATATCTGATTCGGATTGCTAACCCAATTGGAAGAGCTTTCATTACGCGGATTGGGGACATCTGTTACTTTATAAATTTCTACTGTTTGTTCGTGCTCTAAAGTCAATGCAAAAGCATGATTACCAAAGGCATAACAGAAAACAAGAAGTAATGTCCGGGCTATTCCCCTGAAGCTTTTTTGTGTTTTATCTTTCATTGTTTTGTTATTAACTGATTGTTCTTAGAGTAGAAAATAACTATCATAACTCTCATTCTTTTTGCTAATATAGTTATAATCTGATGAATAAGAATGATAGATGTCTCTGAAATTTTGTATCTATCATACTTTCTTCATGAAATATGGGTATCTATCATTCTTATTCCACTGTTTTTACTGTTTAATCTTTCATGGTATTAACCCGCACATAAATTTTATGACTGCCGCTTCCAATGGTGTCAAGTACTCCTTCCTTTACCCATCCGTTCAATTCATTCAGCGCTTTGTTCTTTAGTAGTCCCGTCAGTTGCGTATACTCTTTGCGTCGTATCATCGGTCGTTCATCCAGAAACCTCTCCAACCTGCGCCGACGCTCTTCCACCGGAACTTCGGCGGAATGTGCAAATCCCGACTTCGCTTTTTCTACAAATCCGCGAACCTTCTTTCGGAAAGAAGATGATGGACGAAAATTTACATTATCGAAATAAATGGACTGCGCATGTATTTCTTTGGCATCCATCACCGGACGTGCTTTCAGCTTGGCTGAAAAATATCCAAGGTTCCCCAACTGAACGTGATATCCGCTGACTAAATATTCGGATATTTTATTTTCAATAGCCAGCTGAACTCCTTCAATATCTGCCGGCGTAAAGCTGGAAGCTTGAGCGATCTCTTTTACAATTTGTTGAAAGTCGATGGTTCCGTTCGATACGATGCGGGGATACAACGGCTGTTCGTCTTCGTCTTCTTTCGAAGACGGCTTTTTGCGAAAATCATACTTTGCGTACATGTCTTTTCTATTATGGGTTAATGTGGCTAAAATGCCTTTTAAAAGGCATTTTAATGATTGTTTTGCAGCAAGATAACCTACAATTGAAGCCTGGATAATCAACTGGAATCAGTGGCTTTTCTTGGGCACACATTTGTGGGCTCTACAGCCCACGAATGTAAACTATACAGCCCGCATAGGTGGGCTGTACGGCACACTTATGCGGGCTGAAGTCTAACTGCCTGCAAAGATACATTATCCTGCCTTTATTCGCAAATTTAGTAAGCATTATTTCTGTAAAATAAAGTCGTGTGGCGTAGCAAATAAAAGCGGTGAAATTTGTTTGGGCGAAGAGCATGTTGTATCTTTGTATGGCTGTAGTGCAGCTTTCCTTTTACTGGAAATAATAATAAAAAAAGATGAGAATAACATTAGTCAGAGACGATGGCAAGGTAAAAACCTTACGGACGTTGAAAATGGAGCTCCTTTTGGAGCAGATGAAAACGGAAGTCAAGGCGCAGCCCGTCTCAAAGATGAGGGAAGTCTTGCGGTATACTCTTCCGGGAAATTCGATTGAAGAGGTGCGTAAAGTTCCCAAAGTGATGCCTGCCGCAGCTTTTGTCCGTAAAGAAGGGGTAATGACCTTGAATGAATATAACGGCATAGTGATGATGGAAGTCAATAACCTTTCGGGGAGGGCGGAAGCCGACGAAATAAAAGAACGGGTCAAAGAGCTTCCGCAAACATACCTTGCTTTTACCGGATCTTCCGGCAAATCAGTAAAGATATGGGTGCGGTTCACCTATCCGGACGACCGCTTGCCGACTTTACGCGAGCAAGCGGAACTTTTTCACGCGCATGCTTATCAGACGGCTGTGAAATATTATCAGCCACAACTGCCTTTTGATATCGAACTGAAAGAACCGTCGCTCGAACAATATTGCAGGCTGACGTATGATCCTGAACTTTATTTCAATTCGAAAGCAATGCCCATTTATATGAAGCAGCCCGTCAGTCTTCCGTCCGAAACGACTTTTATCAAACGAACGCGGGAAACTGATTCTCCTTTGCAGCGAATGGCGCCCGGATATGAAAATTATGAAGCATTGTCGGTGCTTTTCTCCGCTGCATTCAACAGGGCGCTCGAAGAACTGGACGGATATCGGGAGGGAGACGATCTGCAACCGCTACTAGTGTGTTTGGCGGAGCATTGTTTTCGGGCAGGTATCCCCGAAGAAGATACGGTGCGGTGGACAAAGGCGCACTACCGGCTCCCTTCGGACGAGTTGCTGATTCGTGAAACTGTGAAAAGTGTCTACCGTTCCGCTAAGGGATTCGGCAAGAAGAGCAGTCTGACGGCCGAACAGCTTTTCGCCATGCAGATGGACGAATTTATGAAGCGCCGTTATGAATTTCGATACAATACGCTGACCACGGAAGTGGAATATCGCGAACGGAATAGTTTTAATTTCTATTTTCGTCCGGTGGACAAGCGGGTGCTGGCGAGTATCACGATGAATGCCATGTATGAAGGGGTGAAAATGTGGGATAGGGACGTAATCCGCTATTTGGATTCTGATCATGTGCCTGTTTATCAGCCTGTGGAGGATTTTTTGTATCATCTGCCTCACTGGGATGGTAAAGACCGGATTTTGGAACTGGCCAACCGTGTTCCCTGTGATAATCCACATTGGGCGCCGTTGTTCCGTCGGTGGTTTTTGAATATGGTTGCCCATTGGAGGGGAATGGATAAGAAACACGCCAACAGTACGTCACCTTTGCTGATTGGCCCGCAGGCATATCGGAAATCGACTTTTTGCAGAATGCTTCTTCCTCCTGCTTTACAGGCGTACTATACGGATAGCATTGATTTCAGTCGGAAACGGGACGCGGAGTTGTATCTGAATCGCTTTCTGCTTATCAATATGGATGAATTCGACCAGATTAGTCCTACCCAGCAGGCTTTTCTGAAACATATTCTGCAAAAGCCGGTGGTGAACACACGTCGTCCGAATGCTTCGGCAGTGGAAGAGCTTCGCCGGTATGCATCGTTCATTGCCACGAGCAATCATCGGGATTTGTTGACGGATACTTCCGGTAGCCGTCGTTTCATCGGTATTTACATGACGGGAGCTATAGATGTGTCGCGTCCTATTGATTATGAACAGCTTTATGCACAGGCGTTGGAGTTGCTTTATCACAACGAACGTTATTGGTTTGACTCCGAAGAAGAGGCTATCATGACGGAAAACAACCGTGAGTTTGAACAATCTCCTGCCATCGAACAGTTATTTATGGTTTATTATCGTAGGGCGGAAGAAGAGGAAGAAGGAGAATGGCTACTGGCTATTGACATTCTGCGCCGGATTCAGAAAGCGAGTAAGATGACGTTTTCCGCCAGGCAGGCATCTTATTTCGGGCGTATCTTGCAGCGGCTCGGAGTGAAATCTAAACGGAAAACGTATGGTACGTATTATCATATTGTACCTTTGGAGGTAGAATAATCAAGTATGATAGATACCCCGTTTTTGATGGTCTAAGTATGATAGATACCGGAAATAATAGTTATCTATCATACTTATTCTTTTAATTATAAGTGGTTTATGAAAATGAATGAGAGTATGATACTAGTTTTTTTACTCATAGAGAAGATATTTTTTTCTGATCTCCTTGTAATCCTGTAATTCCTTTTGCCAACTATTCCGGATAGCCTCTTCCGATTCTCCTTTGAGGATAGCTTTGCGTACGCTGTCAGTTCCCATCAGCAAATCAAACCATCGGGCACGGGAGAAGAAAGCTGCTTTTTCGCCGGATAAGCGATAAAAGTTCAAGAAGTAGCGGAGTGTAAATCCATTTACATTGGTTACATTCCGGAGATCTTCCCCATAACAGGTGATACCTTTGTGCATCGGATTTTTGTCAAAACCGGGTAAGGAGCGGGGAGTAAAAGTGAAACTTCCGTATTTCTTATTAGGTGCGCCTAATACCTGGAAAGGAAAAGTTGTCCCCCGTCCCACGCTGACGCGGGTGGCTTCAAAAGGACAGAGCGAGGCGTACAATCGGATAGACTGATCGTTCGGGAGGTTGGGCGACGGTTTGATGGGAAGTGAATAAGGTGCTCCGTGTTTCCATCCGGTCATTGGAATTACCTTTAATGAACAAGGATTTTTCTTGTTGGCAATCCATCCTTCCCCGTTTATCATCTGTGCCAGTTCGCCGATGGTACATCCGTGGAGAACCGGAAGAGGTAACATACCGACAAAACTCCGGTAGGCAGGTTTGAGTATCGGACCATCCACATAATCGCACGGATTGGGGCGATCCAGTACAACCATTTCTTTCTTGTTCTCTGCGCAAGCTTCCATCACATAATACATCGTGCTTATATAGGTATAAAAGCGTGCCCCTACATCCTGAATGTCGAATACAATCACATCGACATCTTTTAGTTGGGCAGCTGACGGCTCTTTGTTGTCACCATAAAGCGATACGATAGGAATGCCGGTGCGGGAATCTTTTCCGTCTTTCACTGTTTCACCTGCATCTGCGTTACCACGGAAACCATGTTCGGGAGCAAATACCTTGACCACTCGGACCTCTCTCTTTAATAAGGTATCGAGAAGATGAACCTGCTTTCTTCCCACAACAGAAGTGTGATTGACCACCATTCCGATGCGTTTTCCTTTCAGCAACGGCATATATTGATCCATTTGTTCTGCTCCCGTGACAATTTGACTGCTTACACGCATTGGTGACAACATAATGAATAGAAATATAAGAATGAAGGAAGCTCGAGTTTGCATATCGGTAATTTTTTTTGTAATATTGCACAAAAATATTAATTTCTCATCAAGAGAGCAAAAAATAAAGCACATGAATCCATACGAAATCATTGATAAATATTATCCGGAAAATACGCAGCAGAGACAAATCTTAGTAATTCATAGTCTGGCGGTGTCCGGAAAGGCAATGAAAATGCTGGATGCTCATCCCGAATTGCGTTTAAACCGGAGTTTTGTGAAAGAAGCTGCTCTGTTGCATGATATTGGAATTTTTCAGACCGATGCTCCCACCATTCAGTGCTTTGGCACTCATCCTTATATCGCCCACGGATATTTGGGAGCTGAAATCTTGCGGGCGGAAGGTTTCCCCCAACACGCATTGGTGTGCGAACGCCATACGGGAGCCGGACTCTCGTTGGAAGATATCATTGCCCAGCAGCTCCCCGTTCCTCATCGTGAGATGCTGCCCATTACCCTGGAAGAGCAATTGATTTGCTTTGCGGATAAATTCTTTTCTAAAACCCATCTGGATGAAGAGAAAACTGTGGAAAAAGCGCGGCAAAGTATTGCAAAATATGGTGAAGAAGGCCTAAGCCGCTTTGATAGATGGTGTTCTCTCTTTTTATAGCACTAAAAAATAATTAAATAACGAAGATTCTAACTCATATTTGGTGAAGATTGTGTACTTTTGCCACTTCAAGCGTAAACTATTAGTTAATGGCGCCATTGAAAGCAAAAATACTTATATCATTCATACTGCTGATTGTCTTACTGATGCTTCCCGATGAGGCTACGTCTCAGCGTCGAAGAAGAGGAATGATTGCCTCCAATACCGCACAAACGGATTCCCTTCAGGGAAATGATTCGTTGAAAGCAGATACGGTAACGGTACGCATTGATTCCATCGCACCGGTAAAGAAGAAACAACCACTCGATGCACCGGTTGTTTATGAATCCAACGACTCCACTGTCTTTACTTTGGGAGGAGCCGCTACACTTTATGGTAGCGGAAAAGTGAATTATCAGAACATCGAACTGGCTGCGGAAGTTATTTCGATGAATCTGGATAGTAGTACTGTGCATGCTTATGGTATCAAGGATACTACCGGAGTGGAAAAAGGTAAACCGGTATTTAAAGAAGGTGATACCTCGTATGATACGGAAACAATCCGATATAACTTCAAAACCAAGAAAGCGGGAATTACTGATATCGTCACCCAGCAGGGAGAAGGATATGTGACCGGAAGCAAGGCGAAGAAAGGGGCCAATGATGAAATTTTCATGGAGCATGGGCGTTATACAACCTGCGATCATCACGATCATCCCCACTTCTATATGCAGCTGACGAGAGCTAAGGTGCGCCCTAAAAAGAATGTAGTGACAGGACCTGCCTATCTGGTTGTGGAAGATGTGCCTCTGCCGTTGGCTGTGCCGTTCTTCTTCTTCCCATTCTCCAGCAGTTACTCTTCCGGTTTCATTATGCCGACTTATATGGATGACTCCAGTCGTGGTTTCGGTTTGGCAGAAGGAGGATATTACTTTGCCATGAGTGATATCATGGACTTGAAAATAACGGGAGATATCTTCACGAAAGGTTCATGGAGATTGTCTGGATTGACAAACTATAATAAACGCTATAAATATTCCGGTACGCTGCAAGCGGACTATCAGGTCACCAAGACTGGAGATAAAGGGATGCCGGACTATACAGTTGCTAAGGACTTTAAGGTGGTATGGAACCATCGACAGGATGCTAAAGCCAGTCCGAACACTACATTCTCTGCCAGTGTGAACTTCTCGACCAGTAGTTATGAACGTTCTAATATCAACAACCTTTATAATTCGCAGTTGTTGACTCAAAATACCAAAACATCAAGTATTAGTTATTCTCGTAGTTTTCCCGATATCGGTCTGACCTTATCCGGAACTACCAATATCGCACAGACAATGCGTGACTCTTCTATTGCGGTCACTTTGCCTGACTTGAATATTACGTTGAGCCGTCTGTTTCCGTTCAAGCGCAAGAAAGCGGCAGGAGCCGAACGTTGGTACGAGAAGATTTCCATTGGTTATACGGGACGTCTGACAAACAGTATCCGTACTAAAGATGACCATTTGTTCAAAGCCGGACTAAGCTCATGGGAGAATGCGATGAACCATAACATTCCTATCAGTGCTACTTTTACGCTGTTCAAATATTTGCAGGTCAATCCTTCTGTGAATTATACAGAACGATGGTACACCCGTAAAATCAATCAGCATTATAACGAAGATACTCACAGGCTGGAATCATTGCCGGGCGATTCTCTTAACGGCTTTTATCGTGTATCCAATTACTCGGCTAGTTTGGCTCTAAGTACGAAATTGTATGGTATGTATAAACCGATCTTTGCGAAGAAGAAGGAGATACAGATTCGTCACGTATTCACACCGCAGGTGAGTTTGAGTGGTGCTCCGGGATTTGGCAAGTACTGGGAAGAATATACCGATTATAATGGTAATACACAATATTATTCTCCTTTTACCAATCAGCCTTATGGCGTGCCTTCTCGTGAGGGGTCGGGAACGGTTAGTTTCTCGATAGCTAATAACTTGGAGATGAAGTATTATGACGCAAAGAATGATACAGTCAAGAAAGTTAGCCTTATTGATGATTTGAGTGCCAATATGTCCTATAATATGGCGGCAAAGGAAAGACCGTGGAGTGACTTAAGTATGAACCTCCGTCTGAAACTGACCAAGAATTATACTTTCAATATGAATGCCCAATTCGCTACGTATGCTTATACATTCGATAAAAGCGGTAATGTAGTGACCAGTAACCGTACAGAATGGTCGTATGGTCGTTTTGGGCGTTTCCAAGGATATGGTTCTTCTTTCAACTATACCTTTAATAATGACACATGGAAGAAATGGTTCGGTCCGAAAGAGGAGGATGAAAAAGGAAAAGATAAGAAGTCGGAGGATAGTGACGATGAAGAATCTGACGGAACGGAAGGAGATGGTACTACACCTAAGAAAGTAGAGAAAGCACAGGCAGACCCGGATGGTTATCAGGTGTTTAAGATGCCTTGGTCGTTAAGCCTTAGCTATTCGTTTAATATCCGTGAAGATAGGTCTAAGCCTATTAACCGTTATTCCATGCGATATCCTTATACGTATACGCATAACATCAATGCAAACGGAAATATAAAGATTTCTAATAACTGGTCGCTCTCGTTCAACTCGGGCTATGATTTTCAGGCAAAAGAGATTACGCAGACTTCTTGTACAATCTCCCGTGACTTGCACTGTTTCAACCTGTCCGCCAGTCTTTCTCCTTTCGGACGCTGGAAATATTACAATGTTACCATCCGTGCGAATGCAAGCATCCTGCAAGACTTGAAGTATGAGCAGAGAAGCCAAACGCAAAGTAACATTCAGTGGTACTAGGATAAGTTGAGAGTGGAGAGTTGAGAGTGGAAATTCGGACGTGTAATTGTTTTGTTACAATATAGAAAAAGAAAAATGGCTGCGCTATCATTCGACGAATAGTGCAGCCATTTTTTTACTCTTTACTCTTTATTCTTAACTCTCAACTCTTAACTCTCAACTCTCCACTCTCAACTTCTCCAACTACCATGCGATTTCTGTTTTTCCATGGGTTTTCAGGTAATCGTTTGTACGGCTGAAATGTTTGTTTCCGAAGAAGCCGTTGTAAGCTGAAAGAGGAGAGGGATGGGCGGAAGTGAGTACCAGATGCTTGTTGCGGTCGATAAACGCTCCTTTCTTTTGAGCGTATGATCCCCATAAGATAAATACCAGGTTTTCTTTTTCTTCTGCCAGGGCACGGATTGCAGCATCGGTAAATGTTTCCCAGCCACGATTCTGATGTGAACCTGCTTGATGGGCACGTACCGTCAGAGTTGCGTTGAGTAATAAAACTCCTTGTTCTGCCCAGCGAGTCAGGTTTCCCGTGGTCGGGGCATCTGAACCGATGTCGGCTTTGATTTCTTTGAATATGTTCACTAATGAAGGGGGAAAAGGCACTCCGTCGTTTACAGAGAAACAGAGACCATGTGCTTGTCCCGGTCCATGGTAAGGATCTTGTCCTATAATTACAACTTTCACTTTGTCGAAAGGACAAAGGTTGAAAGCATTGAAGATCAGTTTTCCCGGAGGGAAGATCTGATACTGGCTATATTCGCTTTTGACGAAATCGGTCAGTGTGCGAAAGTAGTCTTTGTCGAATTCGGGTTTTAAATGTGCTTTCCAGCTTTCTTCAATTTGTACGTTCATAGTCTGTTATATAAGGTGTATATCAAGTTCTTCACATTCTTTGCGCATATCTTCGGGCCAGATGCTGGCTTGTATCTCTCCAATGTGAGCTTTGCGAAGGTAGAACATACACAAGCGGGATTGTCCGATACCTCCTCCGATGGATAGTGGAAGGGTGTCATTCATCAATCGCTTGTGGAAATAAAGTTCCAGTCTTTTTTCTTCTTTTTCTTCTTTCAACTGACGTTGCAAGGCTTCTTTGTCAACACGGATTCCCATAGATGACAATTCGATGGAGCGTTGCAGTACATTGTCCCACAGAAGGAGGTCGCCGTTTAGTCCGGGCAAGTCGTTCAATCCTTTGGTTGTGTAGTCGTCATAGTCCGGTGCGCGTCCGTCGTGTTTCTTGCCGTCGCTAAGTTTACAGCCTATGCCTATGATAAACACAGCTCCGTATTTCTGACAGATGGCATGTTCGCGACATTTGGGTTCCAGATCCGGATAAAGTTGGCGCAATTCTTCTGAATGGATGAAATGTAGCTTTTGTGGCAGGCACGGCTTGATTTGCGGATACATTTCGTATACCATATATTCTGTACGGATCATAGCTGCATAAATACGGTTGACGATCTCTTTCAGGAAGTTTACGTTCCGGTCTTCATTGGTGATGACACGTTCCCAGTCCCACTGGTCTACGTAGAGAGAATGCAGGTTGCCCAGTTCTTCGTCTGAACGGATTGCGTTCATATCCGTATAAATACCATATCCGGGTTCGATATGATAGTCAGCTAAGGTCAACCTTTTCCATTTAGCCAATGAATGAACCACTTCGGCTTGTGCATCGCCCAGATCTTTAATAGGGAAAGAAACGGGTCGTTCTATTCCGTTCAAATCGTCATTGATACCCATTCCTTTCAATACGAAAAGGGGGGCAGTTACACGTCTAAGGCGTAGCTCGGATGACAAGTTTAATTGGAAGAACTCTTTTATTTGCTTGATTCCCAGCTCGGTCTGTTTGAGGTCGAGTAGCGGATTATAGTTCTTAGGTTTTATCAAGTAACTCATAGGTTTGTTAAATGTTAATTGTCGGCAAAGATAGGAATAAAATTGATATATGTAATGGATATTCTCTAAAAGATTGTCAATTTGATAAAGTAAATGCTCTAAAGCATTTCAAAATAACAGTCTTCTAATATAGGGAAGTACCTTAAGAACTATAAAAAAAGGAGAATCATTAGGAAGATGAGAAGATTTTTTATACTTTTGTCCTCGCATTTAGAAAGAATGGCCCCGTAGCTTAGTGAATAGAGCGTCAGATTCCGGTTCTGAAGGTCGTGCGTTTGAATCGCACCGGGGTCACAGATGAATCCCTTGATAATCAGTAGATTATTGAGGGATTTCTTCTTTGTTATACCTTGTAGAACTGGGCTTAAAATGGTGGATTTACTCGTTGTAGTTGATAGTTGTTGGTTAATTGTTGGTGGAAAATATAATACCTAACATGCTGATGTTCAAGGTGACAGTTAGATTTAAAAGAGGTCGATAGCATCCGGATTGGTATAGACATCGTGCTGCATTCCGAATTCATGAATTTGTCCCGTCTCGGTGAATATTTTCACCCGATACGAGAAGCAGGGGGCGACAAGGGGATCGATCTCGAACATTGTATAATCGAAGCAGTAGAGCTTGTGATAAGAACTATGATAACGGTTACATCCACTATTGACCCCGTAATTATAAAAACATTTAGTGTAATTTCTGATTCCTTCCTTTCGAGCCAATTTACGCAACTGACTTTGCACCTCTTTATTATTGCAATAATCCGCATAATCCGATGTATTGTCGAGTGGAACTCCGTTTAATAGAATCTTGCCCTTGAAAAAATTAACCGGAACCTCAGCCGGATCCGGATCGTCATAATCGTACTCTTTTTCTTTCGGCACGTAATCCCAATGCAAATTGAACTGCATCACCTCCTTTTCGGGGGAGACTAAAGCGACAAAGCCGATTTCATCCCAAAAATAGTTGTTATATCCCACATTGCCATCTTTTCCGTAAAGGATTCTATTTTCGGGTCCAAATATTTTAATAAGGGAATCAATGGGGATGCCTATCGAGAATACTTGCCCGTTGTAAGTTGCACATTTTTCTGTAAATACGAACAGATGCTCGGTATTGATCCCTTTGGCTTCGAGCTCTTTTTTCGTATAACCAGAGTTCATGTACCCGTTGTCAGCAACTTCACGATTACCAATTCCGATGCAGCCAACAACAAAAATAACCAATAAGGAAGAGAGAATTATTCTTTTCATAATCACTAATAGCCCAAGTTGGAAATAAGAATTTGCATCTTTAATATACTGCCCGTGGTTGGGGTAATTGCGTTTTTTAATTTTCTATTTATTCCTCTTTCAGATGGGAAGTGCAAATCAGCTGTTTGGCAGCGTTATCCGGGTTGTTGTCATCATAGAAATTCCAGTCTCTTTCCAGTCTTTTGGCTACATCAATTCCTGCTGTATAATAGAGATATTTGTTCTTTGCTACATCAAGAATACCGTAAGTAAGAATATCCTTTTCTTTTCCTTCTTTATCTGTATAGACGCTTTTTACTAATAATATCTTATATTTTCCATCTTCCCGAACACAGTATTCTTTATTGGCTTCCAACGTATATGTGCCGGAAACATCTGTCACATTGGAGGCGGCAGCGTCCATTTCTACAACAATTTGTTTGGGCTCTCCGGTAGTCGGAGTGTCTTTTGAGTCGTCATTGCAGGCAAACAGCAAAACAACGAATAGTAATTTAAGTAATTTCATCTTTGTATTTTTATTGTTTTTTGATTCTTTTCCTGGTGTGAATGTGTTTAATCAGAATTGTCAATTATGCAAATATACAACTTTCACATGATAAAAAAACAGTAATAGATAAAATCTTGTGTTCCATATTATTATCTGTAGTTGCATAATTTAGTCTAAAGAGAATGAAAAGTTGTTTTAGATGATTGAAATCTCATAGAAAATGCTAACTTTGTAACGATGAAGAAGTAAAAAAATGATGTTGATATAGTGTATTTATAGCTTTCCGGAAGTAGATATCTGACGATAAATTATATTAATCCCATAAATATAAATTAGAATGGAAGAAGCTAGAAAAAAGAAATGGGCTAGTGTGGCGCTGATTATCGGAGCTATTGGTTTTATCATTATTATGATTTACTTTACAGTTATTTCAAGTCTCAACATGTAAAACAGATCATTATGGCATTGAAAAATTGAAGCTTGGACATTTCGTTTGAATCTGTCCAAGCTTGTTTTTTGTGGTTCTGAATGAGATTGACCGGTAATCTGGCAATGCCTCTTCTTTAGCTTCTTGAAACCTGAAGTCCCTTGTCAGAAAGCGTCATTTCTACAAAACGAGCGCGTGGGTTGGGAGCTTGTTCTGTCAATATCCGTCGGATCTGTCCGGCTGCTTGAGGGTCTTTGGCTACCATATATAAATAACCGCCGCCGCCTGCGCCGGGGAGTTTGTATCCTAGGGTATAATCTTTGATTTTCTCGATAATGGCTGCTACTGCCGGCGGATTGGTTCCGCAATCTAATGCCTGGTTTTGTATCCAGGTTTTGCCGACCAATCGACCGAAACTATCGAAGTTGCTGCGCAGGATAGCTTCACTCATATCCATTGCATGGGCTTTCATCTCGGCTAGCAAACTTAGATGTGGACCGGAATTGAGGAACATGGAACTGACGATTTCTGCCAGAATACTTTTGGCAGTACGGGTAATTCCTGTATAATATAACAGATGACAGTCGCGGTAGTCAGGATGAATAAAGAGTTGATCGGGCAACCAACGCACTAATGGATGTTGTTCGAAACCTGCTTCGGATTGTAGTAGTTTAATGCCGGAAAAAACACCGCCATATTGATCCTGCCAACCTCCTCCCGTGGTCAGTAGTTGTTCCAATACTAATGTGTAACTGCATATATCATTCTTATCCCAAGCCAGTCCGCAGAAATCATTGATTGCTCCGAGCACGGTGGAGGCCAGAATGGAACTGGTACCTAACCCCGAGCCAGCAGGAATAGCAGCCAACAGGGTAATTTCAATTCCTGAACCGAAAGCTTCCAGTTGTTTGGCTAAAGAAGGGTAGGATTCTGTTGAGAATGCCGGTGCGAAGCCTGCCAATGTTAGGGCAGCTTTGGGGATAGAAAATGGAGAACCCACCTTTTTGTAATCTTGCAGTTCCTCGTAATTTCGTATCACTTCCATTGCGCCCATATCAATGGAGCGAAGGGTAATATGATATTCTTTGCAAGGTTTAACGTATACTTGCAGCGGCGGTTGGCCGTTCAGTTCGATGGCAAGATTGACAACGCTTCCTCCTGAATAAAGAGAGTAGGGAGGGGTGTCCGTCCATCCTCCTGCCACATCAATGCGTACAGGGCTGCGGCTCCATACAATCTGATCGGAATAAACGTTGAGTGTGGGATGACTTTTACGTTCGTTCATCACTCCCAATAAACCGTCGCGGAGCAGTTGGAAGGCTGCCTGTTCTTCTTTTGCGCAATCTTTGTCTTCACGTAGTTTCATGATGCGTGCGCGAAGCATCCGGTTGTGTATCCGTAGCATGGGTGCGGCATCTTCTTGCAGGACATCGGGAGTATCCAGATTAAAACGTACAAATTCGTTTGCGGCATCCAGTAAGTCAAGTTGATAGAATACGCTTTTTTCATAATTAGCCGCCAGTCCTTTCCAGTTCTCTTTACGGAAAGCATTGCGCTGTTCATAAAGACGCTTGAGGTTGGCGCCTGCCGAGATTTCGTCGGCAGAAACTTTCTCTGCTTTCAGCCAACGTTTTTTCCCTTCTTCCAGTTGGGGCTCCGATGTCATCCAGCGCACTAATATGCCTAAATCTTCAACAGAAGTTACTTTGGGGAAGATAGATGCTGATTGTAAATCATCGGTGCGTCCTTTTATATCCTCCCAGGTAATTCCTCTTTCTTCCATCCAGCGGGTGAAAGGGATATTAAGATAGGTAGTCGTTGATTTGTCTAACGCTCCTTTGAACACATCATCCAAGCCATACGGACGTGCAACAAAGTCATTGTCGCCGATAGGGATAATGTCGATGCAGACTCCATCCGGCAAGTTGATGTTCCATTGATTTTCGGGAACTCCTGTTATTATTTGGCGGGAACCCAGTTTCCAGCCTTTTCCCACATGGCTATTCTCAATCCATAAGTTGGCATTGTCTGCAGAAAGAGAAACTTGTGTAATAGAGTTCTGGATAAAGATAGCCGGATTCGGTTTTACTTTCCGGTGCATGATCCTTCTTTGATCGCGTACCTTGTCTTGTATGGCTAAAGTAGAAGAAATCAGTTCATGGCTTGTGCCATAATGATAGAATTCTCCACCGGGCAAAGGCAATATGGCTACGGATAACTGATTGATTTCTTCATCTTCCGTTTTGGGATGCTCTCCCAAAGCCAAGCCGTAGTCCGAGTATAAGTCATAATAATTAATATCATTGGTTCCTTCTTTTAATGACCGTTTCATCAATACTTCGATGGCGCGGTCACTCAAAATCCAGATACCGATGTCCATCAGGAAAAGATGAGTTTTCGATAATCCTTCTAATTCTTCAAGAGAAGGTTTCTGTAACATGAAGTCGAGAACCTCCGGCTTTTTCCGGTCGGAAACAAATACACCATGATGGGTTGCCAAGGAAGGATTTACCCATAAGCCGTAGCACACTACGTCTGCATTCGGAATATCCTGAAGTGGCTTTTCCGAACGGATATATACATCTCCGCTTGCGATCAGCGTATTCAGACCGGCCGGAGCCTGATTCATAATCCTTTCATAGAGCGGGAGCTGCAATGATAATAGATTCTGTCCGAGTTTTTGTCCTCTTTCCCAACTGAAGATCGGGATCGGAGTCAATATTTTGCCGGAAGGTCCGTAGCTGGGCAGGCGACGGCTTTGTCCGCCTGCATGGAGCAATATTCTTTTTTCATCTCCTATCCAGTTGCCGAAAGATTTTTGTGGCGCGAATGCCTGATGGCAGGCTTGCAATAACCATGTCGTTCCGCCGCCGGAGCCTAGTTTGCTCCCAATGGGGTCTGATGTACAAAACCAATCGGTATGGTTGACTTCTTCCAGTTCGTGGAAGCAATGGATCAAATTGGGTGGTAGGGATAATAACTTTTGCATAGTAGAATCTGCGTTGGCTTAGATGGAATCTAAGCGAATTAAACTCCTGTAAAAATACGATTTATATTCCTTCTTTTCAATGTTTTTCTCCTGTTTTGAAGAATAAATTATCTTTTCAGCTTTTAGGTGTTCTTTTCAAACAGCGTATCCCAATGGTCGCTTAGTGCTTGCATGGATGGCAGTAGCAGATCGGCTCCGGCATCCAGCAATACTTGTCCGTCCAAAGGACCTGTATTTACAGCTATTGTAAAGATACCCGCATTGTGTCCGGCTTCCACTCCTAACGGAGCGTTCTCTACTACGATGGCTTCATCAGCTTTAAGTCCGCCTTTTTTCAATGCCATCAGATACGGTTCGGGATTGGGCTTACCATATTTTACATCGAACGCTGTAACCATCAATTCTTTACGAAACATTCCCGGATAGTTGTGCTCCAACCGTTCGAGCAGGGATAGTTGGCCGGAACCAGTGACCACCATCGGAATCAGTCCATCCTTTTTTACTTTTTGTAGCAACTCCCATGCACCGGGCATACGTTTTGCTTCGGGATACGAATTGAACAAAACACTTTTCTCCTGATAGATACTTTCTATTTCTTCTTGGGTAGCTTCTCTACCCAGTTCACGTTGGAAAACAATATTAATAGTGGAGGCTCCTGTCCGTCCTTCGTGCATATATGCTTCTTCGCGGCTAAGAGTGAGTCCGTGAGATTTCATTACTGTATGCCAGGCTTCCGAATGATAGGGCATAGAGTCAAAAAGTACGCCGTCCATGTCAAACAGGACGGCTTTCAGTTTCTTTTTCATACTTTGGTACGTTGCAGAATCTTTTTAAGATGATATTTTATTTTTTTATGAGCATTTTCTTCAGATCAGACACGGGAATAACCACATCGTGTTGCTTGCCGGATTCCTTGCCAATATATCTGTACATTATGTTTTTGTTGTTATTCACGCAGGTTTTGATGAATAACTGGGTGGCCGGATCAGTCTGACTTGCCAGCATTGATACAATACTCTCTTTCACTTCTGCTGCATTTTCTTTAATCTGGCTGATGGGAGACAATTCTTCGTCCACACTGCATATATAAACAACCGATTCGCCTATGACTTCGATCTTTTCGACCATGACTTCTTCACTGGCTTTCATTGGAAATTGCAGATTCGCTATTTTCAACTGTGCTTCAAGCTTTGTTTGTTCGCTTTGTGCCGGGTTGACGTTTGTATTAAGAACTTCTTTCAATTCTTCGGAGGTCAGCTCGCAAGTTGCTTGTTCGCCCGACTTATTGCCCACAAATATCATGTATAATCCAGAATTACACTCGGTCATCAGCTTAAGCATCTGTTTAACATCTGCCGCCGGATTTTGAAACATCATTTTGATAGATGATTTCATGATTTCCGGATTGTCTTTCAACATTTTTATATCGGTAATCTCTTCGTTCATGTTCAGTGTGTACACTACGTTATTCCCGTCGTAGATGATACTGGTGATCTTACCGACTTCCCCCATGTCCAATGGACACTGTTTGTTGGCTACCGCGATCACTGTTTTGAGTTTGGCTTCCTGGCAACCGGTCATTACGAGCATTAGCAATGATATGCTACATAATAATATGAATCCACTAGATTTCTTTAATAAATTTCCTGTCATTCTATTTGTTTTTTTAGTTTGATTCGCTTAATCTACAACTGTATACGAGGCAAAGATAACGATAAAAAACGAGAGATAAGTTAGAACGGGGAGATAGTTTAGTGATTAGTTGTCATGTGGTATGTACTATCAACTCTTGTCGCGCAGACTGCTCGCCACTACTAAATTGTGGCGTATTACTTGTATAATTATTTGTTGTTTAGAAGAATATGTGTATTTTTGTAACGTTATAAACTCGACGATAGCATGAAAAAGAGAGTATTATTGTTGCTACCATTGTTTTTAGGCGCCTGCTCTGATAGCGGGGAAAGTCCTGTTATCAAGATAGAAAAGCTTTATGCAAAGGTTGAATCGGATGATGAGAATTCCAGTTCCGGTGAAAAAGACTATGCAAATCAGAGGGACGAACTGCCGGCCTTGAAGGTGGGAGATGAAGTGAAAGCTCTTCTGCTTTTGGATGGAAATGGAGCTGAACTGAAAACCTTTAGACTTCAGAATGATGATGAAGTGGATACTAAACTCATCTTTGAGAAAACAGAAGTATCTACAGAGGGAAATCTGACAGATGTGGAAAAGGGACAGCTTCGTTTTAAGGATGGTGTGTCAAAAGCTAAAATTATGGTGATTGCGACCATCAAACAAGTAGATAAGAACGGCGATGTAAAATTAGAGTTCTATCTTTCTTCCAAAGCCGAATGTGAAGGAGCACAGGAAGAAATCGGTTTGAAGACGAAAGCGGAGGATGATAAGTGAAAATTGACGAGTGGTAGCAACTAACAAAGTAAGTCGGTAAATTGTAACTAAATAGCGACATTTAGGAATGCCTCCATTTTGGATTTCAATGAATAATGAACGGTGAACAAATCCATGCATATAGCATAGTTGTTCACCGTTCATTGTTTATAGTTCACCGTTTATAAAAACGTTCTTGATTACAGTTTTGCACGGATTGCTTTAGATTCTTCTTCATACCCCGGTTTGTCAAGCAACGCAAACATATTCTTTTTGTATGCTTCCACACCCGGTTGGTTGAATGGATTCACGCCTAACAAGTAACCGCTGATACCGCAAGCCTTTTCGAAGAAATAGAGCAGACCACCGATGTTGTATTCGCTCAATTCCGGAAGTACGATGCGCATATTAGGTACACCACCGTCTACGTGAGCCAACTGTGTTCCCAATTCGGCCATCTTGTTCACTTCGTCCACACGTTTGCCGGCTAAGAAATTCAAGCCGTCCAGATTTGCTTCATCAGAAGGAACTTCCAGTTTGTGGTTAACCTTCTCTACTGAAATCACCGTTTCAAAGATAGAACGTTCGCCTTCCTGAATCCATTGACCCATAGAGTGGAGGTCTGTTGAGAAATCTACCGATGCAGGGAAGATACCTTTATTGTCTTTTCCTTCAGATTCTCCGTAAAGCTGTTTCCACCATTCGCTTACATAGTGCAGTTTTGGGCAGAAGTTAACGAGGATTTCGATCTTCTTACCATTTCTGTACAACTCATTGCGGGTAGCAGCGTAGATAGCAGCAGGGTTTTCAGCAAATGCAACGTCCGAACCACATACTTTTTCCATGTCGGCAGCACCGGCAACCAGTTTGTCGATATCGAATCCGGCCACTGCAATAGGCAGCAAACCAACCGGAGTCAGGACAGAGAAACGTCCGCCTACGTTATCGGGGATGATGAATGTTTTGTATCCTTCTTTGTCGGCTGTTACACGGGCAGCACCTTTCTTGGCATCCGTCACGGCAACGATTACTTTCTTTGCAGTTTCTTTGCCGCGCTGATCTTCACATTGCTTCTTCAGCAAACGGAAAGCAAGAGCTGTTTCAGTAGTAGTTCCTGATTTAGAGATATTGATGACACCGAATTTCTTGTCTTTCAGATATTCAGTCAGTTCGTACAGATAATCTTCGCTGATATTGTGTCCTGCATAGATCATGACAGGAGCTGTTTTCTTTTCCTGCAACCAAGTGAAGCTGTTAGACAAAGCTTCGATGACGGCACGGGCACCCAGATAGCTACCACCGATACCGGCTACGATTACTACTTCACAATTGTCTCTTAATACTTTTGCAGTAGCGTTCAGGTCGGCCAGGTGTTCTTTAGTGATAGAAGAAGGCAAATGCAACCATCCTAAAAAGTCGTTACCTTTGCCTGTACCTTTTTCAAGCATTTCCTGTGCGGCTTTTACTTCAGCTTCGTAAGCAAAAACCTTTTCTTTGGAGATGAATCCAAATGTTTTTTCAATGTTTAAACTAATCATATATTTTAAGTATTAAGTTTTAAGTATTAAGTATTAGTCATCAAGTATGGATTGTCAAGTATGAGTACCTGCGGGTAATACTTAAATGCCTAATACTTAATACTTAATATTTTTTTATCTAAAAGAGTCAGTCAACAGTTTAATCTCGATCATTGGTGAGATACGTTCGTACAGAATGTTGTACACTGCGTCCAGTATCGGCATATTGACATGATGATGCTTATTGATTTCTTTGATACATTTTGTACCATAGTAACCTTCCGCAATCATTTCCATTTCAATTTGCGCACTCTTAACGGAATACCCTTTACCTATCATCGTTCCGAAAGTTCGGTTGCGGCTGAAGTTGGAGTAACCGGTCACCAATAAATCCCCCAGATAAACAGATTCATCCACGTTTCTGTTCAACGGATGCACCGTATTCAAGAAACGGTTCATTTCCTGAATGGCGTTGGAGATCAGTACAGCCTGGAAGTTGTCGCCATATTTCAGACCGCTACAGATACCGGCAGCGATGGCATATACGTTTTTGAGTACCGAACTATATTCGATACCCGCTACGTCATCACTGACAGATGTTTTGATGAAGCTGCTTCCCAAACGACGTGCGAAGATACGTGCTTTGTCTTTGTCAGGGCAGGCGATAGTCAGGTAGGAGAGGCGTTCCAAGGCTACTTCTTCTGCGTGGCAGGGACCTGCAAGGACTGCTATATTTTCTGGTGGTACACCATATTCTTTTGTGAAGTATTCCGATACAATAACGTTGTCATCGGGTACGATTCCTTTGATAGCGGTGATGATAAACTTATCTTTTATCTTGGTTTTCAGTTTTTTCAGATGCGCCTTCAGATAAGGAGAGGGAGTGACGAAGATCAGTGTATCCGATTCTTTCACCACATCGTTGATGTTGGAACTGAATGAGATGCGTTTTGTATCAAATTTCACTCCTGTCAGATAAGCCGGATTGTGCCCTAATCGTTTAAAATCGGCAATGCGGTCGTCTCGCCGCATATACCAATTGATAGAGTCTTCTTGGGCCAGACACATCTTTGCGATGGCTGTAGCCCAACTTCCTCCGCCCATTATCGCTATCTTGCCGGGTAATTTCATTTGTATGGATTTGGATGAAGAACTTATTAAATTTTCTGTATCCACTCAGTTACGTCGTTTACCGACGGATTGGTCAGTTCTAATTTATATTTCTTGTTAATGCCACAGATGTCCTGGTGCAACTTCTGCGGATTGACATCTTTCATGTCAGCTACAGTGTTGTAACCGGCTTTTTGGATCACCGGAACCCAGTCTTCTGCGATTCCCAATTCCATATATTTAGCGGCAGCGTCTTTTTTCACTACTTTTTCCGGACGCATTTGCGGGAAGAATAATACTTCCTGAATAGTGGTCTGTCCGGTCATTAACATTACCAGGCGGTCGATACCGATACCGATACCCGATGTAGGAGGCATACCATATTGTAAAGCGCGCAAGAAGTCCTGATCGATAATCATCGCTTCATCGTCTCCCTTGTCGGCCAAACGCATCTGCTCTTTGAAACGTTCTTCCTGATCCAACGGGTCATTCAATTCCGAGTAAGCATTAGCCAGCTCTTTACCGTTCACCATTAACTCGAAACGTTCGGTCAGTCCCGGTTTAGAACGATGCATCTTGGTCAGCGGAGACATTTCAACCGGATAATCGGTGATGAAAGTTGGCTGGATATACGTACCTTCGCAGAATTCTCCGAAGATTTCATCAATCAGCTTGCCTTTACCCATTGTCTCGTCGATTTCCTCCATTTTCAGTTCCTTGCAAACTTGGCGGATTTCTTCTTCGCTCTTGCCGTTCAGGTCGTATCCTGTCTTTTCTTTGATAGCATCCAGGATAGGCAGGCGGCGGTAAGGAGCTTTGAAACTGATCGTTTTTCCGTCAACAACGCTTTCCGTACAGCCGTTTACAGCGATACAGATACGTTCCAGCAGTTTTTCGGTGAAATTCATCATCCAGTTGTAATCCTTGTACTGAACATAAAGTTCCATACAGGTAAATTCCGGATTGTGAGTTTTATCCATGCCCTCGTTACGGAAGTTCTTACCTATTTCATATACACCTTCAAAACCACCTACGATCAGTCGTTTCAGATAAAGCTCTGTTGCGATACGTAGGTAAAGGTCTATATCCAATGAGTTATGGTGAGTGATGAACGGGCGTGCACTGGCTCCACCGGCAATAGATTGCAGGATAGGAGTTTCCACTTCCGTGTAACCAGCCTCATCCAAAACGTTGCGCAATGTTTTCACTACAGTGGCGCGTTTCAGGAATGTTTCTTTGATGCCGTCATTTACTACCAGGTCAACATAGCGTTGGCGATAACGGAGTTCGGGATCTTCAAAAGAGTCGTAAGCTACTCCGTCTTTGTATTTAACGATTGGCAACGGTTTAATAGACTTTGCAAGTACAGTCAGTTTCTTTGCATGGATACTGATTTCACCCATTTGTGTGCGGAACACGAAACCTTCGATACCGATAAAGTCACCTAAGTCGAGCAGGCGTTTGAATACAGCGTTGTACAGTTCTTTGTCTTCTCCCGGACAGATATCATCGCGGGTGATATACACCTGGATGCGACCTTTAGAGTCCTGCAATTCAACGAAAGAGGCTTTACCCATCACGCGGCGGCTCATGATACGACCGGCTACGGAAACCTGGCGTGGCTCTTCGTCGTCTTTAAATTCAGCTTTAATATCTGTAGAGAAAGCATTGGTTACATACTCTGCTGCAGGGTATGGATCAATACCCATTGCACGAAGCTCATTCAGACTGTTACGTCGAATAATTTCCTGTTCACTTAGTTCTAATATATTCATTTCGTTACGTATTAACTCAATTTTGTGGGCAAAAATACGAAACTTTTCTCATATATCCTGTAATCCGTCTCTTTTTTGTATCTTTGCACCCTCAAACTAATAGGTATGACAGGACAAAAGACACCCACTGCGTTGGGTACGGAAAAGATTGGAAAGCTTTTGATGCAGTATGCCATTCCGGCAATTATCGCCATGACGGCGTCTTCTCTTTATAATATGGTAGATAGTATTTTCATTGGTCATGGAGTAGGGGCGATGGCTATCTCCGGGTTGGCATTAACCTTTCCGCTAATGAATCTTGCCGCGGCTTTCGGCTCTTTGGTGGGGGTAGGTGCGGCTACATTGGTTTCGGTGAAATTGGGACAGAAAGATTACGATACCGCACAGCGGGTACTTGGCAATGTACTGGTATTGAATATTATCATCGGGCTTGCCTTTACAGTCGTCACATTGTTGTTTCTCGACCCTATTCTTTATTTCTTCGGTGGTAGTGATGCTACGGTAGGTTATGCCCGCGATTATATGGTTGTTATCTTGTTGGGTAATGTCGTCACCCACCTTTATTTAGGTCTGAATGCTGTACTGCGTTCGGCGGGACATCCGCAGAAGGCGATGTATGCCACGATTGCTACGGTAGTGATTAACACAATACTCGACCCTGTTTTTATTTATGGCTTTGGTTGGGGAATACAAGGAGCGGCAATCGCTACCATTACTGCACAGGTGATCGCATTGGCATGGCAGTTCAAGCTATTTTCTAATAGAGAGGAACTGTTACATTTTCATAAAGGTATTTTCCGGTTAAAAAAGAAGATTGTGTTTGATTCTTTAGCAATTGGTATGGCTCCTTTTCTGATGAATCTGGCAGCTTGTTTTATCGTGATTTTGATTAATAAGGGGTTGAAACAGTATGGAGGTGATTTAGCTATTGGAGCTTTTGGAATTGTCAACCGCCTGGTATTCCTTTTTGTCATGATTGTGATGGGATTGAATCAGGGGATGCAGCCCATTGCCGGGTATAATTATGGTGCCAAGCAATATCCCCGTGTGACGAAAGTCTTGAAAATTACGATTTATGTAGCCACCCTTATCACTACTATCGGTTTCTTGATGGGGATGCTGATACCTGATTTGGCAGTTTCTATTTTCACCACGGATGAAGAACTGGTTCGTATTTCTGCTAAAGGACTGCGTATTGTGGTCATGTTCTTTCCCATTGTCGGTTTTCAGATGGTGACTTCCAACTTTTTTCAGAGTATAGGTATGGCAAGCAAGGCTATATTCTTGTCTGTCTCCCGTCAGGTTCTAATTCTGATACCTTGTCTGCTGATCCTTCCACACTTCTACGGACAACTAGGAGTTTGGATCAGTATGCCGATTTCCGACCTGATAGCAAGTATGATTGCCGGAACGATGCTTTGGTATCAGTTTCGCCAGTTCTCATTATCGAGTAATTTAAAACATTAAAAAAGAAAATATGATAACTTCACAAATGTCCTACGAGGAATTGGCGAATGAAGTAGCAAAGGATTATATGGACGTGAGCATAATCATGCGGAAAAAAATGCCGGATGCTCTAAAATATTTCCGCAGGCAAAGCAAATTTCCGATGTTTCTTTTCTCTACAGTCACTTCACCCAGGAAGAACAAATGGATTTTGATATTCTTCGCCAAGAGTAAGCGACGTTTGAAACAGTATGTTGATAGTTTTCTTGTTTGTGTTAGAGAAACAGATCATGGTAAGTATGTTTATCGATACGATTTACCGGCTAAAGAAGGTTCTCTCCCCGGTGTGACTTTTTATCCACCTCATTTTTTTAGCAGATATGCTCTACGGATGGGATTGGAACTCACCGGAGAAGATCTGATAAAAAGATATTTTAAAACGAACACTGCTATGCACTATAATGCCGATCATTTATTCTTGAGTGAAGAAGAAATGAAAGATTTGCTGAATCCTGTGTGGTACACTAGTCCGGATGGTATTTCGCTCGGATCGGCTACGATGGTGTCCGGCATGGAACTTTTTATCTGCAAGACTTTCGTTCCCTGGAATATGTGTAAAAGGGATCAACTGATAACGTGTGGAAAAGAGGAAATGTTTCGATTGCAAGAAGATCTTGCGCTGGATACTCATGAGGAGGACGTTGTGAGTCAATCAGAGAATCATAAGATTGTTGAAGAGTTTGCACGGATGATAATGGAACTTATAGAGAAGGCTGGTTAAACTAGTCAACCATCATCAGGGAAGTACTAATGCAATCTTCCTGAAATAATCGGTTGGTAACAAAGGTAGTGTTGGGTAGTCGTTTTTAATATAAGAATAGGACGATTATATATCAATATTGTACGCAATCGGCGAATAATCCTTTTCTATTGATTATGTGGCTTATTTAAAAGCGGCAGGACAGCTGTAATGATAAAACCAGTATTCTGGACATCCTTATGGAATGTCCAGAATACTGGTGATGATTTGTACCTGCCGGGGAGTAAACGTTCGTGTACGCGGGTGATAACCTGTGGCAGTTAATAACTGAAGCAGTTCTTTATTTATTTTAATCCATTTGGTGAATATGCGTATGGCGCAACGGGGTGTAATGTTCGGATTGTACATACAAGCCAATTCCTTTTTCTTATAAGTTTTAATGCGAAACGGAATTTCTTCCTCTTCTGATGGCAATTCTTTCATGTTGATATTTTAATGTTTTAAGATGTGGTAAAGATACAAAATAAAAAAGGCGTTGTCAAGTCTTTTACAGGAATACTTTGGGAAACAGTATCCGCCCGTAGGCGGGTACTGTTTTTCTGCTTTTAAAGGCTGATGATTAATCTTATGCTGCCGGGTCCGGTGCTTCTCCTTTGCCGTCATCCGGGTTTGGATTCGGGTTGGGGTCCGGTTGTTCCGGGCTGATGGAACCATCATCGGAAGCTACCGCTTTTTGAACACTGACTTTACTTAGCATCTCTTTGAATTTGTAGCCCGGAGTGAAAATGATTTTCACTCTGCGTATTGTATCGCTATCTACCTCTTTTTCAGTATCCTGACTTTCGCAATTCATGCCAGGACGGAAGCATCCGAAATCTCCTAATTGAACAGAGATGCCTTTTCTAAGGTTGAGATTTAATGTATCGATCAAAGCATCGAGTACAAATTTTACCGCTCCACTGGGGACCATTCCGACTTTGGTGATTTCCTCGCACAAATCTCTGAAATCCACCGTATTGGTGATTACATTTTGTGCTACATACTTTTCAGCTTTAGTTTTATCAAAGCCGAATGTTCTTTTTTTAATGACGTATCTAAGTGCCATAATTTTTTGTTTTTTAAATTAGTTACTTTATTTATCAATTCTCTTTGTGATCACGATGCAAAGATACTATGGGCACTTTCCGGGGAGGTGCTTTAACGGTCCTAGATGTACGTACTTTGATTCACTTTTATTTATTTTGTTTGTATGCTTCTGATTTATAGGTTCTTATATCTTCTGCTTTAATAGCCATTTCCAAATAGGGAGTATTTCAATCAGTTTCACGATACTCAAATGTTCTTGATAATCATAAAATATGCCGAAAAACGATGAACGTTGTAAGAATAAACACTATATTTGTACATATTACACTAAGATAATAGAGGTATAGTATGCTACATTCAAGCCAATCAGCCCCCATTGTTGATGGCAAAGTCATGGAGTTTGTGATTTTTGCCATTGAGAGTGCCGCCCAGAAGTTGGGTATTCCGGCTCCTACTCTTTATAACCGTTTGGAAAAACTGAATCTTATCCGTCAATACCTGATAAGTGGATATGACATGCTTCACACCCAGAGTCGTGAGTACATAGCCGATACGTTGGTAGAAGCTCTTGAAAACTGGGAAGCCTACTATAAAGAAAAAGGAGAATTTGTATGAAAGTCTATCATGGTAGTACGCAGGCCGTAGAATATCCTTTGGTCGGTGTCGGACGCGAAAACCTCGACTTTGGTAAAGGATTCTATGTAACAGATATCTATGCCCAGGCTGAACGTTGGGGAGCTGTCATGGCATTACGCCATCCAGGTAGCACATCTGTAGTAAACATATACGAGCTTGATGTTGAAAGGATAACTTCATCCGGATACAAATGGCTTCACTTTGACGGGTATAACAATGACTGGTTGGAATTTATTGTCAGTAGCCGTTTAGGAAAACAGCCATGGTTGGAGTACGACATTGTGGAAGGCGGTATTGCTAATGATCGGGTTTTCGACACAATAGAAAATTTTATGGAAAACCAGATTACTAAAGAAGTAGCTTTAGGACGTTTGCGTTTTGAGCAGCCCAACAATCAGTTATGCATTCTCAATCAACGTCTTATTGACGAGTGTCTCTCTTTCAAAGAATATATAACAATAAAATAAACTACGTTTATGATAGATGTATTAGTATGGAATAAATACACTCGTGTGGTGATGCAATTAGCGGAGCGTTTGAATATTTCTCCCGAAAAAGCATTGTACTTGTTCTATAACAGTAAGGTATACGCATTGCTTCTTAATAAACAATACCCGCTTATAACATTGAGTGATGCCTACATCACTGATGAAATCATACTTGAGTTACAACAGCAATAATCCTGTTGTAACTCTTAATTCTACTTGTTCCAAGAGTTTATACCTTTATATATACAGTCAACTTTCCAACCCCTTCTTTCCGTATTATTCCGTCAGTGATAAAGGAATTTAATTCTTCAATAGCCACTTTTTTATTTCGTCCTGTCAGATGGCTATAATCTGTCCGGCTGATGAATAGGTGATTTTCCAAGTATGTGTTGAGGCGGTCGCGACACGTCTCACGGGAGATACTATTTTTCTTAGGGCGTGTGATAGATTCTCCTCGTTGCAGCCTCATTTTGTCGCCTACTTCTTTCTTGAATGGACGACTTGCGCGGAAATTAATATTTTTCATTTGGACAGACGCTGCCCGAATTTCTTTTTTATCTTTAACCGGCGGACATTGCAACGATGTAGAGAAGAATCCGAAGTTTCCCATTTCTACATTCCAGCCGTCGGCTAGTAAATCCCGTGCTTCATTGGCAAAGGCTTCCATGGCTCCTGCCAATAAACTTCTGCTGATACCGGTAAATTTGTGGACACGATCCAGAAACTCTTCTTTATCTACGGTTCCTTTGGAGACAATACGGGCATGTAGCGGTTGTTTCTCTTCTTTGTTTGGACTAGGAGTCTCAAATAAGTCATATATTGCACTCATATACTAATGTTTAGTGGTTTTATAGTTACTGTTAATTCGTTCTACAACTGTTGACTTTTAGTTCCACAGTTGTTTCCCTTTAGTTCCACATCTGTTATTGTTTCGTTCCATATTTGTGGAACGAATTGATGTGTGCTACAAAAGTAGTTAGTTTATGTAAGAGAGAGGTGCTTTAATTGTAGAGTGGTTTCTTATATGAATAAGATAACTAATTGAAGCCTGTCTATTTATATACATACGCTTTAATTATACAATCATCATTTATTTTCTTTCCTAAACATTTATAACTCTCTCTTGTTATTTTCCGAAAAGTATTTGTACCTTTGTCATTGGAACGTAGCATGCCTTTGTGGTATGCGATTGTGCGTTTCCTCGGTGAACAGGAAATCGTAGCGGATTTTTTTTACTTACGCCGGGAGACGCCTGTACTTCTATGACTTCTCATAGGGTACGGGCTGTCTGCCCGTGTAAGTAAGGTAGCCGCTACTACCTCCTGTTTGCGGGATTGTGGCAGCTCCGTACTCTTTTATAATAAAAGGTACGGAACTAGTTGATATTATTAATCTAGTTCCGTTTTTTTTATGTCAAATTGGCTCACAACAAAACAGATGTCTGAAAGACGCGACATTCAAGAAGCTATTCTAAAGAATTGGGCAAATCTTGGATACATTACGAGTTCCCGAATCAACGATCAGTTGTTTTTGGATGATGAGAGTTTGGACGCTTATCTGGAAGCTCACAAAAGACTTGGTTTAGAAGCGGATTACCTTTCCAAAATCGTAGAAGAAAAGAAACTGGAACGGGACTTTATCATTTCCAAATATGATGATTTACTATATGTATTGAGAACACAGAAGACTTGTAAACCGCTATATGAAATAATCATTCGTGAACTGGCAGCATTGATTCTTCACCCTGTTGCCCGCAATGTTTTCTATTCTATTTCTACAGGAGAATCGGTAGCGAAAGTGGCTGGTCGGCATCAAATTACCTATGGGAAGACATTACAAATGTATAATTCTATACTTAAAGGGTTGAAATTGAAGAAAGATATATTGGCTACTTATCGAAAGCGTGCTATCAATGCTCGTTTTTTATCTTTGGCAGACAATAATAAGAATATAAATGTTGGGCAGGAGGAGTGGATACTTCAATTGCCTGTTTGTAAAGTAGCTGATACCCGGTTGGCTAATATCTTGTATAATCAAGATGTTCGAACGGTAAAGGACTTATTGGAAATCGTATCGGGAAGAGGTTGGAAAAGTCTGTTGAGAATAGAAGGAGTAGGAAAAACTTCCTACTATCATTTATTATCCAAACTTCAGATGATAGGTGTTGTGGATGAAAGTCTGGATCGGATTCTTGCCGGATGCTCTAATGGTAAGTTCGATAATAAATGACGGGTAGGACATAATTATGGAAAGAGAGATGATATAAAGAGGTTATTTTAAAGGAAAGATAGAGATTTCAACTTCTAAAATAGCCTCCTTATATTATATATGTATGAACATACTGTCTATCTCTCTGCCTCTATTGTATAAGTAAAGCTATCTGCCCGGTAGTATCCGACGTTGTATTCAATAGGTACTCCGTTCACATCATAAACAAATCTTTTCCTTATTAATATAGGGTCATTGGATTTTATCTCCAGTTTCTCTGCAATAAATTCCCCTGCAAGTCTGGCTGAAATCTCCTCTTTGCTGGTTTTTACCACTATATTATATTGGGTTTCCAGCATTTCGTATAATGGGCGTGTATAATCTTCCTCTCCTGTCAGTGGAATATTGGGGTTGAAATAAGAGATGAAGTAAACAAACGGATATTCTTTTTTTCCTCTGACGCGCTCCATCACTACACAGCGAGTGTCGGGACTGGAACCTAAATCAAAGAATGTGCCGATTTCTTCAGTTGGACGCTTTAAACTGATATGCAGCTCGAAATTGCGAATCTCGATACCTAACATCTTCATTTCCTGTGAGAAACTAAGCCAGTTCTTTACTCCGCCTACGATACCTTTCTTTACTACCTTCGTTCCGTAACCTTTCTTGCGCACCAAAAGCCCCTCAAACACGAGTTTGTTGATAGCTTGTCTCAATGTGTTCCTTGAAATATGTAATTGTTCAGACAATTCTACCTCGTTGGGAAATAGCTTCCCGTTTTTGTACTCTTCAGATTCTATGAGTCTTCTTAGTATCTCTTCTGCCTGAATATGAAGCGGTTTATCACTATTATGATCTAATTTCATATCTATCCTGATTGGTTTATTTTCAGCAAATATAAGATTTATCAAAAAATAATCCAAGTTTTGTTTGGAATAAAAATAAAATCTATATATTTGCACAATTGAAAGTATGTATGAACATGTAAAATTTAAAAACGCTATAAACATGAGAAAAGCTAATTATGATAAATTTCCTTCTACGAAGCTGACAGGGATGCTTGTTCAGGGGTGGGATTCTATCATTTCTATGTTAAAAGAGAAAATGGATGCAAGAAAAGTGCTGGCTGTGGATTTATATACAGGAGTATATGAAGAAGAAGTGCTGGATGCTTTTTCAAAAGAATTCTCCGGAAGAGTGATGAATGTACGTGATTTGATGAAACCGGAAAAAGAAATTCAAACGTTGACAGAACGCTTCATGACTGAAGATGTATTATTCGGCTATGTCACCAACTTGAGGCTGGAAGATTATTTGGATGCGGACAAGGTGGCTGCTGCACGGAAGCAAATCAGTGAAGCGAAAGAAACCATTGTAATCATAGGTACGGGAGCTGCCGTTGTTGCTCCGCAGGATGCGATGGTGGTTTATGTGGATATGGCACGTTGGGAAATCCAACAACGTTTCCGTCGGCATGAGGTAAAAGCTTTAGGTATAGACAATCGGAACGATGCTGTTTCTTTGCAATACAAGAGAGGGTATTTCAACGATTGGAGAGTATGTGATAGGTATAAGGAAAGATTGTTTGACAGGGTAGAATTCTGGATTGACACCCATGTGGCCGGGACACCGAAGATGATTGATAAGGATACTTTCTTTAAAGGGGTAGAGGCAACGGTGAACACACCGTTCCGGGTAGTTCCTTTCTTCGATCCGGCTCCCTGGGGTGGTCAATGGATGAAAGAGGTTTGCGATCTGGATCGTGAACGCGAAAATTTCGGCTGGTGCTTTGACTGTGTACCTGAAGAGAACAGCCTTTATTTTGAAGTGAACGGAGTGCGCTTTGAACTGCCTTCGGTTGATTTGGTTTTGCTGAAAAGTAAAGAGTTGCTTGGTGAACCGGTGGAGGCACGCTTTGGAAAAGACTTCCCTATTCGTTTCGACTTTTTGGATACGATGGGCGGAGGTAATTTGAGTTTGCAGGTGCATCCTACTACTCAATTTATCCGTGACAGCTTCGGTATGTACTACACGCAGGATGAAAGTTACTACATGGTAGACGCGGAAGAAGATGCCGTAGTTTATCTGGGAGTGAAGACAGGAGTGGACAAAGAAGCGATGATCGGCGATTTGCGTAAAGCACAAAAAGGTGAACTGGTGTTTGACGCAGAAAAATACGTAAATAAGATTCCGACGAAGAAACACGATCACTTCCTGATCCCGGGAGGAACCGTTCATTGTTCCGGTGCCAACAGTATGGTGCTTGAAATCAGTTCGACTCCGAACCTCTTTACTTTCAAACTATGGGACTGGCAACGCTTGGGACTGGATGGAAAACCGCGTCCAATCAATGTGGAACGTGGTAAATGCGTTATCAACTGGAATCGCGATACGGAATATGTGAATGAACACCTTCGCAATCAGTTTAAGGAAGTTGCTTCCGGAGAAGGTTGGGTAGAAGAACGTACCGGACTGCATCCGAATGAATTTATCGAAACTCGTCGCCACCGTTTCTCATCACCGGTGTTGCATCACACAAACGATAGTGTAAATGTACTGAATCTGTTGGAGGGAGAAGAGGCCGTAGTTGAGAGTCCTATTCATGCTTTTGAACCTTTCGTGGTGCATTATGCCGAAACATTTATCATTCCTGCTTCTGTGGGTGAATATACAATAAAACCTTATGGAAAGTCCTGTAATAAGGAATGTGTCACTATCAAGGCGTATGTCAGATTTTAGTAGTTGAACTTTTTAAGCCTAAAATAGTATATGTATGAATATGATAAACGGGTCGTTTTGACCCTGGATGCAGGAGGAACAAATTTTGTGTTTTCTGCCATTCAAGGAAATAATGAAATGATAAGCCCAATAAGTCTTCCGGCAGTTTCTGATAATTTAGATGAATGTCTGGAAGTATTGGTAAAGGGATTTGATAGAGTAATAGCTGCTATATCAGTTCCTCCGGTAGCAATAAGTTTTGCTTTTCCGGGTCCTGCTGATTATAAGAATGGAATAATTGGTGATTTGCCCAATTTTCCTTCATTCAGAGGAGGTGTTGCATTAGGTCCTTTATTGAAGCATAAATACGGAATTCCGGTTTTTATAGAAAATGACGGAAATCTGTTTGCTTACGGTGAAGCCTTATCGGGTGCATTACCTATGATAAACAGAGAGTTATCTTTAGCTGGTTGCAGCAGGGAATATAAAAATTTGATTGGTATAACATTGGGAACGGGATTCGGCGCAGGAGTTGTTATAGATAAAGTCTTATTGACCGGAGATAATGGTTGTGGAGGGGATATCTGGCTTATGAGAAATAAGAAATATCCAGATATGCTTGCCGAAGAAAGTGTTAGTATACGCGCTGTGAAAAGAGTGTATGGCGACTTGTCCGGACAAAACTCTGCCTCATTGAGTCCAAAGGATATTTATGACATTGCTGAAGGTATAAAGGAAGGCAACCGTCATGCAGCAATCACAAGTTTTAATGAACTTGGCATGATGGCAGGTGCTGCTGTCGCTTCGATGCTGAATGTTGTGGATGGCCTGGTGGTTATAGGTGGTGGGGTTGCAGGCGCATCAAAGTATATATTGCCTGCTCTGATAACAGAACTTAGAACACAACTGACTACTTTTTCGGGAAATAAGTTTCCATGTGTTTCCATGGAGGTATATAATGGAGAAGATGAATCGGAAAGAGCTCGCTTTTTGAGTTTATCTGATAGTCAGGTTGTCATTCCAGGTACTCGTTTGACTACTACCTATCATCAATTAAAACAGACCTTGGTACTGTGTAGTAAAGAAGGTGCCAGCCGCTCTATTATGCGAGGTGCTTATGCCTATGCGCTACAAAAAATAGACTTAACGTAATATTCGTAAACTAAATATCATATGAAAACACTTAAAAAAATCATTTTCATTTCTATTGTGTTAGGAATGATATCATCATTAATTATTTCGTGTAAAAATGATGATAAGGGACAGACAGGGTTACTGACCTTAAGTACTTTGGAGGGGAAAATTAAGATTGGGGATTATGTTTCTGTAGAACTGTCACTGCCTCATCCTGATTTGATTTCGAAAATTGTGGTTAAAAAAAGTATCGAAGGAAAAGAAGTCAGTTCCTATTTAAAGGAATTGAATGTGAGGGAATTGAGCTTTCCATATACATTTACTGAGGAGATTATTGCCGGTGATGAAAATGGAATATTAGTGTACTCCTTTTATGGAATGGATGAGAATAACAGTGTGGTGGATGCCGCAGATCTGGTTTTAACAGTGGAGCTGGCGCAGATTCCGTTATTGCTAAAATATGACTGGGTATTGGCATCACAAACTATTAAAGGAGAAGATACAGCTACTCCTGACTTGAAAGATGATATACACCGGTTTAATTCAGACTTGACTTGGCAGGTTGATTGGGGATTCATATTCTCAAGTGCCGCTTTGGAAACGTTAAATTCCTATTGTGCATGGAAGGTTACTATGGACGGAGCTACTGTCAAGACTTTATCTACCATTCACTATAATGTGTTTTCACCGTCCCAAGCTTTGATGACTCATTATAATGTATTACAGTTGTCGGATCGTAAAATGATATTGGAAAGTTATCAAGACCTTTCAGGACTAGGGGATGGCTATTCTTCAAATGAAAGAGTGTTGGAAGTTTATACGCCAGTATCCAAAACTGAAGATTTTACTCCTTATCGGGGACAAAATCCGGATAACTATATTGTAGCGTCTTGTAATCCGGGATCTTATTAATAAACAATCTAATCATAAAAACACATGAATAATTTATTTAGGAGCATAACTTTATTGTTGTTGATGTTTATTCTGGGAAGTGTTAGTGCACAGAATAAAAGTTTGAACGTCAAGGGTACAGTTCGTGATGCAATGGGTGACCCCATTATCGGAGCTACTATTTTACAGCAAGGTTCAACTTATGGAACCATTTCTAATAAGGATGGAGAATTTTCATTATCTGTTCCCGACAAATCAGTACTTGAGATTTCTTTTGTGGGATACCAAACAAAGATCGTTAAAGTTACCGCACAAAAGAGAGAATTTCACATAGTGCTGGAAGATGATATGCAAGTATTGGCTGATGTGGTAGTGGTAGGATATGGTGTGCAGAAGAAAAGTGATCTGACTTCGTCAATTTCCACTATCAAGTCAGAACAATTGTCTTCCACTTCGATAACTTCTTTGGACCAGGGTATTCAGGGAAGAGCAGCCGGTGTAGCTGTTTTGAACACTTCGGGGCAGCCCGGTGCCGGAACTTCTATTCGAATCAGAGGTACCAGTTCTATTAATGGAAATAATGAACCTTTGTATGTGATTGATGGTGTTCCTGTGATTAGTGATGCAAATACATTCAGCACCGGGACTTTAAAGAATCCGGCTCTTAATCCTTTGACTAATATCAATCCCAATGATATTGAATCCATTGAAATTTTGAAAGATGCTTCTGCAACTTCCATATATGGTGCCCGTGGAGCGAATGGGGTTGTGCTGGTCACTACCAAACAAGGTAAAAATGGAAAGCCTAAAGTCTCTATCGGAGCTAAATACACATTGCAGCAGGTAACTAAAAAAATGGATATGCTGAATGCAGTCCAATTGGCCGAATTAGGAAATGAAGCAACGGACAATGCTGGTGAAGAAAGAAATCCCGTTTTTGCTGGGTTAAATAATCTGTCCAAACTGAATACGAACTGGCAAGATGAGATATTCCGCACAGCACCTATGCAGAACTATGATATTTCAGTATCAGGTGGTAATGATAAAACGACTTATTTTGTTTCCGGTAATTTACTGTTGCAAGATGGTATAATTATTGGTTCAGATTTCGGAAAAGGAAGTTTCCGCATTAACTTGGGGCAGCAAATAAATAAATGGCTAAAGACTGGCGTATCTGTGAATCTGAGTTATAGCCGTTCAAATGGTGTAGTAACAAACTCGGAAGGAGGATTTGCTTCTTCTATCACTTCTTGGGCATTGGAGATGAATCCGGCTCTTCCCGTGAGAAATGAATCCGGAGATTATATTTATGAAAACAATCTGACGACAACTAATAATGTGGGTAATCCTGTACAAGATGCCTATGAAGCGAAAAATAGAAATACTTCATTCCGGACATTGGCTAATGCTTATTTAGAATGGGTTCCAATTAAAAATCTAACCTTTAAGACTAGTATCGGTGTTGACTATTTCTATATAAAGGATCAGGCTTTTGCTCCCGGGGAGATTAAACGTGCAGAATCGAATGGTGGCTATGCCAGCATAGGAAATCGTGACGGTTACAACTGGGTATGGGAGAATACCGTCAACTATACAAACACTTTTGAGAAGCATACGATTAGCGCTTTGGCCGGTATGACGGCGCAAGCTTTTGTCTCGGAAAATTCGGCAGTTTCAACAGCTGATTTTACAGACGGATTTTTAGGATTCAACTCAATACAATCAGGAGCATTGCGTCAAGCTGCAAGTTCGGGTATCTCCGAATGGCAGATGTTATCTTATCTGGCTCGTGTGAATTATAATTACGGTGGTCGTTATTTAATGAGTCTGACCGGTCGTATTGACGGATCTTCAAAATTTGGTAAGGGAAATAAATATGGCTTTTTCCCTTCAATCTCGGGTGCATGGAGAATTTCAGAAGAGAATTTCATGAAGCAGGCACAAGCCATTTCAAATATGAAGTTGAGAGTAAGTTATGGTATTGTGGGCAATGAAGGAATTCCTCCATATAGTTCGCAAGGTTTAATGTATAACACGGAAGCTTATTTTGGCAATAGTGAAGTGGCAACCGGCGTGGTGCCTTATACATTGAGTAATCAAGACTTGAAGTGGGAAACAACTTCGCAGGTGAATCTTGGTTTTGACTTGGGTTTATTTAATAATCGTCTTACCTTAACTGCGGACTATTACCGAAAAAATACGCGCGACTTGCTGCTTGCTATGCCTGTGTCGTTTAATACCGGTTATGATACAGCCGTAAAGAATGTTGGCAGTCTGCGTAATGAGGGTTTTGAATTTGCTTTGGGTGCAGTACCTTTTGCCGGTAAATTCGGCTGGGATATGAATTTTACTCTCGGTTACAATAAGAATGAAATTACAGATTTAGCTGGAAGCCAGGAAAATCTTTCGGGGACATCTATTTTGGGAGTAACCTATTGGACTAAAATAAATGAGGGTAAGCCTATCGGTACAATTTATGGATATAAAACTGATGGAATAGCACAATTGAGCGAAGACTTGTCTAAAATTCCATATTTCTCTGGAAAAACCTTGAAACATGGTGATCGTAAATATGTCAATAAGAATGGTGATAATGTGATTAATGAGGACGATTTATATGAGTTGGGAAATGCTAATCCGGATTTTACTTTCGGATTCAATAATACCTTTACTTATAACCTGCGCGATCATTCATCCATTGGGCTGACAGTCTATTTGCAAGGTGCGGTAGGTAATGAGATTGTGAACTTCAATAAGTTTTCATTGGAAAGTTTTGACGGACATAAAAATAATTCTGTGGCAGCATTGGAAAGATGGACTCCTGAGAATCCTACTAATAAATATCCTCGTGCCACGACTAAATCATCTGGTACTATTTTGTCCGATCATTATGTGGAAGACGGTTCATATCTCAGAATAAAAGATATCACGTTAAGTTATACTTTCCCCAAAAGCATCCTTCAGAAATTTTATTGTGAGGGACTTACAATCTTTGCCGGATTAAAGAATATTTATACGTTCACCAATTATTCCGGATATGATCCTGAGGTAAGTCGTTTTTCTAACGACAATCTTTCAATGGGAGCTGATTATGGTTCTTATCCGATGTCTAAATCGTATGAGTTTGGTTTAAGAATGAATTTTTAAAAAAGAATAGATTATGAAAAAATACATATTAAGCATTTTATTGAGTGGAGCATTCATGTTCACTGCTTGTTCGGATTTCCTCGACGAAGTGCCTAAAGGGAATATTACAAGTGAAGGATATTATAAAACAGCTCAGCATGCTATATCCGCCACCAATGCTATTTATGATTATTTGATTATCGGATATGCTCCGAATGGGTTATGGGATAAAAACTATGGTGGTACTTTCTACAATGATTATTGGGTTCTTCAGGATATGTTTGCTGATAATTCGGAAACTAATCAGACCAGCATTGACTACCAATCGGTGGAAAATATGCAAATAGACCAATATAATCAGCCTGTAGAATTGCTGTGGAGAGATTTTTATCAAACGATAAAATGTTGTAATGTCGTGATTGATAAAGTTCCATCTATTGATATGGATGTGACTTTAAGAAATCAGTTGGTGGCCGAAGCAAAATTCTTTAGAGCAATGATGTATTTTGATTTGATCCGGATGTTTGGTGATGTTCCTTTACGCGAACATAATGTTGAAAGTGCAGAGGAAGATGCAACTAGCCGGACCTCCAAAGAGACAATTTATGAATTGATCTTTTCGGATCTTAAGACTGCTGAAACCGATTTGAAGTACACTGAACGCTTTGGCGGAGGAAGACCTTATCCTGCATCTGCATCAGCTTTGTTAGCCAGGGTTTATCTAACTTATGCAGCAGAACATCATAGTCAGGAGCATTACCAGCTTGCTGTAGACAAGGCTAAATCTGTCATCCCGAATTTCCCTATGCTTGAAAACTACGGTGATTTATTTAAAGTGGCCAATCGTTTTAATACGGAAATAATCTGGGGAGTAAACTTTAGCGCAACGTTGAGTGAAGGTTGGAAAGGTGCACAGTTTTTGGTACGTTTATTGCCTGCCCTTGACGGAGTAAGCAATGCCCAAGGATGGGAAAATGCTACCGAAGATTTATGGAATAGCTTTGACCAGCAGAATGACCAGCGCCTGGATGTTACTTTGAAGAGAAGTTTTACTTATAGTGATGGTAGCATTAAGGATTTCGATAAGCCCTATGTTTTTAAGTATTGGGATAGTCAAGCCGAACCTAAAGGGAATAATACAGAGGCTATATTTCCGGCAATTCGTACAGCAGAGATGTATTTGATTATAGCCGAAGCTTTGAATGAAATAAATCAAGGAGCTAATGAGGAGGCGGTAATCGCAATTAATGCTGTAAGGAACCGTGCCGGACTGACCACGGCTGTACCTACTGACTATAAGGGATTTAAGAAGGCCGTATTGAATGAGTATCGTCATGAATTTGTGATGGAAGGACATCGTTGGTTTGATTTGACCAGGATGTGTACACCGCAAGAATTTGTGTCTATCATAAAGGCTGCCAAACCGGAATCTACTCCTAAAGAATACCATGTGAAATTTCCTATTCCTCAAAGAGAAATAGACCTGTCACAAAACATGATTACGCAGAATGAAGGCTATGGACAATAACCAAAAAGATAGAATTATGAATAAGTTTATCTATTTGTTGGCCTGTACATTATTTGTATCTTGCCAAAACAACAATAAGTCATCTGTAACACAGATGGAAGTCGAACTGGATTCAATGTGGTGTACACGGTTGATGCCTGGACTTGGCAGTGGAGTGACAGGAGGTGACGGTGCTATATCAATAGACTTGAAGGATGGACGGAATCTTTTTATGTGGGGTGACTCGTTTTTTGGAGATGTTGTCGATGATAAAAGGAGTAAAGACTCTAAATTTGTGATGGGTAACACTTTTACGATTATCAATGAGAAAGGAGAACTGGAGACCTTGTATAGTGGTGATTTGAAGAATCCTTCTGCATATATACTGGCAGAGCAGGATGGGGATTCACCCCGTTGGTATTGGCCTGGAGATGGATTTGTGAAAGATGGTATTCTTCATTTGTTCATGTCCAAGTTCAGGAAAGTGGGTGAGGGATCTTTTGGTTTTGAATATATGTGTTGTGACTATTTTCGTCTGGATGTGAAAACCATGAAGATCATTGATAAGATGAATATCCCTGCTGCCAATCAGAATGGTGTACACTATGGACATGCAGTGATGCCTTATCAAAATGCAATCTACATTTACGGAACAAAGTCGGACTCGACAGGAGCAAAGGCAGTTGTTCATGTGGCGAAGGCTGAATTGGTTGATAATAAGCTGGCGAACTTTGTGTATTGGGATGGGGCTAGCTGGCAGGCGGATGCTACTAAAACAGCGAAACTTGAAGGACTTCAGAAAAATATCTCTGAGCAATTCAATGTATTTAGTCTAAATGAAAAAATTGTGTTGGTTTCCCAAAATCGTTCGGGAAATGCCAAAGAAATTTATTCCTATATTGCCGACAGCCCTGAAGGTGCATTTAGTCATGAGAAATTGCTCTATACGGTCGATGAACCTAATTTTGAAAAAGACAGTATGATGACTTATAATACAATGGTACATCCTCAATACATGAAAAATGATAAAATATTGATGTGTTATAACGTTAATACCTATGATTTGAAGAAGGTATTTGAGAAGGCATCATTGTACCAGCCTCGTTTCTTCTGGGTACCCGTAGATCATATATTAAAGTGATAGTTATGGTAAAGAATAACTCTTATTTGAAAGCCATTCCCGTGCTTGCCGCTTTTTTTGTTATGGGATTCTGTGATATAGTCGGTATTTCATCCGACTATATGCAGAAGAGCTTTAATTGGTCTCCAACTATGACAGGTTTTGTTCCTTCAATGGTATTTATCTGGTTTCTATTTTTAGGGATTCCTGTTGGTAACAGAATGAGTAAATACGGACGGAAAAATACAGTACTCGCCAGTATGGCGGTAACAGTTGTTGGGATGTTTTTGCCATTGTTGGTCTACAGTAGTGTAACATGTGTTATTGCGTATGTTTTGCTAGGTATAGGGAACGCCATATTACAGATCTCTTTAAATCCGTTATTGAATAATGTTATTTCCAGCCCTCGGCTATTGACTAGCAGTCTGACGGCCGGACAGGTTATCAAGGCTGTCTCTTCGTTGGTAGGTCCTGAAATTGTATTATTTGCTACCCTGCATTTTGGTGATGATAAATGGTATTATTGTTTCCCCATTTTAGGCGCTATTACATTATTCTTTGCTTTATGGTTGACGTTTACTCCCATTCGGAGAGAGCAGGTGGAAGAGAGTAAAGTATCTGTTTCTGATTCTTTCAACCTGCTGAAAAATAGAACCATACTCATTCTTTTTTGGGGAATATTCTTTATTGTAGGTGTGGATGTCGCTACAAATTATGTCAGTTCAAAATTAATGAGCATCCGGTATGATTGGACTGCGGAACAAGTGAAGTTTGCTCCACAAGTATATTTCTTTAGTAGAACGGTTGGTGCTCTTCTCGGTGCTTTCTTGCTGACCCGCATTGCAGGTGCCCGCTATTTCAAAGTCAATATTCTGGCATGTATCATGATGCTTGTATTATTGATTAGTGTTCAGAATCCCGCTGTTAGTCTATTATGTATTGGCGGAATTGGCTTTTTTGCTTCGTCTGTATTTTCTATTATTTACTCGATGGCATTTCAAGAGTGTCCCACAAAAATGAATCAGATTTCCGGGTTAATGCTGACGGCTGTAGCCGGAGGGGGAGTGGTAACTCCTGTTATTGGGTTTGCAATAGATAACGCCGGAATTACGGCTGGAGTTATTGTCATTTTACTTTGTGTGTTGTATCTCACCTATTGTGCTTTTGCGGTAGGAGAACGGAAATGTGGAGAGCAGACATATAATAAATAAAAATATAATGATGAATCAAAACATAATAAAAGGATTGCTAGTAGCTGCTATATGGTGCAGCAATATTCTTGTACTTCAGGCAGCACAAGATAATATAGCCCCACGGGCGCATGTCACGGTATCTAATGTGTTGAATGAGAATTATGCTGCCGACAACCTGGTTGACGGTAAAATAATGTATGATGATAAGGGCGAGTGGGCTTGCAAGGGAAGTGTTACATCGTGGGGAGTCATGTATACCCCGTGGGCACAGTTGGAATGGGATGAAGAAGTGTGTGTGGATCGAGTGGTGCTGTATGACCGGGTATCTCTTGCTGAACACCTTGCCGGTGGAACTCTTCATTTCAGTGATGGATCTCAGCTTAGTGTAACAGCTATTCCCAATGATGGAAGCCCGAAAAGTATCTCTTTCCCTAAGAAAAAGGTGAAATGGATTCGTTTTGAGGCAACAGATGGGAATGGAAAGAATTTGGGGTTGTCTGAAATCGAAGTTTTTGCCGCACATGGTAATCAAACTGACTATGTAGAGTGGGTTGACCCTTATATTGAAACTACCCGGGGACGGTGGTTTTTCTGTACTCCGGGCGGACGTCCCTTTGGTATGGTGGCTGCTCATGCTTTCACCCGCAATAAAAATCAGGGAGGTGGCGGATATAATTATAATTTTCCGGATATCTTAGGATTCTCTCAAATAAATGAATGGATGATTTCCGGTCCGAACATTATGCCGGTTGTAGGGGAAATAAATCCTACTGAAGGTATGGCAGGATGGAAATCACCTTTTAAACATGAAAGTGAAATAATTCAGCCAGGCTATCATCGTCTGTATTTGGACCGGTATAAGACTTGGGTGGAGTATACGGCAACAGAGCGGGCTACATTCTACCGTTTGAATTATACCGAAAATGTAAATGCCAAATTATTGGTGGATGTAGGTAGTGTTTTAGGGAATTGCTCTATGGATAAAGCTACCTTACTGCGTGTCAGCAATACACGTGTTGTAGGAGAATTTTTCACGACAGAACGCTTTTGGGGTGGTCCTGACAGCATAAAAATAAGCTTTGTACTAGATTGTAACCGTCCCATAAAAAGCATTGACGGATGGAATGAGAAAGGTGTCTTGCCCGATGTTGAGGCTATTGCGGGGAATGCTGCCGGTATGGTTTTGAACTTTGGACAATTGAATGCTGAAGAGTTGCTTTTTAAAATGGCATTCTCATATACAAGCGTAGACAATGCAATAGCCAATATGGATGCGGAACTGAACCATTGGGATTTTGACAAGGTATGTAAAGAAACCCGTTCTGTCTGGAATGAGGCTTTAGGACGTATAGCTGTTGAAGGTGGTACGGATGCTCAACGCATCAAATTCTACACTGACCTTTGGCATGTATTGCTAGGGCGACATAAAATAAATGATGTGAATGGCTATTATCCGGATTATGCCGGAAATAAATACGTCAATAAACGTACGTCTGAACCTATGAAGGTACGTCGTCTTCCACTTACGGCGGATGGAAAACCTAAGTTTAATATGTATGGCTTTGACGGGCTTTGGTTGACACACTGGAATTTAAACGTATTATGGGGTCTGGCATGGCCCGAAGTCATGGATGATTTATCTGCTTGTTTAGTTCAGTATGCTGATAATGGTAAGCTGTTGCCTCGTGGGGCATGTTCGGGTGGATATTCATTTATTATGAGCGGTTGTCCGGCTACCAGCTTGCTGGTAAGTACATATATGAAAGGAATTATGAAAAAAGCCGATCCTTTGCATACATTTGATGTCATAAAACGTAATCATATGCCTGGCGGAATGATGAGCTATGAGAGTGCTGATGATTTAAAGTTTTATATCAGTCATGGTTATTGTCCGGACAATGCAAGTAAAACTCTGGAATGGGCATTTCAAGATTGGGGAGCAAGCCGGATGGCTGCAAGGTTGGGAAAACACTCGGATGCACGTATGTTTGAAAAACGCTCACGAGCATGGACTCCTTTATTCAATGCGGAACTGGGCTTGGTATTTCCGAAAAAGAGAAATGGTGAATGGCTGCATCAGGATGCATTGAGTGGAAACGGTTGGGTGGAAGCGAATTCCTGGCAGGCCACATGGTCTTTGTCTCATGAACTGCCTAAGCTGGTAAAGATGATGGGAGGAGCAGATAAGTTTTGCGAGAAATTAAATTTCGCATTTGAGCAGGCAAGAGATTTAGATTTTGTTTATGCTTACAGTGGAGGATACGTAAGTTATGCTAATCAGCCCGGATGTTCTAATGCACACATCTTTGCTTATGGTGGAAAACCTTGGTTGACACAATATTGGGTACGTCAGGTAAAAGAACGTGCGTATGGAGGAATTACTCCAGATAAAGGGTACGGTGGTCATGATGAAGATGAAGGTCAAATGGGAGGGGTCAGTGCATTGATGGCACTTGGACTATTTAGTGTAACAGGTACGGAATCTGATACTCCATACTACGATATTACTTCACCTATTTTTGATAAGATCACAATCAAACTGAATGGGGATTATTATGAAGGAAGTACATTTACTATAACTACCCACAATAATTCTGCTGAAAATTGTTATATCCAACGTGCGCAATTGAACGGTATGGAATGGAATTATGCACAATTTAATCATGCAGACTTTACGAAAGGAGGAAAGCTTGAGCTATGGTTAGGCAATGAACCCAATAAATCGTGGGGAAAACTTAAATATTTGGCTCCGGACTCAGATTTATAATTGAAATAAAACAGTTGTTATTTCTCTATTAAGTGATTGGAATAATGCCGAGTAGTGGTTCTGTTATAACTAATCATGTTGACAGAACCACTTCTTTTAGAGGCGTCTATTAAAGAGAAGAAGATGCTATCTTCGCCCGAATCCTACTTAGCGACTGCGGAGTTATCCACAAGTAAGACGCAATATGTTTTAAAGGTACATATTGCAATAATTCCGGAGTCTCTTTGATAAGGTTGAGATAGCGTTCTTTAGCCCGTGGGCTTCCCGAGCTGATAAGCCAGTTCTCCTGTTGAAGAAACTGATGATCCATGAGGCGGAGCCCCAAATTAGCGAGTCCGATGGATGAGGCGAATAGCTGATTCAGAGCTGTTCGGGAAATACAATAGGCCACACTGTCACACATGACCTCAATATTTATTAATGAGTAGGCATTATCTACATAGCCCCAGACGGAGAAAGCAGCTTCTCCGTCTGAAGCAAACCAGATGGTAGTATCCACTCCGTCTTTATGATAATAGGCTCGCCATATTCCTGTCTTGATAAAATAAAGATTACAGTTCTTTGTCCCCTCGCGTACTATTAAATCTCTCTTTTTGAAATGTACCTCTTCCATACAGTTCAGTAGAGACTGTACATCGGTTTCTGATACCTTGTATCTATCGCAAAGTTTTTCAATGAATGTTCTCATATTGCAAAGATACTTATCGTCGGCAGACAATGAAACGATCTTTCAAATAAATTCCGAAAATATAGAAAGTGGTTAATAACTCTGCCAATGGTACGGCTAGCCAGATACCCGGTATACCCAATACCGGAGGGAGCGCAAAGAATCCGATCAACATAAATACGACTCCCCGGAGAAGAGTGATAATTGTTGCCCGCTGACCTCTTTCGACACTCTGATAATAACCAATGCCAATCATGTTGACGGCAAAGAAAATGAATCCTACTCCGAAATAAGGAAGCCCGTTTACTGCTATATCAAATGCAGCGTAGCTGCGGTCAATGAATAACGAAACAATGTCCTGACAGCATAGTGCGGTAAGAATGAAAAAGCTGATACCGCAGATTAAAGCAGTCCGAATGGCGAGATGCAGTGTCTTTCGTACACGTTCGGGCTGTCCGGCTCCGAAGTTGTAGCTGATAATCGGCTGTGCGGATTGTGCAATGGCATTATAGACCATGAAGATGATAGGGAAGAAGTAACAGGCAATACTGAATGCTGCCACTCCGTCTTCACCGAGATGGCGGATGAAAACGTAGTTCCCCAGAAACATCATACAGGCAATGGAGGCTTCACTGATAAAAGCAGAACTTCCCAGTTTAATCATATAACCGATGTTGCGAAGAGTCAGTAACAGACTTTTGATACTTAACTTTATCCGGCATAGATGGAGGGTACGAGAGAAACGGAGTAAGTAAATCAGTGTCATCAACCCTCCCACGACAGTTCCCAGACTGGTGGCAAAAGCTGCTCCCATTATTCCCCAACCAAGTTCGAAGATGAATATATAATCCAGTATGATATTGAGTATGGCTGCAACCGCATTACACATCATGGCATAGGTGGGTGAACCGTCCAGACGGATGCAGAACATACCTATATTTAAGACTTCGTAGAATACGAGAAAAGGAATGTACCATGCCATATATTCTACAGCTAACGGCAACAATCGGTCCGAACTACCTAATAATCTGGCTAATGGCTCTATAAAATAAAGGCACAGAGCAGACAGGATAAGTATGAGCAATGCGGAAAAAGCAATTGCCTGAGTGATATTAATACTTGCTACTTTGCGTTTTCCCTGAGATAAATGAATGGAAGCCACCACCGAAGCTCCCACTCCGAACATCAGTCCGATACCCGCTGCGATCATAAAAAGCGGTGCAGTGATATTTACTGCCGCCAGCGCGTCACTGCCAATTCCTTTTCCTACAAATATCCCGTCCGTAATAACGAACAGAGCCGAGAATACCATCCCAAGTACCGTAGGAATTAGTAACTTACGGAACAACGTGGAGATGTTCATACTGCCGAAATCAATACTATCTTTCATAACTTTCTACCTTTGTCGTTGAAAATGGCGACAAAGGTAGGGTTATGGGAGGAGATAAAAATTACCATTTGGTAATTTTTATCTCTATATTTAATAGGGAAAAGAATCTCTTATGTATATTCTATCAATTATTTGAGCATGTTGAAATCCTTTATTCCAAAAACTTCAGTGGATATTTCACCCAACCAACCGCTTTTACTATTAACACCCACTTGTACTTTGATAAAATCAACGTACTTCAGGTTTGCATCCTTACCGTCGAAAGTTACAGCATGGGATATCTTGAAATGATTGTCAGACGGTCCGGCATTATAGTTGTCATCATCTGTCAGACGATCAATGGCACTGAAATTATCAGCATATCCCCATTCATAACTATCATTTACCCAATAAGTACCATTACCGGATTGATCGTAATTACGCTCTTTCAGGCGAGTACCTCGCAAAGTATATTGTTTTTCCTTTACCCAGGCGGGATAATAATAATCTTGCCGGTGAAAAGCACCCAGATAATCAATAGACCCACTTTGACCATGATTGTCTGTCCATGGGGTGGGAAGCTGAATACCAGTTGGTTTATGATAGGTGACGGCATAGTCCTGCCAGGTTTCGGCTTTCCCATATTCGGATCCGCGCAATTCATACCAAGTGTCATTAGGTAACCCATCACCATTTTCGTCCTGCATTACCCATATAATTCCTGGTTCTGACGAACCATCAAAAGCGTTTCCTGTAATAGCAATGTTGTAATCTCCATCATTCACGATACTATGATCGAATCCAACGATGATGTATCCACCGAATCCGCCTAGGGAAACATAAGCCGTCTGATTGATTCGTTCTTCTGCATAGGTGCAGGCTTCTGCCATAGTTGTTGTGGTATGATTCTCATTGATGAATTGACCGGGAGCCGGTAAATATTCATATACTCTGTTCATTGACGCAGAACTTGTGGCGCTAATCTTCCGCTGGTATGTTCCTGCGGGAGGGCAAACATTGATTTTTAATGTTTGCGTAGCGAGTATATATGAGTTCCTCATTTCTACCTTTACTGTGTGTTCTCCCTGCTGCTCGGATGTAAACAGATAAGTATCATTTTCTCCGGATTGCACTTGTTCATTGTCCACAGTCCATGTATAGACTGCATCCAGTGCATTATTCACGTCAACCGGTTTGATACGGATAGTTCTGCCGGCTGACATGTTATATTCCGTTTGCAGGAATGTCCAGTTGAAATCTACTTGATCCGGTGAACAAACTTCTACTTTGAAAGTTACTTCGTCATCGCCATCTTCATTGTGAGTAGCAAAACGAACCTGATATTCGCCAAGCTCGATTGTGGGGAGAGTACAGGTTAATTCGTTCGAAATATCTTCACCGTTTATTTGCCAGGAGTAACTGGTTTCCAGAAAAGAATCTACTATAGGTGTAATGGTTAGTTCAGAGCCTTGAAGCACTTTGAAACCTTTGTCGGCATCCGCAATAGAGATAGTAGGTACATCAAGTTGAAAGACATCGATACGTATCTCCTTTTCTGTTGTCCCTCCGGCATTGGTGGCAGAAATCAGAATGAAATACCTGCCTGCTTCATCGGCTGAAAATGTCAGGGTGGAAGTGGTACAGATACTCTTTCCATCTATTGTCCAGTTAAAGGTCGTTTCCGAATCGGTATTTTCATAAATGGGAGCGATGGTTATCTCCCGACCAATTTTTGTTTTATAGATGGGGGATTCTTCTTTCAAGGTAATGACAGGAGCGGAAAGAAGAGGAGAGTCCTCCTCTTCTTTCACGCATGATATTAATGCTAACAGAACAAATAAAAAAAGTATAATATGTTTCATTAGAATCTCACTGCTACATCATCATAAGCAAAATAGGCAGGTTGGCTGAAACCATATCCGTTATCATTACTTCCAGTGACATTAAAGTCTATTTTGACCACTTTGCCTAATGCGGATAAATCCCATTTTGTCCATTCAAGTATATTACCCTCGGCTCCAACCAAATAAAATTCCGGACGTGTAGCTACTTCTTTTCCATCTTCATCATAACCGATAGCAACCAGTTTCACCCAATCATCTTTGCCTGCGGGTGCGGTCAAACCGTTACCGTTGGCCACACAGTTGGCTAGGTAGGTCGTCATAGTCACATACATGTGGTCAACTACACGAGCAACTCCGTCTCCAAAGTAAATATAGGGTAATGGACCGTTGGCATATCCGGAATTGTCTGCATAGCCGTAATGTACGCAGAAGTTTTTGGAACCATTATGTCCTCCAAAACCAGTTTTTGCATCCTGATAATAAACGGCTAGTTGGTGCTGGAAGTCTCCATGAGTAAGATCCATATCCAGATAATTGGAAATTGCGTGTCCGCCACCCCAGTATTGGTAATCACCCCATCCGTTAGGAAGTTCGGAAGCAAGAAAAGTGTTGTTTGCATCACTCCAGTTATAGAGTTGGTTATTCTTAGGATAAAGTAGTGGGCCACCATATTGTTGGCTGTCAATTAATGATGACCAGTTTCTTTCTCCTACCATGTTAGCATCACCTTTATAATCAACATCCTCGAATGTCAAGAAGTGTGCTTCACGCACTGCTCTTAATTGCATTTTTATTACTTTACCGAAAGCTTTGGACGGAGTGACAAGTATTTTAAGTTCACCATCTTTGACATCATCACCTGAAACTGCCGGAGCTGTGATTCTTAAGTCTTTATCATTAAGAACCGCTGTCCATCCTTGCGGAATAGCAATTAATGTTGCGTCGTCTATATTGGCAGTTGTAAGAAGATACGTCCTTGTTTCATTAGACGAGAACAAGGTATAATCCCTATTGGCAATGTCAAATGTATATGTTTCCCCTTTGGGCAATGTGAACGACGTTCCATCTGCAAGAGTAACTAGTACATGATTGTCATTAACTGTAACAGATTTGAAGAAAGAGTCTCCGTCTTGTCCTTCCGCTTTCACAGGTTTTCCGTCTGTTCCGTTAATGCGTTTGGCTCCTTCGCCTGTATCAACGGTCCAGTATCCGTCACTGTCAACTCCCATAACTGGAGTTGTACCCGTCACTTTTAACTTGTTAGTTGCATCCGGCAGCCATTCTGTAGTACCGTTGGTAGTAATGGTCCAGTAATATATTCCGTCTTCGTCAGCTTTCACTCCAATCACAGGAGCATCTGTACCATTCTTTCCATTTTTGATAGATACGGTGCTTCCATCACTGAAAGTTAATGTGTAGCCATCAGATGTCTGTTCCGTGTTGGTGATTACTTTCCCTTGATTTAATGCGTCTACCAAACTCTGTAAAGTTGTAATTTCAGAGTTCATTTTCTTGACTGTTGTTTCTAGTGTTTCTACTCGTCCGTCGAGATCATTGACTTTATCCCAGAGATCATCGTCATTGTAGCAACTGCATACTGTAACGACAGTGAGCAGTAAAAATAGAATTTTCTTCATTGCTTTTGTTTTTAATTATTAATAGAATTGTGAATTATTGAATCTCTTTTAGTTTCTTATCTGTAAAGGCAATATGTGCCGGAATGTCCCCCGTGATGACTGACCATTTCTTTTTTCCATCCCGGGAGAAACAGTATAATGTGCCGGGAGTCACATAGTCTTTGGCATCGGTGACGAAGAATTCACCTGTTTCCGGATTGATTGCTATTCCATAAGGTATCTTGATAGATTTTTCCGTACCATCTGTAATAAAATTGCGGGTATCAGTTTTCTTTGTTTTTGTATTATAGATGGCGTAAGAGACTGTCCAACTGTTGGTGTAATAACTCCATTCTGTACTGTATACATACAGTGAATCTCTGCAAATGGCCATTTCTGTATTGGGAAGAAGCGGTAGTTCTTCGATTACTTTATCGGTATTGGAATCTATTACAAATGTTTCGGAGTAAGTGTCATAATAATCTCCCCGGGATGAGACATAAATATTTCCGTATTGGTCTAATTCCATTCTATGCAAATTGATTCCCACATCAATGGTTTTGATAACTTTGAATGTGTTCAAGTCGATGACGGATACCGTACGGTCATAATTAGGTACGCGATACCCGCCGGAGTTGGCTACATAGAGTTTGTTGCCCACAATCACCATTTCTTCCGGCTGGTAGCCGACCACACAGGTGTCCTTGACAGTCAGTGTGGTAGTGTCAACACGTGCTACATACCCCAGTCTGGCGTTGGGATCTATTTTGACAGGGCCTGCATACGAACTGACGTATGCATATTTATCTTTAAAGACGATATAACGGCAATTAGGTATGGAAATTTGCGTGATGTGTTTTGCTGTTTCTACATTCATCACTTCTACGAAATGAGAACAGTTGATGATGGCATATAACTTATTTCCATAGATTTGGATATCATTTCCCACATCCCCCAATTCTTGTACGACTCCCGGGTTCCGTTCCGCATAGATATTCTTATGATAGATACCGGTTTCGTAATCAAAGTAATCAAGGGTAGCCTTGTTGCTTCCCATATTTCCTTCATTGAGTAGAAAGAAACCTTTGACAGAGGTGCCGCTTACTCCGGGAGTAACTTGGTTGGGAGTTGACGGAATAATGCGTTCATCTTCGCGACAAGAAGTCGACAGAAGAACAAAACAGATAATGATGGATAGAACAGATATTCTCATAACATGACGTTTAATTTGATTTTAAAACTTGTACCGGGCATAGGATAGCATTGCACTACTTCATATTGCTGATTGAAGATATTATTAATTTCTGTCGTTACACGTATTCCCGTTTTCCCCCATTGAAAAGTTTTGGATAGGGAAAAATCATGGGTATACCAAGGCTGTGCGTAGTTCTCCGGGATATTGGCGACTGCTTCATAACGTTCACCTGTATAAATGAAACTATAGTTGCAAGACCATGTTTGATAACTTCCATTGAGGATGATGGAACCTCCATGCCAAGGTATATAAGGAATCTGGCCTCCATACCATTCACTGGTAGGATCGGTAAAATCCTGTGCCTTTTGATAGGTGTAATTGAATAGAGTGCTAAGTTCCACCTTTCCGAAACCCCATTCTCCTCGTATGGCTGCGTCTAATCCCCGAATTTCCACATGTCCGAGATTTATCATAGTCCAACGGAACTGGTTGGAGGTAGGCATGGCAATGATTTTATCATCTACTTCATTATAGTAACCATCTATTTGTAAGTCCAGGCTTTTCAGCCAATGGTTATTCCAGGTGTGAGAGAAAGTGATACCCACATCGTATTGGGTGGTATATTCTGGTTTTAAGTCCTTATTGCCTATAAAAGTATAATACAAATCATTGAGAGTCGGCATGCGAAAGACTTTCTTATAAAAGGCCCGTACATTCAGAGGGAGCTTGGTCAATGGTTGCCAGGTGGCTATGACAGACGGAGTGTATTTGTTTTTGGTGCCTGCATTGGCTCCTTTGGTACGTGTATTGTCGTCGACATGAGTATATAACAGGCTCGCCTGCAACATGAGGCGGTTGAAGTCAAAGGACGTGGCGGCAGAAGTCAGGATTGTATTACGGGTTGGATAGACAAAATCTATGAGATCGGCCCGTAATGTATTCCATTGAAAATCGTTGGATAATGACATACTCCACCAGGGATAGATGGTGAATAAATGGGCGGCCGAAGCATAGATTTCTTGCTGTCGGTAGTGATTGTCTACATACATGGTGGTGACATCCAGTCTGGGATCGGATAAATAGTGGAGATAGTCATAAGCATATTTTCCGTTGGCTAGCAGACTGTACCAAGGCTTAAAATAGTTTTGAAAAGAGCCTTGCACAAACAGATTGGTATCCCACTGCCGGTCCTGATGGCGAAATTTACCCGGTTCTTCTCTTACCGCAGCTCCGGGGTATCCCCGTTCCGAATTGTATAGGTATGCTTTGGCTTTCCATTCTCCTTTGGGGATTTTTCCGAAGAATGCATTCTCCAAACGTAACATTCTTACGTCTCCATTTTGACGGACAGCTGTTGTGTCGTAACCATCTTTCTTGGCGTATGTGAATTTATATCGTCCTGATGTATACATATACTCCGTACTGATGGAACTGCTTATTCGTTCGTTGAAACGATGTTCCCAAAGTAGTGACGGATTGATGGTAGAGAATGAACCGCCTTTCACCCCGATGTTCAGATTGTTTTTCTTTTCCCCTTTGAATAGGGGTTTTCGTGTCTGCATATATATGGCACTTGCGGAACTATAATCTTTGGCAGGTTGGAAGATGGCACTTTTTTGACCATTATATAGTGAAATGACTTCCATATTATCTAATGAAAAACGGCCTAGATCGACAACTCCATTTTGCGCATTTCCTAATTCAATACCATCATAAAATACTCCGACATGATGACTGCCCATACTTCGTATATTGACGGTTTTTAGTCCTCCAATACCTCCGTAATCTTTTATCTGTACTCCGGAAAAGTAGCGCAAAGCATCGGCAACGGAGTAAACATTGAGCTTCTCAAGTTCTTTGCCGGACAGAATCTGTACAGGAGACATCTTTTTTTGCATCCGATTACTGTAGATAGTAACTTCTTTGAGTTTGAGAAGTGTATCAGACAGAGAAGTCTGATGCCGAACCTTGGATTGGGAAATGGCCGGTAATGTGGTAAATAAAGATAGAATCAAACATAATATCCACCGTAAATGGATACAATGCTTATTGTATGAATGGACTTGAATAGAAAGCATGTCTTTTATTTTATAGGTATAAAAAATCCGTTTGTTCAGATCTGAATTCAATCTACACAAACGGACATATAGCTATTATACCAAATAAAAGATAATTGCTTATTTTCTATTTGACTACTACCCGAAATCCCGCAGGTGTAAATCAGAGCATCAAGGCAGGTCTTCTGACTCATCCCATTTTGCAACGCCTTCCCAGATAAACTATCCAGTGACTTTCGTGTTGCAATTTTGCTCTCTGATTACAAGGAGCGGAGATTTACAGCAGCAGGTTCTGTTGCCGGTTTACACGGCATTCCCTTTTAATTCCTTAACAACGCAAAAGTTGTTCAAGGAAACCTTAACGGCACAAAGTTAGAAAGTTTTTATTAATTAGTTTGTTTTATTCTAAAAAAATATCCCATTGACCAATAACAAATATTCCGGCATCTGATCCTATTCTCTCCATTTGTTAGTAATCAATTGGATGGAAAAGGATATATTAATATGTTATCCCAACGACAGAATCAATATTTGTGCCGTCAATACTCGCAGGAACATGGTGAGCGGATAGACTGTAGCGTAACCAACGGCAGGCGCATCACAGGATGTTAGGTCATTGGAGTAAGCTAATGCCGGTGGGTTGGTGGTCGAACCTGCCAAAACCCCGATCAGCGTGAAATAATTCAGCTTGCAATAATATCGTCCTATCAATCCCGTAATCAGAAGTGGCAGGATAGTTATAATTACTCCGTAGCCTACCCATACATATCCTCCGCCATGAATGACTGTTTCTACAAACCCTTCGCCTGCCCCCAGACCTACACAGGCGAGGAAGATGGAAATACCGATTTCACGAAGCATCAGGTTGGCACTCATGGTGGTATAAGTAATCAGCTTGTATTTCGGACCGAAACGGCTAATCAGGATAGAAACGATGAGCGGACCGCCTGCCAATCCTAGTTTCACAGGTTGCGGAATTCCGGGAAATGCGAAAGGAAGACTTCCCAGAATACATCCTAAAGCGATACCTATAAAGATAGGAATCAGGTTCGGATGATTTAAGCGTTTCATGGAGTTGCCAAGTACTTTCTCTGCATGGGCAACAGCCAGTTCAGAACCTACAATGGTGACACGGTCTCCCATTTGTAACTGTAATTGTGGAGAGGCTACCAAGTCTACTCCCGAACGATTGATACGGGTGATGTTTGCTCCGAAGTTGTTTCTGATTTTGAGTTGTGAAAGCGTTTTTCCGTTCAATTCCGGTTTAGTAATCAGGATACGGCGTGAAATGAGCTCTTTGTTCAGTTGTTCCCATTCCATTTTGATTTCCTTTCCGAAGAATACAGTGATTGCTTCCACGTCAATCGGGGTAGAGATCACTAATATGATATCCCCTACATGTAGAATTGTTTCGGAATTGACCAATTCGGTTTCTCCACCCTCGCGGTGTTTGATGCGGGAAATGACAAACTTACGGTTCAGTAACGGGCGGAGTTCTTTAATCCTGATGCCGTCTACCGATTCGTTTCTCACTTCAATGGAGATAGGACGTACGGTAAGTTCCTGGAGATGTCCCAGACCGACTTCCGCTTCTTTTTCTTCTTGAGCAGTATTGATGCGAAGGAGATATTTCAAAGCAAGCAGTGAAAGGATGATACCTACTACACCCAGCGGATAACTGACAGCATATCCTAAAGCAATTTCGGGAGCATCTATACCATTCAAATCACTATTGGCCTGTTGTGCGGCTCCCAGCCCCGGAGTATTGGTGACGGCTCCCGACAGAATACCTACCATTGTGGTAATCGGAGTTCCGGTGGTGAAGTGCAGGATAACAGTAATGGTTACTCCTAATACTACTACCAGCATGGCCAGCATATTCAGGGTAAAGCCACCCTTTTTGAATGCTGAAAAAAAGCCGGGTCCTACCTGCAAACCAATTGAGTAAACAAACAGAATCAGACCGAATTCTTTTAGAAAGTGGAGCAGGTGTTCGTCCAGATTCATGTTGAAATGACCGAATACGATTCCGACAAAGAGTATCCAGGTAACTCCCAGAGATACTCCCCACACTTTGATTTTTGCAAGGATGATTCCAAACGCTATGGTTAGTGACAGAATCAGTACGGAGTGTGCCACTCCGCCGCCCCAAAGATTGGGGTAACCTTCAAATAAATTTCTTAGAACTTCCATTGTGATTATTATATGATGATATTTAGTTTAGCTAAAAGTACCCCCGGAGAAATCACTTCTGCGGGGATACGCACACATTGAGCATGACGGTCTAATGCCGTCCTTTTGATATTTTAGCTAGAGAGAATTTATCCTCCTTCAATCATTTCCGATGTCATGACTACTCGATTATTTTTTACAGTTTGCCGTTTTCCTATCCCACGAGTAAAAACAACTATAAAGGTATGAATGGCAGGTCTTCTGACTGACTCCCTTCCTGATTCCTTCCCGACCTTGACTATCTATACCCGGTCAGTGGTAAAAGTAAATATCAAGAAGTTGAATAGAGTTTCACAGCAGCGGGACTGTCCGGGATTTACACCCGATTCCCTTTTAATTCAGATAGTTGATATGGCTATCTGAAACCAATTCGGGGGCAAAGATAGCGAATTTATATAGAACCCAAATGAATGCTACCTATTTATTTTATACACAGTCTGATTGTTGTCGGATATCTGTTTGTTTATTTGATGCGTACTCTCATCTCCTGCACATCAAACGTGACGGATTCATTTCGGAAAAGTCTTTCTATATGTCCGCTGGCCACCATTTCCGGAGTAGGCAGCGTGTACATCTGCGGATTATCTATGAGCATGATGGAGTCGCAAAGCGATAAGGCGATGTCGAGGTCATGAGTGGAGAATAAGACACATTTTTTTTCTTCCTGTGCCAATTTTTTTAAAAGCAAACAGAGCTCGTAGCGGTTGGGTAAGTCCAGGAAGGCGGTCGGCTCATCAAGCAGGATGACAGGAGTATCCTGTGCAAGGGCACGGGCAATCATGATTCGCTGACATTCGCCATCGGACATTTTATCCATTGTCTTTTCTGCATAACTGGACATACCGACTAGTTGCATAGCGTCGTCCACCCGCTTTTGGTCTTCCGGTTGCAGTTGGCCGATCCAGTTGGTATAGGGAGCACGCCCTAAGGCTACTACATCTTTACAGCGGAGATTAGCGATGCGTACTTTATCGGTGGTGACAAAGCTGATATTCCGGGCTAATTTTTCCGGTTTCAATGAAGCTATGTTTTTTCCTTGCAGAGTAATTTCTCCTGATTGAGGCTTTTCCAGTCCCATCATGGCACGGAGCAGGGTACTCTTTCCCGTTCCGTTACGTCCTAACAGGGCAACGAGTTGTCCGCCTGTGATTCGGGCATTTACCGTTTCCAACAGCGTGCGCTGTCCATATCCTAATGTCAGTTCTTTAAGCTCTATCATTTGAATCTACGCAAGTTTTTAGCAATTACCCATAAAATAACCGGAACACCTAGCAAGGCGGTGATGCAGTTAACCGGAAGCAGAAACTTCTTGGCGATGATGTCGCAGAGAAGCATGCTGATAAGCCCTGTCAGCATGGTGCCGGGGACCAGTATCCGGTGGTCGGCGTTGTTGAACAGCAGTCGTGTGACGTGCGGTACTGCCAGGCCGATAAATCCTACCGGACCACAGAAAGCGGTGACCGTTCCTGTCAGCAGTGCGGTAGAAACGAAGATGAACGTGCGTGAACGTTTAATGTTCATTCCCATCGTTCGTGCATAATTTTCACCGAGCAGTAGCAGGTTCAGCGATTTGATACAGGCTACGGAAATCAGTAAGCCGATACATAGCATTGGTATCATGATTCCCAATTGGGTGACTGTGATATGGCTAAGAGATCCCATTGACCAGAGTGTGAACATTTTCAGTTGTTCGGCCGAACTTAGGTATTGGAGTATCTGAATGATAGCGCCTGCTACGTAGCCTATCATGACTCCCATAATCAATACACCGAGAATGTTTTTTACTTTCCGGCTGATAATGGCTACTCCCAATAAGATTACGGCAGTTCCTATCCAGCCCGAACCTACGATACCCAGCGACTGAAGAATTGGAAACTCCGCCCATCCAAGTAATGGAGCACCTAGTATGAACAGAGCTACGCCCAGTCCTGCACCGGAACTTACTCCCAGCAGGTAAGGATCTGCCAACGGATTCTGGAATACTGTTTGCATTTGTAAACCGCTAACGGAGAGTGCTATTCCTATCAAAGCCGCTACCACTACCCGTATGAAACGGATAGAAAGGAGAATATTCCGTGTCATTTCGTCACATTCGCCTCCGGTGAGTACAGCCCATACCTTGGTGATAGGAATATATGTATCTCCCGTTGCCATGTCTATCAGTAATAACAGTATGGCAACTATCCCCAGTGTAATGAATAAAAAGGGAGTACGTTTATCAGGCTGTTTCATTCCAGGTGTCTGTAATAGTAAAGTGAATCGGATACGAGTTCGGGGTGAAAGATATGAATCAGGTCACGCAATACGACGTCGGGACGTACCACTGCAGATTCCCAGTAGTCATTACCTCCTGTTGGTGTTGTTCGTAAATTGTTGTTGTAAACAGTTTTTTCGCGTACAGCTTTGGCGTCTACAAATTTAGGATTGACCGTCTTTAGTTCATCCAACGTAGAAGCCATGCCTACATTAATCCAGTAGTCGGCCTTTTGTATCAGTTTGTAAGCCGTTTCCAGTCCGATGGGAGTGGAACTGTTAGAATTGTTTTCTTTGTAGATGTAATCCGCACCCGCATCAGTTACCAATTGTGCCATGTAACTTTGTGTGGAAGGCATCACCCAACTGTCGTTCCACGGGGTATTGAGCATAACGGTAGGACGTTGCTCTACCGATTCGGTGAGCGCTTTCAAAACTTGATAACGTTTAGGGATTTCACGGAATATCTCGATGCCTTTTTTCCTGCTGTCTGTTAATTCGGAAAGAGCTACCAGCCATTCGGCTTTACCAAGCGGTGATTCCTCCAAATATTCTCCTACATACATATAAGGTATAGACAGTTCTTTCAGTTTGTCTGTTACGGCAGTTTGCGCATCTCCGATACCGTATAACAGGACAACATCCGGTTTCAGTCCCAATAATAACTCATAATTCATTTCGGGACCCATGTCTTTAATGGAATCTTTGTGTGCAAGGATATATGGATTGGATACATAGTCGATGCCCGATACTCCGATAATTCTGTCCACTTGTCCTAATGCGTCGAACATGGCGATGTAGGAAGAAGCCATACATACGATGCGTTTGGCTCCGGCAGGAATCGTAGGACCGGTAAATCCGGCAGGCGCTTGTTCACCGTTGCGGGAAATGAAATAAGACATTTTCACGTCTTTGGCTCCCTGCCATGGATTGGAAACCTGAATAAGTGTGCTGGCGGTATTGTTCGCACCCATAATCTTGAATCCGGTAGCATATTCAGGTGTATAGACATCCTGTTTGAAAGCCTCGAGAGAAGTCTTCTTGTTGGATATACAACTAGCCAGAAAGAGAAGACATAGCCATGTGAGGATTGAAATAGGAGATTTCATCTTTATTCGTGTATCTTTTAAATGAATAAATAATTTTCGGTGTCTGAAGATTGACATTGTGGGGCAAAGATAAGTATCTTTGGAGATATTCTTTCTTTTTTTATTGCATTTTCTCCGAAATCATTCCTATTTATGTATCTTTGCAAGGTGAATTTTGGTGTCACTTTTCCGATGCTACGGAAAGAGTGGTGAAAAGGGAATCAGGTGAAAATCCTGAACAGACCCGCTGCTGTAAGCTCCGCTGAAGTTTTCCTGCAATACTCAAATCCACTGTCTCGATCATGAAGAGGCGGGAAGGGCGTCAGGAAAATGGAGTAAGTCAGAAGACCTGCCAGAATGAAGTTTTCGATACTTTCCGGGAGTAAGGTTCGAAAAATACTTGAATAATCTGAAGATTAATCTTATAGATAAAATATGAGCAGATATAATAGTATGCGGCTGAAAGGAAAATGCTGGCCGGTTGTTTGCCTTTTGTTATTTCTCGTTTCTTGTGGACAGAAGAGTAAAAACAATACGCAGGCAGTCGGAGTGGCGGTTAGCGCCTCTGATTCCTCCCGGATCATTCTTCCGGAATATGCTGAAGGTTTCGAAGTGCAATATGTAGAGGGAGGGTGTCTGGTGACCATTCAAGACCCGCAGAAAGAAAAAGGTAAAGGGGAAATTTATCAGTATGCGTTTGTCAGGGATAAGGAAGCCTTTGCGAAAAATAAAGTATCCGCTGATTATGTAGTGCAGCCCGTTCCGATAAAGAATATCATTTGTATGACTTCGTTGCAGCTATCCAATTTTATAAAACTGGATGAGCTGGATCATGTGGTAGGTATTACAAGCACCCGCCATTTGTTTAACGAGGAAGTAAAACGCCGGTTGAAAGAGAAGAAAATTCGTAAGATAGGGATAGAGGGGAACTTTGATAATGAAGTCATTATCTCCATGAATCCCGATCTGATTCTGATTTCTCCTTTCAAACGGGGAGGATATGACGCATTGAAAGAGGTAGGTATTCCTTTGATTCCGCATTTGGGATATAAAGAGAATTCTCCCCTCGGGCAGGCAGAATGGATTAAGTTTATCGGTCTGCTGATTGGAGAAGAGGAGAAAGCAAATGTAATCTTTGATTCGATTAAGGCTGAATATAATACATTGAAGCAGCTGACGGCAAAGATTGAGAAAAAGCCGGTTGTTTTTAGTGGTGAGCTGCGTGGCGGCAACTGGTACGCCGTAGGAGGACGTAATTTCCTCGCACAACTTTTTCGGGATGCCGGTGCAGATTATTTCCTAAAAGATGATCCGAATACAGGTGGAGTGACTTTAGACTTTGAGACTGTTTACAGTCGCGCGGAAAGTGCTGATTATTGGCGGATATTGAACAGCCATAACGGCACGTTCACTTACGACGCCTTGAAAGCACAGGATTCCCGGTATGCTGATTTCCGGGCATTCAAAGATAAAGGAGTGATTTATTGTAATCTCAAGGAGAAACCTTATTATGAGAATGTTCCCACTCATCCGGAAGTGCTGCTGAAAGATTTGATTAAAGTATTTCATCCGGAACTGCTACCGGAATATACTCCCGTTTTTTATGAGCTTTTAAAATGAGAAGGGTATGAAAACTCCTGTCTGGTTGTTGATGCTTCTGTTGGTTGGATTGATTTTTTTTCTTTTCTTCCTGAATCTCGTATTGGGTTCTGTATCTATACCGTTTCGTGCTGTATGGGATATTTGCCTGTGGGGAGATCATGAGAACCACATCTGGACGAATATTATCTGGAAATCGAGAATGCCCCAGGCAGTCACTGCGTTGGTTGCCGGAGCAGGGTTGTCCGTCAGCGGATTGCAGATGCAGACAGTTTTCAGAAACCCGTTGGCAGGGCCTTCAGTGTTAGGGATTAGTTCCGGAGCAAGTATGGGAGTGGCTTTTGTCGTTTTATTGTCAGGCAGTCTCGGGGGAGTGGCGTTGAGCAGTCTGGGGCTGATTGGTGAATTGGCGCTGACGGTTGCCGCTATTGCAGGAGCATTGTCTATCATGGCGCTTATTGCTTTCGCCTCACAGAAAGTAAAAGGAAACGTGACTCTGTTGATTATCGGTGTGATGATTGGTTATGTAGCCAATGCCGTGATTGGAGTATTGAAGTTTTTCAGCGTCGAAGAAGATATTCGCGCGTATGTCATTTGGGGATTAGGAAGCTTTTCCCGTATTTCCGGTGACCAGTTATTCCCATTCCTTTGTACAATGGCTGTACTTCTTCCACTCTCTTTTCTGTTGATTAAGACATTGAATCTGTTGTTGCTTGGAGACAGTTATGCGCGAAATCTGGGCTTGAATATCAAACGTGCCCGTTTGTTGGTAATCTCCTGTTCCGGAGCTTTGGTGGCGATTGTAACGGCTTATTGTGGCCCGATTGTTTTTCTGGGACTGGCTGTTCCGCATCTTTGCCGTGCTTTGTTCCGTACTTCCGACCATCGGATATTGATGCCTTCTTCTTTACTGGTAGGGGCGGCAATGGCGTTATTGTGTAATCTGATAGCCCGTATGCCGGGATTTGAAGGTGCTTTGCCGGTCAACTCCGTCACAGCTTTGGTCGGTGCACCGGTGGTAGTGTCGGTGTTGTTCCGTAAGCGTAAGGGAGAGGTAAATGAATGATAATCAGAACAGGGAGAAACTTAACATGCAAGAGCAAGAAACCATAACTATCAGGAACCTGGCCACAGGCTATAAAGGAAAGCATAAAACGCATATCGTAGCCCGTGATATAAATGCCAGTATTTATGCTGGCGAACTCACTTGTCTGCTTGGAGCCAATGGAGCGGGGAAGTCCACTTTGTTGCATACACTGTCCGGTTTCCTACCGAAATTGTCGGGAGAGATCCGGATCATGAATAAAGAGGTTGAGAAATATTCCGATGCGGATATGTCGAAAGTCATCAGTGTGGTGCTGACAGAAAAGTGCGACTTGCGTAATATGACGGTGGAAGAGATGGTAGCGTTAGGAAGAAGTCCTTATACTGGTTTTTGGGGAGTGTTGAAGAAAGGAGATAAAGAAATTGTTTCCCGTGCGATAGCCGGTGTAGGGATAGAGGTGCTAACCGGTCGGATGATGCATACGTTGAGTGACGGAGAAAAACAAAAGGTGATGATTGCCAAAGCGTTGGCGCAGGAAACACCTGTGATTTTTCTGGATGAACCGACTGCTTTCCTTGATTTTCCAAGTAAAGTGGAGATGATGCAACTGTTGCATCGGTTGTCCCGCGATACGGGGAAAACTATTTTCATGAGTACCCATGATTTGGAACTGGCTTTACAGATTGCCGATAAAGTCTGGATGATGGATAAAGAAAACGGTGTGACTATCGGAACTCCTGAAGACTTGTCACTGAATGGTACATTGAGTAACTTCTTTTCCCGTAAAGGAATCATGTTCGACCAAAATACGGGATTGTTTAAAATCAACAATGAATATTCTGTAAAGATGCATCTTGAAGGGCATGGTCAAAAATATGCGATGGTCAGGAAAGCTCTTTTGCGAAATGGAATTCTGGCAGGGCGTGAGATTGAATCTGATGTTTACATAGAAACAGGTAATCTTCAGACGGAAGGATTTTTGCTGCATTTGCCGGAGAATGAAGTTCGAAAAGCGGAAGACATTGAGGTATTGCTCAAGTTGGTGTCCGGTTATCTAGTGAATAGCAGATATAGTTGATTCAAAAAATCCTCAAAACTGTATGGAAATGAGCCGAAATATAATCTCTTAACACTCTACTACAGAATTAAAAAGTAAAAAATTGCTGTCACCTGTCACATGTTTGTATTTAAACATCTGACAGTGAATGAGTAGTGGTGTGACGGCAGCATGTGACAGCACAGTGACAGTACTTTTGCTGTCACCTCTTCTCCTTCTTTTAGAAGCAAGTTCCAAGCAAGTTTCCTTTGTTTGAAACTAAAGTTTCAACAAAGAGAAACTAGAGTTTCCAGCCTTGAAACTGATGGTTTCAAGCAATTGGAACTAGAGTTTCAAGCTTATGGAACTAAAGTTCCATCCCATGAAACCAATGGTTTGAAGGTATGAAACGAATGTTTTCCTATGACTAAAAAATATGAAGCTATACAGGTTGTGATTTTCAGGAAAGAGAAAAGGAAGAGAAGAAAGAATCGTGGGAGAACATGTGACAGCAAAAGTACTGTCACTGTGCTGTCACATGCTGCCGTCACACCACTACTCATTCATTGTCAGATGTTTAAATACAAACATGTGACAGGTGACAGCAAATTTTCACTTTTTAATTCTCTAGTAGATGCTCGCTGGGATTATATTTCAACTTATTTTTTATGACTTGACTTATTTCAAAACCGTATAGAAATAAACCTGTCAATAATAGATTTAGAATAGGGTAGAGTGAAATTGATATGAAATCTCCCCAGTCTCATTGATTAATAAAATGGCGAGCTCTCCTTTGGGAAAAAGTGGTGTACAGTGTATATGACATAGTTGTACCAACTTGTTGAACAAAATTTCTTTATCTTTCTTGTTTGGTATTCCCCATAGTTCGCGGGCAAGCGTCATTTGTTCGATCAATGCTAAAGTCTCATCTGAACAGCTGCACTGAATAGCTATTTCTTTTAAAAAGTCTTTGTTCATTATGACTTTCTTGCTGTGAGTATCCAAGTGTCCTTCTGCCAGTTTTACCGCTTTTCCTATCATAATCCCCATGCTTACCTTTTGAAAACCAGTCTCTGCTGCTATTTTTAATGTCTCTCCGATAAAGTTTCCGTAATGCACAAAAGCCTGTGGAGGGAGATTCGGATAGAGGCTCCGGACAAATTTCTCACTTTTGGCTCCGGAATTGATAACCAATCGTTCCGCATTAATTGCATAGGCCACTTCCACTTCCTTGCGTATGGCATCGACGAATGCTTCCGAAGAAAAAGGTTTCACAATACCCGAAGTTCCGATAATGGAGATCCCTCCAATAATTCCCAATTTCGGGTTGAATGTTTTCAGAGCCAGTGTTTCTCCTTCGGGAACGCTGATAGTTACGTCCAGCCCTCCTCCATAAAGCAAGGATAGTTCATTGACGATCATTTTCCGGGGAGTCGAATTAATGGCAGGTTCACCGACGGCTAATCCCAATCCGGGAAGTGTGACTTTTCCCACCCCTTTTCCTTGCAGGAAATGTATGCCGGGAGAATCGGAAAAAGATACAGTGGCTACAATCTGATGTCCGTGGGTAACGTCCGGGTCATCTCCGGCATCTTTGATGACACTGGCAGTGGCGGTATTCTCATCCGTTTTTTCTACCTTATATATAGGTAGGACGACCCTTTCTCCATCCGGTAATGTCACTTCCGTTTTTTCTTCAAAACATTCTTCTGTCAATGCAAGTAAAGCGGCTTTGGCTGCGGCTGTTGCGCAGGTTCCGGTAGTGAATCCACTTCTTAGGGCATAAAATCCCGGTACATTTAGTTCAACAGCCCGTCTCAATCCGTATTTCCCATTTACTGTAATAAAACCCTCGGGCAGGGGAGGACGGCGGACCACATAAATTTTGATTCCGTTTTTCAGAGCAGCTTCTATTTTTTCGATGAAGCCTCCCGAACTGCCGCTTTCTTTTGTGATAATCGCTTGCGGGGAAAGTTGCTTAAAAAGGAGTGATTCATCTTCTTCGGGTTGATAGAAAATCAGTTTTTCTTTGGGGAATCCTGCCTTTATGGCAATATCTACGGATTCCGACCGTTCCAGAACCCGAAAGATACAGTCATGCTCTTTCCAGAAACCTTGTAGCTTGGTAATAGTTTGAGTGCCGGTAAGAGCCAGTAGTTTCTCTATACCGTCCTGTTTCATACGGGCGACGGCATCTTCGAAGTCATCACACCAAATGATTTCCTCCGATAATTCCGGATAGATACGTTCCAGACGTACTACCTTGATCGTTAATTCTTTTGCCGCGAGGAAGATATTCAGGTGGAGTTGTTGCGCAAATGGATGGGCGGCATCTATTATTAATCGGATGTCGTGTTCACGGCAGAAAGAAATGATTTTTTCTGAATCCATGTTGCCGGTCAGTCGCGTCATATTTCTGCACGTGACTTCCTGAAGGGTGCCACGTGTGGAATAATAAAAGGGTTGTCCTGCTTCATCGAGGGTTTCAGCGGCAGTGCGTCCCTCCGTCGTTCCTCCGAAAATCAGTATCATGGGCGGAAAAGATGTTTGAATTCATCAGCATATAGTCTGGATAATCCCTCCCGGTGGTCGATGGCATTACCGACTACAAGCAGGGTAGTAAGAGTCAGATGGTTGTCACGGACAATTTGAGCAAGATCTTTCAGCTTGCCGCGATATATCTTTTCTTCTTTCCAAGTGAGTTTGTAGCAGGCAGCTACGGGCGTTTCGGGAGAGTAGGCTTGCAAGAGTTCTTCCTGTACCTGCTCCACAATAGCAGCACTTAGATAGATGCACATCGTGCTTTGCGAGCGCGCCAGCAAATGAAGTTTTTCTTTCTCGGGCATCGGTGTCCGACCCTCTCCACGTGTGAGGATAATGCTTTGCACTTCTTCAGGAATGGTGAACTGTGATTTGAGGGCGGCTGCTGCGGCCTGAAAAGAAGAAATGCCGGGAGTGATGTGATACCTCATTCCGTATTGGTCGAAGAATGCCATCTGTTCGGCAATAGCTCCGTAAATACACGGGTCACCTGTGTGGAGACGTACCACAAACAATCCCTTGTCATAGAAAGACTTCATGAGGGTGAATTGTTCCTCCAATGTCATGTCTGCCGAACTTCTAACGGTAGCGCCCGGTTTGGCGTAATATGTCAGTTCGCGGGGCACCAGACTGCCGGCATAAAGAATGAGGTCTGCCTTTTCCAGCATTCTCTTGCCTCTTACAGAAATCAATTCCGGGTCGCCCGGACCGGCCCCCACAATCTCGATATGCCCGTTGTTGCGGTCACTATCAGCAGAAAGTGCTACGGCAAAGGTAAAATTATTTCCTTCGGATAGTATTCTTTTTTGCTTTTCCATCAACAATCTGCCGTAATCGGAGGCACGGATAGCAGAACTTTCGGCCACCCCATCAACGCCTGTCACTTCTTTCACTTTTTCGGAGGGATTCGGAACGCTGATATCTGCCAGTTCTTCGGCTTTATAAATATGTAGTTCACTGTTTGAGAACTGCGTATGTAATTCTGCAATCAACGGTTCGTCTTTTTTCAGTTCAATCGTTGAAATGCTTTTCACTGCAAGTGGAGAAAGATGGTGTCGCAATAATTCATCTTTCATATAAATGCAGACTCCTTGTGGAGAACATTCTTTTTTGCAGCCTACCCCGATATGAAGCACGGGCGGATAGAACTGCAGTGTCGGGATAGGAGCGTCATATTCCCACGGACCAACAGTGATGAGTAATTGGTATTCGGCCAGCGGTATTTCTTCCAATCTATAATAGATATCTGTATGTTCCGGACAGCTCTGTTCAAGTTCGGCCGTTCCTTTATCCTTGACACTAAGCAGCAGGGCTGTCTTGTGTTTATTCACAAACTGAAAAATAGCCTGATTCATGGAAGCCGGTGTTGCCGAAGTTCTCCATCCGTAACGGGAGGTAAACGTATCCAGCGCCCACAACTGTTGATTATCACTTTGGGTGGTGACGATGGCTTCCCCTCCGGTGATTCCCGCAACGATTCGTGTCAGTTCATTGCCGCCTCCGATATGTCCGGACAGTACGGAGATAACGAAACGTCCGGTACTGTCAACGTTAATCACTGCCGGATCGGTATATTTGTTCCGGATGCAGGAAGCAATACTTCTCACACAGATGCCGAGTGCACCGATAAAAACGATTGCTTTAAAATCGGAAAAATGTTCTTTCATAAATCCGCTGTACGAGGTGATTGTTTCGCATCCCTCTGCTTCTCCTTTGAGGTATATGGCGGATTCTGCTAACTCTCTGCTTATATTCCTGGCTATGGGCAGACTTGACTCGGAAATTAAAATGATTGCTGTCTGAACGCTCTTTTCCATCCTGAAAATAATTAATTGAGGTAATGTTGCAAAAGTACAATAATAATCAGTTTCTTTTCTTGAGAGGTAGTGTAAATTTCGTGTTACTAAAAATATTTTTAGATATGTTATGAGATACAAATTAAATGTAGTAATTTTGCAGCACTTTAGGTGATGTTTTCAATCGTCCGATTGAACATAAAAGGGAATCCGGTGTGAATCCGGAGCAGTGCCCGCTACTGTAACATCCATCTATTGAAAGTTTTACTACTGCCACTGTGCCGGATGCACGGGAAGGCGAACTTTCAGGATGAAGTCAGGAAACCTGCCTAAGGAAGAAACAATAGTTAACTTGTTCTCGGGGCTAAGAACATAAACTATAGAAATTTAAGCATAATCACAAAATGTTGAAAAAACTTATTTTGACCACCATGTTGGTCGGTGTATGTTGTGTTGTGTCCGCTCAGGTTACAATCAAGGGGCGTGTGTTGAATTCTGAAACCGGAGAGCCTGTTGTCGGAGCGAATATTCGGGTGGACCATAGTCTGCAGGGGGGAACTACGAATGCAAAAGGAGAGTTTATAATCAAGGGATTGCCTGATGGCAAACAAACCCTGCAAGTATCACATCTCAATTATGAACCGCAACGGTATTCCACTTCAAAGAGTGTAAATGACGTCGTGATACGCATGACGGAAAGTCATAACAATTTAAATCAGGTGGTAGTGACCGGAACCGGAACACATCGCCGGATGGTGGATAGTCCCATCCCGGTAAATGTCTTGACTGCCAAAGATATCAAGGAGGCCAATGTTACGAATCTTGAGGAGGCTCTTACCAAACTCACTTCTAACTTTTCTTTCTCTACCAGCGGTATGGGAACGGAAATGGTGCTTAATGGCTTGAATAGCGATTATATCCTTGTATTGGTGAACGGTCGGAAACTGATTGGCGATGATGCGTTGATGCGCATCAACATGGCAAACGTGAAACGAATTGAAATACTGAACGGTTCGGCATCTGCGCTGTATGGTAGTGACGCCATTGGTGGAGTTATTAATATCATCACGGATGATAGCAAAAACAAGATTGACGCATCGAGCACTACTAAGGTGAGTGACCACGGACGTTTTTCGGAAGCTGTGAATCTGGATTTGAATGTTGGCAAACTTTCATCGTATACTTCTTACCAACGCCAACAGTCGGATGGCTGGAAACTTCATCCGATGACCGAAACGGTGAATAAAAAAGGGGAAGTGAAACTGGATCCTACCGATAAACAGGCTTTCACCGGTTATCATTCGAATACGGTCAACCAGAGTTTCTCTTATTCTCTGAATCATAAGACAACGCTGTATGCACAGGGTTCGTACTATAATTTCCTGAACGACCGTCCGGTAACGGAATATAAATATAATATGTATCATGAGAATTATACGTATGGTTTCGGTATGAAGTATATTGTGAATAAGAAAGCATATATCGATGCCGATTTTTATTCGGACAATTACAAGTCGGCTTATGACTATATTCAGGAAAGCGGTGACTTTAAGATTGGAGATAAGGAAACACGTAAGAAACAATATTTTTACCGGGGAAATGTGAAGAGTATCATCAAGGTGAACAGCAAGAACAAACTGTCTGCCGGATTGGAATATCTGGATGAAAAGCTGGAAAGTGAATCGGACAATATCTCTAATAAGACGCTCTACACCATGGCTTTATATGCACAGGATGAGTGGACGATTGCCGAATCTCTGCAAGCAGTAGTGGGATTGCGTTACATTTATAATGAAACATTTGAAGATCATTTCACTCCGACAGCTTCTATTATGTATAGGGAGGGTGGTTTCCGTGGCCGATTGTCTTTTGCAACAGGTTTCCGCACGCCTACTCTTTCTGAAATTTACGCTACGGATCTGGCAAAGACTACCAATCGCTATACTATCGGAAATCTGGAACTGAAACCGGAAGAAAGCAAGAATTTCTCATTGAATCTGGAATATACTCATTCCCGTTTTTCTGTATCAGCAACGGCTTTTGTAAATAATGTGACGGATATGATTAATTACCGTACTTTGAGCGATGAAGAAGCTGCACAGTACGGTGATTATGATGAAGTGCGCCAGCGTGACAACATCGATAAAGTGAGAATCAAAGGGGTGAATGTAAATGCAAATGCTTACCTGGGACTTGGATTCAATCTGGGAGCCGGCTATACGCTGTTGGATGCAAGAAATCTGATAACGGACAAACCGATTGACAAAAGTGTCAAGTATGCAGGAAACGTAAATGCGCAATGGTCTAAGAACTGGGGATTGTATGGACTGAACATCAATATGGTTGGTCGCGGACAGGGAAAGAGATATTCCGAAACGTATGACTATGATTCATCCGGTTTTATGCTTTGGGATTTGAATACAGGACATACATTCAATCTGAAATATTTCATTCTGAATGCCGGTTTGGGTGTTGAGAACCTGTTCGACTGGGTAGACGACCGTCCCTGGAATACGAAGAAACCTTATTCGACCATTACACCGGGAAGAGCTTTCTATGCAAGCCTGACGATTCGTTTTAGAAAATAAGGATAAGAAATAATCGATAAGAAAGATGGAAGATTTGAAACCGGTATATATCGTTTCTTTAGGTCCGGGTGAAGCGGGGCTTATCTCTTTGATAGGAGGTGCTACACTATGTCGGGCAAATGCTATTTTTTGCCCGAAAACAAATGCGCGTTCCCGGTCTTCTGTTCTTCTGAAAGAATTGAAGATAAAGAAAGAATCTATCAGACGCTATACATTGCCGATGAGTAAGAAGCGTGAGATGGCTTATGAGGCTTACGATAAGGTTTTTGAAGAAATAGTCAGCCTGTATTCGGAAGGTTTATGTGTGGCGATAGTGGCTGAAGGAGATGCCGGTTTTTATTCTTCTACCAGTTATTTGGTCGGAAGGCTCAAGAAAGCGGGAATACCTATCAAGCAGATTGCCGGTGTTCCGGCGTTTATTGCAGCGGCGGCTTCCATCGGTCTTTCCATTGTGGAACAAGAAGAACGGTTGACGGTGTGTCCGGGAAAAGTGGACAGAGAACTGTTCAGCCGGATTGCTTCCGGTAGTGAAGTGGCGGTAGTGATGAAACTATCGCAGTGTGAGGAGGAAGTGAAGCATTTTATAAGTTTGGAGGAAGGACTTGTCTGTCATTATTTCGAGAATGTGGGAGCGGACGGGGAATTTTATACGTGTGATAAGAAAGATATATTGGCAAGGGAATTTCCTTATTTCTCTTTAATGATAATAAAAGGTAGATGAAACGAATGAGACAAATATGGTTAGCAGGACTTGTTTTGTTGTCTTTATCCGCAGAGGTAAGTGCACAGAGCAATGTCGCCATGCAGGATTCGATTCCTGAAATAGTGGTGACAGGTACGGGAACGGAACACTATCTGAAAGATGCACCTGTGCAGACGGAAGTGATTAGCCGCAAAATGCTGGATAGTTATGCAGGGGCTACCTTGGAAGATATTTTGAGCGGACTGTGTGCTTCTTTTGATTTTAGTGCTGGTGATATGGGAGCCAATATGCAATTGGGAGGACTCGGCAATGGTTATATATTAATCCTTGTTGATGGTAAGAAGATGCATGGTGATGTAGGCGGACAGAATAATCTGGGCTTGATCGATCCGGCTCGTATTGAACGTATTGAAATCGTGAAAGGAGCTGCTTCGGCACTTTACGGAAGTGATGCTATTGCAGGAGTGGTGAATATTATATTAAAGAAACACCGCGAAAATATTTTGATAGAAAATACAAGTCGCGGCGGATCGTATGGAGAATTCCGGCAGTCGAATACCGTACAGTTCAAGGTTGGTAAATTTACTTCTTCCACTAATTTCCAACTGAAGCATTCAGACGGATGGCAGAATACAACTTATGAAGATCCGAACCGTTATGAATATCCTATAACCAATTCCATCAATAAGACTGTAAATCGCTATACGGACTGGCAAGTGGCACAGCGTTTCGATTATCAGGCTACAAAGGATTTGAGCCTTTACGCTGACGGTAGCTTTTATCGCAAACGGATATATCGTCCTTGCGGAGTGCCTGACTATAAGACTTATGATTTCCTTTATCGTAACTCTTCTGTTGCGACAGGAGGTAAGTTGAAGCTGAAAAATAGCAATAGCATTATGCTGGACGTCAACTATGATAGTCATGCTTATTATTATATGTACACTCGCGAGACTTGGGATAAGGAGTATGATGATAGTGGCAAGGAGATCAGTTTTCCATATTTCCCTGGTGATAAAGGATTGCAAAGCGATCAAAGCCGCTTGTTATTGCAGTTGAAAGGTATATTCAATCTGCCATACTTCAATCGTTTGAGTGTGGGTACTGATACGGAAATCAATTGGCTGGATGCTCCCCGTCGACTGGATGAAAAAGATCAGGTATCCGATTATACGACCTCTTTCTATGCGCAGGATGAATGGACGCCTATTGAACGGTTGAATATCACAGCGGGAGGGAGACTGACAGTGAATCAGAACTTTGGTGTGCGCATCACTCCGAAAGTATCGGCACTTTATAAGTTAGGAGCTTTTAATCTGCGTGCTACCTATTCGGAAGGATTCAAGACACCGACACTGAAAGAATTGCATTACCGTTATATCCGTCAGATGTCAATAATCTCATTGAATCTGGGAAATACGGAGTTGGATCCACAGACCAGCCGTTATGTTTCCGGTGGACTGGAATATAATGGAACTCGTTTCAGTATCAATGTCACGGGATATTGTAACTGGGTAGATAATATGATAACTCTAGTCACTATTCCTCTTTCGCAGGCTCCGGGTGATCTGGTTGTTACCTATGATCCTGCCCGTGTACGCCAGTATCAGAACATGGATGATGCCCGTACTTATGGGGTGGATGTGAATGCCAAATGGACACCGGTCCAATCACTGACTCTGACAGGAGGTTATAGCTATCTGGATACTGAAGCGAACCAATATGATGAAGAAGATCAAGTGATGAAACATGTCATTATTGATGGTATGGCTCATCATCGTGCTACTGTGAGTGCCATCTGGACGCATGCGTGGAGACGGAGTAACTATCGTCTTGGCATTGGAGTTTATGGACGTATTCAGAGTAAACGTTATTATCAGGATGATGGAAATGGCAAGGCTTATAATCTTTGGAGGCTGAATACCCGTCACCAATTCAAATTGGGCAAACGATGGAATGCCGAGGTGAATGTGGGAATCGATAATATCTTCAATTATTATGAGACAACGTATCACAGCCTGAATTATGGTACAACTACAGCGGGACGAACTTTCTATGGTTCATTGATGATACAATTCGGACAAAAAAAGACAAAAAATACATGATGTTTAACCCTTTAAAATTTTAAAGACATGAAACAGTTTAGATTTATGATGATGACAGCTTTAGTAGCTGTAATGTCCCTTTCGGCAGTATCTTGCTCCGACGACGATGATGATGTGGCAAAATCCAACCACGATAAGAAGATGGAAGCAGTAACTGCCGAAGTACAAGCCAACAAAAAGCATGATACAGCCTTGCTGCTAGTGACTTTTGGTAGTACGTGGGATGCGCCTCAAACGACTTTCAATAATATGAAAGCGCAGTTTGCTAGTAAGTTCCCTAACATGGATATTTATTTTTCTTTCACTTCGGAGATTTGTATGACCCGTTGCGCGGCAAAAGGTTGGAATTATTATGCACCTTCTTTCTATTTGGAAGCTATTGGTCTGGCAGGATATAAGACGGTTTGCGTGCAATCTCTTCATGTTATTCCCGGCGAAGAATTCCTTCGGGTACAGAATGTCGTGAAAGATTTCCATAATGATGGTGAGCACCCGGAATTTGCCAACGTGAAAGTATATTTGGGTGGTCCGTTGTTGGAAACAGAGGAAGATGTAACCAATGTAGCAAAGATTCTGCATGAAACTTATAAAAGTAAAGTGGAGTCGAATAATATTGTGACTTTCATGGGACATGGAAATCCCGAAAATTATAACTACGGGAATGGTAACTCTCGCTACACGATGATGGAAGCAGAGTTGCAGAAACTTAATTCTAATTATTTTGTGGCTACTGTAGATATGGAAGATAATTATATAGACGATATGATTTCCCGTATGCAGGCAGCTAACAAGAAATCAGGTAATGTGATCTGTCATCCGTTGATGTCTATTGCAGGCGATCATGCTAATAATGATATGAAGGGTGGTGTTGGTGCCACGGCTGAAGAAGGAAGTTGGCGCTATGAATTGGCAAAAGCCGGATATACTTGCCCGTTGGCTAACTGTGATATCAAAGGATTAGGTGATTATTCCAAGATTGTAAGCGTATGGGTTAGCCATATTGAGAAGAAGGTCGCTGATAATGATGCAATGTATGATCCGGATGCGGAAGAAGAATAATTGGTTGATTAGTTGAGTGTGAAATAATCATACTGCTAATAAACAAAATAAAGCCAACCAAAATGGCCGTATTTGCTATAAATAAAACGGGATCATTTTAGTTGGCTTTTTATATAGTCAGGATATTCTGTGATTTTTTATTCAGAACTATCTGATTACATTTTATCTTGTTTAAGTTTTTATCTTTACCTTTGTTTCAGGTATAATCCTGAAGATGTATGAAAGAAAATAAGATCATAGTAGCAGGTATCGGTCCCGGTAGCCCGGAAGATATTACTCCAGCTGTCGTTAATGCCTTGAAAGAGTCAGATGTAGTGATTGGATATAAGTATTATTTTCAGTTTATTACCTCCTGGCTGTCGGAACAGACAGAATGTATAGATACCGGAATGAAGCGGGAGAAAGCCCGTGCAGAATTGGCTTTTGAATATGCTGAACAGGGAAAAACTGTTTGTGTCATCAGTTCCGGTGATGCGGGAATTTATGGGATGGCTCCGTTGATTTATGAAATGAAACGGGAACGGGGGAGTGAGGTCGATATCCTCGTGCTGCCCGGTATTAGTGCTTTCCAGAAAGCTGCGTCATTGCTGGGTGCTCCCATCGGTCATGATTTTTGCATTATCTCTCTGTCCGACTTGATGACTTCCTGGGAAATCATAGAAAAAAGAATCACTGCCGCTGCTACTGCCGACTTTGTAACAGCCATTTACAACCCTAAGAGTGAGGGACGTTACTGGCAGCTTTATCGTCTGAAAGAAATCTTTCAGGAATCCCGTTCACCGGAAACGCCCGTAGGTTATGTCCGTCAGGCAGGTCGGGAAGAAGAAACGGTGGTAGTGACCACCTTACAGGATTTCGATCCGGAAGAAGTGGATATGTTTACAGTAATACTGATTGGCAATTCACAAACTTATCAATTTCAGAACCGGATGGTAACTCCTCGCGGATATTATCGCGAACAGGAAAAGGGGGAAGTCGGAAAAGGACAGGAGATTATGATGAACTCTTTCCGGAAGATAGAGGAAGAGATGCAGAATAAAGAGATCGACCTTGACCGTAAGTGGGCTTTATTTCATGCCATACATACCACAGCGGATTTTGAAATGGAGAAGCTGGTATATACGGATAAGGAGGTTGTAAAGAACTTGTATGAACAGATTGCTTCCGGACGGATTAAGACGATTATCACAGATGTCACGATGGTAGCTGCCGGCATACGGAAAGGTGCTTTACAGCGTTTAGGGGTGGAAGTGAAATGTTATCTCTCCGACGAACGTGCAGTGGAACAGTCGAAGAAACGGGGAACTACCCGCTCACAGGAAGCTATTCGCCTGGCTGTAGAAAAACATCCGGATGCTCTTTTTGTATTTGGTAATGCACCTACGGCATTAATAGAACTGTGCGATCTGATTCGAAAAGGAAAAGCACACCCATCCGGGGTTATTGCCGCTCCCGTAGGATTCGTGCATGTGAAAGAGTCGAAATACATGATAAAGACATTCATGGAAGTACCGAAGATTATTGTTCAGGGCAGACGGGGAGGAAGTAATCTTGCCGCTACATTGGTGAACGCGATTTTATGTTTTGATGATGCCCGGACACTGCGCCCCGGCAGAGATGTATAGAAGAGTATAGACATTTTATATGACAGAATGCAGGAATTTCATATCATAGGAATAACAGATAGTCGCGAACTCTCTTTCAGTAAGGAGGTTCAGGCTTTGATTGCCCGTTCTCATGTCTTTTCGGGTGGAAAGAGACATCATGAAATTGTGGCGGCCATGTTACCGGAATCATCGGTTTGGATAGATATAACTGTGCCTCTTGACGCTGTGTTCGAGTGTTATGCCGGTTATCAGGAAATAGTAGTTTTTGCTTCCGGTGATCCTTTGTTTTTTGGTTTTGCCAATACGGTGATGCGTAAACTGCCCGAGGCTGTTGTCAAAGTCTATCCGTCTTTTAATTCCTTGCAGCTTTTAGCGCACAAAGCCTTGTTACCTTATCATGATATGCGGACGATTTCTCTGACTGGCAGACCGTGGAAAGCCTTGGATGAGGCTCTTATTTCCGGAGAGACATTGATTGGTTCGCTCACTGACAGAGAAAAAACACCTGCATCCATAGCTGCCCGGATGCAAGCGTACGGATATGCCAACTACCGGATGATTGTGGGTGAGCAGTTGGGGAATGAAGAGGAAACAGTGGTAGAATATAGTGTGGAGGAAGCGATGGAAAGGCATTTCAGGATGCCGAATTGTGTGATTTTAAAGCGTATTACCGTTCGTGAACGGCCGTTCGGAATTCCGGAAGAGCAGTTTGAATTGTTGGACGGGCGGGCGAATATGATAACCAAAATGCCTGTTCGTCTGCTGTCATTGAGTCTGTTCGATTTGAGAAACAGATCGGTGATGTGGGACGTGGGTTTTTGTACCGGTTCTGTTTCCATTGAGACGAAGTTGCAATTTCCTCATCTCGATATTGTTGCTTTTGAGAAAAGAGAGGCGGGGCGGCAATTGATGGAAACGAATAGTCATCGGTTTGGCTGTCCGGGAATAACGACGGTGATTGGAGATTTTTTGGATATACCGTTAGAGAAATTTCCCATGCCTGATGCTGTCTTTATTGGAGGTCATGGTGGCAAGTTGGGAGAAATGATAAAGAAAATAGCTCCTTTATTGCCTGTTGGTGGGACGCTGGTGTTTAATTCTGTATCCGAAGACAGTAGGAATCAATTTGAGAAAGCAATAGGCGATAATGGATTGAAACTTGAACAAGTGATCCGACTGACAGTAGACGAGCATAATCCCATTGATACACTGAAAGCTATAAAACGATGAAACAGACCAGTCATTTTTTAATTGGAGCCGCTTCTTCGGGGGGTGGAAAAACAACCTTTACAACAGGGTTGTTAAGACTGTTTCGTGATAGAGGACTGAATGTGCAGCCTTATAAATGTGGCCCTGATTATATTGATACGAAATATCATGAGATGGCAGCAGGTAATGCTTCCGTCAATCTCGATCTCTGGTTCTCTTCTCAAAAACATGTAAAGGAGACGTATGCAAAATACGCGGCTGCAATGGATGTATGTGTGACCGAGGGAGTGATGGGACTTTTCGACGGCTTCGAAGGAATGGAGGGAAGCAGTGCGGCTATTGCCGCCTTATTGAATATCCCTGTTGTTCTTGTAATCAATGCCAAATCAACGTCTTATACAGTAGCTCCGATTCTATATGGCTTTAAATATTTCAATCCGTCGGTGCGACTTGCCGGTGTGGTATTCAATCAGGTAGCTTCCGAACGCCATTACTCTTTTTTACAGAAAGCCTGTGAAGATGTAGGTGTAGAATGTTTCGGCTTTCTTCCTCGATTGAAAGAACTGGAAGTACCCTCCTGTCATTTGGGATTGACGTTGGATGCTTCCTATCAGTTTGATAAATTCGCTTCTGTGGTGGCGCAGGCGATTGAAGAGCATGTGGCGGTTGACCGGATTCTTGAAGTATGTAGTGTACCATTGGTTGATTATAATGCACATACCTCGATTCCATCGACAGAAATCTCCAAAGACATTCTTTTAGAAAGAAAATGGAAGATAGCAGTAGCACAGGATGCTGCATTTAATTTCATGTACCGTGAGAACTTGGCTCGTCTGAAAGAATTAGGGACAGTTACCTTTTTCAGTCCCATGAGCGATGAACATCTGCCCGATTGTGATTTAGTTTATTTGCCGGGTGGTTATCCCGAATTTTTCCTGAAAGAGCTGGAAAGTAACATAGCCATCAAGCAACAATTAAAAATGTATGTGGAAAGCGGAGGTCGTTTGCTTGCCGAATGTGGTGGGATGATGTATCTTTGTGACAGTATCCGGGGAATGGATGGAAAACAATATGCCATGGTCGGATTACTGCATCAGAGGGCTACTATGGAAAATATGAAATTAAGGCTTGGTTATCGAACCCTCCGGATAGGAGAGCAGGTATGGAAAGGACATGAGTTTCATTACTCTTCCATTGAAAAAGAACTTCCATCCATTGCGGAGGTGACAGATGCAAAAGGAAATCCTGTTTCCACTCCGCTTTATCGATATAAGAATCTGATTGCAGGCTATACACACCTCTATTGGGGTGAAATGAACTTAATGAAACTTTGGGAATGATGAGAAGAATATATACCCGTACGGGAGACAATGGAACTACCGGAATCTTTGGTGGTGAGCGTGTCGAAAAAGATGATATCAGGATTGAGGCTAACGGTACGATTGACGAACTGAATACGGTGATAGGAATAGTCCGCTCACTTCTTCCTGAACAGGATGAATGGCACGAATGGCTGTATGAAATACAGATGGAACTGATGTCATGCATGAGTCATGTGGCTACTCCATCCGTTAAAAGGGGCGAAAACCCGAATACCTTGCGTACGGATCTGACCGGTCTTCTGGAAAAAAGAATGGATACAATGAATGCCGCTATGGAAGATAATGGCTATTTTATACTACCGGGTGGTACACAAATTTCTGCACAATTGCATCATGCGCGTGTTATAGCAAGGCGTGCCGAACGGAGGCTTTGCACATTACATTGGCAGGACCCGGTGCCGCAATCTCTGCTTGAATTCATCAACCGATTATCCGACTTATTCTTTGTCATGGCACGCTATGAAATGTATCGGCAGCACTGGACTGAAGAGAAATGGAGAGCTTTCGGTTATAAGCGCAAAGCTTCAACCCCTGACCAAAGTAAATAGAAAGATGGAGAAGAAAAAACTAAATTCCTTTATGCTTGCCGGAACAGGTAGCGATGTCGGGAAAAGTATTCTGGCTGCGGCATTCTGCCGCATATTGAAGCAGGACGGATATCATCCTGCACCGTTCAAGGCCCAGAATATGGCTTTGAATTCGTATGCCACTCCCGAGGGATTGGAGATCGGCAGGGCGCAAGCTGTTCAGGCGGAAGCTGCCGGTGTTCCCTGTCATACGGATATGAATCCGTTGTTGTTGAAGCCAAGCTCCGAACATACTTCGCAGGTTGTGTTATTGGGGAAACCAATCGGTGACCGGAATGCGTATGAGTATTTCCGCAAGGAGGGAAGGGAAGAATTACGAAAAGTAGTCAATGAGTCGTATGATCGCCTCGCTACCAGATATAATCCGATAGTGATGGAGGGGGCCGGCAGTATCTCGGAAATTAATCTGCGGGACGTCGACCTGGTCAATATGCCTATGGCAAAACACGCTGGGGCAGATGTTTTTCTGGTGGCGGACATTGATCGTGGTGGTGTATTTGCCAGTGTGTATGGTTCTATTCTATTGCAGACTCCGGAAGAACGTTCATTGATTAAGGGTATTATTATCAATAAGTTTAGAGGGGATATCCGCCTGTTTGAGTCCGGAATAAAGATGATCGAAGACCTCTGCAAGGTTCCTGTGCTTGGAGTAGTGCCTTACTATAAGGGGATTTATATAGAAGAAGAGGACTCTGTGATGCTTGAGTCTAAAAACCGGGAGGCTATGGCCGGAAAAATCAATATAGCTGTGATCTTGCTGCGTCATCTGTCTAACTTTACCGATTTTAATGTGTTGGAACGGGATGAACGGGTACATTTATATTATACCAATAATGTGAATGAAATAGCGAAAGCAGATATTGTATTGTTACCCGGAAGCAAGAATACGCTGGATGATCTTTATGAATTGCGCTGTAACGGAGTAGTACAAGCTATTCTGAAAGCTCATCGGGAAGGGGCGACCATCATGGGCATCTGTGGCGGTTATCAGATGATGGGGCTGGAAGTACGCGATCCTGACGGAGTAGAGGGAAGTTTTAAATTACTCCCCGGCTTGGGGTTACTTCCTGTTATCACTACCATGCAGGGAGATAAAGTGACCCGGCAGGTGAATTTCACTTTTGATGAGTCGGATACGGTTTGTAAGGGATATGAGATACACATGGGCAGAAGCGTACCTGCCGAAGGATTCTCCCCTTCTCCTTTAAATAAACTGGAGGATGGAAGAGAGGATGGTTACCGGAATGGCCGAAAGTGTATGGGAACATATATTCATGGCATACTTGACAACCGGTCATTTATAGATTTCCTGCTCAAGCCTTATGCTGACAAACTGGAACAGCAGACCTTTGACTATGCAACATTCAAGGAAGAACAATATGATAAGTTGGCGGAACATGTGAGAAAACACATCAATATGTCGTTACTTTATAAAATATTAGAAAGAAATGATTGAGGGACACGGAGACGATCTTTATAAATACGGAAAGAAAATAGTTAGCAATTTCAGTTCAAATGTGTATAACCGGATCGATCATTCGGGACTTTACCAACGACTGAATGAGCGGCTCTCTACCATTTGCAGTTATCCCGAGCCGATGCCTTATTCTTTGGAAAGTGAAATAGCTCGGAGGTATTCGCTCACTCCCCGCCAAGTTTGTGTGACTAATGGAGCGACGGAAGCTATTTACCTGATAGCACAAGTCTTTCAAGGACGTATTTCAGCCGTGTTGGGACCAACCTTTAGCGAGTATGCGGACGCATGCCGGGTACATCGGCACAAAGTGAAGCCTTTTTATTCGTTGGATGCTTTACCGGAAGATGCGGAACTGGTATGGATCTGCAATCCGAATAATCCGACAGGTGAAGTGCGAAATAAGGAAGACCTGAAAGCATTGGTCGATTCTCATCCTGATAAATTGTTTATATTCGATCAGTCTTACGAGTATTTCACATTAAAGTCACTTCTTGGGATTAAAGAAGCCGCTTCCTTTCCAAATGTGATCCTGCTCCATTCAATGACCAAGCAATACGCGATTCCGGGACTGCGGGTAGGTTATTTTACTGCCTCCGAGGGATTGACCGATGATGTTCGTTGCCGTCGGATGCCTTGGTCTGTGAATAGCCTGGCTATTGAAGCCGCAAAATATCTTCTGGAAGAGGGAGACGGCATTTCAGCGGATATTCCGCAACTTCTGGCAGAATGTGAGCGACTGACAAACCTCCTGCTTGCCACGGGTATGTTGGAAATATGGCCAACTGATACGCACTATATGTTGATAAAACTACGTATGGGGAAAGCGGCGGCCCTTAAGGATTTTCTAGCCGTGAATCATGGAATACTCATTCGGGATGCATCCAACTTTGAGGGATTGGACGAGCGTTTCTTTCGGATTGCTACGCAAACTCCCGAAGAAAATGATAAGCTGGTGAAAGCAATCAGTGAATGGATGGAGCAGATAATGAGTTAAGATATATTTTTGTTTATGATGAGTTACTTTATCGCTATAGGAGTAGTGCTGCGTGTTTTATTGCCGGCCTGGTTGATGGATCGTCTATTCGGTGATCCGGTGTCTTTGCCTCATCCTGTCATCTGGTTCGGCAAGATGATTGCTTTCGGGGAAAAGAGACTGAATAAAGGATCTTATAAGCTATGGAAAGGAGGAATCATGTCTGTTCTGTTGATCCTGTTCGTTTATTCGGTCACCATAGGGATCGAATATGCCCTTTCTTTTTTAGGAACTCCTGCGGTGATTGGTTTTGATATAATCTGCATTTTCTTTTGTCTGGCCGGAACTACATTGATTAAAGAGGTCAGAATGGTATTTGAGGCGGTTGATCGTTCTTTGGAAGAGGGGCGTATTCAGGTTGCCCGTATTGTAGGGCGTGATACCTCCGAACTTTCTGCACAAGAAGTCAGGACTGCTGCTCTTGAAACTTTGGCGGAAAATTTGAGTGACGGAGTGATTGCTCCTCTTTTCTGGTATTTGTTGTTGGGCGTTCCGGGAATGATGGCCTACAAAATGGTGAATACGCTTGATTCCATGATTGGTTATCATAGTGATCGTTATCTTCTTTTTGGGCGTGTGGCAGCTCGTGTTGATGATGTCGCTAATTATATTCCTGCCCGTCTTACTGCTTTTCTGATGGTCTTGGCAAGTGGTCGGCTGAAACTCCTGTCATTTGTGAAGAGATATGGCAGAGAACATGCAAGTCCCAATTCCGGCTATCCGGAAGCCGCTCTTGCTGGTATCCTGAATTGTCGTTTCGGCGGTCCTCATCACTATTTTGGTCAACTTTTTACAAAGCCTTATATCGGAGTGAATGAACGTTTGCTGGACACATCCGATATGCGGATGGGAGTTGCTATCAACCGTCGTGCAGAAGAGATGATGATTGTCCTGACTGTTTGTTTACGGGCGCTCTTGATATAGAAAAATTCCTCCATAGGCAGGTACTGTCTGAAATGCTTCTTCCGGTTGAATCAACTTTGCATAAATCTGTGCGCAAATCAATACGCCGCCATGAGCAAATACTACTATATTTTCAGCCTCCTTTTGTTTGATTTCGTCTAAAAACGCGGCTACTCGTCTATATTGGTCGGCAAACGATTCTCCATTGGTTGCTTTTACATTCAAGTAATCGTCGTACCAGCACTGTAGATTCGGGTCTTTGATTTTATCAAAATACTGCATTTCCCAATCTCCGAAATTAAGTTCCAGTATTCTTGGGTCACGGATGGCATCTCCGAATCCACAATACTGTGCCAGACGGGTGCATCTGGATAGAGGACTGGTGTAAGCCATATCAAAGTGAATGGATTCGATTTTAGCTTTGGTTACGGCTGCTTCTATCTCAAATGTAGGACGTAAAGGAACGTCTGACTGACCGTAACAAAGACCTTTAGGAACGTCGACAGAGGTATGTCTGATTAGGTAAATATTCATAGGTTTACTTATTTTATATAGATAGACATCACTGCTCCCAGCCAGAAACTTATTTCGCTTAAGAGAAATAATGCACCGCAACAATCTCCGGTATATCCGTTCAGACGTCGTTTCATCATCCGGCAGATAAAGAAGAATACCAGAATGGGAAATATACACACGGGCCAGTAGCTTGGAGGAAGTAATAGGAGAGGCAGTATTCCCCCCATCGCAGACATAACGATCTCCCCCAAATTCATTCTTGTATATACTGTTCCGGATTTGCTATCTTCTTCTTTCCGTGCGTAGGGCAGGTAATTGATGATATTGGAAGAAATGAATTTGCTCCAGGTATCTCCGCTTAGTAATAAGAAAGGAGTAACTGTTAAGGGAAGTGCGACCAGTAGATTGTAAGCAAGCAGATAATAGATGATTAATCCCAAAACTCCATAGCTTCCGATATGGGAATCTTTCATGATGCGTAACGTGCTTTCCCTGTTCGTTCCACCTCCGAATCCATCGAAGAAATCGGCCAATCCATCCTCATGCAATGCTCCTGTGATAAGTAAACGTGAAGTCAGTGCCAGGATTACGGTTACTCCGTGAGGTAAAATAGTACTGGCTCCCCAGAAAATCAATGCCATCATTCCCCCGGTCAGCCAGCCACTGAAACTCCAATAACTGACAACGTGTTTGAAACACTCCTGCGGAATTTCTTTTATTTTCCAGAAAGGCAATCGTGTAAAGAATATGAGTGCGGCAAGTATCTGGTTCATCTTAGAAATATTTAGTGATAGAAGCATGAGCAAATGAATCCATCTCATTCAACATTTTCACTGCAGAATCTACAATGGGATAGGCACAAACGGAACCGCTTCCTTCTCCAAGTCTTAGTCCGAGATTGAGTAGGGGACGTGCTCCGAGATAGTCCAATAATAGCTTATGTCCGCTCTCGTCTCCCTGATGACCGAATATGGCATAGCTCATCACTTCCGGATAAAGGCGTGAAGCGGCAAGAATACAATTGGTCATAATAAATCCATCAATTAGAATAACCATTCCCAGTTCGGCAGCTTTGAGCATTGCTCCTACGGCCATTACCATTTCGTAACCTCCGAAACGGCAGAGGATTTCTTCTGTGGAATGCTCTCCCGGATATTGTTCGAGAGATCTTTTCAGAACTTCGTATTTGTGATTTATTCCCTGATGATTGAGTCCGCTTCCTGCACCTACACATTGATCTAATGGGATTCCGGTGAAGCAAGTCATCCATAGGGAAGAGGACGAAGTATTTCCGATTCCCATTTCACCGAAGCTAATGATATTGCAGCCTTCCTGGTGAGAAGTGTCCACACATTGGGCACCATGCTCCAAGCAGAGTTCCATCTCTCCAGGTGTCATGGCTGCTTCATGAAGGAAATTGCGTGTTCCTCTTCTGACTTTCATGTTAATGATGCCTTTTTCATAAGGTAAATCATAATCGACTCCTGCATCTACAATTTTAAGAGTGAAACCGTGCTGTCGGCACAGGAAGTTAATCCCTGCTCCTCCATGAAGAAAGTTGCTGATTTGTTGCCAGGTTACTTCTTTAGGAGATGGGCTGACTTTTTCTTCTACGATGCCATGATCTGCGGCAAAGATTATATTTTGAGGATGAGTTAATCGTGGAGAAAGGGATTGTTGGATCAGTCCGATTTGCAAAGCGATTTCTTCCAGTCTTCCAAGCGATCCTTTAGGCTTGGTCAGATTATTGATTTTGTCAATCAGAGCTTCTTTGATAGCTTCATCCGGCTTTTGAATATGAAACGTTTTCATGTTTATTTTATTTTTACGGGAATACCACTTGCCATGAGATATACATCGTCGGCATGCGATGCGATGTATTGATTGGTCCAACCTTGCAAGTCTGTGAATTTACGTTGCAGTTTGTTCTCGGAAACTCCCCCCCAACCAATCTCATTAGTTACAAATATGAAAGTGGCGTCCTGCTGGGTAAATTTGTCGAATTCTTTTTTGACGGCTTCCAATGAGGAGGCAACATTAGAATCAAACTCCATAAAGAAGTTAGTGCACCAAAGAGTTACACAATCTATCACTACGACTCTGCCCGCTACATTGTGACGGCTCAATTCTTTTTCTTCTTCTATATTTGTCCATTCAGGACCGCGGTTCTTTTGATGGCGTTCCACCCTTTTTCTGAATTCTTCGTCCCATATCCTGGCAGTGGCCAAGTAAACCGGTGACGTAGTAAGTTCATGCGCTTTTTTTTCCGCGAACGAACTTTTACCGGATCGTTGTCCTCCTGTGATTAATATAATCCTTTTCATTAAGTTGCTGATTGAATAATGGATGGACAAAGGTATAAAAAATAACTCTGGGATTAAACGTTTTACGTAAAAGTTATTAACTTTGTCCCGATTTGTTTTAGATCAACATAAATATCAGACTTAACTACTATTGGATATGAACGCTTGTAAGTTAGTGGGATTGCTTTTGCTGCTACTTTGGGGACATACTACTTTGTATGCTCAACAAGTGAGAACTGTGCGAGGAAGAGTGCAGACAGTGGAAGCCGGCAGTAATGAGAAGCGGGCATTACCATCTGCCAGCATTGTTATTTTGGCGAAAAGCGATTCTGCTTTTATCAAGGGAATAACAAGTGATAAGAATGGGCGTTTCGTTCTTAATTATCAACCGCAGAAGAAAAAGAAATACCTGTTAAAGGTCTCTTTTATGGGAATGCAATCTGTATACCGGGCACTGGAAGACTCTGTATTGGTGAATATCGGTACAGTGGTATTGAAAGATGATGATATTCAGATTAGTGAAGTGACGATAACGGGAAAATTGCAGGAAGTAGTGATGGAGGGAGATACTACGGTTATCAATGCTGCCGCTTTTAAAACTCGTGAAGGAGCTTATCTGGAGGATTTGGTGAAGCGTGTTCCCGGATTGGTATATAATAAGAAAGATAATTCGTTGACATACAACGGACAGCCCATCAGTGAAATCAATGTAAATGGCGAAGCCTTTTTCTCCGGAGATAAAAAGACGGCACTCGAAAATCTTCCGGCAGACCTGATTAGTAAGTTGAAAGTGTACGATAAAAAATCAAAAGAAGAAGAATTTACCGGAATTAGTTCAGGAGAAAAGAAATATGTACTTGACTTGCAGACTAAGGATGAATTGAATAAAACCTGGCTGACGAATGCCACTGTGGGATATGGAAACAATCAAAAGAAGGATTTGGAAGGGCAGGTGAATTATTTTAGCAAAGATGGAGAAAATCTTTCTTTCATAGGACGTTCCACCAACCGATATCAGAATAGCACTTACAAGGATAATATTAATAATTCGGTGGGAATGAATATGACTCATAAATTCGGAAAGAAGTTTTCTTTGACCGGAAGTATGAACTATAATCTCAATCGGAACGGAAATATTTCTTCCATGTATCAGGAGCAATATTTAACTGCTGGTAACCAATATTCTGCGTCCACTAATGAAGGTAACTCTAAAAGCCGGTCGTTCAATTCTAATATCATGGGTAGTTGGGAAGTGGATAAACGTACACGCATACATTTTAACGGTGGTTTCAGCTTTTCTCCTAACCGGAATGAAAGTAATAGCCAGAATGCTTCTTTTGACGCTCCTCCTAACGTCAATCATGAAAGCTTGTTCGATGATTTTGAATCGATTTCCCAAGATATCAAAGTAAATCGTAGTGAAAACCGGTCGCGTTCGGAAGGGCAATCGAACCGTTATAATTGGATGATGGGGATTATGAGGCGGCTGAATGAAAAAGGTACAACTTTAGGATTGAACATTCAAAGTTCGGATTCTTGGGGGGATAATGAAAGTTTTTCGCTTTCAAAAACTACTTATTTCCGTCTCAAAGATAAGCAAGGCAACGATTCATTGCTTTATCGTAACCAGTATTTGAAGTCACCCCAGAAAAATAATTCGTGGCGGGTAGGGATTAACTTCACCCAACCTATCGGTAAGAAAATGCATTTTCGTGCAGCGTATAATTGGAACACTCATTATGAACGCGATAACCGCGACACTTATGAATTGTCTTCTTTGGCGAAGTCGGATGTTTTTGGTGAGTTGCCTCCTGACTATGAAAAGGGGTATGTAGATAGTTTGAGTAATCGAAGTCATAGTCGTACTAATGGACATGATCTGAATGTAGGCTTCAATTACTCTGATGACACATGGATGGTGAATGCATCATTAGGGATTACTCCGCAAAGGCGAACCATTGAACGAAAAATGGGGAAACTGTATGCGGATACCACTGTGCATACTATCGACTTTCAGCCTATGATATGGCTGGCCTGGAAAAAGAAAGAGGCACGAATAACTTTCAATTATGACGGTAGAACCCGGCAACCTTCTTTATCGGACTTAATGCCACTTACAGATAATAGTAATCCATTATATATTACTCGAGGGAATCCGGATTTGAAGCAAATGTTTGCTCATAGTATGCGTATAAGCTTTCAACATTCTAAAAAAGGCATATCTGCGAATCTTGGAGGACAGTTGGAACAGAATAGCGTTACACAGGTAATGATATATGATGCACAGACTGGCGGACGTGAGACATATCCTGTCAATATAAACGGTAACTGGAATGTGTATGGAAGTGCTAACTGGTGGAAACGTTTAGGACATTTCTCTTTACGGTTGGATATGAACGGTAATCATAGTAATCGTGTCAGCATGATTAATGAAGATAGAAGTCTTGAGCCGGTGAAAAGTACAACGCGTGACACTGGCTTGAATTGTGAAGCGAATGTTTCTTATCAGCCTGCCTGGGGAGGTATTGACTTCTCTACTTCCTGGAATTATCAGTATTCGCTCAACTCTGTGAATGATAACAATACATATACCCGTTATTATAATTTCCGTTTGGAAGGATATGTTGATCTTCCTTTGGGCATACAATTACGAACGGATGGGGCTTATACTTTCCGTAATGGTACGAATATCCGTAAAGGAGAAGATGATGAGATGTTATGGAATGCGAGTGCTACCTGGAGATTCTTGAAAAAGAAAGAAGCAGAACTGTCTGCTTATTGGGTAGACATTTTAGGAAAGAGGAAAAGTTATAACCGTATGGCAACTTCCGACGGCTTTTATGAGTATCGTACGCAGGAAATAAAAGGGTATTTCATCGTTACTTTCAAATATAACTTTCGTTTGATGATGTGATTTTTAGAAAAAAGTCGTATGTTTGCTACAGAACCATAAAACAAAATGTACTATGAGCGGTAATTATGTTATCAACATCGGTCGGCAACTAGGTAGCGGCGGAAAAGAAATAGGAGAGAAGTTGGCAGCCCGTTTGGGGATTGACTTCTACGATAAAGAATTGATTAATCTGGCTTCTGAAGAAAGCGGGTTGTGCAAAGAATTTTTTGAAAAAGCGGATGAGAAAGCTTCGCAAGGTATTATTGGCGGATTGTTCGGCATGCGTTTCCCTTTTATCAGTGAAGGAGCTATGCCATGTAATAACTGTTTGAGTAATGATGCCCTGTTTAAAGTGCAAAGTGATGTGATTCGTCATCTGGCGGCAGAAAAATCTTGCGTCTTTGTCGGACGCTGTGCGGACTATATTCTGCGTGAACATCCCCGTTGTGCGAATGTTTTTATTTCGGCCTCTAAGGAAGATCGTATTGCGCGATTATGCGCCATGCATCATATTGATGCGGAAGCTGCAGAAGAAATGATAGAAAAAGCGGATAAGAGACGTTCGGAGTATTATAATTATTATAGTTATAAAACGTGGGGAGCAGCTGCTACTTATCACTTGTGTGTCGATTCTTCTTCTTTGGGAGTTGAAGAGACAGTTCGGTTTATAGAAGAATTTGTAGTGAAGAAACTACAGCTTATATAATAGGCGTAGAAGAAGTCTATAAGAAAAAGAAATAAAGCCGGTATATTCCATTGAAGGATATGACCGGCTTTATTATTTATAAATAAAACATGATTTACATCATCGTTAATAATATCATCTGCCCCGTCAGAATACGGAGGAACATGGATAATGGGTAAACTGTAGAATACCCTACTGCCGGAGCATCTCCGGATGTTGTTTGATTGGCATAAGCCAATGCGGGCGGGTCGGTATTACTACCGGCTATCAATCCCATCAGGGTGAAGTAGTTTACCTTATAATATAATCTTGCGATAGCACCGATTATAAGCAACGGGATAACGGTGATAAGGAAACCACAACCTACGTATAGTAATCCGTCACCTTCAACTACCGTTTGCACAAAGTTGGCTCCGGCATCTATACCGACACTGGCAAGGAAGAGCACGATACCGATTTCGCGAAGCATCAGGTTAGCGCTCATGGTTGTATAAGTCACTAAATGGAGCTTATGACCGAAACGTCCGATAAGAATAGCTACTACCAGCGGTCCGCCTGCCAAACCTAATTTCAGAGGAGTCGGCATACCGGGGAATGCTATAGGAAGGCTACCCAGGAGAATTCCTAAGAAGATACCAACGAAAATAGTCACAATGTTCGGTGTGTCCAGACGTTTTAACTGATTACCCAAAACACCTGCCACACGTTCAACTGCATCTTGCTGACCTACCACCATTACACGGTCACCTACCTGAAGTACCAGATTTGGATCGGCAAACAAGTCCATACCGGAACGGTTGATGCGGGTAACGTTCACTCCGTACATACTACGAAAATGCATAGATCCTAAAGTCTTTCCGTTGATTTCCGGTTTAGTCACCAGAATACGGCGGGAAACCATGGGAAGGTCTTGTTTCTCCCAGTCGAGTTCCACTTCTTTACCGATAAATACGGTAATTGCAGGAGCATCTTCTTCTGAACAGACAATGAATAATTGATCCCCCATATTGAATATGGTTTCATGGTTGGGGATACTTACATGACCTTCATGACGAATACGGGAACAAACGAACTGGCGGCCTAAAAATTCCTTGATTTCAATCAAAGTTTTTCCGCTGATTGATTCATTGCGTACTTCCAGACTCATCATGTGAGGTTTGTGATGTGCATCTCCACTTTGGATTTTCAGACTTTCTTCCTCTTTAGCCATATTGACACGGAAGATGTAACGGATAGCAATGATTGAACCGATAATACCTACCACGCCCAGCGGATAAGCACACGCATATCCCAGTGCGATTTGTGGACCAGTGTAATTAAGCTGGTTCAATGCTTCATTGGCGGCACCAAGTCCCGGAGTGTTTGTGACAGCTCCATAGAGGATACCTACCATCATCGGCAGTTCTACTCGGCCGTTCCAGAGGTAGTAAAGCCCCAGTGCAACGGCAATATTTAACACTACGATGCCTACAGCCAACAGGTTCAATGTCATTCCTCCTTTTTTGAAAGAAGAGAAGAAAGATGGCCCCACCTGAAGACCGATACAGAATACGAACAAGATCAATCCGAATTCACGGATGAAATGTAGGATGTGTGTATCGGCTGTGAAGCCGAAATGTCCCATTAGGATGCCGGCAAACAAAACAAATGTGACGCCCAAAGATACTCCGAATATCTTTATCTTGCCCAAATACACTCCGGCTGCCACTACAAATGCGTAGAGAAGCACGATGTGAGCTACGGAGCTGGGGTCCCACAATAAACTTTGTAACCAATCCATAATATAGCAGTTTTTATAATGTTTTTCTAAAAACGGGTGCAAAATTACTCATAACATTGGAGCAAATCAAATAAATGGAGAACTAAAAAAATAAAGAATGAAGAATTTCTATACAGATTCTATGCGAGAGTGAGAGGTGTGCGAATTTTCTATAAAAAGAAGTTTTGTTTTAACTTATTGGTTATATTTGCATGTCGAACAACAGACAATAAGAAAGAGATAGATAAAAATAAAGACAATATTAATCTTGTTTTAATTTTAGATAAACTATGGCAGACAAAAAAGAAAAACTCTTCTCAGACTTTTCTCCTGTCTCCACCGAACAATGGATGGAGAAGGTTACAGCCGACTTGAAAGGTGCTGATTTTGAGAAGAAGCTCGTTTGGAAAACAAACGAAGGGTTTAAAGTGAAACCTTTCTACCGGATGGAAGATCTGGAGGGTTTAAAAACTACTGATGCGCTTCCCGGAGAGTTCCCTTATCTGAGAGGAACTAAAAAAGACAACAATGAGTGGTTGGTTCGCCAGGAAATCAGGGTAGAATGCCCCAAAGAGGCCAATGCAAAAGCACTGGACATCTTAAATAAGGGTGTTGATTCACTATCTTTCCATGTAAAAGCAAAAGAACTCAATGCGGAATATATCGAGACGCTGTTGAATGATATTCAGGCAGAGTGCGTTGAATTAAATTTCTCAACTTGCCAGGGGCATGTTGTGGAGTTGGCTAATTTGCTGGTGGCTTATTTTCAGAAGAAAGACTATGATGTGAAGAAGCTGAAAGGCTCTATCAATTATGATTTCTTCAATAAGATGCTGACTCGCGGTAAGGAAAAAGGGGATATGGTACAGACAGCGAAAGCGTTGATCGAAGCTATCCAGCCGCTTCCTTTTTATCGTGTATTGAATGTAAATGCAATCTCATTAAACAATGCCGGAGCTTATATCTCTCAAGAGTTGGGTTATGCATTGGCTTGGGGTAATGAATACATGAATCAGTTGACTGATGCCGGTATTCCCGCTGCCGTAGTAGCTAAAAAGATAAAATTCAACTTCGGTATCAGCTCCAATTACTTCCTTGAAATTGCGAAGTTCCGTGCCGCACGTCTATTGTGGGCAAATATCGTAGCTTCTTATAAACCTGAATGTCTGCGTGATTGCGATAATAAGGGAGCTAACGGCGAATGTCGTTGTGCAGCAAAAATGGCGGTTCATGCCGAAACTTCTACTTTTAATCTTACTTTGTTTGACGCACACGTGAATTTACTTCGTACACAGACTGAAGCAATGAGTGCCGCTTTGGGTGGGGTAGATTCAATGACAGTCGTTCCGTTTGATAAGACTTATGGGACTCCGGATGAGTTATCAGAACGTCTGGCTCGCAATCAACAACTATTGCTGAAAGAAGAATCTCATTTCGATAAAGTAATTGATCCGGCTGCCGGTTCTTATTATATTGAGAACCTGACTGTATCCATTGCTAAACAAGCGTGGGAAATCTTCCTTGCTACAGAAGAAGCAGGTGGTTTCTATGCCGCATTAAAAGCTGGTACGGTTCAGGCTGCAGTAAACGAAAGCAATAAAGCTCGTCATAAAGCAGTGGCACAGCGTCGTGAAATTCTGTTGGGTACTAACCAATTCCCGAATTTCAACGAAAAAGCCGGTGACAAGAAACCTGTGGAAGGAAAATGCTGCTGTGGAGGTGACTCTCATACTTGTGAGAAAGATGTGGATACATTGGTATTCGATCGTGCAGCCAGTGAGTTTGAAGCGTTACGTCTTGAAACGGAAGCATCGGGCAAACGTCCGAAAGCGTTCATGTTGACAATTGGTAATCTGGCGATGCGTCAGGCACGTGCGCAATATTCTTGCAACTTCCTGGCTTGTGCCGGTTATGAAGTAATCGATAATCTTGGATTTGAAACAGTAGAGGCAGGAGTAGAGGCAGCGATGGCTGCGAAAGCTGATATTGTTGTCATCTGTTCCAGCGATGATGAATATGCTGAATATGCAGTTCCTGCTTTCAAGGCCTTGAATGGTCGCGCTATGTTTATCGTTGCCGGTGCTCCGGCTTGTATGGATGACTTGAAAGCCGCAGGTATCGAAAACTTCATCCATGTTCGTGTCAACGTATTGGATACCTTGAAAGAGTTTAACGCTAAACTATTGAAGTAAGATGAGAAAAGATTTTAAAAACATCGATATATATGCCGCATTTCAGCCTGCTAATGGTGCTGAATGGCAAAAGGCTAACGGTATCTCCGCTGACTGGAAAACACCGGAACACATTGAAGTGAAGCCTGTTTATACAAAAGAAGACCTCGAAGGAATGGAACATCTCGGCTATGCTGCCGGACTTCCTCCTTATTTGCGTGGTCCGTATTCAGTAATGTACACCCTTCGTCCCTGGACCATCCGTCAGTATGCCGGATTCTCTACTGCCGAAGAATCCAATGCTTTCTATCGCCGTAATCTGGCTTCCGGTCAGAAAGGTTTGTCAGTAGCATTTGACTTGGCTACTCACCGCGGTTATGATCCCGATCACGAACGTGTAGTGGGTGACGTAGGTAAAGCAGGTGTATCTATCTGTTCATTGGAAAACATGAAAGTTTTGTTCGATGGTATTCCTTTGAATAAGATGTCTGTATCCATGACGATGAATGGTGCTGTGCTTCCGATTATGGCATTCTATATCAATGCCGGTTTGGAACAGGGTGCTAAACTCGAAGAAATGGCAGGTACTATCCAGAATGATATTTTGAAAGAATTCATGGTGCGTAATACCTATATTTATCCGCCTGCATTCTCTATGAAGATTATTTCTGATATTTTCGAATACACTTCACAGAAGATGCCGAAGTTCAACTCTATTTCTATCTCCGGTTATCACATGCAGGAAGCAGGTGCTACCGCAGATATTGAGTTGGCTTATACATTGGCTGACGGTTTGGAATATCTCCGTGCCGGAACAGCAGCAGGTATTGATATTGATGCATTTGCTCCGCGTCTTTCTTTCTTCTGGGCAATCGGAACCAATCACTTCATGGAAATTGCCAAGATGCGTGCCGCACGTATGCTGTGGGCGAAGATTGTGAAACAGTTTAATCCGAAGAACCCGAAATCACTGGCCTTGCGTACTCACTCACAAACTTCCGGATGGTCATTGACGGAACAAGATCCGTTCAACAACGTAGGACGTACCTGTATTGAGGCTATGGCTGCAGCTTTGGGACATACCCAATCTTTGCATACCAATGCATTGGATGAGGCTATTGCTCTTCCGACAGATTTCTCTGCACGTATCGCACGTAACACACAGATTTATATTCAGGAAGAAACTTACATCTGCAAGAACGTTGACCCATGGGGCGGCTCTTACTATGTAGAATCTCTGACGAACGAACTGGCACACAAGGCTTGGGAACATATTCAGGAAATTGAAAAACTGGGTGGTATGGCGAAAGCTATCGAAACAGGTATTCCTAAAATGCGTATCGAGGAAGCGGCTGCACGTACACAGGCTCGTATCGACAGCGGTCAGCAGACCATTGTGGGTGTGAACAAGTATCGTTTGGAAAAAGAAGCTCCGATTGATATCCTTGAAATTGATAATACGGCAGTTCGTCTTGAACAGATTGAAAACCTGAAACGTTTGAAAGAAGGACGTAATCAGGCTGAAGTGGACAAGGCATTAGCAGCTATCACTGAATGTGTGAAGACCGGCAAGGGTAACTTGCTTGAACTGGCAGTTGAAGCAGCTCGTGTTCGTGCTACTTTGGGCGAAATTTCTTATGCGTGCGAACAGGTTGTAGGACGTTATAAAGCAATAATTAGAACTATATCAGGCGTGTATTCATCAGAAAGTAAAAACGATAGCGACTTCAAGCGTGCTTGTGAACTGGCAGAGAAGTTTGCGAAAAAAGAGGGACGTCAACCTCGTATCATGGTTGCAAAGATGGGACAGGACGGTCATGACCGTGGTGCCAAGGTAGTAGCAACGGGTTATGCGGACTGTGGTTTCGACGTGGATATGGGACCGTTGTTCCAGACTCCGGCAGAAGCTGCTCGTGAAGCGGTAGAAAACGATGTTCATGTAGTAGGTGTTTCTTCACTGGCTGCCGGTCATAAGACATTGGTTCCGCAGATTATTGAAGAACTGAAGAAACTGGGACGTGAAGACATTGTGGTGATTGCCGGTGGTGTTATTCCTGCACAGGATTATGACTTCCTGTATAAGGCAGGTGTAGCTGCTATCTTTGGTCCGGGTACTCCGGTGGCGAAGGCTGCTTGTCAGATTTTGGAAATTCTGATGGATGAAGAATAACTTCTGAGATTCTTTAGAATCTTATAATATTCCCACCTTTTAGACTTGTTTTGGTTTAAAAGGTGGGATGTTTTTTTTGTTTGCATCCATTGCCTGAAATTAATTTTGCCTATATTTGCCCCGGGTTTCATAGTAAAAGACTCGACAGATGAACGAAACGATAGCAGAATTGGATATCCGTTTTGAGCAGTTTTATGCCGCTAACTTCCCTCGTGTGAAGAACTTTGCGAAGTTGTTGACCAAGTCGGAGGAGGATGCGGAAGACATTGCCCAGAATATATTTCTTAAGTTATGGACACGTCCTGAACTTTGGCAAGATCAGGAAACCATGACTGGTTATCTCTATACTGTGACTCGGAATGAAATATTCAACCTGTTCAAGCATCAGAAGGTAGAGCAGGAATATGAAGACAAAGTTTTGAAAGCCCAGTTGTTGGGTGAACTTTGTGACGAAGATTCCTCCCTGTTAGAAAATCTATACTATAAAGAAGTATTAATGCTTATTAGGATGACACTCAGTCAGTTGCCTGATCGCCGTAGACGGGTTTTTGAGATGAGCCGTTTTGAAGGACTTTCTCATAAAGAAATAGCAGATAAACTGCAAATCCCCTTGCGTACCGTAGAAGATCACATCTATAAAACATTGACGGAACTCCGCAAAGTGTTAATGTTTGTTATTCTATTCCGTCTTTTCCCGTAGTTGTCCTTGCTGAGTAGTGATATTTACGTAAGCGTTTCTAAACAGAACAATAAATATCACCTTATGAAGAATTATATTCGCGATGTAATCGACCGTTATATCAATCACGACTATCCGAAAGAAGTCGATCAGGATTTCCGTACATGGCTGACCGACGAAGAACGTGCCGATGAAAAAGATCATGAACTCAATCAACTTTGGGAGGCTACCGAATCGGCAACGACTTCCGGCTACCGTCATTCTTTGGAACGGATGCGTGAACTGACAGGCATCGGAACGAGGCGCAGGATACATTCTTTACGTACTCATCTGGTAGTGTGGCGCGTAGCGGCAGCTTTGTTGATTGCATTTTCTTCCGTTTCTATCTATCTGGCTTTGCAGAACCGGCAGGCACCAGATTTGTTGCAAGCATATATTCCTACCGCCGAGATGCGGAACATCACTTTGCCGGATGGTACGCAGGTATTGATTAATTCCCAAAGCACTTTACTTTATCCACAGCAATTTAAGGGTGATACCCGTTGTGTGTATCTTGTGGGAGAAGCCGGCTTCAAGGTGAAACGTGACGAAGAGCATCCTTTTATCGTGAAGTCCTCGGACTTTCAGGTGACGGCACTCGGAACGGAATTCAACGTGACAGCCTACCCCGACGAAGAGGAAGTGACAGCTACCCTGATTTCCGGAAAAGTGTTGGTAGAGTACAATAATCAGCAGGGGCAGGAGATCTTGAAGCCGAACGAGCAACTGGCTTATAACAAACGTACCCGCTCCGGAAACGTACTTCATCCTGATATGCAGGATGTCACTGCTTGGCAACGTGGCGAAATCGTTTTCCGCAGTATGACATTGGAAGAAATCTTCACCCGTCTCGAACGCAAATACCCTTACACCTTTGTTTATAGTTTCCGTAGTCTGAAAGAAGACCGGTTCAATCTTACTTTCGGGCAAAATGCTTCTATGGAAGAAGTGATGGATATTATCGCTCGTGTGACGGGAAATCTGGACTATAAAATAGTGGGAGACAAGTGCTATATTTCAGGCACCGGGGAAGGGCGTCTCCGGCACCGATGAAGATAGGCTCCGGTACCGGGGAAGACATGCTTCGGCACCGGGGAACAAAATAGAACTTGTAAACACTGAATATTAACCTTAAAATACATTGAGCCTATGTGGAAAAAATATCCGGGAGAAGCTGCAACCTTCCCCCGGATGTGAAATCGAAATTCTTACTATTAGCGTTAACCAGACGCTACTAAATTCGAGAATCTAACTTTATCTGTATAAACTAATACTAAGAAGATGCAGCAAATTTATGAATTTATAGCCAATAAGCAGGCAATCAGTCGAGTATTTATGCTTTTTTTGTGCTGTCTGCTCCTTTCTACCCCTACTTTTGCTCAAAGTAGTAATGCCCGGATTACGATCCATAAGAAAAACATATCGGTCATCGAGGCATTGAAAGAAGTGGAAAAACAAACGAAACTGTCCGTTGGTTACAACGAGTCGCAGTTGAAAAACAAACCCTCCATCGATTTGGCGTTGGAAAAAGCCACGTTGGAGAACTCTCTCACGGAAATCCTAAAAGGTACAGGATATACGTATCAGCTCAAAGGAAAATATGTCATCATCGTTCCACAAGAACAGAAAGCAACCGAAACTGCTTCCACCAAACGTATCACCGGACGCGTACTGGATGATAGCGGAGAACCGTTGATTGGTGTCAATGTACGTGTGGAAGGTACAAGCATTGGAACTATCACAAACATAGACGGTAACTTTTCGCTCGAAGCTCCTGCAGGAAGTGTGTTGAGTATCAGTTATGTAGGTTACACTCCACAGACGGTAAAAGTAACCGGACAGAATACATATAGCGTGCAACTGGCTTCGGATACAAAACTGTTGAGTGAAGTCGTTGTAACAGCACTTGGCATCAAACGCGAGCAGAAAGCATTGAGCTACAACGTACAGCAAGTAAAGTCCGACGAACTGACCCAAATTAAGGATGCTAATTTTGTAAACAGCCTGAATGGTAAAGTTGCGGGTGTTACTATCAATACGAGCTCTTCCGGTGTCGGTGGGGCAAGTAGAGTGGTGATGCGTGGAACAAAGTCTATTGAACAGAGTAGTAACGCCTTGTATGTGATTGACGGTATTCCGATGTATAATTTCGGTGGCGGAGGAGATACGGAATTTGGTTCAAAGGGAGCTACCGAGGCCATTGCTGATATTAATCCGGAAGATATAGAAAGCATTTCCGTACTGACTGGAGCGGCAGCTGCCGCCCTTTATGGTAGTAATGCGGCAAACGGTGCGATTGTGATTACTACAAAAAAAGGACAGGTAGGTAAGCTGCAAGTAGGTGTATCAAGTGGCATCGAATGGTTGAATGCTTTTAAGATGCCCGAGTTCCAGGACCGTTATGGTACAGGTAGTAATGGTAAAACAGGAAATTCCAATATTTATAGCTGGGGACCGAAGTTAAACTCGGCTGCTCAAACAGGATATGAGCCGGATGATTTTTTTGATACGGGTGCGGTATATACAAATTCCGTTACGTTGTCTACCGGAACGGATAAAAATCAGACTTTCTTTTCTGCGGCTGCCGTCAATTCGGCAGGGATGGTTCCCAACAATAGGTATAACAGATATAATTTCACTTTCCGCAATACGACCAGTTTCTTGAATGATAAGATGAAACTGGATGTAAGTGCAAGCTATATTCTTCAGAACGACCGTAATATGACCAATCAGGGGCAGTACTCCAATCCGTTGGTTTCTGCTTATCTTTTCCCTCGTGGGGATGATTTCTCTATAGTGAAGAATTTCGAGCGTTGGGATGAAGCCCGGAAAATTAGCGTACAGTTTTGGCCGCAGGGCGAAGGTGACCTTCGTATGCAGAATCCTTATTGGATTGCTTACCGTAATCTCCGTCTCAACAATAAGAAACGCTATATGGCTTCAGCAGGTTTGAGTTACCAGATTCTTGACTGGCTGAATGTGGCAGGGCGTGTCCGCATCGACAATACTCATAGCGAATATGAAGGCAAGCTTTATGCAAGCAGTAGCAACACGCTGACTGACGGTAGTTCACAAGGCCATTATACAGTAAATAACGGACAATATTCGCAGACTTATGCCGATGTGTTGGTGAATATTAATAAACGTATTCAGGATTTTACGATTGTAGCCAATATCGGTGCCAGTTATAGTGGAGTGACTAGTAAGGAATTGGGCTATGCGGGGCCTATACGAGAAACTGGTATTCCTAATCTGTTCAATGTTTACGACCTTGACAACGCAAAAAAACGTGCTACGCAGGTGGGTTGGCGCGAAGCGACCGAATCTATTTTTGCCAGTGCCGAAGTAGGGTGGAAAAGTATGCTTTATCTCACCGTTACAGGACGTAACGACTGGGCTTCGCAGCTGACACATTCTCCGCAGGCTTCATTCTTCTATCCTTCCGTAGGGCTTTCGGCTGTCATCACTGAAATGTTGAAACTGCCTGATTGGGTGGATTATCTTAAAGTACGCGGAGCATTCAGTTCCGTAGGTAATCCTTATCCTCGTTTTCTTACCTATCCTACTTACTCGTATGATGCCAATAAGCAGGACTGGAAATCGCAGACGAATTATCCCATTGGTAAACTATACCCCGAGCGTACTGACTCATGGGAAGTAGGTCTGGATGCAACCCTGTTTAAAGATTTCAAATTGAGCGGATCTTTCTATTACGCCAATACTTATAATCAGACATTTGATCCTCGGCTTCCTGTTTCGTCAGGATATGACAAACTGTATGTACAGACGGGTTATGTACGCAACTATGGTTTCGAGGCTATGTTGTCTTATGGACATCGTTGGGGAGATTTCGGTTGGGACAGTAGCTTTACTTTCTCGGCCAACAAGAATGAAATCGTTGAACTGGTGAAGGATTATGTTCACCCGGAGACGGGAAAAACTTACAACGTCAATAAACTGGAACTCAAAACCGATGAAGGCCGCGGATTCGGAAAGGCGAAATTTATCCTGAAGGAAGGTGGTACGCTGGGCGATCTTTATACCCATGCCGATTTGAAGCGTGATATTAACGGTAATATCCTGATTGACGATAGCGGCAATGTGACAGCCATCGACAATGCCGGTGACATAAAGTTGGGAAGCGTACTTCCTAAGGCAAATTTAGCTTGGAATAATAGCTTCTCTTATAAAGGTATCAATGCCGGTTTCTTGTTGACAGCCCGTTTGGGCGGAATCGTTTATTCGGCAACACAGGCTTATCTTGATCTCTACGGAGTATCTGAAACATCTGCTGCCGCGCGTGATGCCGGAGGAGTATGGATAAACGGCCGTAGCCGCGTGAATCCGCAAAGCTTCTATGAAGTGGTAGCATCGCAGAGCGGATTGCCTACCTACTATACTTATAGTGCTACCAACCTGCGTCTGCAGGAGGCACATATCGGTTACACCGTTCCGCGCCGCTGGCTGGGCAATGTTTGTGATATCAATGTATCCCTTGTGGGCAGAAATCTCTGGATGATCTACTGTAAAGCTCCTTTCGATCCTGAAGCAGTAGCTACTACGAACAACTATTATCAGGGAATCGACTACTTCATGATGCCGAGTACCCGGAATATAGGATTTAACATAAAGATTAACTTCTAAATACTATGATGGACATGAAACGAATATATAACATTCTTCTGATAATGATCCTTTCATTATTTCTGCTTCCGTTGGGCGGTTGTTTCGACAGCGACATCAACCGGAGTATGTACGAAGCGGACGGAGAAGAAATGCAGCGTGAGAATCATATTGTAGGTGCTACGCTCAAAGGAATGCAGGGATTGGTGATTCCTACACGTGAACACCTTTACCAGTTTATGGATGCCATGGCAGGAGGAGCATACGGTGGTTATCTGGAAGGAATTGTAGACACTTGGGTGATGAAATTCTCTACTTTCAATCCCGAACAGGGATGGCTCAAATCCCCGTTTGCCGATCCGATTAAAGACATGTACCCGCAGTACCGCGATATGATGAACAAGACGGATGACCCTGTGGCTTTAGCTTTTGGTAAAATTCTCCGGGTGTGTATCATGCATCGTGTGACGGACATTTATGGTCCGATTCCTTATTCGAAGATGATGGATAATGATAATTCGGGTGAAGACCTGGCTGTCCCTTACGATTCGCAGGAGCAGGTATATACACAGATGCTGAAAGAACTGGAAGAAGCGGATAAAGTGTTGGAGGAAAACAAAGACCTGTCGTCCGAGGCTTTCCGCAAACTGGAAGACTTGTATTACGGAAATATTTCCAAATGGCGTAAGTTTGTACATTCCATGCAACTTCGCATTGCCATGCGTATGAGCTATGTCAATCCTACCGAGGCGCAACGTATTGCGCAGAAGGCTGTGGAAGCGGGAGTGATTGAATCGAATGAGGACAACGCCATGCTTCATGTGGCGGAGAACCGTTCGGAGTTGCTATTTAATAACTGGAATGACTACCGTATCAGTGCCGATTTAGTTTCTATTATGAAAGGTTATGAAGATCCGCGTTTGGATAAGATGTTTGTCAAAGGTGTGCAGACAGTCGATCAGGATGGCGAGAAAGTCGATGTATACGATTATTACGGTGTACGTATCGGCATATTTACCCAGAAGAAAGACGACATGATTAACCTTTACTCAAAGCAGGTGATTTCCAGCACCGATCCTTATCTCTGGATGAATGCGGCGGAGGTGACTTTCCTTCGTGCCGAGGGCGCGTTGCGTGGTTGGAATATGGGAGGCGATGCGCAGGCATTGTATGAAAAGGCTATTGCCCTTTCATTCGAAGAGCGTGGCGGAGCCACCGGAGCGGACCAATATGTGAAGGATGCGACGAAAAAGCCTATAGACTATGTGAACCCGATGGACGGGGCTGATATTAAGTATAGCCATCCGGCGGTAAGTACCATTACGATTGCCTGGGAACCTGGAGCGGAGTATTTCGAACGGAACCTGGAGCGTATCATTACTCAAAAATGGATTGCAATATTCCCGCTGGGGCTGGAAGCATGGGCGGAACATCGTCGTACGGGCTACCCGAAGTTGTTGCCTGCCGTGGAGAATAAAGACCCCAATAATAGTGTGAATGTAACAATCGGTCCCCGTCGTCTGCCTTTCCCTGCAGATGAATATACGGGAAATCCGAAATACATCGATCAAGCTGTAGAAATGCTGAATGGTCCCGATGCCGCAGGAACTAAACTTTGGTGGGATAAGAAAGACCATTCCATTGAGAATAGTCAATCTTCAAACTAGAACGAACCTTTAAATCAATGAGATTATGAAATATAAATCAATCTTTAAGTTATGCCTACTGACTACTTTCCTGTCGGTTGCCACCATCAGTTGCGACGACTGGACGGAAATGGAAATACACGATAGTCAGGTGAATGGGTTTAAGGAACAGAATCCGCAAGAATATGCGGCATATACGCAGAATCTTCGCGCATATAAAGCAACGAAACATGCTGTCGTTTATGCCCGGTTGGATAATGCTCCGGAAGTATCTACCGGTGAGAAGGACTTTCTCCGTGCGTTGCCGGACAGTATCGATATAGTGACGATGCGTAATGCCGACCGTCTGTCCGAATATGACCGGGAGGATATGAAGTTGGTACGTGAGGATTATGGTACGAAAGTGCTTTACTATATAGATTGCACGGCTAAAGATAAACTGAATACCTCTATTACTTCTGCTGTTGAGGCAGTGCGTACAGGGACATTTGACGGGCTTGCCCTCGGTTCGGAAGGCTCTGCGGTAGACGTCTCGGCGTTAAAGTCGCTACTGGATGCTTTGGGACAGACACCGTGTCTGTTAGTTTTTGAAGGTACCCCTTCCTTGTTGCCGGAAGCGCAGCGCAGCCTTTTCAACTATTTCGTACTTGATATTTCCGGTGCATCCGATGAATATGATATAGAAACCTCCGTATTTTATGCCACCGGATATGGCAAGGCCGCTCCGGATCGCCTGCTGTTGGCTGTCACTCCTGACGGTACATTGACCGACTATAACGGAGTGACGCGCAATGCCATCGCCGGAGCTGCTTACGGTGCTCTCAATATGGAAACGCCATTGGGAGGTATTGCTATTTACAATATCTCTACCGATTACTACGATACTGATATTATTTATAAACAGACCCGTGGAGGTATTCAATTCCTGAATCCTGCTTCGGCTCACTAAACGATGTAAACTATGAGAATACATAAACTTTATCAGTGCTTTGCAGCCGCAGTTTTGTTATTTCTGCCGGTTGCCTGTGATAATACGGATTACAGCGAAAAGTCACCGTTCGATAATTCGGCATACTTGAATGTGGCTGCCAGTAAAAATACGGAGGCTTTCACTTTTAACCGTAAGGTGACAAGCCAAACGAAAGTCTTTAACGTGAACTTGACTTATCCGTCGGGGAATGACGTGAAGGTCAGTCTAAAGGTAGACCCTTCAATGATTAGTACCTATAATGCAAAGAATGATACTCACTATGAAGCACTTCCCGAAGCATATTACCAGCTGTCGACAGACGCGGTGACTATTCCGGCAGGGAAGACTACCTCCGAAGAAGTACACATCAAGTTTCTGAAACTCGATGAACTGGAGATTGATGCTACCTATCTTTGTCCTCTTTCTATAGGAGGAGCCGAAGGGGTAGGCATCATGAACGGTTCACGCACAATGTATTACCTCGTGCGTCGTTCCAGTGCCATCACTACGGCAATGAACCTGAAGAACGTGTATGTTGCCGTTCCGGGATTCGACAAGGGAAGCCCTACCGCAGATGTAGTGAATAATCTGACAGCTATTACAATGGAAGCAATCATACGGATTAACCAATTTGATGATGAAACGAATATTTCTTCAATAATGGGTATCGAGCAGTATTTGTGTGTGCGTTTGGGAGATGTTGACTTTCCTCGTCAGCAGTTGCAGGTTCAGACCCCTGTGGGTAAATTTCCTACTGCCGACAAAAAACTCCAACTTCAAGCGGGAGAGTGGTATCACATCGCATTGACGTGGGATTTGAATACGCAGGTGATTGCTTTCTATGTGAACGGAAAATTGCAAAGCAGAGAAGAAGGACACGGCAAGAGCGATGTAACAACCATTAGTTTGGGGGATAAACTGGCGGATGATGACACAGGTAATGGTGGTGACTTTAATTTCTATTTCGGACGTTCGTACGGACAATCTCATGATATAAGTCGTCAGTTAAACGGTGATATTAGTGAAGCCCGTATATGGAGCGTGGCACGTACCGAACAGCAAATCTATGAGAATATGTATAATATCGATGACCCGGCAGCCGAATCTGATTTACAGGCTTACTGGAAATTTGATGAAGGCACCGGAAATACGATTATAGACCGGACCGGACACCATAATGATGCGAAGATGATTCCATACTTTACGAATGACACCTATACACAGCCACGTCCGAAAACGGAAGCAGAGTTATGGCCCAGTGGTGTGGAAGTGCCTATAATGAATAAATAAGTCAAAGTGGTTATAAACTAAAAACGAATGACGATATGAAACGAATATTAAAATATATCTGGCTTTGGGGCTTGCTGTCTTTATGCGTTTCTTCTTGTGAGGAAGAAGCAGCTGTAATCAATCCTGATGTTTCGCATGATAAACCGACCGAAGTGGTTATAGGTGATTCACCAAGATTGTGCAGCGAGTTGCAGACAGATAATCAACAGGTGTTCCTTATAGTTACTGATAAAGAGAATGAGGTCGTAACAGACCAAGTGTCTGTTGTACTGAAAGAAGCCGCTACGGGAACGAAGAATTTGACAGTGGTGGTAGATAAAGATTTCGATGTGGAAACTTTCCAATTAGCATATACCAACTCGAATTACACATTGTTGCCGGATAATGCTTATGAGTTGGGCAATGGTGGTAGTCTGACAATTGCTGCCGGAGCTATGCAATCGGGTAAGATGACTTTAATTCTTAAAGGATGGATGTTACCGGTTCCAAGTAATTCTAATTTAGGAGCTTCTCAGTATCTACTTCCTCTTAAAATTAAGGAAGATGGTAAATATCAAACGTTGCTTTATCGTATCAATTGGACCAATGGAAAGCATCGTTTGACTTCTTCCAGAAAAGGATATACTTGTATAGGATATGTTGACACTGAAAAGATGAGTCCTTTGGTAAGCTCTGTGTATTGGCTGGAAGATGCAAGCTGGGAGATGAGTAAAGCTTCTCAACTTTTTGATGTTGTAAACTTATTAAGAGCTACTGTTGGTACAGGAGGTGAACTGAAATTGAATGCGGACATAAGCCACGTTCTGAAAAATGCGGATAAATACATTCGTCCGTTGAAATTAATGGGAATGAAAGTTTGTCTGACTGTGAAGAATAGTTCAACTATAGGCTTTTGTCATTTGACAGATGGTGAGATTGAGAATTTTGTAGCACAAGTGAGAAATGCAGTGGAGTTGTACGAGTTGGATGGTATTGATCTTTGGGATGACAGTGATGAATATGGTATAGATGGTATAAAGAATACTAGTACTTATCCTAAATTAATAAAAGCCTTACGTGAGGCATTATCCAAAGAGACAATGTTAACGGTTGCTGATAAAGGGGAAGCGACTGCCCTCTTTTTTGATAAAGAAAAGTGTGGTGGTATAGAGGTTGGAAAATATATTGATTATGCTTACACAGGTTATATAAACCAATATTCTCTTCCTTTTTGGACGAAGTTTGAAATACCTGAAGCTGAATGGATGATTTGTGGACGAAAACCGTTTGCTGGATTGGAAAAAAGTGATTTTGTTTGTTTTACACGAGACTTTACGAAATTTTATCTTGACTATTATTCGGCTGATATGAATTTTATGTCTTTCGTTATGGATATGGGTACAGGCGATGTGCCGGGAATGTCTGTTTTTAATGAAAGCAAAGGGTATATTGCTTATGACATACCTGATAATGTGCGAGGAATGGAGATACTCACAATAGGAGTTACGACTGATATGCAAATGATGATCGATCCGTCAGTTCAGATCTCTGTACATCCTCACGAGGCTGGTGCAGTTGGAAATGATGTTGATAATACTTATTTCCGTAAAGACTGGTAACAGCTTAAGATGCTAATTCTCCATATTGAGAATCCATAAACCTTTTCTGGTGGATATTATTTATTCTTTTGATAATAAAGTAGTATATCAGAATTCGTAATCAAACAGTTATCAGTCATCTCGGACTGGCTGATGTCGAATCTGTCCGTAGTTTATAGTTGAATACAACAAAATAACTTTTTTACTAATAAATTGAATCATGAAGAATGTATTGAAAATCTGGTTAGTCGACAACACTGTAACCGTCGACAACAAAGACGATAAGATCGGTCAGCTCGAATCGTCCGGTAATCTTTCGTTGAAGGACATCCTCGACGAGATGCACAAGGAAGACACCGGGCTCCGTCCCGAAACCATCGAGCACGTCGTGAAGCTCTACAACCGTGTTGTGAGCGATCTCATCCTTAGCGGATATAGTGTCAACACCGGTCTTTACCACGCCGTAGCGCAACTCCGCGGTGTTATCGATGGCGGAAAATGGAATCCCGAGAAGAACTCCGTCTACGTCTCCTTCACCCAAGACAAAGAACTGCGTGAAGCTATCGCCCAAACCTCTATCAGTATTTTGGGCGAACGCCAAAGCGTGATGTACGTTGCCGGATTCTCACCTGCCACCGCCACTGCAGGCCGTCCGTTCACAGTCAATGGCCGTATGTTGAAAATTGCAGGTACGGATTCTTCCGTCGGCATCACTATCACCGACAGCAAAGAACAAACCACACCTGTCGACCTCAATATGTTGGCCGTCAACAACCCGTCACAACTCACATTCATTGTTCCTGCCGGTCTGGCCGATGGCGAATATACCCTCACCGTCACTACACAGTATGCAGGAAGCACGCTCCTGAAGACACCCCGAACCGCTATCGCTACTTTCTACGTCGGCACGAAACCCGATGCAGGAGGCGGCTCCGGTTCCGGTGGTAGCGAAGGCGGCGGAGGAGAGGCGCCCGATCCTGCGGCATAAATGTTCTCTTGGCCTGGCGGAGCAATGTCCCGCCAGGTTTATGCAGAGAGGCTGCATAGCTCTATACACGCATCATGTATAGAGTTGTGCAGCCTTCGTGTATAGGGCTATACATGATAAATGCATAACTTTGATCTTTTTCTCTGTTTTGCCCTCTTTTTCATCAAAGACTTATGTATATAGCCATAATTGAGCTTGGTATTTATTTATCTTTTTCGCATTATCTTTTTTATGGTACTAATTTATTAGTACTTTTGTCTTTACCGAAAGAAAAGATCAACGATTATGGCAAGAATAACGATTCCATACGCAGTGGCCGACTTCGCAGAAATGCGTGAACGTGGCTTTTATTATGTTGATAAGACAAATTACATTCCGGGGCTTGAAGACTATAATGCTCCCATCTTTCTCCGTCCCCGTCGTTTCGGGAAAAGTCTGCTCATCTCCATGTTGGCCCACTACTACGACCGTACGAAAGCGAATCGTTTTGAAGAACTTTTTGGCGGCACCTGGATTGGCGAACATCCTACGGAAGAACATAATCAATATTTGGTGATTCGTTATGACTTCTCGGCTATGGTGATGGCGGATGATATGGAAGGGGTGGTACAGAACTTCAATGACCTGAATTGTGGACCCGTGGAAGTTACGGTAGAACATAACCGAGACCTGTTTGGTGATTTTCAGTTTACAACTCGAGGAAATGCTGTGCAGATGTTGGAGGAACTTTTGGGTTATATCAGCTCACATGGATTGCCTAAAGCATATATATTGATTGACGAATACGATAACTTCACCAATCAACTGCTTACTTCCTATAATGACTCACTTTATGAGGAAGTAACCACTAGTGATAGTTTTCTTCTCACCTTTTTTAAAGTTATCAAAGCGGGTATCGGCGAAGGCACGATTCGCACTTGTTTCTGCACAGGCGTATTGCCTGTCATCATGGACGACCTGACCAGCGGGTACAACATTGCGGAAATCCTCACATTCAAACCCGTTTTTTTGAATATGCTCGGCTTCACCTATGAAGAAACGAAAACATACTTGCGCTATGTACTTGATAAATATGCTCCCGGTGCAAGCGAAGAACGTTTCGATGAAATCTGGCAGCTTATTGTGAACAACTACGACGGTTATCGTTTTAGCCCTGTCGGTGAACGTCTTTTTAACTCCACTATCTTAACTTATTTTTTTAAGAAATTTGCCGCTAATGCCGGAAGTATTCCCTCCGAACTGATCGATGAGAACCTGCGTACGGACATCAACTGGATTCGCCGCCTGACTCTTTCGCAGGACAACGCCAAAGAGATGCTCGATGCCCTGGTGATAGGCGGTGAATTGTCATACAACGTCAGAGATCTGTCCGGCAAATTTAACAAGAAGAAATTCTTCGAGAAAGAATTCTATCCGGTCAGCCTGTTCTATTTAGGCATGACAACCTTGAAGAGTGCTTACCGCATGGTACTTCCCAACATGACCATGCGCAGCATCTACATGGATTATTACAACCAACTGAACAAGATCGAAGGTAACGCCAGTCGTTACGTCCCGGTTTATGAACTTTATGATTCCAATCGTAGTTTTGAACCCCTTGTGCAGAACTATTTCGAGCAATATCTGGGACAATTCCCCGCACAGGTTTTCGATAAGATCAACGAGAACTTTATCCGTTGTTCTTTCTACGAGCTTGTCTCCCGCTATTTGAGCCATTGTTACACTTTTGCCATCGAACAAAATAACTCCGTCGGTCGTTCGGATTTTGAAATGATCGGCATCCCGGCACGGATTATTACACGGACGATCGCGTGGTGGAATTTAAATACTATCGTTCCAAAGATGCCGACCGTATGCTTGCGCTCACCGAACCGCTGGTAGAACACGTAGAGCAAGTGAAAGGTTATGCCGCAGATACAAAAAGAAAATTCCCCAATTACCATGTTCGTTCGTACATTGTGTATATCTGTGCCAACAAAGGGTGGAAGTGTTGGGAGGTTTAATATGAATCATTTGTAGATAAATATGAGGAAGAAGTAATTATACTCTCTTATTCCTCGGGTAGCCATCGACTGACATTTCGTGTGTCAGTACTGAATTCTATTCCAACCTTTTTGACTTCCCGTTCATCTGCCTGATAAGGGATAAGATATCCTTTATCTTCGATTTGCTGTAATGCTTGCTCGGCTGTGCCATTTAGTTTGAATTCGAATACATAAATATACTTCGGTGTTTTGACAACTGCATCAGCCCGTCCTTTTGCACTGCGTACTTCTGCTTGTGTGAACTGTCCCATGAGTTTGAATATCAGATAGAAAACAGTCTGGTAATGCCGCTCTGTCTGGTCATTCAGTTCGTAAGGTATATCGGCAAAGAAGGCTTGAAGGCGGGTTAGAAAAGCATTGATATTGCCACTTTCCAACTCATGGACAAATTTGCCAATATAGAAATCTTGCTCATTATCGGGAATATTAGAGTAGAATGGCAGAAGGAAATTCATAAAGCCATATCTCACTTCATCATTGGGAAAAGCAAGTTGATAAGTCTTGAAACGAGGGTCGTATTCTTTAATCGTCAGATACCCGCTTTGATAAATCAGCGGAATAGGATTCCTGCTTTCTGCCCGGTACTCGTTGAATGACGCTGCGTTTGCTTCCACTCCGTCAATGAGCGTTCGCAGGTCATAGTTGCTATCCATCAGCATCTTGACAAGGAAAGTAGGAGTGCCTGTCTGAAACCAGTAATTCTCAAATTTATATCCATCGAACACATTTAATACACTGAACGGATTGAACATGCCTTCTGCATATTCACAGAAATGATACCCGTCGTAAAGTGAGGTCATCTTATGGATTGTATCTTCTGGTGTCATCCGGTTGTATGAGGCCAGCTTATCCAATTCCGGAGTGAATGTATCTATCAGTTCCTGCTTGGTGATGCCGCAAATGGTGGCATAAGGCGGTTTCATGCTGATATCATTCAGTTGATTCAAATCACTGAATACACTGACTTGTGAGAATTTGGTAACACCTGTCAGAAATACGAAACGCAGATAGCGGTCAGCACTTTTCAATACTCCATAGAATGCTTTTAGCATTTTGCGGTATTCTTCAAACAAGGGCAGATTATCCAGAGCTTGCAAAAGAGGTTTGTCATATTCGTCTACTAATACGACTACTTGCTTTCCGGTTTGCACACATGCGCGTTCTATAATATAGGCGAATCGTTCTTCCGGTTGTCGATCTTGCTTTTCGGTTCCGTAGATTGCTTCCCATTTTTCCAGATGTTGGTTGAGCATCGCTATCAGATCTGCCGGAGAATCATACTTGCGTGCATTCAAGTCAATATGAAAAACCGGATAGACTTGCCAGTCAACTTCCATTTGTGAGATGGCTAGTCCTTCGAATAAGTCCTTGCGTCCCAAAAAGTAAGCCTCGAAAGTGGAAATCAGCAGGCTTTTTCCGAAACGTCGGGGACGGCTAAGGAAATAGGGGATGCTTGTGGACACCATTTTTCCGACAAGGGCGGTTTTATCTACATACAGATAATTTCCTTTGCGGATTTTCTCGAAAGTTTGTATTCCGATGGGCAATTTGCGGTTTAAATCAATCATACTTGTTCTTTGTTATAAGAATTCTACTCTTGCAAAGGTAACATATTTTGTGGGATATTGTTCTTTTAGACAAATATTCGTGTAACTTTGCAAATTGATAGTTTAAAAACAAGAAGAGAAAAAATGATAGTTTGCATAGCCGAAAAGCCGTCTGTAGCACGTGATATAGCCGAAGTACTCGGCGCTCATACCAGAAAAGAAGGATATATAGAAGGAAACGGATACCAGGTGACCTGGACATTCGGGCATCTTTGTACCCTGAAGGAGCCACATGAATACACCCCTAACTGGAAATCATGGAGCTTGAGCAGTCTGCCGATGATTCCGCCACGTTTCGGTATCAAGCTGATTGGGCATGATCCGGGTATTGAGAAGCAGTTTCATGTGATAGAGTGGCTGATGCAGAATGCGGATGAAATCATCAACTGCGGTGATGCCGGGCAGGAGGGAGAATTGATTCAGCGCTGGGTGATGCAAAAAGCTGGCGCACGCTGTCCGGTGAAGCGCCTGTGGATTTCTTCGTTGACGGAAGAAGCTATTCGTGAAGGATTCTCGAAACTGAAAGACCAAGCTGAATTTCAATCACTTTACGAAGCCGGTCTTTCCCGTGCGATGGGTGATTGGCTGTTGGGAATGAACGCTACCCGTCTTTATACCCTTAAATACGGTCAAAACAAACAGGTGCTCTCTATCGGTCGTGTACAGACACCGACGCTGGCATTGATTGTCAACCGTCAATTGGAGATAGCCAATTTTGAACCCAAACAATATTGGGAACTGAAAACAAACTATCGTAATACCACTTTCTCTGCACTCATTCGCAAAAGTGATGAAGAAATTGCCGCGGAAGAGGAAAAGAACGGCGGAAAAAAGAAAATAGATAACCCGGGCATCGACCCTATTGCCAACCGGGAAGAAGGCGAAGCATTGGTAGAACGTATTAAAGACCTACCTTTTGTAGTCACCAATGTCGGCAAGAAAGACGGGAAGGAATACGCTCCACGTTTGTTCGATTTGACTTCCCTTCAGGTAGAATGTAACAAGAAATTCGCTTATTCGGCCGATGAAACACTGAAACTGATCCAGTCTCTTTATGAGAAGAAAGTGGCTACCTATCCGCGTGTGGATACCACTTTCTTGAGCGATGATATTTATCCGAAATGTCCTGCTATCCTGAAAGGACTCCGTGATTACGAAGTCTTGACAGCTCCGTTAGCTGGCACTACACTTCTTAAATCAAAAAAGGTATTTGACAACTCGAAAGTGACGGATCACCATGCCATTATCCCAACCGGAGTCTATGCTCAAAACTTGACGGATATGGAACGTCGTGTCTACGACTTGATAGCCCGTCGTTTTATAGCCGTGTTCTATCCGGACTGTAAAATTTCTACTACCACCGTGATGGGAGAAGTGGATAAGATAGAGTTTCGGGTAACTGGAAAACAAATTCTGGAACCGGGATGGCGTGTCGTGTTTGCCAAGGAAGTAAAAGATCCTACCGAAGAAAAAGAGGAAGAGGATGAAAATGTACTTCCTGCTTTTGTGAAGGGGGAAAGTGGTCCTCATATTCCGGACCTGAACGAAAAATGGACACAGCCGCCCAGACCTTATACTGAAGCAACCTTGCTTCGTGCAATGGAAACAGCCGGAAAACTGGTGGACAATGATGAACTTCGCGATGCTTTGAAAGAGAATGGTATCGGTCGTCCGTCTACCCGTGCTGCAATCATTGAGACGTTGTTCAAGCGAAATTATATCCGTAAGGAAAGAAAGAACCTGATTGCCACCCCGACAGGAGTGGAGTTGGTGCAGCTTATTCACGAAGAATTATTGAAATCGGCAGAATTGACAGGTATTTGGGAAAAGAAGTTGCGTGAGATTGAAAAGAAAACATACGATGCCCGCCAGTTCCTCGAAGAACTAAAGCAGATGGTTTCAGAGATCGTAATGAGTGTACTTTCTGATAATACGAATCGACGCATAACTATTCAGGACGCAGTTGCTGCAAAAGCCGAAGAGAAAGAGAAGAAAGAACCTAAAAAGCGTGAACGAAAACCGAGTACACCGAAAGAAAAGAAACCAAAAGCGGAAAAAACGACGAATGAAGTGAAGACTGATTCGCCCGGTTCTCCTGCTCCGGTGGCCATGGCAGCTTCAACTCCTTCTGCGGCAGGTGAGGTAGATGCGTTTGTAGGTCAACCCTGTCCACTTTGTGGTAAAGGAACCATCATTAAAGGGAAGACTGCTTACGGGTGTTCGGAATGGAGAAATGGATGTACTTTCCGGAAGAATTTCTAATTTTCTGCACAGTAACAAGGTAAAGTGTATGGCTGAAATAGTTTAGTGGAAAACTACTTGATTTATAGAAAAATACACTATATTTGTACATAAATCTATATGGACTACTATGAACCGTTTTGCAAACTACTACAAGAAGATATTCTCGCAAGAGTATATAGATCGCACCATTTCGGGCGGTATCAAGTCACAGCTCACTCTACTACTCGTTACCATTGCTACGGCGCTGGCTATCTTTTTTATTATCGCGATACTCTTTTCCATCCAACTGCATGGACACGAGGAATGGGGAGAAAGGCTCTGGGCGGTGTACAACAACTTTGTCGATCCCGGTAACCAAATAGAAGAGACTGCCTGGCCTAACAGGATATTAGTGGGACTTATCAGCATTTCGGGATCCGTTTTATTGGGTGGTGTGCTCATCTCTACCATCTCTAATATTATAGAGCGGCGTGTGGGAGTGGTATACGCGGGGCGAATGACCTACCGTAATATAAAAAATCATTATGTATTGATCGGGTTCAATGAGTTGTCTATCAATATGATACGTGAACTGTATGACGAATGTCCTTCGGCACGTATCTTGCTGATGAGCGGTATAGAGTCGGCAACGGTGCGGCATCGTATACAGTCGGCTCTGCCTGTTGAAGTTGAGCGACAAGTGCTTGTTTACTTTGGCAACATTGAGTCGATCGAAGAACTTCAGCGGTTGAACATAGAGAGTGCTATTGAAGTATATGTGCTGGGTGATGAAGAACGTTACGGGCGCGATGCTAAAAATATAGCTATTGTGCACTTGGTAAGTACTCTGCGTGGTAAATGTTATGATGGTAAGATGATGCCTGTGTATGTACAGTTTGATAGCATCCCTTCGTATTCTAACATACAGAAAATGAATCTGCCGCCCGAAGTCTTTTGTATAGAAGGCAAGCCTAATATTTTCTTTCGGCCCTTTAATCTCCATGAAAACTTGGCCCGGCAGCTATGGAGCCTTTATGGAGCTGATTGTGAAAGGCGTTATGATCCGCTGGATTATCGCCCCATAAGCATTACACAACAACCTGATGGAAGTTGGAGTGCTACCAGTCAAGACTATGTGCATCTGGTTATCGTGGGATTCAACCGAGTGGGACGTTCGTTGCTACTCGAAGCATTGCGTATCTGCCATTATGCCAATTATGATGACCGTCTGCCTGCAGATGAACGTATACGTACCCGTATCACTTTAGTGGATCGCGAGATGGAGGCACAGAAAGACTACTTCAAAGCTCAATTCCCCTATATAGAGAGCCAAATAGATGATATTGAGGTGGAATATTGCCATGATGATATTTGCAGTACTGCTATGCGTACCCGCCTGCAGCAGTGGGCACAAAATAAGCATTGTATGCTTACAGTGGCCATTTGTGTGCATGATCCTGATTTGAGTCTTTCATTAGGACTCAACTTACCACATGAAGTTTATCAGTATCAGTGTCGTGTGCTAATCCGTCAGGAGTTTAATAATGATTTGTCGTCGATGGTGGACGACGAGAAGGGACGCTATCGCTATGTCAAGGTGTTTGGTATGGTAGACAGGGGAATAAAGAAAAACATCTTGCAAGATAAACTGGCTTTGTATGTGAACTACTTATACGATTGTTGTTATGCTGATGAAAGCCTCAAACAAAAAGAGGTATTGAAGAAGATGTATGAATCCTATGGTAACCATTCTGCCGACTTTATTTTGATGAACCACCAGGCGCAGTATTTGTGGAATAAACTAAGCGAGCCGTTGCGTTGGGCTAACCGCTATCAACTAGATGCCTATAGTGTATTTTGTCGCACATTGGGCTACGGCATCAGACGGAGTGACCACTCACCGGCACACATATCCGAATCTATGTTCAATGAAGATCTGCCAGCTCAAGTTTTGTATCTGTTAGTACGCATGGAGAAGTACCGATGGAATGCCGAGCGTACGGTGGCCGGCTGGAGACGTGCTAAGGTGAAGGATAAGGTATTTTTGCAACATCCTCTTATTATGCCTTTCAGCGAATTACTACAAAAGTATCCCGAGGAGGTAGAGAAGGATGCTGATGTAATTTATAATCTGCCCTACATACTGGCATTGGGAGGATATGAGCTTTATAGATTGGCCGATTAATAAGCCGACTTAACATTTATACATAAGTTAGAGAGACACTACTAACCGCAACCCGTAATCAATATCCCACCGTTGTGGGGTCACTCCATAACGGCTGGTGACTTTACAGTATTTCTCGAAGGTGTAATAACTGCCTCCGCGTAATACTTTATGCATATCCTTTTTATTTATTTAATATCTATCGCTAGAAATGAGTTCTGCGATGATAACTATCATGCGTCGAAAACCAAAAACTTCCTCATTCACTGAATAAATTCTTTTTTTTCATTAAAATCATCTTTCTTGTAGGCAATAATCGTGGCATATTTGTTATTTATAAAATGAGAGTATCAATTATTTAAATAGAAAGAATATGAAGAAAAGATTAGTAGGAGTTGCATTGGTGTTGGCTGCCGTCTCTTTGGGGAGTATACAGCCTGTGGAAGCATGTACGCGTGCAGTATACATAGGTCCTGATCAGATGGTGATAACGGGGCGTACCATGGACTGGAAAGAAGATATCATGACGAATATCTATGTGTTTCCACGTGGTATTCAGCGTGCGGGACATAACAAGGATAAAACGGTGAACTGGACTGCCAAATACGGAAGTGTGATTGCCACAGGATATGATATTGGTACTTGCGATGGAATGAACGAGAAAGGATTGGTGGCGAGTCTGCTTTTCTTACCGGAATCCATTTACTCTCTTCCCGGTGATACCCGTCCGGCAATGGGAATCAGTATTTGGACACAGTACGTACTCGATAACTTTGCTACGGTACGCGAAGCCGTGGATGAACTGAAAAAAGAGACTTTCCGAATTGATGCTCCCCGTATGCCGAATGGAGGGCCGGAATCTACCTTGCATCTGGCTATAACCGATGAAACTGGGAATACGGCTGTACTGGAATATCTGGATGGAAAATTGAGTATTCACGAAGGGAAAGAATACCGGGTGATGACAAATTCTCCCCGATATGACTATCAATTGGCTATTAATGATTATTGGAAAGAAATTGGTGGCTTACAGATGCTACCGGGAACAAATCGTGCGAGTGACCGCTTTGTCAGGGCTTCTTTCTACATTCATGCCATTCCGCAAACTGCTGATGCAAAAATTGCAGTTCCCAGTGTATTGAGTGTGATGCGTAATGTTTCCGTGCCATTTGGTATTAACACGCCGGAGAAGCCTTATATTTCTTCTACCCGTTGGCGTTCCGTTTCCGATCAGAAGAATAAAGTGTATTATTTCGAATCTACTTTGACACCGAATATGTTTTGGCTGGACCTGAAGAAAATTGATTTTAGTCCGAAAGCAGGGATTAAGAAATTGTCTCTGACAAAGGGAGAGATTTATGCAGGTGATGCAGTGAAGGATTTGAAAGACAGTCAATCGTTTACTTTCCTTTTCCAGACTCCGGTCATGTAATTTGTTGGTATCTGTAAATATATAAAAAGAGCGGTGGACAGGTTTGTAATCAAACACTTGTCCATCGCTCTTTTTTATATACCGTTTATAATTAGACTTTTTGTCTGTCCGCTTTATCGTCTGGCGTATTCTTGATGAAATTCAATGACTGCCTCTATCCCTTTACGGAAAATATCCAGTGAAAAGTTTTCGTTTGGTGAATGGATGGCGTCTGATTCCAAACCGAATCCCATCAATACAGTTTTGATTCCCAAGACTTGTTCAAAAGTAGAAATGATAGGAATACTACCACCACGGCGTACTGCCAACGGTTTCTTTCCGAAAGCAATTTCAAAGCCTTTTTCGGCAGCCTGATAAGCAGAAAGCGAAATCGGGCATACGTATCCTTGTCCTCCATGCATTGGAGTTACTTTCACCTGAACAGTTTCCGGAGCAATGCTTGAAATATACTCTGCAAACATCTGCGAAATCTTATGATGATCCTGATGCGGAACTAACCGGCAGGAAACTTTGGCATACGCCTTTGAAGGAAGTACGGTTTTAGAACCTTCTCCCGTATATCCGCCCCAAATGCCACATACGTCAAAAGACGGACGACAGCTGTTACGTTCCAATGTGCTGTATCCTTTTTCTCCGAAAAGCTCTTTTACGCCGATTGCTTCTTTGTATTTCTTTTCGTCAAAAGGAATATGCGCAATCATTTCCCGTTCGGCTTGCGGAACTTCTTCCACATCGTCATAGAATCCGGGAACGGTAATCCGTCCGTCAGCATCCGTCACCTTGCTGATAATCTGGCAAAGTGTGTTGATGGGATTAGCCACCGCACCGCCGAAATGTCCGGAATGTAAGTCCCGGTTCGGTCCGGTCACTTCTATTTCCCAATAAGCCAGTCCGCGAAGACCGGTTGTTAAAGACGGAAGTTCAGCTCCCAGCATACTCGTATCCGAGACAAGGATGACATCTGCCTTCAGTAACTCCTTGTGTTCTTCGCAGAAAGCCTCCAGGCTGGGTGAGCCTATTTCTTCTTCACCTTCGAAGATGAATTTTACATTATTCTTCAGCAAATCGTTTTTAAGCAGATACTCGAACGCCTTTACCTGGATGAATGATTGTCCTTTGTCGTCATCTGCTCCACGCGCCCAAATATATCCGTCCCGTATTTCCGGTTCGAACGGCTGGCTTTTCCAAAGCTCCAGCGGTTCGGCCGGCATCACATCGTAATGAGCATAAACCAATACAGTCTTTGCGTCCGGATCGACCATCTTTTGAGCAAAAACAATCGGATTGCCCTTTGAGGGCATCACCAATGCTTCATCTGCTCCGGCTTCAAGTAACAACTGCGCCCAGCGTTCCGCACAAGCCAGCATATCATCGTGATGCTCCGGCAGAGCACTGATGCTGGGGATACGGATGAGGCTGAACAAGTCATTCATCATTTCCGGTTCGTGCGCTATTATGTATTTCTGAATTTCGTTCATTACAGTTGCGTCGTTTTATCCAGTAAGTAATAATCAAGTATAGTCATGGCGGCCATTGCTTCCACGATAGGCACGGCACGGGGCAGTACACAAGCGTCATGGCGTCCGCGTGCTTTCAGGGTGGTGTCGATACCATCAATGTTGACGGTTTCCTGTTCCATCAGCAACGTTGCAATCGGTTTGAATACTACACGGAAATAAATATCCTGACCATTACTCAATCCTCCCTGGATACCTCCGGAGTGGTTGGTATGTGTCTCGATGCGTCCGTTGTTATTATAGAAAACATCGTTCTGTTCGGAACCTTTCATTTTCAATCCCTTGAATCCTTCGCCGTATTCAAATGCTTTGGCAGCGTTGATACTTAACATGGCGTTGCCCAAGGCAGCGTGAAGTTTACCGAAAACAGGTTGTCCAAGTCCGATGGGGCATCCTTTGATGACGCAGGTCAGTGTGCCACCGATGGTGTCGCCTTCTCCTTTCACCTTATATATAAGGTCTGCCATTTCTTTTGCTTTTTCCGGGTCCGGACAACGTACATCGTTTGTTTCTATCAAATCGAGGTCGTAATCCGAGTAAGTGCCCTCCAATTTGATAGGACCTACCTGCGAAGTATAGGCAGTGATATTGATACCCAGTTGACGAAGTGCCAACTTAGCCAATGCGCCGGCTACCACGCGCGAAATCGTTTCGCGTGCGGAAGAACGTCCGCCGCCACGGTGGTCACGGATTCCGTACTTCACTGTGTACGTGTAATCAGCGTGTGAAGGACGATATACATTTTTCAGATTGTTGTAGTCATTGGAGTGTTGGTTTTCATTCCAAACGATAAAACCAATAGGGCATCCGGTGGATTTCCCCTCAAAAATACCTGAAAGAAACTCAACTTTATCAGCTTCTTTACGTGCAGTGGTAAGAATGGATTGTCCCGGACGGCGACGATTAAGTTCTTGTTGTACAAATTCTTCGTCGATGACAATTCCTGCCGGAAATCCGTCAATCACTCCTCCAACTCCTTTTCCATGAGACTCACCGAAACTTGTGAGCCGAAAGATATTGCCAAATGAATTAAACATAGTTGTGGCTTTTTTAAAATTACTATATGCAAATATAACAAAGTTTTCGATAAGAAAGTTGTGAACTCGAAATATCTTCGAAAAAGGAAGCATATTGAACCTTTTTTCTTCTTTTTAGTTTATAAGGGACGAAATTTATTATAATAACTAAACCAAAGACGTATGAAAAAGAATCTATTGTATTTATTGGCATTGGTCTGCTCTCTTACTTTCTTTGCTGCTTGTAGCAGTGACGATGACGACAGTGATAACAAGAATAATGGGAATCCTCCTGAAGAGGAAGCTGTGATAACGGCTCCGGATGTAGTCGGAACGTATTGGGGAAATCTGGATATATCCATGATACCGGATGGTTCTGACCAGGAAATTGTCATAGGAGATGGAATAGAGAAGTTTATCACCCTATCGCAGGTCGGCAATACGGAGGTGAAGATTGAATTGAAGGAGTTTGAATTGTTCATCAATCAACAGATTCTGAAGTTTGGAGATATTGTTGTTGATAAGTGTGAAGTGAAGAAAGGGGAAGGTGTGTCTACATTTACCGGACAGCAAGACCTTACGTTTGAGGGAAATGCCGCTGCTTTGGGTACCTGTCCTGTAACTGTTACGGGAACGGTAGAAGATGGAAATGCAGACATGACCATTAACGTGAAAGTGCCTACATTGCAACAGACTGTAAAGGTGACCTACTCCGGAGTGAAACAGGTGGCAGAGTCTGGTGGAAATTAATTTCTTGTTCACCACAGATTACACAGATTATTTATATTGATAGTCTATGACTTATAAATCAATCTGTGTTAATCTGTGTAATCTGTGGTGAGACTTAAAATGCGTACCCAAAACCTATATTCAAATAGATAGGATACATTGCAAAAGTGATTGTATTAAAATCGCTTTTAAATATATCGTTCAATCCCCAGGTGAGATCAGCATACACATTGAGGTGCTTGAAAGCTCGCCATCCGGCTCCCACCTGTAATCCCCACTGGAAATGTCTCAAGTCGTCCGAGAAATCGTAGGTTGCAATTTTGCCGTCGGTAAATTCTACTTTCGGACCGGTGGGATCATCTTCCCGCAAATATCCTTCGTACACATGACCTGAAAATTCTCTTGAAAGCAGATACGAGAAATAAGGTCCGGCTTTGATGTTCCATCGGTTACTTAGTTTGTAGGTAGCCATTAGAGGTATAGTCAGTCCGGCGGTATGTACTTTGGTTTTCACTCCGCCCGTCCATACTCCGCTGATTCTTTCACCTCCTTGTCCGAGAATTTCCATATTGTAATTTTTTACGGTGGCTTCGGTGGTCATTGCTTTGTTTTCGAGCCGGAGTCCGACTATGATTCCGAGTTTGTTCTGAACGGCAATCCATTTGGTTACTTCGCCCCCTATGCTGATGGCCAGTGTCGGGTTATATCCGTCAATCGAACGGATTTCTACCGGAAGGGGAAGCGGGGCTGTGCCGCCAATGCTGAAACCTGCTTTGATTTCATATTCCAGTCCGTGAAGGGCGGAACGGATCAGTGTTTCATTTCGGTCTACCTGTGAATAGCCGGGGAGAGCTATTCCTATACAGGCTAGTAAACTGAATATATACGGATAGATTCTTATCATTATGATTGTTATAAAGTTATTTAATTCCGTTCGTTTGATAATGTGCACGTTTTGTATGAGTACATTGCTTGAGCGCATTATCAGCGTATTGCTATGGGAAATTCTTCTTCGAAATCCCGCTAATTTTCCGAGCGATAGATTAACTCTGCCTCGTCGATCAGTAATGTACTTCCGATTGCTCCGTTAAAATGATCTCCTTCCAGGCTTGAGGTGAACACGATGGCTATATTATATTTCCCATCCCTTAGCTTCTCCTTATCAATGAATTTTCCGGGGAGAGTGATGAAAGGAAGTTTAAAGTAAGTCCATTCGTTCGTTTCTTTGGCATTATTAATCCGTGCTGTTGAAATCAGGTTCGGACTGGTGAATGCATTCGTTCCGTCAAGAGTAGGAACAGATTCGCTGGTTTCGTACATGATGGCATATATGTCACAGATGTCCCGTTTCCCGTTCACTGGCTTTCCTCCTTCTGTAAACTGATCTCCCGCTTTGTATTTATAATAACCTGCCAGATAAGTGGGTACATGCCGGAAAGGGAGGCCGAATTTGGTTGCTTTCAGAGGATTGCTCATAGCGTTATTCACATCGAAAGAGCCGATAAACAGATTTCCTGCCGCAATAGGCATTCCTGCTATCTGGCCGAAGAATCCGGTACTGCGTGTCACTAAGGAGAGGCATTTGCCGGCTTTTCCGTCTGTTATTTGGAAAGTGGGATAATCATCGGCTGTTTTAGCTACTCCGGTCATGGCATAACCCGCATTTCCGCTGGCCCATTCCATGACGACCTTATCTCCTTCGCGTTCCACAAATATATAGTACTTCTTTCCGCCCAGTGTATCTTCGAAATTATAGTTCGTGGCAAGTTCCGTGTCGATCACTGATACGGTATACATTTTCTTCCAAACACCATCGGCAGCTGTGACAGTATATTCCTGTGGGGTATTGAAGTTTCGTTCCGTGCCGCTAAGCGGACTGATCGCAGCTCCCGGAGTCAGTGTAAATTCAGGCTTGAGTTCTGAAATATCAGTTCCCGGACCAACAAAGATAGTTATGGAATTATTGTTAATAATAGGACTGGTTGTCATGGCTACTCCCGGTAGTATACAACTTAATATGTCTGCTTCTGCATTGAGAGCTTCTTCGCGGATACATGAAGAGGAAACAATAGCTAGTAGCAAATAAACAACTATGTGTTTTGCTTTCATTTTTCTATCAATTCTTTCTGTTAAAGTTTGGTGTATGGGAGGTTTTATAACAATATGAGATTTTATTTGTTCATTATAGAATGTTGGAAAAGAAAGAATTTCCTATTTTTGTGGAACCAAAACTTATAAGTCCATGACTGAATCAGAAAGAAGGCAAATTATAGAATTGATTAAGAAGGAGGTCATTCCGGCTATCGGATGTACGGAACCTATCGCAGTAGCGCTTTGTGTAGCTAAAGCTGCCGAAACACTGGGAGCGAAACCGGAAAAGATAGAAGTCCTGTTAAGTGCTAATATATTAAAGAATGCCATGGGAGTCGGAATACCGGGAACGGGTATGGTCGGGCTTCCCATAGCGGTTGCTTTGGGTGCGTTGATTGGCAAATCAGATTATCAGTTGGAGGTATTGAGGGATTGTACGCCGGAAGCGGTGGAGCAGGGAAAACAATTCATCGCAGAAAAACGGATTTGTATTTCTCTAAAAGAAGATATTACGGAAAAGCTGTATATCGAAGTGATTTGTAAAACGGAAGATAAAACGGCTAAAGCCATCATTGCCGGTGGACATACTACCTTTATATATATAGCCAAAAATGAACAAACGTTGCTCGACAAGCAACAGACAGTCAGCGAGGAAGAGGAAGAGGCTTCGCCCGAACTAAACTTGCGTAAAGTATATGACTTTGCACTGACTGCTCCGCTGGATGAAATCCGTTTCATCCTTGACACAGCCCGTTTGAACAAAGCTGCTGCCGAGCAAGCCTTTAAAGGTAACTACGGACATTCTTTAGGGAAAATGCTTCGGGGAACTTATGAGCATAAAGTGATGGGGGATAGCGTGTTTTCTCATATCCTTTCTTATACGTCGGCTGCCTGTGACGCCCGTATGGCCGGTGCTATGATTCCTGTAATGAGTAATTCCGGCAGTGGTAATCAGGGGATATCCGCTACACTTCCTGTCGTTGTCTTTGCAGAAGAAAACGGAAAAAGTGAAGAAGAACTGATCCGTGCTTTAATGCTTAGCCATCTCACTGTTATATATATCAAACAAAGTTTGGGGCGTCTGTCTGCTTTGTGTGGTTGTGTGGTAGCTGCCACAGGTTCCAGTTGTGGAATCACCTGGTTAATGGGAGGAAACTACAATCAGGTTGCCTTCGCTGTTCAAAACATGATTGCCAATTTGACAGGAATGATTTGTGACGGTGCAAAACCGAGTTGTGCCTTGAAGGTAACCACCGGAGTTTCGACAGCCGTACTGTCTGCCATGATGGCAATGGAAGACCGTTGTGTGACTTCCGTAGAAGGAATTATAGATGAAGATGTAGACCAAAGTATCCGTAACCTGACAAGAATCGGCTCGCAAGCCATGAACGAAACGGATAAAATGGTGCTTGACATCATGACGCACAAAGGATGCTGATTTTAAGTATTAAGTATCAAGTATTAAGTATTAGGCATTAAGTATTAGCCGGAATGACGGCATAAAAAAAGTATTAAGTATTAAAACTCCGGCTATATTCGCACGAAATTAATACTTAATACTTTATACTTAATACTTCAATTAATGACAGTGTCCGCCTTCGCAACCGCAGTCGTCGCCACAGCCATCACCGCAGCTGTCGCATCCGCAACCGCAACCACCTTCGCCACTCATCATTTTCACCAATTCCTGGATTTCTTCGTTGGTAGCAGGACGGCTTTCCAGTATTTCACCTTCGAAAATCAGGTCGGCACCAGCCAACGGGTGATTGAGGTCAACTACTACAACATCCGGTTTAATTTCTACTACGCTGGCATTCACGCGCTGACCGTCGCCAGTCATCAAAGGTACGATGTTACCTTCTTTAATACGTTCGCTGTCAAACTTGCCATCTATTTCAAAAATATTTTTGGGGAGGTCAATAACGTGTTGTTCGTCATATTGTCCGTAAGCCTTATCTGCCGGAATGGTAAAATCAAATTTATCACCTTTAGAAAGAGCAGTTATCTGATTTTCGAAATCTTCGAGTGTTGTTCCTAATCCTGAAATGAATTGAAAGGGATGTTCTGCTTTTGCTTCTTCGAACAACTCTTTTTCACCATCTTCCATTGTATATAGTTTGTATGCAACGGTAATGTACTTGTTTTCTACTGTTTCCATCTGATCTTTTTTGTTTCTGATTAATAATTCCCGTAAATACGGGTCTACAAAGATACGAATTATTTGCTTGTACTCCGGTATAGGGAGGGTAAATTTCAGATTATTAAGTGCTTTTGTCAGAAAAAGGAAGTGAGGTGCGCAGTTAGATAATAGTTGTAAATTCAACCTTTAAGTGATAAAATAGAGAAATAATACCTCTCTTTTCTTACAATTATTCGCTTTTAAGTGATTTTTTTCTTCGATTTGTTTGGATATAATAAAAAAGCCCTTACCTTTGCAGCACGAAAATAAAGAAAAGAAGATATGAATATGTTACATACATCTATTAACCTAGCAGTCCTGCATATTATTCGCGTCGTGGTGGTCCCATCAAGAGCGTGAGAAAGGTTTTTGTGTTGTATGTGTTCGTACCATAAAAGATAGAATTTAGAGCCTTTCTCACTTGTGTGAGGAAGGCTCTTTAATTAAAAGATAGATTGAAATGAAAAAGCAATTACGCAGTTCGTTTAGTACACAAGGCCGTCGGATGGCGGGAGCCCGTGCATTGTGGGCAGCCAACGGCATGAAGAAGAATCAAATGGGTAAACCCATTATCGCTATCGTCAATTCGTTCACACAGTTTGTCCCGGGGCATGTACACCTACATGAAATCGGTCAGCTGGTGAAGGCAGAGATTGAGAAGCTGGGATGCTTCGCTGCGGAATTCAATACAATAGCTATCGACGATGGTATAGCAATGGGACATGACGGTATGCTTTATTCGCTTCCTTCACGTGACATCATTGCAGATAGCGTAGAATATATGGTTAATGCGCACAAGGCGGATGCAATGGTATGTATCAGTAATTGCGATAAGATCACTCCCGGAATGTTAATGGCGGCTATGCGTCTGAATATCCCTGCCGTATTTGTATCGGGTGGTCCGATGGAAGCGGGAGAATGGAATGGCCAGCACCTGGATTTGATCGATGCGATGATTAAATCGGCCGACGAGAGTGTTAGCGATCAGGAAGTAGCGAATATCGAGCAAAATGCTTGTCCTACTTGCGGATGCTGCTCCGGTATGTTTACCGCCAACTCGATGAACTGCCTGAATGAAGCAATCGGACTGGCTCTTCCCGGCAACGGAACCATTGTAGCGACACACGAAAACCGTACGCAACTTTTCAAAGACGCTGCGGAACTGATCGTGAAAAATGCAAAATTATATTATGAAGAAGGAGACGAAAGTGTACTTCCCCGTAGCATCGCTACCCGTCAGGCTTTCCTGAACGCCATGACGCTGGATATAGCAATGGGGGGATCTACCAATACGGTTCTTCACTTGTTGGCTGTTGCTCACGAAGCAGAGGTAGACTTCAAGATGGATGATATCGACATGCTTTCCCGCAAGGCTCCTTGTCTCTGCAAGGTGGCTCCCAATACACAGAAATATCATATTCAGGATGTAAACCGTGCCGGTGGTATCATTGCCATTATGGACGAACTGGCAAAGGGAGGTTTGATAGATACATCCGTTCGTCGGGTAGACGGAATGTCACTGGCAGAAGCCATTAATGAATATTCAATCACCAGCCCGAATGTGAGCGAAAAAGCAATTAAGAAATATTCGAGCGCAGCCGGAAATAAATTCAATCTCGTACTTGGTTCACAAGGTATGTACTATAAGGAACTGGATAAGGACCGTGCAAACGGATGTATTCGTGACTTGGAACATGCTTACAGCAAAGACGGCGGACTGGCCGTATTGAAAGGTAATATTGCTCAAGATGGTTGTGTAGTAAAAACAGCAGGTGTAGACGAAAGTATCTGGAAGTTTACCGGACCTGCCAAAGTATTTGATTCGCAAGAAGCAGCCTGTGAAGGCATCCTCGGAGGTCGAGTCGTCAGTGGCGACGTCGTCGTCATCACGCACGAAGGTCCGAAGGGTGGTCCCGGTATGCAGGAAATGCTTTATCCTACCTCTTATATAAAATCCCGTCATCTCGGAAAAGAATGTGCTTTGATTACCGACGGACGTTTCAGCGGTGGAACTTCCGGATTGAGTATCGGACATATTTCTCCTGAAGCGGCAGCTGGAGGCAATATCGGAAAAATTGTAGACGGAGACATTATCGAAATCGATATTCCGGCCCGGAAGATTAACGTGCGACTGACGGATGAAGAACTGGCGGCCCGTCCGATGACTCCTGTTACTCGTGACCGTTATGTACCGAAGAGCCTGAAGGCGTATGCCAGCATGGTAAGCTCTGCCGATAAGGGAGCAGTGAGAATTATATAATATAGTTGGTGATAGTTGATAGGTAATAGTTAGCTGCGCAGCACTTAGCGCAATGATTGTAAACCATTCATTTTCAACTGTCATTTCTCAACTATCATTTATCATTTATCAACTATCAACTAATATGAAAGATTTAATAACAGGTGCAGAGGCTTTGATGCGCTCCTTGGAACATCAGGGAGTGACTACCATCTTTGGTTACCCCGGTGGTTCTATTATGCCGGTATTCGATGCCTTGTACGATCATCAAAATATATTGAATCATATCTTGGTTCGTCACGAACAGGGAGCTGCCCATGCCGCACAGGGTTATGCCCGTGTATCGGGTGATGTAGGTGTTTGCCTGGTGACGAGCGGTCCCGGAGCAACCAATACGGTAACAGGCATTGCGGATGCGATGATCGATAGTACGCCTATCGTAGTGATTGCCGGACAGGTCGGAACAGGCTTTCTTGGGACGGATGCTTTTCAGGAAGTTGACTTGGTAGGTATCACCCAGCCAATCACTAAATGGAGTTATCAGATTCGCCGTGCGGAAGATGTAGCCTGGGCGGTAGCACGTGCGTTTTACATTGCTCGTAGTGGTCGTCCGGGGCCGGTGGTACTGGACTTTGCCAAAAATGCGCAAGTAGAGAAAACGAAATACGAACCGACGAAAGTCGATTTTATCCGTAGCTATGTTCCTGTTCCCGATACGGACGAGGAGTCTGTACAGGCTGCTGCCGAACTGATTAATAACGCTGAACGTCCGCTTGTATTGGTTGGACAAGGTGTTGAACTGGGAAATGCACAGAGCGAATTGCGCGAGTTTATCGAAAAAGCGGATATGCCTGCGGGTTGTACGCTGCTCGGGCTTTCGGCTTTGCCAACAGAACATCCGTTGAATAAAGGTATGTTGGGTATGCACGGCAATCTGGGACCGAATATCAATACCAATAAATGTGATGTGCTGATTGCTGTCGGTATGCGTTTTGACGACCGTGTGACCGGTAATTTGGCTACTTATGCCAAACAGGCAAAAGTGATTCATTTTGATATCGATCCTGCGGAAGTTAATAAGAATGTAAAGGTAGATGTAGCTGTATTGGGAGATTGCAAGGAAACACTGGCTTCTGTGACGAAACTTCTGAAAAAGCACACTCATACCGAATGGATTGATAGCTTCAAAGAATATGAGAAAGTAGAGGAGGAAAAAGTAATCCGTCCTGAACTTCATCCTGCCACAAACTCGTTGAGTATGGGGGAAGTGGTACGTGCGGTAAGTGACGCTACTCACCATGAAGCTGTTTTGGTAACAGATGTAGGTCAAAATCAGATGATATCTGCACGCTACTTTAAATATACGAAAGAACGCAGTATCATTACTTCCGGAGGACTTGGAACAATGGGCTTCGGGCTTCCCGCAGCTATCGGGGCAACTTTCGGAGCACCGGAACGTACCGTATGCGTATTTATGGGAGATGGCGGACTGCAAATGAATATTCAGGAACTGGGTACGATTATGGAGCAGAAGGCTCCGGTGAAGATTATCTGCCTGAACAATAATTACCTCGGAAACGTACGTCAGTGGCAAGCTATGTTTTTCAACCGTCGCTATTCGTTTACCCCGATGTTGAATCCGGATTATATGAAAGTGGCCTCGGCTTATGATATTCCTTCCAAACGTGCTTTCACTCGTGAAGAACTGAAGGAAGCTATTGCTGAAATGCTGGCAACGGACGGTCCGTTCCTGCTCGAAGCTTGCGTGGTGGAAGAAGGCAATGTTTTGCCGATGACTCCTCCAGGTGGTTCGGTAAACCAGATGTTGCTGGAGTGCTAGGAGAAGTTGAGAGTTGAGAATGGAGAGTTGAGGGTTCGCATTTAAAAAATTAGAGTTATGAGTGATAAAACGTTATATACAATCATTGTTCATTCGGAGAATATAGCCGGGTTGCTGAATCAGGTAACTGCTGTATTTACCCGTCGGCAAATAAATATTGAGAGTCTGAATGTATCTGCTTCTTCTATTAAAGGTGTACATAAGTATACAATAACAGCCTGGACTGATAAGGACATCATTGAGAAGGTAGTGAAACAGATCGAAAAGAAGATCGACGTGATTCAGGCACATTATTTCACAGAGGATGAAATTTATTTCCACGAGATTGCATTATATAAGGTGTCTACTCCTGCTTTTCAGGAGAATCCGGAAGCATCCAAGCTGATCCGTAGATACAATGCACGTATAGTGGAAGTCAATCCGGTATTTTCCATTGTCGAGAAAAATGGAATGAGCGAAGATATAACTTCGCTCTATGGTGAACTGAAGGCTTTGAATTGTGTTTTGCAGTTTGTTCGTTCGGGACGTGTAGCGATTACTACCAGCTGTTTTGAACGGGTGAATGAGTTTCTCGATGGACGGGAAGCTATGTATAACCAAAGTAAAAACCAATAAGAATAATGAATGAAGAAAATAGAATAGGGACTTATCAGTTTGTGGCAGAACCGTTCCATGTTGACTTCAACGGACGTCTGACTATGGGGGTACTGGGAAATCATCTGCTGAATTGTGCAGGTTTTCACGCCAATGACCGTGGTTTTGGTATTGCAACGCTGAATGAGGACAATTACACATGGGTGCTTTCACGTCTGGCTATTGAGTTGGATGAAATGCCTTATCAGTATGAGAATTTCTCGGTTCAGACGTGGGTGGAAAATGTCTACCGCTTGTTTACGGACCGTAATTTTGCTATTATTGATAAGGATGGGAAGAAGATTGGCTACGCACGTTCCGTATGGGCAATGATTAATCTTAATACCCGCAAGCCTGCCGACTTGTTGACTTTGCATGGGGGAAGTATCGTAGACTATGTCTGTGATGAGCCTTGCCCGATTGAAAAGCCTTCACGCATCAAAGTGACAAGCGATCAGCCGATAGCTACCCTGACGGCAAAATACAGTGATATAGATATCAACGGTCATGTAAACAGCATCCGTTACATCGAGCATATCCTTGATTTGTTCCCGATTGAATTGTATAAGACCAAACGTATCCGTCGTTTTGAAATGGCGTATGTGGCGGAAAGCTATTTTGGTGATGAACTCTCTTTCTTCTGCGATGAAGTGAACGCAAACGAGTTTCACGTAGAAGTGAAGAAGAATGGCAACGAAGTTGTTTGCCGCTCGAAAGTGATATTTGAATAAATGTGAGAATATAAAATCAATTAATAACAGATGGCGTAAGTCATCAAAAACTAAAAACAAAAAGAAAATGGCACAGTTGAATTTTGGAGGTACTACTGAAACTGTAGTAATCCGTGACGAATTTCCATTGGAAAAAGCTCGTGAAGTATTGAAAAATGAAACAATCGCTGTAATCGGTTATGGCGTACAGGGTCCTGGACAGGCGCTGAACTTGCGTGATAACGGTTTCAATGTAATCGTTGGTCAACGTGAAGGAAAAACATACGATAAGGCAGTAGCGGACGGATGGGTTCCGGGTGAAACTTTGTTCGGTATCGAAGAAGCTTGTGAGAAAGGTACTATTGTAATGTGTCTGTTGTCTGACGCAGCAGTAATGTCTGTATGGCCTACTATCAAGCCTTACCTGACTGCCGGAAAAGCTCTTTATTTCTCACACGGTTTTGCTATCACTTGGAACAACCGTACAGGTGTAGTTCCTCCTGCTGATATCGACGTTATCATGGTTGCTCCTAAAGGTTCGGGTACATCTTTGCGTACTATGTTCCTCGAAGGACGTGGCTTGAACTCTTCTTATGCTATCTATCAGGATGCTACAGGCAAGGCTTACGAAAGAACTATCGCACTAGGTATCGGTATCGGTTCCGGTTATCTGTTCGAAACAACTTTCCAACGTGAAGCTACTTCTGACTTGACAGGTGAACGTGGTTCATTGATGGGTGCTATCCAAGGTTTGTTGCTGGCACAGTACGAAGTATTGCGTGAAAACGGTCATAGTCCTTCTGAAGCATTCAATGAAACAGTGGAAGAACTGACACAGTCGTTGATGCCGTTGTTCGCAAAGAACGGTATGGACTGGATGTACGCTAACTGCTCTACTACTGCTCAACGTGGTGCTCTCGATTGGATGGGCCCATTCCACGATGCTATCAAACCGGTAGTTGAAAAGTTGTATAACAGTGTGAAGACTGGTAACGAAGCACAGATTTCTATCGACAGTAATTCACAACCTGATTATCGTGAAAAATTGAACGAAGAACTCCGTCAATTACGCGAGAGCGAAATGTGGCAGACTGCTGTAACTGTTCGTAAACTTCGTCCGGAGAATAATTAAACTGGATAAATTATACAAGTTTTAAGAGGGGAGAGAGCAAATAGTTCTCTCCTTTTTTATTGGAAATACATTGTATAAAAGGAGGAGTGAATCCTTTAAATTGCTTTTTTTAGAAAAATATATCTATAATATGACTAAAATATGCAAGTTTATGTTTATATTTGCACCATCAAATAAAATAAACGAGAAGTATGATGTATTTTAACTTGCCCAAAAGAATGATTAACATTACTAAATTAGTATGTGTTATTGGTGTTGTTTCTGTTGCTTTCTCCAGCTGTTTGCAGAAAGATGTATATGATCCTGCTAATTCAGGAGATAAAGAAGAGGAGGTTACTTTAGATAACTATTTCGACTTTGCTACTACTAAAAATATTCAATTGAATATTGATTATGGAAAGGAATGTCCTAGAGCTTATTTTGAAGTTTATGCTGAAAATCCGCTTTCTTATGTGGCAGAAGGCGGTCAGATTATAAAGAAAGCAGGGGTGTCACACATTGCAACCGGATTTACAGATATACAAGGACGTTATATCAAACCGGCTTCTTTCCCGACAGCTGTTTCAGAAGTTTATATTTATTCTCCGGATTTTGGTGTGCCGACTTTGTATAAAACTAAAGTTGTCGGTTCGGATGTCAGCGCAAAAATAACCTTCGAGAATGCTCTTGATGTTACTCCTGTGGATTCATCAACGAGAAGTGCACAAACAAGATCCTCTTTGAAATTTATTACAAATGTAATTCCGAATGTATTAGGAACTTGGAATGTAAATACTGGTAGACCTAACTATCTGGATGCTTCCAAAAAAATAAATGTGGACGCAACTCTCAAGAGTTATATAACGACATATTTTCCGGAAGGAAAGAATAATGTAGGAACTAATTTAGTCTCTGATGATGCTGATATTCTGATAAAAGAAGATGCGAATGTCGTTGTCAACTATTTCGGAGGAGATACAGGTGCGCAAAGTGTGTTTGCTTACTATTGTTATTCGGAAAATGCCAGTATTGATGAAATAAGACAAGCTGCAAAGCATGCATGTGTAATCTTCCCTAATGCACATAAAAGTAGTCTGGGTAATTATAGTGGGGTTGCGGTAAATTTGAAATATATAAATGAGACAGGCAGCTTTCCGGAAGAAGAACCGGAACGTATCCCAGCAGGTACAAAGATTGGTTTCCTAATTTGGAATGACGGTTGGAGAGGTGTTAAGGCCAATGGAAATATGTTCTATTCGACTAAATCTTTGAATAGTGACAAAATTTCTCACACTGCAATTTTTGCAGCAAAAAATAAAGTAGGTGAAAGAGTGAATGTGATAACAATGGAAGACTGGAAAAATGGAGAAAATGACTATAATGATGTTGCTTTCGTCATCTCTTCTAATCCTATTGCTGCTATTGAAGTGCCGGATGTTCCTAATCCGGGTGATCGGCAAGGAACAGAAAAGTATTCTGGAGTGCTTGGTTTTGAAGATAACTGGCCGGAACAAGGAGATTATGACTTGAATGATGTGGTCATGAAATATCAGTCAAGCGTTGATTATAATATAGATAATAAGGTGCTTAATATTATTGATAAGTTCACCTTGGCTTGGACGGGAGCTAATTATAAGAACTCGTTTGCTTATGAAGTTCCTTTCGATTTGAGTAAAGCTTCTAAAGTAACGGTTAATGGTAGTGAAACTTCTTCCTATTCAGGTAATGTGATAACATTATTCAAGGATGCTAAAGCTGAATTGGGAGTATCCAATGTGAATGCGGAGGATATGATTAATCAGAATATTCAAGAGAAGACATATACGGTATCCATACAATTTAATAACCCTACTCTTGATAAATCAGTGGTGGTAGCTCCTTATAATCCTTTTATAAAAGTATTCAACTCTGCCACAGAAGTCCATCTGACAGATCATAAGCCGACGACTGGTGCGAATAATCGTTTCCCTTCCGGAGCTGATATTTCTCGTGGTGATGTAGATGGTACCTATTTCATTTGCAAGGATGGTTTTCCGTTTGCTATTCATGTAGATGCACGTTTGGACGCTTCTATTTTGAATTTAGATCTTAAAAAGGAGAATCAGCGCATTGACAAAACATATCCTAAATTTGCAGAATGGGCAAAAACGCGCGATCCGCAAATAAAATGGTGGAAATAGTTGGATCGCATTAGAATAATCGACTATCTTTGAGGATGAAAAATTAAGAATAGTACTGATGTAAAATATTGTTTGTTTTGTTTGTGTTAAAAAAAGTGTGGTTTCGGGAGAAAGTGTGCTTTGTTAAAAGGAGGATTAAGTATTTAATCCTCCTTTTTAATGAATAACATCAACCTTTTATAGAAAGGATGCTTGGCAAGGGTGGAGGCATCTCCTAATATAACAAGTTTCATTCTTGCCCGCGTAATCGCTACATTCATTCTTCGCAAGTCATTTAGAAACCCGATTTGTCCGTCCTCGTTGGCACGTACGAGACTGATGAAAATAACGTCTCGCTCCTGTCCCTGAAAGCCGTCTACCGTATTCACGGTGATGAGGCTGCGGAAAGGGCGTAAAAAGCTGCTTCCTTTTATTTTTCCTCTCAAATATTGCACTTGTGCCTTGTATGGCGAAATCAGACCGAAATCAATTCTTTCATCCAGTATTCGCTCTTTGCCGATACGTTCGATGTAAGTTTCCAGTTCTTGCAGTAGTAGGTTGGCTTCCTGCTTATTGATGCGTCCGAAGCTTTCTCCTACAAAATCTTCGTGAAAGTCCATCTCTGAAGTATCGATCCAGTTCATGGGAGTGTCGAAATCAAGAATCCCCCGATAGCGTACTTCCGGAGCAGCTTCCAGTTCTCCGTGATAAAACCAGTCGGAGGGAAACTGCATGATGGTTTCATGCATTCTGTACTGTACTTTTAATAGAGAGACCGCGGAAGGTTTTTGTTGAACGACTTTTTCCATTAATGTATGATCCAATCCTCCACGGGAAGCTTCTATACATTTGATAGTCGGCGGAAGCTGACAATGATCTCCTGCAAGGATGACCCGGTCTGCTTTGCGGATAGCGATCCAGCAGGCAGCTTCGAGGGCTTGTGCAGCTTCGTCGATGAATAAAGTCGAAAAACGACGTCCGTTGAGCAGGCGGTGGTTGCTGCTGACTAGGGTAGAAGCAATCACACGGGCACTGTCGAAAAGATCGGCATTGATTTGTATTTCCAACTCCGTGGCACGGTCGCGGAGACGACTCATGCGATTACGCATTCCTTCCCGTTCAGAATAACTACCCCGGCGCATCCGGCTACCCATTTCGCGGATAGATTTACGGATTCCCCAAAGCTCCGGATAGGCAGGATGACTTTCAAACCGGCGTTCGTAGGTGGATGAAAGCATTTTGTCGTTGACTCGGGTCGGATTTCCAATGCGGAGCACGGGTACTCCCCGGTCTACCAGTTTCTCACAAATCCAGTCGACAGCCGTGTTGCTTTGTGCACAGACAAGCACTTGTGGTTCCCGGTGTAACGTTTCGTAAATCGCTTCGACAAGAGTCGTTGTCTTTCCGGTTCCCGGAGGACCGTGAACAATAGATACGTCACGCGTACATAGCACCTTGTTGACTGCTGTTTCCTGTGTACTGTTCAGCCATGGAAAGCGGACAGGATATAATTCGCGGAATCCCGGTTTTTGGGTACCCAACAAAATGTCGCGCAGTTCCGCCAGGCGGTTGTCTTTGGCGCGTATCGTGTCTTCCAGTGCCTCGAACATGGCCCGGTACGATGTTTCGTCAAAATAAAGTTGTACCCCCAGTATACCGTCAGTTTGCAGTTCCGCTAAAGCTCCCGCTCCGGGGAGTACAACGACCATTCGTTCTTCGTCGGCAAAGCTGACGGTAGCGATGAAATCCATATACTTCACTTTTCCTTCGAATGACTGGTGGAAAAAGCAAACAGGACGGCCGAACTCAAAGGAATGCTCTATTTCTTTATTTTCGGTCCGTGTAATATCTATTACAAGCTGATTCAGCGAATTGTAGTAACTTCGGCCAAGAGAGACAGGATACCAGCAGAGACCGCGCTTCACTTTACGGGCAACGCCCATTGTTTCGGTCTGCCGCTTAAATTCTTCCTTCTCATATTCATACTCCATCCGCAGGAGGAGTTGCTGCTGCTGAAGGTCTATAATGGGACTTTTCGGATTATTACTCATAATAGGCGCAAAGGTAACAAATCTTCGTTCCGGGTAGAAAAAATATTTCATTTTGTTAAACATTACTCGAACGTCGTTCGTTATTTTAATAGATAGACTAAAAAAACAAAAAGCAATATGGTATATGATGTGACTATGTTAGAAGCTTTCTACGCTGCTTATAAAGGAAAGGTAGAACACGTACGGGCTATACTGAAACGCCCTTTGACGTTGGCCGAGAAGATTTTGTATGCTCATCTGTATGATGTAGCCGATTTGAAAGATTACAAACGGGGGGAGGATTATGTGAATTTCCGTCCCGACCGTGTGGCTATGCAGGATGCAACTGCGCAGATGGCATTGCTTCAATTTATGAATGCAGGTAAGGATCAGGTGGCTGTGCCTTCAACAGTGCATTGCGATCACTTGATACAGGCGTATAAAGGTGCAAAGGCGGATATTGCTACGGCAAGACTAACCAATGAAGAAGTATACGACTTCCTCCGTGATGTATCTTCCCGTTATGGTATCGGCTTCTGGAAACCGGGAGCAGGAATTATCCATCAGGTAGTGCTCGAAAACTATGCTTTCCCCGGCGGTATGATGGTGGGAACAGACTCTCATACGCCTAATGCAGGCGGACTGGGCATGGTGGCTATCGGTGTTGGTGGTGCGGATGCCGTGGATGTGATGACAGGAATGGAATGGGAGCTGAAAATGCCGAAGATTATCGGTGTCCGTCTGACCGGAAAACTAAGCGGTTGGACCTCTCCGAAAGACGTGATTCTGAAACTGGCCGGCATCCTTACCGTAAAAGGAGGAACGAATGCTATTATCGAATATTTTGGTCCCGGAACCGAATCCCTTTCTGCTACCGGGAAAGCTACCATTTGCAATATGGGTGCCGAAGTTGGAGCTACTACCTCTTTATTCCCGTTTGACGGACGCATGGCTACTTATTTGAGAGCTACCGGAAGAGATTGTGTAGTCGATTGGGCTGAATCTGTTGGTGCAGACCTTCGTGCAGACGACATTGTGACCGACGAACCATCCAACTATTACGACCGTGTGATTGAAATTGACTTGTCAGAACTCGAACCTTATATAAACGGGCCGTTTACACCGGATGCCGCTACTCCTATCTCTGAATTTGCAGAAAAAGTGTTATTGAACGGCTACCCTCGTAAAATGGAGGTGGGCTTGATAGGTTCATGTACCAATTCTTCTTATCAGGATTTGAGCCGTGCAGCTTCTCTGGCAAAGCAGGTGACAGAAAAGAATTTGAGCGTCGCTTCTCCGCTGATCGTCAATCCGGGTTCGGAGCAAATCCGGGCTACTGCCGAAAGAGACGGTATGATTGAAGCTTTTGAACGGTTGGGAGCCACGATTATGGCAAATGCTTGTGGACCTTGTATCGGTCAGTGGAAACGTCAGACGGACGATCCGACACGAAAAAACTCAATCGTCACCTCTTTCAATCGTAATTTTGCCAAACGCGCTGACGGTAATCCCAACACATACGCGTTTGTAGCTTCTCCGGAACTAACGATGGCGTTAACAATAGCCGGTGATCTCTGTTTCAACCCGTTGAAAGACAGACTGGTGAATCATAACGGAGAAAAAGTGAAACTCTCCGAGCCTGTAGGAGATGAACTTCCTTTGAAAGGTTTTGAACAGGGAAATGAGGGATATATTGCCCCCCACGGAGCAAAAACGGAAATCAGGGTAAAACCGGATTCCCAACGTCTCCAGCTTCTGACTCCTTTCCCGGCATGGGACGGACAGGACTTGCTGAACATGCCTTTATTGATTAAAGCACAGGGAAAATGTACTACCGACCATATCTCTATGGCAGGTCCATGGCTCCGCTTCCGGGGACATTTGGAGAATATTTCCGACAATATGCTGATGGGAGCTGTCAATGCTTTCAATGGTGAAACGAATAGTGTTTGGAATCGTTCGACAAATACTTATGGAACAGTTTCCGGTACGGCAAAGATGTATAAATCCGAAGGTATTCCGTCTATTGTTGTTGCCGAAGAGAATTATGGAGAAGGTTCCAGCCGTGAACATGCAGCCATGGAACCACGCTTCCTCAATGTACGTGTCATTTTGGCTAAGAGTTTTGCCCGTATCCACGAAACAAATCTGAAAAAACAAGGAATGCTTGCTCTTACTTTTGTAGATAAAGTAGACTATGACAAGATTCGGGAACACGATCTTTTGTCCGTATCAGGCTTAGTCCATTTCGCACCGGGGCGCAATCTGACGATTATTCTTCATCACGAAGACGGAACGAAAGAAAGTTTTGAAGTGCAACATACCTATAATGAACAGCAGATAGCTTGGTTCCGTGCCGGTTCTGCCTTAAATACAAGATAAAAAATGAGCAAAATAACCATGCAAACAGATGGTACGCTGTTGGTACCCGATGTGCCTACCGTACCTTATATTACCGGCGATGGAGTAGGAGCCGAAGTAACTCCTGCCATGCAAGCCGTAGTGGACGCAGCTATCCGGAAAGCATACGGCGGCAAACGTCGGATCGAATGGAAAGAAGTGTTGGCGGGAGAACGTGCCTTCAACGCGACTGGTTCCTGGTTGCCGGATGAAACAATGGAAACCTTTCAGGAATACCTGGTAGGAATCAAAGGTCCGTTGACAACTCCTGTCGGAGGTGGAATCCGTTCGTTGAACGTAGCACTGCGTCAGACACTTGATTTATACGTCTGTCTTCGTCCGGTTCGTTGGTATCAGGGAGTACAGTCGCCTGTCAAATCACCGGAGAAAGTGAATATGTGTGTGTTCCGTGAAAATACGGAAGATATTTATGCAGGTATCGAATGGGAAGCCGGAACTCCGGAAGCTGAAAAGTTCTATCAATTCTTGAAAGACGAAATGGGCGTGACAAAAGTCCGTTTCCCGGAAACCTCTTCTTTCGGTGTGAAACCTGTATCACGTGAGGGCACGGAGCGTCTTGTACGTGCTGCCTGCCAGTATGCGCTCGACCATCATTTGCCTTCCGTAACACTGGTGCATAAAGGGAATATCATGAAGTTTACCGAAGGTGGTTTCAAAAAATGGGGCTACGAACTGGCGCAACGTGAATTTGGCGATGCTTTGGCAGATGGCAGACTGGTGATAAAAGATTGCATTGCAGATGCTTTCTTACAAAATACACTCCTGATTCCCGAAGAATATTCCGTAATAGCCACCTTAAACCTCAATGGAGACTACGTTTCCGACCAACTGGCGGCCATGGTAGGCGGTATCGGCATCGCTCCGGGAGCAAACATCAACTACCAGACAGGTCATGCCATCTTTGAAGCGACTCACGGAACAGCCCCCAATATTGCGGGAAAAGATGTGGTGAACCCTTGTTCTATTATCCTTTCGGCAGTAATGATGCTCGAATATTTTGACTGGAAAGAAGCGGCTGCTCTGATAGAGAAAGCCTTGGAACAAAGCTTCTTGGACGCTCGTGCTACACACGATTTAGCCCGTTTTATGCCGAATGGAACCTCCCTCTCTACTTCCGCTTTCACTCGTGAGATCGTGGAAAGAATTGAAAAACAAAAGTAACGAATAAAAAACGAAGAAAGATGAAAAAAGAGTACTTGATTTACAAGCTTTCCGAGGAAATGAAGGAAGCTACCCGGATTGATACAGAATTGTTCTCCAAGTTTGATGTGAAGCGCGGATTGCGTAATGAAGACGGCACAGGTGTATTGGTAGGTTTAACCAGAATCGGTAATGTAGTAGGATATGAACGTGTTCCGGGGGGGGGACTGAAACCCATACCGGGAAAACTGTTCTATCGCGGTTATGATGTAGAAGATATTTCTCACGCTATAATCAAAGAGAAACGCTTTGGCTTCGAAGAAGTGGCTTACCTATTGCTTTCCGGACGTCTGCCGGATAAAGAAGAATTGCTTTCTTTCCGTGAGTTGATTAATGACAATATGCCGTTGGAACAGAAAACGAAAATGAACATCATCGAGTTGGAAGGAAACAACATCATGAATATTCTTTCACGCAGCGTATTGGAAATGTATCGTTTTGACGCAAATGCGGATGATACCTCCCGGGATAACCTGATGCGTCAGAGTATTGAACTGATTTCAAAGTTCCCCACTATCATCGCTTATGCTTATAATATGCTTCGTCATGCTACTTTCGGACGTTCTCTGCATATCCGCCATCCGCAGGAAAAGCTCTCTATTGCCGAGAATTTCCTGTATATGCTGAAAAAAGACTATACCGAACTGGATGCACGTACCCTCGATTTGTTATTGATTCTTCAGGCAGAGCACGGTGGTGGTAATAACTCCACTTTCACCGTTCGCGTTACTTCTTCTACCGGAACAGATACTTATTCGGCCATCGCCGCAGGTATCGGTTCGCTGAAAGGCCCGCTTCACGGAGGTGCCAATATTCAGGTTGCTGACATGTTCCAGCACCTGAAGGAAAATATCAAAGACTGGACAAGTGTAGATGAGATAGACACTTACTACACCCGAATGTTGAACAAAGAAGTGTATAACAAAACCGGATTGATCTATGGTATCGGACATGCCGTTTATACCATCTCCGACCCTCGTGCTCTTCTATTGAAAGAACTGGCTCGCGACCTTGCCCGTGAAAAAGGCAGAGAAAGCGAATTTGCTTTCCTCGAACTGTTGGAAGAACGTGCCATCGCTACTTTCGGACGGGTTAAAAACAACGGAAAGACAGTGTCCAGCAATATCGATTTCTATTCGGGCTTCGTGTATGAAATGATCGGTTTGCCGCAGGAAATCTTCACTCCACTGTTTGCCATGGCACGTATCGTAGGCTGGTGTGCACACCGCAATGAAGAATTGACCTTCGACGGTAAACGGATTATCCGCCCGGCTTATAAAAATGTACTTGATGATTTGGCTTATATCCCAATTAAGAAACGCTGATAAGAATCAATCCTTTTATTAAATAGATAAGTAATCCCGGATGTGTGCCTGATCATTTCAGAAGCGCATCCGGGAAATTTTATATTTTCTCCTTTTTTATGTTCGTAAAAGAATGTACTTCAGATTCTTTCTATTTTTTGTATCGTCGTTTATCTCATTTTTGTTATTTTTGCGTGTTACAAAATAGATCGGTATGAGTATAGATACTTTTAATCTGTTTCTGGGGGTGATGAGCCTGATTGCTTTGTTTGTTTTTATCGCCCTTTACTTTGTGAAAGCCGGATATGGTATTTTCCGCACAGCATCGTGGGGAGTAGCTATCTCCAATAAGCTAGCCTGGATATTGATGGAAGCTCCGGTTTTTGTGGTGATGTGCGTGATGTGGATCTATTCCGAACGTCGGTTTGAACCGGTGATTTTCACTTTCTTCCTCTTCTTTCAAATTCACTATTTTCAGCGTGCTTTCATCTTCCCTTTGCTATTGAAAGGGAAAAGTAAGATGCCACTGGCAATCATGTCGATGGGAGTTCTTTTTAATTTGCTGAATGGTTATATGCAAGGGAAATGGATTTTCTATCTTGCTCCCGAAACGATGTATCAAGCCGGCTGGTTCACTTCACCGTGGTTTATTTTCGGCACACTGCTCTTTTTCGCAGGTATGCTGTTGAACTGGCAGTCGGATTATATCATCCGTCATTTGCGCAAACCGGGAGACACCCGGCATTATCTGCCTCAAAAAGGAATGTACCGTTATGTCACTTCCGCCAACTATTTCGGTGAGATAGTAGAATGGGCAGGTTGGGCGATACTCACTTGTTCACTTTCCGGTCTGGTCTTCCTTTGGTGGACGATTGCTAACCTTGTTCCCCGTGCCAACGCTATTTGGTGCCGTTACCGGGAAGAATTCGGAGACGCAGTGGGAGAACGGAAACGAGTGTTCCCTTTCCTTTATTAGGGGCGCTTTTTATCATGACTTACGTATGACTTAAATAAAATATCAACTACTATGGAATCTAAACTTTTTAGCCCGGTCACCTTTGGCCCTTTGACGCTGCGGAATCGAACGATCCGTTCGGCAGCTTTTGAGAGCATGTGTCCGGAGAATACTCCCACGCAAATGTTGCTGGATTACCATCGGTCGGTAGCTGCGGGGGGAGTGGGTATGACAACAGTGGCTTATGCTGCCGTGACACAAAGCGGACTTTCTTTCGACCGTCAGTTGTGGTTGCGTCCGTCCATTATTCCCCGTTTACACGAATTGACAAAAGCCGTGCACGATGAAGGTGCCGCAGTAGGTATACAAATCGGGCATTGTGGAAATATGTCCCATAAAAATATATGTGGTGTCACTCCTATATCCGCATCTTCAGGCTTCAACCTCTATTCTCCTACGTTTGTGCGTGGAATGGAAAAAGAGGAGCTTCCGGAAATGGCGAAAGCGTATGGAAATGCAGTCAATCTGGCGAGGAAAGCCGGGTTTGACGCCGTTGAAGTACATGCGGGGCACGGCTATTTGATTAGTCAATTCCTGTCTCCCTACACCAATCATCGGAAAGATGAATACGGCGGTTCGCTCGAAAACCGGATGCGTTTTATGGATATGGTGATGGAAGAAGTGATGAAAGCGGCGGGCAATGATATGGCAGTTTTCGTAAAAATGAATATGCGCGACGGCTTCAAAGGAGGAATGGAGATAGACGAATCCATACAAGTGGCCAAACGTCTGTTGGAACTTGGCGCTCATGGATTGGTGTTGAGTGGTGGTTTTGTCAGCAAAGCGCCGATGTATGTGATGAGAGGTGCCATGCCGATTCGTTCGATGTCTTACTATATGAATTGTTGGTGGCTGAAATACGGAGTCCGTATGTTTGGCAAATGGATGATCCCCTCTGTACCCTTCAAAGAGGCCTATTTCCTTGAAGATGCACTGAAATTCCGTGCGGCTCTTCCGGATGCGCCGTTGATTTATGTCGGTGGTCTTGTTTCCCGTCAGAAAATAGATGAAGTGCTCGATTCCGGTTTTGATGCCGTGCAGATGGCGAGAGCATTACTGAACGAACCGGGATTCGTGAACCGGATGAAACAGGAGGAACAAGCACGCTGCAACTGTGGACACAGTAATTATTGCATAGGACGTATGTATACGATAGAAATGGCTTGTCATCAACATTTGAAAGAACAATTACCTTCCTCTTTACAAAAGGAGATTGATAAACTGGAGAAAAAATGAGTGAAATGAAATGGGCAATCATCACCGGTGCGGACGGAGGAATGGGAACAGAAATAACACGTGCCGTAGCCAAAGCCGGTTATCGAATCATAATGGCTTGTTATCATCCGAAGAAAGCGGAGGTTGTTCGTGAACGTTTGAGCAAGGAAATTGGAAACCCGGATTTGGAAGTAATAGCTATCGATTTATCTTCTATGCAATCCGTAGTTGCTTTTGCCAGTCAGATCTTAGAAAGGAATCTTCCCATCTCTTTGTTAATGAATAATGCCGGAACGATGGAGACAGGTTTTCATACTACTTCCGAAGGATTCGAACGAACAGTAAGTGTGAACTACATGGGACCTTATCTGCTTACCCGGAAATTAATTCCGTTGATGGTGCGTGGAGCGCGTATCGTAAATATGGTTTCCTGTACATACGCAATCGGCAAGCTCGACTTCCCAGATTTCTTTCATAGAGGGAAAACGGGAACGTTTTGGCGGATTCCTGTTTACAGTAACACGAAGTTGGCTTTATTATTGTTTACTTTCGAGCTTTCCGAGCAACTTCGAGAGAAGGGGATTACCGTCAATGCTGCCGATCCGGGAATTGTTTCTACTGATATCATCACTATGCACAAGTGGTTCGATCCGTTAACGGATATTTTTTTCCGTCCTTTTATCCGTAAACCCAAGAAAGGGGCTTCTACGGCAATCGGTTTACTGTTGGACGAAAAGGAAGCCGGTGTGACAGGACAACTGTATGTCAATAACCACCGGAAAAACTTGTCTGATAAATACACGAATCATGTGCAAAAAGAGCAGTTGTGGGAGGTAACGGAACGTGCGTTGGCGAGTTGGCTGAAGTAGGTTTTCTTTTCTTTTTTTATTTAAATTATCCAGTATTTACTTATATATAGGTATTGTACATATCTATATATCTCATTTTTGTTGTCTTATTTTTACCAATAGATAGGGATTGTTTGGCATCCCTCTTTCTGCTTACCTTTGCATCGCTTTTAGAGCAATGAAAAGGTATAAAGTAAAAAGGTAAAAAGGAGATGAGCAATAAATATTTTTTAGTTTTTCTGGCATTCTTGTTTTCCGTATCTGTATATTCACAACATGGGCGTCATCGTAGTAGTTTAATTTCGGGCAGAGTGATGTCTACAGAAAAAGAAGTGGTGGATTTTGCGACAGTTTATCTGAAAGGAACCAACCAAGGATGTTATACCGATGAAAAAGGTATATATCATTTGAAAACTACAGCAGGTGAATATACACTCGTCGTTTCGGCTATCGGTTATCAAACGGTAGAAAAGAAAGTTAAATTAGCCAAGGGAGAAAGAATAAAAGTAAACGTCACTATCGCGCCGGCGGTAAAAGAACTGGGAGAGGTGCTGGTCACGACATCCGGAGTCGGCCGTGTGAATCAGTCTGCTTTTAATGCGGTAGCCATTGATGCGAAGAAATTGCATAATAGTACGCAGACTTTGGCGGGTGCACTGACTAAAGTGCCCGGTGTAAAACTCCGCGAATCAGGTGGAGTGGGATCGGATATGCAATTGTATATCGATGGCTTTAGCGGGAAACATGTGAAAATCTTCATTGACGGCATACCACAGGAAGGAGCCGGTGCCGCATTCGATTTGAACAATGTTCCTATTAATTTTGCCGACCGTATAGAAGTCTATAAAGGAGTGGTTCCTGTAGGATTCGGAACCGATGCTATTGGGGGAGTGGTTAATATTGTCACCAACAAGCAACCCGGAAAGTGGTTTATGGACGCTTCCTATTCTTACGGGTCATTTAATACTCATAAATCATACGTGCGCTTCGGACAAACGTTCAAGAATGGTTTTATGTATGAGGTCAATGCTTTTCAAAACTTTTCGGATAATGATTATTATGTAGACACTTACGTACGCGAATTTGAGATTAAAGAAGATGGAAGCGTACGTTTTCCGCCACTTGATAAAAATAAGATTTATCATCTGAAACGTTTTAATGACCAGTATCATAATGAAGCCGTGATTGGAAAAATCGGCCTGGTAGGAAAGAAATGGGCAGACCGTTTGGCGTTGAGTTTCAATTATTCCCATTTCTATAAAGAGATACAAACAGGCGTTTATCAAGATGTCGTGTTCGGTGAAAAATTCCGCAAAGGACATTCGTTGGTCCCTTCTTTAGAATATTACAAAAAGAACTTATTGGTGAAAAACCTGGATCTGCTGTTGACTGCCAATTACAATCATAATATCACCAACAATGTCGATACCGCTTCGCGGGCTTACAACTGGCGTGGAGATTTTTATGAAAAAGGTAGCCGGGGAGAACAGTCTTACCAGAACAGTGAATCTAAAAATAGAAACTGGAATGGGACGCTGAAGATGAATTATCATATCGGACAGGCGCATACGTTTACTTTCAGTCATGTAATCAGTGATTTTGAACGTACGAGCCGTTCTACCATCGGTGCTTCTTCCAAATTCACGGACTTTTCTATTCCTAAAATCACTCGTAAAAACGTCAGCGGGCTTTCTTACCGTCTGATGCCGTCGGACAGATGGAATGTGTCGGCATTTGCCAAATATTATCGGCAATACAACAAGGGACCGGTATCGCAGAATACGGATGGAATAGGCAATTATATCAATCTGTCCAATACGGCAAGCGCTCTTGGATATGGAGCGGCAGGTACCTATTTTATATGGAAAGATCTTCAGGTGAAACTTTCGTACGAAAAGGCTTTCCGCCTGCCGACCACGGACGAACTCTTTGGAGATGAAGACCTTGAAGCTGGCAAAATGAATCTGAAACCGGAGAAAAGTGATAATGTCAATTTGAGTTTCAGCTATAATCATCAGTTTGGCAAGCATGGATTGTATGCCGAGGCCGGTTTGATATATCGGGATACGAAAGATTACATAAAAAGAGGACTGGACGTATTGGGAGGAACAAGCTACGGATATTATGAGAACCACGGTCACGTAAGGACCAAAGGGTATAATTTGTCATTGCTTTATAGCTTCTCGCGTTGGTTTGATATAGGAGGAACATTCAATAGCATCGATACTCGTGATTACGAAAAGTTTCTGGCGGGTTCCTCTTTGCAAGAAAGCATGCACTATAAAGTGCGTATGCCGAATCTGCCCTATCGTTATGCTAATATCAATGCAAATTTTTATTGGAATGACCTGTTTGTCAAAGGAAATGTGTTGAGCATCGGCTATGATAGCTACTGGCAGCACGATTTTCCTCTTTATTGGGAAAATCTCGGAGATAAAGATTCAAAGAATATGGTGCCGGAACAGTTTTCTCATAATCTGTCTTTGTCCTACACCATGAAGAATGGACGTTATAATGTATCATTTGAATGTCGGAATTTCACCGATGCCCAACTGTTTGACAATTTTAGCCTGCAAAAAGCGGGGCGCGCATTCTATGGAAAGTTCAGAGTGTTTTTCGGTAAATAATAAGAGTAAGTTTTTAGTATCAATCAATAATAAAGAATATATGAAGAAGTTTTTATTACAGGCTTTTGCTGTAGCTTTTTGTTTGAGTAGCGGTGTGTTTGTGGCATCTTGCGACGATGATAATAATTCGGTGGATAACCCTCCGATTGATGGAGAAACGGCTTATGTGGTGGCTGCCACAACTGGTGAAGCAAGTTATTTGGTAGTAGCCAATTCTTTGGATGAAGGAACAGTGTCGACCCAAGGGAATGGAACTGAAGTGATTGGCGGTACCTATTGGGTATATAAAGGATTGGATTATGTGTTTGCTTTGGTTTATAATAAAGGTGGCGCAGGTACAGGCGCTTCCTATTATCTGGGTGCAGATGGTAAAATGAAAGAAAAGTACACATACACTTATAATCGTATCACGTCTTATGGAACTTGGGGGGATAAAGTGGTGACTGTTTCCACCGGGGACTCGAAAATAACGGATGAGGATCAGAATGTGGCTCAAGCATTGTTGTTCAACTATCTGGATGCAACCGACGGCAGTCAGGAAGAGGGTACCTTGCTTGCCGAAAATTACTTGGGTAATGGTGAAAAAGTTTCATGGGCAGGTCTGGTTGAAGCTAACAATAAGATTTATACATCTGTCATCCCAATGGGAATGAGTAAGTACGGTATTAAAAAATGGCCGGAAGCTGTGACAGATCAGGAACTTGTGACTAAGACTGACGGTGGTAGCGGCAGCGGTGCATATACAGCCGGTGTCATTCCTTCTACACAATACCCGGATAATGCTTACGTGGCAATTTATAGTGGCACGAACTTCAATGAGACTCCGGTGATTGCCAAGACTGATAAAATAGGCTATGCATGCGGTCGTATGCGTTCACAATATTATCAGACCATTTGGGCTGCTGATAATGGTGACGTCTATGTGTTCTCTCCCGGATATGGACGTACGGCAGTTTCATCTTCAGATTTGAAGAAGGTTACAGGACAGAAGCCTTCGGGCGCAATGCGTATCAAAGCAGGCGCAACAGATTTCGATCCGGATTACTATGTGAACTTTGAAGAGATAGGCACTAAACATCCTATTTTCCGTTGCTGGCACATCTCTGAAGATTACTTCCTGCTTCAATTGTATAAAAAGGGAGCGGAAGATATGATTAATGGCGGTACAAGTGCAGATGTCAGCGAATTAGCTGTTTTCAAGGCGGAAGATCAGACGATTATGCCTGTTACAGGTCTGCCGGCTGACGGAAAATTTGGTGGCGAGCCTTATGGAGAAAAAGGCTATGCTTATATGGCTGTCACTGTGACTACGGGCGAGAAACCGGCCTTCTATAAAATAGACGCAAAAACAGGCAAGGCAGTTAAAGGTTTGACGGTAGAGGCTGACGCTATCACTACGGTAGGTAAGATGGAATATCTTTCAAAATAATACAGTCGGTTAAATAGAGAATCTTTTGTATATAAAAGCCTGCCGAGCGGAAAGCTTTGCAGGCTTTTTCAAGAAATAGGATTGAAAACATGAAAAAAATATTCAGAAAGATACATTTGTGGCTTTCCGTCCCTTTCGGACTGATAATAACTCTTGTCTGCTTCTCCGGTGCCATGCTGGTATTTGAAAATGAGGTGAATGAGTGGTTTCGACGCGATCTTTACTACGTGGAAACGGTAAAGGAGTCTCCTCTTCCTATGGATAAGTTGCTTGAAAAAGTGGCGACGACATTGCCTGACAGTGTATCGGTGACCGGTGTCAGCATATCTTCTGATCCCGGACGTGCGTATCAGGTTAGTCTTTCCAAACCACGTCGTGCATCTTTGTATGTAGACCAGTATACGGGCGAAGTAAAAGGAAAAAGCGAGCGTAGCGGCTTTTTTATGTTTATGTTCCGAATGCATCGCTGGCTGCTGGATAGTATGAATCCGGGAAATGAAGGGATCTTTTGGGGCAAAATGATTGTAGGTGTCAGTACGCTTTTACTTGTTTTTGTACTGATTTCGGGAATTGTCATTTGGTGGCCGCGTACACGTAAAGCATTGAAGAATAGCCTGAAAATAACAGCAACAAAAGGTTGGAGAAGGTTTTGGTATGACTTGCATGTGGCAGGTGGAATGTATGCTCTGATCTTTCTACTGGCTATGGCACTGACGGGATTGACCTGGTCTTTTCCGTGGTATCGGACGGCTTTCTATAAGGTCTTCGGGGTGGAAGTACAGCAACGTGCCGCCCAAGGACATGAACAGAAAAGTGATGCTCAAAAGAGGGATACCAAACTGGCAGCCCATCGGGAAAAGAAAAGAGAAGGAAATGAGGTTCGAAAGGGTGAAAGAGGCGGACGTCCGGAAAACAATCACAGTGATATGTACTCGGTAACTTCACCATTCGTTTATTGGCAGGAGATTTATGATAAACTAAGACGTCAAAATCCGGAGTATAAGCAAATCAGTATTTCTTCTGGTACGGCAAGCGTGTCTTTCAACCGTTTCGGGAATCAGCGGGCATCTGACCGTTATTCTTTCAATACGGATAATGGTGAATTTACAGAAACAAGTCTTTATCAACATCAAGACAAGTCGGGAAAGATTCGTGGTTGGATTTATTCTGTGCATGTTGGTAACTGGGGAGGAATGTTTACTCGCATACTTACCTTTATTGCTGCCTTATTGGGGGCTGCACTACCACTGACTGGATATTATTTATGGATAAAAAGACTCATAAAGGTACGGAAATGAATGAAATTTTTTCCTACTATAAAGTTGAAAAACATAAAAACATCTGCCACCTGCAACGAAACGCGTGTAATACACTAGTTAATAGATAGTTGTAACGTTGCAGATACCTGTGGCAGATAGGTTGCAGATAAAGTATCTGCAACACGTTATATAATCAAAGAAAAAGCCTTGCTTCCTTTGTGCAAAGCTATGGGATAATTGGGGTGACCCTATGGAGAAATTGTGGTGTCTCTACGGGGAAACGACAGTATCCTTACGTAGAAACTGTAGTGTCCCGCCTTAGAAACTCTCGTTTCCTGCCGTGGAAACTGTAATTTCTAATGCCGGAAACGACAGTTCCCCGCCTGGAAACGGGAAGTTAATGTATACAATAAACTTTTGTACCCATAGAGAATTAGCTTATGTAAGGCTTATACTGTGTGGCAGATACTTTGATCTGCAACCTATCTGCAACAGTATCTGCAACGTTACAACTATCTATTAACTAGTGAATTACACGCGTTTGGTTGCAGGTGGCAGATGTTTTTATGTTTTTCAACTTTATAGTAGGAGGATTACGCATCAAAATTAGGGTCGCAATCGTAAGTCATAAAACAAATTCACCTCTGTGTCCGTGTCCTCTGTGGTGAAAAGAAGCATTGAATAAATGAAAGAAGAGCGGTGAATGATAAGGAAATCTCCCGTTCATCCACCGCTCTTTATCTTATCTTATATACTGATATAAGCTGAACTCCTAAAAATAGAAAGATTAGATTGAAAGCTCTTTCAATACAGTGACAAGATCTCTCTTGATTGGTTTGTCATTCTTAATAGCCTTACTGAACGGTACGTAAACGATTTCATCATGTTCGATTCCGATCATTACGTTACGTTGATCTTCCATAATAGCATCGATAGCAGCAGCACCGAGGCGGCTTGCCAGGATACGGTCGTGGGCAGTCGGGCTACCACCACGTTGCAAGTGACCTAAGATCGTCACACGTACATCGTATTGCGGGTATTCGTTTTTCACACGTTCGGCATAATGCATGGCTCCTCCGGTCAGTTCGCTTTCGGCTACCAATACAATACTACTGTTTTTTGATTTACGGAATCCGTTCTTGATAAACTCTTCCAGTTGGTCGACTTCCGTACTGAATTCCGGAATAATAGCAGCTTCCGCTCCCGAAGCGATCGCTCCGTTCAATGCAAGGAAACCGGCGTCACGTCCCATCACTTCTACAAAGAACAAACGTTCGTGTGAAGTGGCCGTGTCACGAATCTTATCCACAGCGTCCAATATCGTATTTAATGCAGTGTCATATCCGATGGTAGTATCTGTACCGTAAAGGTCATTATCAATAGTTCCCGGCAGTCCGATACATGGAACATCAAATTCCTGTGCAAAGATGCGTGCACCTGTCAGTGAACCGTCTCCACCAATGATAACCAAGGCGTCAATGCCTTCTTTTTTCATATTATCATAAGCCAACTGGCGACCTTCCGGAGTCGTGAACTCTTTACAACGGGCTGTTTTCAAGATAGTACCACCCAACTGGATGATATTACTCACATTCTGACTCTTAAATTCTTTGATTTCACCTGTGACCAGACCTTTATAGCCTCTGTATATACCTTTGACTTGCAATCCATTGTAGATAGCTGCACGTGTCACTGCACGTATAGCAGCGTTCATTCCCGGAGCATCACCTCCGGAGGTCAAAATTCCGATACACTTAACTGTTCCCATATAACAATCTCTCATTAATTAGTTTGACGCGGCAAATGTACAATAAAAAGTTGAAAGCAGCGGTTATGAAGTTTTTTTTCGTATGAAGAAAACATTAAAAATGTTCAAATAGCCCTTTCTTGCTTTCTTTTTATTCATTCGTGTTACTTTGCCGTTTTTTCTTATGTTGCTTTGCTATTATTCTTTATATGAATAAAGCAATTATTCTTTGATAAGCGTCCGAATGTGATTGTAAATCTTCTCCATCAACCATTTCGGAGTAGAAGTCGCCCCACATACACCAATCGATTTTACGTTTTGAAGAAGAGAAGGATCGATTTCTTTCTCGTTATCTATCAAATGCGAATTAGCGTTCACCTTCAAACATTCTTCAAACAGCATCTTTCCGTTCGAACTCTTTTTGCCGCTGACGAAGAAGATCAAATCGTGTGTAGCCGCAAACTCCCGGAGCTTAGGCATACGGTTGGCAACCTGACGGCAGATCGTATCATAATATTCGAAAGTCGCCTCCGGTGAAATATGTTGTTTGAAGTATTCTACGATTTCTTGAAATTCGTCCAGTGACTTGGTTGTCTGTGAGAAAAGGCGGATACTTTTATTTAAATCCAGCTTTTTGGCTTCCTCTGCCTTTTCAATCACAATTGCTTTTCCGTCTGTCTGCCCTACCAGTCCCAGCACTTCTGCGTGTCCGCTCTTGCCGTAGATGACAATTTGTTTTTCTTCGTCACTGTCTGCCAGATAGCCTTGTCGGATGCGTTTCTGCAAACGTAATACAACCGGACAGGTCGCATCGATAATCTCGATATTATTTTCACGGGCAATCATATAAGTTTCCGGTGGCTCTCCATGCGCCCGGAGCAATACTTTTGCATTTTTCAATTGCTTGAATTCTTCCCGATTGATAGTGATTAATCCCATCGTTTTCAGCCTGTCCACTTCCCGGCTATTATGCACAATGTCTCCGAGGCAATAGAGTGTTTCTCCCTTTGCCAACTCTTCTTCTGCCTTATGAATGGCTGTCACCACACCAAAGCAGAAGCCGGAACCTTCGTCTATCTCTACCTTGATCATAAAACAAACTATTTACTTACCTTATTAAATTGTTCGAAAAGCCATTTTTTCTGCTCTTCAATCGATAAGTCGGTATTATCCAGGAGCAGCGCATCTTCTGCTTTGCGCAACGGACTTACTTCCCGGTTTTGATCGATATAATCCCGTTGTTTCACATTTTCCAGAATCTCGTCGAAGCTGGCTGCCTGTCCCTTTGCTTTCAGCTCGTCATAACGGCGTTGAGCACGGATTTCGGGAGTGGCGGTTACAAATATTTTCAGTTCCGCATCCGGGAAAACAGTGGTACCTATGTCCCGGCCATCCATGACAATCCCCTTCTCATTTCCCATTGCTTGTTGTTGAGCTACCATTGCTTCACGTACGAAGTCGAGCGTACTGATAGGACTCACTTTGGAAGAAACCTCCATCGAACGGATTTTATTCTCTACATTCACACCGTTGAGATAAGTGTCGGGACGTCCGGTTTCCTTATTCAGCCGGAACGATATATGAATGTCCTTAATTTCTTTTTTCAGCCTCTCCGTATCGATAACGTCTCCGTCGAAAATTCCGTTTTCTATACTATATAAAGTGACCGCACGATACATGGCTCCGCTGTCAATGTAAATGTAGCCCACTTCACGGGCCAGATCTTTAGCCATTGTGCTTTTTCCGCAAGAGGAAAAACCATCGATTGCAATTGTTATCTTTTTCATATTCAGTTCATCTGATTTGTTCGCCAAAGATACGGTAAATTTGAAAATCAACCATAAGTTTGCCGTTAAAAGGAGCAAGACAAGTACGAAAGAATTAAAAAAGTTAAAAAGCCGGATAAAAAGAGGCAAAGAGGGGAACGAATACATGAAAATGTACTATATTTGCCCGGAGACACATGAAAGGACACTTTTTTTTAATCATTATATTAATAAATTTATGGAAGTTAAAAAATCACCCAAAGCAGACCTGGAAGGCAAGAAGTCTACATGGTTGCTCGTTGGTTACGTGGTAGTTCTAGCTTTCATGTTCGTGGCGTTCGAATGGACCCAGCGTGACGTGAAGATTGATACAAGCCAGGCAGTAGCTGATGTCGTGTTTGAAGAGGAAATTATTCCTATTACCGAAACCCCTGAACAAGCGGCTCCACCACCACCTGAAGCTCCAAAAGTAGCAGAATTGCTGGAGATTGTGGATGATAAAGCTGATATTGAGGAAACAACAACTATTATCAATGAAGATAACCAAGCTCGTGTAGAAGTAAAATATGTGCCTGTACAAGTTGTTGAAGAAGAACCGGAAGAACAGACTATTTTCGAGGTTGTAGAAAACATGCCGGACTTCCCGGGCGGACAAGCAGCTTTGATGCAGTATCTGGCAAAGAATATTAAATATCCGACTATCGCACAGGAAAACGGAACTCAAGGACGTGTTATCGTACAGTTCGTTGTTAACAAAGACGGTAGTATCGTAGATGCGAAGGTTGTACGTAGCGTTGACCCGTATCTGGATAAAGAAGCCCTCCGTGTGATTAATACCATGCCGAAGTGGAAACCAGGTATGCAGCGCGGAAAACCGGTACGTGTTAAATTTACGGTTCCTGTGATGTTTAGATTGCAGTAATTTGTAATAATATAAATTAGGAGGCTGCTTTCGGCAGCCTCTTTTTATTCATTAATTTTTTTATTCATCATGTTTACAGCTTCTCAATTACTTGATAAGATAAATCATCATATTTCTGAAATTCAGTTTACCCGGACGCCGAAAGGACTTTATGAACCGATTGAATATATCCTTTCTCTGGGTGGGAAGCGGATACGTCCTGTATTAATGTTGATGGGATATAACTTGTATCGGGAGGATGTGGCGTCTATATACGATCCTGCCACTGCAATTGAAGTTTACCACAACCACACCTTGTTGCATGATGATTTGATGGATCGCTCGGATGTGCGCAGAGGCAAACCTACTGTACACAAAGTATGGAACGATAACACTGCTGTTCTTTCGGGAGATGCTATGTTGATTCTGGCATTTCGCTATATGACGGGATGTCCGCAGGAACATCTGAAAGAAGTGATGGATTTATTCAGTCTGACTACACTTGAGATCTGTGAAGGGCAGCAGCTGGATATGGAATTTGAGTCCCGCTGTGATGTGACAGAAGACGAATACATTGAAATGATTCGTTTGAAAACGGCAGTGTTGCTTGCTGCTAGTCTTAAAATCGGTGCAATTTTGGCAGGAGCGACTGCTGAAGATGCAGAGAATCTTTATCATTTTGGGATGCATATCGGAGTTGCGTTCCAATTGCAGGATGATTTGTTGGATGTATATGGAGACCCGGAAGTGTTCGGGAAGAAGATAGGCGGAGACATTCTTTGCAATAAAAAAACATATATGCTTATCAAAGCATTGGAGCACGCAGATGAAAAGCAGCAGGAAGAATTGAATCGTTGGTTGAATGCAGAAACTTTTCAACCAGCAGAAAAAATAAAAGCGGTAACTGAAATCTATAATCAGTTGAATATCCGTAATGTCTGCGAAAACAAAATGCGCGAATATTACACCCTTGCTATGGAAAGTCTGGCTGCAGTCGCCGTTGCAGAAGACAGGAAAAAAGAATTGAAGAATCTTGTGAAATTATTAATGTATCGTGAAATGTAGCTAAGTGTCAGAGATATGCCTTACAGACGATTACCAAATACAGATCAAGCAAGAGTTCGGGCGTTGAAAGCGGCAGTCGAAAAGGGGGAGATGTATAACGTACGTGACTTGGCTATTACATTAAAGACATTATTTGAGGCACGTAATTTCTTACATCGGTTCGAGGCTGCGCAAATTTATTATACACAGTGTTACAACAACCAGTCGCGTGCCAGCCGTAAGCATCAGATGAACGTGAAGACCGCCCGGTTGTATATCTCTCATTTTATCCAAGTACTCAATTTGGCAGTACTTCGCGATGAAATCAAAGTGGCGCATAAAGAATTATATGGCCTGCCTGCTTCAAACACAGTGCCGGACCTGTTGAGTGAAGCCGCACTGGTAGAGTGGGGGAAGAAAATAATTGAAGGCGAACAACAAAGAACAACTCAAGGCGGCATACCTATTTATAATCCGACTATTGCACGTGTAAAAGTGCATTATGATATTTTTCTGGAAAGCTACGAACGGCAGAAAAACTATCAGGCATTAACCAGTCGCAGTCTTGATGAATTGGCATCCATGCGTGGGCGTGCAGATGAATTGATTCTGGATATCTGGAACCAGGTAGAAGCTAAATATCAGGATGTCACTCCCAATGATACCAGATTAGAAAAATGTCGCGACTACGGACTGATATATTATTATCGTTCCAGCGAGAAAGTAAAAGAAGAAAAAGAAATATCATGCTGATAGATACTCATTCTCACCTTTTTGTTGAAGAATTTACCGAAGACCTGCCGCAGGTGATGGAACGTGCACGGAAAGCGGGAGTTTCCTATATTTTCATGCCCAATATAGACAGTACCACCATTGATGCTATGTTGTCAGTGTGTAGGGATTATCCGGGTTTTTGCTATCCGATGATCGGGCTGCACCCGACTTCCGTCAATGAATCCTATGAACAGGAATTAGCAGTTGTACACAAGTACTTGTCGACTTCTAATGAATTTGTGGCTATCGGAGAAATAGGCCTTGACCTTTATTGGGACAAGACTTTTCTGAAAGAACAAATTTTGGCTTTTGAAAAGCAAATAGAGTGGGCACTAGAGTATGACCTTCCGATTGTAATTCATTCAAGAGAAGCATTTGAATATATATATAAGGTAATGGAGTCCTATAAAAAGACACCATTGACCGGCATTTTTCATAGTTTCACCGGGACATCGGAAGAAGCGGCGAAATTGTTGGAATTCGAAGGATTTATGTTAGGCATTAACGGAGTCGTTACTTTTAAGAAATCGACTTTACCGGAAACACTGACGACAGTTCCTTTAGAACGCATTGTGCTCGAAACCGACTCCCCTTATTTAGCTCCTGTGCCGAACCGGGGGAAGAGAAATGAGAGCGCCAATGTAAAAGACACACTTATGAAGGTGGCGGAGATTTATCAGATAACTCCAGAGCACGTAGCAGAGGTCACTTCTGTTAATGCGCTAAAAGTGTTTGGAATCCGCAAATAAGGTTCGAAAGGTTTTAAATTATATTAATTTGCAGTATTTATTCAAGATAAAAGAGGGAGAATGCTTCAAGAAAAGAAAAAAAAGAATACATTTGTAGCTGAAAATGCAGAAAACATGCAGGGAGAGATGCTCGAGTGGTTGAAGAGGCACGCCTGGAAAGCGTGTATACGCCAAAAGTGTATCCGGGGTTCGAATCCCCGTCTCTCCGCAGACATGAAAAAGAGAAGAGAAGTAAATACAATAATAATAATCAATTAATTAATCTTAAAAATTAGACACACAATGAAAAAGTTATTTGCAATTGTTGCTGTGATTGGGGCCTTCACTTTTGGCTCAATTCAACTTGCTCAGGCTCAAGATGCTCCTGCAGCAGAACAAACTGAACAACAAGCTGCTCCTGCCGCTGAAGCTACTACTGCTGCTGCTCCTGCTGCAGAAGAAGGTGGTATTCACAAGGAAATCAAAGTTAAATTCATCGAAGGTACTGCATCTTTCATGAGTTTGGTAGCTATCGCTTTGGTGATCGGTTTGGCTTTCTGTATCGAACGTATCATTTATTTGAGTTTGGCCGAAATCAACACAAAAAAATTCATGGCATCTATCGAAGCTGCTTTGGAAAAAGGTGATGTTGAAGCTGCTAAAGACATTGCTCGTAACACCAGAGGTCCGGTTGCTTCTATTTACTATCAAGGTCTGATGAGAATTGATCAGGGTATTGATGTAGTTGAGAAGTCAGTTGTATCTTACGGTGGTGTACAGGCTGGTTACCTTGAAAAAGGATGTTCTTGGATCACACTGTTTATCGCAATGGCTCCGTCACTCGGATTCTTGGGTACTGTAATCGGTATGGTGCAGGCATTTGATAAAATCCAGCAGGTAGGTGATATCTCTCCGACGGTTGTTGCAGGTGGTATGAAAGTTGCCTTGATTACAACTATCTTCGGTTTGATCGTAGCATTGATCCTTCAGGTATTCTACAACTATGTACTTGCTAAGATTGAAGCTCTGACTAGCGAAATGGAAGATTCTTCTATCTCTTTGTTAGACATGGTAATCAAATATAACTTGAAATACAAAAAATAATCGAAGATGAGTAAGTTAACATATAGAGCATCGTATTATGCACTTTATGCGATGTTTGCCATCATCCTGATCGTATTGTGCCTTTTCTTCTTGGGAGGAGATGCAACAGGCGATGCAGTGATTGCGGGAGTAGATCCCGAGATGTGGCAGCCGGCTCAAACAGACGCCTTACTTTATTTGATGTATGCTTTGTTTGGCATTGCCATTGCAGCTACTATACTTGGTGCAATATTCCAATTTGGAGCAGCCTTGAAAGATAATCCGGCAAATGCTATCAAATCTTTACTTGGTTTGGTTCTTTTAGTTGTTGTTTTAGTTGTTGCTTGGTCTATGGGTGACGGAACACCAATGCAGATTCAGGGCTATAGCGGTACAGACAACGTTCCTTTTTGGCTGAAAATAACTGATATGTTCCTTTATTCTATTTACATCCTGTTGTTTGTAACAGTTGTTGCAATCATCGTGAGTGGCATAAAGAAGAAATTATCCTAATCAATTGAGTAATTCTCAATTAAATAAGTAATAACAATGGCAAGAGGAAAAAGAAAAGTTCCTGATATTAACTCAAGTTCTACGGCGGATATCGCTTTCTTGTTGCTGATCTTCTTCTTGATTACAACATCAATGGATACGGACCGTGGTTTGGCAAGACTTTTGCCTCCACCGCCCGAAGATCAAGATCAGGATAATACTGATAAAATCAAAGAACGTAACGTATTGCAGGTATACTTGAATAAAGATGATGCTTTGATGTGCGGTAATGATTATATCGGTGTTGATCAGTTGAGAGAGAAAGCTAAAGAATTTATTGCTAACGTTGCTAACGCAGAACATATGCCTGAAAAAACACAAAAGAATGTAGAATTCTTTGGCACATATCTGGTTAATGACAAGCACGTAATTTCTTTGCAGAATGACCGTGGATCTTCTTATCAGGCTTATATCAGCGTGCAGAACGAATTGGTGGCTGCATACAATGAATTGAGAGACGAGTTGGCTGAACAGAAATTTGGAACTACATATGCGGAATTGAATGACGATCAGCAAAAAGCGATTCGTGAAATTTATCCGCAACGAATTTCTGAAGCAGAACCTAAAAAATACGGAGAAAAAAAGAAGTAAGTAATGGGAAAATTTAATAAGACTGGTAAACGTGAAATGCCGGCATTGAATACTTCTTCGTTGCCTGACCTTATCTTTACCTTGTTGTTCTTCTTTATGATTGTAACAACAATGCGTGAGGTAACGTTAAAGGTACAGTTTACACTTCCGCAAGGTACTGAACTCGAAAAACTGGAGAAGAAATCGCTGGTAACATTCATCTATGTAGGAGAACCTACGCAGGAATATCGCGCAAAAATGGGTACTGAAAGTCGTATTCAGCTCAACGACAGCTATGCTGAAGTTGGTGAAGTACAGGACTTCATTTTCCAGGAACGTGCAAGCATGAATGAAGGTGATGCAGCTAAAATGACTGTATCTCTGAAAGTAGACCAAAAGACAAAGATGGGTATTATTACTGACGTAAAAAATGCTCTTAGAAAATCTTATGCTTTGAAGATTAACTATTCAGCTACTAAACGTGGTGAAAAGTAATTAGTTAATTTGATATATAAAAAGGAAGGGTGTCCAAATCGGTTTGGACACCCTTCTTTTTTATATATTAATATTACACATTTGTACAACTCTTTCTATCGGGATTCTTTTTTAATTGTCTTTTACTCCATATACTTCTTTATGTATTCTCTTTTTGATTGTTTCAAAATCCTTTTCACAATCCAGCTCTCCGTGTACCATTAAATACATGGGAAGAAAATCATCTCCAGGTTTGTAAGGAGGTTGACAGTAGTCTTTTTCCCATAGTGTAAAGCCCTGGCGTTGATAAAAGCTGATACGTCGTTTGGCCATTTCTTCCACCGGACGTTCTACTTCCAATACGATTGGGCGTTTTAAATAATTGCACAAGTATTCCAGTGTACGTTTTCCATAACCTCCATTTCGCAGGGCAGGATTGGTTGCAAAGTGTTCTACATAGTAGAAACTGTCAAAATCCCAATAAGTAATGAAGCCGACTGGCAGGTCATCGTCGAAGATGATGTTATTATGAAAGTTGCCCGTACGGTCAGTGTACTCGCGCAGTTGTTCCAACTGACGGTACTCTTCCGGTGGAAATGCGTCAATTAAGAGCTCTTCCATAAATTTGTAATGTTGCAGATCCGACGTACTGATTGGTTGAAGTCTAATCATGAGGTTTGGGTTTTAAGTTTGACAATAATATGATTGTATATTGATTTTGTTTTTGGATGAGTATTTACCATTGGTTACCATCGATGATTGTTATTCAATTAAGGAACATAAAACTCAATCATTCGGCGGATGGCACGTTGACAAACCGGGCAAAATTCCGGATATCCGTTTGTTTTCATGCGACAGTCGTAGGCAGGACGATAAATACCTTTAGCGGAATAGCCGCCTCCTTCATATACTCCTACCGGATATTTCTTTCTTTCAGCAATAGGAGTAGGGATCGGAGTGCCTAGTGGAAGCATATCTTTCCATTTGGAAGCAAAGTTCACCTGTGTTGAAATATTCTGTTCCCACGGTTCGACATCCAGTGGATAAGTATCCGTCATCACATCATCCTCATAAAAATACTCGTCGGCCAATCCACCAAAGCTGTGCCCGAATTCGTGCACTACCACCGGTTTGAACATAGGGTGATGAGCTGTGGTTAGCGTATAAGAATTGTATATTCCTCCTCCGCCGTATACATCTGTGTTAGCGAGGATAATGATATGCTCGTAAGGGATACCAGCCAATGCATTGTGGATAGACTTTACCCGGCTGGTAGTCAGATAGCGATCTGAATAAAAGGTATCGAAATGAGAATGAACCGCCGTTTCTTTCCACAGATTTTCGCGGGGAACACTGACACCACTATCCGTTGAAGGACTGGCTACGGCAACAATATTAAATTTACCCTTCATGGAACGAAACGGCTCGTACGAAAACAAACTTTCGCAGGTACGTTGTGCATCCTGATAGAATATATCCATTTCTTTTTCTGTATATCCCTCTGCCAGGATAGCAACATCTATGCAGTCTTTTTCATTGCCACTTTGCAACATATACCGGTGTGGAGTAACATGTGATACTCCCCGTTTATGAATCAGTATGTCATCTGGACGCACGATATGTTTGTAAGTAGCCATTGTTTTCTTTCGCGGAGAATATAAAGTGACTTCTATTTCCACAGGCTGTTTGGGATAAGGAAGAAGAAAGGTATTCTCAAACCCTTTAGCTGTTTCTTTGGCTTCGTCTGTTGACAGCCATTCTTGAAATAAAGAAGAGAAAGAAGTTTTGTAGATACACTGTTTGCTGGCAAGGTCTTTCACAATAATTTGTCCGTTGCCTTCCAAGGGAAGTTCGGAGAGATGGTGTTGACGGCCTGCCCAGGTGGGAAGCTGTGAAAGCTCATCCAGATAAATAGACTGTTGTGTAGCATCCCCGGTAAAGATATAATCCACTCGCATTGTTTTGTTCTGAAAATAATCAGCAAAATTCTGGGCATAACTTCCTATAGAAGTGTAGAAACACAGAATGATACAGCAAATATGTTTCATATAAATGGTATATTTATGTTTTTCGCAAAGGTACGAACTATTGTTGACTTATCCGCTTTCTGCAAATAAAAGTAATAGATTATAGTATTTGTTGTCGAAAAATCGCTAACTTTGCATAAAAGATTCATTGATAAAAACAATTTGATTCAAAAATGGGACATCATCAATTAGATGCTTTAGATGAGCAAATTCTGAGACTGATTGCAGGGAATGCGCGTATTCCTTTTTTGGAAGTGGCAAGAGCATGTAATGTTTCCGGTGCTGCGATCCATCAGCGTATTCAGAAGCTTACTAATCTAGGAATATTAAAAGGTTCGGAGTATGTTATCGACCCCGAGAAAATTGGATATGAGACTTGCGCTTATATTGGTATATATCTAAAAGACCCCGAATCCTTTGACTCGGTAACAAAAGCTTTAGAAGCTATCCCCGAAGTGGTGGAATGTCATTTCACTACCGGAAAATACGATATGTTTATTAAAATTTACGCAAAGAATAACCACCACTTATTGAGTATTATTCACGATAAGTTGCAACCATTGGGCTTGGCGCGTACCGAAACATTAATCTCCTTCCATGAAGCCATTAAGCGGCAGATGCCGATTATGGTCGACATAGAAGATGAAGATTAATCATTAGTCAGTATTCGTGGTTGGATCACAGTAAGAAACAATTTTCTTACTTTCTTACGTAATCAACGAAAGCATAGGAGCAGAGATGTTTCTCATCCGCAGGATGGGCTTCTCTGCTTTTTTCCTGCCATACCTTTGAAGATACTTCCGGAAAATAGGCATCAGCTTCGGGAGCTGTACTGTCTATCTCTGTCAGGCAAAGTTCGTCAGCGAAGGAAAGAGCCTGCTGATAAATGCTTGGCCCTCCTATAATATAAATATGTTCATCCTCCCGGCAACTTTTCAAAGCCGTTTCGAGTGAAGGAAACACTTCCGCACCGGAACATACTGTATCCGGATTGGAAGATAAAACGATATTTCTTCGATTGGGCAATGCGCCTTTCGGTAATGACTCGAAAGTTTTGCGTCCCATAAGTATGGTGTTTCCGGTAGTTAATGCTTTGAAACGTTTCAAATCATTCGGTAACCAGAAAAGAAGCTTATTCTCAAAGCCTATAGCCATGCGGCGGTCTACGGCAGCAATGATGGATACTTTACTCATATTTTTTACACGGCTACTGCTCCTGCAATATGCGGATGCGGATCATAGTTTACTAACTCGAAGTCCTCAAATTTAAAATCGAAGATGTTTTTTACGTCCGGATTGATTTTCATTTGCGGCAATGGACGAGGCTCCCGTGATAATTGGAGCTTCACTTGTTCCAGATGGTTCAGGTAGATATGAGCATCACCGAAAGTATGAACGAAATCGCCGGCTTTCAAACCTGTCACTTGTGCCATCATTTGCAGTAATAATGCGTATGAAGCAATATTGAAGGGAACACCGAGAAATATATCGGCACTGCGTTGATATAGTTGCAGGCTCAACCGCCCGTTTGCTACGTAAAACTGAAAGAATGCATGGCAGGGAGGTAGATTCATATTGTTCAAATCTGCTACGTTCCACGCACTAACGATGATACGGCGTGAATCCGGATTGTGTTTGAGGGTCTCCACTACTTCGCTGATCTGGTCGATGAAGCCGCCGTTGTAATCAGGCCATGAACGCCATTGATAACCGTAGACATGACCCAAATCACCGTTCTCGTCCGCCCATTCGTTCCAAATACGTACTCCGTGTTCCTGCAGGTATTTCACGTTTGTATCTCCTTGCAGAAACCAAAGCAATTCGTATATGATTGATTTCAGATGCAGTTTTTTGGTTGTCAGGCACGGGAAACCGTCATCAAGGTTAAAACGCATCTGATGACCGAAGATACTGATCGTTCCGGTTCCGGTACGATCACTTTTTTCCGTGCCTTCGGTTAGCACGCGATTGAGTAAATCCAGGTATTGTTTCATAATGAATAATTTGCAGTGAAAATGATTCTCCGTACAAAATTACAAAAATGGAGTGAATAAATTAGCAAACCAGCCGACGAACTTCTTCCAGGGAGAACGCTTTTTCCAAAACTCCGGTGTCAGCTGGGTGCAATGCTCGATATCGTTTCGGAACATATTATTTAATTCCCCCGTTATTCTTTTATCAAAAATAAAGGCATTTGTTTCGTAGTCATATCGTAGGCTGCGGCTGTTCAGGTTGGCAGTACCGACTGTGCAGAACAAGTCGTCGACCATCATAATTTTCGAGTGATGGAATCCCCCGTTGTACATGTAGACAGTAGCTCCCCTTTTCATCAGTTTATGTAACTTATAAAGTGCGGCATCCGGGGTAAAAGGAATATCGGAAGCAGAGGAAACCATGATGGTTACATCTACTCCCCGGTCGATTGTCCGGTTCAACGCCTTTTTGATGGAAGAAGTCGGTACAAAATAAGGATTGACGATATGAACATTCTTTTGTGCCGAATAAATGCTCATGGCATAGGCATGACTCAACATACGGCTATTCTTTTTCGGGGTACGGTCTACAATTGCTACAACGATATTTGTGCTGTCTGTCTGTCCCTCATGTTGGGGGAAATAAGCTTCTCCTCCTACGTTCTGTTTAGTCTCTTTGTTCCAGATCGTCAGGAAAATCTCTTGCAAATCGTTGACTGCATCCCCTTCGATACGCATGTGCATATCACGCCAGGTTCCGATTTTGGGTAGTCCGTTGATATAATAATCGGCGATATTCATTCCGCCTGTATATGCCACTTTTCCGTCGATAACAGCAATTTTGCGATGGTCGCGGTGGGCGGCGTGATTGATATAAGGGAAGGTGAACGGGTCAAACTTGACGATTTCGATTCCCTGTTCACGTATTTTCTTGAGGTGTTTCTTTTTAAGGGGCTTGTTGTTCGACCAGTTTCCGAAAGCGTCAAACATAGCTCGTACTTCAACGCCTTCTTTCACTTTTTCGGCTAATAAAGTGAACAAAGCATTGGCAATGGAGTCATTTCGGAAGTTGAAATATTCCAGATGAACATGGTGTTTAGCTTCCCGGATGGCTTCAAATAAATCGATAAACTTTTCCCGTCCGCTTTTTAGCAGTTTGACTTTATTATTATCAGATATAGGGATTCCCGACTCTTCTAGGAAATGCAGTACTAGGGAATCGCTTGTTAGTCCGATTGAGTCTCTGGGCTGCGTCATCAGACTGTCGATGACATCTGCCTGAACATGTAATAAAGACAGGAACAGAAATAAAATAAATATACGTAATTTCAAAACTCTTCTCTCTATTTTAGTTTACAGAGCAACAAATATACAACATCTATGTTTGGGCTTACTTGGAGTAAAGGGTAGATTTATTATTGTTTAACACTAAAAGGGAGGGATAAAGAGTTCTTTGACTCATAAATATAAAAATCCGGGAAACTTATGCTTTGGACTTTTAATCTGTATTTATTTTGTTTATGCCATAGAAGCAACCTTTCGTGTAGCCATAAATAATAATACAACAGCTGCGATAATAATTGACTTTGGATCAAGGCTGGTAGTGCCATGATTAATCATGCCGATAAATACTTCTCTTATTGTTCCCCAAGCTGCTTCCAATCCGCCTAACCATACGAAAAGTACGGCAGCCACAGTCATTACGAAGGCACTCCAGATACGAGCCAGATGGTTGCTACGACCGGGTAAATGGTGCATGACACGGCGACTGAATCCGTTGTCTGCTATTTCCTGCTTGTTTTCTGCGAAGAAATCGCGCAAGAGCTTATCATTGTCTATTTCTGTCATAACCGTTTTGTTTTAAATACGTTGCTAATTTTTCTTTTCCACGTGACAGGTGGCTTTTCACCGTTCCTGACGGTACTCCTACAATACCTGCTATTTTGTCGATACTAATGTCCTCCATATAGAACAACATAATGCAGGTTCTTTCCACTTCCTTCAGCATTTTGAGTGACTGATAAACATCCATTTTCTGTCCTACATTCTCTTGTTCGGTACTGTTGATGGCGTCTATTTCCTTTGTATCCAAGTCGGCTGTCTCTTTCCGGCTGCGAATATAATCATAAAAAACATTATAAGCAATACGGTACAGCCACGTAGAGAAACTTGACAAGTTTCGGAAAGAGGTAATGTTTGTATATGCTTTGATAAATGTATCTTGTGCAAGGTCGTCACTCAATTCGCTGTCGCCGCAAGTTAGGTTCAGGAAGAATCGCCGGATGGGCGACTGGTACTTCTCCACCAACTGGTCGAAGGCCCTGGTGTTCTTGAACACCACGACCTGCGCGACTAACGATATATCATTGAGTTGGCTCATTTATTCTCGTCGTTCTTTGCTTCGTTTACTTCATTATGTTTCTCTCCGGGTGCGGAAGGGATAATTTCGAAGCTATCGTTTTTGATGTTATCCTGATTCTTTTTTTCATCTTTATGGGTAGTATACGTCCGGGGAGCATCTGTACCTTGAGCCTGTTGTTTACTACCGATGATCCATTGTCCGATACCCATAAATGTAACGAGTAAACCGATCGCTCCAATTCCGAATTCACCGGTGATTGCCCAAAGGAAGATGAAAAGACCGATACCTGTAAAGGTGTTCTTGATGCCTTGTGAACGTGAGTCAACCGTTTTGTTTTCACGAATAAATTCTGCTGGCAATGGCTGACCTGCAGCGAGTGCCTGTTCGGCAAGACGATAGCGTGCTTTCCGATTTTTATAACGGAAGAAGAAGATTACAAACAGAATGAATACCGGAAATCCGAAAACGGCAATGATCGATATGATTGCTACGAGAATTCCTCCGTTGATACCAAAGCCGTGGAATGGGAAATCGTCGTCATCCGATTCGAATGTAAAACTGGCCTTACCATGACCAGTACTGACATTACTTGAGTTTGCATCTACTTCTGTGGAATCAGTGTCCGCTGTATCTACACCGATGACTGTGACAGCAGTATTGTTTGTTTTTGCTTTATTGTCTTTGGTCACAGTTACCTTTACTTTTCCGACGGAATCGCGGACAACAGTAGTTTGGTTTTGGGCAATAGCCAGTGTGCAAGTGGTCAGTACAACCATCAATGCTAATAGAAAATTTTTCATATCAATAGTTTTTTTATTTATTTCTTTGTCTGTTAGACGTAGTTAATATCATAGAAAGTTGCAAAGAGACGAAATATTTTTGATATTTGCGGAAATTAATAACGAAAAATGGAATTACCCGCTTCTTTCATAGATTATACCCGTGCCCTGTTGGGCGATGAAGAATACGACAAATTAGCTGTTGCTATCCAACAAGAACCACCTGTCAGCATCCGGTTGAATGATGGGAAATTAAAAATTGAAAATGGAAAATGCAGAATTGTACCGCAAGCAGGCTGTATTACTGATTTTCAACTTTCAACTTTTAATTTAGAATTAAATCAAGTCCCTTGGTCTTCCGAAGGCTTTTATTTGGATGAGCGTCTCACTTTCACGTTTGATCCATTGTTTCATGCAGGTTGTTATTATGTTCAGGAGGCTTCTTCTATGTTTGTGGAGCAGGTGCTCCGGCAGTATGTCACCGGACCGGTGAAGATGCTGGATCTTTGTGCAGCTCCCGGTGGAAAGTCTACTCATGCCCGTAGTGTGCTTCCTGAAGGGAGTTTACTGGTGGCTAATGAAGTCATCCGGAACCGTTCGCAGATTCTTGCGGAGAATTTAACGAAGTGGGGACATCCGGATGTGGTAGTAACCAATAATGATCCGGCAGATTTTTCGGCTTTGCCGTCTTTCTTTGACGTGATTCTTACAGATGTTCCCTGCTCCGGTGAAGGTATGTTCCGTAAAGACCCTGTCGCTGTAGAAGAGTGGAGTCCCGAGAATGTAGAAATCTGTTGGCAGCGCCAGCGGCGGATTATTGGTGATATTTGGGATACGTTGAAGCCTGGGGGAATTCTTATATATAGTACGTGTACATTTAATACAAAAGAGGACGAAGAGAATGCACGTTGGATTCAACAAGAGTATGGAGCCGAACCGTTAACTGTGCAGATACAGGAAAACTGGAATATAACAGGAGATCTTTTACCGGATAATTGTGATGGTTCTAAATCTTCTATTCCTGTCTATCATTTTTTCCCTCATAAGACGAAAGGCGAAGGCTTTTTCCTGGCAGCTTTTCGGAAGCCGGAGACAGGAGACGAGATTCCGGTATCTTCTTTTGCCAAGGAGAAGACTTCTAAAAAGAAAGATAAGAAAGGAGGAGCAGCCTCTTCTCCTGTTTCGAAAGAACAGCTGAATATTGCAAAAAGCTGGCTGAATGATGAAAATTCGGACAAGTATATATTGTCGGCAGAAGGAACAAGTATCCGGGCTTTTTCAAAGCATTATGCTGATGAATTAATAGCGATGAAACAATGCCTGAAAATCGTATCGGCAGGAGTGGAGATAGGAGAAGTGAAAGGAAAGGATTTGATACCTGACCATGCATTGGCGATGTGTAGTTCACTTTTATGCCGGGAAGCTTTCGCTACGGAAGAAATAAGTTATAAACAGGCTATCACTTATTTACGAAAAGAGGCCATTACCTTGCCGGTAACAGCCCCTCGTGGATATGTTTTGCTTACGTACCAGCATATTCCTCTCGGATTTGTGAAGAACATCGGTAATCGTGCCAATAATCTCTATCCGCAAGAATGGCGTATTCGTAGCGGATACTTGCCGGAAAATATACGCATATTATCGGAAAGTACAGTTGATTAAAGAAGACCCTGCTGATTAAGGCAGTATTCCGGCAGGTATTTCCTGTTCGGAAAGGGTAAAACTAATTTGTTTGCCTGTGCCTGGTTCACCTCCAGCGATTTCTTCCAGCGTGTAGGAAGGAGGTGGTGCAGGTGATGTTCGCGTTTCTCCGATGGGTGGAGTATTCCAATTCAGATTCAAGCTTTTATCCAAGCGGTGAAATACGTATGCGTTTCCCCACAAGATGAATTTATGATTGGAAATAGGTGTTGCCACATCTTCCGAAAAGGTGAGAGTCAGTATAGCTTTCTCATTATTTCCTTCTTCTTTTTCCAGTTTGTAACTTCCTCGAGTTATTAAGGTTAGTCCGGATGAAAAAGCTGTTTGTTCTCCCTGTTTGAAAAAATAAGCATCCCGCGCGTGATTGTTAATTAGAAAAATGTCGGAAATGCCGGGCAGAAGATTTGCGTCTCCGTTGGGTAAGTTAGACAAGTAGCTGCGGAGCAACTTTATATCCTCGTAATTGTCGACAACCTTGATTGGCAGGGTGCAGGTTTCTTGTGTGGCGTTGTCCGTTACTGTCAGATAAGTTTGCCCGGTGAGAATACCGGTAACATAAATCATACGTCCGGCAGGTACTCCGGTCCAGCCGGTTTCGGTTCCTGCGCTTGCGATGCGTGTGTCTTTAACTTCAAGTGAGTAATCACCATTTCCGCTTTCCAGTCCAAGGTAACGTCTGCCACCCATGGGCACTTCATATTCACTGTTGTAAAAACGAAGTGGATTTTCTTCATCCTCTTTACATCCACTGAATAGTGTAAGGATGCAACATAACATGAATAGATAGAATTGTTTAGGTCTCATAATCTGTATTTTATGTTCGTTGCAAATGTAACATATTATTTTGAAATATTTAGTTGGAACTTGAAGAAAATGAGAGGGAGAGGGGAGATATATTTAGGCACGGATTACACGGATTACGCTGTTGCTTTATGGTAATCATATTGCTGAAAAACGTGAAATCCGTGTAATCCGTGCCTGAAATTATTATATAAACATACTTACATCACTTAAAATAGAAATTAATATGTTCGGCGTAATCCATGTCTAAAGGATTTTATGTACTATTTACAGCTTACTCTTGTAAATCCGTGCCATTGCTTTCTGGTACTGATTTTCCAGTTGCAGATAATTTTGATGGCTTTGATAGATGACAGAAACTTCAACGAAATATTCAATCATACTAATTTGTCCACCTGTCAAAGCTTGTTTCAGCAGTGACAGATCTTGTTGCGACTGGAAAGTCTTGCTGTATTCTTCCATCGAAGCGTGCAGTGTTTTCGCTTCCCGGTAAAGCTGTGCCAATTCGGACTCTACTTGCAGGGTAGCATTATCCTTTTGCAAGTCAATGTTAAGAGCCTGTGCTTTAGCGATTTTTACCTTATTCCGGTTTTCGAAAAGTGGGAAAGAGAAACCTACCACTACACCGTTGAAAGGTACGCCTGTTTCTGTGTTCCGGCGGTAGCCGAGTTCCAGTTTGGGTAGCCATTGTGATTTATTGACAGCAATCTGTTTACGGGCAACAAGACTTTCGTTGCCGAGTGCCATAAGAGTACGGTCCGTTGCCATGACTTCCGACTTCAATATTTGATAATCGCTTGGGAAAGGTATAGCCGGATATTGGTTTTCCTCGAAAACTACCGGAATATTACCATTCAGCGTATTCAACTCCTGCTGTTTGTTGCGGAGTGCTGTTTCGTTCAGAGACGCTTCTGTTCTGACATTCAACAGTTCCAGATTGATTTTGTTGGTTTCGAGAGCATTTGCATCTCCTGTTTGAAGACGCTTGGCATACATCTTTGCAAGTTCTTCCGCATTGCGGAGGCGTTCTTCCAGAATATGCTTTTGCTGACGAAGCATGATAATATCCAAGCAAAGTTCTTTCGCCTGTAACAGCTTCTCTTGACGGAAAACATCCGATTGACTGTCAAAAGCTCCGGCTTTCAGACGATTCAACTTGTTGCGTGTAGCATATAAGCTGGGAAAATCAAAGCTTTGTGAAACGACCAGTTCGCCGATTGTTTCGCTTTTATCTTTCGCTCCCCATAGATGTGCGTAAGAAAGAGTAGGATCAGGCAGGTTATTATCCGTTTTAGCTTCCAGCTTCTGCGAAGTAATCAGTTGCTCGTTTGCCTGCAACTCCTTATTGTTCGTTTCGATATTCTTCAATACCTGTTCAATTCCGTTTTGGGCTTGCACTTCGCCTATGGTTAAGAAAAGAAGTGCAGCGCTTATGGTCATGATTTGTTTCATTTCTAATTTCTTTATTTATTACAAGCTATTGTTGATAGATACTTTATGATAAGGCATCTATTTGTTTGGCACCGAGGAACGATCCGTTTCTCACCGAGAAACACTTGGTTCCTCACCGGGGAACGATGGTTTCCTCACCGAGGAAAAACATCACCTGCTACAGGCTTTCCTGAGCCTTTTTCCGATGCATCATCAGATAAACAATCGGAACGATAAAACCGTTCAAAAAAGTAGACGTTAATAACCCTCCTAAAATCACTTTTGCCATCGGACTTTGAATCTCGTTACCCGGCAAGTCGCCGCCGAGTGCCAATGGAATCAGTGCCAGTGCAGAAGACAATGCCGTCATCAAAATCGGATTCAGACGGTCGAGAGAACCTCGGATCACACTATCATACACATTCAAACCTTCTTCCTTTTGCAGATGATTGTAGTGGCTGATGAGCAACATACCGTTACGCGTTGCAATACCGAACAAGGAAATGAAACCGATGATAGCCGGAATACTGACTTCTCCTGTTGTAATCACCAAAGCAAATACACCACCGATCAGTGCCAGCGGAAGATTCAGCAAGATGACGCCCGACTCTTTCACGCTGCGGAACTCATTATACAATAATAAGAAGATTACTACGATGCTGATAAATGAAGTCAGCGCCAGTGTCCGGCTGGCAGCCTGTTCACTTTCAAACTGTCCGCCATACTCGATGTGATAGCCTTCGGGCAGTTGCACCGATGTGTCGATGCGTTTCTGAATATCATTTACAACACTACGCAAATCGCGGTCGGCCACATTGGCAGAAATCACAATTTTACGTTTTACATTCTCGCGGTTGATCGTATTTGGTCCCATGGCCGATACCACTTCTGCTACATAGCTCAAAGGAACTTTGCGACCGTCATTCGTGTCTACCATCAAGTTGCGGATTTTTTCTATTTCATCCCGGGCATCATCCTTCACTTTCACGATCAGATCGAAACTCTTGCCTTGCTCATAAACCTGCGAGATCACTTTTCCAGCCAAAGCTACGTTCACATATTCCGAGAACTCCGGCAGAGTAATACCGAACTTAGCCAACATTTCCCGTTTAGGCTGTATTTTCAGTTGCGGACGTTCAATCTGTTGTTCCACGTTCAGGTCGGCAACACCGGGAATATCACTGATAGCTCCTTTAATTTGATTACCGAGTGAGAACATTTTATTCAGATCGTCTCCGAATAGCTTGATAGCGATATTCGCTTTCGTACCCGATAACATAGCATCGATACGGTGGCTGATTGGTTGTCCGATTTCTATATTTGCCCCGGTGATAGTACCCAACTTTTCACGTACATCAGCTACCAGTTCACTGCGCGAACGATCTTTCAGTTCAAACGGAGCTTCTATTTCAGAAACGTTTACCCCTAACGCGTGCTCGTCCAGTTCGGCGCGTCCCGTTTTCCGGGCTACGGTTTGTATTTCGGGAATCGTCATCAATAACTCTTCTGCCCGATGTCCCATTTTATTGCTTTCTTCCAGTGAAATACCCGGTAGAGAACTAATATTGATGGTGAACGATCCTTCATTAAAGGAAGGAAGGAAACTGCGTCCGAGTGTAAAGAACACTCCGAGCGCAACCACAAAGAGTGCGATTGTACTTCCAAGTGTCACTCGTTTGTGTGCCAGCACCCAAGTCAGTGCCTTTTCATAAATCCCTTTCATCCAACGGGCAAGGGGAGCTTCTTTCAGTTCCTTGTTTGTCTTATTGCTTCCTAATAGATAAGAACAGAGCACCGGAGTCAGCGTCAGAGCAACTACTGTCGACGCGAACAATGCCACGATAAAGGCAACGCCCAGCGGAACCAACATTCTGCCTTCCATTCCGCTAAGGAAGAACAACGGTACAAAGCTGACAACGATAATCAGCGTAGAATTAAGTATAGGCATCCGCACCTCTTTCGAAGCATTGAATACCACCTCGAGTGTACTTAACCTTTCCGCTTTTGCTTTCTGACGGTTCTCCCGCAGTCGTTTATACACGTTTTCCACATCGACGATGGCGTCGTCTACCAATGAGCCGATGGCTATCGCCATACCTCCTAAACTCATGGTGTTGATTGTCAGTCCCATGTAATGCAGCGTCAGAATCGAAACAAGCAGAGAAAGAGGCAGTGTTACCAATGAAATCAATGTAGTGCGCACATTTGCCAGGAACAGGAAAAGTACGATTACTACAAAAATACCTCCTTCAAAGAGTGATTTCTTCACATTGCCGATGGAACTCTCGATAAAGCGGCTTTGACGGAATATGTCCGTTGAAACTTTTACGTCCGGTGGCAGGTTCTTTTGAAGGTCTTTCAAAGATGTTTCCAGTTTATCCGTCAGTTCCAGCGTACTGGTAGCCGGCTGTTTGGTAACAGTCATCAGTACGGCAGATTTTCCACGCTCTGAAGCAGTTCCCAGTTTCGGGGCTTTCGGTCCGATGGTTACGTCCGCAATATCTTCCAGCGTGACAGGGAAGTTGTTCACTGTCTTTACTACCGCTTTGCCAAGTTGCTCTGTTTTAGAAGTTGAAAGTACACCGCGTACAATATATTCATTTCCAAATTCGTAGAGCACACCTCCATTTGCGTTCAGGTTCATATCCTGTGTCACAGCCATCACTTCTCCCATCGAAATGCCGTAATGACGCATCCGTTCGGGATCCAGCTGAATCTGATATTCTTTGATATCTCCTCCGAGTACGGCAACCTGTGCCACTCCTCCGGTAGACAATAGACGGGGACGGATAGTCCAGTCCGCAATCGTACGAAGATCGAGCATCGAAGTGGAGTCGGCAGTCAGACCGACGATGAGCATTTCGCCCAAGATGGAAGATTGTGGGCCGAGTGTCGGTTTACCAACGTTGACCGGCAGTGATTCACTCACCACCGCTAACTTCTCGCTAACAATCTGGCGAGCGAGATAAATATCGGTTCCCCAATCAAATTCTACCCAGACAACGGAAAATCCGTTGGTAGAAGAAGAGCGGACACGACGCACACCCGTAGCTCCGTTTACGGCAGTTTCAACAGGAAAAGTGACGAGCTGTTCAACCTCTTCCGCAGCCATACCGTTGGCCTCTGTCATGATGACTACCGTAGGTGCGTTCAGGTCGGGGAATACGTCTACTTCCGTATGCATGGCGGTATACGTTCCCGCAATTAGCAGGAGGATGGCCGCGCAGACTACAACCAACCGGTTGTGTAGGGAGTAATGTATAATTTTATTAAGCATTTCTTTAAGAATTAAGAATTAAGAATTAAGAATGAAGAATTAGAAATGAAGAATTAAGAATGACTATGCAGCACGTGCAATAAACATATACCAATTATTGCGCAGCCAAATTCTTCATTCTTCATTTCTAATTCTTCATTTAATCAATGTTCGTGACTATGTGCCGGGATGGCATTGCTTGCGCTTGCCAGTCGAACCTGATAAGCACCTTCGGTCACTACACGGTCGCCAGCCTTCACTCCGGTCAGGATCTGAACACTTTTACCGTTGTCGGCTCCTATCGTTACTTCCTGTTTTTTATAACCCTCTTCGTCCAGTTGCAGGTAGATAAAGAAGATTCCTTGTTCCTCTGTCAGTGCCGTGCGTGGAAGAGACAGTACGTTTTCCATCGCTGAAGAAAGCAAGAATACCTCCACGAATGATCCGGGGATCACTTCCCCTTTATTGTCGAACTCAAAAGTGACAGGCACATAAAAAGAGTTGTCTCCGGCAGCTTTTCCAAAAGAGAGAAGTTTGCCGTTCAATGCTTTCAGCTCGTAAACCTGATTATTATAAGGAGTCTGGAAATTGGCGGAACTGATTGTACGGAGGTATGGATAATACTTTTCCGACACTTCGGCACGGAGGAAAAGACGACGATTCTGCGTCACGCTCACCAGCGGTTGTCCGATGGTCACGTAGTCGCCTTCTTTCACAAGAATGCTTTTCACATATCCTGCAATAGGAGCTGTAATACTTTGGCCGATAGCCGAATGATTCTTGGAAAGGGCTTCGTAACTAAGGCGGGCATTTTCATAACTTTGTTCTGCCTGTGCAAAATCCTTGTCAGATACAATCTTGTTTTTAACAAGCTCTTTCATACGTTCGTACTCCTTCTTAGATACCTCGTAGGCAATGCGGGCACGTTGTACCGGATCACCGTCGGCGATATTTTTTGAAGAAATCGTGACTAGCGGCGTGCCGCTGCCGACGCTCATTCCTTCCGTTACTTTTCCACGGAAAGATACAACGCCGGCCACTGTAGCTACGGCAACCGATTCATCACCTTGGGCAGCCAGCACCTGTCCGCTGGTTTTAATCACTTGCTGGAAAGGTGCAGGTTCGATAACGCTCACCTTGACACCGGCTGCTTCAGCTTTTGCCTTCGGAAGGATGATTTCATCACTGTGCGCTTCGGCAGACTCGTTATGTCCATCGGCCGCTTCATGGTTGTGTTCTCCGCTACATTCGCCTTCATGAGAATGATTGGAACCCTCTGCCTCGTGATTATGTCCTTCCGTGGCATGATCGTGTTCATTGTGTGTGTGTGTGACGGTACTATTATTACAGGAACCCAGCACGAATAAGCCTAGGATTCCTACGAAAATAAGTTTTTTCATAATGATATTTTCCTACTAAATTTTACTGTTTTTTTACGCTACAAAGATAAGGTAACGCAAATGCAACTGATTTGCATTTACGCTTTTACGCAAAAACAGAGTAGGGAGGGGCACGAAGAGGAGTGGCACGGTGTATATCCGTGCCATGCAGAGAGTCTCGGTAGACGTAATAGTTCTTAATCCGTCTCTCTTGTGGCCGTAATAGATGTTCGATGATTACATCCGTGAACAGGGTAGCGATGAATACATAATCCGGTCCGCTATCCGTATGTACGGATGGAGTGGGAGAGTAGAAACGAGTCATACATTCGCTGCTGCAACATGAATCGTTTCCCGGGTGATGATGATGCGTGGGACATTGTTGTTCTACAGGCAAGTCCTGCTTCATGCAAATCATTCCGTTGGGGTGATGGTGATGGGGAATAACGGCTGCCACCAACATTATGATGTTGATTAAAAACAGCAGAGTTACTATTATTCGTTTCTTCCCTTTCATCCTTTCTTTTAGAGAATTTATTTTTTTATTGATTCCTTTTCTTTTTCTTGCAAACGTTCCAGCAATTCTGTTGCTGATACATAAATTACTTTTCCATCTGGTGTTCCCTGACTAAGGAGTTTACCATTGCGAGCATTTTTTTCCAGCAATCGCTTTTCTGCCAGCTGAAGACCGCGTCGTAATTTATCGCTCAATTCTTGCATTTCATTATTTGACATAATTCTTGATGCATTTAAAAAGTTCAAGTTCATATATTCGATCCTCGCCATGTTGGTAACCTTCGGCTACAATTACTCGAGGAGAAATACTGTTATCGGCTAACAGCCAATAGTCTACACGCGGCATATAAATCTGAAACAGATTGTTAATGCCTGCCTGATATCGGCGGTAGATAACGTCCATCGGTACATTATGTCCCCCTTCATTGACCCGTTGTAACACACGGTTGACGGCAAGTTCCGGAGAATTCAGCCAGAAATAAATCAAGCTGACTTTATATCCGGCATTTTGTGCTCTTTGAATGAGCCGGGTGTATGAACGGGTTGCCAATGTTGTTTCAATAGAGAAACTTACTTTAGCAGCTAATAGTTCATTAATACGTTTCAACATCAGACGGCCGGCTTCTATAGCCATACTTTCCGGATTGAACGGTGATAAACCTTTGGCGATTTCATCCGCATTAACGAACTCTTTGCATAATAAAATTTCAGGCAGTACAGTGTAGGAAGCTGTTGTTTTACCAGCTCCGTTACATCCGCTTATAATGTATAACTGCCTTGTTTCATCCATTTTTTTCTAACTGCCTGTTATAAATGATGTTGCAAATATACAAATACTTTTATTCCGCCTGCAGCCGATACCCTCTTTTTATTATTTATTATTTCTTTTCCAGTTCTTGCAACGAATCCATTTTTTTCTTTTCGAGGAACTCGTAGATGCCGCAAAGATGTTCCGTCACCTTTTGATTACCGAACTCATATACCTTGGTCACCAGTCCGTCGAGGAAGTCACGGTCGTGTGAAACAACAATCAGCGTGCCGTCAAAATCCAGCAATGCCTGTTTCAGGATATCTTTCGTTTTCATGTCCAGATGATTCGTCGGCTCATCCAGGATCAGGAGGTTGACAGGTTCCAACAGCAATTTAATCATGGCAAGGCGGGTACGCTCCCCACCCGAAAGTACTTTCACCTTCTTCATTGATTCCTCGGGACCACCAAACATGAAGGCACCCAGTAAATCACGAATCTTGTTCCGGATATCCCCCTTGGCTACATCATCAATCGTTTGGAAAACTGTCAGGTTTTCATCCATCAACGAAGCCTGATTTTGAGCGAAATATCCGATTTGTACATTATGTCCTAGAGTCAGTGTACCGTCATGTTCGATTTCCTTCATGATACATTTCACGAGTGTAGATTTACCTTCACCGTTTTTACCGACAAAAGCTACTTTATCACCACGCTCAATCGTCAGATTGGCGTTGCGGAACACCACTTTCTCTCCGTATGCCTTTCCAACACCCTCCATGATAACCGGATAACTGCCCGAACGGGGTGAAGGCGGGAATTTCAGTCGCAATGCAGAAGTATCCTCCTCATCGACTTCGAGCAATTCCAGCTTTTCCAGCATTTTGACGCGGCTCTGTACCTGCAACGTCTTTGAATATGTTCCTTTGAATCGTTCGATGAACTCCTTCGTTTCAGCAATAAACTTCTGCTGCTCGTCGTATGCCTTCTGCTGCTGTTCGCGGCGATCCTTACGCAGTTGCAGATATTGGGAATAGTTCACCTTATAATCATAAATACGTCCCATCGTCACTTCGATGGTGCGTGTTGTAATATTATCCACGAATTTGCGGTCGTGGCTGATTACGATAACTGCTTTCCCGTTATTAATAAGGAAATCTTCCAACCATTGAATAGATTCAATATCCAGATGATTCGTCGGCTCATCGAGCAAGAGTACGTCCGGTTTCTGCAACAGCAACTTAGCGAGCTCGATGCGCATCCGCCATCCACCGCTGAAATCACTCGTCTGGCGTTGAAAATCGCTCCGGGTGAACCCTAATCCGAGCAATGCCTTTTCCACATCCTCTTCATAATTAGTTGCGTCAATCGAATAAAACTTCTCGCTCAAGGCAGACACTTCTTCAATCAGCGCCATGTAACTGTCGCTCTCGTAGTCCGTCCGTGTCTCGAGCTCTTTGTTCAGTTTTTCAATCTGCGCTTCCATTTCATGCAGATGTGAAAAAGCCTGTGCCGTTTCGTCAAACACTGTTCTTCCGTCTTCCGTCATCAGATGTTGAGGCAGATAGGCTACTACGCAATCTTTGGGCGCGGAAACTTTTCCACGTGTCGGTTGTCGTGTGCCTGCCAAAATTTTCAGCAGCGTACTTTTTCCCGCCCCATTTTTACCCATCAGTGCGATGCGGTCTTTTTCATTAATTACGAAAGAAATATCACTAAATAAAGTAGTGCCGCCAAACTCTACGGCTAGTCCGTCAACAGAAATCATACTATTCTTTTAAATTGAGGCGCAAAGATAGCGAAATATATGAATCTTTTTTATAACTTGCGGGCTGAAAAGGGAGATTAATCCCCAAAAACAGATAAAAAAACAATATATAAGCGATATGGAAAGCGAACAAATGAATGAATTCAGACCCTTAATTTTAGTAGCTGAAGACGATGACAGCAACTTTAAATTAATCAAGGCTATCATAGGCAAAAAGTGTGATATCGAGTGGGCTAAAAATGGGCAGGAAATGGTGGAGTTGTTTCAACAGCATCAGGAAAGAACCAAAGCAATGCTGATGGATATCAAGATGCCGGTGATGAACGGGTTGGAGGCAACGAAGATAATTCGTGAGTCTAATACCGAAATTCCTATTATCATGCAGACAGCTTATGCTTTCAGCTCGGATAAGGAAAACGCAATGAACGCAGGAGCAACTGAAGTGTTGGTGAAACCTATTACTTTGAGTATTCTCCGCACTACTTTAAGCAAATATCTACCCGATTTGCAGTGGTGAAATTGATTGGTACGGGAATTTTTTAAATTTATTTAAAAGGTGCTTAAACGGTAAATACGGAATAAAGTAGAAAAAGAGTATGATCGGGTAGAAAAATGGTATATAAAAGATGCCGTTGAATATTCCTTTTTCTCTATTATTATTTGAGCATTCATCTGATGAAATTGGATAAAATAAAATAGGCGAACCTCACGGTTGGCCTATTTTTGTTCGCCTCTGTTAATTTGTTAGAGTACAGAAACGACTCTATGTAAAGTCTCTCCTTTGAGAGATTTTAAGTTCATTATTTGTTTCCGCCGGCCCACCAGACAGCTTCGCTATATACATACTGGCCATCACCGAAAGCAGCTTTCACTTCAGGATTTGCCAATACGTCGTCTGCTCCATAACCGAAGCGCAATGGGAACTTATTGTTGTTCAGCGGGTTCTTCAGTACAATGAAGTTTTCTCCTGCACCTTTCAAACGACGGTAGTCGTTATAGGCTTCCAGTGATTCGCCGGATGCACCGAAGAAGGCGAGATACTTCTGTATCATTGTCTCTTGCAGAGGGTTGGCATCGAATAACGGTTCTACTTCATCCGTGAAATAGGTTTCTGCTACATCTGCCCCCAAATCGCTGTCACCATCATATACCCAAGTGTCGGCGGCATCTATAATTGAGTTTTCCAGATTCTCGAATCCGGCAGTGATTGCAGCTTTTAAAGCATTCTTAGCTTCACTCAGTCTGCCTCCCAAACGGCATAATGCTTCTGCTTCGAGGAATTTCACTTCGTGATAACTGATTAAAAGAGTAGGAGCCGACATTGCCCATGATATCATTGACATACCATAATTGTTCTGCAACTCTTGCGGAGTTCCGTTAGGAGCCGCTTTGATACCTGCGATGTCTGTAGCTTGCGTACCTCCGTATCCATAAGCAATATAGCCGGTGGGATCGGGCTCCAGAAATGCTTGCGGTGCTCTGGGGTCATTGCGCTCAACAAACTTTTCAATCAGACTGGCACTGGCTGCCAAACTGTTACGGCTATAGCTGAATGACCAAAGCGGATTCAACTGCGAATCAGCGTCATAAACAGCCAGTTTACATTCTTCACTTGCATTAGCAAATGATTTGCTCACATAAGTAAGAATGTTCTGAAGATCAGTTGTCTTATTGGCACTTTTATTGAGCAGACGCATTGTATAGCGTGCTTTTAACGCATAAGCTGTCTTGAGCCACATACTTGCTTGAGTACTGGTGTTTGAACCGTAGATCAAGTCTTTAGAACCGACTGCGCCGGACAGACCTGCATCTTTGGCAGTACCGTTATCCAGCAGAGTGATGGCATCATCCAGATTCTGCATCACTTCCTGATAAATGCTTTCCTGCGTATCTATTTTGGGCTGCATATACATTGGTGTGCCGTCCGGATTGAGGATACCAGTCTGGCTGTACGGTGTATTTCCAAATACATCGGCAGCCACTGCTCCGTTGTAAGCGAGCAGGATTTTAGCAATTGCTTCCGTCACTACGTTTCCTTTTTCCGAAGGATCTTCTTCACACTTCTTGATAACGATTTTAGCGTTCTTGATATTTGAATACACGTTGATCCATGCGTTGTTGTAGGTAGTAGCCGTTGTAGGCTCTCCGCTACGTACTTCCGCCCGGTAAAGCTGGTTGGATATACCCGTTTCGTGTTCAATGTAAACAGAAGAATAGAGCGAGAAATCCCCTCCCACAGTGCTGAATGCAGTGCTTACCCCTAAGTCTGTAATCAAAAATTTTGCAGGCGCATCCAGAGGATTGTTAGGGTTTTCATTGATTTTATCCATTGCGTCTTCCGTACAAGCAGAAGCAATGGCAGCAGTCAAGAAAGAAACTGCCAGCAATTTTCCTATTGATTTATATTTTTTCATTGTCTTGCAGATTAAAATTTAATGTTGAAACCAAAGCCGAAACTAGCTGTCTGCGGCATTGAATAATCTTCAAATGCTCCTGCCATGTTGTTGTTACCCTGACTGGCTTCCGGATCGAGGTCAGGCAATTGAGCCCAGATCAGGATATTTCTGGCAAATGCGTTTACAGAAAGTTCTATCGAACGTTTTTGAAGAATTTTGTAGTTGACAGCCACTTCACGCAGTTTGATGAAAGAATTGTCATATACAGAAGATTCGTCAATATCGTTCAGGCGGCTGTAAAATACCTGTTGTGCGTTTGCACCTGTGATAGCGATATCATTTTTAGTTCCATCGGTTTTGTATCCGTCGAAGATGATGGTACCTTCGCGGTTTTCCGTTCTCTTGCTGACACCGTAGTAGTCTGCCAGTCCGGTTGTTCTGCTGTACATCTGGCCACCCTGTTTCCAGTCGAGTACTGCGCTGATTGTACACTTCCATAAGCGTAATGTGGTGTTGAAACCCATCAGGAAGTCCGGAGAAACCTTACCGATTACCTGTGCTTCACCAGCGATAGGAAGACCGTTTTCGTCTACCAGACGATTACCGTTTTCATCTCTCTTGAAACCTACACCATAGATAACAGGGAATTTCTCACCTGCCGAAGCACGTACCTGCGGAGTAACATAACCACCCAGAGAGATATTTTCTACACCCGGTGCCAGTTCATCTACGTAGTTATCGATCTTCGTCCAGTTGAATGCAAAATCCCAGTTGATATTTTTCGTCCGGATGGGGTTGAAGCCGAGAGTGAATTCGTGCGTGTTGGTATGAATCTTACCACCGTTGGTGAGCAGTTTGCTGGCACCGGTAGAAGAAGCCAAAGGCACTTCAAAAATCTGGTCTTTTACATTCTGGCGTGAGTACGTATAACTGAATGTGATTAAGTTATCGAGGAAGTTCACGTCAGTACCCACTTCATACGAACGTGTGTTCTGCGGTTTCAGTTTCGGGTCGAAAATCGTGTAGTACGGAGTATAGGCAGTAGTACCTTTCATCGGATACATGATCGGAGTCAGTGTGTAAAAACCACCTCCATAGGTCGGAGTTGAGTAGTAGTTTTCGAGGAAATCCCCTGCTTGTCCTACTTCCGCATAAGATACTCTCAATTTAGCGTGATTAACAACATTGTTTTTCAATGCATCCAGTTCCGTCAGGATGAAGCCTGCCGAAATAGAAGGATAGAAGAACGAACGGTTGTTGCGTGGCATATTAGATACGTAGTCCTGACGTCCGGTGAGGGTCAGATAAAGCATATTTTTGTAAGAAGCCGATACGTTACCGAAGAATCCCACTGTGCGGTTTTTCCACGTCTCTTCCTCTGTCTGTTGAGTAGTGGCGTTGTTGATGTGGTTCCATCCCGGGAAGTTGTAGTTCGTACCATATTCATAATACTTCTTTCTGTTACTTTGGATAATTTCGTTACCCAATACAGCATTCAGTCCCCAGTCCTCGTTGATGCGCCAGTCATAGTTGATGGTCAGCAAAGAGTTGTATGTAGCGTTCGTCCAGCCGTAGTTTTCGATTTGTCCGCGACCGCCACCCGTGTTACTACCGTATCCGTAGCTGTCTACATAGTGAGTGGTGTAAGCATCCACGCCGACCATGTATTTTGCGTTCAACTTGTGGTTGGTTGTACCAAAATCAGTCTGATAGCTTGCGTATACATTTCCGAAGAAACGGTTGGTATCTTCTGTGAATTTGTTGTTTTCCATCGCCCAATAAGCGTTGTCAAAGCTACCACGGAAAGAATTCTGTGTGTACGGGTTACCGTCTACGTGACTTGGAATACCGGCAAGATCATAGCTGGGAGGAGCTGCGTAAACCGTTCTCAACAGACCGTTACCGGAAGTCACTGCCTTGTCGATAGAAGTAGTGATATAGTTAGCTGTAAATCCGGAACTCCAGTTGTTGGTCAGTTTCGTGTCAGCACTAACCTTTACATTATATCTGTCCATACCAGTGCTTGAGATAATACCGTCCTGATGTGTATTTCCCAATGAGATAGAGTAGGAGCTCTTGTCGAGCATCTGCGCTACATTCAATGAATTGCTCCAGGTGATTCCTGTGTCGAAGAAGTCTTTTGCATTGTCATACGCCTGTGGAGTAGCCCACGGGTCAAGACCGGCTGCTGCACGTTGGGGAACATAATATTTTCCCTGTTGCTTACCGAACTTCTGCGTGTATTCGTTATCCGTGTTACCTCCATACGTTGCGTCGTTTGGAAGTTCGGAAATCTTAGGTCCCCAAGACGTTCCCGAAGTAGTGCTGAATACTCCACCCGAACCTTGTGCGTATGTTTTCTGGAACTCCGGCAGACGACCGACTACATCGAAGCTGACATTAGAAGAGAAGCTAACCTGCGGTTTGCCTTTTTCCAGCCCTTTACCACTTTTGGTTGTGATGATAATCACACCATTGGAAGCACGGATGCCATAAAGTGCAGAAGCAGCCTGTCCTTTCAAAATGTTGATACTTTCAATATCATTAGGGTCGATATCTACCGCACGGTTGGCGAAGTCGGCTCCGCTCACACTACCATTGTTCTGTATGTCTGTACTAACGTCCGGCGTACTGGTTACCGGCATTCCGTCGATAACGTAAAGCGGAGTGTTGTCACCCGAGAAGGAACGTGCACCACGGATGGTGATCTGTGAAGAAGCTCCTGGCATACCACTTGAAGGCTTAACGTCCAAACCGGATACTTTACCTTGCAGCGCTCCTGCCAGATTGGAGTTGGCAGCTTGCGTCAGCTGATCTGATTTTACGTCCTGAACGGCGTAACCCAGTGCTTTCTTTTCACGCGAGATACCCATGGCTGTCACCACAACCTCATCCAGTGCCTTTGCGTCACTTTTTAATACGACTTTAATTACTCCCGGTTTGATGGAAACGTCCTGCGAAATCATTCCTACATAAGAAATGCGCAAAGTTTTAGCAGAACTTGGTACATGGTCGTTTCAGTTTTCATCATTGTTAATAGTTCTTTAGTCTTTTGAGAGATGCAAAATGATAAAAAGATACCATTTGGGAGGAAATAATGCTCTTTTTATCTTGAAAATATCTTTTTGGACAATATCTTTATGATAGAAATTCTATTTTAAAATATATTAAATTGAATATTCATAGTTATAGTTTGTTGCTTTTTGCTGGATAACTGCTTGCAAAATAATACTTTTTAGTTAAATACGTAACACTTTTTCCGGTTTGTCATAATTAGTATTATCTTTGCAACCTGTTAGAGACAAAAAATCTGTTTATAGGTTAAATTTAAGAGAGAATTTATGAAAAGAAAATTGATGTTCTTAATGACCTTCCTTTTTATAGGTATAGGTCTGATGACAGCGCAGACATCCAGAGTTACCGGTTTGGTTACTTCTGAAGAAGATGGACAACCTGTCGTAGGTGCTTCAATATTGGTGAATGGCACTACCCTTGGTACTATCACTGATATTGATGGTAAGTTTACAATCGCAAATGTACCAAGTTCTGCTAAGACTTATTGATCTTTTTTCTTCCTGTTTTTTCGTGTTTTCTTCTTCTATCTTATTGCTTTTCAGTTGTTTTGTTTCTATTTTCGCAAATTGTCCGGTTCTTCCGGTTTCTTTTATTGAAATTTCCTTTATCTGCTCTTGTTTATTTAGTAGTCTTTTTTTCTCATTGATTTTGAGATGGGGGGTAATATTCTACCCGAATTTTTAATGAATTTCCCAGTGTTTTCACTATTATTTCAATTATCTTCGGCTTTGAATAAAAATATGTTTGATGACGTTTTAATATCTGTGTTTTAAGGGTTATAAATTAAATGCTATAGTCTGACAGTGATTGGAGTTATGACTTATAGTAAAGAAGAATGCAAGATACTGTAATAATAACTTGTACGACACCCGGGTCTCATACATACCGACACCCGGGTGTTGAGCATACTGACACCCGGGTGTCAAGCTGCATGACACCCGGGTGTCGTACAACTCAATTCTGCTAAATGAAATAGATACAGAGCTATACTATATTTATTTGTACTAGAACAAATTTAATTCATATCTCTACAAAATGCGATTTTCCAGTTTACATTGTTTTACTCTGCCATGATAACTTCGACATCATAACCTATGAAAAGGCCGCTCTCTATGACACCGGTAATGGTTTTGAGTTGTTCTTCGAGCGAAGAATCAATATAGTTAAAACGAGTGTCGAGGATGAAATTCCCATTTTCTGTAAAGACAGGCCCGTCTTTGCCGTGGGCTGGACGCAGGACGATTTCTGATGCACCCAGTCGTTGCAGCTCATGCTCTACATAAGTTAGTGAGTCCGGAAAGACCTCTACCGGAATGGGAAATTTATTTCCCAACTGATTGACGCGCTTGCTGGGGTCGATGATGATGAATGTTTTGCGGCTGCTTCTAATGAGCAGTTTTTCTTTGAACATAGCTCCGCCACGTCCTTTAATCAAGTTTTGCTGTGGGTCTACTTCGTCCGCTCCGTCAAATGTCCAGTCGGGTCGCTTGTTCCAAAGGGTAGTTTGTGGGATGCCTAGCTGTATGCAAGTCATCGAGATTTCTTGAGAGGCGGGAATCACTTCAATATGCAAGTGCTCTTCACGAATCCGTCGCGCCAGTTCGAACAGAGTTAGATAGACTGTAGAGCCGGAGCCGGCTCCTATCACATCTCCGTCTTTTGCCGTGGCGGCAATTTCACGGGCTACGTGTTCTTTGGCTTCCCGGTTGATAATGGAGTCCGACCATTGCAGGTGCTTTATAAGATGATTTTCCCAGTCCATAAATTTATGCTTTATAATTGTTTTAAATTACTCTTTTATATATAACGAATTGGCGAATCTGTTTGTTTGTTTCAACTTTAGAGAGAGGCTTTAGAGATAATTCGGATCAGGCAACAATCATTGTTGGTATATGCTATAAGTGGACGTAAGCCCTCCGATTGACGTAGAAAAGATAGTGACGGTATATGCTTGGGATAGTGACGGTATCATTGTCATATAGCGTCGCTATTTGTATCGGATAGCGTCACTATCTTTTAGCAGGGAACTCGCCAACAACAATTTTTACTTGGTCCGATCATTCAATCATTTAAATAGTTAATAAACGATTCGTTAATTTTTAACTTTATTGCGTTAAACGTTAACAAACCTCTGCTTTTTATTAAACCGTGTTATAAGTTAGGCTGCTTTGCCCTGAAAATTTGGAGATAACCGAAAAGTCCGTATCTTTGTACTGTGTTTTTCATAGTATTAGATTTAAGGTTAACAAAGATTGGCTGTCTGGGATAGATAGCCTTTTTTTTGTCCCTACTATTCCTTATAGAATCAGCCAGATGGCAATGATATGCCCGATGCTGCCTCCCAGACAAAACAAGTGGAAAGTGGCATGCATATATGGTTTGCGCAACGAATAAAAAACAGCTCCCACGATATACGAAACTCCTCCGCCAATCAGCCACCAGAAAGCGGTAGTGGCTCCCAGTTCTCCCAGATGATCTAACAAAGGTTTCATGGCTACCAATATACAGGCGCCCATCCCTACGTAACAAGCCGTTTCGAGATTGCTATGTTCTTTCAGTTTTTTGAAGCTAAGAATGAAACCGGCGATAGCCGACAGCCAGACGAAAGCGAAAATTCCCCATCCCCATCCGCCGGCATGCCGCAGAACGAGCAGGGTAAAAGGAGTATAGGTTCCGGCAATGTGCAAATAGATAGCTCCATGATCGAATTTACGGAGCAGCTCTTTCAGCTTTCCCGGACGACTGCCGTGATACCACGTAGAGCTGACATAAGAAGAAAGCATCCCCGCCAAGTAGACAGATACACAAGCAACTGCCCACTGCGGTTCTATATTTTCGGAAGCCTTTTCCAATAATAAATATCCGGCCACGATTCCAAGCAGAATACCTATTCCATGGCTAAGGGTATTTGCCCATTCTTCTATATTATTGTATCGTTTGTTCTTCAATGTTCCTTTTTTTGAATTGTTAAGTCATAAAAAATATTGAGTTGCAAAGATACTTTATTTTCCGTAAAGCGTTCCCCCCCCCCTTATTCTTTTTTTAGAATGATTTTTCCACTGTATTGCCCGGCTACTTGCTTGCGGAAATCAAGAAATGCCGCATATTCATCCGGACTGTAAACCCCTTTAGACATGAACAATCGGTGAACGATGCATATTTTCTTATCTTTCACCTGAATGTCGGAATGAAAACTGCCAAACTTGCTTTTCACGTCAAGTGGTTTCGGAAGTCCTTCAATCACATAGCCTTCCGGCAGTTGGATGCGGATACTGTCTGTATCTGTGTAGCCGTAGTCGATATGAATAGGATAAGTGCGCTTCGTCAGAGGAGGAACACTAAATTCTTTTCGGAACACATTGGCGGGGATAAACAAGCGGTTTCCCGTCTTATGACCGTATTGATTGCTGGTGGCAGTGTAGCGGAAAGTGATGGATGGATTTGCCTCCTTACATTCGCTGATTTGCAGATTCCGGATATCGGCTTGAGACAAGTGGATGCCCGAGCGGATGCGGTCTTTCTGTTTGTTAGGTTCCAGATAGACGATGCCTGCTTCATTTTCGTATTGGAAGATCCGGGAGACTTCGTTCACTTCTATCCGTGCTTTTGCTGTGGGGGAGAGAGTGATGTCGGCAGCGATGTGCTGCGTGTTCAGCGAGTCGGGATAAGTGGGCAGGCGGCACATTTTGCCACCGTCCGGTTCAATTAGTAAAGCATCGTGTCCGGCAATATCCTGGTGAACATAACCGAATGGAAGCGACGGATTGGTGCATTCCAGCCAAAGCGTGTCTTGTGGAAGCGGAACTTGCAGAATGACGTGATTCATTTGGTTGGCACTGGAGAAATCCGGTAACAAACGTTCGTTGGTGGTACTGATAATTGTATAAGTAGAAGCAATCCCCAATTCTTTCAGCATGGCACGGGTGTAATTGGATAATCCCTTACAGTCGCCGAATCCCGTGCGGCAGACATCGGCAGCAGCAATAGGCTGTAAACCTCCGATACCCAGTTGGATGCTGACGTAGCGGGTGGTTTTTGCCAGATAATCATAAATGGCGTTCACCTTGTCCCGGTCGGTGGCACAGTTGGCTGTCAGTTCGTGCAGCTTGGCGCGGAAAGGTTCGGTGAGCAGGTCGCGCCCGTCGAGCAATCGGTATTGCCACTCTCCGTACTTTTGCCAACTGCTCATATCGCCCTCCGACTTGTCATACTTGAAGGCGGAAGGCGCAAAATAGACACGTGGAAGCAGTTCTGCAAAATCCGGCCCGAAAGGTTCTTTGACGATGGGAGAGAGTTTGTAGGCGGTGGCTCCAATCACTTGCTGCCCGTCGGCTCCGGTAGATTCTTTTACTTGGATTTTTTTTCCTTGCGTGTTCAGCTCACGGTATCTGCATCCTTGTCCTGCAGGCAGCTCAATACGGTAAGTTGCTTTCTCCACCCCTTGGTTGGGGTATGCCTGCGGTATAAAGGTGGAATAGCCGATCAATCCGTTATTGCACTTCACTTCCCATTCGTATTTCACAGTGAAAGGGAATGTGGGATAATTACATTCATAATAATAGAAATAATCGTCCGTGCTAAGCGAAGAACTATATTCACTTTTCTGAAGTTCGCCTTTCTTTATCTTGCGTACACTTTGTCCGCCGGCATTGATGATCTCTCCGGAAAATCTCTGCAAAGAACGGAACATGTCACACCCGCAGAAGAAATGTGCTGCATCCAGTCCCTTATGGTTGAGAACAGTGATTGTCAGGCTCTCTTTTTCTATGGATTGAGTCATGGATTTGCAGAGAACCTCTGTGCGTGCTTCCACGATAATGGAATTGGCATCCTTGAGAATATCCTGTGCACGCACTGTCTGTGTGTGCAGACTTAGGCAAATAAGGACACCGGACAGGCTGAATGCCCGACGTATTATTTGCTTTAGGATGGAGTGATTGGAACGAATCATTCTATTAACAGGTAGAGTTTATATTTTCTTGAGTACGATTAGTGCATTATTTTTTTCGATCACTTTGGTCCAGAGTTCCTGTAGCTGTTTGTATTGTTCGGAAAGGAATATGTATCCTTTCAGGTGGAATACATAATTGAGCAGGATTGTATTTCCCTGTTTCTGGATCATATATTTACATTGTAATCCGTCTCCTTCTGACCGGATGGTTTGTGATTGAGGCAGCTCCTCCACTTCGTAGCCATCGGGGAGAGTCAGCGTAGACAGCATCGTGAACTTGTACGGATAGGGGAATTCGATGGGAAGTACCCGTTCCGTCTGGATAAACGGATTATTTTTCAATTGCGGAAAGAGCATCGGATTAATATAAAGGTGATCGTTCGTCCGGTCGGCTTGCAAGACGAAGTCGAACTCTTCTTCTATCAGTGCGTAGTCATTTTCTTGTTTTTTCACTTTCAGGTTGGTGAAAGTGAGTTTCTCTTTCTGGCTGACATTGTTTTTAGGATTCGAAACGAGACTGTCTTGCTTATGCTTCTCATTCGTCTGATATTCGATGGCTTCCTGCCCGTAAAGAACCGTGCTGCGATGTCCTTTCACTTGGTTTCCCTCTATTCGGGCATCAATCTTCATAAAACTTTTATTGTCGGAAAGAGCCATCACGTTCACCCATTTCTTATCTTCTTTCTCTTTGAGGGAAAGTATGCGTGCTTTGTTTACAGCTAAGTCGAGTGGCAATATATTGAGGGCGGGTACAGCCATGGAGCTGTCTAAAAATACATATTTCTGTTTGGTTATGTCGTAGACGGCGACAATGAATGTATTCAGTTTCTGAAGGGAAGGAAAGTTGTAGGGCAGTATGCCTGATGAACGCCGGCTCATAGCCACCGGATAGGCTTCCAGTCCGAAGTCTTTCAGGATGCTGATAAGGATAAAATTGAGGTCGGCATTACTGCCGCTTCCTTTCTTGATAACCTTTTCGAGTTCTTTACTGTAGAGCTGATACCGTCCGTTCCAGGCCATTTTCTTTTTGAGTACCTGGAAGGCGCAGATGATTTTCTCCTCGAAATTCATTTCGCTGTTGTAGGCTTGTTTGGTTTCGGGACGGAAAGGGTTGGTGAGCGAGAGATATTTGCCGAACTGTGTATTTTCCGGTTTTAGCAGTTGGTGATCTACATCTTCCCATTTCTGGCTGTATGGCTTGTATTCATTGGGTGTGAATTGGGTTCCTTGCAGGTCGAAACTGACTTGTACTTTATAGTCTTCCGGGCACCAGCAATAGGATTCGTCCTGTCGGATAGCCGGAAGGTTGCGTGAGATAAAGGTGGTTTCCTGTGCCGAAACGGTGAAGTCTTTGCTGACTCCCCCTGCACCGGACCCGTCACGTTCCGTGGCATGAATGGAGGAGTCTCTTTGCTTCACTTGTATGTAATCCTTTCCCCGGAGTTCGATGTTGTAGACGAATACATGAGGGATTGTGATTTTGTATTGGTTGTAGAGCATAGGAAGTTCCTCCTGCATCATCCAGTTGTCGATATGTGAAAAATAGTCGGAGTAGAGTTTGTAGTGATATTCGATGACAGTCCCCTCTTTGACGGCAGGCAGAGAGAATTTTAGCATTTTATACAGGTTGTTGATTCGCTCGAAAGAAATGGATTCCCGCTTCATGGGTGTTTTGATACATTTTCCATTTTCCATGTTGTAGGAGCAGCCTTCTATGTCACTGGCTCTTTCCTGTCCTTCATCTTTATCGGTAGGAGAGTAGTAAGGAACGGAAACATCGGCGTATGACACTCCCTGCGGTTTTAGAATTTTGATGCGTACCCAATGCTCGGTAGTCAGCTGGAAACCGTCGTGGTAGATGAAGTCACTTTGTCCCTGATGGAATAGATAAATGGCCGTGGCGGTAGTGTCCGGGGCATAAGAGGTGAGAGACAGTTCTTCTTTGGAAGGTTTTCCATATTTCAGATTGGGCTCTATGGTGGCTGTTGTGGCTTGTTGTGGGTAGGCAGGCAACAGCAGGTATTGCAATAGAAATGCGCAGAGAATGAATAGTTTTCTCATAATTGTGTTTTTTGTAGTATGTTCACAAAGATAAAAAAAATAGAGAAAGGTATATCGCCTTTCTCTATTTAATTTTTATTTTATGTATAAAATATATTATACCAAATGTCCGATCCATTCTTCACGGTCGCCGGGGAGAAGGTCGATAACAGGAATTTCTACCATTGTGTAACATCCCGGCTGTTGCTTCATCGAAGCACGTGCCACACATACCAGCACTTGTGCTGTCAGTGCGGGGTTGTTGATGCGCATATTAAATTCGAACAACTGATTCTGTGTTTTGCCGGATACACCTTTGCGAGTGAGATTTACACCGTGACCCATATCCAATAGAGCGTCTACGCTCGGAACGAGTTTCACGTGTGTTTCATCATTCACGAAGTAAGGATCTGCTTTGATGGCAGCAGCTACTTCTTCAAATTTATATCCGTCTTTCAGTTCGATGTACACCATGCGGCGGTGGATTCCCGTGCCGGTAGGAATAGTCATGGAAAGAGCGGCTTTCACCCCGTCGATAGCTTTTACGGCTACTGTGTGTCCCATGCTCATACCCGGACCGAAGTTGGTGTAAGTGATTCCTTTCGGAGCAATCGCTTCGAGCATGGTGCGCACGATGGAGTCGCTTCCCGGATCCCATCCGGCAGAGATGATCGATACGGCTTTATGTTCTTTGGCGGCAGCATCCAGTGTGCGGCGTAAGTCTACGATACCAGTGTGGATATCGAAACTGTCTACCGTATTAACTCCCATTGCCAGATATTCTTTTGCATATTTCTCAACGCTGCGGGTTGGCGTGCAAAGAATAGCTACGTCTACATCCCCCAACTCTTTTATGTCCTTTACTACTGCATAGTTTGCCAACTCTTCCGGTTTGTTCTCTGCTCCTGCACGACGAACGACTCCGGCTATTTCGAAATCAGGTGCCGCCTGAAGCGCTTCCAGTACATAATGTCCGATGTTACCATAACCAACGATGGCAGCTCTTACTTTTTTCATTCTTTTCTTGGTTTTAATGAACAAATTTCTTTCTTTTGCTTGCAAAAGTAAACAATTTACTACTAACTTTGGTTCATTCGCTTTAATATTTTATTTTTTTTCACTAGCAGGCAATACCGGTCCGCATGAAAGCAAATCAGGGTGTGATGTGCTGCATCGAAAAAACTCTGTGGCCTCTGTGTCCTCTGTGGTGAAATTGTTTTATCTTTGTCCCTGTTATGATAGAATATATTAGAGGCGAACTTGCCGAACTAAGTCCGGCAACCGCAGTGATTGACTGTAACGGGGTGGGATATGCCGCCAATATATCCTTGAATACCTATTCGGCTATTCAGGGAAAGAAAAACTGTAAGCTATATATTCACGAGGCGATTCGGGAAGACGCTTATGTGCTTTACGGATTTGCCGAGAAGCAGGAGCGGGAGATTTTCCTGTTGTTGATTTCCGTCTCCGGAATCGGGGGGAACACGGCACGTATGATTCTCTCGGCGCTCTCACCTGCCGAACTGGTGAACGTAATCAGCACCGAAAACGCGAATATGCTGAAAACGGTGAAAGGTATCGGGCTGAAGACTGCGCAACGGGTGATTGTTGACCTGAAAGATAAGATAAAAACGATGAGTGGGTCTGCCGGCGGAGGTGCTTCCGCAGGTCTGTTGCTGCAACCTGCCAATGCGGAAGTGCAGGAAGAGGCGGTGTCTGCATTAACAATGCTCGGTTTTGCTGCCGCGCCTTCACAGAAGGTGGTGTTGGCTATCTTGAAGGAAGAACCGGATGCTCCGGTAGAAAAGGTTATCAAACTGGCTTTGAAACGTTTGTAGTATGAAACAACAGAAAATTTATATGCAGGCATGGCTGGACGCTCACGGTCGTGCAAAGGTAGTGAATACGGATGAATGGTATCTGGATTTCGCTAATCAGCTATTGCCATTGGTGGCTGAATCTTATATATATGGTGGGAAAGAGATGGAAGAAGACCAGAAGCAAGTGGCTCTGACGTGTGCTTTGTACTTGGAAGATTGCGTGGCAGACGGAGGAAACTGGCGTCAATTTATCCACTGGCATCAGGAAAACTACGGACGTTACCTGCCTTTCTACACGTTGACGGACGAATATCTGCCGGACGAAATCAACCGTGAAGATGTTGTTTTCCTTTTGTGGGCAATCAATTCACCGGTCGGTGATGATTTTGACGGAGTGGAGAACCCGATGGATGCAGATTTGCTGGAGTTTGCAGATGTATTATACAACCGTTTGGATGCTGCGTTCGAATTGGCTCCTATCAGTGATTACCTTGCGACGGATTGGTTGCTGGAAACGGAATTGATGCAAAAGAAGCGAATGCCTTTGCCGATAGCTTTGCCGGGAGAAAAAATGCCTGCCAACGTTGAGCGTTTCCTTGAAGCAAGTAAAGGTGAACCGCTTTTATATTTCGACTCTTACGATGCGCTGAAATTTTTCTTTGTGCAATCATTGAAGTGGGAGGATGAAGAAGATTCTCTGTTGCCTGATTTAAAAGAGTTTGATAACTTCGTGGTTTTCGCCAATCCGAAAGGGTTGTTGATAGGGCCTGATGTGGCCCCATATTTTGCGGACAAACGCAACCCGCTCTACAATGCTGAACTGGCAGAAGAGGAAGCATACGAGCTGTTTTGTGAAGAAGGTTTGTGCCCGTTTGATTTGTTGAAATATGGAATGGAACATGAGCTGTTGCCAGAAGCACAGTTCCCGTTTGAGAATGGAAAAGAACTGTTGCAGGAAAACTGGGATTTTGTGGCTCGCTGGTTTCTGGGCGAATATTACGAAGGAGAATAAGAGGAACAAGAATTAAGGTATAAGTACTGTTTATATAAGTGTTGTCTATGCCAATCAAAAAAAATAACAATCCCTTTGCCGGAAAGACAAAGTCCGCAGCCGGTAAAAAGAAGACAACCGGAAAACGGGTTGGAAAATCAAAACAGGAAAAGGCTAATAATCAATTGAATAGAAGAGTAAAATAAGGATGTGGAGGCTACGCCGTTTTTGCCTACCAGGCAACGCCGTTTTATGATGGCAGACTACGCCTTTTCTCCATACCAGGAAACGCCTTTTCTCCCGCGCAGAGAATAAAGAGGCTTATTATACATTTGACGGGAATAGTTGTCGTTTATGAAAAATAACAACTATTCCCGTCAGTTTTATTGTTGACCGATGGTTTTTTCTGCTAAATAGCTTCTCTTTTGACGGTTTTTAGTTAAATGGGAATATAATTCAGACAGAAGAACAAAAGAACAAAAAATAAAATAGCAGTTCAATAAGCAACAAAAATAATTTTCAAAGCGCAGCCTTTATGTTCTTTTGTTCTTATGTCTAAAAATAAAAAAATCATTTATCTCATTTCCGCACAGATCGTTTTCTTTTTGCCAAATGGAGTTTCCTTTTTATTAATCGGTAATTTCCTCCTGTGCTTTCCGTTCTTTTTTCTTATTGATAAATCCGATTTTCAGGTTAGCTTCCTCTTGTTCTTTTTTAATCTGTTCCATTGCAGAGAGGATTTGCGCTAATTCATAAACATTGGCTGCGGCTAGTCGGTCGGTGGGACTCATCGTTGTTTTATAGGTACGGTCGCCCATATATTCCACACGGATATTTTTGTCTTTATTGAGATGTAGGAATTCGATTACATTACCGTCTTCTCCCAGTTTGTAATCAGCTTTTTCTATTTTCTCGTTCATATCGGTCGTTTCGTAGCTGTCTTTGGAGCTTGGAGTTTCGGCAAAACTGCCGTCAGGAGCAATCACTTTCACTTTGTTGTGGTGGATATTGCCGGCACCGCAATAGATAGAGGTCATACTCATGATGCCTTGCTCGTTCACTTGGAAGCGGAGGTACGAACGGTGCATGTTTTTCTCAATGGTCTGTGTAGGCCAGAGGTAGTTGCCTACTTGTTGATATTCGGCATCTTTTTCTAGTGTGAATTTGTCTTTGATGGCGTTGAATTCTTTCGTTTTTGCCTGAAAGGTGCTATCCAGATAAGCAAGCGTTTTTTGCTGTGCTTTTGTTTCAACATCAAGCATTAGTGCCTGTCCTGCCTTACGTGCTTCGAACGCTTTGGGATACAGAATCTTGATACTGTCAATTTGTAACTTAGCTTCTTCATAGTCGCCACGTTCGTAGGCAGCCTTGGCAACCATCAGTTTTTCATTGGCTTTTTTCTCAAGGCCATTTCCGCAGGCAGCTAATGCCAGCGTACCACAAAAGAGGATAATCAGTTTTTTCATCACAAATTTTATTTACTGGTTCTATTATTTACATGAAGAAGCAGTGTCCGTTTGCCATTCACTGTTCATCGTTCTGTTCTTCATTCACTTTATTAGCGGCAAAAATACAAATATATCCCTTATTTTTGTAATTTTGTCCCCTCAAAACTTATAACTAAAAAGAATGATAGAGTTGACTCAAGAGGAATTGAAGCAGTATTTTAGCGAACCCATCTTCGGACAGATAGCCGAAACGGCCGATGCGCTCGGCATGGAGTGTTATGTGGTAGGTGGCTACGTTCGTGATATTTTTCTGCAACGTCCCTCTAAAGATATAGATGTAGTAGTTGTAGGAAGTGGAATTGCAATGGCAGAAGCCCTTGGAAAACGGTTGGGACGTGGTGCTCATGTCTCTGTTTTCAAGAATTTCGGGACAGCACAAGTAAAATACAGAGGTACGGAAGTAGAGTTTGTAGGTGCGCGTAAGGAGTCTTATCAACGGGATTCGCGCAAACCGATTGTTGAAGACGGTACGCTGGAAGACGATCAGAACCGTCGTGATTTCACGATCAATGCTCTTGCCGTATGTCTCAATAAGGCACGTTTCGGCGAGCTGGTAGACCCGTTCGGAGGCATGGAGGATATGAAGGAAAAGACAATCCGCACTCCGCTCGACCCGGATATCACTTTCAGCGATGATCCTTTGCGCATGATGCGTTGCATCCGTTTTGCTACGCAGCTGGGCTTTTACATTGACGATGATACTTTCGAATCGCTTTGTCGGAATAAGGAACGGATTGAAATTATCTCCCGTGAACGTATTGCGGACGAACTGAATAAGATTATTCTTTCTCCGATTCCCTCAAAAGGTTTTATTGATTTGGAACGTAGCGGTTTGCTGCCGTTGATTTTCCCGGAATTTGCTGCCTTGCAGGGAGTGGAAACACGGAACGGACGTTCGCATAAGGATAATTTTTATCACACATTGGAAGTGCTGGATAATATCAGCAAGAAGACTGATAACCTTTGGTTACGCTGGGCTGCTTTGCTGCATGACATTGCCAAGCCTGTCACGAAACGTTGGGAACCGAAAGCGGGATGGACGTTCCATAACCATAATTTTATCGGTGAAAAGATGATTCCGAATATCTTCCGCAAGATGAAGCTGCCGATGAATGAGAAGATGAAGTACGTGCAGAAGCTGGTTAGCCTGCACATGCGTCCGATTGTTATCGCGGATGATGTGGTGACAGACTCGGCTGTACGCCGTCTGCTCTTTGAAGCGGGAGATGACATTGACGACTTGATGATGCTCTGTGAAGCGGATATTACTTCCAAGAATATGGAACGTAAGCAGCGTTTCCTGAATAACTTCCAGTTGGTTCGACAAAAACTGAAGGATTTGGAGGAGAAAGACCGTGTCCGTAACTTCCAGCCACCCGTGAGTGGAGAAGAAATTATGGAGATTTTCGGTTTGGAACCTTGTCGTGAAGTCGGTGTTCTGAAAAGTGCTATAAAGGATGCTATCTTGGATGGAGTGATTCCGAACGAATATGAGGCTGCTCATGCTTTCATGCTCGAGCGGGCTAAGAAGATGGGGCTGACGCCGGTGCGCTGATAGAAGGACGGAACAGATATATTATAGTATTCAAACACAGGTTTATACGAATCAGTAGTTGAATTGGAGTAAAACTGTACTGAAATGAACTAAATGATAATTTTGCGGGGTGCCCTGAAAGGGCTTAATTATATAGCGTAGGGCAACGCCCTACGTAAAAACGGCAATCTGAATTTGCGCCCTGAAAGGGCATAATTGTATACGGTTCCGCCCTTTCAGGGCTTGTGGCTGATGTGTTTTTTTCGTAGGGCGTTGCCCTACGCTATATAATTAAGCCCTTTCAGGGCACCCCAATAAATATATAATTGTAAGGCTTTCAGCCTAACTGCAAAATTCTCATTTAACTGCTAAATTCCCATTTAATTAAGAACTGTACTGAAATGAATGAAACCTTGCTTTCTAACTGCTGATTACTCATTATTTCTTTATCCGTACGTTTACTGTTTGGGTAGCGTCACCGAGAAATATGGATTGGGCGTATGTTGTTCGAAGATGATAGCTTTCATCTTTTCTACAACGTCCGGATGTTGGAGTGCTATATCAGTATCTTCGTGAATGTCCGTTTTTAAGTTGTAGAGGAACGGTGTTCCTTTTTTTACCACCATCTTCCAATCGTCCATGCGTACGGCAATCTGGTCTGTTTCATCAAATTCCCAATACAGGAAATCATGTTTCTTTTGCTTTTTCTTACCCAGCAGTGTGGGAGCAAAAGAAATCCCATCGAAATAATCGACTTCTTTTTCTTTATTGCCATATTTCTTTTCGTAGTCCTTGATGCCGATCACTTCGCAGAATGTAGGCATTAAATCATAAAAAGCACAGATGTGATCGTTCACTTTACCTGCTGGTATGTGCCCCGGCCAACGCGCGATAAACGGAATACGTATTCCTCCTTCATGACACTGGCGTTTTAATCCGCGCAGCTTTCCGTCTCTGCCGAAGAAAGTAGGGTCGGCTCCGCCTTCTTCGTGAGGGCCGTTGTCACTGGAGAAAATAACCAATGTGTTTTCGTCCAGCCCTTTCTCTTTCAGCTTTTTCAGGACTTCACCCACGTAATAATCCAGCCGGGTAATCATTCCTGCAAATTGAGCATGAGTGTGCGTAATAGCATTGTATCGTGAGCCTTCGCTTCCTTTAAACTCTTTGTCCGGGTTGAATTTGGCTTTGTATTCATTCAGGATGGAATCTTCCGGTTGAACGAGTTCCGCATGAGGTAAGGTGTAAGTCAATATGCCGAAAAACGGTTGTTGGTCGTCTTGTTGGTCCAGCCACTCCAATGCTTTCTGATGAATCATGTCGGCCGAGTATTGCGGACGTTTCTGGTAGTCGGGACCATACATCGGATATTTGATGTTTTCATCCATCACCACCCGCACCACTCCGGTGTCGCCCAACGCTTTACTATAACGGTTCAGGAAATTGGGATAGTAGAGATGAGCCTGAAATTGACAGATGTAACCGTAGTATTCATCTATTTCCCGTTTGTCGGGAGTAGAACGCGAGCCTTCATATCCTCCCGCCCATTTGCCGAACATACCCGTGGTATAGCCATTGTCTTTCATTATTTCCGGTAAGATTACATGGTCGGAATCATAAGGGTGTTGTCCTACTATCGAATATTCTTGGTTTTGCCCATACAACACGATCGGTACATTTTTCCAGTATTCTTTGTTGCCTCGCACCTCGCAGTGGCCTGAATGTTGCCCTGTCATGAATGAAGCTCTGGAAGGCGCGCTGACGGGACTGCCGGCGTATGCCTGTGTAAAACGCATACCTTCATTCGCCATCGTGTCTATATGAGGGGTGCGGATAAATGGTTGACCGTAACAGCCTAAATCTCCATATCCCATGTCATCGCAGAGAATGAAAAGAATATTGGGTGGAGTATTTGATTGGGGCGGTGTAGTGTTTTCCGGTGATTTGTTAGTGGCTGTTGCAGCGCAGGCAACAGTGGACATAAGGGTTAGAATGAAAGGTTGTTTCATTGTTTTTGGGGGTTAAGTGTGTTATTATTAGTAGAAAAAGATGTGTCCGTTCTTTGCCGGACACATCTTTTTCATCATCTGTTTAACTTAATTCAATGATTTCTTCATTGCAGTTCGTCAGCTTTTCTATTCCTTCGTTGGTTACTACCCAAGAGTTTTCAATGCCTACGGGGCCTACACCCGGAATAACGATTTTCGGTTCGAGGGCAAAGACCATGCCCGGTTCTAATTGTTGTTTCATGCGGGGAGCCAATACCGGAGCTTCATTAATTTCGAGTCCGATACCGTGGCCGATAAACTTGGCTTGTTGCCCTGTTCCCATAAATTTGTCGGCAAATCCGGCTTCTTTGGCTATTTCGACAGCTATGTCGTAAAGCACTTCACAAGCAATGCCCGGTTTGGCGATGGAAGCAATTTTTTCCTGAATATCCAAACAAACCTGATGGGCGGTGTAAGCCTCTTCGGGCAGTTTGCCTATTGAGAATACACGGCTCATGTCGTTCATGTAACCGTTGAAGTTGCCTCCCAAGTCCACCATAACGCTCTGACCTTCTTTTAGCGGAGTTTTATTTGCTCCTCCCGGCAAAGCAGGATCAAGGCCCTGTCCACCTAAAGCAAAATCATAAGGCGAGGGGTATCCGGCATTGTCTCCGGTCAGTACGCTACCCATGAATATTTCCATGCTGCGTCCGAATACCCGGAAAATTCCGAGGCAACCTTGCAGACGCATCAGGCGTTCTATTTCAATGGAAAACTCGATGTCCGTCATACCGGGGCGATATACGCTTGGAATCTGCTCGTATGCCTTGGCGTGGGCAATGCCCGAACGGCGGAACATCTCAATTTCTACAGGTGTTTTTACGCTGCGTGCCTGACGAATCAACGGGGTGCCATTTACAACTTCTGCTTCCGGAAACAGGCTGGCCAGACGGCAATATTCCGTATAAGGAAGCTCGTCACCTTCTAACATCAGTTTGGTTGGCATCGGCAATCCTTGTTCTTTCAACAGGTCAAGGATTTGTTCCGGTTTGCGAATCGAGAACGAATGTTCTCCTGTGATATTATTAGGGCGTTTGAAAAACAATAGTGCAGGCGAATGAAGAGGGAGGTAAAGATAGCCACTGACTACACAGCCATACGTGTAAATTAAATTTGCATTACAAGTGATAAGTGCGGCGTCGATGCCCTGTGACACCATCAGACTGCGAATCTTGTCACGGCGAAATTTCAATTCGGGTTGTAGCATTTTTTATTTATTACATGATTATTAATTACAAAACTATCAATGGTAAATTATTAGTTGTGAGTTGTTTATCTGATATAACAAATTCACAAACCATTATTTAACCTATCATGCCACAAAGATAATTAATTCCAGCGAAAATAATGTTAATCTCAAAAAAATAGCGCCACCCGCGTCCTGTCACAGGAGGCGAGCAGCGCAAACCACAAATACAAATACAACTAAACAAAGTCTTCTAAATAACGCCTTGTCCCATCATTGCGTGAGCTACTTTCATAAATCCGGCAATGTTGGCACCCTTCACATAATTAATGTATCCGTCGGGTTCCGTGCCGTACTTCACGCATTGTGCATGGATGCCGTGCATGATTGCATGGAGCTTTTCGTCCACTTCGGCAGCACTCCAGCTTAGGTGCATTGCGTTTTGAGACATTTCCAGACCGGAAGTGGCAACACCGCCTGCGTTGACCGCTTTACCCGGAGCATACATTATCTTATGTTCAATGAAGAGATCGATTGCTTCGGGGGTACATCCCATGTTGGAAATTTCTCCGACGCAAAGTACGTCATTTTTTATGAGATTTTGGGCATCTTCTCCATTTAATTCATTTTGGGTAGCACAAGGAAGCGCGATGTCTGCTTTCACTTCCCACGGGCGCTTGCCTTCTACAAAGGTAGCATTCGGATATTGTTCTGCATAAGGTGCAACAATGTCATTACCCGAAGAACGAAGTTCGAGCATATAGTCTATCTTTTCACCGCTGATACCATCCGGATCGTAGATATATCCGTCCGGGCCGGAAATTGTAATCACCTTGGCACCCAGTTCGGTAGCTTTGGTAGCTGCTCCCCATGCAACGTTGCCGAAGCCAGAGATAGCGACTGTCTTACCTTTTATGTCAATACCTTTTGCTTGTAGCATCTGATTTACAAAATACAGACCACCGAAACCGGTAGCTTCCGGGCGAATCAACGAGCCTCCGAATTCTAATCCCTTACCGGTGAATGTACCTGTAAATTCGCGAGTCAGTTTCTTATACATGCCAAACATATAGCCCACTTCACGTCCGCCTACGCCGATATCACCGGCAGGTACATCCATATCCGGTCCGAGGTGACGCCATAGCTCCAGCATGAAGGCCTGACAGAAACGCATGATTTCGGCATCACTCTTACCGCGCGGAGAGAAATCGGAACCCCCTTTTCCACCACCCATAGGCAGCGTGGTCAGTGCATTTTTGAATGTCTGTTCGAAACCGAGGAATTTCAGAATGGAAAGATTGACGGAAGCATGGAAACGGATACCGCCTTTATAAGGACCGATCGCATTATTGAATTGTACACGATAACCGAGGTTGGTCTGCACCTCGCCTTTGTCATCCACCCACGTCACACGGAAAGTGAAGATACGGTCGGGTTCTACCAATCTTTCTATGATTTTAGCTTTTTCAAATTCAGGATGTTGATTGTATATATCTTCGATAGAAAGAAGAACTTCCTTCACTGCTTGAAGATATTCAGATTCACCGGGATGCTTAGCCTCCAAAGAGGACATGATTTTCTGGATGTTCATGATACTATATTTTAAAAGGTTAATTCTGATAAAATGTCAACTAACTCACTGCAAATATAGGAAAATTTTTCAAAGTTGCTTGTTCTAATGCGGATATTTTGATTAAATAATGATAAAATGTCAATTTCTTCTGCTGAAAAACACAAAGCCCCGCAGCCTGTAATGTAAAATACAGGTTACGGGGCTTGTATGTGTTTATAAATAGGAAGTGCCGCTTTAGAATTTTGGTTTCATTCCTAAATTATACATGATGAATCCGTAAATATCAGCTTGTTCTTCCAGCACTTTAGCCATTGGTTTGCCAGCGCCATGCCCGGCTTTGCTGTCAATACGGATCAGTGTCGGATTGGTACCGTCGTTGTCGGCTTGCAGGGTAGCGGCAAACTTGAATGAGTGGGCAGGGACTACACGGTCGTCATGGTCGGCGGTAGTGACCAGTGTTGCCGGATATTTCGTGCCCGGTTTCAGGTTGTGCAGTGGAGAGTAGCCTTTGAGGTATTCAAACATCTCTTTGCTGTCTTCGCTTGTGCCGTAATCGCTTGCCCAGTTCCAGCCGATAGTGAATTTATGGTAGCGGAGCATATCCATCACACCTACTTGCGGGATCGCTACACGGAACAGGTCGGGACGCTGTGTCATGCAGGCACCTACCAACAGACCACCGTTGGAACCTCCTACAATGGCGATTTTATCTTTATTCGTATATTTCTGGTCGATCAGATATTCGGCAGCAGAGATGAAATCATCGAATACGTTCTGTTTCTGCATTTTAGTTCCGGCTACGTGCCAGTCTTCACCGTATTCACTACCACCGCGCAGGTTTACTTGTGCGTAGATACCCCCATTTTCGAGGAATGGAATGCGCATGGCGCTGAAGCCCGGGTTGAGGCTGATGCCGAAGCCACCGTATCCGTAGAGGAATACAGGGTTTTTGCCGTCTTTCTTCAAATCTTTCTTATAAGTAAGGAACATCGGAATTTTTACGCCGTCTTTGCTGGCGAAGAATACTTGTTCGGTCACAAAATCGTCCGAGTTGAATTGTACTTTCGGGGCACGATATAGTTCGTAGGTATTCTGATCCATGTCGTATTTGTAGGTAGCACCCGGTATGGTGAATGAAGTGAATCCGAAGAAACATTCTTTGTCGTCTTTGTTGCCGCTAAAGCCTACGGAACCGAGTGACGGCAGTTGGATTTCCTGAATTTGTTTACCGTCGAGACCGTAAACGTATGCGTGGTTCGAGGCATCTTTGTCATAAGTAAGGAACAGTTTGCCACCGATCACTTCCGCATTTGAAAGAACAGCTTCCGATTCGGGTACGAGTTCTTTCCAGTCCTCCAGCTTCGGACGGTTGATGTCAGCTACCATGATCCGGTTTTTCGGTGCACCGTAGTTGGTATAAATATAAATCTGGTCGCCGATAACTTCGATTGGGTAATATTGGTAGTCGAGGTCTGTAGTCAGCTGGATGAAGGGTGAATTCGGCTTTTTCAAATCCCGTATAAACAGGTTGTTACCTCTTCCGGCGCCGGATTCCGTCAGGAAGAGAATCCGTTCGTCTTCACTGGTGCTCGATGTATAGAAACGTTTCGGATAAGCAGGATTCTGATAAATCAGTTTATCTTTTGACTGTGGCTCACCGATTTTGTGATAATAGATTTTGTGATTCTCGTTCACGTTGGAGAACTCTTTTCCTTTGGACGGTGCATCATAGGCACTGTAGTAGAAACCGTCTCCCTGCCAGGCAGCACCGGTGAACTTGGCCCATTCGATGTGGTCTTCCAGCAGTTTTCCGCTTTCGGTATCCATTACATAAATTTCAGACCAGTCCGAACCGCTGCGTGAAATACTGTAAGCGGTGTACTTGCCGTCGTTTGAGAAATAAAGACCGGTCAGTGCTACTGTTCCGTCGTCCGATAGTTTGTTCGGATCGAGGAAAACACGCGGTTCGCCGTCCAATGAGTCCTGCACATAGAATACACTCTGGTTCTGCAGACCGTCATTTTTACTGAAATAATACTTTCCATGTTTCTTGATCGGGGCACTGATCTTCTCGTAATCGGCCAGTGTCGTCAATCGTTTCAGAAGGTTTTCGCGGAACGGGATCTGGCTAAGATACTCATTCGTTACTTTGTTTTGTGCTTCTACCCAGGCAGTAGTGGCTGCACTGGTGTCATTTTCCAACCATCTGTAAGGGTCGGGAACTTGTGTGCCGAAGTACACATCTACAGTGTCTACCTTTGCCGTCTCGGGGTAGACCAGCTTTTTTTGTTGGGGAGCGCATGACATCACCATGATTCCACTCATTAATAAAGTTACTTTTTTCATGTGAATAAAAAGTCTTTTTGAATAAACTTAAAGTTACAAATCTACAAAATAATAAGAGATAAACAAGTAAACTTTATAAAGAAGATGATGGAAAATGAGATTTAAAGAATTAACTTTGCAAAAGTAATCATCAAGTATAAAGGACTATGGGTAATTTTATTACGAGTATCAAGGTTAATCATATTTTTCATTTGGAGAACTTTTGTATACCAATCTCTGAAAATGAAAAAAAACATCTGATTATTACGGGAAAGAACGGAAGTGGTAAGACTATTCTGTTGAATGCAATAGTGGAGCATTTAAGTCAGGTTTGTAATGATAAGATGTTGAGTTTCTTAGATTTAAAGAAAAATTTAGAGTCTAATCAAGCATGGTTGCAGCAAGCTGAGACCACTGGTGATTCGAAAAGTATTGCTTCCGGCCAGAATAATGTTGAATATTATAAAAATAGAATTGAAGAATTTTATGGAAAAGTAGAACTTTCATTCCATGATATATACTCCATCTCTAAGGATTTTTTTAGTCAGAACTTTATTATAGCCTACTATGCTGATGAACGTAAGTCTCTTTTTGTAGAACCTAAGAATCCTGTTAAGCCGGATTTGAAGATGAAGACTGATCTGAAACATAATAAAGTAGATCAGTTCTTGAATTTTATGGTTGACTGTAAAGTGCAAGAGGCTTTAGCTCGTAATGAAGGAAAAACAGAGGATGCTGATTATATTCGTCAATGGTTTGTCGGCTTCCGAAATATTCTTCGTCAGATATTTGATGATACAACCTTAGAACTTGATTTCAATTATAAAGATTACTCTTTCCTCATTCAAACACGCGGAAAGTCGTTTAAATTCACCGAACTATCAGCAGGATATTCGGCTGCATTAGACATTGTAGCTGATTTAATTTTAAAAATGCAATCACAGAATAATGTGGTCCGTGCATACGAGAAAGAAGGAATTGTGTTGATTGATGAAATAGAAACGCATCTTCATTTGGAACTACAAAGAGTGATTTTGCCGATATTGACTACTATTTTTCCTAACATACAGTTTGTTGTCACTACTCATTCCCCTTTTATTCTTAATTCTTTAGAGAATGCTGTTGCTTTTGATTTGGAGCATCGTGAACCAATTGAAGACTTAACGGATTATTCTTATGAAGCATTAGCAGAAGGTTACTTTGGTGTTCGTACAGACTCCAGTGAGATTCAAATGCGTTTACAACGGATGGAAGAATTGATTCGTTCCGATCAGCTTTCTATTTCGGATAAAAGTGAGTTGGAAATGTATCTGCAGGATTTTGATAAGATTCCGGAAGCAGTTGCTCCTGCTATTAAAGCTAAATATTATGATCTGAAAAGAGAGTGGCAAAATAAGAATTAATTAAGATGATTAGAATTTGTAAAAATGCAGATAAGCCACAAACTTTAGATAAGAGTTATAATACGGACGAGGTCTGCAAACAATTACTGATGGATCAGAATGATAAATGTTATCTATGCGAACGGCGTTTGACAACTGATTATCAAGTAGAGCATTTTAAATCGCAAGCCAATAATGGAGACTTGAAACAAACATGGGAAAACTTATTTGTAGCTTGTGGATACTGTAACAATAAAAAGTCGAATAAGTATGATGATATCTTAGATCCGACTCAATATGATATCGAAACTATAATAGAACATTCAAATGATTTTGTTAATCAGAAAGCAATATTTGATAGTGATAATAGAACTTCTGAAGTACTTTTAACGATAAAGTTATTGAATTTATTATTTAATGGAAAACTATCTTATAGGAATTGTCGTGAGCAACGATTTTATGATGAATTTATTCAAAAAATGAATTTCTTTTCTTATGTTGTTGATGAATATATGTCAGGTAAGAAAGAATATTATTATCCGGTTATAAAAGAACAGTTGGATATTCGTAGTGAATATTTGGGATTTAAATATGCAATTATTCATAGTAACGATTTGCTGAAACATGATTTTGGAGATATGACGATTTGGAATAAGAAAGGAGAATGACTTTATGCTTAGTAAATATAAATTAAACCAGCTTTACTTCAAAGATACACAGTTCGCCAACCTGATGACAAGGCGAATTTTTAACGTGTTGTTAATCGCCAACCCTTATGACGCTTTTATGCTGGAAGATGACGGGCGCATTGATGAGAAGATTTTCAATGAATACACCTCTTTATCTTTGCGTTATCCGCCTCGTTTCTCGCAGGTATCCACAGAGGAGGAAGCATTGGCGCAGTTGGAAAATATGTCGTTCGACCTGGTGATTTGTATGCCGAGCACGGGGGATAATGACAGTTTTGATATCGGTCGTCATATAAAAGAGAAATATGAGCATATTCCTATCGTGATCCTGACTCCTTTCAGCCATGGTATTACCAAACGGATTATCAATGAAGATTTGAGTGCGTTTGAATATGTGTTCTGTTGGTTGGGCAATACCGACCTGCTGGTGTCTATTATCAAATTGATAGAAGACAAGATGAATCTGGAACACGATGTGCAGGAAGTCGGTGTGCAGTTGATTCTTTTGGTGGAGGATGGCATTCGTTTCTATTCTTCTATTTTGCCGAATCTGTATAAGTTCGTGTTGAAGCAGAGTCAGGAGTTCTCTACTGAAGCCTTGAATGCGCACCAGCGTACACTTCGTATGCGCGGGCGGCCTAAGATTGTACTGGCACGTACGTATCAGGAGGCAATGGAAATTTATCATAAGTATCAAAATAATATATTAGGAGTAATCACCGACGTCCGTTTCCCGAAAGTGGAGCGGGGGGAGAAAGACGGTCTGGCAGGTATCAAGCTGTGTGCCGAGATACGCAAGAACGATCCGTTTGTTCCGTTGATTATCCAGTCGTCCGAATCGGAAAATTCGTCTTATGCCGCTAAGTACGGCGCTAGCTTTATTGATAAGAACTCAAAAAAGATGGATGTCGATTTGCGTCGTATCGTTTCCGATGATTTTGGTTTTGGTGATTTTATATTCCGTAACCCGGCTACCGGGGAAGAGATTGCCCGTGTCCGGAATCTGAAAGAACTGCAAAACATTCTTTTTGCCGTACCTGCGGAGTCTTTCTTATATCATATCAGCCGGAATCATGTGTCGCGTTGGTTCTATTCTCGTGCCATGTTCCCGGTAGCCGAGTTTTTAAAACCGATTACCTGGAATAGTCTTCAAGATGTGGATGCTCACCGGAAAATCATCTTTGAGGCGATTGTGAAGTATCGTAAGATGAAGAACCAGGGAGTCGTGGCTGTGTTTAAGCGAGACCGTTTCGACCGTTATTCTAACTTTGCCCGTATCGGGGATGGTTCTTTGGGCGGAAAAGGGCGTGGACTGGCGTTTATTGATAATATGGTGAAGCGTCATCCGGAGTTTGAAGAGTTTGAGAACGCACGTATTGCTATTCCTAAAACGGTGGTGCTTTGTACGGATGTGTTTGATGAATTTATGGACACTAATAATCTGTATCAGATTGCGCTGTCAGATGCGGATGATGCTACGATTCTGAAATACTTTCTGAAGGCAAAGTTGCCTGACCGCTTGGTGGAGGACTTCTTTACTTTCTTCGATGTAGTGAAATCTCCGATTGCCATCCGTTCCTCATCTTTGCTTGAAGATTCTCATTATCAGCCGTTTGCAGGAATCTATAACACATACATGATTCCTTATCTGGATGATCGGTATGAAATGTTGCGCATGCTTTCGGATGCCATCAAAGGGGTGTATGCATCAGTCTATTTCCGTGACAGCAAAGCGTATATGCAGGCTACTTCGAATGTGATCGATCAGGAAAAGATGGCTGTTATCTTGCAGGAGGTAGTTGGCAATCAATATGGCGACCGTTATTATCCGTCTATGTCGGGTGTGGCTCGTTCACTGAATTATTATCCTTTAGGAGATGAAAAAGCCGAAGAAGGAACGGTTAATCTGGCTTTGGGATTAGGGAAATATATTGTAGACGGTGGTATGACCCTTCGTTTTTCTCCCTATCATCCCAATCAGGTGTTGCAAACCAGTGAAATGGAAATCGCTCTGAAAGAGACCCAGACCCGTTTCTATGCTTTGGATTTAAAAAATGCCGGACATGATTTTTCTATTGACGATGGTTTCAATTTACTGAAACTCCATGTCAAAGAGGCGGAAAACGATGGTGCCCTGCGTTATATTGCCTCTACGTATGATCCGTACGATCAGATTATCCGAGATGGTCTGTATCCTGGGGGGCGCAAGGTGATTACTTTTGCCAATATCCTGCAACATGATGTTTTCCCGTTGGCTCGTATTCTGCAGTTGGTCTTGAAATATGGTGAACAGGAGATGCGCCGTCCGGTTGAAATTGAATTTGCAGCAACGTTAAGTCGCGAACATGATAAATCCGGAACCTTCTATCTGTTACAGATACGTCCTATCGTAGACAGTAAAGAAATGCTGGACGAAGATTTGAACGAGATACCGGATGAAGATGTGATTCTCCGCTCATATAATTCGTTGGGACACGGTATCATGAATGATATTTATGATGTGGTCTATGTAAAAACCGATAATTATAGTGCCTCTAACAATCAGGCAATTGCTTGGGAGATAGAAAAGATCAACCAACAGTTCTTGAATGAAGGAAAGAATTATGTGCTTGTCGGTCCGGGACGTTGGGGAAGCAGTGATACATGGCTCGGTATTCCTGTGAAGTGGCCTCATATCTCGGCTGCCCGTGTGATTGTGGAAGCCGGACTGACCAACTATCGGGTAGATCCCAGTCAAGGAACACATTTCTTTCAGAATCTGACTTCGTTCGGGGTTGGATATTTCACTATCAATGCCTTTATGAATGATGGTGTGTATAATCAGGACTTCCTCAATGCGCAACCTGCGGTGGAAGAAACGAAATATCTTCGTCATGTCCGCTTTGAGAAACCGATGGTGGTCAAGATGGATGGAAAGAAGAAGCAGGGTGTGGTTTTGATGCCGGAGGCTTAAGGTGGAATAGGGGCCAGTTGTAAATCGTGAGAGAGATTTGAGGTGTAGCAACTGCATTTCCCTTGATAACAATTTTATAATATATGGTGTTAGAATGAAAGTGATATCCTTACATGTTCCTACCTATTAAGAAAAACTAACTATTGCTTACGAATAGACTCTATTGATATATTTATATGTGAAATTTGAATGGTAACTTTCCGCTGATTATTAAAAACAGAATATAATCAGCGGAAAGTTTTGTTTTTCATGGTTGATGTTAGATGTATTTCCTTAAAAATAGAACAGAAACATGAAATATAGACCTTGTGGATATCTGAAAATAATAGTTATTTTGCAACCGTTTAAATATTATTATCTGTGTGATGGGAATATCACACAGATGTGTTTATTAATTAAAAGCAGAATAGAAATGAGAAAGAATTTATTTTATTACTTATTTACCGTATTGTGTACAGCAACTTTGTTTATTTCTTGTAGTGATGATGAGGACACTCCCAATCCTGTAAATCCTTTGGTAGGTGTGTATAGCTTGAGTGATTATGAAACAGCAGATTTTGTGGTGGCAGAAGGAGATGACCCTATTAAAAATTTTCCGAAGGCAGGTCCTTTGTATGCAAAATGGGATGCAAAGAAAGAAGATCCGTTTACAGTAGCAGCAAGTGGAATGTTTCGTATGATGGGGGCGACTATGCTTCCTCAGGTGTTGAATACGATTGAGATGAGTGAGGACGGAAATATTATTGCTTCCTATGTGGATAAACCGACTTTGCAGGGTACAGATAAATTGATGAATTGGGCTATGGCGGGACTAATGGGTGGAATGTTTCCAGAAAAATCTGAGATTACTTCATTGGCTGCCACTTCGGGATTTGTGAATTCACCTGCCGGACTTGCTACATGGTCTGAAAGTAATGGTAAAGTAGTAGTAAAACTAAATATTACTAATATTTTGGGTGCTGCTCTTGGAGGTCAGGATGCAAGCAGTTTGGAAACCATCATCAATCAGGTACTGACAGGAGAACCTGCTGTGTTGAAAGAATTATTGAAAAGTTTGTTTCAGATTGATTTGGCGAATGTAACTGATGCTTCTATTCGTCAGTTGCAGGGATGGGCATTAAATGGTATTCCGATGAATAAGAAAGAAGAAAATGGAAAAACTTATTTGTATTTGGATAAATCGGCTTTTGATACTTTTATGACACTCCGTGACACAGGAGAAAAAGATGATTATGGAGAACCAATTATAAAAAACGATTTGCTTTATGTATGGGAGGCGTTGGTTAGTGCTAATTTGATTCCAGCAGAGGCTGCTGGAGCAGTTGCGCTGATACAAATAATTTCAGGTTACTGGAGTGAGACAAAGACCTTTGATATTGGTTTGGATTTGATGAAACAATAATAGCAGGATTTATGCGATAATTAAAAAGGTTGGAAACGTCATTAGTCTTCCAACCTTTTTCGTTTTTAGGTATATTATGGAATGTATTGACAACTATTGATAAAAATAAGATTTGTGTAGGTAAATTAAAATTAGTTACTTTGTAAAATGAATGTTTGGTGAGGAAAATTGTTTATTATTAATCCTTTAGTAAGATAGAAATAAATGAAAAAAGAATTATTTTGCTATTTGACTTTTCTTTTATGCGTGGCAATATGTTTTGTATCTTGTAGCGATAAAGACGAAACTATAGTGTGTCCAATAAAGAATTTCACATTTACAGATGTAAGTGGTTTGGCTTTGACTTATAGTGGGAAGCCTATGTTAGGGAAGAAGGTAGAATTTATTCCGGATGCAGCAGATGCAACCAAAGCCCGATTGATATTGTCAGGAGCCTTGGTGGATTTATCTGATATTTTAGGTTCAGTGGCTATGAATAGCAGAGCCGGTATAACAGATCTGTTGAAGTTTGCGAGTCCGGGAGTTATCCCGGGAGAAAAGACAACTGAACTTCATGTTACTCTGAATATAGATGGTGACATGGTGACTTTTTCCGGAGAAGAGGAGCAGAACGGAGGTATTATTCGGTATAACGGTTCAGCGACAAAGAGCTTTTTGAAATTGGACTTGAACGTGGCATTGCCTGAAAATGGCTTTGCTGATACTTCATGGAATTTGGTGCCACAGAAGAGTGTCGAACCTGTATATTATGTTTGGAAGACTTCAGCAAATCCGATATGGGGGAGTATTTTGGTTAGAGCTATTTTTATCGCTAAAGTGGTTGATAATAAATCAATCCCCCAATTGTTATCAGCTATATTGAAGGAAGTACGTTTCCTGCCCGATGGAAATATACAGGCAGTTTATAAAAATGGTATTGCTGATGCGGAATGGAATGATTCAGATTTGAATTTGGCTATGTATAGAATGGGAGAACAGGAGAATCAGATTAAACTCTTTTTAAATCTGTCGCAAATAATGGATACGACTATGTCAGTTACAACTTTAAGTCGAGCATCGGGAATATCTTCTGTAGACATTAAAGAGTTACTGAAATTGATTCCGATGTTGAGTGAAGGAATTCCTCTTTATTATGAGCAAGATGGAAATGGAGGTATGAAAGTCTATGTTGGAGAAGACGTGTTATTGCCTCTATTGAAAGCTGTAAAACCGTTGTTTGAGGATGAAGAGTTTGTAAACGGACTATTGGAAATGCTAGAGGCTCAAGCTGGTGATATGGCATCTTTAGTTAAAGCTTTGAAGCCAGTATTAAAAAGTCTTCCGAAGGTAATAGATGGTACAACAGAAGTTAAGTTTGGAATAATGTTTACCGCTCTGCAACCATCAGCAGAAACAAATATCTTGAAATAAAGATATAATAATAATTTCCTTTGTACAAAAATAGCATCATAAAAAGGGCAGTCCTCAAAAATGGACTGCCCTTTCTCATGGTGCTATAAAACAGGATGATATTTTTCGTTAGAATGCATACGCAAATCCTATATTCAGATAAATAGGATACATAGCGAAGCTTATCGTTGTGAAGTCTTTTTTGAAAATGTCATTCAATCCCCACGTGAGATCGGCATACACTTTTAGATGCTTGAAAGCCAACCAATCCGCTCCTGCCTGAACTCCCCATTGAAAGTGGCGAAGCTCTTCCGAGAAATCATACTTTGCGCTTTTATCGCCCTCAATTGATACTTTGTCACCAGTGGGATTTTCTTCACGCAGATATCCGTCGTACACATTTCCTGAAAATTCTCTTTCCAATATGTATGATGCATATACACCAGCTTTCATGTGCCAACGGTCGTTTATTTTGTAAGCGGCTAATACTGGCAATGTGAGATATGAATTATTTACATTCGTACTAACTTTTCCTGTCCAATTCCCTTTTAAACGTCCGCCATCGCTAGCAATGATTTCCATATTATAATTCTTTACTGTAGCATCTGTCTTCATCTTGCGGCTTTCCAAGCGAATTCCGGTAACGATACCCCACTTCTTCGTTGGCTCTATCCATTTAGTCATATTTCCTTCCAAACTGATGGCTAATGAAGGATTATAAGAGTTGATAGATCGTATTTCTGCTGGCAAAGGAATAGGAGAAGTTCCGCCGATACTGAATCCGGCTCTAACTTCATACTCCCAACCGTGAAGTGCTGCATTAATTAAGGTTTTGGTCCGGTTGGTCTGTGCAGAGACAGAATACACGCTAATAATTGTAAATATAAAAGCTATATATAGGTTTCTTTGTGTCATATTTTTCTGTTTTTAGGTTATTCTTCACAAACTAATTCTAGGTCATCTACATAAAGAGTGCTCCCTATTGCCCCTTTGAAACGATCTCCGTCTTTACTGGCAGAAAGTACGATGCTTATCTTATACTCTCCGCGTGATAAAGCTTCCATGTCTACTTCTTTTCCATATTTGTTGTAATCGAATGGTATGTTGAACTCGGTCCATTGATCAGTTTCTTTTCTTTCTTTTTCTGGAAGAAGTGCCAATGCTATCATGCGTGGATCTTTGAATTCATTGATGGCTAGATATCCGTCCATAGTACGAAGTGTTTCATCAGTTTTGTAAAAGATGCCATACACAATGAAATTGTCTTTTTGTTCCGGTATTTCGTTTGTACCATCCATATATGTGCTACCTGCCTTGTATTTGTAATATCCTTTCAGACGGAGCGGTTTTTTGTGGAATATTCTTCCGAAAGCGGTTGATTTTAAAGGATCGCTGACAGAAGAATTGAAATTAAACGTTCCGATGAAAAGATTTCCTGCTGCCAAGGGAGCACCAACAAGGCTTCCTAATCCTCCGGTTGATTTAGTTACCAGTTTGGCACATTTACTGTTCTCAATTCCTCCGTTGGCTTGTGATGTGGGGTATTCTGTAGCAGGACTATTTCCAGATACTAGCACATATCCTTGATTGGCACTTGCCCATTCCATAAATTCACCTTTTGCTTTGTTCTCTTCATAGAAAATGTGGTATTTGCTGCTTTTGGAACTCAGTTTATCAAAATGAAACTGCTCGGGGATAATTTGCAAATCATCTGAAATACTGACAGAATAGGTGCGATGCCATTTACCATCGGCTGAGGTAACGGTATAACGTACGGGATGAGTGAAGTCTTGGATACTTCCACTTGCAGGTTCGATAGTGGCACCTTCTGTTAATACAAATTCTGGAGCCAATTGTGTAAGGGTAGCTTTGCTATTTACACTGATATAAAGGGGATAAGCATTTATGGATTCATCGTAAGGTTCGTAATAGTTTGTATTGTCATATTCGAATATTTCTTTGGGTAGAATACATTTTAAAATGTCTGCTTCGGTATTCGGTTCTTCGTTTTGTATGCATGCAGTACTCAACAAAGATAACAGGGTTGTGGCTAATACATTTGTAAATTTCATCTTATATATTATGAATTAGTAAATTATGAGGAGCAAAGATACGGATTTTGAATGAACTTCAGGTGATTTTTGATAAAAAACTCCCGCACTTCCTTTCGGAAGGAGAGGAAAGGAATGATTAAATATTCAATTAATAGGCTCAAGTTTCGTATCTTTTCATAGTATTTGGCTTGTATTTGGTTTTTTGAAGTAGATGAATCAACTGGGAGAAGTACAAGAGTTGAAGAAAATAGGTACTTGTACTGCTGTAATAAAGTACATGGAACAGATGGAAGAAGTACTTAAAATCTGCTTTTTCAGTACTAAAACGCTCCACTAAATATTTATTGTTTATTTCAAAGACATTCAAACCATAGATAATTCATTTGTAAGAATAGCGAATTTAACTGATATTGTAAATAAAGTTCTTAATTATTTTACTATATAAGTGTGAAAAGATAAAGCGCTGTTATACAACAAGATGTGCCATCTGTTTTTTCCTTTAAAACAAACGCCCCGTTTCATTTAAAGGAACGGGGCGTTTCTCGGTGTGCATCGGGGCGTTCCTTTAAAAGGAACGGTGACCCGGTTTTTGCCTATGGACAAAATATAAATATATTTTCTTTTATTCATTCCGAATTTTGCTCATAACGCGGAAGAACACAATGAAGAAATAAGACTCAACTTCAACTAAGTAGCCAAATATGTGTTAAATCCCCAAGAATAATGACTGAGCCCATATTATACCCTTTTGGGTATAAATATAATGTAATTTTTCTGTTTTACACCCTTTAGGGTATAAAAACTCCCGCACTTCCTTTCGGAAGGCGGGAGCCTTTAAATAAACTATAGCTTATATATCTTTCGCTGATTATACGATACCTTGTGCCATCATTGCTTTAGCAACCTTCATGAATCCGGCTACGTTAGCACCCTTCACATAGTTTACGTATCCGTCGGCTTCTGTACCGTACTGAACGCAAGCTTCGTGGATATTCTTCATGATGCTCTTCAGTTTTTCGTCTACTTCTTCAGCGCTCCAGCTCAATTTGATAGAGTTTTGAGTCATTTCAAGACCTGATACTGACACACCACCGGCATTAGCAGCTTTACCCGGAGCGTAAAGGATCTTAGCATCCTGGAACACTTTGATAGCTTCCGGAGTAGAAGGCATGTTAGCTCCTTCAGATACGGCGATACAGCCGTTTGCTACCAGTTGACGAGCGTGGTCGCCATTCAATTCATTTTGAGTAGCAGAAGGAAGAGCGATATCACATTTTTCACCCCAAGGTTTAGCTCCTTCTACATATTTGCAACCATATTTTTCTGCGTATTCACGGATACGACCACGGTACAGATTCTTCAGTTCCATGATGTAGTCCAGTTTTTCGCGGTCGATACCATCCGGATCGTAGATATAACCGTCAGAGTCAGAGCAAGTAACTACTTTACCACCCAGTTCGATTACTTTTTCGATTGTATATTGAGCAACGTTACCAGAACCGGAAACCAGACAAACTTTACCTTTCAGGTCAGTGCCTTTTGTTTTCAGCATTTCCATCAGGAAGTAGATGTTACCATAACCGGTAGCTTCCGGACGAATCAGTGAACCACCGAATTCGCGGCCTTTACCTGTGAATGTTCCGGTAAATTCATGAGCCAGTTTTTTATACATACCGAACATGAAACCTACTTCACGGCCACCAACACCGATGTCACCAGCAGGAACGTCAGTTTCAGGACCGATGTGACGCCACAGTTCCAGCATGAATGCTTGTACGAAGCGCATTACTTCGGCATTTGACTTTCCACGAGGAGAGAAGTCGGAACCACCTTTACCACCACCCATCGGCAGCGTAGTCAGTGAGTTTTTGAATGTTTGTTCAAAGGCAAGGAACTTCAAGATAGAAAGGTTTACAGATGCATGGAAACGGATACCGCCTTTGTAAGGACCGATCGCGTTGTTGTGCTGAACACGGTAACCCATGTTGGTCTGAATATTACCTTTATCATCCATCCAAGTCACGCGGAACTGATATACTCTATCAGGAATACACAAACGTTCGATCAAGTTTACTTTATCAAACTCCGGGTGTGTGTTGTATTCTTCTTCAATAGTAGAAAGTACTTCTTCTACTGCTTGATGATACTCCGGTTCATTGGGAAATCTTCTTTTCAGATCGTCTAATACCTTTGCTGCATTCATAATCTTTTTTTCTTTAATTGGTTGATATAAAAATAATGTGCTAATTTGACAATTTGCTCATGTGCCGCTCGACTATGTGCTTTTCTGCCGTATAGCAATTTGCACACTTGTATATGGGTACATCGGATTTTTATTTCCGGTTGCAAAAGTAAAGATAAAAATTGAACTAGCAAACATTTTATAAAGAAAAATGCGATAAAATATCAAATTTGATATTTTATCGCATTAAAAATAGGAAAAAAGATATTTATTTGTTCTTTTTGATCGACTTATAAACAGGAATAAATACTAATGCTGCCGAAATGACAAGCATTACTATCGTCATCCCGTCAATTCGTTCGGCTTTTGTTAGAACTAAATAGCAAAGCGCCAACCAAAGCAGGCTGATGCAAACTATTTGTGATTTGGATAACGGGCGTTTCATTTCACTCCTCTTTTCTTTTTGTCAACAATGGCATCGATCACGGCTACGGCTGTGATATTCACAATGTCACGGACGGAACTTTCGAAATCGGTGAAGTGGATAGGTTTGTTCAATCCCATCTGGATAGGGCCGATGAATTCTGTATCCGGGTCCATTGCCTGCAACAGTTTGTAACCGGCGTTTGCTGAACTTAGGTTCGGGAAAATCAGAGTATTTACATCTTTACCTTTCAAGCGGGTAAACGGATATTTGGTATCACGCAATTCGCGGTTCATGGCAAAATTAACCTGCATTTCACCGTCGATAGCCAATTCCGGATATGCTTCCTGCATGTGAGCAACTGCTTCGTGCACTTTCACTGGGCTACCTGCGGTATCAGCGCCGAAGTTAGAGTATGACAACATAGAGATAACCGGTGTGTGATTGAAGAAACGAACTGTTTTATCGGACAGTTTGGCGATATCAATCAATGTTTCCGTATCGGGGTGGCGGTTAATCAATGTGTCTGCCAGGAAGTAAGTACCTTTTTTGGAGTTCAGGATATGCATGGTACCGAAGTGTTTGAAGCCCGGTTGGATGCCGATCACTTCTTTTGCCACTTTGATCGTATTGCTATATCTTGTATAAAGTCCGGTGATGAATGCGTCTGCATCTCCTGTTTCCACCATCATCATACCGAAGTAGTTGCGTTCGAACATCTTGTCGTTGGCTTCTTCGTAGGTAAATCCTTCGCGTGCACGTTTTTCTGCAAGGATGCGGGAGTAACGCTCGCGACGATCTGATTCGTCCGGGTGACGAAGATTGACGATTTCAATGCCTTCCAGGCTAAGCTCCATTTCTTCTGCCAGTTTTCCGATAGCTTCGTCGTTTCCTAATAAGATAGGATGACAGATACCTTCGGCTTTTGCTTCAACGGCAGCTTTCAGCATATTCGGGTGGATACCCTCGGCAAATACGACACGTTGCGGTGAGCGGCGGGCAGTATCATACAGTTGGCGGGTCAGTTTGGATTCGTAACCCATCAATTCGCGCAGGTGAACACAGTAAGCGTCCCAGTCTTTGATTTCTGTGCGAGCCACTCCGCTTTCCATAGCAGCTTTTGCCACTGCGCAGGAAACTTCGGTGATGAGGCGTGGATCTACCGGTTTCGGGATAAAGTATTCCGCACCGAAAGAAAGGTTGTTTACGTGGTAGGCTGCGTTGACTACATCAGGTACCGGTTGTTTTGCCAGGTTGGCAATAGCGTGTACGGCCGCAATCTTCATTTCTTCGTTGATTGCTTTAGCTTGAGTGTCCAAAGCACCACGGAAGATATATGGGAAACCGATTACATTATTAATCTGGTTCGGATAGTCGGAACGTCCGGTAGCCATCAGTACGTCAGGACGTGCTGCCATGGCATCTTCGTAAGAGATTTCCGGTGTCGGGTTGGCCAATGCGAATACGATGGGCATCGGAGCCATGCTGCGTACCATATCTTGACTCAACACATTTCCTTTTGACAGGCCGAGGAATACATCCGCGCCCTTGATTGCTTCTTCCAGTGTGTGGATATCTGTGCGGTCAGTTGCAAAATATCTTTTCTGTTCGTTCAGATCGGTACGTGTCTTGCTGATAACGCCTTTACTATCCAGCATGACAATATTTTCGAGGCGAGCGCCCAAAGATACATATAATTTAGTACAAGATACTGCGGATGCACCGGCACCGTTCACGACGATTTTCACATCCTCGATTTTCTTTCCTGCCACCTGCAAGGCATTTACCAAACCGGCGCTGGAGATAATAGCAGTACCGTGCTGGTCGTCGTGCATTACAGGAATGTCTAATTCTTCTTTCAGGCGACGTTCGATTTCAAAACATTCGGGCGCCTTGATGTCTTCCAGGTTGATACCTCCAAAGGTAGGAGCGATTGCTTTCACTGCCGCAATGAACTTCTCCGGATCTTTCTCGTCTACTTCGATGTCGAAAACGTCGATACCGGCATAGATTTTGAAAAGCAGCCCTTTACCTTCCATTACAGGTTTGCCGCTTAATGCGCCTATATCGCCCAGTCCGAGTACGGCTGTACCGTTAGAAATAACAGCTACAAGATTTCCTTTAGCTGTATACTTGTATGCATCCTGCGGGTTCTTCTCAATTTCGAGACAAGGTTCTGCTACACCGGGGGAATATGCGAGTGATAAGTCGGTTTGTGTACTATAAGGTTTGGTAGGCACTACCTCAATCTTGCCGGGTTTGCCCTGTGAGTGATAGAGCAAAGCGGCTTCTTTCGTTATTTTAGCCATGGTATATATGTAATTTGTTAATAAGTTATCAATTGGCTGCAAATGTAGGAATAAAAGTTAGAAATTGTAGTATTTCGGAGATAATTTCTATTAATTTTATAGCAAAATGACTAAAATAATGGGTATATATGTAATTTAGCTGTAATTGTGTCTCATTTGTGAAAGGAAGGTGTGTTAAAATACTCTTATCACTTTCATTTAGGCACGGATTACACGGATTAATACGGTTCCATTAAACTAAAACTGTGTAATTCGTGCCTAAATAATATCAATCTAATAGATGATTTTACTTTTGACCCATTCTGATCCTGTTGCTTATTCTTTTTCTGACGGTGTATGCGTTGTCCGCCAAAATGTATTCTTTACTTCGCGGGCTACCTCTCTCCAACTTGGCATGCTTTTTAATGAACGGCGAACCGGAAAATCATAAAGCAATAATAATAGGAAAAGGAAGATGCAGGCATAAGCCACCCATCCATAAATTTGCTTGATGCTTATTTCCATCATCTGATTGATAAATTCTTCCATATAATGACCTATGTTGAACGGGCTGCTGCTGAAAGACACATGGTCGATGGCCGAACCGTAACGTGCCAGATTGTCGGGAACATAATAAGCCAATCCCTGCGCATAGACCGCACAGCCTAATACACCGCCAACTACCATGTGCAGCATATTGAATACACTTAATCCCTGGAAGAAATGCTGGAACGTCATGGTTTCTTCCAGACACACCATGAAGGTGGCACTCAAGACGGCATAGGCAAATCCCCTGCACACCGTTGGCAGGTAGAGCTGTGAAATATGTATATCAGTAGATAGAGTCAGGTAAAAACCGATCAGATAGCCGATCAGCCCAAGGAAGCCGACAATAATCAAGCGCACATAGTTGTATTGTTTGATGTGCATCCACCAATAAGAGAATACACAACCACAAACGATACCGATAATGGCAAACCAGTCGAGTTGTGAACTGACCAGTTCTTCATATTTCATCACTTCTTCGTAAAAGACTTCTTCTAATACATGCTCGGTTGCAAGAAATGCTTCCACTAATGTGACTAGTCCTAATAAGGACCAAAAGTGGCGATAAGTCCACATCTTCGGTTCGAGAAAAGGATGGCGGATTGTCATCATACGCCAAATACAAATAGCCAGAGTGATGAAAATCACGATAGTCAGTTGGCGGATTACCGGGCTGTTCCACCAGTCGTACCAGTCTCCGTAGTTGAAGAGGAAGGCGATTTCCGCTAATAAGGCGGCCCAGAGCACTCCACCCAGCCAGTCGATACCGAACAGGGGAAATTTGCGCATGAACCTGAAATGTTTCACACAAGTAAACTGAATTAGCAGGACGATTAGCATTAATCTGGCGATGAACAGATTCATATATGTCCAGTGGTAGTGATACATTAAATAAGTCGTAATCAGGTCGGACAGCTGAATACTTCCCAGAATTACAATATGAAGCCAGGGAAAGAAAACCGTGAAATCCCGTTTGGGAGTCATCCATAACTGAATATTGGACATACATTCAAAAGTTCCCTGTATTTTGCACATTCCTTCGATGAAACAGATCAGCCACAACAGTGGGAGGAAGGTGATATGTGGAGCTATCAAGTTACAGAGTAAGACTCCCAGTGCTGCCGATGTGAGTAGGGTTTTATTGGTAAAACGAAACTTCATGCGAAACAATAACGGGAAATAGATTGCCATACCTGCCAGATTAGCGTACATGCACATTAAAATATCCTCACGCATCAGTGCCATGCTGCCGATCATCTGATTCAATGCACCCAGATAGACACCGCCCGATAACTGGAAGGTGACGGCAATGAAAAGATAAATCCACGGCTGCATCCTCCGCGGTACGAAGCTGCGGAACATTGGCATAACGAAAGGACCATTCAGAACAGGAGCACTCATAAAAATTAAAGATTAAAAATTAAAACGATAATTAAGGCAATAATTAAGCAATTTATAATTAAAGCAATAATTAAAACGATAAAGGGTTGAAGCGGTTAGTACTTCACCTCACATTCTACGTTGAAGCCTGCACGCATACGTTTCAAATCTTCCGGTTTGTTTCCTTTCAGACTGATGCGTACGGGAATACGTTGCTCCACTTTGACGAAATTACCGGTGGCGTTATCTTGTGGAATCATTGAAAATGCCGCTCCTGTTGCGTCGGAAATAGACTCTACTACTCCTTTGAATGTTATGTTTGGCACGGCGTCTGCGGTTATTTCCACTTCTGCGCCTTCCTTGATATTCGGAAGCTGGGTTTCGCGATAATTGGCGATTACCCACAGGTCGCTGCTGTCTACGATGTCGACCATGGTTTGTCCCGGCTGTACCAGCTGGCCTTCCAAAATTTCTTTCTTTCCTGTGGTACCGTCACATGGAGCAATGATAACTGTATAAGAAAGATTCAGACGGGCAAGCTCTAATGCAGCTTCTGCCAGGCGGACACCTGCCTCATTCTGTCCTAAACGATGGGTTTGCTCGCTTTTCACTAAAGAGGTAGACAATTTAGCTCGTGACACCTGTTCATAACGGGCTTTGGCTGCTTCGTAAGCTGTATGTACGTTGTCATATTGTTGTTTAGTCACTGCATCTTCCTGCAATAACTTTTCGAAACGGTTCAGTTCGCGTCTTGCATTTTCCATTTGTACACGTACTTCCTCAATGCTTGCGTCGCTCACGCTCAAGTTGTTTTGAGTAGTGGCGATGCCAATGGTAGTGGCCTGTCTTCCTGCGGTAGCATTGGCTAAATCAGCTTCTGCCTGTGCCACACGGAGGCGGAATTCGGTATCTTCGATGATAAGGAGCGTGTCGCCTTTGTGTACTTGTTGATACTCGTCGAAACAGATTTTTTTGATGAACCCCGGAACACGAGTGTTGATTGGCGTGATATGTTGTCTCACCTGCGCATTATCAGTATATTCAATGTTTCCAAGGTGAATGAACCGGGAACAAACATAGGTGACACCACCGATAAGAAGACAGATTATCACAATATTATATATAATCTTCTGGGTTTTTCTAGCTATCATAATCATTTATATTTTAAACAGTAAGTAATTTCATTCTCTTAATTTACAATCCAAATTGTCTAATCGTAAAATCTATAGGGTATGTGTGATATATTTCATTTTATAGTAACTGTATATCAAGTTGATGCGTGCATTGACCAGACCGAGGTCGGCGCTTAGTTTCATGTTGCTGGCGTCGAGCATATCGGTGAGCAGAGCGAGATCATTTTTATAGCGGTTGCTGATTACGTTATAGTTTTGGTCGGCGAGTTCCACACTTTTCTCCTGCGTACGTAAGTCGGTAAAAGAAGTGAGGAAGTTGACATAATTTGCCTGAACTCCGTTTTCTATTTGTTCCTGTGCCAATGAATATTCTTCCTGTGCCCTGCGTGCGTTCAATTTTGCCTGACGTACTTTCTTGTTATTTTTGAATAAAGAAGAAAGGTTGTATTTTATGCCGACACCCACATACCAGTAATTGAAGTTGTTGTCTAGTACCGGGACTTCAATCGTGATAGGACCGTCCAAATGCTCTCCGGCTACAAGAGCAATTTTGGGAAGCAGTTCCGAACGTTCCAGTTTTACTTTCTGCTCGCTCATTTGTACAGACAGCTGGGCTTGTTGCAGGCCGACATTACTTTGGGCCGCCATCATTTGCCAGTCGTTTTCTGCCAGTGCTTTTACTTCCTCATCCAACAAGGTAGGATCAGGGACGATTTCTGTTCCGGCGGGCAGGTGTAGCGTAGTCACCAGTTGGTGATTCATAATTTTGCAGGCATCTTGCACCTTTGCCAATTGCAGTTTAAGCGTCTCTTTCTGCAATTCATAACGGGTGATATCATTCTTTAAAGCTGTTCCCTGCGTACGGCGTGATTCCATGTTGCGGATCACCTGTTCCGTCAGGTCCAGATTTTTTTGTAACACTTGCAACTGGTTATTCAATTTATATAAATCCAGATAATAGCCGGTCAGAAGAAAACGGATCTCCTGACGGTTCTTTTGCCAGTCTAATGCAGCCATTTGTTGCCCGAGTTCTGCCAAAGTAATGCTGCTGTTGATGGCTCCACCGGCATAAATCACTTGCTGCGCCTCCAAAGCAAAGTTATTGCCGAAGTGCGGCATAGGAATGTTTTGCCCGTTTTTGAAATCACGGTCCCACAAATATCCGTCACCCAGGTAACTGAATGAGAGTGAAGCCCCTATGTCCGGTAAACGTTGTGACTTGGCAGCTTTCAAAGCTTCTTTGGCTGCCTCTTCCCCCGTTTTATACGTTTGAATACTCTGACTGTTCTCGTCTGCCAGACGGAACATTTCGTTAATGCCCAAAACTCTCCTGTCAAGCGTCTGGGCAAACAGTCTTTGGCTACATAGTACGGCGTATAGCAGCACTATGAGCCATCTTTTTTTGCTCATAAAGTGAAATGAAATTTAATTAATAGTAGAAGTTTGAATTTTCTATGGTAAATTCTCTGTAGTGAAGACCGAATTATCAAATTTGCACTGCCACACCCCAACCGTGAAAGTCATGCATTTTGTTCTTGTAACGAATGTCGATTTGATAATATCTTAGTTTCATCTTAATACCTGTTTTCTATTTTGGATTTGCGAAATTATGAAAAAAAACAGGTAAGTTGTAATTCTATATAGCCTAAAATATAACATTGTTTAACCAAACAAGAAGAAAAGAGAAGGATTGTTCTGAAAAGAGCCGGGTTTCATTATCATCTTCCATAGTATAAGGTGTTGGCAATTAACTTCTCTCGGTAAAAGCGGGTGTCTTCCAACAAAAAGCCATTCAAATCGTCGTTTCCGCAATTGAATGGCTTTATATTCTCTGTGTCTTCAATCTTAATCAGTCTCATCAAGGAAGTCACATCATAAACGTTGCTATTTTCTTTAATTTCTCATATGCAGCTTTGACCCGCTGCTTTTCTTGTTGGGAAGCAGGTTTAACATTCTGCATTGATGCCAGGAAACGTTTGGCATCTTCACCAAAGAGTATCGGGGTTTCTTTAATTGGTCTTGCCATATTACTTTTTCCTTTTTTACGTGAATACTCTTGCAAAGATAGTCCATTTCTTCCTTAGTTCCAAATAGTTTCTGCCAAAGAATGCTTATTTATGTTTCTCCGGAAAAACCTACAATCTTACCTCTTTCGTGAATACTTCTCCGAAACGATTCTTAACCATCACTTTGACAGACTTCGTACCTTTCGCAGGCTGTGCCCGGAAAAGATGCCGTGTATGATAGCCGGTTTTCTTCCCTTTCACCATGTTGATGTAGTCCTGATCTTCATCATCAAAAGCCTGCATGGCCCCTTTCAATACTCCGTCTTCGTACCAGTTTACCGTATACGTTCTGTCCCAATCCCAGATGTTGGCTACCACATAGTCTTTCTGGCTTTCAAATTCTCCCGGCTTGTAGAGCCGGAACTGATAATCGGGAGAACAGCCTGTCGCTTTGTAACGCCACTTCACATCGTCACCTTTCACTTCTACCACCAGGTAACCGTTCGGCGCTCCGCAACGGTTCACGTGTCCTGCCCACCATGCACCGCAGGCAGCTCCGATATTATGTTCATAAATAGTAGGCGCAGGTTGCTGATTCTCATAGAAATGTGTGTGTCCCGAGAAAATATGAACCTGATACGGTCTTAATAGTTGGAAAAGCGCGTTGGCGTTGCGTGCATTTCCACCGGCCGATACCGTGTTGTTGGCTACCGGAGCGTGTACGTTCAGGAATACGGTGCTTCCTTCGGGCACATAACTTAAATCTTTTCTCAACCAGTCCAGATCTTCCGGTGTGAATCGTTCCGTGTATTTCTTATTACCATCGTAGTCGATGTCTTTCATTGCGATTACATGGATTTTTCCAATGTTGAATGAATAGTTGGCCGGACCGAACGACTGGTAATAATTCTGTTCCCCATATCCGTCTGCCGGATTGTCCGTCTGTGTCATGGATTTGTAGAGCAGGTTGAAATCATGGTTTCCCATTAGTTGGAACATTGTGATACCTAAATTAGAGACGGCTTGCCGGTAAGGAGCATATAAGTTCATGGCATCCCACACAAGGTCGCCCAGTCCCATACCAACGATTTCGAAGTTCTTTAGCGAGTCGGCAGTTTGTTTCAGGTCGGGCACTGTCTCTGTGCGGAAGCGGTCCAGTTGTTTCTCGTTCCTCACTTGCGGATCGGAAATGGCGATATAGACAAATTCATCCGCCGGCTTCTGCCGTTTGGTCAGAACGAAGTTGCACTGATTCTCGCTTTTCTTCGCATCCAAATATTGATAGAAGCCGTCGGCTACACCCTCTTTGGAAGGAAGCTCATAGTCTGCCGGAGTAGAGATGTAAACCATCGGATAACGTGCCGGATCGGTGTTCAAAACATAGTTTCCTTGTGCGTCGGTTGTTTTAAAATGCGCACCGTCAGTTACTACTACACCGCTGACAGGCTTACCTGTGTTATCTTTCACACTGCCTTTCACAACAGTCTGACCAAAAGCGGCAACAACATTTAGCTGGAGACATAAGATTGCCGCAAACAGCATATTTCTATTACATACTTTTTTCATTGCTTATAACTTTCTTAGAGTGACTTGATTGAATAATGCGATAATCTCTTCCGGTTCGTCTGCCGACTTTACAGCCTCTTCGAAAGACTTGCTGTTATCGTCGAAACACATCACATTGGCACAATCCAGAATGTGTGCCATGTTGGATGTAGCAACTTCCCGGCTCACTTCTTCCTTTTTCACTGCTGATGTAGTCGTTGAAGTGTTCTTTGATAACCGCTGGGTAGACCGATGTAATTTTTGTCCTGTTGTATAGGGTGACTTGCAACATATACACTAGGAGGCAAAACGTGTTTCATCCTTTCAACAAGTGGGCAAAGAACTCGGAACTTATTTCATGTTTTTATTTTTTAGGTTTTAAAATTAGATGATAATCTTTTTCTAAATTATAATCGTTGTAATTAGGCTTTAAATAATTAGGCATTGACTCCAACTCTTCAGAAGTGCGATTTTCCTTTAATTTGAATGTTTTTATTATATGAGAAACTGGCGCACCATTTTTAGGTTGTATTTTGATGGAAAAACGTACACAAACATCTCCGGCATATTTATTAAAATTAGCCCAATCTGTATTCCAGTGATTTGTATAAACTCCCTCTTCCCAATAAGTATATTTTTCATTATTATACGATGTCTTTAAAGATCTACATAAAACCTCTTTGTTATAATATAAAACGATTTCTTGATTTGTTACATGTATATCGGCAATGGCCTTTACTTCTGGATTAAATTCTAAGTAAGGTGAATAATCTTTACTTGTATCAAAGACAATGCGATGAACTTCATTGATATAATCACCATATTCTGGATCAACTCCTTGATATTCATAGTATTGTTCGTGAGATTTTATTTCTGGCTTTCCTTTAAAATTCACGACTCCCAGTATTTTATTATATAATGGAACATAACCTGTTGCATTTATAACATTTTCTGTTCCTGGTAACCAAAATGAAATTGGCATTGAAGGAAATGCTCCGCTATTTGTGCTTGTACCTGACAAGGAAATTGTAGTCATCAATTGATAATTTACTGGAGGATTTATTCCTTTATTGCTGCTTCCACCCACAATTCCACTAACAAATCCAACTATAAGTCCTGGCAGACCAGACGTAGATCCCTTTAATGCAGAACTCACTCCATTATATAACGCATTAAAAATCCCATTTTTTAGCCCTAACTTATTATTTGATTGTCCATCTTTAGCATCGGATATTTTGTTCCTCTCTAAAGAATTTAGTCCAATTCCAGCCAAAATTCCAGTCCCTATTGATTTTAATTCATCAGATTGTAATATGTTTCCCATTTTATTTGAATGATCTACTGCTCCTTGACCTAGAATGGCATTAAGCTTTCCTTCCATTTTTCCATCTAAGTATATTTTAGAAACACTATAGTAATTCAAAAACCAATTAAATCGTATTTCATTATAAGGAATAGAAGAAAGATTTTGATCATAAGCCAATTCATATTCCATCATATACCATCTGTTAGTAGCTAATGGCATTGAACCATCAATAGGGGCGGGCTGTAGTTGTACGTAGCTTTTCTGATCTTTTGCCACTGCATCTAGGACTGGCTGTCCTAAAAAATTTAAAATAGATGTTTCCTTGGCAGAAATAACAGAAATACCATTTTGTATATAAGAAGAAGTTGCTACGAAAGGTGTTGTTATATATAAATATATTCTCATTGTACCTCGATACTTATTATATAATACAAAGAAAGGATTATTTACTATACTAGAAGCCTCTGAACTAAAAGCGTTGTAAAGCATCTCCCACCCATCAAAAGATTTGTAATCATTAAGTATATCTGTTTCATAAAATGAAGACAAACTCCCTGCTCCAATCCAAGGAACCGGTATTCGTGCATATCCTGCAGGAGTTGGCATCCAATCGGCATTTTCCCAATCGAAGTCAGGCGTTACCACTGAACGAGTTATTAATGAAGGGGCCAGATTCCAGTCAGTTTTACTGTCATCAGAACATGAAGTCATCGTCAGGCAATATCCTAACACTAAAAATAATAATCGAAATAAATTTTTCGTGTCCATAATTTTGATATTTTAATGATACATAAATAGTATTAATTCTCTATTAGATAATATGAAATTAAAACAATAGTTCGTTAAATATTCATTTAATCTTTATGTGGTAATAGTTACAAACTTCTGTTTTTTATTCTTTGACCAAGCGAGAATGGTGTTCCTGCGGAAATCTTTCGTGACTACTGGAGTAGCGTCCAACTGGATAAATATAAATTTGCACTCGTGACAAAGTGGTGGTATGACGGAAAAGGCAGGCAAATTTATCGGATAGTGCATCCGTAATGCTTCAATTATCATTATATTTGCCACTCTATTACCAAGGAAGGTCTCTTTGTTTTGGGGCAATCGGCTGAATGATGCTTGGATAGGAATAACCTATAGTGTCTTTAATCTAAAACGAAAAATAATAAATGGAAATTCAAAATAGTATATTTAACTACGCTGCTTTGCTTAAACAAGTCAAAGCACGGGTGGCACTCGCACAGAAAAAAGCGATTTATTCCGCTAATGAAGAAATGCTTTCTATGTATTGGGACATCGGCAAACTTCTTTGTGAAAGCCAGAAGCAGATAGGATGGGGGAACAATGCACTTGAACAGCTTGCCAATGACTTGAAGAATGATTATCCGAAAGTGAAGGGCTTTTCCCCACGAAATTGCAGGTGTATGATTCAGTTTCATAAAGAATATAATCAAGAGCTTACAATTTGGCAACCAGTGGTTGCCAAATTAGAAATGTCAAATTGTGTTCTTCCGATAAAACAGTTAAGCTGGTCACACAACATCACTTTAATACAACGGGTAAAAGACCTGAAAGCCCGCTATTGGTACATGATTCAATGTTTGAAGAGTGGATGGAGTCGTAATTTCTTAATTGAAGCTATCAATCAGGACTACTACCATACTTACGGGGCATTGGCAAACAACTTCGATTCCACTCTCCCGGAAATACAAGCCAAGCAGGTAAAAGAAACCTTAAAAGACCCCTATATTTTTGATATGCTGACTTTCACTGACGAATATAACGAAAGAGATGTAGAGTTAGGGTTGGTTAAGCATATTGAAAAGTTCCTTCTCGAAATGTTATGCAAACCTTTACATAAAAGTTCGAACAAACCTTGCTGAATGCAGGTGTGGAAGTGAACGAGGCACTGGTACAGTATCAGACTGCCCGCGAGAAAGCCGACTACTACGACAAGCAGGTAGCCTCTTTGCAAACAGCCGCTAAGAGCACAAGCCTGTTGATGAAGCATGGCAACACCACTTATCTGGAAGTGCTGACGGCACAACAGACGTTGCTCAACGCGCAACTGTCACAAGTGGCGAACCGCTTTACCGAAATTCAGGGTGTGATTACGTTGTATCAGGCTTTGGGTGGCGACCGTATGTAGGGAGGTATGTTTAAAATGGATGGCATCCGTTACATTGACTAACATCTGGTACCTGATAATTTGAATGTTTGTGTATGAAGAGAAAGAGGTGGGCTACCCTGTGAAGGGGAACTCACCTCTTTTGTTTTAGCTGTCTATGTCATATAGGTTAAGAAGGGTTTCTTTAATTCTGTCTTTTTTTCTCTCTATATCAGAACACTCTTTTTTGTTTACCATCAGGTAAGAACTGATTTCTATAAATTCGTAATGTTCAAAACGTTCTTTACCAAATAATTGGGTAGCCATGTTTTTGTATAATCTGAACCTTTGATTGTTGGCTCTTCCTTCTATTTTGTTAGATTCTAAATCTAAACTTTGAGCACCATTTATCACAAATGAAGCTAGTGGGAATTTTTGTAAAATGAGAGGGACAATGCTGGCACAAGTCATAAATATACGTAGAGTTTCTGTATAGTTGTGCATTTTAGTCTTTGACAGATATCTTTTCTGTTTGAGTAGAATTTATAAATATATGCAAAATCAAAAGCGTCACCAACATTTGGTGACGCTTTTTGAATAAATATCATCTTATAAGGCCTTATATTATCCAGCATTACGGTACAAGTCTTATACTTGTATTTACAGGAATATTTGTTTCGTTTACACGATTCCCGTTTCCGACAATTTTTTTGAGAGACACAGTTTTATATTCGCTTATTGATTTCCATCCAAGTCTCTCACCTTTGCTCTTTTTGGTGTTGTTAGCAGCCAATAAAGCTTCTTTCTGTTTTTTTAAACTGTTTCCCATAATTAATGTCTCCTTTAGAGCTATGCCCCAAATATCTGTTTGGAACGTAATAATGTTATTACTCCGCAAAAATAACAAATATATTTGCAAGAGGGGGTGGCTGATTGTGGATTGATGAGTGCTTTTAACTTCTTTTGTCTAATTACTCTATAACTCTTCGATCATGCTTAAAGGTAAATCAGTACATTCGGCAATAGATTGGTTGTCTATCCCTTTGGCTTTCATATTCCGCGCTATTTGTAGTTGGGCTTTTTGGGCGCCTTCTTTTATCCCTTTCTCCATCCCTTCTTTCATCCCTTTTTGTTCAGCTGCATCCATTGTCACCAAATAATCGCGGTACACCTTGACGCTATTGTCGTATCGCTCCCTGTCTTCCGGAGACATGGAAGCTACATCGGCGATATCTTCCAATTTCTCGAAGACAGCTTTTCGTGCCTTGAACGGCAAGATAGGTCGATCTAAAATCTTATTTCCACTCATCCGGGCGTTCTATTACATATCCGTTTGGTAGCTGCACTTTTTGGGGCAATATATGTTTCTTGAATATATTAAAAGCGCCATCAAGTTTACGTGTGCCATCACTTAGGTTCGATAAATTAGATGAATATCTGTTAGGAGGAAAATATACATAGACCTTTTGTAACGGGTTAAATTCTCTTATCAGCTCTACAGGTGGTATTAAATCGCTGTCTGCTGATACAATGATAGCAATGTCACAGCGCTTTTTATAGGCGTCCGACAGAATCTTTGTAGCTATTCGTACATCTGTCTCTTTTTCTTCAAAAGAATGAATGATACCACCACAATAACGGCATTTAATCTCTTTTTTGAGGTATTTACCCAATATCAAGTTAAATTTAGGGTTACATTTGTTTGCTTGAAATAGTTTATCTTGCCTATCGTGTTTGCCTGCATCTGTTGGACGAGCTGAAAAATAATTGACTTCTACCAATTCTTGATAGGGCTTTAGAAAACTATTAAAGAAGCTGACTAAATCCAGCCAATAACACATTTTCCATTTTTTGGACTTCAGCCCGTAATAGAAATTAAAACCGTCTACATAGACTATTACTTTCTTTTTGTCTTCCATAGCGTTATATATAAAAAAACCCATCTTTAATTGATGGGTCAGCCTTAGTATTTCTCAACTAAGGGGGGTAATTTGTACCACAAAGGTACAAATCTTTTTTAGAATAACAAATTGATAGGTTCTTTTTCTTCCTTTTTTATGATTTACTTTATTCTTTGGTTTCTCGAGTTACAAATACTGGCTCTACAAGTCGAGGCCTTTTCCTTGTATGATAAAGATGCGATAGTTCTTGGTTTTCTATCTTTCTTTGCCTGAATTTATGATATAAACGAATGATGATGGCATGTTTCGTTTTTATATTCAGACTTTTTCCCGGTTTATCTTCCCCTGATTAGCTTTTTCAGTGTCCCGTTGTATGTGTTTTCAAATTCCGTCGGATGATTGAGCGCCCAAAGAATGTAATCACCCGGTTCGTTCTTTTTGAGCAGGGTAGGGCGGTATTGGGAACTAAGGATTTTCCATAAAATCCCGCCGGGACCTCCCAGTTCTTTACGTCGGGCAAGGGCGGCAATCGCTTTCACTGTCTGTTCGTTCCGGATACCGATTGTTTGCATATTTAGTAGAAGTATAGCTTCCGATCCCCCTCCCGTTTGCATCCCTTCCGAAATCGTTTTCGGAGCTGTTTCTAAGACCGTTTTCGGAGCTGTTCCCGGAGCTGTTTCAGAAATTGTTTCAGAAACCGTCTCCGCAATAGATTCCGTTTTTTCTCTTCCAATCGATTTATCCAAAGACAAACCCTCTACAACGACAGGCGAAGCCTGAAAAACGCTGTTTGACGGAACGGGCGGCATTATCCTCTCATTCTCTTTTTGGCATTTTCCTTGTCTCTCTGTCTCTTTGTCTTTTTTGATTTCAGATTTGATCTCATTTTCCATATCCATTTCCTGTTTACCTTTGATATCTGTATCCGTTTCCTCTTTTGTTTGTGGCATTGTTGTAGCAAAATCATGGGATTCTGTTACATCTTTAAAATCTTCCTTGATAAGCCAGAAATGTTCCAGAGGTAATTTGTATTTTCTCCGGCTGTCGGTGATGATTTTATGATATTGTTCCTGAATGGCCTGTGAAGTCAATACACCGTACTCCTTATATATAAGATCGTCGAACAGCCCTACCGCCAGGCAATCATCAATGATGGCCTGCATTTCCTCCTCCCCGCAACACGCTTCCTGGGCGATGTCGAAGAGCGTGTCTTTGTTCCACGAAATATAATAACCTTTCTCTTTATAAATGAGGCAAAGCAGTGAAGTGAGCGCAGCAATCCCTGCCGCATGGTGGCGACAGGAGATGCGGCGTACTTTTCTGTCTTGCAGAAAATTGACATCGAGGGGAAAATAATCTAATCCGGGTTTGGAAATGCGGGCCATGATGATAAATTACTGATTGTAAATAATTGATAATTATTGAATAAACTCCGCTTTTACATCGAAGCAGGGGCAGGATTTTATATACTCGTTCGGTGAGATAATACCGTCTCCATTAAGATCGGGACTGGTGTCCCGATGTCCTATCACCTGTTGCAGAGAAGGGAAGACAAGGCGCAAATCTTCTACCAACCGGGCAAGTGCTTCACGCTGCGCTTCCGTTCGTGTGTCGGCAGGCCGACCGTTCCTGTCCAGTCCGCCAATGTAGCAGATACCGATAGACCGATGATTCCATCCCGTGCAATGTGCTCCGTCGAGGGCAACATCCCTTCCCGGTTCAACCGTGCCGTCGAGACGGACGACGAAGTGATAACCGATAGAACGGAAGCCGCGTTGACGATGCCAGCGGTCGATGTCGGCAGCGGTAAAATCCTGTCCCGCACGAGTGGCGGAACAATGGATGATGATGGTGTCTCTCATTGTGAAATCCTCCTTTCTTGTTTGCGTATAGTAGGGGAGGTGAATCCGAAGGCGGCAGCCTCCTCTGCAGACAGTTGACGGTAATATTGCTTTGTCACCGAGTGGTGCACCGGAGTGAAAGGAGCGTGAATCGGTGGTACAGCCGTATCCGTTATTGCCAATGAGTTTAAAAAGACAGGCAGTTGTGATAAAGCCGATGAATTGGCAAAGGGAACTTTCATGAAATCGTTTCCCCGATGTTGCCTTGCACGTAGGTTATGTAGCCATACACGATCCGGATGTTTCAGTTGCAGGATGAGCCAGTGTTGGTGTGACGGTTTCAGGCGTTCCTCTCTGCCCATTTCTTTCATAGACGGGTAGGCACGTAAAATGATTCCTTTCGCATCCGTTACGGCGCAGGGAGCTTTACGGGAACCTGTTCCGGTGGGGCGTAATCCTGTGCGGATGGCGTGCATCGTGTTGGTGTATGCATCGCACCATTCAAGGTTTGACACGTGGTTGTTCATCGTGTTTCCGTCAAGGTGGTTTATTTGCGGCAGATGTTTCGGGTTCGGAATAAATGCTTTGGCAATTAAGCGGTGGACGTGGTAATCGGTACAAATTCCTTTATTCAGGAGTGATACCGTTTCATAACCGGTTCCGATGATTTTAGTGCAAAGAATTAACTTCGATTTGCCCTTGAAACTCAATACCCGCCCATGATCTGAAATCATATAGTCGGGGTTTTCTTCAATAAATCTCCAATTTTCCATACTTGATACTGATAAATGTTAATAAAATTATACTCTGTTAAAAAATAGTCGCTTCTCTGAATTTAGCAAGGAGAAACGGCGTTTCCTGCATCTGTTAAACGGCGTTTCCTAGTGTGGAAAAGCGGCGTTTCCTGTATGTGTTAAACGGCGTTTCTTGCTGTCTTCATCTTGCTCTGTAGGAGGTTCGAGCCGTTCGGCACAGTGAATGAGAAATTCTAATTCTTCCCGGCAGCCTTGAATCGCTTCTTGCAGGGAGTCTACATTATACTGTCTGCAAAGAGCTTCCCACTCTTTTCGTTCTTGCTGATTCATTCCTTTTTCTTGTAGATTCATTCCACTTCGATATCCAGAAAATTTTCAGCATGAAAGGTGCGCCAGCCTTTGACATCGATGTCGTAATAGACGACAAATGTGTTCTCCGGTTTCGGTGTGTACGGGCGGCGGAAACTATGTTCGTAGCCGATGAGTGTGCCGGTGGCACGACGGATGGTTCCATCCTGCTTGGTATATCGGAAACAGACGTTTCCGTGATGCATTTGTCGGATAAGCTTTCCTATCCGGTGAGCCGTGACGAGTGCATCGTGCCGGCTCATGCCATTACTTTGCCGGATGACAGCGGCCTGCTTCATAAGCCGTATCCGTTGAAGTGAATGATTCTTTTTGATTTCAGTCATTTTCTTATTCGGTTTATTTTTGATTACGGTGGCAAAGGTAGAAGATGAGTTGCGTAAAGGTTGTCCAAGCTTGACGCATAAAAAAAGAATGGATACGAATGTGTCATGCTTGAATGAGTCGATGCGTTAAAAGATTCGACCTGTTTTTTTTTGATTATGGCAGTAAGGTAGAAAATGGGTACCACCAACCCCATCTATATTTGAATTTATTCATGGAATAAGAACGAATGTGTCATGCTTGAACACAAATGTTAAAAGAAATATCGGACTTTTGTGGAATAATATAAAAATAAATCATGAAAAAGGAAAGCAAGAAATTTAAAGTAAAAAGTAGAGATAAACAGAGTAAAACAACCGGTGTCCGTCATAGTGACGACGATGTGAAGAAAGCGGTGGTGGATCGTATTTTTAAGATAGAACAGTTGAATAATATTCCGGAAAGATATGTGGCGAACCATTCGAATTGTTCGCGCTCTTCAATAGGACGTATGTGTAAATGTAAATTTGACGGTCAGAGTCCTATCCCCGATTGGACAACTATTCATAATTATTCTGCTTGTATCATTGGAAAGTCTGAATTTATTCCCGGATTTCCCGAAGTGTTGTGTCATGTTTTAAATCTAATTGTTGACGATTCGGCAGATATAGACTGCACAGTGGATAATGACTGCCATATAGACATTGAAATTCGATTTCATACCTCCAAAAAACTGGTTAAGGATCCTATGGAAAAGGAAGGAGATAGGGAGAAAGAGGAACAATAAAAAGTAGAACCTTAATTCCGCAACACTATTATAAAATATTTTTTTTAAGTACCTGAGCAACAAAAAGTTGCTCAGGATTTTGCCATGTCAGAGGATTCACTTAACTTAGTGTTGCAAAAAAATAATCAAACAAAACCTCATCAGGCATGGCAAAAATGCAAATAAAATCCGAGAAGCTCACTCCTTTTGGAGGAATATTTTCA
>NZ_KQ236955.1:3075936-3268607 GCF_001185845.1 Bacteroides sp. 3_1_13
AATATCTATACCTGTAATAATGCTTACGCAGATATTTTTCAGACTGATTTTGGATAACGCCTACAACTTATGGGTATGATACTGCGTATTGCCTCAAGTCGCATAGTGGGGCAAGGGGATATTGTGGGCAGAAGTGGGTATTTCAGCCTCAATTTATCTGCTAATTCAGTGATGAGAGGACGTTTAGACGCAAGAAGGACGCTGAAGAGCTTAGTTGCGGATTTGAGGTAGAATTAAAGACGAAAATAGAAGGAATGGACTAATGATTACCAAGTTCTTGATGAACTTGGTACATTACTAATCACGAACTTTCCATCAAGGTCAGTGGTAGTTCCGATAGATGTACCTTTAATTACAACAGATGCCCCTATGACAGGTTGATTGTCTTCCTCGGAGAAGACAACGCCTGTTACCTTTTTAGAGGTTTGGGCAATTGTCAGGCTAATGCTTGCTAATAAGCAAGTTAATAACAGCGTTAGTTTTCTTTTCATATAGTTTTTATATAGTAGAATAGTCTGTTTTGTTATTTAATTATTTGCAAAAGTAAGCACATTTTTAGAAAAACAAAGAAAAATATGAAAAAAAATGCGAAATTGAACTGTATAGACAAAATACTATTGATGAAAAAGAAATGCAGATGAAACGAGTGTGTAAAAGTGAATTTCTATGCCTTTGTGATGGTTGATAATTCAAAAGAAGTTTCTTTTTGATATTTAAATGTGATAAAATAGCCTGATAAGATGTTTAATAACACATGAAAAATCATTAATTAGCATCTATCGGTAGAAAAAGGATAGTTTTCGGGAAGATTATGAATTTCGTGACCGTTATCTTTTATATTGTCACTTGGAGTTCAGGATAAAAGCTATTTGGGAACTGGAAAGGTCATTATATAAAAGATATTTTCTACCTCTTCAGTAAACCGGTAAAAGACGAAAAAAGTAGATTAAAGGCAAAAAAGGAAGATTATTTTTATCTTATAGTTCCGCATTTGTTTGCTTGTATTCTCTTTAGGTATCTTCTTTTTTATGTTTATTAAAGACTTTATATTTAGATATTTGCGGAGGAATGGGCTATGAAACGTATAAGTTCATCAAGAACTTTGCGAATCACCTATGTCGGCATGAAGCCGCAGGATGTTCCTATTAAGTCGGGGACAATCAAGGTGATGATGAAATCCGACTCCGAAGTATTGCAGGAAGTGGTGGTGACCGGTATGCAAAAGATGGACAAACGCCTGTTTACGGGAGCCACCAAACAATTGGATGCCGATAATGTGAAACTGGACGGTTTGCCCGACATCAGTCGCGGCTTGGAAGGTCGTGCGGCAGGAGTTTCCGTTCAGAACGTTTCGGGTACTTTCGGTACCGCTCCTAAGATTCGTGTGCGCGGTGCTACTTCCATTTACGGAAGCTCCAAGCCCCTTTGGGTAGTAGACGGAGTGATTCTTGAAGATGCCATCGACGTAGGTCCCGACGATCTTTCCTCCGGTGATGCGGAGACATTAATCAGTTCCGCCATAGCCGGGTTGAATTCCGACGACATCGAGAGCTTTCAGATATTGAAAGACGGATCGGCAACTTCCATTTACGGTGCACGTGCGATGGCGGGCGTGATTGTGGTCACCACCAAAAAAGGCCGTGCCGGAGTCAGCAAAATCAGTTATACCGGTGAGTTTACCACCCGTGCCATACCCAGTTACAAAGAATTCAATATCATGAATTCGCAGGAACAGATGGGTATCTATAAAGAGATGGAGCAGAAAGGCTGGCTGAACAGTGCCGACCTTTTCCGTGCCAAAGACACGGGAGTGTACGGTCGTATGTATCGTCTCATCGACGAGTATAATAACAGCAACGGCCAGCGCGGACTTCTCAACACCCCCGAATCCCGCAATGCTTATCTCCGTGAAGCGGAAATGCGTAACACCGACTGGTTCGACGTGCTTTTCACCAATGCCATTTCGCAGAATCATTCCGTCAGCGTCACCGCCGGAACGGAAAAATCATCCTTCTATGCCTCGTTGAGCGCTATGCTCGATCCGGGCTGGTACAAGCAGAGCAAAGTGAAGCGTTACACAGCCAACGTAAACACCACCTATAATCTTTATAAAAACCTGTCGATCAACCTGATTTCTAACGCTTCCTACCGTCAACAAAACGCACCGGGAACGATGAGCTCTAGCCTCGACATCGCTTCCGGAAAGATGTCACGCGGATTCGATATCAACCCTTATTCTTACGCGCTCAATACGAGCCGTACGCTCGACCCGTCTGCGGATTATATCAGCAACTACGCTCCATTCAACATTCTTCACGAACTGGATAATAACTACATCGAAATCAACATGGTAGATGTGAAATTTCAAGGCGAGCTGAAATGGAAAGTGATTCAAGGACTTGAATTGAGTGCCCTCGGAGCTGTGAGATACCAGACCTCGTCGCAGGAACACAACGTGCTCGACGATGCCAACCAAGCCGTTGCCTACCGTACCGGTATGGACGACGCCACCATCCGCGAACAAAACGGATTGCTTTATAAAGACCCCGACAATCCATACGCCCTGCCTATCACCCTGCTGCCCGAGGGGGGAATCTACCAGCGTCAGGACCGCCGTATGTTGGGGCTCGATTTCCGCGGAACCCTCTCATGGAATCACCTTTTTGCCGAAAAACACATCACTAACTTCTTTGCCGGTATGGAAGTGAACAGCCTTAAAAAGGCATATTCTTCCTTTCAGGGCTGGGGAATGCAATATTCGATGGGGGAAATTCCTTCCTACGTCTATCAGTTTTTCAAGAACGGAATAGAGTCCGGTTCGCGTTATTACAGTCTGGGGCACTCCGAAACCCGTAGCATTGCGAGCTTTCTCAACGCCACCTATTCTTATGACGGCCGTTACACGCTCAACGGAACGTTTCGTTACGAAGGAACCAACCGCATGGGCCGCAGCCGTTCGTCACGCTGGCTGCCCACGTGGAACTTGTCCGGTGCGTGGAACGTGCACGAGGAAGCTTTTTTTAAAGCGCTCCAACCCACTCTTTCCAACCTGACTCTGAAAGCTTCTTACTCTCTTACTGCCGATCGCGGTCCGGCGGAAGTAACCAATTCGCAAGCCATCATCCGCAGTTTCTCTCCCTATCGTCCTTTTACCGATATTCAGGAAACGGGACTTTACATCGAGGACATCGAGAACAGCGAACTCACCTACGAGAAAAAGCATGAACTGAACATCGGCATCGACCTCGGTTTGCTCGAAAACCGGATCAACTTCTCTGCCGACTGGTATCAGCGCAACAACTATGACCTGATCGGTGTAGTTCCCACGCAGGGAGTGGGCGGTTTCATCAACAAATATGCCAACGTAGCCACGATGAAATCCCACGGTGTGGAGTTCACCCTTTCCACCCGCAACATTCGCACGAAAGATTTTTCGTGGAATACGGACTTTATCTTCTCCTACGCCAAAAATGAAGTGACCCAACTGAAAGGACTCACCAGCATGATGGAACTGGTATCCGGCAACGGTTTCGCCCGTGAAGGCTATCCCGTGCGCGGACTGTTTTCCATCCCTTTTGCAGGGCTCGACGCGGACGGTATTCCACAGTATCTGATTGACGGAAAACTGACCACTACCGGTGTCAACTTTCAGGAACGGGAGAAACTTGATTATCTGAAATATGAAGGTCCTACCGACCCTACTGTCACAGGAAGTTTCGGTAACGTATTCACTTACAAAGGCTTCAAACTGAATGTCTTTATGACCTATTCTTTCGGCAACGTAGTTCGACTGGACCCTGTGTTCAACTATAAATACTCCGACCTCACCGCCATGCCGCGTGAGTTTAAGAACCGTTGGACCGTCTCCGGCGATGAGGCGAAAACCAATATACCAGTGATTATCAGCGACCCGCAATATCAGGCGAATACCTCGCTATACCTTGCTTACAATGCTTACAACTACTCCACGGAACGTATTGCCAAAGGCGATTTCATCCGTATGAAGGAAATATCACTGATGTATGAGTTCCCCAAAAGCTGGATTGCTCCTGCCAAAATCTCCAACTTGTCGCTCAAGTTGCAGGCCACCAACCTCTTCCTGATTTATGCCGACAAGAAACTAAACGGGCAGGACCCGGAATTTGTGAATACCGGCGGTGTAGCATCGCCCGTACCCCGCCAGTTCACCCTCACCCTGCGCCTGGGACTATAAGTAAAGAATCAGAGAATCAACCTAAAAAAATATACGAGAGATGAAGAAAAAAAACAATCATATACTCCCTGCACTGGTACTGACCGCAAGTTTAAGCCTGACCACCGTCTCCTGCAACGGCTTTCTGGATGAAATGCCGGACAACCGTACGGAGTTGAACACCGACCAGAAAATAGCCAAACTGCTTGTATCGGCGTATGCCGACGCGTCGCCCAACGAACTATTCGAGCTTTACAGCGATAACTCCGATGACAGTGGCCCTACCTACGGTTACTACAAGCTTTCCGAACAAGAGTGCTACCACTGGCAAGATACCAAGGAAGAATATCAGGACACGCCCAATTCTCTTTGGGGAAGTTACTACAGCGCAATAGCCGCCGCCAATATGGCGCTCGATGCCATCGAAGAAAAAGGAAATCCGGCGTCACTCGACCCGCAGAGAGGTGAAGCGCTCGTGTGCCGTGCCTACTGCCATTTCATGTTGGCGAATATTTTCTGCAACGCCTACGACACTCATGCCTCCCAATCTTTAGGAGTGCCATATATGGAAGAGGTGGAAACCACCGTATCTCCCCGTTACGAGCGGGGCACGTTAGAAGAAGTGTACCGGAAAGTGGAACGCGACCTCCTCGAAGGGATCGACTTGATTTCGGACGACAGCTACTCCGTACCCAAATATCACTTCACCCGTAAAGCCGCTTATGCCTTTGCCGCCCGTTTCTACCTTTATTATATGAAGCCCGATTTCTCCAATTGCGACCGTGTGATTGATTTTGCCACCCGTGTATTGGGGACTAACCCCGACGACCTGCTGCGCAACTGGGAAGCGTTGGGCAATCTTTCCGTGAACGGAAATGTGCAGGCGGATGCCTATATTGCCTCTTCCAACGAAGCCAACCTGTTGATAAGCAGCACCGTTTCCAACTGGGGAGCAATCGGGAGTGACTATCTGATAGGCCCGCGTTACTTCCACAACCAGACGCTCGCCACGAGCGAAACCTGTCTGTCGTCAGGATTGTGGGGCAGTTCGGATTATTTTTATCTGAAACCTTTCTCCACCAACGGGTTTGTTGCCAGTATTCTGCGTAAGAGCGGACTTTATGAGGGCACATACCTTTATTATATGCCTGTACTGTTTTCTACGGACGAAACCCTGCTCTGTCGTGCCGAAGCATACGCACTGAAGAAAATGTACTCCCAGTCGGCAGCCGACATCACGAGTTGGCAACGTGCCTATACCCGCAACAAATCGGTGCTGACACCCGAACAGATCAACGCCTATTATAACAAGATGAGTTTTTACACCCCCTTCACGCAACAGACACCGAAAAAGCAACTGGCCCCCGACTTTACGATTGAGGAGGGAATGCAGGAAAATCTCATCCATTGCATCCTGCATATCCGTCGTATCACCACCCTGCACGAAGGGATGCGCTGGCCCGACATCAAGCGATATGGCATCCTGATTTATCGCCGTGATATGGCCAACCAGCGTGTCACCGACGAAATGCCTCCGAACGACTTGCGTTACGCAATCCAAATTCCGCGGAGTGTGATCGTGGCGGGAATACAACCCAACCCGAGAAGAAATTAACAGAGAAAAAAAGTGGAAGTTATGAAAAAACAGCTCATTTATTCTTTGCTTGCCCTTACCGCAGTCTGCCTGGGGGCTTGCAACAATGGCGACGAAATAGACACCGCGCACAGCATTTTCTCCACCGAACCGATGGAGAGAAACGCGTTCGACAATTGGTTGCTCGACAACTACACCTATCCCTACAACATCGATTTCATGTACCGCATGAAGGACATCGAAAGCGACCATAAATACAACCTTGTGCCTGCCGACTATGATAAAGCGGTGGCACTGTCCAAAATCATCAAGCACGTCTGGATGGACGCTTATGTAGAACTGGCGGGAATCGATTTTCTCCGCGTATACGTGCCTAAAACCTTTCATCTCATCGGATCGCCTGCTTACGAAAGTAGCGGGAATATGGTACTCGGCACGGCAGAAGGCGGAAAGAAAATCACGCTTTACAACGTGAACGACCTCAACGTGAAGAAAATCAATATCGAAAAACTGAACGAATATTACTTTGAAACGATGCACCATGAGTTTGCTCATATCCTGCACCAGAAACGAAACTTCGACCCTTCTTTCAACCGGATCTCGGAGGGGAAATATGTGGGAGCCGACTGGTACTACTACATGACTGCAGAGGGAGCCATGCCCCGTACAAACGATATAGCGTGGCCCGACGGCTTCGTGACCGCCTATGCCATGAATCAGGCGAACGAGGATTTCGTGGAAAACATAGCCATGTACGTCACCCACACGCAGACCTATTGGGATAACATGCTGAAGGCAGCCGGAGAAACGGGCGCAGCCACTATCAATAAAAAGTTTACGATTGTTTACAACTATATGCGCGACACTTGGGGAATCGACCTGAATGAACTGCGTAAAATCGTGCTGCGTCGTCAGCAAGAGATTACCGAAATTGATTTAAGTACGATTCAATGAGTATGAATTTTAATTATACATTATCACTATGAAGAAGAATATAACAATATACCTCTTGTTAGCTCTTGCCTGTCTGGGCTTGCAGTCATGCCTCTTTCAGGAGGAGAACTACTTTGACGATTCGTCTGCCAACCGTGCCACAGCCGATGTGAACCGGTGCGGCGAACTTTTGAAAGCAGCTCCAAATGGCTGGGTGATGGAATATTACGTCGGCAAGGATTATTCGCTTGGAGGCATCACCCTGCTTTGCAGATTCGACGGACAGCGGGTGACAATGGCTTCGCAAATGGCGGAAGCAGATGAGACGGTCAGTTCGCTCTATAGCGTGAAGTCGGAACAGGCGACGATGTTGTCATTCGATACCTATAATTATCTGGTGCATTATTTCGGGCAGCCGCAGGGAAGTATGTCTGACGACCCGAACGGGACGCTCGGAGGCGACTACGAATTTATTATTTCGAGTGCTTCTGCCGAGCGTATCGAACTGAAAGGCAAAAAATACGGCAACCGGATTGTGATGAAGGCACTTTCCGAAGACCAGACGTGGAAGCAATATCTCACTAAAATAAAAAAGGTGGAGGACGATGCTTTCTTTTATGAATATGACTTACTGATGGACGGACTCTACACGGGGCAAATGCTGCGCAGCAACTATACGTTTATCGTGACTTATTATGACGAAATAGGAAAAGTGCATCAAAAAACTGTGCCTTTTATGTTTACCGCCGACGGAATGCGTTTTCATGAACCGGTAACGATAGACGGTCAGACGATGCAGAATTTTGTCTGGAAGAACGAGCTTATCAGCTTTGTCTGTACCGACGAAGGGGCTACGGGAATCAAATTGGCGGGTGTCTACACTGCCGGATATCAAAGCTATGATTATTATCCGGGCACTTATCAGATGGATTTTTACCGCCTGAACGATGAAACGCAACAACTGGAAGTGGCCTCGCAGGAAGTCCGGCTATTGAAGAACGAAGACGGAAAGAGTTACTGGCTCAAGGGGCTGGAATATGATATTCTGGTGATGTTTGACAAACCGCGCGGCGGACTTTCCGTCTCCCCGCAGCTTCTCAAAAAGGTGCAGGGCGGATATGTTTATCTGGCTATGTGGGACGTAATGAACGATTATGTGCTCCGTAGTGAGTCTATCGGACTGATTAGTTATGCTACCACTAACGGCATTTACCTGGTGGACAATGGAGTCTGGATGGGAGAAGTTTCCGGATTCATCTTCGGAGTGTACAACTCGCAGGAGGAGGACGCGGCTTTCATCGGATACACGGATGCGTTTGCTTCCATCAGATTGGTTAAAAAAACAATAGAAGAATAGTATGATGAACAAGTTATTTATGATCGTATTGTCTGTATGCTGCCTGCTGATGGCAGCGTGCGGCACGGATAATGATGAAACACCGCAGGGCTTACGCATCGTGGACACGGATGTCGATCTGGCTGCCGGCGGTGGAACGGTGGAAGTGGCTTTGCAGGCTGTCGGAGAACTGACGGCTGTTTCCGGCGCGGACTGGTGTAGGGTGATCGAAGTGACAAACGAGAAAATCACATTACTCGCCAGGGCTAATTATGAATATGTGTCACGTGCCACGCAAGTGACCGTAAGCGATGGTAGCAACGAACAGAAGATTGTGGTGACACAGGCTGGTAATATTTTTGCGCCCGATACCGACCAACAGGTGTTGCGGCTCGGCAATGCTCCTTCACAAACCGTGGTGCGGGTCAACAGCTCGTTCGATTTCAAGGTGAGTATACAGAAAGGAGTCGATTGGGTGGAAGTCCCTACAGCCTCGAAAGAGGAAGGCTTCCTGCTCGTATTGAAAGAGAATAAGACCGGAAATCCGCGTGCCTGCCAACTGATGGTCAGTACCAGTGAGGGGGCACGGAAGTTTTTCTATTATGTCTACCAGTATGAAGCGAGTGACCTGCTCGGAGCATGGGGGAACAGTCAGATTTATGTGAAATGGGATACGAAAAAGATAGCGAAGGCATATTCTTTGTCGGCTACGGAGGTGACGAAAGATGCGGAAGGCGATGGATATACGCTAAAAATGTCGTTAGCCGGCACTCCGGTGGCGCAGTATTTGAAAGATCCTTCGAAGGCTACGATTTCATTGCAGGCTACCTACGAGGATGGGGCTTTTGTAGTTCCTATCGGCGCAGCGCAGAAAGATTTTGTTCTGACGCAGGAGGTGGATGAAACAGCCAATAGTGCAATGAACAGGACAACTGATAATACAGCACTGGAAGAGGAGGTGGTTTTACAAACATTATACGGCTTTTCCGTAGCAGCTTCCTCCAATATTTATTCGAAAGGTAATTTCGGGTTTGCTCCCCTGCTTTATCAGGATGGTTCTGTCGGGATGAGTTATCAGGATGTAACCGGTGCACCGGAGAGCGGGTGTTATCTTGCGATAGCACTGTTCGACGGACAGCAGTTTTCTACGGCAGCATTGAAAGACTATATTCTTTTCCCTGACATTGCGCTCTTTAAATAGTTGGAAACTTGCAACTTATGAATCAACCGGATATAACGTTTCCGGAATAGATGTATGAAGAAAAGAACTACCGTTGTGAAACGGAAGGAGAGGTTAATGACCCTCTCTTAATTTTAACTTTACATATATGACAGGCGGGGAGGACTACCCGTGTGGAGAACGGGAGTTTTTTTCCCGGGATTACCCTGCCTTTTTTATTGCCTTCGCGGGCACTACGGAAGTTCTTTTTAATGATGTAACGATATAAAATAACTCTTATATGGATAAGAAATTAATGAATTTATTAGGTGTCTGCCTGTTCGCTGTTGTGTCTGCGTGTGCGTTGACCGCTTGCAGCGACAATGACACAGAAAATCCGGAGGGCGAAAAAACCGGCGGAGAAAATGGAAAACCTACTCCTGAAACCGTAGAGTTTGTCAACTCCAACTTGGTATACTGGGGAGATGAAGACGGAGTGGGGACGGATCATTTTGTGCTCACTTTGTATACGGATATGGAAGTGGATGCTGCCGGTAATCCGATAGGACCGGGCAAGATAATGGCGTTCAGCCTCAATGTTCCGCCGTTTGCTCCCGGAACCACGGAGTTTCCGCTTCCTGAAAGCACCTTTGATGCGGCACCGAACGGATATACGTTTAATGAATGGACCTTCAACCTCGGATACATGAACCAGATGGATCTGCCGACCGGAAAAGTGGAAGTGCCTGCCGGTACTTTCTATGGTGACGTGAAAGCGTACTCCACAAGTGTTGATGCCGACCTGCTATCCGGAGGTAAAATGACTGTTAAACGGAGTGACGGCGGCGAATATACGATTAGTGGTACGTTGGTAGGTGACTTGTCGCTCAAACGTTATTTCACCTACACGGGAAAACTGACTACTATCGACCGTCACGAAAGCACGGAAGAAACTCCGAACTCTACGCTGACCACCGATCTCGCCCTGAACGAATGGACACAAGCCCGTCTGCAAGATAAGGGCGATTCTTATTACCTGCAAGATGAATCGTGCCGGGTAGTCGAACTTTACCTGGCAGAAGAGGGGATAGGACTTGCCGAAACATGGCCGACAGGCAACGGAAGAGTGCTGAAAGTGGAATTCTTTGTAGAATGGGCTACGGATGTGACACAAGGTATTCCGGCTGGTACGTATAAGGTAGTGGCACGTGACGAAGAGTCGAAGGGTATTCCGCGCGAATTCCTGAAACCGGGAGGCATTGCTTCGGGTTATCCCAATGTATTTACATATCCGCAGGGAACCTGGTACGAGAAAATATCCAACGGAACCATGAAAGAATATGCACGTATAGACAGCGGAACGATGACCGTGGCACGCGATGGGGACAAACATACGCTGACTATTGACTTTATCGATTGTGATAAGGTACACCCGCACCACGTGCGTACCACCTACTCGCAGGATACTCCCGTCAATGTATTCTTTTTTTAATCACACGATTTTATAATTAACCCCAAAAATGAGAGATATGAAAACTAGATTTATTTCCTTTTTCTTGTTCATGTTAACAATGAGTTGTTTTGTGGCATGTAGTAGCGATGACCCGGCGCCCGAGCCTGAACCGGAGCCGGTAGAAACTGTTAATACGTATACGTATAAAGATAAGACGATACAAGCGAAATCGGTGTCCTGCTTTGAACAGGAGGGCATTATATACGTATGTATGAGTCCGTTGCAAAGTCTGGAAACGTTGGAAGACTTTATGGGAAGCGGTAAGGAATATGTAATGATGGGAGTGGATAAGAGTCTGGTAGGCAATCCGGTCACGGTAGGCGGTTCTGATGACGACACTTATGTGGTTTATTACATGGATGCCGACGGAGAGGCCATTGTCACCGTTAGCCCCGACGAATGGAAAGACGTGTTGACACAGGGCAAGATCACCGTGACAATGACACCGGGAGAAAATGAGACATCGGCCGTGAAAGCTGTTTTCGACTTTACACTGAAAAGTGGCGGTAAATTTACGGGCGAGGCGGAGTGCGCTTACAAGGCTCCGGAAAAGCTTCCGAACGAATATTCTCTGGGCGATGAGGTACGTACGTTGAAGTCGGTTGTGGCTACTACGTTAGGAGGTTTCCAATATGTTTATTTAAGTCCGGAGGCCGGCTTGACTACGGTGGAGGATATATCGGATGCCGAATATCTGATGCTGGCTGTTACTCCCGAAATGGTCGGACAAGAAATCGATATTACCGCTGGTGAAGATGTGGAGTACGCTTTCTATAACATGACGAACTTGGGAGCGGATGATATTGACGCAGTAGATCCTTACGGATGGGCGGATGTGTGCTCGGCTGGTAAGCTCAAAGTCGAAAAGACAGAAGAGAGTATAAAGGTAACCTTTAGTTTTACGTTGCTTTCGGGCGAAAAGTTCAAAGGTTCTTATGAAGGTAATTACACCGAGATAAAGCAAAGCACCACCAATATTTTGACTCTGAATGGAGAAAGTACACGTGATATCAAAGCTACCTTCTATGAAAAGACCAATGAAGGAGTTGCCTTGTATCTCACTCCGTCAGGGATTTCATCTGCTGCAGATTTGAATAATGTAAATACATATTACGTACGTCTTTTTGTTCCGAATACAGGACTGGACGGACAGGAGGTAGATATAACAACTACGAATCTGGCTTTTGAGTTTACTTATTATAATCCGTATGATGAAGAAAGAATCGAAGTTTCTAAAGGACATCTGGAAGACGCGGCAGGTACATTCAGTGTGTCGAAATCGGCGGATAATGAATACTCGTTGACGCTCGACCTCAAATATTTGGGAGACAATAGCCTTAAAATATCGGGCAACTACAACGGTACTTTCGAAGTATATGATACGACGATTCCGAATCAATATCAGTTGAGAGCGGACGGCACTCCGGTGACTATCCAGTCGGTAGTGGTAGATAAGACAGATGCGGATATTTGTGCGATTTATATTTCCCGGCAGGCAGGTATCACTACCGTGGCCGGAATGTCGGCAGCGGATGCCGTGGTACGTGTTCCGAAGAGTATGATGGAGGGAGCTATTCACGGATTTTCCGGTAGTGCGGAAAATGCGAAAATATCGATCGCTTACGGAGGAGTGACTTATAATCAGGCTAATACGACGAACGGTGCTCATTTGGCCGCAGGTGGCAATACTTCTGTGGCTCTTCAAGGAAGTGAAATTGAAATGACATTCAAGATTTTTAGTATTGTACAGTACGATGGCGACTTGTCCGGCTACTACAAGGGCACGGCGACCGTAATAGAATAACGATTTAATGAAGTATATTCATGAAGAAAATTTTACTGAAATATTTCAATCTGTTCGCTTTATCGGGACTGCTGTTGGCTTTCGTCGGATGCAGCGACGACAATGATTCGATAACTCCCGGGCCGGACGTGGAGGAAATGCCTTCCATCGGTACTTACTCTTTCCGGGGAGAGGCGAATAAGATTGTGTCCGGTGTGGCTTCTGTGGATGGGGACTATTTAACTTGTGTCCTTTCTCCGGAAAAGATGGATGAGGGAAAGACTGATACTTATTTTGCTTTTTCTCTCCATTTGTATTGGGAAGGGCAGGTGGTGGATGCTTCTACGCTCTATCACAACGACCAGTATGTTTTTATCTACGAAGATCCGATTTATTATTACTCGCAGTATAAAAAGGTTACAGGGACGTTTTATGTGCAGCGTAACAGCGAAACGAATGTGACTGTCAAATTGAATCTGCGGCTTCATGACGGGGTCCGTTTTAAAGCGGAGGTCACTGCCGATTTAATGAAACCGTCGGGAGGAGAACCCTCGGAATAAGGCGGCTTCGGGCGATATTCTTGCCCGGTTATGAATTTATCTTTTAGACGCGGATGACGGACGCGGATTTTAAAATAGCTGTACAGCTTTAAAATCCGTGTCATTCGTGTCATCAGTGTCATCTGCGTCATTCGTGTCTAAAAAATTACTTGTATGCCGGAGGGAAATCCTGTTCGGGCACTACGATGTCAAATATCCATTCAGATCACTCTATTTTCATTCCTTTCCGTACCGTATTTGTTTTTTAGGGTTCTCCCAAAAACTTGAAGAATAGTCCAACTTGAGCCGGAGTAAGTAAGATTGCCTTTTCACTGTAGCCGGTTTGGGCAAGTGCGGCTTGTAATGCCGTATTTTGGGCAATCCAACTGCGGAGGGTGCGGCGTGCCGAAGCAGACTGTATGTGAGGCAGATAAAGTGTGGCCAGCTGACTTTTGCTGTAAGTCTGTATGCGGGGAGAGTTTGCCGTCTCCGACATTTCTTTTGGGCTGACGGAGGTTACTGTTGTTTCTGTTTTCATTGTCGGTACTTTCTATTATTAGTAGGTGTTCATAATTAGTTTATATCATAATTCGTTTATATCATAATTTAGGCGCGGATTACTCCTAAAAAAATAGCCATTAATCAGTGACAGGAACTTATCTGTTTCTTTAAAGTTTATCCTGTGTGAATGCGAAGATACGCTTTTTTATGCCAAGTGGTTCTGCTTTGTACAGAAGCCTCTGTTGGCATAGCTCGTGTAGAAATTGTGTCTTTTTGTTGTCTCTTGTGACGAGTTGTCACGTCGTGTTCCTTTGCTTTTTTCCTTTCCTATACTTTTGCCTTCGTAATCGGTTACAGATAGAATTTATTCATTAATTATTAAAAAGAAGAAAGGAAAAAAAGTATGCCATTAATTTACAAACCGTATCAGGCAACGCTTGCCAACAAGGAAGGACAGAAACTTTATTATCCCCGTCTGGTGAAATTCGGGAAAATGGTCAATACGCAGAAAATGGCGGAATTGATTGCAGAAAAAGCCTCGCTGACGGCGGGTGATGTTCACAACGTGATTCGTAACCTGATGTCGGTGATGCGTGAACAGTTGCTCAACAGCCGCACGGTACGTCTCGAAGGCTTGGGGACGTTTACTATGATTGCCAAGGCAAACGGAAAAGGGGTAGAGTTGGAAAATAAGGTCAGCAGTTCGCAGATCACTTCATTGCGTTGCCAGTTTACTCCCGAATACACCCGTGCCGCCAACGGAAGTGCTACCCGTGCGTTGACCACCGGGGTGGAGTTTGTGCACATCAAGGATGTAGCGGGTTCGTTTGTGGCCGACGATGTCATTGACAAAGACCCGGATGATGATAATAAACCTGGTGGTGGAAGTGGAGAAGCACCGGACCCGGCAGCTTAACCGGGAGTTCAGCCAGCAGCTGAATCCGCAGGGACTAACTGATAAGTTTGTCGGGCAAACTAAAGCCCGAACATGACCGACGGTTGACGGTTGGCTGTCAAATTCCAACGGACATAAAACGGAATCCAACGGACATAAAACGGATTATTAACTTTTAAAAAGAAAACGGATGAGACTATTATTGGAGAAGTTGCTGGATATTCTTGAAGCAGTTCTGCGTTTCCGCCACCGGAGAAACGGCAAGGCAGAAAAGGACTAGCTAGCTGGAAAAGGCTTGGCATACCTGAAAAAAAAGGTATGAAACGGAATGACGTAAAAACATAGAACGTGCCGTCTGCACGTAGTTCGCGGAACAAGTAAAAATAAACGTGTAGCAACTCATAGAGTAAACATAAGTAAGGAGCAAGTAAAGAAGCTGTCTCGAATGGACGAGGCAGCTTTTCTTTTTTCGTATTCCGAAAATACTTTTTCGGAAACATGGCGGAAATGAGAATTTTGATGATAATTTTTTTAAGACAGAAATATTTCTGAATGAGGCAGCTTTTTTTGTATCCATTTATTTTCTTCTATTCTTGACCGTATTCAACAAAAAAACTCTATCTTTGTTTTATAATTGAGACACAGCATATAATGGGAAGATTTATCAATCCCTTTACCGATTTTGGCTTTAAGTTTTTATTCGGCAGAGAGGTAGAAAAGGAGTTGTTAATCGACTTCTTGAACGATTTGCTCGTAGGCGAGCACGTAATCACCGACATCAGGTTCCTTAACAACGAACAGCCGCCGGAAGTAAAAACAGAACGAGGTCTTATCTACGACATCTATTGCGTAACCGATACCGGTGAACGTATTATCGTAGAAATGCAGAACCGGGAACAGCCTTATTTTAAAGATCGTGCCCTCTTCTATCTTTCTAGGGCCATTACGCAGCAAGCGAAAAGGGGAGTTTGGAACTTCCAGTTGGATGCCGTGTACGGAGTGTTCTTCATGAATTTCGTGATGGATAAGGATATGCCCTCTAAAATCAGAACGGATATCGTTCTTTCTGACAGGGATACGGGGAAGCTCTTCAGCAACAAGTTCCGGCAGATTTTTATCGAACTACCGAACTTCAACAAAGAAGAGGATGAATGTGAAAATGATTTTGAACGCTGGATTTATATACTAAAGCATATGGATACACTTGACCGGATGCCTTTCAAGGCTCGCAAGGCCGTCTTCGAGCGACTTGAAAAGTTGGCTTCCAAAGCAAATATGACCCAGGAGGAAAGAGCCCAGTATGAAGAAGAATGGAAAGTTTATAACGATTATTTTAATACGTTGGACTTTGCTGAACAGAAGGGCTTACAGAAAGGCTTACAAAAAGGATTACAGAAAGGTTTGCAAAAAGGTAAAGAAGAAACAGCTCGTAATTTGAAAGAATTAGGTGTGGCTGACGATATTATTATGAAATCTACCGGGCTTTCGAAAGAAGAAATAGAAAAATTATAATTTCTTTCATTCCATTGGGAAGAAAGGCTTGTCGAAAGTGAAAAAATAGTCTATAACTTATGAAGCAAAAGATAGTTGTGGAGACTTTTAACACATCCTTTTTTCGTTAAGAGTAAAGTATCTAAAAACTATATATGTCTTTGGGGTGAAATAAACGGATTTGGAATATTATCCACGTTAAAATCAGAAAAAAGTTTTCCGTTTTGGAAAACTTTCTGTATCAGCGAGAAAGAAAAGTTTCCCGAAATTTAATGTTAAAAGCTAACCAAGCTATGATATAATCTCCTATCTTTGTATCCGGTTTCGGAACTAAAAAGAGGTTTAGTCAATGAGGGAACGCTGTGCAAATCAGCGACAGTACCCGCTGCTGTAATTCTCTAAGAATCCGCACAATAGGCCACTGCATCGATGCCGGTGTGGGAAGGTGTTGCGGGGGAGGGATAAGTCAGAAGACCTGCCGAAGAGATTTTCTATTTTTAATTTATTAATGCTTTCGGGAGTTAAAGTTATGAACTACGCGGAAATTTGTATCATCAAACGTGATGGTAAAAGAGAAGATTTCTCTATCAGTAAGATTAAGAATGCAATCAGTAAAGCATTCAGTGCAAGTGGAATTCAGGATGAGCAGCAGTTGGTTGCTGACATCACCATGAATGTTATCAGTCAGTTTTCAACCCCCACGATCACCGTAGAAGAGATTCAAGACTTGGTAGAAAAGTCGTTGATGAAAGTGCGGCCGGAAGTAGCGAAGAAATACATCATCTATCGCGAATGGCGGAATACGGAGCGTGATAAGAAAACCCAGATGAAACAGGTGATGGACGGCATTGTGGCTATCGACAAGAACGATGTCAATTTGAGCAACGCCAACATGAGCAGTCACACGCCTGCCGGACAGATGATGACGTTCGCTTCCGAAGTAACTAAAGATTATACCTATAAATACTTGTTGCCGAAACGTTTTGCCGAAGCGCACCAGTTGGGAGACATTCACATCCACGACCTGGATTATTATCCGACAAAGACGACAACCTGCATTCAATATGATATGGATGACCTCTTTGAACGCGGTTTTCGCACAAAGAACGGTAGCATCCGCACCCCGCAAAGCATCCAAAGCTATGCTACGCTGGCTACCATCATCTTTCAGACCAACCAAAATGAGCAGCATGGCGGACAGGCGATTCCGGCTTTCGACTTCTTCATGGCAAAAGGAGTGGCTAAATCTTTTCGCAAGCATCTGGCATCGTTCATCAACTTCTATGTGGCTATGGAAAACGGAAATCAGGCCGATGAAAAATCCATCCGCACGTTGATTAAAGAATACCTTCCGTCTATCAAGTCCACCGAGGCCGAACGCGAAACATTGCGCATCGCTCTGGTCGCTTTACAGATCATTATAGATAAGGAACACCTTGCCCGCATCGTCGAAAAAGCCTACCAGCAGACCCGTAAAGATACGCATCAGGCAATGGAAGGATTTATCCACAACCTGAATACGATGCATTCTCGTGGCGGTAACCAAGTGGTATTCAGTTCCATCAACTACGGAACGGACACTTCTGCCGAAGGCCGCATGGTGATCGAAGAACTGCTGAAAGCTACCATTGAAGGCCTCGGCACCAGAGGAGAAGTGCCCGTATTCCCTATCCAGATATTCAAGGTGAAAGACGGCGTTTCTTACTCGGAGAAAGACTTTGAGAAAGCAATGAAAGCGGAGAACATCGAAGCGGCAATGACCGACAGTTACGAGGCTCCCAACTTCGACTTGTTATTAAAGGCTTGCCAGACTACTGCGAAAGCGTTGTTCCCGAACTTCATGTTCCTCGACACACCTTTCAACCAGAACGAGAAATGGAAAGCCGACGATCCGCAGCGTTACATTTACGAATTGGCAACAATGGGCTGCCGTACCCGTGTTTTTGAAAATGTGGCCGGAGAAAAATCTTCTTTAGGACGTGGCAATCTTTCGTTCACCACACTGAATATGCCAAGACTGGCTATCGAAGCCCGTATCAAAGCGGAAAATCTGGTAGAGGATGAACGCAACAAGGACGCCATCGAACAAAAAGCAAAAGAAATTTTCATCGAATCTGTACACCAAATGTCCGCGCTCGTGGCTGACCAGCTTTACGAACGTTATCAGTATCAGCGTACGGCCCTGGCACGCCAGTTCCCGTTCATGATGGGAAATAATGTGTGGAAAGGCGGTGGCGAACTGAATCCGAACGAACAGGTAGGAGACGCCTTGCGCAGCGGTACACTGGGGATCGGATTTATCGGCGGGCATAACGCGATGGTGGCTCTCTACGGACAAGGTCACGGACACAGCCAGAAAGCATGGGACACGCTGTATAAAGCGGTGATGGAAATGAATAAAGTGGTAGACGAATATAAAGAGAAATATAACCTGAACTACTCCGTTCTGGCTACTCCTGCCGAAGGACTTTCGGGACGTTTCACGAAAATGGACCGCCGGAAATATGGAAAAATCCCCGGAGTGACAGATCGCGACTATTATGTCAACTCTTTCCACGTAGACGTGAAAGAACCGATCAGCATCGTTGAGAAAATCAAGCGTGAAGCTCCGTTCCACGCTATTACGCGCGGCGGACACATCACGTATGTGGAGCTGGACGGTGAAGCGCAGAAGAATGTGCGTGCCATTGCCAAGATTGTGAAAGTGATGCACGACGAAGGAATTGGATACGGCTCTATCAATCACCCGGTAGACACTTGCCATAACTGTGGTTACAAGGGAGTTATCTTCGATAAATGCCCTGTATGCCAGAGTGAAAGTATTCTCCGTATGCGCCGTATCACCGGTTATCTGACGGGCGATTTAAGCTCTTGGAACTCTGCCAAGCGGGCAGAAGAGAAGGACCGTGTAAAACATTTGTAGAATAAATGTTTGATAATTGATGAATGGATAATGAACGGTGCTTGATGAAAGCGTTACGGTTCATTATCCATTATTCGGTTATTACTTGCAGCACGTTACTCTCATCTTGTACTGTTCTGTAACGAGTATTTATTCCACATTTATATGGTTATCATCCATTCTCAAATCTTCATTTTCCATTAGCTATTAAAGAAGTGAATTTACTAGGAACTTATTCTGAAACGATTGTTGACGGTGAAGGTATCAGGTTTTCTATTTATCTTGCCGGCTGCTCCCATCATTGTCCCGGTTGCCACAACCCGGAGAGTTGGAATCCGGGAGCAGGAGAAGAACTGACGGAGGAGAAAATACAGTCCATCATTCGTGAAATCAAAGCGAATCCTTTGTTGGACGGCGTTACTTTTTCCGGCGGTGATCCGTTTTTTCATCCGGAAGCGTTCCTGCTTTTACTGAAACGGGTGAAAGAGGAAACAGGGATGAACGTGTGGTGCTACACCGGATACACATACGAAGAAATTAAGGCGCAGCCTCGTTTGAGTGCCGCTCTTGATTATATTGATGTATTGGTGGACGGACGCTTCGAACAGGCTCTTTTCTCTCCATATCTGGAGTTCAGGGGAAGCAGTAATCAGCGGATTTTGAAGTTGAAGTAAATGTAATTCGACATTTGGAGTAAGTTGAATCCAGTAGTTGAGCACTAAAAAAACTTATTTTTCAAAGGAAACAAAAACACCTGTACCGTTGTTTTGTTTACCTTTACGAAACCAAGTGAATCATTTTTCATCACAGAGTAACGCGGTGCTTTTTTTGTAGCCGGTGGGGCTTGCGTCTGTGTTTGTGTCTGCTTGATGGTGAAGAAATAAACGACTACTTACAAGAATAAGTTTTTATGGTACAATCAATAAATCCAACTCAAAAAAACGATGAGCCCGATGGCTTGCCAATGCCTAAACGTATTTGGGCGGTGGTGTCTGTCGGCTTCGCTCTTTGTATGTCAGTACTGGATATTAACATCGTCAATATCGTACTACCTACACTTTCGCATGATTTTGGGACTTCTCCCGCTGTAACCACCTGGATTATCAACGGCTATCAGCTGGCCATCGTTATATCGTTACTGTCTTTTTCCGCTTTGGGTGAAATCATCGGTTACCGGAAAGTCTTTCTTTCGGGCATCGGACTGTTTTGCGTCACTTCATTGATCTGTGCCTTGTCCGATTCGTTTTGGACTTTGACGGTTGCCCGTATCTTTCAAGGGTTCAGCGCTTCCGCCATCACTAGTGTGAATACGGCACAGCTGCGTTACATCTATCCGAAGAGCCAGATCGGGCGGGGGATGGGGATCAATGCAATGGTAGTCGCCATATCGGCTGCCGCCGGACCATCTGTGGCGAGCGGTATTCTTTCCATTGCCAGTTGGCACTGGTTGTTTGCCATCAATGTGCCGTTGGGACTCACTGCATTGCTTCTCGGCATCAAACATCTGCCACGACAGGAGGAGTGTACGAAACGTAAATTCGATTACATCAGTGCCATCGCGAATGCGGTCACTTTCGGTCTGCTCATTTACACGCTGGACGGATTTGCCCACCATGAGAAAATGGACTTCCTTTTCATTCAACTGATTGTGTTGGCAGTGGTCGGTACCTACTACGTGCGCCGGCAACTGACGCAGACCACTCCGCTGCTCCCTCTTGATCTGCTGCGGATTCCGATTTTCCGGCTGTCCATCCTGACTTCCATCTGTTCTTTCATAGCACAAATGACAGCGATGGTTTCTTTGCCTTTTTTCCTCCAGAACACTTTGGGACACAGCGAAGTCATGACCGGACTTCTACTCACACCGTGGCCGTTGGCTACGCTTGTCACGGCTCCGTTGGCAGGATATCTTGTCGAGCGCATCCACCCCGGTATCTTGGGAAGTGTCGGGATGGCTCTGTTTGCCGTCGGGCTTTTCTCGCTTTCCAGTCTGACTGCCGAGTCGTCCGATATTAGTATCATTCTGCGTTTGATGCTGTGTGGGGCAGGCTTCGGATTGTTTCAGACACCGAACAACAGTACGATTATCTCTTCCGCTCCTACGCAACGTTCGGGCGGAGCCAGTGGTATGTTGGGAATGGCCCGCTTGCTGGGACAGACCACCGGGACAACATTGGTCGCATTGCTTTTCAGCTTCGTTGCTCATGACCGGAGTACGGCTGTCTGTCTTATGGTAGGAAGTGGATTTGCTGTTGTGGCGGCTATCGTCAGCAGCTTGAGACTATCGCAGCCTTCCACTCTATAAAAAAAGTATCCCGGATGAGAGAGGAGTGAATACCTGTTCTCATCCGGGATTGTTTTTTATGTCTTTCTTCTGTCGTTTGGTCTGTTAGAAGAAGAACCTTAGAATATCGTTGAAGTTAGCCCATATCAACAGACCGAAGAGTAGAATCATACCGGTCATTTGAGCGTATTCCATAAATTTGTCGCTCGGTTTGCGGCGAGCTATCATCTCGTAGAAGAGGAAGAGCACGTGGCCGCCGTCCAATGCGGGGATAGGGAGGATATTCATGAAAGCCAGAATGATGGAAAGGAAGGCTGTCATATACCAGAACTGGTGCCAATCCCATGTAGCAGGGAAGATGCTGCCGATCGTTCCGAAGCCACCTAGCTGTTTGGCTCCTTCTTTCGAGAAGAGGTATTTCATGTTTCCTACATATCCTTTCAGGGTCTTTACGCCGAGGGAGACACCTGCCGGGAAGGATTCGAAGAAAGTATATTCTTTTTTCACCATAGGGAGCAGGCGGTCTGTGACGAGACAGGCGGTTACACCCATCAGGTAGGCGGAGTCTACACGCATATTCAATGTGTCGGTTACGCCGCCACGCACATAGGTCAGTGTAATCAGGCGCGGATCTATGCTGTCTTTGAGCAGGATTTCCGCGTTTTTCTTACGTTCTGCCATCGCTTCTTTGAAGTCGGAGAAAGAAATCGGTGTTCCGTTCAGGGCGATAATGCTGTCGCCTGGTTGGATGCCTGCTTGTGCGGCAGGAGAATTCACCATCACACTGTCTATCACATACGGGAAACGGTAGGAGGCAAAACGGATGCTGTCTGCCAGAAGGCGTTGCATCAAGTCTTCAGGGATATAAACGGAGGCTTTCGCACCGTTGCGGATAACGCTTACTTCGCGGGCGTCGGCAATCTGGCTCAACATATCGCCGTCATAACGTTCAAAAGGAACGCCGTCGGCAGAAAGAAGGATGTCGCCGTCCTGAAAACCTACGGATTTGGCCGTTTCGTTGAAATCCATACCGAGAGGAGCTTCCTGCACCTTTATATATTGGTCGCCCCACGCAAATAGAATCATCGAGTAGATGAACAGGGCCAACAGGAAGTTGAACAGTACGCCACCCACCATGATTAGCAGACGTTGCCACGCCGGTTTGGAACGGAACTCCCACGGTTGTTCGGGTTGTTTCATCTGCTCGGTATCCATCGACTCGTCAATCATACCGGCTATCTTGACATAACCGCCCAATGGCAGCCAACCTACTGCATATTCTGTGTCACTTTTCTTGGGCTTGAATTTAAACAGGGTGAACCAGGGGTCAAAAAATAAGCAGAATTTTTCTACACGCACCTTAAACAAACGGGCAAAAAGAAAATGCCCGCCTTCATGAATGATAACGAGCAAAGATAAGCTCATAATCAATTGCAGGGCACGAATCAAAAATGTTTCCATATAGTCTATTTACAATTTAAAGCCTTCACTGGATTCTCTGCCAAAGAGAAGATATAAAGGCTATTTTCAATTTATATTAATACTAATCAATTTCTCTATTTTCTTTATTCCTCTACGAAATGAATTATATCAGACTTGCTGCTATCTTTCTTGCTTCCGCATCGGTAGCCACATAATCATCGTATGTCGGATTGGCAATGAAGGTGGCCCGTTCCATTGTTTTCTCTATCACGTCGCTCATGCCGAGGAAGCTGATGCCGTCTTTCAGGAAAGAGGCTACCACTACTTCATTGGCGGCATTAACGATGCAAGGCATGTTCCCCCCGCGATACATCGCTTCGTAGGCGAGTGCCAGATTGCGGAAACGTTTCGTGTCGGGTTGCTCAAACGTCAGGTTCGTGCATTTGGAGAAATCGAGCCTGTCGAAAGAAGAACTGATACGGTCGGGATAGGAGAATGCATACTGGATGGGCAGGCGCATATCGGGCATGCCCAACTGTGCTTTTACAGCTCCGTCTTCAAACTGCACCATCGAGTGAATGACTGATTGCGGATGCACAACCACCTCAATCTGACTGGGTTGAACACCGAACAGCCATTTGGCTTCGATCACTTCAAAACCTTTATTCATCATAGAAGCAGAATCAATCGTGATTTTTGCTCCCATTTCCCAATTGGGATGTTTTAAGGCCTGTGTCTTAGTCACGGACTTCAATTGTTCCAAAGTGTAAGTGCGGAACGGACCTCCGGAGGCAGTCAATATCACTTTCTCAATCGGATTGCCCACTTCTCCCGCTAAACACTGAAAAACGGCGGAGTGTTCAGAGTCTACCGGCAGAATCGGAGTGCGATATTGTTGTGCCAGCTGGTTAATCAGTTCACCTGCTACTACCAATGTTTCTTTATTTGCCAACGCAATCGCTTTCTTGGCGCGGATCGCGTTGATTGTCGGCTTCAGTCCGGCATAACCGACCATGGCTGTCAATACCATATCAATAGGACCTGCTTCCACAATCTGACAGATAGCGTCGGTTCCTGCGTACACCTTGATAGGCAGGTCGCTCAATGCTTCTTTCAGTTCGGAATACTTTTCTTCGTTGGCTATCACTACCACTTCCGGCTGGAACTTCCGTGCTTGGGCAATCAGTAGTTCCACACGATTGTTGGCTGTCAGTGCGTATGCTTCGTACAGGTCGGGATGCTCTTCGATGACTTGCAAAGCCTGCGTCCCGATAGAACCTGTGGAGCCAAGGATAGCTATTTGTTTTTTCTTTTTATTAGTCTCTATATTCATTTTATCTAATTCTTCCTATTTTGTTGACAAACATATCATCGCTGATTATCACTTATATCTCATCACTCGCCATATCTCATCATTCATCATTGATAACTTAAAAAACGATGTATTTTTCCGGATTTACCGGGTGACCTTTATACCAAAGTTCGAAGTGCAGGTGCGGCCCTGTACTAAGTGTTCCGCTATTTCCTACCAGGGCGATGGCTTCGCCTCCTTTCACCCGTTCACCTTCCTTTTTCAGGAGAGAGCCGCAGTGTTTGTAGATCGAAATTAAATCCTGGTTGTGTTGCACGCCAATCAGATAACCGGTTTCAGCGGTGTATGTACTAAGGATGACGGTTCCGTCCATGGTTGCCAGTACGCTTTCGTTGGGATTGGCGGCAATGTCAGTGCCGTAATGTTTCTTTTCGGCATTGAAGTGGTCGGACACCATGCCTCGTGTCGGACGGTATAATATCAATCCGGTCACGTCCGGTTGGGAAGTGATGGAGGTCAGATTATATTTTTCATTCTCCTCATATTGGCGGCGGAATTCTTCTTCCCGCTTGGTTCGTTCCATCAACGTGTCTTCACGGGCAGCAGTCAGCGAATCAAGCGTTTGCACGCTGTCGATAGGCACTTTCCCGCTGAAAATGTCCTGAATGTTCATGATGTAGAGATTCTGCTTGTTGAGCACTTGTTGCAAAGAGTCTACACGCAGCGCATTATCTACAATCTGTGTACGGACTTCACTGTTCATATATCCCGGAAGATAATTGCGCAACGGGGTGAAAGTAATGATGCAGGAAGCAATCAGGAAAAGCACTGCCAGCACGCAAAGTAAAACGGATAGTCCATTGAGCTTGGATACACGAAGTCCGACAATTTCTTCAAGTGTATTTTCATTAACGATCGTTAGTTTATACTTGAACTTGAAATTTTTCCAGAAAGCTTTACTTCGTCTTCTCTTTGGCATCTTTGGTAATTAAAGATTAAAAATTAAACTATTAAAAGGGGCTGCGGCCGGACTAATCTTTGTTTTGCCACGGATGACACGGCTTCCCAGTGAATTTTGATTAATGAAAACCGTGGAATCTGTGTCATTCGTGCCTGATTTATCCGGGAGCTGTGTCATCCGCGTCCAACTCCTCCAGATTGAGTAACCCTTCGGGAAGTTCCACGGTGATGAGTTTCTGTTTCTGATCTATTCCTACGATAAATTCCTCTTGGGCGGGAACGAGTAGTTCCTCTTCTTCTCTTTCAACCACAAAAAGGGTGTTTACCGTAGTGTTATCTACATCTATCACTTCTCCCAGAGGTCCGTGATGAATGTCTTCCATTTGGAAACCGATAAAGAAGTTCCAGGACAATTCGCCGTCTTCCGCTTCTTCCGCATGCTTTACGGGGAAGTAAACTTCGATGTTGGTGAACATTCTGGCACGTTCGGCGGTGTCTATTCCTTCCAGTTTTACCAAAGCGGTGGAGTCGGAACGGAAACGGTATTCTTCAATGAAGAAGGGCACGAAAATACCGTCGAGCAGGCATATCAGATAATCGCAGTCCACACGGTCGAAAATGTCGTCGGTAAACGTAAACTGCAATTCGCCGTGAATACCATGCGGTTTATTGAATAATCCTATCTTATATACTTCTTCTTTCTTTATCATATTCGGGTGATTCTGGCTCCGATAGCGTTCAGACGTCCTTCGATGTTCTGATAACCACGGTCTATCTGTTCGATGTTACTAATGGTACTGGTTCCTTCGGCACTCATGGCGGCAATCAGAAGGGCGATACCGGCACGTATATCCGGTGAAGTCAGGCGGGCACCACGCAACTTGAAGCCATGATTGTGTCCGATGACTACGGCACGGTGAGGGTCGCAGAGGATGATCTGTGCACCCATATCGATTAGCTTGTCCACAAAGAACAGGCGGCTTTCGAACATCTTCTGATGGATCAGTACGCTGCCTTTGGCTTGTGTGGCTACAACGAGCATCACACTAAGCAAGTCGGGAGTCAGTCCCGGCCAGGTGGCGTCGGCTATCGTCATGATGGAGCCGTCGATGAATGATTCTATCTGGTAGGTTTCCTGTGCGGGAACATAAATGTCATCTCCTCTCTGTTCGAGTTTGATGCCCAGGCGGCGGAAGCTCTCGGGGATGATTCCAAGGTTCTCGTAAGAAACGTTCTTGATGGTAATTTCGCTTTTTGTCATGGCTGCCATACCGATAAAACTGCCGACTTCAATCATATCGGGCAATACGGTGTGTTGCGCGCCATGCAATTCTTCCACACCTTCAATAGTAAGCAGGTTGGAGGCAATTCCGCTGATTTTCGCTCCCATTCGGTTGAGCAACCGGCAGAGTTGTTGCACGTAAGGTTCGCAGGCAGCGTTGTAGATGGTAGTAGTGCCTTTGGCAAGCACGGCAGCCATTACGATATTGGCTGTTCCGGTGACGGATGCTTCGTCCAGCAGCATATAGCTTCCTTGAAGTCTGTCGGCTGTTATTTCATAAATGCCCCGTCCTTCATCATAACGGAAGTCCGCTCCTAAATTCTGAATACCTACAAAGTGGGTGTCCAAACGGCGGCGGCCTATTTTATCTCCTCCCGGCTTGGATATCAACGCTTTGCCGAAACGTGCCACCATAGGGCCAATCAGCATGACAGAGCCTCGCAGACTGGAGCATTTCTTTAAAAACTCATCGCTTTCCAGATAAGCCAAGTCTACATTCTCTGCTTTAAAACTATAAGAATCAATGCCTTTCTTTGCAACCGTCACTCCCATCTCGCGCAAGAGCTGAATCAAGTTGTTGACATCAAGAATGTCAGGTATATTGTTCACCGTTACTTCCTCTGCGGTTAGCAATGTGGCACAGATTATCTGCAAAACCTCGTTTTTAGCTCCTTGCGGGTGAATCTCTCCGCAAAGCCGATGTCCTCCTTCGATTACAAATGAAGCCATTAATTAAAGTATTAAGTATGATTAAAGTATTAAGTATCAAGTATTAAGTATTAACCGTACGGTATCGCACGCTAAGTAAATAAGTAAAAGAAATCCAACCAGTGCCAACAAATGGCTGCGATTAATACTTAATACTTTATACTTAATACTTATTTCTTATTTCCTATTTTCTTAGTATCTTCTCTTGTTGTTCTGACGATTATTGGTATAGTTCGTCTTCGGACGATAGTTCTGGTTCAGGCGTTCTGCCATCAGCCGGACGATATCGTCAGTCATTTGGAGTTCCCCGTTGGAGAGTTCGTACAGGTCTTCGGCGATCTTTTTGTCGTCCACTGTATCTTTGTTCCATGCCAGGTAGTCCTTCTTCATGTGGTTGCAGATGAGGGCAATCAGGTTTCTCTTTTCGTTTCCTTCGGGGAATTCGATTGCTTTCTTTATCAGCACTTCCAGTGTGCGTCCGTAATGGCGATAACGCATACGGGCAGTGGAGTAGGGGATCGGATCCGGACGGGTCACCAAGTTATCCTTACGGATGATTTCATACGGGTAGTCAATATCCAGCTCAAAACCGGACATGATAGCCAGGTGATCCCAGAGCTTGTGCTTGAAGTCGGGCACATCACGCAAATGGGGGAACATATTTCCCATAATGTTGATGATGGTGTTGGCACAACGCTGACGTTCTGCACGATCCTGAATGGTCAACGCATAATCTACCATGTTCTGGATGCTACGCCCGTATTCGGGAAGCGGCATTCTTTTCTGTTGAGTATTGTATTGCATTTATTTAATTGAAAGTTTAAAATTAAAAATTAAAGAAGTTTTTTCGGCATGGAAGCAACGAATTCTTTCAAGTAGAAAGGTTCGAAGTAAGCCACGTCTTTATAATCTTCGTCGGCTATTGCTTTTTCTGCCAGCGGGAACATCATTTTAGCCAACGGGTGAATATTGTCGATAAAATGTGCGTTCGGATGCGTGATCTGTTCGCGGCATTTGTCGGCCCCGTTTCCAAAGAAATAAATCGGCTGCTCGTTCAGAAACTCCAAGTAAGAGTTTTCGTCTACAATATCGGCAGCTACTGCACGTTTCACCTGAAGTCTGCGGTCATAAACGGCTGCGTATACTTCCATGCGGCGGGCGTCGATCATCGGACAAAGCAAAGCGTCTTCGGGCAAGTCGTGATACAACAACACCGGAACAGTCAATACTTCCAGCGTCGGAATACCGATCAATGGGACGTTACGTCCGTAACAAACTCCTTTCGCCATAGAAACCCCGATTCGAAGTCCGGTGTAAGAACCCGGCCCGCAGCTCACTGCGACTGCATCCAAAGGGATGGCATGACTGTCTATGAAAGACAACGCTTCATCTACAAAAACTCCTAAAGACACGGCGTGTGAAGGGCCTTTCAAATCTTCTTTCACAAAAATCGTCTGTCCGTCTTGACTGGCCGCTACCGAGCAAACAGAGGTAGAGGTTTCAATATTCAGTATACACGACATAAAAATCAGCTTATTAAATTGTCGCAAATTTACATGATTATTTCCAATTCTTAAAATATTCGTGTACTTTTGCACAAAACTTTAAGGTTATGATACAGTCTATGACAGGATACGGCAAAGCTACGGCCGAACTTCCTGATAAAAAAATAAATGTAGAAATCAAGTCGCTCAACAGCAAGGCAATGGATTTATCCACTCGCATCGCTCCGGCGTATCGTGAAAAAGAGATTGAAATCCGTAATGAGATTTCTAAAGTGCTGGAACGTGGAAAGGTCGATTTCAGCCTGTGGATCGAGAAGAAAGAGGCGGCAGAAAATGCGACTCCTATCAATCAAGTATTGGTGGAAGGTTACTACAAACAGATTTTGGCAATCTCGCAGAATCTTGGTATCCCTGTTCCTGCCGACTGGTTTCAGACATTGCTCCGTATGCCGGATGTGATGACTAAAACGGAAATCCAGGAACTGACCGAAGAGGAATGGAAAATGGTGCATGCCACTGTGCTCGATGCTATCAGTCATCTGGTAGATTTCCGCAAACAGGAAGGTGCTGCACTGGAAAAAAAGTTCCGTGAAAAGATCGCCAATATCTCAAGCCTGCTCGAAAAGATCGCTCCTTACGAAAAAGAACGTGTGGAAAAAGTGAAAGAACGCATCACGGATGCTCTCGAAAAGACATTAAGTGTGGATTACGACAAGAACCGCTTGGAGCAGGAATTGATCTATTACATTGAGAAACTGGATGTCAATGAAGAAAAACAACGCCTTAGCAACCATCTGAAATATTTCATCAGCACAATGGAAAGCGGTAACGGACAAGGTAAGAAACTTGGTTTTATCGCCCAGGAAATGGGTCGGGAAATCAATACGTTAGGTAGCAAGTCCAATCATGCCGAAATGCAGAAAATCGTTGTTCAGATGAAAGATGAGTTGGAGCAGATTAAGGAGCAGGTGTTGAACGTGATGTAATTTATTCACAATAAATTCATTTACGATAATTCATTTACGATTAGACGATTTACGATGTACGATTGAAGTTAGTATTGCGGAATAATAGTGTACACATTTGGATATTTATAAATTCAAAAAATAATATCAATCGTACATCGTAAATCGTCTAATCGTAAATAACTTAATGTCAAATAAACTTTAATAATGACCGGTAAACTAATTATTTTCTCTGCCCCGTCAGGTTCGGGCAAATCTACTATTATCAATTATCTGCTGACGCAGAATTTGAATCTTGCATTTTCTATTTCTGCTACCAGCCGTCCTCCGCGTGGTACGGAGCAGCACGGAGTGGAATATTTCTTTCTTACGCCGGAGGAATTCCGTTGTCGCATTGAGAACAACGAATTTTTGGAGTATGAGGAAGTATATAAGGACCGTTATTACGGAACGTTGAAGGCACAAGTGGAAAAGCAACTGGAAGCAGGTCAGAATGTAGTGTTTGACGTTGATGTGGTAGGTGGATGTAATATCAAGAAGTTTTATGGTGACCGTGCGTTGTCAGTGTTCATTCAACCGCCTTCGGTGGAAGAATTACGTTGCCGGTTAGAAGGGCGCGGAACGGATGCCCCGGAAATCATTGAAAGCCGTATTGCTAAGGCGGAATATGAATTGGGCTTTGCTCCGCAATTCGATTGTGTGATTGTCAATGACGATTTGGAAGCAGCGAAGGCAGAAGCGTTGAAAGTAATCAAAGAGTTTTTAGCCGAAGAATAAGACTTGAGAATGTACAAGAAGAATTGTAACACCCGAAAATGGATGTATCTGTGTGCCGTCACCGGTGTGATGAATCTTCTTGCTTTTATTGTATGCCTTTATTTTCAACAATGGTTCATAAGCGGCATTGCGCTACTTCTCACAATCAGACAAGCTATTGTTTTACCGAAGTGGAGAAAGAAAATAAAGCAAGAAAGAATAGCGGAAAATGAATCAAGTTAAAACAAGAAAAACCGGAATCTTCAGCGGGTCATTCAATCCGATTCATATCGGGCATCTCGCTTTAGCCAATTACCTTTGTGAGTATGAAGGGTTGGATGAAATATGGTTTATGGTAAGTCCGCAGAATCCTTTGAAAACGAAGGTAGAGTTATGGAGCGACGAGCTTCGTCTTCAATTAGTGGAGTTATCCATCAGTGATTATCCTCGTTTTCGAGCTTCAGACTTTGAATTTCATTTGCCCCGTCCTTCGTATAGCGTATATACACTGGAAAAACTTCGTGAAACGTATCCTAACCGGGAATTTTATTTCATTATCGGTTCCGATAATTGGGAACGTTTTGGACGCTGGTATCAGTCCGAACGCATCATTAAAGAGAATCAACTCCTCATTTATCCTCGTCCCGGCTTTCCGGTAAAAGAAGAGGAATTGCCGGAAACCGTGCGTCTCGTTCATTCCCCTGTTTTTGAAATCAGTTCCACTTTTATTCGGGAAGCCTTGAGTGCAGGGAAAGATATTCGTTACTTCCTGCATCCGAGAGCTTGGGAGGCTATTAAGAAAGATAATATACGCCTTTGAATATATTATAATATGTGTCCGGCAGAATATAACGGATAATTTGTCAGCCACTCTTGTTCCCGATAATCTGACATGGAAAAACGGATGCCATGTAGTTCTGGATTCTTTTCAACAAAAGAACGCAGACTTTTCGACTGTAAATTTTCTTCAGCTTTCACTTCGACCGGAATAATACAGATTTCTTTTTGCAAAAGGAAATCCAATTCTCCTTTGGAAGTATCTGAAGACCAGTAATAGATATTCAAGCCTTTCACTGATTTCAGTTGTTGTAACACATATTGTTCGGTAATTGCTCCTTTATAATCGGTAAATAAAACATTGCCTTCCAATAATGCTTGTGGGGGGAGTCCGCTCATTGCTCCCATTAATCCGGTGTCTAGCATAAACAGTTTGAATGCGGAAAAATCTTCGTAGGCCGATAAAGGTATTCCACCTTTCTTTACCCGGTTTACTTTATAAATAAGACCGGCATCTATCAGCCATTCTATGGCCAGTTCAAAATCCTTGGCTCTTGCTCCTTCTTTTATAACTCCATAAATGAATTTGCGATTTTCTTTAGCCAGTTGTGCAGGAACCGAACGCCACACCATACGAATCCTGGGGACTTCGGCAATAGGAGCATGTTTGGAAAAATCACGGTCATAAGAATCCAGTATGTTTTGTTGCAACTGGCGGACTTCGGCATAGTCTTTATGCTCAATAAATGCATTGACTACTTCGGGCATTCCTCCTACGAAATAGTACTGTTTAAGGAAGTCGGTGAATTTAGAACGGAAGGTAGAAATGAGGTTCCAATCTTGCTTTGCAAGCAAGCTGACAAAAGACTCTTGTCCGATAGCTTCTAAAAACTCGGAAAAAGAAAGTGGATATAGGTCTATAAAATCGACTTTTCCCACCGGGAAAGAGTCATTTTGATGCATAGCGATGCCCAGTAAAGAACCAGCTGCAATAACATGATACTGTGGCGCTTTCTCCAGGAAATATTTCATGGCTGTCAAGCCGCGTGGGGCTTCCTGAAGTTCGTCAAAAAGAATTAAGGTATCTGTATCTACTACTTTTCCGGTTACTAACTGGATAGCCATCAAAATACGTTCGATATCAAAATCTTTTTGAAAAACCTCTTTCATTACTTCATTGTCTTCGAAGTTGATGTAGGCAAACTGTTTGTAAGCAGTAGCCGCAAACTCTTTCATAAGCCATGTCTTTCCTACCTGACGGGCTCCGCGAATAATCAAAGGCTTTCGTGTAGACTTTTCTTTCCAATCGTACAATTGTTGCATTGCATTTCTTCTCATACTTCTTTCTTTTATTGTCAGCTACTTATAGGTACAAATGTAAGCACTAAAAAGGATAATAACAAAAAGTCGTACCCTAAAAGTGTGGTATTTAACAAAAAGTTATACCCTAAAAGTGTGGTATGTTACAGAAAGTCGTATCAGAAAAGTGTATGATGCTGCTATTTCTGTTTGTTATTGTACCAAGTTACGATACCTTACTCCGTCAATCGATGAAGAGTAATGACGATGATTTCTGCCGGAGCACCGACACGGATTGGTAACTTTGAAGTTCCTATTCCGTTTGTTATAATCAAAGGTGTTTTTGCTGTATTATATGCCAGTCCGGTGATAAAACGATTGCCGTAGTGTGAGTTCAGTGCCGGGGCGACTCCGAATACACGGACTTGTCCGCCGTGTGTATGTCCTGCGAGAGCGAGGTCTGTATTGACTACTGAAACGTCTTCTATGTAATCCGGCGTATGAACCAGTAAGATGACAAAATCCTTGGGAGAGAGTGCCAAAGTGGGTGATACTCCGTTGCGCCCCAGATCGAAAGGATTGCGCACTCCGGCGATAATAATCTGCTGGCCGTCTTTACGCAGCGTGTCCACTTCGTGTTCTAACGGATGCATTCCGTAATGTTTCATTGTGTTCACAATATCGTCGTGGCAACGTTCGTAATCATTATTACCCATCACTCCATAGGTTCCCATCGGTGTCTTTACACGTGCCAGTGCGGAAAACAAAGGTTCTACATATTCGCAACCTTCCTGATAATCACCACCCATCAAAAGAACATCTGCTTTTTGGGCAATCAATAGACGGACAAGATCGTTCAATCCTTTCTCTTTTAGCAGGCTTTTGTAATGTAAATCGGAAATGAAAGCGATGCGGAAACCTTCAAAAGCTTCAGGTACATCGCGGTGGGTGAAGTCGTATTTTACTACACGATCCACTCCTGTATAAACAGATGACACATCTACGCTGGAAGAGGTTATTGGGGTTCCACGGAGCATCCGGTCGGATTTGTCCGCGTCGGTATCAGTCTCCTTTTTCTTTGTATGTTGCTTTTTGTTTTTAGAAACAGCCAGTGCTTTGAGTTTCGAGTGGTCGGGAGCGAAGAGTCCGGCAATGGCGTTAGTCGTATCCGGATAAATGGAATCAGTATGTAAGACAGGGTGCGGCAAGCTAGCCACCATATTCTTTTTCGATTTGCAGGAAACAAGCAAAAGCAATGCCAACAGGATAACAGGGTAGATTGTTTTCTTCGTCAGTGGATAAATCGTTTTCTTCATCAATGGGATATTTATTTTTTTCATCAATGGGGTATTTATTCTTTTCATCAATAGGGTATTTATTTTCTCCATCACAGGAGCATTTATTTTCTTCATCTTCTCTTAGTTTGAAGTTTTCTGGGGTGCAAAGATACGAAAAATCATGTATCTTTGTCCGTCAAAACTCTTTATAATATATTAAAGTATGGAAGAAGTAAAGCGTAACTCGCTACAAGCATGGATATTAGCTGCACGTCCCAAAACTCTTACAGGAGCCGTTACCCCTGTTCTGATAGGTACAGCTCTCGCTGCGATGGACGGGCATTTTCACTGGTTGCCGGCACTGATCTGCTGTCTGTTCGCAAGTCTGATGCAAATAGCCGCTAATTTCATCAATGACCTTTTCGACTTCCTCAAAGGGACAGACCGGGAAGATCGCCTGGGACCCGAACGTGCTTGTGCACAGGGATGGATTTCTCCGCAAGCGATGAAAACCGGGATTATTATTACGGTTGCTCTTGCCTGTCTTATCGGTTGCACATTACTTTTCTTTGCCGGATGGGAACTGATTGTCGTAGGAGTGCTTTGTGTATTATTCGCTTTTCTTTATACCACCGGCCCTTATCCTCTTTCTTACAACGGCTGGGGAGATGTACTGGTGATTGTCTTCTTTGGATTTGTGCCTGTTGGCGGAACATATTACGTGCAAGCGCTAACATGGACGCCGGATGTCACTATCGCCTCTCTGATTTGTGGACTATTGATTGATACGCTACTGGTAGTCAATAACTACCGTGACCGGGAAGCGGATGCGCGCAGTGGAAAAAGAACAGTGATCGTTCGTTTCGGTGAGAAGTTCGGCCGCTATTTTTATTTGATGCTGGGTGTTACAGCTTCTCTTCTCTGTCTGTGTTTCCTTCGTGAAGGTCATTTTTTAGCCGCTCTTCTTCCGCAACTCTATTTGATTCCTCATTTCCTCACCTGGAAACGGATGGTGAAAATATATAGTGGTAAAAAATTAAACAGCATATTAGGCGAGACTTCGCGTAATATGCTGTTTATGGGTGTTCTTATTGCAATAGGAATGTTGGTAAGTTGAGAATCATTTCCCATACATCTTTTCGTAGTAACCCTGATAATCTCCGCTGGTAACTTCTTCCACCCAAGCCTGGTTGGCTAAGTACCATTCGATTGTCTTTACGATACCGACTTCGAATTTTGTTTCGGGATACCATCCTAAAGCATTTGTAATCTTTGTAGGATCGATGGCGTAACGTTGGTCATGTCCCAGACGGTCTTTAACGAACGTAATCAGATCTTCATTGATCCAGTCGATCGAAATATTTCCGTTTTCGTCTTTCACCTTCTTTTTGAGAACCTGACGATATTCGGGATTCTCTGCCATCAGACGGTGGATAGTTGAAATAGTCAGTTTTACGATTTCGAGGTTTGTTTTCTCGTTATGTCCGCCGACGTTGTACACTTCTCCGTCTTTACCTTCACGTACAACGAGATCAATCGCTTTGCAGTGATCTTCTACATAAAGCCAGTCGCGTACATTACTGCCGTCACCGTAGACGGGGAGATGTTTTCCTTCGAGGATATTCTTGATAATCAACGGAATCAATTTTTCCGGGAAGTGATACGGACCATAGTTGTTTGAGCAGCGGGTAATTGTTACCGGCATTTTATAAGTATCATGGTAAGCCATCACTACCATGTCTGCGCTAGTCTTAGAGGCACTGTACGGGCTGTGAGGACAAAGCGGGGTTGTTTCTGTGAAATACCCTTCGGCTCCCAGTGAACCATACACTTCGTCGGTGGATACCTGATGATAGCGTACACCTTTTCTCCAGGTAGGGTATCCTTGTTCATCTTTTCCCATTACCCATGCGCGGCGTGCACAATCCAATAAGTTCTGTGTTCCGAGAATGTTGGTAATCAGAAACAGTTGCGGATTTTCAATGCTGCGGTCAACGTGACTCTCGGCAGCGAAATTCACCACATAATCAAAACGATACTCAGCAAAAAGACCGTCTACCACATCACGGCTGCAAATGTCTCCTTTGATAAAGACGCAGCGTTCGTTGTCGATGTCTTTGGCAATCGTTCCTAAGTTACCTGCATACGTCAAAGCATCCAATATCACGACTTTGATGTCGTTATGTTTGGCCAAGATGTATTTGATGTAATTTGCCCCGATAAATCCTGCGGCACCGGTCACTAGATAAGTTTTCATATTTTATTCTATTATGTTGATTTTAGGATTGTTTTGCCAATTCGATGAGATACTTTCCGTACTCGGTCTTTTCGAGTTGTTGACCTAACAGAAGCAATTGCTCCGTCGGAATCCATCCCTGACGCCAGGCGATTTCTTCAATACAGCTGACGTAGAAACCTTGCCGGTTCTGAATAGTGGCCACGAAGTTGGATGCTTCCAGCAGACTATCGCAGTTACCCGTATCCAGCCATGCGAATCCGCGGCCGAAGAGTTCCACTTTCAATGTGCCTTCTTCCAGATACAGGCGATTCAGGTCTGTAATCTCATATTCTCCACGTGCTGAAGGACGAAGAGCTGCCGCTTTTTCCGTCACACTGGCATCATAGAAATAGAGTCCGGGAACAGCATAATTACTTTTCGGCACTTCCGGTTTTTCTTCCAGTGAAATAACTTTCCCTTGTTCGTTAAATTCCACTACACCGTATGCGCGCGGGTCTTTTACATAGTAGCCGAAGATGCAGGCGCCTTTTTCTATATTGGCAGCCCGGCGGAGCATGGCAGAAAAGCCTTGTCCGTAAAACATATTATCCCCAAGAATCAGACAGCCCGGTTCACCGTTCAGGAAATCGGCTCCCAATACGAAAGCCTGTGCCAGTCCGTTAGGTTGTTCCTGTATTTTGTAGGAGAAAGACATACCCAGCTCCTCACCCGTTCCCAGCAAATCCCGGAACATAGGCAAGTCACGTGGAGTCGAAATAATCAACACTTCGCGTATTCCTGCCAACATCAGTGTCGACAATGGATAGTAAATCATCGGCTTGTCATACACAGGCATGATTTGTTTGGAAATCGCTTTGGAAAGCGGATAAAGTCGGGTGGCACTACCACCGGCCAGAATAATTCCTTTCATGTTCGTCTGAGTTATTCATTAACAGTGTGCAAAGGTCGGAAAGAATTCCGACGTGGCAAAATTTTAAAATAATTTTTCAGTCAGGCGGGGACATTTATTTTATTTGTCCGCCAGTTCGATAACTTCCAAGTCTTGAAACGCCCCTTGATTGATAACAAAACGCACCAAAGTCCGCACCTTATGGAAACCAGACATACCTGCAGCTCCCGGATTGATATGTAACATATCCAGCGTTTTATCATACTTCACCTTTAATATATGCGAATGTCCGCTGATAAAAAGCTTGGGCGGTCGCGTCATCAGACTACCGATGATGGAAGGATCATACTTTCCCGGATAACCGCCGATATGTTTTATCAGTACTTCCGCACCATCCACCGTGAAACGATTTATTTGAGGATACAGTTTTCTGATTTCCTGTCCGTCAATGTTTCCGTACACCGCCCGGAATGGACGGAATGCGGCTAACTTTTCCGCTACTTCCAGTGAACCGATGTCTCCGGCGTGCCAGATTTCGTCGCACGGTTCAAAATATTCCAGGTATTTCTCATCCCAGTAAGCGTGAGTATCAGATAATAATCCAATTCTTGTCATAAAATTCTTTGTTTAATCCCACAAAGATACTATATTTGGAAAAATCTTAAAGCACATGGAAAGCAAATATAATTATTTCAAGCGAGATATAAGTTGGCTCTCATTCAATTACCGCGTATTGTTGGAGGCTCTGGACGAGCGTCTGCCGCTTTACGAACGTATCAACTTCATCTCTATCTACTCTTCCAACCTCGAAGAGTTTTACAAAATCCGTGTAGCCGACCATAAAGCTGTTGCTTCCGGCGCTACGGAAAGCGATGAAGAAACCGTACAGTCAGCCCGCGAACTGGTAGAGGAAATAAATAAAGAAGTCACCCGCCAGCTGGATGACCGTGTACGCATCTATGAACAAAAAATACTGCCTGCCCTGCGCAAAAATCATATCATCTTTTATCAGGACAATCATGTAGAACCGTTCCACCAACAGTTTATCAAAGACTTTTTCCGGGAGGAAATCTTTCCCTACCTGCAACCTGTGCCTGTATCCAAAGATAAAATTGTCTCCTTCCTGCGGGATAACCGCCTTTACCTGGCAATACGAGTCTATCCGAAGAAAGAAGAAAAAAACAAAGGAGAAGAAACTAAAGAAAATATAGAAAAATATACCGGAGAGTGCATAAATGAAAGAAATGACGGAGAAGGTATAAAAGTAGGTATGGAAGAAGTAAGGCCAAATGTAACAGACCTCCGACAACCCCTTTACTTTGTGATGAAACAACCCTACGCCAAAGTGCCCCGCTTCATCGAACTTCCGTCTCGCGAGAAAAATCATTATTTGATGTTTACCGAAGACATCATCAAGGCAAACCTCAACCTGATCTTCCCCGGCTACGATGTCGACTCCAGCTACTGCATCAAAATCTCCCGTGATGCTGATATATTGATTGACGACACCGCCAGCAGTGCCGACCTCGTCGCCCAACTCAAGAAGAAAGTGAAGAAACGCAAGATCGGTGACGTCTGCCGTTTCGTCTACGACCGTGCTATGCCTTCTGAATTCCTGGACTTCCTTGTGGATGCCTTCCGTATTCAGCGTGACGAACTTGTCCCCGGTGATAAGCATTTGAACCTCGAAGACCTGCGTCATCTTCCCAACCCGAACAAATCCCTTCATAGCCTCGAAAAACCGAAGCCGATGAAGCTGACCGTCCTCGATGAGAAAGAATCCATTTTCAATTACGTCGCCAAAAAGGACCTGTTATTATATTACCCTTATCACTCTTTCGAGCACTTTATCCACTTTCTATATGAAGCCGTGCACAACCCGGAAACCCGTGAAATCATGGTAACTCAATACCGCGTAGCGGAAAACTCCGCCGTCATCAACACCCTGATAGCCGCCGCCCAAAACGGCAAGAAAGTCACCGTATTTGTGGAACTGAAAGCCCGCTTTGATGAAGAAAACAACCTTGCCACCGCCGAAATGATGCAAGCCGCCGGTATCAAGATAATCTACAGCATCCCTGGTTTGAAAGTGCACGCCAAAGTAGCCCTGATCCGTCGTCGCGGATTAAACGGTGAGAAAATCCCCAGCTACGCCTACATCAGCACCGGTAACTTTAACGAAAAAACCGCCACCCTTTACGCCGATTGCGGTCTTTTCACCTGTCGCAAAGAAATAGTGGCCGACCTCTATAACCTCTTCCGTACCCTGCAAGGAAAAGAAGACCCGAAGTTCACCACCCTTTTGGTAGCCCGTTTCAACCTCATTCCCGAATTGAACCGCCTGATCGACCGCGAAATATCCCTTGCAGACGAAGGCAAGCAAGGACGCATCATCCTAAAAATGAACGCCCTCCAAGACCCTACCATGATAGACCGCCTCTACGAAGCCTCCGAACACGGTGTACAAATCGACCTTATCGTCCGTGGTATCTGTTGCCTCATCCCCGGACAGTCATACAGTCGTAACATCCGTGTCACCCGTATTGTAGACAGTTTCCTCGAACACGCCCGCATCTGGTACTTCGGCAACGACGGCACCCCCAAAGTATTCATGGGCTCTCCCGACTGGATGCGCCGTAACCTCTACCGCCGCATCGAAGCCATCACCCCCGTTCTTGCCCCCGACCTGCGTGACAACCTGATCGAAATGCTCGACATCCAACTCGCCGACAACCAAAAAGCCTGCTGGGTAGATGATAAGTTGCAAAACATATTCAAAAAAAGAACATCCGGCACCCCTGCCGTCCGAGCCCAATACACCTTCTACGACTGGCTAAACAAAACTAACAGCTAACATCAAATCCTTTCCGCAGCAACTATGCTGCGGAAAACACATCATTACAACCATACCCAGCCCCCCCATCGTACATACGATCACAATGACCTGCACCCCGCATGGTTTCCCGGCCTACTTTTTTCTCCGTCAAGCGAGCGCCCGTAACGTAGCGTCAAGAAGGGCAGACTGTTTGAGCGTAGCGAGTTTCTGCCCTTTAGCGAAGTGAAGGAAGCGAGTAGGAGAAAAAAGTCAGCCTTGAATTTTTCTTTGCTTCTTTCTTTTGTTTCAAGACAAAAGAAAGATGATTACGAGATAAAAGAAAGACGATTGTAATACAATTGTAACATGTATGACACCTCCCTGCAACGTCAAATCCCGTCCTTTGCAACTGGAAACAACATACACATATTATTTATGGAGACTATTTATTTATGCATTATCATCTTCCTCTTCGTCCTTGCCGTCTTCGATCTGATAGTCGGAGTCAGCAATGACGCAGTCAACTTCTTAAACTCCGCGGTAGGTGCCAAAGCCGCTTCGTTTAAAACCATCCTTTTCATAGCCGGCGTCGGTATATTTATTGGCGCCTCCCTATCCAATGGCATGATGGACATAGCCCGGCACGGCATCTACCAGCCCGAGCACTTCTACTTTGCCGAAATCATGTGCATCTTGTTAGCCGTCATGCTGACCGACGTAGTACTGCTGGACGTATTCAACTCCATGGGTATGCCCACCTCCACTACCGTTTCACTAGTCTTTGAACTACTCGGAGGAACCTTCGCCCTCTCACTTATCAAAGTACATAATAGCGACACCCTCGGTTTGGGCGACCTCATAAACACCGACAAAGCCCTTTCCGTCATCATGGCCATTTTCGTATCCGTCGCCATCGCCTTCTTCTTCGGAATGATCGTACAATGGCTGGCCCGTGTGATATTCACCTTCAACTATACGAAAAAGATGAAATACAGCATTGCCCTCTTCGGAGGTGTAGCCGCTACCGCCATCATCTATTTCATGCTTATCAAAGGACTGAAAGACAGCTCCTTCATGACCCCCGAAAACAAACACTGGATACAAGACAACACATTAATGTTAATCGCCGTCTTCTTCGTGTTCTTCACCGTACTGATGCAAATCCTTCACTGGATGAAAATCAACGTTTTCAAAGTCATTGTATTGATGGGCACCTTCGCCCTCGCTCTCGCTTTTGCCGGCAACGACCTTGTCAACTTCATCGGTGTTCCCCTCGCAGGCTTCTCCTCTTTTATGGACTATACCGCCAACGGAGGAGGAAATCCGAACGGCTTCCTGATGACCTCTCTGCTGGGACCCGCCAAAACCCCGTGGTATTTCCTTATCGGAGCCGGAGCCGTTATGGTCTACGCCCTCTGTACTTCTAAAAAGGCACATGCTGTAATTAAAACATCCGTCGACCTTTCCCGTCAAGATGAAGGAGAAGAAACATTCGGAAGTACCCCGATTGCCCGTACAGTAGTCCGCATCAGTATGACACTTGCCAACGGAATCTCCCGCATTATGCCAAGTGGCAGCAAAGAATGGTTTGACTCCCGCTTCCGCAAAGACGAAGCTATCATTGCCGACGGAGCAGCTTTCGACCTTGTCCGCGCTTCTGTCAACCTAGTATTAGCGGGTCTGCTCATCGCCTTGGGAACTTCCCTGAAACTTCCTCTTTCTACCACCTACGTAACCTTCATGGTAGCTATGGGTACCTCCTTGGCCGACCGTGCCTGGGGACGTGATTCTGCCGTTTATCGTATTACCGGCGTATTAAGCGTCATCGGTGGCTGGTTCATCACTGCCGGAGCTGCCTTCACCATCTGTTTCTTCGTAGCCCTCGTACTTCATTATGGAGGAAATATCTCTATCATCGCACTCATCGGTATAGCTGTATTCATCCTGATCCGTAGCCAAGTGATGTACAAAAAACGCAAAGCGAAAGAACAAGGTAGCGAAACTCTGAAGCAACTTATGCAAGCCACAGACAGCACAGAAGCCCTGCAACTGATGCGTAAGCACACCCGCGAAGAACTTTCCAAAGTGCTGGAATATGCAGAAACCAACTTCGAACTGACCGTCACTTCTTTCCTCCACGAAAATCTTCGAGGACTGCGTCGTGCTATGGGTTCCACAAAATTTGAAAAACAGCTCATCAAACAGATGAAACGTTCCGGCACCGTAGCCATGTGCCGCCTCGACAACAACACCGTACTCGAAAAGGGACTTTATTACTATCAAGGCAACGACTTTGCCAGCGAACTGGTTTATAGTATTTCTCGTCTCTGCGAACCTTGCCTGGAACATACCGACAACAACTTCAACCCATTGGATGCCATTCAGAAAGGTGAATTCAGCGATGTTGCCGAAGATATTACATATCTGATTCAGCAATGCCGTAAGAAAATGGAAAACAACGAGTACAACAATCTGGAAGAAGAAATCCGTCGTGCCAACGACCTCAACGGACAGCTTTCGCTATTGAAACGTAAGGAACTGCAACGCATCCAAAGCCAATCAGGAAGTATCCGGGTTAGCATGGTATATCTCACGATGGTTCAGGAAGCACAGAACGTAGTCACTTACACCATCAACTTAATGAAAGTAAGCCGTAAATTCCAAATGGAGACTGAAATGCCGTAAAGGCTGGAAACGATAACGTCCTTCACTGGAAAAAACGAATGATAACTCGAAAGAAAAGGACTGCTTGATAAACCCTATTTATATAAGTGAGGGTATGTCAAACAGTCTTTTCTTTTTAGAAAGTGGTTGGATAAAAAAGCTCTGTTCTTTAGCATTTGATTTGATAAAATTGTATATTTATAGTCGGTAAGATATTTGAGACGATTTAAAATGCAATGGTGTAAAAATGAAATGAATGAAATATCAATTAGAAATAACTACTTTACTGGTTCCTGTCAATGTGCATCAGTTGTTTGAGAAATGTGAATGGCCCGAACTAAACAGTTTTGACAAAGAAATGGTTGAGAACTATTTCTCTGATTTGGTAAATGGTATTCAAACCGATGAGGCTTTGGACGATTGGACGCTGACCGTTGTCCTTTATATCGGCACTTATTTGGGAGCCAGCCATATTAGTATCCGGAAACATGGAATCACCGATACGACAACAAAAGAAAAAGTGTTGACGATCGGTATACCTCTCCCTTGCAGTAAAACCGTTCGTTGGGGAGTGAAGAAGAAAGAACGGTTTACTGGTAAAATACCGGATGAAAACTATAGGAGAAATAACAGGTTGCTTCCCGTCAACTTTGCGAAATATGATACTATGGGAACCTATATTGAAGATAACATCCGGATAGCCCTTTTGAATTTGTTTGAAGTAGGTTTTACCTTGAAAGGATATAAAGTAAAGAAACGGTGATAGTAACTGAATCGTAATCAAACTTCCTTTTCATAGGGATTAAACTTGCTTATCCCGGCAGGAAAATGTATCTTTGTTGGGAAGAAAACTATAACCGCAAGTTCTGATTATAAAACCGGAACTTTTGATTATGTAATCAGAAGTTTCAGTTATAAAACCAGAACTTGCGGTTTTAGTTTGCCCTAAGGGAAAAAGAACTTTTCTTCTAGGGGAGAACAAGTTTTCTACCTATAGCAAGGATGTTTTCTATTAGTAATCAATATTTCAAATAAACTTTAGTACTATGGCAATGTATGTAATGGAAGAAATGCCCGATATTCATGGAACGGGCGAACAAGTACTTTATCCTCGGTTTGCAATGATGGATCAGGTTTCTACCGAGGAGCTGATACGTCAGATAGCATCCAGTAGTGGTTTTAATGTCGGAGATGTGGAAGGCGTAATTACACAAATAGGTATTGAGATGGCACATCAGATGGCAGAAGGCAAGTCTGTGAAGCTGGATGGCATTGGAACATTCTCTCCTTCGTTGGCGTTATGCAAAGATAAAGAGCGTGAAAAGGCCGGAGAAGGCGAAACCCATCGTAACGCACGAAGCATTGTGGTGGGAAACGTGAACTTTCGTGTAGACAGGAAGATGATAAGGCGTATCAATGGAAGATGTCTGCTGGAAAGAGCTCCGTGGAAGTCGCAACGTTCTTCACAGAAGTATACTCCGGAGCAACGGCTTGCATTGGCTGTCAGATATTTGGAGGAACATCCTTTTTTGACAGTCTACGAATACCGGAAGCTGACAGGTCTGCTGCGCACAGCGGCTACCAATGAATTGCGCCAATGGGCGTATACGCCCGGTTCCGGTATCGGGATTGATGGCAGAGGAACACATCGGGTGTATATAAAGAAAACATAATTCATCATATTTGTATGATGATACTTTGAGATTTTGAATTAAGAGCATTGGGGGGAATTGCGGTGAGGGCGCTTTTCTTCAGGGACGTGCTTGAGTGATAACTAAAATTAATAAAAATGGGGAATTTGATTTCATTTATGAAGGAAGTAGCTGAAGGGCTTCGAAAAAGTGGGAATTATGGAACTGCTCATGTTTACAGGAGTAGCATGAATGCTATCATTGCATTTAACGGGAGCAGGAATCTGTCATTCAAGAAAGTGAATCAGGAGTTTCTTAAAAGTTTTGAAACGTATTTGCGGGAAAAGGATTGTAGTTGGAACACGGTTTCAACCTATATGCGTACATTGAGGGCGGTGTACAACCGCGCGGTTGACCGTCGTATGGCATCTTATATACCGCATCATTTCCGGTATGTTTATACAGGAACGCGTGCTGACAGAAAGCGTGCACTGGAAAAGGAGGATATGGAACGATTGATGAAAGAGCTTCCCAAACAAATTCATCAGGGAAGGGAAGAATTACAACGTACGCGCGCGTACTTTTTCTTAATGTTCATGCTTCGTGGTATGCCGTTTGTAGATCTTGCCTATCTTAAAAAGCAGGATATGGTGGGGAATGTGCTTACTTATCGTCGTAGAAAAACCGGGCGGCTTCTAACTGTGACGCTTCTGCCGGAAACTATGAAACTAATAAAAAAGTATATGAACACCGATTCTGCTTCTCCTTATCTTTTTCCCATACTGACTGGCGGAGAGAGTACCGAAGCTACCTACAGGGAATATCAGATAGCTTTGCGTAATTTTAACTATCAGCTTCTGTTGCTGAAACAAGTACTTGCATTGACTTCTGATTTAAGCTCATATACGGCTCGGCATACTTGGGCTACAATGGCATATTATTGCGAGATACATCCAGGCATTATTTCAGAGGCGATGGGACATTCATCCATTATCGTCACAGAGACTTATCTAAAACCTTTTAAGAATAAGAAAATAGATGAAGCGAATGTGACGATTCTATCTTCGCTGAAAAGGAGCTATGTTTGTGGCAAGTAGCTGATTGATAGTGCTGTTACTTTGTAGGTAACGGGAAGAAAAGACGCTGCAAATATGAGCATATTTCTTAAAACATCCAAACAAAATCGTACATTTTTTCTAATAAACTACTCAAAATAGGAATAAACACAGAAGAACACGTGGATTCTTTGTCTTAGAGCTTTGTTAACGTCTAAATTTTGCAATAGATTTCCCGCCCCTCTACTTTTTCTCATAAGCAGGGGTAAGAAGATTCGTCATATATCGTATTATTTTCTAGTATAGACTACTCTAAAAGAGCAGGCACAAGGTTTTTCCCGTTACCTACAAAGTAACGGGAAGAGGGGGAGTGAAGCGAAATAAATCATGAATTAGTACAAACAAATTTTTTATTTATTAATTGTATAACATTTAATTTACTTTTATGAGAAAATGGACGTATTTAGTCGCAACCTTGCTCATGGCAGGTACGACGGCGACATTCACGGGATGTATTGATACCGATGAACCGGAAGGCATTGCAGAACTTAGGGGAGCAAAGTCTGATTTTATCAAAGCTCAAGCTGCAGTTGAGCTTGTAGAGGCTGAATTGAGAAAAGCACAGGTTGCGGAGCAAGAGTTAGTTAATGCAGGTTTGGCACTTCAGAATAAATCTGCAGAAATTGATTTGCAGTTGCATGAACTGGATATTCAGTTGAAGCAACTCCTGATTGAAAAGGAAGAAGCTGCTACTGCACAAGCAAAAGCAGAAGCGGAAGCTGCCATTGCAAAAGCGGAAGCTGACAAAACTAAGTGGGAAAATGAAAAGGCATTGATTGTTGAGCAGTATAAGGAAAAAATGCTTCTTGCCGAAACTGCCACTGCTAAAGCACAGGAAGCTTACAAACAAGCTATGGAACAGATTGAAGCTTCCAAGTTGTTGCTGACAGATGAAGAACAATTACGTTTAAATGTTGTAGAGGCAAAAGTTGCTTATGCTAAGATAGCTATGGATAAGGCTATGTATGGATATTCAACGACAGAAGTTGAGACTGAACAAAGACTTGTATCTAAATCAACAAGTTCACAGACAAGTGTTGGCGAAGGAGCTGGAACAACAACTACTACTGGTACTGATGAAAAGTATATTACATATTATGTAATTACACAAAATCCGGATAATGCAAATAACGGATATGCAGAAGGCAGCTTGAAGAAACTTCAGGAACAGTTGGCGGACTATCCTAATTGGGTAGCTGATGGAAACATCGAGGCTAAATTGAAGAATGCTGTGGAAATCGCTGAATCCAATTTGAATATAGCACAAAAAACAGCTGATGGATATAAGGCTATTTTGGATAATGAATATACTACATTAGCTGATTGGGAAACAGAGGTTAAAAAGCTGAAGGATGAAATGGCAACATTGGATGTTCAGAAACGACAATATGAACTTAAAAAAGAAGAATTAAAAGTTGCTAATCCTAACTTAGAAAAGAACAAAACTACTGCAGAGAAAAAATTAGCCGATGCTACGGGTGCTCTTGATAAAGTTAATACTACTACTAATGTAGCTTCTGCTTATTCTAAGAAAGCAGATCAGAGCATTCTTAAAGGCTTGAATGATGCTTTTGATGGTATTTCTGGTGGAGTAGCTGGCTATAATAAATCAACAGGTGAATTCAGCTATGCAAAAACTGTACTAGTTACTAAGGCGCAAGAACAGATTGATGGCTGGAATAAGCTTATTGATGCAGCTACTCAAGGGATTGATTTAGAAGATCTTGCATGGTCTAAACTTGAAGTCGTGAAAGCAGATGCTGAAGCAACAAAAGCGAATGAAACTTACGATGCTGACTATAAGGCGTGGGAGAAAGCTCGCGATAAATATATTGAAGTTGAAGCTATTGATATAAATGCTTCAAAAAAAGCTGCCGAAACTGCAATAGCTGCTTATAATAAACTGGGCGATGCTGCTAGAACACAGGATGCTAATATCAGTATATTAGCTACTGCCTTGGCTGAATACTATCAGGATGCTTTGGATAAAGAGCTTAAAAGTACAAAAGCAGAAGCAACAGAGGCTTCTACCAATACTAAAAAAGCAATTTCTGCTTGGATAATAGCCAATCCTTTAGCAAACTTCAAGTCAATTGTAGGGCTAGAATTAAATTTAATAGAATGGACAGCCGGTGCTGTGACAAAAGCTAATAAAATAGAACAAGCTGATGCAAACAAGCTTCTTGAACTTGGAGCATCTGCTGGTGATGTTCCATATGACTCATGGAAAAAAGCTTCAACAAAAGTGTTTGGTGATAACTTTAATCGTGATAATGAACCTAGAAGGGTTGCTGTGTCAGCTGATATGGTTCTTAAGGAAGTTGATGGCAATAGACTGGCAACAGAATTGCAAAATGGTGACTATGGAACTCTTGGTATCTCTATTTATGCTACGGCAGAAGCTGCACGTCTGACAGCTGTGATAAATCAGGCTGATACTTATAAAGCTTTGAAAGCAGAGTTTACTGCTCAAAAAGCTAAAGAACAAACTACGCTGGATAAGAAAAAAACAGAATTGGCTGCAAATGTAACGAAAGCAGAGACTGCTTTGGCTGATGCTAAAACTGCTTATGATAAAATATTTAAGGAAGTAGAGGCAAATATTAAGAAAGTTAGTGAGGATTATGACTATAAAGATGCTATAAAAGATAAGATTGAGTCTACAATTTCTGAATATATTGCTAGCCTTGATGAGTTGGGTGATGATTATAAAGATATGACTTTGGAGGAAATCAAAGAAGCTATTAATGCTGAATATTTAAAAGCTGTTACTAGCCTTCTTGATAAAAAAGCAGCTTTGGCTACTGCTGAAAGAAATTTAGAAAAGTTGGCCGAAGGTACTTATACTGATAATGATTATATCAAGGATACATTTGCAAATATCCAGGAAAAGATCAAAGTAAAACAGGCTGAATATGATGCTGCCAAGGCAGACTATGATGCTGCAAGCGCTCAATTGAAAGCACTTCTTGCTATCTTCTTGAAATAATTCCCTAACTACGTAAAAGTAACAAGATGATAAAAAAACTATGCACATTACTTTTGCTGACCTGTATGACAGCTGCGCCTTCAATGGCGCAGCATTACAGCAGCAGTGATGATGCGTCGTTTGCCCCGAAAAAAGGACAGTGGCAGGTTTCAGTCCTGCTTGGTAGCGGAAAGTTCTTTAACGAGAACACCTCTTATCTGCTTCCTAAGTTCTCCAATGACGGAGGAGTAGTCGGACTTCCCAATGGAGGGAAGGATAACTCCGGCGATCTGAACCGCTATCTGAACATCGGGAGTCTGAATAATAATAGTCTGGTCAATATAGCCGGAATTGAAGGTAAGTATTTCGTGTCTGACAATTGGGATGTAAATTTCCAGTTCAGCATGAACGTCAGCCTCACTCCTAAAAAAGACTATGTAGAAGGAGACAACAGTGTACCTGACATGATTATCCCTGCGCAAAGTTATATCAATGCGCAGATGACCAACAACTGGTATGTATCTGTCGGTTCCAACTACTATTTCAAGACTCGCAACGAACGTATTCATCCATATCTCGGAGGCGCACTCGGCTTCCAGATGGCACGCATTGAAACGACCGAACCATACACCGGAGACACCTACAAGGATAGTGACGACTCGGAAGAACTTCCGTCACAGGTCTATGTTTCCGGAAGTAAAGCCGGTCAGATGTACGGTTTCAAAGTAGCTGCCGTAGCAGGTATTGAGTATAGCATTGCCAAAGGTTTTGTTTTCGGTTTCGAAATGCACCCTCTGGCTTACCGCTATGACTTGATACAGATTTGCCCGAAAGGATTTGATAAATATAACGCCAGTCACCACAATATCAAAATATTTGAAATGCCTGTAGTGAAACTGGGATTCAGATTCTAAGGATGAATGATTATACAAATGTATGAATGAAAAGAGAAAGCCGTTCAGCTGATAGTGCGGACGGCTTTTCTTTTTTAAAGAAGAATGAAGAGCTTAATGAACAGATATGTGAAACTTTTATCTTTTCTTCCGGGAATATGTCTGATAGTGGCTTGCACCGGGCATCAGATAAAAGGTTACGAGATTAACGGCAGTGCACCTTTGCCCGAATTCGAAGGAAAAATGGTTTATATGAAAGATGTTTCGAGCGGGCAGCCGGTAGATAGTGCAGAAATAATCCACGGAAAGTTTGATTTTTCCGATACGGGGACTATTGTGTCGCCCGTAGTAAAAGTGCTTTCTATTCGTGCCAACAAATCGGGACTGGAATACCGCCTCCCTGTTGTCATAGAAAATGGTAGTATCCAAGCCTATATTTCCGATGTGGTTTGCACAGGAGGAACAATGCTGAATGAACGAATGCAGGATTTTCTCATGGCTGTTGATGAATATTCCACAGCCTGCGAGAACAAGCAAACGGAACAGATAAAATTCGGATTTGCGGATTTATTGAAAAAATACATAGAAATCAATGATGACAATGCAGTAGGAGAATATATTCGGACTGCCTATCGTTCATCACTTTGATGCAATCAGATTGCTTTTAAGACTATAAACTAAATTTCCCACATAATAATATCCTCTCCAGATATTTCCTCCATATTTTTATAGAAGGGAATGTTGCATAAGAGAGACAGAAATGCGCCCTTGTGAAAGTCCATATTTCTGTATTGTTATGTTTTGAGGACGTTCCCGTATTTCCCATTCCCTTTTTCCCCCGGGAACGTCCTTTTCAATGACCTTCTGTTGTATATCTCATATAACTTACACTGTATGGAAGAATCTAGTGGATCTGTACTATTGGTAACTTTTCATACAAAGATAGTGTTTTTTACAAATACTTTATATCTTTGCAAAACAATGGCATATGCCGGGATTTAACCATACCACTGAAAATATGAAAACAAAAACTTTATTAGGCTTCTTTCTTCTTTCTGTTATGGCTTTTTGTGTATCAGCCTGTCAAGATGATGCAGAGATTATCTTATTTAGTGGTTCCGAACTGGTTGACGAAACAGGAACTTGTACAAACACTGTTTCTTCTACAGTTTTGTATCTTAACGGATGGGAAGCGGAGAATATCGGGATAGCCAATGGAAAAGGTGGCTACTCTGCACAAAGCTCCGATGAAACAATTGTGACAGCAACAGTCATCGACAACCGATTATGGCTTAGTTCGCATGGTAAAAAAGGGAAAGTAACGGTTACCGTTACTGATAAGGATGGTAATTATGTCACCCTGCCTGTGACTGTTTCTTATGGCGTATTGACATTTATGTGCGTCGACCAACCTGAATTTCAGGTTTCCAGACCCAGTGAAGATATGTTGTCATTGGATTCGGAAAGCGAGTTGCAGGAAAAAGTAAATGTGGCAATGGCTCCTTATTCTTTTATAAATAAAGGAGATATCTGTATTTTGCGGCCGGATGATGTATATCATTTATCTGAAGAAGGAACAGGAGGGAAATTCATTTATAAGACAGAGGATGAGCAAATTCTTGTTGAAGGAACATACCAGATAGAGTGGGCTTCATTGGGTGGAAAACAGAAAAAGGCTTTTGTCTTTACATATATAGATAAAAATAATGTAGAGCAACAACACACGTTTTTTAATTTTAGTCCGTATTTAGGAACTCAAAGTTCTACAAGAGAAAGAGGACCGATTACTACGGCATGGTTGGAGGAGGTATCCGATTCACCTTATCTGGAAGGAGTTTTGCCGGCGGATAGAACAGTTGTATATTGGGTGGATACAGTGATTTCCAGTTTGTCTGCCGAGGATTTATAATCATCTGGAAGGATTTATCGGTTCACATTTGAAATGATTCTCTTCGAAATTAATTTTCTTTTTGTGGCAAATAAAAAGGCACGGGAATGAAAGATTTCCCGTGCCTTCTCTTACTTAGTATTTGATACCTTTACGGTATTGTTATGCGTTCAAAGCCTGTTCGATATCAGCAATGATATCATCCGCATTTTCGATACCTACCGATAGGCGGATCAGGTCCGGACGTACACCGGCTTCCATCAGTTGCTCATCCGTCAACTGGCGGTGAGTATGGCTTGCCGGATGGAGCACGCAACTACGTGCATCGGCTACGTGAGTAACGATAGCGATGAATTCCAGTGAATCCATAAACTTGATAGACACATCACGTCCGCCTTTCAGACCGAAGGAGATGACTCCGCAAGAACCGTTCGGCATATATTTCTGTGCCAGGCTGTAATATTTGTTGTCCGGCAGACCACAATAGTTTACCCAAGCTACTTTCTCATTTTTAGAAAGATATTCGGCCACTTTCTGTGCGTTACGGCAGTGTTGAGGCATACGCAAGTGCAGTGTCTCAAGTCCCAGATTCAATAAGAAAGAGTTTTGCGGGCTTTGGATGCTGCCGAGGTCACGCATCAGTTGCGCGGTTGCTTTGGTGATATAGGCGCCTTTGCCAAATGCTTTCGTGTAAGTCAGCCCGTGGTAAGACTCGTCCGGAGTACAAAGTCCCGGGAATTTTTCTGCGTGAGCATCCCAGTCAAAATTACCGCTATCTACGATACAGCCACCTACGCTTGTAGCGTGTCCGTCCATATATTTGGTAGTAGAATGAACTACGATGTCAGCTCCCCATTCAAACGGGCGACAGTTGATAGGAGTAGGGAAGGTGTTGTCAACAATCAAGGGGACCCCGTGACTGTGTGCGATACGTGCGAACTTTTCAATATCCAGTACTTCCAAAGAAGGATTGGAAATTGTTTCGCCAAACAAAGCCTTTGTATTCGGTTTGAAAGCAGCAGAAATTTCTTCTTCGCTGGCATCCGGATTTACGAAAGTCACATCGATGCCTAGTTTTTTCATCGTCACTCCGAACAGGTTGAACGTACCTCCATAAATAGCGGAAGAACAAACGAAGTGATCTCCTGCCTGGCAGATATTAAAAATGGCATAGAAGTTGGCTGCCTGACCGCTGGAAGTCAGCATAGCGGCTACACCACCTTCAAGAGCGGCGATTTTGGCGGCAACGGCGTCATTCGTTGGATTTTGCAGGCGGGTATAAAAGTAACCACTGTCTTCCAAATCGAACAGGCGGGCCATTTGCTCGCTGGTATCGTATTTGAAAGTTGTACTTTGATAGATGGGCAATACGCGTGGTTCGCCTTTTTTAGGCGTCCATCCAGCCTGTACACACAGGGTTTCCGGTTTGAATTGTTTTGCCATAATGTTATCGGGTTTTAATGTTTTATTTCAAAAAATGTTTTAATGCTGCAAAAGTAGGGAAAATAATTGTATTTTTGCCCTGTTTATGAGTGAAATGATAACTCTTGCGAAGGAGATAGTTAATGTAGTTATGAAAAATAAACTCTATATTCTTTTATTCTTAGCTTTTCTTTTTTCGGGCACAACTCTTTGGGCGCAGCAGAAGGCAACTCCGAAGGCGGGTGAGGGCATCTCTTCTTTTCTGTTGAGGCACAACCGTTCTCCGAAGAAGTATTACGACGATTTTATAGAGTTGAATAAGCAGAAGCTGGGAAAGAATAATGTGCTTAAAGTAGGCGTGACTTATGTTATTCCTCCGGTAAAGAAATCGACAACTACTTCTGCCAAGACTACTCCTGCCAAAAATACGGGTGCCAAGAACACAACTTCCGAAGGCGCCGGGACAAAGCAATCTTCAAAAGCTAAATCGACAAAAATAGGAACCACCATCAATGAGCCTCTGTTTGGAAAGCAACTGGCTAATGTGAAAGTCACTTCCAACCGTCTTGCCGGTGCTTGTTTCTATGTGGTTAGCGGACACGGAGGTCCCGATCCGGGAGCTATTGGAAAAGTGGGTAGATACGAACTGCATGAAGATGAATACGCTTATGATATTGCACTCCGTCTGGCACGTAACCTGATGCAGGAAGGAGCCGAAGTGCATATCATCATTCAAGATGCCAAAGATGGCATTCGTGATGATTCGTATCTGTCGAACAGTAAACGTGAGACTTGTATGGGGGATGCAATTCCTTTAAATCAAGTGCAACGCCTTCAGCAACGTTGTGATAAAATAAATGCCCTTTACCGGAAAGACCGTAAGAATCACTCTTATTGCAGGGCGATTTTTATTCATATCGATAGCCGTAGTAAGGGAAAACAAACGGATGTCTTTTTCTATTATTCGAATAAAAAAGGAGACAGCAAACGATTGGCGAATAATATGAAAGATACGTTTGAGTCAAAATATGATAAGCATCAGCCTAATCGGGGTTTTTCCGGCACAGTGAGCGGGCGCAACTTATACGTGCTTTCCCATACCACTCCCGCTTCCGTTTTTGTGGAGTTGGGCAATATCCAGAATACGTTCGATCAGCGTCGGTTGGTGATAAATTCCAATCGTCAGGCACTCGCAAAATGGCTGATGGAAGGCTTCCTGAAAGATTACAAGGAGAAGAAATAACATTTTTGCTTCTCCTTTCGTGAACAAAATAAAAATCTGAATGTTTTATATATGCAAATCGCCTGATGGCTACTTGTAGGTATGCGAATATATATAGGCTAGTGAATATGCCTCCCCGGCATAACAGGAAGATTGCATAGTAGTTTTGTCGTGTTTTATTTTGTGTTTGTGTTGTGACGGTGCTGCGATGTGAATCGGGGTGCCGTTTTTTTTCGTTTCTCTTGAATTCGTTAAGAGCACGTTATTTCATTTTCTTCTCATTTTATGATATAAAATCTTCTCAATTCAATGAACAAAATCCGGAAGTGTATGTTATTTATTGTGCAAATCGCCTGATAAAGCTTCTTGTGTGTATGCGAATATAGATAAGTCAAGCAAGGTATGCCTCCCCGGCATGACAGGAAGATTGCATAGTAGTTTTGTCGTGTTTTATTTTGTGTTTGTGTTGTGACGGTGCTGCGATGTGAATCGAGGTGCCGTTTTTTTTGTGTATATAAAAAGACTTACTCATAAAAAGAGGGCTTACAAAGATTCTAAAGTATATCGTAGAATCTATGTAAGCCCGTCTTGATGGGAGGGTGCTTTATGCACACCTTATCTAGTTGTTATAAAGGCATATTACCGTGCTTCTTGGGCGGATTTGTCTGCATTTTGTTTTCCGTCATTTCTAGTGCCTGAATCAGACGTTTGCGAGTCTGTCTCGGATAAATGATTTCGTCAATATATCCCAGTTCGGCAGCTTGATACGGAGTAGCAAACTTTTCTTTGTAGGCTTCCAGTTCCTTAGCCTTTGTTGCTTCGTCAGCTTTGCGGAACAGGATATTGATTGCACCGTCTGCACCCATCACTGCAATTTCTGCGCTGGGATATGCGAAGTTCACATCAGCTCCTGTCTGCTTGGAGTTCATTACGATATAAGCGCCGCCGTAAGCTTTGCGGGTAATAACAGTCAGTTTGGGAACAGTAGCTTCTGCGAACGCATAAACTATTTTTGCGCCGTGACGGATGATACCGTTGTTCTCCTGCGTATATCCCGGAAGGAATCCCGGAACATCTTCGAATGTAATCAACGGAATATTGAAACAGTCGCAAAAACGGATAAAACGACTTGCTTTGTCGCTGGCGTCGATGTCAAGAACGCCGGCAAGATAAGCCGGCTGATTGGCTACGATACCTACCGAACGACCTGCCATGCGGGCAAAGCCGATGATGATATTCTTTGCAAAGTTCGGCATGACTTCGAAGAAATAACCGTTGTCTATCACGCGTTCGATAATGTCTTTCATATCATATGGTACGTTCGGATCTGCCGGAACGATTGTATCCAGAAAAGCGTCTTCGCGGTTGGTTTCGTCGGCGCAAGGTTGTTTCCTGGCTTCATCCATATTATTCTGCGGTAAGAAAGACAACAGTTCGCGGATACTCATCAACAGTTCTTCTTCGGAGTTGCACATAAAATGCGTCACACCGCTCTTGCTGCTATGTGTCATTGCGCCACCCAGCTCTTCTTTGCTTACTTCTTCATGAATCACGGTTTTTACTACATCGGGACCAGTCACGAACATGTGACTTTTTTCTTTCACCATAAAGATGAAATCGGTAAGGGCAGGAGAGTAGCAAGCACCTCCGGCACAAGGACCCAGGATGGCCGAAATCTGTGGAATCACACCGCTGGCCATTGTGTTCTGATAGAAAATATCCGCATAACCGGAAAGGCTTTCGATACCTTCCTGAATACGTGCGCCGCCTGAATCATTCAAAGCGATAATCGGGGCACCGTTCTTCAACGCAAGTTGTTGTACTTTCACAATCTTTTTGGCATTGGAAGCAGACAGTGAGCCGCCATATACGGTAAAGTCATAAGCGTAAACAAATACTTGGCGACCGTCTACCTTTCCGTAACCTGAAACGATACCGTCTCCCGGAATTTTGTTTTTATCCATGCCATAGTTCGTACAACGGTGAACCATCAACTTATCCAGTTCAACGAAAGTACCTTTATCGAGCAACATCTCAATACGTTCGCGAGCAGTCATTTTGCCGCTTTCGTGTTGCTTCTCTATTTTATCAACGCCTCCACCAAGAGAAGCGATGCGGTCACGTTCCTCGAACGTGGCGTATGCTTTGTTCATTTCTTCCATAATGCAATCCGTTCTTATATTATGCAATCGGTTCTAATGTTATTAATGTCTGGTCGCCGGTTATGTTATCACCTTCCTGAACCAGAATTTCTTTAATGCGGCAGTCTGAAGTCACTTTGTAGTTACTCTGCATCTTCATGGCTTCGATAACGATAGCGGTGTCTCCCGCCTTCATTTCCTGGCCGACTGCAACAGGTATTTTCACTACTTTGCCCGGCATCGGAGAAATGATACAGTCATTCTGTTCTTCTTCCCCTTTCTTGCGCATACGCAGATATTTTGCTTGGCTGTCCACTATTTCTACATTGAAACTGCTATAATGCGTATTCACTTTATAGCTTTTTCCGTTATCACGGCGAATCAGCTGTGCGTTCGAACTGCGTCCGTCCATCAAGATGTTGCAAGTACCGTTTTCTGCCATCACTACGTCTGCTTCAAACGTTTTTCCATCAATGGTGAGCACTACCTTGTTATCTTCCTTGCTGACCAGTTCTACTTCGGCCACACGGTTTCCTATATGAATTTCCATAATTGAATTCTCTTTGTTAAAATTTAGATTCTCAACACACCCTTATGCAATCCGAACTCTTTCCACTTGCTGATAGGGCGGTTGTCGGCAGCCATACCGCTGTTGTTCTCTTCGAGATTCATCAAATAGTCTATATAAGCAGCGATCAGGGCAATATTTTCGGAATATTCGCTGGTGCGCGTAATCCGTTGTTGCAGAAACTCGCTGTTCTTGGCGATGAATCCTGTGTCATAATGACCTTCTACAAAATCGGGAGTATCCATGATGGCACGCAGATAACTGATGTTGTTTTTCACTCCGGTCAATTTATATTCGTGGAGAACACGACGCATCCGCTCAATCGCATATTCGCGATTGGTAGCCCACACAATCAGTTTACCGATCATCGGGTCATAGTAGATCGGAATTTCATATCCTTCATATACATAACTGTCAATACGCACACCGATACTGTTCGGCTCTGTAATTTGTTTGATGATACCCGGACTTGGCATGAAATTCATTTCAGTGTCTTCGGCACAGATACGACATTCGATAGCGTGCCCGCGTTGCCGGATATTCTCTTGTTTCAGTTGAAGCACTTGTCCGTCAGCAACTTTAATTTGCTCTTTTACCAAATCTACTCCAATCACTTCTTCCGTAATCGGATGTTCCACCTGCAAGCGGGTGTTCATCTCAAGGAAATAATAGTTGCGGTGTTTATCAACAAGGAATTCGATAGTACCCGCACCGATGTAGTTCACAGCTTTAGCCGCCGCTACCGCTTTTTCACCCATGTCTTTTCGCAGTTCGGGAGTGACGAAAACCGAAGGAGTCTCTTCCACGATTTTCTGGTTACGGCGTTGCACGGAACATTCGCGTTCGCACAGATGAATGACGTTTCCATGCTTGTCACCAAGAATCTGGAACTCGATGTGATGAGGCTCTTCAACGAACTTCTCCAGGTAAACCGTGTCGTCGCCAAAGGAAGACAATGATTCGCTCTTGGCAGTGGTATATGCTTCTTCCACTTCTTCGGCACTGTGGATGAGGCGCATACCCTTTCCACCACCGCCCATAGAGGCCTTCAGCATCACCGGATAGCCAATTTTATTGCAAAGCTCTACGGCTTCTTCTACGCTTTTCAGGTTGTCTTGTGTGCCGGGAACTACGGGTACTCCCGCCTCAATCATTTTGATACGGGCAGCAATTTTATCTCCCATAGCTTCCATTGTTTCCGGATTGGGTCCGATAAAGATGATTCCTTCTTCCTGACATCGACGGGCGAATGTGGCATTCTCGGACAAGAAGCCGTAACCCGGATGGATGGCGTCTGCATGAGCTGCTTTTGCCACTTCGATGATTTTTTCTATATTCAGATAACTCTCTTTGGATGCTGCCGGCCCTACGCAATAAGCTTCGTCTGCATAAAGCACGTGCTTCGCGGTCCGGTCTGCTTCGGAGAAGATAGCGATACTCGTTATCTCCATTTCCCGGCAGGAACGCATCACCCTTACGGCAATTTCACCGCGATTGGCTACTAAGATTTTTTTTATCATACTTTTTTCAATTAAGTACATACTTATTAATGTCTTCCCGTCTAATGGACATACTCCACCCGACGAAAAACAGTATTTTTTTGATTTGGGGCTTAACAAGTGATACTCTTTCTCCTAATCCACGAGGAGAGGGGCGTCTTACACAAAATGGCAGGTCTTCTGACTGACTCTTGTCTTATTTGCCTTCCCGAATAACATCAGTGGCGTTAAATTAGTTCAATTATAAGACATTGAACAGAGTTTCACAGCAGCGGGACTGTCCGGGATTTACACCCGGTTCCCTATTAATCATCGTCCGTTGGATACGGATTCTGAACCATTTTGGGGGGCAAAGATAAATAAATATTGAATAGGATGTTTCTTTTTTGCACGAAAGTTTCAATTTTGTGCAATGCTTGTCCTTAGTCCGGAAGATAAAGTGATAAGAGCAAAGTATGATGCGGAGAAGTCTTTTCATCGTACGGAGATGATTCGCTTGGATATGGATAGTTGGTCGGGGAAATGTAAACGGGTTTGATTCTTTAATTTGTGTGTAACCTTGCTTCTTTTCTAAACCATCTTTCTCCTGATATTGTTAGGTTGGTAGTTATTAATTAAAAGGAGATATTCATTATGAAAGAAAAGAAAATAGCTCGTGAAGAAAGAAACCAGGAGAAGCTGGCTAACGGTGATTGGGTAATGGCAGAGTTTTACGCAACGTGGTGTCCTCACTGCCAGCGCATGAAACCGGTTGTTGAAGAGTTCAAGAAACTAATGGTAGGAACATTGGAAGTGGTGGAAGTGGACATCGACCAGGAGCCTGCCCTTACTGATTTTTATACGGTGGAGTCGACTCCTACCTTTATTCTTTTTAGAAAAGGGCAACAGCTTTGGCGGCAATCCGGCGAATTACCTTTGGAAAGATTGGAAAAAGCAGTGAAAGGATTCAAATTCTGAAAAAGATTTTAATCTAACTCCACGGATATGGATTTTGTCACTTTTGTCACAGATAGTATAAAGAAAGCACATGTATACTGTGCTGCTTGGATACAGTTATTTTAATAAGGTGATAGCAGTTTTTATCTAATACTTCTTGGTTTTAACTAAGTTTGATAGAACTGCTATCATTATATCCACTTTTTTAGTGTATTCTTGGAAAAACTACTATCTTTGTACTGTCGTAATAATTAGAGAAATGGTTATTGAGTTTGAAAAGGAGTATCTTTCAGAACTTTATTATGAAGGTAAATGTAACGATAAGAAGCATCGTTTTCAACCTCAAGTAATAAGGAATTATGTGAAGCGAATTGTCACTTTGGCTGAAGCATTGAATGTAGAAGCGCTTTATCCTTTAAATTCGTTGAATTATGAAGTATTGACAGGGAGTAAAAAAGATATTTCCTCTATTCGGATTGATAAACAATATCGACTGGAATTTAAAATATCGACTACGGACTCTGAACCAATCATAACTATTTGTTCTATTATTGACATAACAAATCATTATAAATAAGAATAGTATGTCTAACTTAGGGTATTCTTTTATTCCGGTGCATCCGGGAGAGATTATAAAAGAAGAATTACAATCTCGTGGTATATCGCAGAAACGATTTGCGGAAGTGGTAGGCGTGTCTTATACGATGTTGAATGATATATTGAATGGGCGTCGTCCTGTATCTACGGATTTTGCCTTATTGATTGAAGCTGCTACCAATATAAATGCGGAAATGCTGATGAATATGCAGACAAGATATAATATGCAGATTGCCCGAAAAGATAAGAATGTTATAGCGCATTTGGAGAACTTACGGAAAATATGTGCCACATTGTTATAATTTAGTTCAACCTCAACTCATGCAGGCATGCCTGCACTTCTTCAAGACTGCCGGTATGTTTTCCTTCATCATCCGACAGTTTGATACATTCCCTCCACTCCTGATTGACATTCATCTTGCATTGCGTCAGTTTCATCACGATGTTCGAAGGTTCGAACCCGGTATCGTTGGTGAGATTGGTGCCGATTCCGAAAGAGCAGCGGATTTTGTTTTTGCAGTATTCTTGAATGTCTAATGCTTTTGTAAAGTCGAGGGCATTGCTGAATACGATGGTTTTGGTTGTCGCGTCGATTCCCAACTCTTTGTAGCGGGCAACCAGTCGGTCGATAAACTCAAATTCATTACCGGAATCGCAGCGCACACCGTCGAAAAGTTTAGCTTGTTTACGGCTAAGGTTACTAAGGAAGATGCCGGAAGTATAGGTATCGGAAAGTGCGATACCCAAATCACCGTCATAAACATTCACCCAGTTTTCGAGTGCCATATAATTGGCATGTTTATATCCGAACTGTGCTCCATGAAACATAAACCATTCGTGAGGGTGAGTCCCCATCATTTTCATTCCATATTTCATTGCGAAGTTGCAGTTGGAAGTCCCGGTGCAATATTGCGCTGTCTCGTTCAGTCTTTTGATAACAGTTTCCTGCACATCAATAGAGAATCTTCTCCGTGTACCAAATTCTGAAAAGCGGAGCTGATGTTGGTTCGATAACTCTATTTTCTCCGACAGTTTGCAAAGAATCCCGTTCATGTCTGCTACATGGCCGAAGAACCGGTTTTTGATTTCAGAAACAATAGCGAGCAAAGGCACTTCATATAAAGTCACTTTATAAAGCAAGTCAGTCACTTCGATGTGGAGATGACAGGCTTCATCCAGATGAATATCAATCTTATTCGGGTCGAAACGAAAAGAAGACAACCACTCCCAGTAGACTCTCGGGAGAAATCTGCAATTCTTCGTCATGTATTCCAACTCCTCTTCCGTGAATCTCAACTGACTAAGATTCTTGATCTCTGCCTTGAGTGTTTCCAGAAAAGCTTCGGTATACTTTGTTTCGTTCCGGTCATTGAAACTAAAAGTACCCATTGCATAGGGGAACAGTTTGATATAAGCGTACGAGGTGGTAAACTTATAGAGGTCTGTATCTAGTAGTGTTTTAACAATCATGACGTTCGTTCTTTTCTATTAATAACGTTGTAAAGTTAGTATTTGTTGAACGAAATAATAGCCTGCTGACAGATAATTATTCCATTTTTGGGATCGATTTATACCTGATTATCTGATATTATCATTAATTTTGCCGTAATTATGTATTAAATAAAAGATATTTGGTATGAAAAACGCTTTGGTATATAGCTGCGTATTACTGTTGTTATCATGTGGCGGAAAAACCGGAGGAACTTCGCAATCTTCTTCCACGAATCAGGAAACACAGGAAAACGCTTTAAGCGAAAAAACTACTGCTATTTCCGAAGCTTTCTCTATGGATTTTTATAAAGGAAGTGATTGGATTATTCCTGATACGCTTTCCGAATCATTGCTAAAAGAACCGGAAGCATCTTCTTTGAAGGTCTATGACTCCGACAGTATTTGCCGGAAACAAGTAGATGGCGTGGAACGTTGTTTTTACAAGGACTCATTGATGAACGGTGCTTATAAGCACTTTTATTTTCGCTCGACTGATTCTTTTGTGTCGGAACCCTATTATTCGGTAGTTGTTTATAAAGACGGAATAAAGAACGATACGGTGCGTCATTACAGTATCTCTTCCCATTGTATGACAAGTCGTATAATCACTCTTGACAGTATTTGTGAACTTTATCAATCTTATTATTCCAACGGATATCCCCATATCTTTTACCAGGCTACACGAGGTAAACTTAATGGAGTACGTCAGAGATGGTATTATGATGGAAAGCCGGACTGGTTTGAACACTATAAAGATGGGAAGCTAAACGGAGAGGAAATGAGATGGCATGCCAACGGACATCTATGGCAGGTTAATCATTATATTGACGATCAGGAAGTGTTACCGACCGAATGTTGGTATTATAGCCATTCGGAATACGCTTATAATGACCCTGACGGGGTAGCGGAGGCTCCCGACTGGTATGAGTATAAATATCAGGCATCAGAAGGGACTCCCTTTTATTACATTCAAGAAATTTATGCATTGGAGAACGGCAAAAAGTATCTTCTGAAACGAAAATATTTTGAAAAGGATTCCGATGAGCCGATATACTTCATGGATGATAAGTGTGATTCTGTAAAACGAAGCATTGTGACGGTCGGAACTCAAAAGCGGCTGGATATAAGGAATTATTCTGGCGGGCGGCTACGTCGTTTCGAGAGTTATCCGTACTCGGAGAAAGGCGTGCCGGGTGTCATGACTGAAATTTATTCTGAAGAAGGCAACCGGATTGAAAAGAGTATGTATGACTATCATAGTGGAAGAATGATCTCCTTGCGTATGTATAGCAATACAGGGGCAGACGTGAAAAAACTTGAATTTGCTGAATATACGAATATGAAGGCGGATAGTTGTAATAAACAGCTTGATTCTGGTAAAGGGCGTTATACAGACAATCAGAATAAACTGTCCGTGCGCTGGAAAAAGGGGGAACTCGCACTGCTGAATTCTCCGGCGAAAGAAGATGAAGATGGATTTATAAAATGGTACTATGATGGGTATCAGTCTGATTACGGTCTGCATTTTTTTCACTATTCAGGGTTTGAGAGCTGGGGCTATTTTGTGATGAGTGATGTTACAGGAGAAGTTTACGAATATCGTAGTATAGATACCCCTTTATTCTGTGGAAAATCCGGTCTTTTCCTTGTCGTAGATGAAAATCCGTATAAGGAAGAATGTTATGTCCGCGTTTACAAGATGCTTCCCGAAGGACGTTTGGCGGAAGTTGCCGCACTCAATCGGGGAGGAGGGGATTATTTTGAGGTTGATTTGGACGATTTTGTCTGGGTGGGTGTAAGTTCATTCATTACCAATAAATAAACAGGTATATTAAAGATGAAAAGAAAATCCAAACAAGTATAGATAAATTAGCTTTATATCAGTGTTTTATAAAGACGCTCTTTCTTTCAGTTGTTTTCATTATTTTCTGTTAATCGGTTCTTTTTGGGTACATTTTTGTTCCTTGTTTGTTTCTTGATTTCAGTTTTAATTCGTACATTTGCATACGAAAAATAACGAATGAAAGAATACGATTATGCCACGAATAAAGAAGCCTAAAAAAGTAAAAGAACCAATCCGTCTTCGGATGAAGGATTTGTCCGATGGCAGCAAAAGTCTGTATCTGGATATATACCGCAACGGCAAACGGACATACGAGTACCTGAAGCTGTATCTTATTCCGGGAACGGACAGCAATACCCGTCGGCAAAATGAAATAACAATGGCTGCCGCAAATGCCATCAAGTCGAAACGTATTATCGAACTGACCAGTGGTGAAGCCGGTATCGTGAACCATACGGATAAGATTTATCTGCTGGACTGGATGCAAACCTATCTGGAGTACCAAGAGAAACGCGACAAGAAGGGTATCGGTCAAATCAAAGCCGTTACCCATATCCTGAAAGAATATGCAGGGGAAAGATTTATATTGGATCGGGTTGACCTCGCTTTTTGCCAAGGCTATATCGACTACATGCTGACAACCTTCCGCCCTAAAGGAAAGCCGATAGCAGCTTCTACACGCAACACCTATTATCAGATATTCAATGGCGCCCTGAATGCTGCCGTTCGGGCTAAACGGTTGTTGAGAAATCCGTTTAACGAGATGGAAAAGTCGGAGAAGCCCAAAATGCCGGAAAGCGTGCGGTCCTATATGACCATCGAAGAGGTACGGGCATTGATTGCCACTCCGATGCAGGAAGGGAGGGTAAAAAATGCCTATCTGTTCTCCTGCTTCTGCGGACTGCGTATCAGCGATATTGTCGGCCTGAAATGGAAGAATGTCTTTGTCGATAACGGCCAATACCGTCTGGCGGTAGCTATGCAGAAGACCAAAGAACCGATTTACCTGCCACTCTCCAACGAGGCGTTGAAATGGATGCCGGAGCGTGAGGACAAGGCTGCGGACGATCCTGTGTTCAACCTGCCTTCAAATATCAATCAGTATCTCAGACCGTGGGCCGAAGCGGCCGGAATCACCAAGCGTTTTACTTTTCACACCGCCCGGCATACATTCGCGACCATGATGCTGACGCTCGGTGCGGATCTCTATACCGTATCGAAGCTGCTTGGCCATACCTCCGTGAGAATGACACAGGTGTACGCCAAAATCATCAACCAGAAAAAAGACGAAGCAGTCAATTTGGTTAACGGCCTATTCGACTGATGTAGTCATACATGTCAAATTCAATTTACAGGTAAATATTTCCGGCTTTTCTCCGATATTTCAAATGGTCGAAGTAATGCCACTATTATAATAAGTATAAACCCATAAAAAACAATTCGACATGAAAGGACAAAACAACAGGTCCTCTCTTTTTTTGAAGGGAGACCACATCTGCACCACTTCGCTACGGAACAGGATGTAGCGGAAGAATTTTACGAGTTGCTCTCCGAAGCAAGGGAGCTTTATCTTCAAGACGTCATGGCAGACGGCAAACGATATGGCCGCTACGTGGATGACTTTATAAACAGCCACCGGTACATCGACTGCAACAGTGCGGTTTGCAGGAATTGCCATGAAATGAACATTCATATCATCAGAGGGCTGTTGCTCGATTGTACAAGTCTCGTCAAAAGCCTCTTTACCGCAGAAACATTTTCTTTCGAGGAGTGCATGGCCTTGAAACAAAAGTACGACATTGCCGGAGTATGGTTCGACTCTTCACGTACAGAAGATTCCAGAAACGCTCCACCTCTCTCCTTTGGTTGCAATTTTTCCCGTGAACAGATGACAGGTATTGTGGCTTGCGCCAACGCTTATCATCTGTTTTGCGTTTCCACTCTCCGCATCGAGGACATGGAAGCGCTTTTTGCCTGCAAGGAGAATTTCTGTATACGTGTGAACAATATCCGCCATGTGGCGGTTCTGTTCGATGCGTTGCTCGAAAACACCTTTATCCTGCCTCACTGGCAGTCGGTTCTCGACAAGGGGCGGTTCCTGTTGTCCAAAGACGGCACAAGATATGTTACCGCTTCAAGCCTCTCGTCTGCCCTCTCTGCGGCGAGGAACAACATTACATCGGCAAACCTCGGCATACGAAAAGCCATCAGTCGGCTGAAAATATGACACGAAGTGCCAAAAAGCCAAGTATGTGAAAGATAAAACAGTGATAGTTGCCGTGATACGTGCATAGTATCATGCCGGAATTTCCGGCTGTCCGGTTCACATCACATAACTTTGACCTCCGTTAGCGCGCTGCATAACGGAGGTAACTCTCCATTGTCTAATTTTAACATGTATTTTATGCAAAACAGAACAACATTCATGGAGCGGTTAAGCGAACGGCTGACCGCCATAGAAGCGGTTCTCAAGAAGTTGGAACCGGTGGAAGGTCTGTTGGAGCGTGTGGCTTTGCTGGAAAATACCATTTACACGACCAAGAAAGTCTTCACTTTTCAAGAGGCGTGCATGTATATCGGCGTGTCCGAAAGTATGTTGTACAAACTCACATCGAACAAGGAAATCCCGCACTACAAACCTCGCGGCAAGATGCTTTACTTCGCGAAGGAAGAGCTGGACGCATGGCTCTTGCAAAACTACGAACCTACGGTGGACGATGCCATGCGTATGGCGACGGAAGTATCCGCAACCCAACCGTTCTTTAACCAGAAGCGCTATGGAAAACGAAAAAAGAACTGACCGTAACTCGTGGGCGGAACTGGACGAGAATCGCCTGTCGGATATTCTCACGGCATCGCAGATAAAGGCCACGGACACCTACGTGACTCCGCCCCAGATTATATGGATCGACAACTCCACCATAGCGACGCTCGGCAATTTTAGCGCTTCGACGGGTAAGGCGAAGGCGAAAAAGACGTTTAATGTCTCTGCTATTGTCGCCGCGTCACTGGCGGGCCGGCAGGTTTTGAACTACCGGGCGCATCTGCCCGAAGGCAAGCGTAGGATCTTGTACGTGGACACCGAACAGAGCCGTTTCCATTGCCATAACGTGTTGGAACGTATTCTCCGCCTGGCGGGGCTGCCCACCACAACCGACAACGAGAATCTCGATTTCATTTGCCTGCGGGAATACACGCCAGCCGTGCGTATTGAGGTCATCGACTACGCTCTGCGACAGAACAAAGGGTACGGGCTGGTCATCATTGACGGCATCCGCGACCTGATGCTCGACATCAACAGCACCAGCGAATCGGTGGAGGTTATCAACAAGATGATGGAGTGGTCGTCGAAATACGACCTGCATATCCATTGTGTGCTGCACCTGAATAAAGGCGACAACAATGTGCGCGGGCATATCGGCACGGAAATGAGCAATAAGGCGGAAACGGTGCTGGTCATCACCAAGAGTGCGGAGAATCCCGTTATCAGTGAAGTTCATGCGCTGCATATCCGCGAGAAGGAGTTCAAACCGTTTGCTTTTTCCGTTGATGACGAAGGATTGCCGGTCATGGTGGATAACTATTCGTTTGATGGCAGCGTGAGACCGAAGGCCCGGAGCAGCTTCATGGATTTGTCCATCGAGCAGCACCGGGAGGCGCTTTCCGCCGCTTTCGGGGACAGGCCCATCAAAGGTTTCGAGAACGTACTACAGGCTCTCATGGCTTCCTATGAGGCTATCGGGTTCAAACGGGGACGCAGCGTCATGATAAAACTGCTGCAGTACCTGACGGAAAACCTAAAGCTGATCGTCAAACGGGACAAGCTCTTTTATTACGATGTGACCCCGACCGAAGCCTTGCTTTTCGACGAAGAATGCGAGGACGCGGAAGGTGAAAAATAATTTAGTTTACTTTGGTCCGGGTATATATAGGAGAAAAACCAAAGTAAACCGTTTTTTGAAAACAAGTGAAAAGAAAATGACATGACCATAGCGGAAGCAAAACAACTGCGTATCGTGGACTATCTTGCCAGCCTCGGCTACCACCCCCAGAGTGTAACATCGAAACAATACTGGTATTTGTCGCCGCTACGCAATGAGCGTACCCCGTCGTTCAAGGTCAATGACCGGCTCAACGAATGGTATGACTTTGGCGCAGCGACGGGCGGAGACCTTGTGGAACTGGGCAAGCACCTTTACCGGACGGACAGCGTGAGCGAAGTGCTTGCCTATATAGGCAAGCACGAGAACGCTATCCCGATACAAAGGGTGCGGATTCCGGGGACAACGCCCCGACCCGTCGAAGCCGACATGAAGGACGTGCTCATCGTACCGTTGCAGCACCATGCGCTGCTCTCGTACCTTCATTCCCGTGGAATCGACGGAGACATCGGCCGCATGTTCTGCCGGGAGGTCCATTATGAATTGCGGCAACGGCGCTACTTCGCCCTTGCCTTCGGTAACGTGGCGGGCGGGTACGAGATTCGCAATCCTTATTATAAGGGCTGTATCCGGTGTAAGGACATCTCTGTCATCAGGCATTCTCATAGTGAAGCACAGAACCGGGTTTGCGTGTTCGAAGGCTTCATGGATTTTCTCTCTTACCTGACGCTGAAACAGACGGGTGATGATACGGTCTGCATCGGCGCACCTTGCGATTACCTCGTGATGAACTCGGTGAACAACCTGAAAAAGGCTTTGGAACACTTGCAGGTGTACGAGGAAATACACTGTTATCTCGACAATGATCTCGCCGGACAGAAAACGGAAGAGACCATCGCCGGCATGTACGGCAAGCGGGTACACAACGAAGCACTCCGTTATCACGAGTACAAGGACCTGAACGATTACCTGCGTGGAAAGAAACGGTAAGGCATTATCGTTACCCCTCCCTTGAAAGCTCTCCTCCCGGGAGGGCTTTTTTTATGCCCGTTTTTCCCGGTACATTCGCCTTAAAGTATGAAATTAAAGTTCAATTTATATGTTTCGTACTTATTTCTATGTAATAAAATACTGTTTGATATAAAGAGATTTCGTTATATCGAATATAATACATTTCTTTGCATTTGTACTTTCAAAGTTCAATTAAAGTTTAATTTCATACTTAAAAACAAATGAGTTCATACTTTATATTCGCCCTTGTACTGACGGGGCTGTACATCGTCTATTACGCAGTCAATATTACCCGTGACCTGTATGGAAAGAAGGGAACGGAGAAGACTGACGAGGAAGTTTTCGACCTCGGTCCGATGGATGCCACGGAAGAGAGTGTCGAGGTTTCGGAGAACGAGACCGGGTTTAGTATCGGAAATGAGACATGCGACACGGAAGCCGTAGCTGCCCCACCTGCGGTACAAGACGGCGATACAGGGAAAAAGGAGGCAGCCGCGAAAGAGCGGCTTGAAAGGCTGAAGGCCAAGGCGGAGGCGCAGATGGAAGAGATCGCTCCCTACCTGTCCGACGGCTTTACCGACGAAGAGATGTATAAGGCGTTGATTTCCAAAGGACGCTTGGACAACCGTCCCTGCCTGAAATGGAGACCGGTCAAAGATAAGCTGTAAGATGTCGAAAACGAAAAAGATACTATGTGCGCTTTGTTCCATCATCCCCTGTTCAGCTCTGGCGAAAAGCGGCAGCGTGAATTACAGTTGGGGTGCGGATGCGCTGGCGACGATGCACGACTACGTGGTAACGATGATGTTTTACGTCCAAGCTCTATGCTGTGCCATCGCCGGGATTTGTGTGATTGTGTCCGGATTCCAGATTTACGTAAAGATGAACACGGGCGAGGACGGCATCACCAAGTCCATCATAACGCTTGTCGGCGCGTGTCTGTTCCTGATCGGTGCGTTCCTCGTCTTTCCTGCCTTTTTCGGCTATCGCATATAGAAACCGGCAACCGGCGGCGTGTTGCCGCGATGATGATTCGGAAGAACTGCAATACTTACCCTAAAAAATAAATAATCATGTTTCAAAAAACTAAAAGACAAATGAAAAGAATGTTTTCTACGAAAAAGATGCAGATGCTCACGCTGATGTTGCTGTGCGGCACAACAGCCGTCATGGCCCAGAACTCCGCAGGCGATTATTCCGCCGGTACGACTGCACTGGCGACCGTGACGGAGGAAATTGCCAAGTATGTCCCCATCATGGTCAAACTGTGTTACGCCATCGCAGGCGTGGTGGCTATCGTGGGCGCTATCTCGGTATATATCGCCATGAACAACGAGGAGCAGGACGTAAAGAAGAAGATCATGATGGTCGTGGGAGCCTGCATTTTCCTAATCGCTGCCGCACAAGCACTTCCGATGTTCTTCGGTCTCGGCGCATAAACCTCCCGCACGATGAAAGGCAAGGACGAACGTTATCCCGATTACCCGTTGTTCAAGGGTCTGCAACGGCCTTTGGAGTTCATGGGGATTCAGGGACGCTACATCTACTGGGCGGCGGGTGTTGCCGGCGGAGCCATCGTCGGTTTTATAATCGCCTACTGTCTCGCAGGGTTCGTGGTCGGACTGGTCGTGCTGGTTGCGGTCGTCTCGGCGGGTATCGCCTTTATCATGCTCAAACAGCGGAAAGGGCTGCATACCAAGAAAGACGGGCGCGGGGTGTATATCTATGCCCACTCGAAGAAGCTGTGAGAAGAAAAGAAAAACCATCACGGGCAACGTGTGGTCTTGTTGAATGTTGAACGCGGGCCGGCCGCCTGAAATCCGGGCGGCCCGGCCTTTTTATCGTATTTTGAGATGACTTTGTACATCATTCTACTTTTTATCGCCTTGTGTGCCGGCATGGCCCTGTCGGTCTATGCGTTCGGTACCGGAGGCAAGCGCAAGCGTATCTTTCAGGACATCTATTTTTCCGTGGAGGAGACGAACGGCGTGGGTGTGCTCTATACCAAGACGGGCGAATATTCCGCTATCCTGAAAATAGAGAACCCCGTGCAAAAATACTGCGCGAACATCGACAGCTACTATGAGTTCACGCACCTTTTCACCGCCCTCGCACAAACGCTCGGCGAAGGATATGCCCTGCACAAACAGGACATCTTCGTCAGGAAACAGTTCGAGAACGAGACGGGCGACAAACACGAGTTCCTCTCGTCGGCCTACTTCCGCTACTTCAAGGGGCGCAACTACACGGACAGCGTGTGTTACCTGACCATCACACAGGAGGCGAAGAAGAGCCGACTGTTCTCGTTCGACAACAAGAAGTGGCGCGATTTTCTGGTCAAAATCCGCAAAGTGCATGACCAGTTGCACGATGCCGGGGTGCAGGCCAAGTTCCTGAACAAAGCCGAGGCAAGCGAATACGTGGACCGCTACTTTGCCATGAACTTCAAGGACCGGATCGTGTCGATGACCAACTTCAAAGCAGACGACGAGACGGTCTCGATGGGCGACAAACGCTGCAAGGTATATAGTCTTGTCGATGTGGACTGCGCCGCACTGCCTTCACTGATACGACCTTATACCAATATAGAGGTCAATAACACGGATATGCCCGTGGACCTGCTGGCTGCCATCGACAGCATTCCGAGTGCGGAGGCTGTCATCTACAACCAGATTGTCTTCCTGCCCAATCAGAAAAGGGAACTGGCCCTGCTGGACAAAAAGAAGAACCGGCACGCCAGTATTCCCAATCCGAGCAACCAGATGGCCGTGGAGGACATCAAGCGGGTACAGGAGGTCATCGCGCGGGAAAGCAAGCAGCTTGTGTACACCCATTTCAACCTGATTGTCGCCGTACCGACTGGTACGGACCTGCAAAAATGCACGAACCATTTGGAGAACGCTTTCGGGCGTATGGGTATCCATATCTCCAAGAGGGCGTACAATCAGCTGGAACTGTTCGTGAACTCGTTTCCGGGTAACTGCTACGGCATGAACGAGGACTATGACCGCTTCCTGACGCTGGGTGACGCGGCGGTGTGCCTGATGTATAAGGAGCACATACAGCACAGCGAAGAAACACCTCTGAAAATTTACTACACGGACCGCCAAGGCGTGCCGGTGGCTATAGACATCACGGGAAAGGAAGGAAAAAACAAACTGACAGACAACTCGAATTTCTTTTGTTTAGGGCCTTCAGGCAGCGGCAAGAGCTTCCACATGAACTCTGTCGTGCGCCAGTTGTACGAGCAGGGAACGGACGTGGTGATGGTCGATACGGGTAACAGCTACGAGGGGCTTTGCGAGTATCTGGGCGGCAAGTACATTTCCTATACCGAGGAAAGACCGATTACCATGAACCCATTCCGCATCAACCGGGCGGAAATGAATGTGGAGAAAACGGGCTTCCTGAAAAACCTCGTACTGCTCATCTGGAAAGGCTCGCAGGGTACGGTCACAAAGACGGAGGATCGCCTGATAGAACAGGTTATCACGGAGTATTACGACACCTATTTCAATGGGTTCGACGGCTTCACGCCCCTGCAACGGGAGGATTTGCGTAAGGGGCTGCTCATCGACGACCGTAACCATGCCGAGAAGCAGGGCGAAGACGAAGGAGAGCGGGCCGGGCGTATCGAGCGCATGATCGACGAGATGGAACGCCGCCGTAAGGAGCTAAAAGTGGAAGAGCTGTCGTTCAACTCGTTTTATGAGTTTTCCGTGCAGCGCATCCCCGACATCTGTGCCGAGAACCACATTTCGGGCATCGACATCTCGACATACCGTTACATGATGAAGGACTTCTACCGGGGCGGCAATCATGAAAAGACGCTGAATGAGAACATGGACAGTTCACTGTTCGATGAGACGTTTATCGTCTTCGAAATCGACAGTATAAAAGATGATCCTCTCCTGTTCCCTCTTGTCACACTGATTATCATGGACGTGTTTCTGCAAAAGATGCGTATCAAGAAGAACCGTAAGGTACTGGTCATCGAGGAAGCGTGGAAAGCTATTGCCAGCCCGCTCATGGCCGAATACATCAAGTTTATGTACAAGACGGCCCGTAAATTCTGGGCTTCGGTCGGTGTGGTGACGCAGGAAATACAGGACATTATCGGCAGCCCTATTGTCAAGGAGGCCATCATCAACAACTCGGACGTGGTGATGCTGCTCGACCAGAGCAAGTTCCGCGAGCGGTTCGATGAAATCAAGGCTATTCTCGGCCTTACCGACGTGGACTGCAAGAAGATATTCACCATCAACCGGCTGGAAAACAAGGAAGGGCGCAGTTTCTTCCGCGAGGTGTTCATCCGCCGGGGAACGACCAGCGGCGTGTACGGCGTAGAAGAACCAAGAGAATGTTACATGACCTACACCACGGAGCGGGCGGAGAAAGAAGCTCTTAAACTCTATAAACGGGAATTACGGTGCAGTCATCAGGAAGCTATCGAGGCGTACTGCCGCGACTGGAACGCCAGCGGTATCGGGAAGTCCCTGCCGTTCGCCCAAAAGGTCAACGAGGCCGGACGGGTATTGAATCTTCATGTAAAACAATAACAATCAAATTATCAATTACAAAAATGGAAAAGATAGACATCAGCCAAAGTGTAAAGACACTTGAGTTCGGGAGCAAATATGAAGCCCGTATCCAGCGGATATTCCGTGAGTTCGACATCAAGACCATCCGGGATTTATGCCAATGGCCCGGAAAGGACTTGGTAAGGGTACGCGACATGGGTAGAAAAAGCATTGAGGAAATAGAGGAGGTTCTGGAAAGATACAATCTCCGGTTGGGGATGCTCGGTAAGGAACTGGACGAATACGCCGGCATAGAAAATTCCGTACAGGACGAGGAAGAAGAGGCGAAATGGGAACAACGCAGGTACGAGATCGCCAAGGAGGTATTCATACATCACCGTCTGGTGGCAGAATCCGCCGTATATGAGGCCGACGGACTGATACGTGCACTAAGAGGCATGACGCGCTGACGGGCGTCTGTTTTTAACTGGGAAAGAATCCATGATGAAACGGCTGTCACTTATCCTCATACTCCTGTCGCTCGTCGTCGTGCAGCAGGTCCACGCACAGTATTACAGCGTGAACTACGATGCGCGTACCGTGGCGGCAATGGCTACCGCTTTCGGTACGGAAGCCGTGGCGGAAAGCTATTACCGGGAGCAGGTCGATGACATTCTCAAGCACTACAATGCGGCGGAAGTGGCCACGGCAGGGATTTTTGCGTCCAAGTTCTTGGAACATAAAGCCTTTTCCGACCTCGGCATCTGGAACAGCAGTACGGAGAATTACTACTACCGCCGCATTTACCGCATGGTCTCTGAGAAAATCATGCCGAAGATATGGGTGGTGGCGAAACTGATGCTGCGCTCGCCGCAAACGGCTATCTACTGGGGCAGCTACCTGATGAAAATCTGCGACGAGACGAAAAGTCTGTGTATGCAGTTCGAGAGTGTAGTGACGAACAGCACTCTGGGCTTTTCGGACATCGTGTTTCTGGAAATCAACCGAAACATCGCCCCTCTGCTGAAACTCTCGGAAGTGGGCGACATCGACTGGCAGCATATGTTGGACGATCTCGCCAGCGTGCCGGGTAACTTTACCAAGGAGAACCTGCAACACGACATCGACAACCTCTACAACATGGGTGTCGGTCTCGCCTCGGCTGGTATCGGAAATATCGGTGACGCCCTGCTGCAGACCAGTTCGTTCCATGAGCTGATGGGCGGCAGGATCAGCAAGATTATCGACCTGTACGATCATTACGGTGCGCTCTTCGAGCAGGCGGAACATGACCTCGGCGGTCTGCTGATCGACATGGTGGGTGGAGAGGATAACGTAGCGGGACTGTTCGATTTCAGCAACTACGACCTGACCTCGTGGATAACGGATTATCTGGACGAGACAGCGGGAAACTACTACACGCAACGGTGGTATATCGGCCGACGCGAGCAAGGGAGTATCGCCCTGTGCGATTACTACCCGCCGACGGACGATAACAGCATACTGAACGGTGGAGAGTGGACGCGTTTCGAGACGACCGATCCCGGCTTCTATCCCAATGCATCACAACGGGAGCAGGCACTCGCCAATTCGGAACGGTATGCCGGATGGTCGAGAAGCCGGGTACAGCAACTCAACAACCAAAACGACGGCTATACCTATAATATTAACTACTGGCAGAACGGTTACATCATCAGCCGGGGCGGCAAACAGACGAAGAAAGCCTATGCCTACGAAATCCATGTGAAGAAAAGCTGGAACCGGGAGGAAATCATTTACGAGGAGGTGTTCGATTCTTATTCGATGGACCTAAACACGTTCAAGGCGCAACTCAATGCCCGTCTCTCGGAGTTCAACGACAACGAGGAGGGTTATACCTATTATATAGCTTCCGACGCACGGAACTATTATCAGGCAACGGATGCCGCAAAGTTACAGGGCTGCGAGAGCGTGACCATCAGTGTAACCTGCTCGGACGGGGCTACGCTCGGTCAGGGCACGACACAGTACAAATGCCGGAAGTGCGGCAAATCCCTGAACGCCCATTCAAAGGAGTGTGCCATGCAGACCACGGTTACGGAGAACGAATTGGACTTATCCGAGTTGGACGCCATGCTGCAGGAGGCGGAGAAGCAAGTGGCCGTCCTTCAGTCGCAAATCAATGCGTTGGAGAATGAGAATGCCGACCTGCTGAAAAAAATCGCCGAGGCGAGCGTGGAAGATGCGGCGGTGTACCGACAGCAGTACAATGCGAACAAAACACAGATAGACCGCCTGAAAAGCGAGCTGTCCGAATGGCAGAAGAAACAGCAGGAATATACCGACGCAAAAACCGAGGCGGCGGGCGATAACGATGTGGCAACGGACGACTATTACCGCATACCGGCCATCATGCAGGACTGCAAGACGGCTTACAGCCTGTCGTGGCAGGACGGCGGGGCGTGGAACGGCTACACCTATGTCCGTAAGGCGACCATGCCGAATATCAACGGGGTCATCACGTTCAAGGCAACGGTCTCGATAGCCCGCAAACCGAAATATTTCCTCGGTATCAAGATACACCGTGCCATCGTGCAGATCAGTTGGGAACTGACCACGGAATATACCGACACGTATGTGGCCGACGTGCTGACGCTCGACCCGAACCTGTCGGACGCGGAGAAAACGAAACTGGTGAACGACCGTATTGCGGAGATTGCACGGGAGCATCCTTCGTGCAAAATCACGACGGAATACGCCCGTACCCCGCCATTGGAAGAGACTCCGACCGGAGAGGTGTACCATCTGCTGTGGTCGAGCGACCGGCTCGAAATCGCACGGGAAGTGGATTCCCGGATTACAAAAATATATGCAGACCTCGTGTCGCTGGAAAAGATGATGCACTATAAGCGGAGTATCATCGACGTGCTGAAGGACGTGCTGCCCGAACTGGACATGGACGAGGGACGCAGGCTGACGCTCGTGGAGGAATGCCACGAACGTTGGGTGGAGAATGCGCGAAACCTGCGGAACGGAAACGGCAGGAACGGCAAAGACAGCGGAAAGGAGGTGCGGCCATGAAACGTGCCCTGCTGATGACAGTCGTGCTGCTGGCTCTCCTGCCCGGCATCGCCAAGGCGCAATGGACCTTCGACATCGTGTCGGTAGAAGCTTACATCAACGACCACAAAAAACAGCGCAGTCTGCTGCTGGCCCGCAGTACGCTGGAATACAGCAACAAGCTGCTGCACGAATACAGCCGCGAGGAGATCGGCGAGTACAAGGAACTGAATGTGGACTTGGACCGCTATACCCGCGCCTTCGACGTCATCGACGTGATGTACCAGTCCTTGCGGACGGTACTGAACGTGAAAAGCACTTATACGGCGGTCAGCGACCGTATCGGCGATTACAAGAGACTGCTGGAAGATTTCAACGAGAGAATCGTGAAACGGGGACGCATCGACCCCGGCGACGTGGTGATACTGGCTATCAACGAGAAAGCGATACGGGACATCGCCGATGACGGGGAGCAGCTCTACAAGTCGGTAAGCGACCTTGTATTGTATGCCACCGGAGCAGCGGCCTGTTCTACTTCCGACCTACTGCTGGTGCTGGAGGCAGTGAACACGTCGCTGGACGACATCGAGCGACATCTGAACCGGGCATATATCGAGACGTGGCGGTACATACAGGTGCGTATCGGCTATTGGAAAGAGAAGATTTACCGTCCCAAAGTCAAGGAGATTATCGACGGGGCTTTCGGACGGTGGCGCAAAGCGGGACGGCTGGATTATTAACGAACGATGAAAGGGAAAAATGAAACGAACATTATTACTCATGGCGGTTGTGACAATCACAACTGGCGGCATCAAGGCGCAGTCGGTCACTTACAACCACGATTCGCCGAAACAGAATCAGATTACGGTCATGGAAACCGGCACGGGTGCTCTGTCGCCCGAACTCTACTACACGCTGCTGCACAACAAATACAAGAAGTCGGCGGCGAGTAAGAACAAACTGTCGTTCCGCACGCTGGCGGGTGTGAACCTGTACAACCAGACGGACGAGGCGGAAGCCATCGACTCAGCGCTGGTCAAGCGTGCCGAAATCGAGGCGCTGAACGTGGCCGACCGGCAGATCGACCTCGCGTGGCTGGCCGAAGGCGATAAGATAAACGCTCAAATGGAACGGCTTCAGCGTAACATCGACCGAATCCTCCTTGCCGGAGGCACGACGGACGACAAGGAACGGTGGACGGAATACTACCACGTGTACCAGTGCGCCATCAACGCCACCAAGGATGCCTATATGCCCAATGCGCAACGGAAGAAGGAATACCTGCGGATTTATGAGGACGTGGTACGACAGAACGAGATTCTGGTCGGTTTCCTTGCCCGAAGACAGAACGCTACGGTTACGGACGGGCTATTGAACGCAACTGTCGACCGGAGGCTGAACAAAGGCGGTATCGTCCGAGAGGCAATGGGCCGGTGGAACGAATCGCGTTTCACAGTGCGAGGGTCACAATCGGACGGTGGCACGGATACAGGAGACGGAGACGAGACGGTAAACAGAGGGAACTAAAAGCATATAACCTATGGCAGACGGAAACATACTTTCAGATTTCGGTATCGACCTCTTGGAAGAGGAGATCGACGACGTGATTTTTCAGACCAACGAGTTCCTGACCGATGCGACCTTTACGGGGTCACAAGGACCGTTCTGGTGGATATTGCAGATGTGCATGGCGCTGGCCGCACTCTTCGCCATCATCATGGCGGCAGGTATGGCGTACAAGATGATGGTCAAGCACGAGCCGCTGGACGTGATGAAACTTTTCAAGCCGTTGGCCGTGTCGCTCATTCTCTGCTGGTGGTATCCTCCGGCAGATACGGGCATGGCTGGCAGCGGGAGCAACTGGTGCTTTCTGGACTTCCTCTCCTATATTCCGAACTGTATCGGTTCGTACACACACGACCTCTATGAGGCCGAAGCCTCGCAAATCTCGGATAAGTTCGAGGAAGTGCAGGAATTGATTTACGTGCGCGACACGATGTACACCGCCCTTCAGGCGCAGGCCGATGTCGCCCATACGGGTACGTCGGACCCAAACCTCATTGAGGCGACGATGGAACAAACTGGCGTGGACGAGGTTACTAACATGGAGAAGGATGCAGCGAAGCTGTGGTTCACGTCGCTGACTTCGGGGGTCATCGTGGGAATAGACAAAATCATCATGCTGATAGCCCTTGTGGTATTCAGAATAGGTTGGTGGGCCACGATTTACTGCCAGCAAATTCTTTTGGGAATGCTCACCATTTTCGGACCTATCCAGTGGGCGTTCTCGCTCCTGCCCAAATGGGAAGGTGCGTGGGCGAAGTGGCTCACGAGGTATCTGACGGTACATTTCTATGGGGCGATGCTCTACTTCGTGGGCTTCTACGTGCTGCTGCTGTTCGACATCGTACTTTGCATACAGGTAGAGAACCTAACGGCGATAACGGCAAGCGAGCAGACGATGGCGGCTTACCTGCAAAACTCCTTCTTCTCGGCGGGCTATCTGATGGCGGCAAGCATCGTGGCCCTAAAATGCCTGAACCTCGTCCCCGACCTTGCGGCATGGATGATACCGGAGGGTGACACGGCGTTCTCAACCCGAAACTTCGGCGAGGGCGTGGCACAGCAGGCCAAAATGACGGCAACAGGCGCAATGGGTACGGTAATGAGATAACAAAGTAACGATAAATATTCAAACAAAATGGTCATCAAGAATTTAGAGAACAAAATCAAACTGGTCGGAATTATTTGTACCGCCTTTCTTGTGGGCTGCGTCATCATCAGCGTGTCGAGTATCTGGACGGCCCGCACGATGGTTACGGACGCTCAAAAGAAAGTATATGTGCTGGACGGCAACGTGCCCATACTGGTACGCCGCACGACAATGGAGGAAACGCTCGACGTGGAAGCCAAGAGCCATGTCGAAATGTTCCACCACTACTTCTTTACCCTTGCTCCCGACGACAAGTACATCCGCTACACGATGGAGAAAGCGATGTACTTAGTGGACGAAACGGGCTTGGCACAGTACAATACGCTCAAGGAGAAAGGTTTCTATTCCAACATCTTGGGAACGAGTGCCGTCTTTTCGATTTTCTGCGACAGTATCACCTTCAACAAGGAGAAGATGGAGTTCACTTACTACGGGCGGCAGCGTATCGAACGGCGCAGCAATATCCTGATGCGCGAACTGGTTACGGCGGGACAGCTCAAGCGTGTACCCCGGACGGAGAACAACCCGCACGGGCTGCTCATTGTGAACTGGCGCACACTGCTGAACAAGGACATCGAGCAAAAGACAAAAAGCAACTATTAACTCTACCAGTCCTATGAATATCAAAGGATTCAGACGTATGCTGTTCGGCGAGAAGATGCCGGACAAGAACGACCCGAAATACAAGGAGCGCTACGAACGCGACGTGGATGCCGGGCGACGCTTCGCCAAAGCGACACGTATCGACAAGGCAGTGGCCAAAGTACAGGGTTTCGCCAACGCCCACCGGACGCTGTTTCTCGTCATCGTATTCGGCTTCGCCATCTGCGGGCTGACATGGAATATTTACCGCCTGACGGTGGTGTACCGCCATCATCCAGTCCGCCGAACGGCCACGGAAATGCAGGATTCCGTGCTCCGGGAACGGCATAAGATGCTTTCCGTACCGCATGTACGAAGATTCGATACGAAGGAAAGCGGTACGGAAAGGCCGGAATAGAACGGCAGGCTTATGAATATGCCGTTTGAGAGAACTATAAGCAAGTATGTGCAACTCAATTAAAGGGAAACAATGAACAATATCTTCAAGAGAATCAATTTCAGGCAGCCGAAGTATATGCTTCCGGCTATCCTCTATATCCCCCTTCTCGGCACGTCGTACTTCATTTTCGACCTGTTCCATACCGAGAAGGCCGAGGTACAGGACAAGACACTCCAGACGACCGAGTTCCTGAATCCCGAATTGCCAGACGCCCAAATCAAGGGCGGCGACGGTATCGGCAGCAAGTATGAGAACATGGCCAAATCATGGGGCAAGATACAAGATTATTCCGCTGTGGACAACATCGAGCGGGACGAACCGGACAATAACCAAGAGGAATATGAATCGCAGTACACCGAAGAGGACATCGCCCTGCTTGACCGGCAGGAAAAGGAGAAAGATCTGGCAGCGGAAGCGGCCGATGCCAAGAGGCGGGAGCAGGAAGCTCTCGCAGAACTGGAAAAAGCACTCGCCGAAACGAGGTTGAGAGGACAACGGGAGGTCATGCCGTCCGAAACGGACAGCACCGCAACGGCGGCTCCGCCAGACACGATGACGCAGGCCAAGGGAACCATCGACGAGGAAAGCCGTTCGGTCAAAGCTCCTGCGGAGACGGACAAGGCAAGCGAGGTGGTGAAGAAGGTAAAGACGACTTCGGACTACTTCAACACACTGGCGAAAGACGCTCGGGAACCGAAACTCATCAAGGCGATCATCGACGAGAACATCAAGGCCGTGGACGGCTCGCGTGTGCGGCTGCGCCTGCTGGACGACATCGAAATCAACGAGAGCGTGGTCAGGCGTGGTACTTACCTGTATGCCACAGTGAGCGGTTTCTCTTCCGGACGTGTAAAAGGAAGCATCAACAGCATATTGGTGGAGGATGAACTGGTCAAGGTCAGCTTGTCAATCTACGATACGGACGGGCTGGAAGGACTTTACGTACCCATCAGCCAGTTCCGCGAGACAAGCAAGGACGTGGCGAGCAGTGCCATGTCGGGCAGCATGAACATGAATACCAGCGGATACGGTAACAGCCTCGCCCAATGGGGTATGCAGGCGGTGAACAATGCCTACCAGAAAACGAGTAATGCCATCAGCAAGGCTATCAAGAAAAACAAGGTGAAGCTGAAATACGGGACGTTTGTGTATCTGGTGAACGGACGGGAAAACAGGAACTAAAAGGGCAGTGACAATGGAATCAGATATATCAAAACTTCATAAGGGAACGGACGGCTTCTATTACGAGGACTACATCGCTCCCGATAAGCCCGAAACATTCGTCGGGAAGCTCGTAAGTACCGAATGGTGGCACAAAGGGGTACGATTCGCCCTGATATGCAACTTTCAGGCAGAAGACGGGCGGAGGATTGCCTTATTCGCCTTCCAAAAGCATACCGGTTTTTACGGGCCGAGAGACGGTGCGGTCAATTTCAAACATGTGGAGAAGAATACCCTCTGGGAGTGTGAAATCCGGAAAACCCGGACGGAACGCTGTACCTGGATGAGCGCCCGGCAAATTGTAGAACCGAAAACAGACGCAATATGATAGAGACGGATCGCATTTACCTTATGGACTGCATGGAGGGCATGAAACAGATAGCGGATGGTAGCGTGGACGCCATAATCGCCGACCTACCTTACGGGGTGTTAAATCGCAGCAATCCGTCGGCGAACTGGGACCGCCAGATACCGTTAACAGCCTTGTGGGAGCAATACCGGCGGATTACCAAGCCGGACAGCCCCATTATCCTGTTCGGGCAGGGGCTTTTCTCCGCATGGCTCATGCTGTCGCAACCCCGGCTATGGCGGTACAACCTCGTGTGGCAGAAAGATCGGGTGACGGGACATCTCAATGCCAAACGTATGCCGCTCCGGCAGCACGAGGATATTCTGGTATTCTATAAAAAACAGCCGGTCTATCATCCGCAGATGACACCGTGTCCTTCGGAACGGAGAAATCACGGGAGGCGTAAAACGGAGGGATTTACCAACCGTTGTTACGGAACGATGAAACTCTCACCGGTACGCATAGCCGATGACAAATATCCGACCTCGGTCATCTTCATGCCGAAGGAACACAAGAAAGGTGCGTTCTACCACCCGACACAAAAGCCCGTGGCGTTGATGGAGTACCTGATACGGACCTACACCGACGAAGGCGATGTTGTACTGGACAACTGTATCGGGTCAGGCACAACCGCCGTGGCCGCTATCCGCACGGGACGGCACTACATCGGATTTGAAATCGAACAGGCGTACTGCGAGATTACCGAGCGGCGGATTCAGGAGGAACTGGAATGCAGGAACAAGGCACAAGAGGAAAAAGAGATAAGGGAAGAAAAACAAATCAATAAATCAATGACATGGACAAAAAAGGAATCGTAACGGCATTTCTTCTGGCGGCAGGGCTACTGGGAATGCCGAATGTACAGGCACAACGAACCTACGAGGAGATGGAACAACTTACGGTAAATGAACAGGTAACAACGGTCATCACGGCCTCGGAACCGGTACGCTTCGTGGACATCTCCACCGATAAGGTTGTCGGCGACCAACCGATAGATAACATCGTCCGCCTGAAACCGAAAGAGGGCGGACACGAGGACGGCGAGGTGCTGGCCATAGTGACCATCGTAACGGAACGCTACCGCACACAGTATGCACTGCTCTACACCACACGGGTGCGGGAGGCGGTAACAGACAAGGAAATCCAGTTGCAGGAACGAAACGCCTACCACAACCCGGCGGTCTCGATGTCCACCGTGGAGATGACACGCTTCGCCCGGCGTATCTGGAACTCGCCCGCGAAGATCCGCAACGTCGCCACCAAGGCACACCGCATGACCATGCGGTTGAACAACATCTACGCCGTGGGAGAGTATTTCTTCATCGACTTCTCGATAGAGAACCGGACGAACATACGTTTCGACATTGACGAGATACGGGTGAAGCTGGCGGACAAGAAACTGACCAAAGCGACTAATGCGCAAGTCATCGAACTGGTCCCGGAACTGGTGCTGGAGGCAGGCAAGACGTTCCGGCACGGCTACCGGAATGTGGTCGTGGTTAAGAAAATGACGTTCCCGAACGACAAGGTACTGACCATCGAGATGACGGAGAAACAAATCAGCGGGCGTGCCATCAGCCTGAATATCGACTATGAGGACGTGCTGTCGGCCGATTCGTTCAGCACGGCATTGCTGGAGGAGGAATGACAATGAGAAAGACGATTATCCTGACGATTGCCTGCATGTGCCTCGCCGTCGGTGCGAATGCACAACGGGGCAGCGGCCGCCTTTCGCTCAGTGCGGGGCTGCTGTACAAGAACGGGCTGGACGTGACGCTGGCCTACGAACACGAGATGAACTACCGCCATGCGTGGGAGTTCTTTGCCAACGGCTACCTGCAATGGGCAGAGTGCGAATCCTGCAAGCATGTATGCCCGAAATCTTTCTGGCAGAATTACCGTACCTACGGCTTCGGCGTGGCTTACAAACCCTGCGTCACGAAGGGACGCAACCATTACGGAAGCCTCCGTATCGGGGCTTCGGGCGGAAGCGATACGAGGAAGTTCCTTGTCGGGCTGCATTTCGGCTACGAGCACAACTATGTGTTGCGGGCGGGCTGGACGCTATACTGGCAAGTCAAGGGAGACGTGATGATAAAGGGGGCCGATGTGCTGCGTACAGGGGTCGCCCTTGGTATTAAACTACCTATAAAATAAGGGAAATATGAAACAGAACATTATCAGAAAGGCTTGCCCGATTTTGCAGGCTGTCTTTATGTCCGGGGTGTTGGCCGCCTGTGACGCACATATCGAAGTACCCGACACGGCAGTACGTCCCGGGCACGTCCTCTGTGTGGACGGCAAGGCCGTGCCGTACAGCGAGTACGAAAATTCCGGGAAACAGGCGATTGCCGTCGTCTTCCATACCTATTCCGACGGAGAAACGGAAGGCAACGGGTATGCCGTTTATCTGTGGGACATGGCACCGAAGGCTTTCGCCGACAGCCTCGGCGTCGAGCAGGGTACGTCGGCAGACATCACGGCATACGACGGGAATGCGAACACGAATGCACTGCACGGGACGGACGAAACGACTTCTCCGATGGCCGAATCCGTTTTTGCCCTGTGGAAATACGGGCAGAGCGCCTATGTGCCCTCAGTGGCGCAGATGCGTCTGCTGTACGCGGCACGTGGCATCATCAATCCGGTCATCGAGAAATGCGGCGGAGACCCGCTTCCGACTGAGGCCAACGAGTGCTGGTACTGGACATCGACGGAGGTGGAAGGACAGCAGACGGTCAAAGCATGGCTCTACTCGACAGCCAGCGGAGCCATGCAGGAAACGCCCAAGACGCAGGCGCATAAAGTGCGTCCCATTATAACCATCAACAACTGAATTTATGATTATGAACGGAATTAAAGATTTCAATGCACCACAATATGTGGATATAGTACATCCGGACAAAGGATTTTTCGGGTATCTGTTGAGATGCAAATGTCCTAAGCAAGAGGACGTTTCCGGTAATTACATATTCCTCGATGATGGAATAGACTGCTACGAGAGGTTTCCTTCCGCAAAGAACCGCAGGGAAGAAATCCGGACGGAATGGAACGGTCGTATCAGCCATTACCATGATATTTTCCAAGGGCAGCTCTACTATGTCAATAAAGAATTGATTGAAGGTTTCATTGATTTCATGACTTGTGGCTCTGACGATGCTGTCCGGATTTTCCTTGAGAAGTTTACAGCGGAAGTACGGGCTTCTGCAATATATGACGCTTTAAGGCTTAAACCTCTATATGCAGTTTCCCATGTCTGCCAGCTTACTGCTGATAACCGTATACAATGGCCTCATATCCATGTCCTCTGGGGCATTAAAAAGAATTGACATAGCAATGGAAGAGAGCAAGGAATTACAGGGATTTTACCAGATATTCCGTGCGGTGGTGTATGTTTCCGTCCTCATGGAGTTCTTCGAATATGCCATCGACCCGGCGACCTTGGACCACTGGGACGGCATCCTTTGCAATATTCACGGACGTATTAAGCAATGGATGATATACAACGACGGGAATCTCGTGTACAGCAAGTTAGCCACGATACTGCTTATCTGCATCACCTGTCTCGGAACACGGAATAACAAGCATTTAGAGTGCAATGCACGCACTCAGGTCGTGTACCCGCTTGTAGGCGGTCTGTCGCTGCTCGCCCTGTCGGTATGGCTGTTCAACCACCCGATGGAAATACGACTATACACCCTGCCGCTGAACATCATTTTCTATATGGCGACTTCCCTTGCGGGTGTGATACTGGTACACATTGCACTGGACAACATACCAAAGTTCACCAAGGACGGTCTGATGAAAGACCGTTTCAATTTCGAGAACGAGAGCTTCGAGCAGTGCGAGGAACTGATAGAGACCCCGTACAGCGTGAACATTCCCATGCGGTACTATTACAAAGGCAAATTCCGCAAAGGCTGGACCAATATAACCAACTGTTTCCGTGGAACATGGGTCGTCGGAACACCGGGATCGGGTAAGACATTCAGCATTATCGAGCCGTTTATCCGACAACATTCGGCCAAGGGATTCGCAATGGTGGTCTATGACTACAAGTTCCCGACGCTGGCCACGAAACTTTATTACCACTACAAGAAGAATCAGAAGCTCGGCAAAGTGCCTAAAGGGTGCAAGTTCAACATGATTAACTTCGTGGACGTGGAATACAGTCGCCGAGTAAACCCTATCCAAGCGAAGTACATCAACAACCTCGCCGCGGCGAGCGAAACGGCAGAGACGCTGTTGGAGAGCCTGCAAAAGGGCAAGAAAGAGGGAGGCGGCGGCAGCGACCAATTCTTCCAGACATCGGCTGTGAACTTCCTCGCTGCCTGTATCTATTTTTTCGTGAACTATGAACGCGAACCTTACGATGCCAAAGGGAACAAGTTGTACGCCGAGAAACGGCAAGACCCCGAAACGAAGTTCTGGAAACCGACAGGCGTGGTGCGGGACAAAGAGGGCGGAGAGATCGTGAATCCGGCCTACTGGTTAGGCAAGTATTCGGACATGCCGCACATCCTTTCGTTCCTAAACGAGAGCTACCAGACCATCTTCGAGGTACTGGAAACGGATAACGAGGTAGCACCATTACTCGGCCCGTTCCAGACGGCTTTCAAGAACAAGGCAATGGAGCAGCTGGAGGGTATGATAGGCACGTTACGTGTCTATACCTCGCGCTTGGCGACCAAAGAGAGCTACTGGATATTCCATCGTGACGGGGACGACTTCGACCTGAAAGTGAGCGACCCGAAACATCCGAGCTACCTGTTGATAGCGAATGACCCGGAAATGGAAAGCATTATCGGCGCTTTGAACGCCTTGATATTGAACCGTCTCGTTACCCGCGTAAATACTGGGCAGGGCAAGAACATTCCCGTGAGCATCATCGTCGATGAGCTGCCGACACTGTATTTCCACAAGATAGACCGCCTGATCGGTACGGCACGAAGCAACAAGGTAAGCGTGACGCTCGGCTTCCAAGAGCTGCCGCAGCTTGAAGCGGATTACGGAAAGGTAGGTATGCAAAAAATCATCACGACGGTGGGCAATGTGGTGAGCGGTTCAGCCCGTGCCAAGGAGACACTGGAATGGTTGTCCGGCGACATTTTCGGCAAGGTGGTGCAAATCAAGAAAGGCGTTACGATAGACCGGGACAAAACCTCTTTCAACCTGAACGAGAATATGGACAGTCTCGTGCCCGCTTCGAAAATCTCGGATATGCCGACAGGCTGGATATGCGGACAGACAGCACGAGATTTCATCAAGACGAAAACCGGTATGGGCGGCTCGATGAACGTGCAGGAAGCGGAAGAGTTCAAAACCTCGAAGTTCTTCTGCAAGACGGATTTCGACATGAAGGAAATCAAGAAGGAGGAAGCGGCGTATGTACCGTTACCAAAGTTCTACACGTTCAAGTCGAGGGAGGAACGGGAACGCATTCTTTACCGGAATTTCGTGAATGTGGGAATGGAGGTAAAAGAAATGATAAAGGACGTTCTGAACAAACGAGGGGCTAAATAGGATTCCGATATGAGGGAAAGTAAAAAAAACGCCTGCAATGATTTCGTGTCCATTGCAGGCGTTTCTTGCTCCCTATCTATTGTAGAAAATCCTGTGGTCCAAAACCAGCTTCTTGCGGTCCCTAAAAAAATCATTGATAAACAATGTGTTATAATCTTGCGGCCCAAAATCGGTTTCTTGCGGCCCTACACGAAAGAAGGGAAATCAGGTGTTTTTATATAACGGGTATATTTACCAGCCCCCTCTTTTTGTATAATACCAGCATCTTCCATTTTGGAGATAAATGCCCGAACCTGTTTTTCGGACAATATATCTGCGAATATTTCCTTGAGGGCAGCCCGGTTGATAAAACCATTTTTACGGAAACAATCCGATACCGACTTAAGATGGTTCATATTCAATCCTTTCAGTTTTTCAGCCGCTTCATTCCGGTACTCTTCCGACAAGCGGTAAGCTCCATTTTCGTCTATTACAAGACCTTCTTCAGATAATTTTCTCAAGATATTCCCTTCAAGTCCCTCGTAATCCCTCATTGCGATTTTATACAAAGTCAGCAATTCAAAGACATTCAGTTGTTCAGCAGGTGTCCTTTTGCTCTGCTCGTTCCTGATGAAAACGACAAAATCCTTATCCAGTACGGGAGCCTTGAACGTGAGACTTACCTGATAGGGGTCTGTTCCCGAATAATCCGGCAGTGCCTTTCCCTCCATGATACAGTTGTAGAACATCTTGTCAACCCCTTGGCCGGAACGCTCCACCAATCCTGTCTTCTGCAATATCTCACTCATCAGTTTACTACGCGGAACGCTGTTTACCGTCAAGATGTTATTTATATCCACACCTGAAGGGAAACCACCGGCATTGGTAATGGTTATGCTGTCGGGATATTGCTTGATGACCACATCGCTCTGAATCAACATCGAACGGTGGCAGCAGGCATTCAAGATTGCTTCCCTGATAGCCTCCTTGTTGAATGAAGGTATGTCAAATATATATGGGCCGTCATTGTAATGCAGAAGCGGATTGCTTGCCGGTTGGTTAATGTAATCCCAAACCTTGTCAATGGCTATAAACAGTGGCAGCTGAAATTCCTTGCGTGCGGTGTATTGTATCATCGAGTGATACATCCTGAACTCCACGACAATGTTGTTCTGCGGCAGGTATTTCCGTATGGCTTCGGGCTTTCCGAGCAGGATAAGCGCCGCATAGTTCAACTTTCCGTCTTTCAACAAATCCAAATCCGACAACACCTGTTCGTCGGGGTAAGTCCGGAAAAGTGGATTTTCCTGTTTACGGGCATACTGGCTCTTCATTTCCGCAATGGCTTCCTTATCCAGATCCCCTATGGTAAGCCCCTCGCATATCTTGGCCGAGAAATCCGGTTCCTGTTCCGACAATATCCTGAATATTTCGGCATCGGACATTTCACGCAGGCTTTCTCCGGTACGCATGAGAGGTACGCCCTCAAACCTCAATAGTCTGCCTATCGGCCGGGAGGGTACGGAGAGGACAAGCACACGCTTACCGTCCTCGTAAAGCTCGGTCGCTTCTATCCTTATTCCCAACCTTTCGTAAATTTCATCCGTGAGTTCTCCCACTTTGTCTTGGGCAAAATCCGAGCCGACAACCGTATGAGGCATTTTATCCGCCATACCCAATACCAGCCGCCCGCCTTTTTCATTCGCCAAAGCGACAATATACCCCAACACACACCGCCGCCTTTCTTTCGGATCAACATGCTTTCCACCTGCAAACGGGTAATTCCGCTTTGCTTCCTTAAATTCTATATGGTCTTCGCTTTCGCGTAGTTGTTTCAAATCCTCAATCATCATTTCCATAAATGTAATTTCGGTATAAAATAGAGTGCAAAGGTATAAAAAATGTGGGAGATACAGGGTATTTACAGCTATTTCTCTTAAATACAAATTAAGTACACATCAATAAAAATCGATATGTACTTAATTCATATAAAACTGTTTGCAGGTTCACATCATAAAAGTACAGTACCTCTATCCCAGTGTGAAGTTTGTTTTACGAACGACCGAAATCGCTTACGAACGACAAATTTTGTGTCACATAAAATAGAAGATCACGAAAATAAGGGACTGTTGTCAACCGGCATAAGCTCCGCTGGGCAAATGTTCATTTAGTGCATTTACAATATCTTCTCTTGCCGAATTAGAATCGACGGACATCGTTAATCCTCCTGATTGATTCGGTGATAAACTAAGATTAGTACAGCCATAGTCTCTTTGAATATAGCCATATGCTATTCTCACAGCCTTTTTATCTGTCGTTCCATTGATATTAATTTCATGTGTCATAATGTAAATATGATTAATTTCCTACTCTTTGAAGGGCTTTTCGGATTCCGCCCGTTATTATTTTGTGAACCTGCACCGCAAATATAAGGGGAACAGGCAGCCACAGACAATCCGTTTTACGAACGACCGAAATCATTTACGAACGGCAGATTTTTATCCATTTCCATCGTATCATGCACAGAAAAGCCGTACCCTGTTCGTTTTCCGACAAGGCACGGCTTTCATCCCCCAAAAAGAGGAATCAGACAGTGACAACAGTTACATATAAATTCTGTCGCTCCTGTTCGCAGAATTTATCGTACTCGGCTTTGTCCGTACCGCTTTCGATAGCCCGGTCGATGACACCGCCCAGTTCGTCGAAACAAACCTCGCTGTTCACACATTCCACGTCCATTCCCTTCACAAGATAAACCTCGTAATAATCCGAGCCATTGAGCACGACGATGACATATCCCGCGTGCAGTCGTCCATTTACCTTGATGCGGAGTGCCGGCAACTCCCTGTACAGGGTGGCGGCAAATTCTTCGATACTCCACGACATGAGGACGGTCATGGGGGTTAATGTTACTAACTGTTCCTTAATGATCTGTGCAACCTGCATTACATATTCTTTTTCCATAACTCTAAGTTTATAAATTATCGTTCCAAGATTTTTACTCGAACCAGTCGGGGTTACTCTCTTTGAGTTCGGCAATCAGTTCGTTTTCGGGAAGCTGAATGCTTTTCTCGTCGGTGAAGTAGAAAACCTCGTCGTAGATACTTTCAGCTTCTTTGCTGGCGAAACCTTCGTTTTCGTCATCGAAACTGCAGGGCTGCAGGGCATCCAGCAGGGTGGTCGGGGCAATCAGCAATTCTTCGCCATCGTTGGCTTCCACAATACGGCATACATAGCTCTTGCCGCCAAATTGAATTTCATTTGTTCTCATATTATCCTCCTTATCTTAATGGTATATTACGTCCGTGTTCATTGAGGTATTCCATGATGCGCTTCGCTTCCTCGTGCGAGGCTTGGTTCCGTTCGTCATAACGCCGGTTGTCGTCCGCCATGACCTTGATACACGCCTTAATCAGGCGGTAGAGGCTTTGCTGAAGCGTGGGGTGCATGTCGGGGATTGCCGCTGCGAACCATTCGGGGTTGAAACTGAAACTGTTTACCGCCATTTCCCAATCTTTGGCGAGGCGGTACTCTTTGCTTTCTTTAATGTCCATATTCTTGAATTTTAATAGTTCTCGTTGCATATTCTGTCAAGTTCCCTAATTATGGGTGTCACCTCTTTTCCTGTAAGACTTTCTATGTCATACAGCAAATGCTCCAAGCGGTCATACGCCTTTTCTCCCGCTTTTGTAAATTCTCCGGTGCTGTCGAATGCGTTACCTTCACACCCCAGTTCTTGCAATAATTCTTCTAATGTCTTCATTTGTTGAATTTTTAACGTTTGTTTTTCTTTCCCTCTGCTCGGCTTCCTTGTTACCGGAGCCGCTTCGGGTTTTATGGTGCTTTCCGGGGCTGGCGAAAAAGCCCTTTCCGACGTTTTTTCTTGCCAATTACGCTTCGCAGAAGGAAGAATTTGCAAGAAATGCAATTCAAAACGACGGAATCAGGCGCGACAGCCCATATTTGCACCGATAAAAACCGATGCGGTGACGGACAGGAAAGCCAGACGGAAGAGAATACGGAAACCTGAAAGCAATAGAAAAGGACGACTGGAAGCTAAAAAAGAGAAATTATATATCTATATATGGATAATTGTTCGTATATTTGTATATAAATAGTGATATATTGATATTATGGAAGCAACGAACTATACCACAAACAGTGATATGCTGACACTTCTGGCGTCGCGGGTCAAGGAGTACCGTCTGGCAGCCCGCATGAGCCAAAAGGAACTGGCCGAACAGTCGGGCGTGAGCCAGACGACAATCAGCCATTTTGAACAAGGGGTCAGCCGTAACCTGACCTTGGCCAATTTCATCTCCCTGCTGCGTGCGCTCGGTCAGGAAGAGCGGCTCGCAGAGATTCTGCCGGAACTTCCCATGCCGCCGATGGCGCTTCGGGAAATCGAGAAACTGATACCTAAACGAGTAAGGAGGGGTAAGAAATGATAGAAAGTCTCGATGTAATCCTATGGGATAAAAAGGTCGGCACGCTTGTCGCCAATCGGGAAGGACACCGCAGCAAAGCCTGTTTCTACTTCGACAGCGATTATGTCCGCGACGGCTATGACATCGCCCCGCTCCGTGCGCCGGTAAAAGGGGTTGCCGCACAGCGCGGCCTGCCGGTCTATCCCGATGAAGAGCGGCTTTTCGGCGGCCTGCCGTCGTTCATAGCCGATTCACTGCCCGACCATTGGGGAAACACCGTATTCAACGAATGGGCCAAAGTGCATCATATCCGTATGAGGGACTTGTCCGCCCTCGACCGTCTTGCCTATATCGGACGGCGTGGCATGGGGGCATTGGAATTCGTCCCGCCCACTGCCGAGGAACTGGAGACACCGTTCAAGGTCAAAATCGCCGACCTCTACCAACTGGCCCGGCAGGCTTTCGAAGAAGCCGGACGGTTCAACGTCCCGGTATCGGGCAACCTGATGGTCGAAAGCCTGTTCAAGGTGGGCACGTCCGCAGGAGGGCGACGACCCAAGGCGGTGGTCAACGTCAATTTCGAGGAGGGACAATGTTACTCCGGACAGGTGGCGACCCCTTATCCGGGCTACACGCCGATGATCGTCAAGTTCGACGAACACCAGAAGATGCCGACGACACGGATAGAATACAGCTATTACCTGATGGCCGTGGATGCCGGGCTTCAGATGATGCCAAGCCGCCTGCTGGAAGGCGAGCAGACAGCGCACTTCCTGACCGAGCGTTTCGACCGCCGGAACGGCAAGAAGGTGCATATCCAGACATTGGCTGCCATGAACCCCTCGGCGGATTCTTACGAAGCACTGTTCGAGGTAGCTTGCCGTATCGGCGTGCCGCCGGGGGAACTCCGGCAACTGTTCCGCTCGATGGTGCTGAACGTGCTGGGCGGGAACGTCGATGACCATAACAAGAATTTCAGCTTCCTGATGGGCAATGACGGGGGTTGGCACGTTGCTCCAGCCTACGACTACACGTTCTCGGTCGATCCGGACGCGCCGTATTATGTAAACCGCCACAGCATGACGGTCAACAACAAAACGGAGGGCATTGCAGCAGAGGATTTGATGGAAGTAGCCCGCCGGTACGGTATAAAGGCCGCAGAGCCGTTCATAGAAAAGGCCATAGGTATCGTCTCGCGTTACCCGGAATACGGCCGGGAGGCCGGTGTCGGAGAGGAATGGATAAAGACGATAGAAAAGGAAATCACCGCACGAGTGGAATGCGTGAGCGACAACCGGACGGGCCGATTAAAATAGAACATGAGATTTCATGCAGGGAAAATGAACCCACCCGCTTTTGTGGCAGGTGGGTTTGTCATTGTCATTCCGCCCCTTTCTTGCTTAGGAGGGTCAACTGGTCGGGACGGTCGGGAAACCAATAGGCGTCGCTGTCAAGATACACGCATCTGCCACCGTTCCAAGGCTTCCTGAAAGCCAACACCTCTTTGGGGCCGAATACTACTCCATAATCGTTTGTAAATGCTACCATGTCGCCTACGGCCAAATCGTCCTCCGTTTCCATGACTTCGGAAAGGCGATTGTAAAACTCCATGCCTTCGGCTTCACGTTCCGCTTTCCAGCGCAAAAAATCCTCTTTGTGACTTCTGCCCGTGCTTATCGGCAATAATTCCGAAGGCAAAACCTCCGCTTCCGAAGTACCGGATGAAATCAGAATAATGCTGTCGTCTTCCATGTTTTCCGGTGCAGAAATCACTCGGTAAGCCCCGTCGGACAAACCGTTGTCCGGGTCATGCCAGTAAAGCAGATTCCCGGTCTTGATAAAATCGTATTTTCCCATTGTCTTGTAAGTTATTGATTATTTATTTCCCTTTTTTCGATCCCTTTCCTTCGGAACCGCTTCGGGGTTTTACTGATGCAGTACACGGTCATCGGTACAGCTTCATACGACGGCTCTTCTTGCCAATTACGCTTCGCTTGGGAAGGAAGAATTTGCAAGAAGTGCACTTCAAGCCGGCGAATCAAGCGCGATGTTCGACTTTCGCATCGGATAAAACCCGTGCGGTGAGGGACGGGAAAGCCGGACGGGAGAAACAGGCGGCTCGTGCCGCTATAAAAGGGAAAGAATGCAGTTATAAGAGGAAACGGGTGGTGGGGGGGGGTATTTGGGAGGCTGACTATAAAAGGACGAAAACGGGCGATAAAGACAAAGGAGATAGCGCACCGACTGTGTTATCGGTACGCCATTTTGTACATTCAAATTTCGGAACCCGATGCTTTTCTATTCGTGGAACAATCCTTTTTCAAAAACATTCTTCTCCGAATGGCTCGATGTTCGCTTTTTGAAAAATTTGCGGGTTATGCTGATAAAGAAGCGGCAGGTTCAACATAGCCATAGGGTATTCCACGAAGCCGCTCCTGCGCTTATACTCGGAATCGGTTGCCAGTCCGTTTTTCACCAAGAACTCCATTGCTTCGGGGTAATGATTGACGTCGATAAATGTACGGTCCGGCAGACCGAGTGCGTCCATTTCCTCCAAATTAACGGAAAGCACGATATATTCGTCTTCATCTTCCACCATTACCAAGGTGAGAGCTAACCAACCATTGCGGTAAAACTCTGGTACGAGGTAATACTGTTCGCCTCTGAACTCGTATTCTTTCTGCCTGAAAGAACTGTCCGGCTCTACGATTTCAAATTCATCTTCGCCTGTGGCAAAGGCTATCATAGGGTTACTGGCATCTACATACGCTTCACCTGCTTTGTAACACAAATACTCTTTGTTTTCCGAACGAACGATTGTAAATTGAATTTCCATAAACTTTTTTCGCTATTAATTGATTAAACATCGTTTTTATTTTTTCCCTTCTTTCGGAAGCCTTCAGGCTTCTCCCGTCGGGATTTGATTTTTACGTGCATCAAAGATTGCCTTTCAGGGAGAAACAGGCAAGGAATTTGGACAGAATTTTATAGTTGCGGTATTGAGCGTCCGCGAAATATGGACGATTGAAAATCGGGAAAGCTGCTGAAAAATTGTGTTCAAATAGCGTAGCGGTACTTGAATGTTCCTCCAAGGCAATACCTTTGCACCGGAAAAAGCATGTCCCGACGGGCAGAGCCGTCGGCGAAGGGATTTCCATACAAAAGGAAAACGAAGGGGTAAAAAGGGAGATCTGCCGGTGGCAGGTGCTAAAAAAGACAGCCGGGCTGCACTGCATGGCACAGCCCGGCTTCGGGCATTGCCGTACCGATGTCACGTATGCAGTCCTCACAGTTATCGTTACCTCCTTTTGTAGGTAATATGCAAATCAGCAGAACGGATTTCTCCGCCCTGCTTCTGAATTATGGTCAAGCTGCCGTTTCTTCAGGCTGTGGCAGTGCTTCGGGTTGCGCTTCTGCCGTGACTTGTGTTTCTTCGGTCTCGGCGGCTTCTGTCTGCTTCTCCTGCTGTTCCTTTACCAACAGCACGGCTTTGCGTTCCTCGATACGTTTATGGCGTTTCTCATACACCTCATTGTATTCACTTTCAATTCCGGCGAGCGTGTCGGGCATGTGCTTACGGGCAAAATCGAGCAAGAGGGTGGCGGCAGCGTTACTACCGTATGCGCCTTTGAAGCTCTCTATCAAGAAATCCCTACGGATAACGGCTTTCTGCTTGGCTGTGAGGTTGGCGATGATGTCCATCTTTTCTTCGTCCGTAAGATGTTGATAGACTTCTTTCTCTTCGATACCGAATATCTCGAAGTGTTCCTTGCGGAGAGACGACAGCAGGAAGAAATATATCATCTTTTCTTCGTCCTGCGTGAATTTGCTTTCGGACATATCGACATCCAAAATCTGTTTCTTGGTATCTTCTACCGTTTTCTCACGGGCTATTTCCTTGTTACGCTCGTCCTGCTTCTCCAGTTTCTCCATCGGGGAGAGCGTTTTTTCGGTTGCTTCGTTTGCATTGACGGTGGCACTTGCCTTATAGCGCAGTGTAATTTCTTTCTGCCCGATGCAGATATAAAACGTAAGTTCGCCCGTGTCGATTCGTTCATGGATTGACCTGCATTTTTCCATATAGTTGCTGAAATCCTGCTCGTACTCCTTGTATGCCTGTTCGTATTCCTCGATAGTGTCGTATTCTTCCTTTTCGGGAGCTACGGGCGTTTCGGGGTATGCCGTGGCATAGGTATTTAAATGCTCAACCTCGTACCCCATAGCGGTAAGGCGTTCCACTGCAACCACATTATTGTTGAAATCTTGGTAGCCCAACGATACGGAGGGGTATTGTTCCACAAACTGCAAGGCTTTCTCCACGAGATAGGAGGCGTTCATTTCGGCCAGACAACTCCGGTTGGCGCAATTTCCGCAACCACCCTCGCAGAACAACATCATGTTGTTGGTATTGTGGGGGCATGAGGCGCACAGGGTCTTATCGAATGCGTAACGGCTAAGGTCTGTCGTGAAATCCTGTTCGATAAACTTTGCTACCTCGGCGGCTTTCAGTCCTCGCCAACTGTTGTAAGAATCGGCTTTCAAATGCTTGTCGTACACCTCTTTCTGAATATCCGTACCGTACCGGCAAATTTCGCTCGCCACGCTGATTGTGATTTCGTCCTTTTCCAGAAGTTCGGCTATTTCGGGTATCAGTGAGACGAATTTCAAACGGGTACGGATATAGTTCTCGTTCTTGCCGAACTGCACGGCCAACGACTGCACATCATAGCGACCACTCTCTATAAGTTTTTGGTAAGCGTTGGCTTCTTCTATGGGGGTAACGTCCTTGCGTTGCAGGTTCTCCGTTACGGCCATTTCGGCGGCGGTCTCGTCCGAAACGTTCAGCAAGATAGCCGAAATTTCTTCCAATCCTGCCAAAAGGGAAGCACGATACCTGCGTTCTCCGAAAACAATCTCAAACTTTCCGCTTTCATCAATGGGGCGCACTCCGATAGGTTGCAATACTCCCTGCTGACGAATGCTCTCGGCCAGTTCGGCAAGGCTCACCTCGTCAAAGTACTTGCGTGGGTTATAACTGCTCGGCTGAATGTTTGCCAGTGCTACCGATACGATGTTTTTCTCTGCTACAGATTGAATGTTTGCTGTTTCCATAATTCATAAATTTTAAATTGTTATTAATTGATTGTTTGATTAATTAATGCCGTTTTTATCGGTGTCATACTCGTACATCTGCGGATTGTCGTACCCCTCGAACGATAGCCGGAACGTGTCGAAGTCTTTCCTGCTTGCCAGTCTGACGGTATCGTTTTTCCCGATGAAATAGGGTTCGAGCATTGTCCGAGACGGTGCGCCAAGCGTTACCCTGTCTGCCAACGTGCAAACTTTGTCGGGTTGTTCGGGCATGATATAACCCAGTGCGTACTCGTTGTAAACTACCAATTTGATTTTATCCATATCGCTGTCAATTTTAAGTTGTTTTTTTCTTTCCCTCTTTTCGGTTCCTTTCTCTGCCTGAACCGCTTGAGGTTTTACGGATGCGGTACACGGCTGTCGGTACAGCTTCATACGACGGCTTTTCCTGCCAATTACTCTTTCGCAGAAAGGAAGAATTTGCAGGAAATGCACTTCAAGCCGCCGTATCAAGCGCGACAGCAGACCTTTGCATCTGATAAAACACAACGGTGACGGCAGAGAATGAGACCGGGAAAGCGGTAAAGGAATCGGTAGAAAAGGAATATGCCTGTTAGGGTTAGAAAGGGAATAAAACGGGCAGCATGCCTGCGCTTGCAGGCAGGTAAAAAAGAATAGGCGGTAAGACTATAAAGGAGGAATGCGCCCTATGGAAACAGCGGGCGGGTAGAAAAGGACGCATGGCTGCCGTCTCCTTGGTGGGGAGACGCTGCAGCCATGATCTTTTTACTGTTCGTTCTTTTCCAGGTACTCTTTCATCGCCTCGTTCACGATGTCTTTCAGCGACATGTTCTTCTTGATGGCGAGGAATTTCATGCGGTTATGGATGCTCTTGTTGATGATAAAGTTGCAATGGACCGCCGTTTCTTTTTCCGTGGGGGCTGCTACCGGCTGCTTCCCGCCGGTAGATTTTTTCGTGGGCGACAGCAACCCGTCCAGTCCGCCCTTCATGCTGTCTTTCAGTAAATCGCTCTTGCTCATATCGGGTTATTTTAATTTCAGTACCTCTTGTGCCAGAGCCATGTAGTCCTTAGCTCCGTTGCTGTTCTTGCTATACTCGAAGATGTTCTTGCCCTTTATAGGCGCTTCGGCCAAAGATACATTGTCCCGTATAACGGTCTTGAACACCTTGTCGCAGAATGAATCCTTGACGAGTTCGGCCACGCTCTTGTTCAGCGTCTTACGTTTGTCAAACTGCGTAATGACGATACCGCCAATGGCGAGTTTCGGGTTCAAGCGTTCCTGGACGGTGGTAATCACGTTCATGATCTTGGCCATGCCGCGCATAGCGAGGAACTGTGCCTGTACCGGGATAATCAGGTAGTCTGCCGCAGTAAGGGCGTTCAGTGTCAGCAATCCCAGCGAGGGCGGACAGTCGATAAGGATATAATCGAATTTCCGGTGATCGAGCGATTTGGCTATCAGCCCGCTCAATATCAGTTCCCGTCCCGGCTCGTTGATGAGTTCGGCCTCGGCAGCCGAGAGATCGAGACAAGACGGTACGACGGTAACACCTCCTGCCGTTTCAACTAACGGCAAGGGGTATTTGCCTTTCATCGCCCCGTACACGGTCTGTTCCTCCTCAATGGAGAGGCCGAAGGATTCCGTGAGATTTGCCTGACCATCCATGTCGATAGCCAGCACGCGCTTTTTCTTTTGCTGCAAGGCCGCAGCCAGATTGATGGTGGTGGTCGTCTTTCCGACCCCGCCTTTATGGTTTAGAACCGCAATTATTTTTGTCATAACATATTGCCTTTAAATTCAATACAAAGATAATACTATTTTTAGTAATTACTAAATTTAGTATATACTAATTTACTACAATATATCATTTTAGTATATTAGTATTATAGTATTTACTATTATACTAAATATAGTATATGCTATACAGTAAGGCAGATTTGCTCTGTACTACAGTACTTTTTAAATGCAAGAATTAAGTGTATTCTTCAGAAAAAATCCTTCGAGTACACTTTACAGATGAGTACAAAAAAACAAGAGAATCCATAGCAATTATTGTAGCAATAGATTCTCTTGTCTAATAAGGCTTGGTTTATTTATCAGCAAATTTCAAATGAGAAAGGGTCAGAAAGTAAATCAATAGATATTTTACAAATTTACCAATACTCGATGGTTCGTTTCTCTGTATATTCTTCTGGAGCAGTATATTCATCGCCGACATAGTTCCCATTGTCATCATACTTATCGTATTCGGTGGTGTAGCTTACCTTCCGCTCTATCCAATTCTTGTGCTTGTCGAACTTGGTATAGGTATAGCGATAAGTGGTGTTACCTTCTTCCGGGTGCTCCTGTATCATCGTGGCCGGGTATTTGCTGTCACCTTCATAGCTGTATTTCCAAGTGACGTATGCCATGTGCGAAGTAAACTGATGACTGATGATACGATTGCGCTTATCAAACATATAGGTCTGGTCAAGTTCCGTGTTGGTATCAGCATCTGGACAAATATCCGTCCGCATACCATCTTTTGATTCGATGTTCACCACATAATCTCCCCATCCCTCCACTTTATAGGAAGTAGCTGTGGCATATTGATAGGCCGCTTCGTCTCCGAACTTGTTCTGCATGGCAATCAGATTGCCCGCCTGGTCAAATTTGAGTGATTCCTCATTGCCGTTTACCGACTTGACTTTACCGGACAACCCATAAATATCCGTTCCTTTGTAGCGTAAACTACCCATTAGGGCAGGTTGACCGTTTTCTTTTGCAGCTTTCATGGAAGCAATCGTTTCATCGTCCCAGTAATCAATGCTGCGGACAACTGTCAGGCTGGGAGCCTCACCCGCTTTGACAGCAGAAGAACGATCCCGATTCGATGTAAATCCGTCTCTGAAAGCCTTATAGTAGGTACGCAATGCAGGTATCTCATCGATGTTAGCCGGGAATGTAACGGTAGCTTGTGTCCAGTTTCCTTTTTCATCATATACATAATCGTAGGAGACGGTAAACGTCATGTCATCCACCCGCCAGTTGTTGCCTTTACTTTTATATACACCTCCGCTATACGTCCAAGTAGCCAAGTCTCCGTGTGAGTTATACGCAAAGCTGCTGGTACAAGTCAGTGTTTCGTTCCCCCCGTCAAATTCAACGGGAATCTTCTCTACGGCTTGTGTGCACAGATGGCCTGTATAGACATAGGTTGTCACCGATTGTCCTGTCTTGTAACTGTCGATGTCTTTCAAGAACATGTTCGTGGTCTTCGGTGTTTCAAAAGACTTCAAGTGAGCGAGCGAGTCAAACTGCATCTCATGAAGCGTCACGCCCGATTCATTGACCGTGCCATTCTTTTTTTCGGGCAGGATGGATTGCAATACCCCATTACCGTGATAGGCATACAGAAAAGTGGTTGTGTCATAATGTCCCCGCCCGTTCTTGTCGCGACGTATCAACCGACCTGCACTGTCGTATGTGAAGCCGTCATCTTTTTTCCGGCGTTTGTAACGTCCGTCATCTACCGATTTGATTTGGGTCAGATTGGAATTGCCGTTATATTCATACGAAATGACATCAAATCCGGTTGCACCCACATTGAAAGAAGTGCGCCGCTGTTCGGACAAACGGCCGTTAGGCAAGAACTCGTATTGCGAGGTGCTTGTCACACCCCATTGTGCATTGTGGTATTCGTAGGTGACCAGCTTCGGATAGTTGCGCAATCCCATCTTTGCCCAATCCGTAGGATAGTTTACGAAATAAGGCATCAGATGTTCCGCATTCATATCCACTCTTACCGGATCAAAATACACCTGAAGCGGTGTATAAGGCTGGTTGCTTTCTTCACTGCCACAGCTTGCTGCTCCTATCGACAGCAAGCAAGAAAGACCGACAGCTTGTATGGTCTGTAATGCTTTCATGTTCCGTTATTTTTGATTTGTTGGATGATTTTCCTTGCAGGGGACCTGCTTGGTGACAGGATGATAAGAGATATTCCAGACGGGATAAGCTCCGACCTTATCTACACAGCACGAATACAGATAACAGTTCCCGTGTATCGAACTTTCCGAACCCAGCAATCCGGAGATGTATTTGCATCCTTTTCCCGACACAATGATTTTGCCTTCATTCACCACCTGATGGAAAGAGGAACCTCCGAAACTGCCGATTACTCCTCCGATGGCGGAAAATTCAGCCAGCAGGTCATGCTTGATTTCGATGTTGCCTGCATTGTACAGATCCAACGGATAGATTCGTTCGTAGTTGTGAGGTGTCAGTTCGCCACATACCCCTCCGATATTAAATGTAGCAGATGTATTCTGTGTGTCCAAGCGGATGTTTCCCCAATTATGGAGATGCTCTATATCAGTTTCATTGGTTTTGAAAAGTCCGACAACACCACCGATGTAGCTATGATCAGGTTGGGCATCGGCCTTCCACTGCACGGTCAAATCGCCTTTATTCTCGACGCAGACATTCTCTTTGATAAAGATTTTACCATAATTGGTGGCCCTCCCGATGACTCCACCTATGTAGGCATCACTGCACGGATTAACGGTGAGGTTGCCCTCATTGATTACCTTGCCACGCAAAGCCACTTCCACTTCGGAGCCGTAGCTATCCAGGTCTCCGACAAGTCCACCCAGACAGAGTGTACAGATACCCTTATTGTCAGCGAATGAGATATCCACCTTGCTGGTACAATTCTTGATACACCCATTCTTGAACTTTCCCGCCAGAGAACCGGCAAGCAGGCTATAACCGTCTTCTCTCTTTTGAGCGTCGATGGTCATGTCACCTGCCAATGTCAGATCCTTGACCACAGCTTCTTTTTCACCACCCATTTCTTCAAACAGACCGACATCAAATACTCCTTTGGAACTCTCTTCAATGACCACCCGTATTCCGTCGAAGGTAATGGTATGTCCGTTGCCGTCGAACTCCCTAACCGGGAATTTAATCGGTGTCCATTCACCGCTGATTTCGATGTCCTTCACCAGTTTAATCCGCACTTCATCTGCTGGAATCTCCCTGCCTGCATCGGTGAGCAGCGTTTGTGCTTCCATGTTTTTATCCTTGATTTCGAACGTTTCGTTCAGGAAACGCAGTTCACTCTCTTTTCCGATTTCAAATACCTGTTCCGCCTCGTTGAAATGCAAGGCGGTGACTTTCTCTTCACACGATGTCAGCCAAAAAGGCAGGCAAGCGACAAGGTAAACCATTCTTTTCATGATGCTGCTCTTTTTACATATCTGCTGCATAATTCTCGCCCTCCATGATAAACATTCCCGACTCTTTCCAGTAATACACCACATAAGGCTCTACTTTCGACATTTCATTGATGTCCTGCGTGGGCATTCCACTAAAATAGGTAAAGACCAGTGCGTTACCCTCTATTTTTCCGGCATACGACTCCACGCTTGACATAGGAATGCTTTCACCTTGTGGAGGATACATGGTCGTTTTGACCATAAAAACTTGTTCTCCTTTCTTTTCCAGTGTGAAAGATATTAAGCCGTTGGCATAACTTTTTGTAAAGGCTGATTCTGGGATGGTATTATCTTTCAAGTAAAAAGCATACTCCGGAGAAATATATCCGATACGTTTGTCTTGGGCAGAAAGCTCTACCTTGAACCATCCCTTTTCTTTCCCCAAGAATCTGAAACTTTGTCCACGGTTGGCTTTCATTAAAGGACTACCCGATACAGGGGTGGAACGGACATTGATTTTATCTCCTCCACTGATGAATACATAGTTACATTTATCTTTCTGCTTAAACACTACCGGCTCTGAACCGGGTGGCAAGAAGGACAGTTCCTTCGTGGTGGGATTGTACTTGAACTCCGCTTTTTGTTTTCCCATACTGCTTTCTACGGCAACCGAAGCCTCTGTATTATCAATGTGATAGACGTCTACAATACTATAGGCAAGCCCATAGCCTCCTTCAAACACATTGTAAGCACCGTAACTGCCATCTGTCGGTGTGTTGTACAGGTCTATTTCCAACTGAATCTGGCTGTTGCCTTTCCAATATTCCCATTTGCCCACAAAGGGTTTTGTGTCATCTGCTTGTATAGACGCGTGTACACTCAAGAAGCCACAAACAAGGCTTATCAAACTTAGGCATATCAATTTTTTCATTATGCTGTTGCTTTATATGGTTAAAATTAAAGACTAAAAGTGACATATACGGCAGACTGTACCCGTACAGGCTGTCCGTCTTTGATTCCGGGTGTCCATTCCTTTAAGGACTTGACCACTCTTACGGCTTCGGTATTGAGATTGGCATGAACCTTTTTCACAGCCGTAACATCAGATACCGAACCGTCTTTCTCCACTATAAAGGAAACAAGCACGTCGCCCTGAATCTTCTGCTGTTTGCAGATCATGGGATAACGTATGCTTCGGGCAATATCCGCCAGCAATGCTTGGTTTCCACCGGGGTATTCCGGCTCCTTATCCACCTCGCTGCCTTTGTACACCTTATTGGGGCTTACCTTGGATTGTGCCGGTTCTCGTCTATCTTCCTTCGGAGTGGTTGGCATACCAAATCTTCTTTCGGGAGTATCTTTGTCTGTTTCTTTTTGCTCTTCCAGTTCCTGTTGTAATATTCTTTGCAACACTTCACTGGAGATAAGAAAACCGTTAAACTTGGAAGGAGCGTACCCGGAGAATGCCGATACCACTTCGAAACTGAATGTTTTTCCCTCCTCGATACGTGGGAAATAATAAGTGCCCGCTGTTTTTATCCGATTGCCCGGCATCAGGTAGAACAAGTCTATGGGCAAACTGCGGCTTGTCTTCTGTGCCACTCCCTTTATCTGAAATTTATAGCCGCCATTGGCGCGTCCCGTACAAGTAACGCTGGTAACATGCCAATAACGATCCACTCCGGCATCGCATTTGAACGGCACATTTACCGGATAACTCTTGGGAGGAATGGAAAAACTTGTTTGCGCAAAAGTCGCATGACTCATGAAAAATACCCCTAAGACAATGAGGCATAGTAAAATAGATAATCGCTTCATACGTATATCGTTTTATAGTTTTTAGATTCATCAGAGTTTAAACGTGATAGGCAGAGTGTATTCCACATTTACCGGTTTGCCATCCTGTGTACCGGGAATCCAACGAGGCATGGACTTCACTACGCGGACAGCTTCCTTATCCAAATAAGGATCTACAGACTTGGTAACACGAATATTTGAGATAGAGCCATCGCTCTTGACTGTAAATTTCACCAACACTTTGCCTTGTATTTTCTGTTCCTTGCAAACTGTCGGATACTTTAGATTCTTTGATAAAAATTGTACCAATGCGGTGATACCACCGGGAAATTCCGGAGACACCTCTCTCTTGTTCTGGGAAACTTTTGCCATCGAAGGCAAATCATTGATAGTTCTTGCCTCATTTGCAGCCTGTGTATCCAAACAATTGCCAATCAGCAGTGCGGATAGTAAACTGCTCAAAATAATTTGTTTTTTCATACAGTTTTATTGTTTAATTATCAATACGTTACATTATTCATTTATTTGCGATAAAATCCGGAACTGTCGCGTCCCCATTTGCCGCCAAATTGGTCGGTATAATCACACTCGCTATAGGGAGAATCTTGTGTAAGATGATATAATGTTCCAGAATCAGTAAAACTTGCTGTTTTCAAACCACTTGAACTGCTTGATGATGAACCGCTCCAAGACTCCGTCGCTCCCTTATGCAAGTCTTTAAAACCGAGAATACCCATAATAAGACCTATCCCGTTGCCTATACTGAATCCCCATTGGGCCATATCCCACATGGTACCAGAGTCTATCCAACCCAGCCAATCAAGAATAAAACCTACTGCCAATCCAATCGCTCCAACAATCAAACCTACAACCAGCATCAATGCGAAGAATTGTAACACAATCTTGATAATGTAGATGGCTATGCCTAAAAACAGTATCCACTTTATCGCTGTGAACCAAGCCGATTCTCCTTCGGAATCAAACAACCAAGAGGTTAAGTCCCATGACTCTTCTTTGGTGGAAGTACCCGCTTCGTCTGTTTCTGTTACGGCTTCCAGATACGATGCGCTGACATAACCCTGCCAGCCATTATAATTGATATTAGCCCATCCGTTTTCTATAGATACAACATCAATCACGTTATCCTTAGACAATTGTCCTAATAGTTTTCCGTTTTTATTGGCTGAAGCTCGTACATTAAGACCGTTGGGAGCGGTCACTCGATAATGATCTGCAAAAGATTGCGTACATAGGGAAAAATTAAGGATTAGAAACAAAACCCATTTAACAATGTTTCTGCTAACGAACATATTCTTCAGCATACAAATACTTTGCTGGCTATATCTGTTCATCATAAATTAAGACTCTTGCAGTCCCGTAGAGTCTGCTTGATTAAACCACGAAGCGTGGAACTGCAAATGCCACGTTCTAAGTCGGAGGTCGTAGGAATAACCTTTATTCAGAGTATGGTAATAGCAGCCCACGCTATAGCGTGAGAAACCAATTACGCTTTTCTCTCTGAATAGTCTTGAATTTCCTACGTTCCCGACTTCGAGATAAGCATAACGCTTCTTTCTTTTCTAATATGTCTTGGAAAGAGTTTCCTCAATCCGGCACAAAGGTAGTGAAATTTCATGAAACAGGACCTTATATACCGTGATTTTCTTAAAGTTAGGAGTGGATTTTAAGTCTATTGTGCTAAAACCAATATTAAATAAACTGCAAGAAAGACAAATCTATTAAATAATGGGCTAACATTTTCTGAAAAACTCTGTAAGGATAGAAAAAATGTTTGAGATGTATGAACTCTTAAGAAAGGACGAAACTAAAAAACAAAAATATAGTATCTACTAATTTTAACAAGAATAGGTTTACTAATTTCCTATTTTACTATGATTAGTAAATACTATATTTAGTATCTGCTTATTTTCAGATAGTTGTTATCTTATCAGAAGGGCAAATCCTCCTTTTCGTCCTGCGGGAAATCGGCGGGAGGAACGGGTGCGCTGTCTGCACCGTTTACATCGTTGTCCGCTCCGGCTGCCGCACCCTCGCGTTTTCCGGTATTGATAAAGGCAATGCTTTCTGCCGTGATGGAGAGCTGTATTTGGCTCTCGCCATTCTTGTCTTTCCACAGGGAAGATGACAGCGTACCGTCAACGAGTATGAGTCTTCCTTTCGTCAGATATTCGGACAAATGGATATGGTTGTCCTTGTTGCTACGTACCCTTATCCAAGTGGTAGTGTTTTGTCCTCTTGAATAATCGTCAACGGCTATGTCCATAGCCATGAATGAGCCGTGTACTCCTGAAATAACCTGGCAATCTTTGCCGATGCGTCCGATAGTGTGAACATGTAACATAATAGAAAATTGTTTGTGGCAAGGTGGTTGGTCCTGCCGTTACCTAACTGTTTATTTTTTCCCTTCTTTCGGTTCCTTTCTCTGCCTGAACCGTTCCGGGATTTTATAGATGCGGTACATGGCTGCCGGTAGAGCTTTATGCGACGGCTTTTCTTGCCAATTACTCTTCGTAGAAGGAAGAATTTGCAAGAAATGCACTTCAAGCCGCCGGATCAAGCGCGGCAGCCGACCTTTGCATCTGAAAAACCGGACGGCGATGGCAGAGAGGAGACCGTAGAGGTTATATCTATAACTGATATAAAGGGAAGAGGGCTTCGCCAAAGTATAAGAGCAGAGGGAAAGAGAGAGGTATAAAAGGAAGCCGCCAACGGAGTTGCGGTATTTATAAACGGATATCGTGCCCTCCGCCAATGGTGTTGCCATAGGCACGATTCCCGTTTATAGCCTATTTTGACCGGGCCGGTATCTCAAAGAGAGGAAGGCAGCAAATCCCCCATCCTCTGTTCCGGCATAGTGCAAAATCCCCGAACGATAGTAGCTCCGTTTACACCCTCAAGTCTGGCGAACATTTGCAACGCGTCAAATCCACAGTCGAACTGTTCCATGCTGACAGCGGGGGCAAAATGAACAATACCGTGGGGATAGCTCTTCGAGACACCTATCCACCCACGCAAATAATCATCGAAGCGTCCTTCTGCTTTTGAGGCGTAGAACTCTTGCGAATGGGAGCTGCAAATACTTTTGCCGTACATTTCATCTCCTAAAATCAAAGTGCCTGTTTGCGGGTTATACATAAAACGCCGATTGGTTATCTGAAGAATATCTATGATTTCCCGTTTGACGTCGATAACCATCAGGATTTTTTCAACCTGCCGTTTTGTGCGTTTGCCTGTTTTACAGTTTTTCTTGTCCATCTCTTGTCTTTTATGTGAAACATCTGTTTTTTACCCTTTTTTCGGTTCTTTTCTCTGCTTGAACCGTTCCGGGATTTTACAGATGCGGTACACGACTGCCGGCAGGGCTTCATACAGCGGTTTTCCCGGCCAATTACTCTTTCGCAGAAAGGAAGAATTTGCAGGGAATGCACTTCAAGCCGCCGGATCAAGCGCGGCAGCCGACCTTTGCAGTTGGAAAATCGGACGGCAACGGCAGAGAAGAGACGGGAACGGTCCGGAAAGTATGACGGTAAAAGGGGGTACGGCCTTGCCGGATATAAATGCAGGAGAAAATGAAGTAGAAAAGAGTGCGGCTTGGGCGGGTCAGGCAATGGTCTGCCGGGGCAAACATGAAAGGGATTCTCCTTATCCGTCCCACGCCTGAATTTCGACCGAGCGGAATGAAAGCGCGGGGCGGATAAGAAGTATCGCCGTTTGCCCTTGACGTGGCAGGTCACAAGGGAAAGATACGGAACAGAGGCGGAAAGTCCGAAACCAGCGGCATAAAGACCGGTCGGGCTGTGGAATACCGTGTTGTTTCGACAGGTCGAAGCTCCGGCATGGAACGGCACGATCCGGGCTGCCGCCGGTTTTGAACGGGCCTCCCGTACCTTTCCCTGACGACTTGTTACGGCACAGACTTTCCACTGGTTCACGGGTTGGGAAAGCCGGTATATAATGGGGAAACAGCCTGAAGGTAAAAAAGGAGGAAGCCTCGTTTTGAAAAAATGACCGCCGCAGCTATGGCGGCGATCCGTCATCATTGGCATGTGATGAGCAGGTTACATTTTGGTTATTCGTCTTCGTAGTATGGTATGCCATGCCTTACCACTGTCTTTTCCATTTCTTCCCACCAGACTTCACTATGGCGGTCGTCGTCAAAATCTATGGATTCATTGTCACCGAGCCGCAGCCTGTCGCGTGTCTCCATTTCCGTTTCAAACACGATCTGTTCCATCTGTTCGTCCGTAACATGACAGGTGTCGAATGGTTCCGGCAAGGATTCCAGTTCCCGGCGGGAGAGTTCGGATTTGCCGCAAACGAAAACCTTGTCGTAGAAAGCGTCCTCTTTCGGCGGCAGTTCGGGGTCTTGTTCCGGCAGCATGTCCGGACAATCTGAATCGTACAGGTGGTTCTCGCCGCGTTCCTGCGTCTGCCGGTTGTTTTCAAGCTCATACATTGTAAGTTTCATTTTTTGAATTATTTTTATGGGTTATACAAGTTATTTATTCACGTGGGCGTATCTTTTGTAATTTCTTTCCATGTTTCAATTTGTTTTTAAGTTTTTATTTCCCTCGGTTCGAACGATTACAGGGAGGGAAGTCCGATGCTTTTTTCTGCCTCGTCTTTGCATCATAGGATTTGCGGCAAGGATTCCATGAAAAATACGCTTGGAATGAAATGAGAAGGAAGATTTTTCATCAGGAAAATCGAAGATGGGCCTTGCGGCAAAGTTTTGAGATGCAATCAACTTTGCGGGAAAAAAGTGTCGGGCTTTGCGGTCGTCGGTCCGTGATGGTAACTCAATCTACAAGAGGTGGAAGCAGAAGTCTGCTTATAAAAAGGAGTATGATATAAAAGGAGTCATCGGAGGTACAAGGGGCAGATTCCGCTACAACCGGGTATGGCCGTCGGCAGACCGTAAGGTGAAAAAAATCCCCCTGCCCAGTCATTGTGAACTGAACAGAGGGAAAAGGTTAAATTTATGAATTACGGTCAGGCCGCTTTGTCGCCGGCCTCGTGTCCGGAAAGGACTGGCTGCGTGCGTTCCGCCTCTTTCATGCTTTCGTCAATCCGGTGCTGTAAAGCGTTGCACTCCTGTTTGAGCCTTGCCAACTCGTCCGCCTTGCTCCACTTACGGGCTATGATTGTCTCTAAGGTAGGTATCTCGCTCTCCAGCTTGGCTATCTTCTGCCGTTGTTCCTCAATCATGCCGGGCAGCTTTTCAAGGGCGGCTTGCGGGTATCGGGAGGATTCCACGAAGCCCAGAGGCAATGCTCCCGATATGCCGCAACGGTATTTCAGCCCGCTTACACCCTCGACGAGGAACGTGTTGCGGTAGAATGTACCGCCCATGTCATATTCACTGTACACCGACAGGTTCAATCCGGCATACGTGCCTATCGTGCTGATTGCCCCGTTGCGGTAGGTTTTGGAAATGCGGTGCAGTTCCCGTCCGGTCTCTTCCGCCGTAGCTTGTGCGAGGTTCAACAACCGGGTCGTCCGGTCTCCGGTGTAAGAGGTGATATACTCCCAGTCCTGTGTCATGCGTTCTGCCGCACTCTCGGCCTTTATCATATCTTCCTGATTGGCGGCTATCTTGCGTTCGGCCCTGATGCGGTCTTTCTTGAAAATGGCCTGTTCCTTTTCGAGCTGCATAATCTTGTTGTCGAGTTTTGTTTTCTCCAACAGGTCGGTATTTCCCGACAAGAGAGCCACGAACTCGGCGAAGTTCATGCCGTTGTCCTCGTCCATAGCGTCCTCGTCGATACGGCGCACGGCAATCGTGCCGTTGTTGATTTGGTTAATGAACATCTGCTTGTTCTTCAACAGGTTAAACTTGTAAGCGTCGAGTGTCTTTTCAGTGCCATAAATCACCACGTCCACAGTGTTGTTTCCCCAGAGCTTGACGGTGTTGCCCTTGCGTACCGCCCTGCCGTTGCGCTGTTCCATGTCAGCGGGGCGCCAAGGTATCTCCAGATGATGCACCGCCACGGCCCTTTCCTGTGCGTTCACTCCCGTTCCCAACATCGAGGTAGAGCCGAACAACACCCGTACCCTGCCACTGTTCATGTCCGCAAAGAGTTTCTTTCTCGCCCGTTCGGTCTTGGCGCACTGGATAAACTGGATTTCATCGGCAGGAATCCCCATAGCCACCAGTTTGTCCTTGATGTCGCTGTAGATGTTCCACTCGTTCGGCTTGTAGGTGGAAAGGTCGCTGAAGACGAACTGTGTACCCCGGTTGGCGGTCGAACGCACGTAGTAGTCGTAGATTGTCCGTGCGCAGATAGAAGCCTTGTTGTTCCCGTCGTCGCCGAACTTGTCGCCCAACAAGCGCATATCGAGGGACATCTTGCGTGCCACGTTGGTAGCGACAAGCATTTTTGCCTTGTCGAGATTGTCCGGTTGCGGAATATCCAACCCCAAATCTTCCCATTGTCCGCTGTGTGCAAAGGCGACGAGCCGCCCGATCATTTCCTCTTGTTGGATAGTGGGCGCACTGGAAAGGAAACGCACGTTTTTGTCCGGCACGTCGAGGTTTATCATGTCGGCGGTACGATAGTCGGTAATCTCCCGCAGGAACATCGCCAGTTCCGGCACTTTGATATAAGTACGGAAACGCTCTTTGCGCTTTATCGTACCCGTTACGTTCAGCTCGTAATCAGCGGTCTTTTTCGTGAAGATAGCCGCCCAAGCGTCGAAACAGCTTACTTGTTGCCGTTTGAGTTCCCTCGGACGCAGGTATTTGAACATCACGTACAGTTCGGTCAGCGCATTTACGACCACCGTACCGGAAAGGAACGTAGCCCCCAAGTCCTTTCCCGTGCGGCGTTGAATGTCCCGAATGGCAAACAAAAGGTTCATCGCCCTTTGCGAGCCTTGTGCGTTGCCGATACCCGCTACTCTCGTGTGGCGTGTCTGGAACATCAGATTTTTATAGCAGTGGCATTCGTCCACAAATATGTGGTCTATGCCCATCAAGCGGAAATCGACGGTATCGTCTTTCCGGCGGTCTATCTTCATCTGCAGTTCGGCGAGCTTGGCTTTAAGGTTCTGTTTCCGGGTTTCCAGTCCTTTCTGCATTCTGCCGCTCCGGTAGCGCATGGTGGACTGTTCCAACACTTCGAGGCTGCGCTCCACGTCGGCCAGTTCTTCCGAGAATATGTCGTACATGGTTTCTTCGGACTGCGGAATCTTGCTGAACTGGTCGTGTGTCAAGATAATACAATCCCAGTTATTGTTCTTGATCTTTGAAAATACCTCTTTGCGGTTGGCAGGGGTGAAATCTTCCTTGCCCGGATAGAGCACCTTGGCTGCGGGATATGCCTTGCGGAACGTGTCGGCAATCTCGTGCACGTTGGCTTTCAGTCCGATAATGAGAGGCTTCTGAACCATTCCGAGACGTTTCAACTCATAAGCGGCCACGCACATAATCATCGTCTTGCCCGTGCCGACCTCGTGCCAACAGATACCGCCGCCGTTCTGCTTTATCATCCAAATGGCGTCCTTTTGCGACGGATAGAGGCTGTCGTAGGAGAACTGCTCGAAAGAGAGGCCGGGGAATGTCTGCGCCGAGCCGTCGTAGTGCGGACGCACGTAACAGTTGAAACGCTCGTTGTATGTCCTTACCAGTTCGTCCCGGACTTCCAAAGGCTCGTTGTCGAGCCACTGGTTGAAACGTTCTCTGATTTCCTGTATCTTGGCGGCGGCTTCCTGTATGGCTTCCTCGTCCGGTACTCGTACCTTGCTGCCATCCCGGTATTCCTCTCTCGTTATTTCGGGAACGGTATCGTGCAGGGCGTGTACAAACAAGTCCTCGCCGTTGTAGCTGCGCACGGAATAGGTATTGTATGCCACAGGCGAATATCCCTGCAGCCGAATCAAGTAAGTGTCGTTCACGTCGAAATACATCACGTTCGCACCCACTCCGAAGAGTTCGGAAGCAAAATCGGCGTACAGTTTCGTATCTATCCACCGCTCGCCCATGTTGATGTCGAGTTCTTCATAGGGTATCGGTTCGGGTATGGCGTTCTCCAGTGCCTTTGCAGACGCTTCGACCCATTCTTTCTCCTTTCCGGTGAGGTCAGGGAGAAATGAAAGTGTCTCTTGCTGCTTGGCTATGACATTTCCGGCAAGGAACTTCCCTTTGTGCTCCCATTCTCCGGCTGCCGGATTGTAGAAGATTTCCCCTTGCAGGGCTTCGATGATTTCTTCTTCGTCCTTGCCTGTGGCTTGTGCCATGTAGTCCATATCGACCTTGCCGTAAAAGTTCAGACTGCTTGCCAGAGCTTCTATTGGTGTGAGCGTTTCCGTGTCGTTTATCTTTTTGAAAGCAACGGGTTCACGCATGATGTCGGCTTTGAAGATGTCCCTGCCGACCTGCATTTCTATCGTGAACACCTCCGTACCGAGACTGTCGAGCATGATAAACTCCTTGTTGTCGTTATCGTGGAAGAATCCCCATTTGGCAACAAAGGCGTCATATAGGGCATTGAGTTGTTTACGGAACTCCGGGTACTCCTTTTGTTCTTCCCGTTCCCTGCCGGACAGCTCGAAATACGCCTTGCGTATGGGGAAATAGTCGGCGGCCCTGTCCGTGTTTACCTTGCCATCGTCCACCGGCACGAAATCGACGGCTGTCTCCGTGTAACGGCTCGACTTGCGGAACCGGAGCGTACCTACCTGCCCCTCGAAAACGACCATTGCGCCGTTCTTCATCCATGTTTCCATGTCCTCTGTGTAGGCACGTATGCCTTTGGCTGTCTGCGGCTCGCCGAAAAGAGACATCTGTACGGGGGCGTTGTCTTGGCCGTGACCGCCGAAAAGAGCCTTGCGAAAATAGCGGTCGAAATCGTATTTGAGCAGTGCGGAAAGGTATTGGGACATGGCGTTTTCATCGCCTAACCACTGGTATTTGCGAACGTACTTTCCGAACTGGTTCAGCGCAATGCGACTGTCCGTGGCAAGGGCGGTCTTGGGGAGGGTAAAGATTTTATTCGCATAGTCGGTCATTGTTCCTGCCGTGTCGGCCTTTTCCTTGGAGACCTGCAAAAACATCTTCTCCCGTAACGAGAGGGTCGCCTTGCGGCTGTGTTTCTGGAATATCAAGAGGTCGCTCCCTACCTCTATGCCACTTGTCTGCATGAAAAGGGTATCGGGCAGCCGTAGGGCCGTTATGAGGTCGGCATGGTTGACGAGGTACTCGCGCACGAACTTGTTGCCCGGTGTGTCGGCAATTCCTCTCGGCGCAACGAACGCCAGTAGGCCGCCCTCGTTCAACAGCTCCATTGCCTTGACAAAAAAGTAGTTGTGTATGGTCTTGGCTGACTGTTCGTACATGCCGCCTTTCTTCCACATTTCCGCATCGAATACCCGGAAATTGCCGAACGGGATATTCGAGGCGATAACATCGAAGCTCCCATGCTCCAGATGCTGGTCGGCTATCGTCTCGAAACCTGCCGTTACCGTGGTTGTCTTATCATGCAGAAGCGACAGGATAAGTCCCGTAAGGCAATCTTTTTCAAAGGCGTAACCGCGAGTGTCGGGCATGGCGACGGGCAGAAAACCGCCGATTCCCGCACTGGGTTCGAGAAAGGTGCGCATTTGCAGGCCGTTATCCATGAATGTGGCGTGTATCTGCCGGGCTACTGCGTCTATGAGGAATTTCGGCGTGTAAAAAGCGGTCAGGACGGAGGATTTTATACTGTCGATGACGGCTTGCCGCATGGCATCGTCATAATAAGGATATGCTTCTATCAGGTCTTGCAACCTGTGGATATGCTCGGCCACATCATTGCTGACGGTGTGTTCCGTTCCTATGCTCAACACGTCTTTAATACCCCCGAAACCGGAATATCGGGATAATACCTCTTTCTCTTGGTCGGTGGCCTGTCGGTCGTCGATACGGATTTTCATTGCCGTTGCAATGGCTTCCACGTTTGCCACCAGTGATTTCAATTTGTTGTAACTCATAATTTAACCTTGTTTTTGTTTCCCTCTGTTCGGCCTGTTTGCGACCGCAGGGATTATTTTTCTGCCCTTTGAAGGTGGCAGGGACAATCGAACAAGGCTGAAGCGAAAAAATACGCTCGACAACGGAGAGGAAGATTTTTACGCCTCACTCGCGGCGTAGCCGGCATTGGCAGGATTGGAACTGCCGGATACCTTTGCGGAAAAATAATACCCCGCAGGTCGCTGCAAGGCTGGGCACGGAAACCGACAGCTAAAAGAGGGAGGTATGAGAATGGGTACAAGGGCAACAGGACGAAACGGGCATAGAAAAGGAGAAAATCATCGTATAACAGGGCATCGTGCCGTCGGCAGACCGAAATACAAAACCCGTATCGAGCCTTACCCGATACGGATTATAGTTTCATTGTACAATCAGTCGATGTCGTAACCTATCATGTATTCATCGTTGATAAGCAAGTAATAGTAACCGTTCAGACAGCCGCGATATTCCTTGCTAAAACCAGCCATCACATCGCCGTTTTCTCGCGGCTCGCACCATAGCGTACCGTCATATCCGCGAAAGTCGAAACGCACGGTAGAAAACTGTTTACCCTGTTTCACGGCTTCCCTGAAAAGGTGCATATCCACACTACCGCAATATTTTTCGATTGTGGAAAGCCGGATACACTGGCCGTCTATGCGTGTGCCGGTCGTAATGCGGTTCTCGTAAAGGGATTTTTCCAAATCGGCATTGGCGATTTTACGCAGCCAGTCATTCGCGTGTGTAGCGAGCTGGGCAAGTTTCTGGTATTTTAAAATCATTTTCCTGTCCGTGTCCACTGCCTGCCTCCTGCTCTTGGGACGGGTAATATATCTCCTCGATACTTGCCCAGTTCGTAAAAATATAGCCTCTTTTCCGTTTCCCCGGTGCGACAATGCCGATGACATTTTCGTTACGGTTGATAAACAAACGCCTGCGTTTCCCCTCAATCTTTACATACAATGACGTAGGGTTTTGTTCGTTGCGGAGATAGGCTTCCGCCGGGTGAATAGTAAATGCTTCCATATCTGCAAATCATTAAGTTCTGTTTTTCTCGTTGTTGAATTTTCGGGGCTTGCGGTTCAGGGCTTCGGGATTTCGCCCGTTCTTTGCAGTACCCCGTCCCGATAGAACTCGATAATACCGGGCTTGAAGCCCATCTCGCCGAGGGCTACATACTTGATATAATCCCGGTATTTTTCGCCGGAAAAGTTCTTGCCGCATAAGTTGTTGAAGAACATCGGGATAGAAAACCCGTCCTCGCTCGACAGCACCACTTTGCCGTCCTGTCTGATTTCATCTGTCATACTCGTTTTGTTTTTAAGAGTTCGTTAAACATTGAAAGCCGTTTTTTTCTTTCCCTGCTTTCGCCTTGCGGTGCAGGTCTGTTTTTCGACTTTTTAAGGCAGAGAGAGGATAAAGCATCGGCATAATGAGCCAAACCCGGATAGAAAACCGACTATGCAATGGTCTGTTTTCGCCATCCGAATGGAATGCGGCTTGGCGTTTATGCGCTTTGTCCTACATTCGCCGACAAAAAGAGAAAGGCAGATCCGCCAACGTGAGAGAGAAAATTGCCGATACAACAGAAAAAAAACGGCGACAGGCAGGAGAAACTACCCCGAAAAATTTGCGCCGCAACAGGATTTATGTAATTTTGCAGTCGTATTTCAAAATTGCATAAACAAATATGGAGACAAAATATATACGCAGGGAATTATCCGCCGTGATAGAAGAGGCGTACCGTTACTTTTCGGTCATAACCGTTACCGGGCCCCGACAGTCCGGCAAGACGACGCTGATCCGTAATCTGTTTCCGCACCTGCCGTACTACTCTTTGGAGAACCTCGACGTGCGGAGCTTTGCCGAAAACGACCCGGTCGCTTTTCTGAACCAGCACACGGAGGGCATGATTCTCGACGAAGTGCATAATGCCCCGAACCTTTTGTCGTATATCCAAGGTATGGTGGACGCTGATGCAGACCGACGCTTCATCCTTTCGGGCAGTTCGCAGTTCGCCATGCTGAAAAAGGTTACTCAGTCCTTGGCGGGACGTACCGCTGTATTCGAGCTGCTGCCCATGTCCTACTCCGAGATACGGGAGATAGCTGCCGATACGCCGCTCGACCATCTGTTGTTTAACGGGTTCTATCCCGCCATTTATTCAGGGCGCAACGTACCCAAATTCCTATATCCGGCGTACATGAAAACCTATCTGGACAAGGACGTGCGCGATTTGTTGCAAATCAAGGACATGATGCAGTTCCACACGTTTATCCGGTTATGTGCCGGGCGTATCGGCTCGTTGTTCAAAGCCTCCGAGCTGGCGAACGAAATCGGCATCAGTTCCCATACGGTTACAGCGTGGCTGTCTGTATTGCAGGCATCCTATATCGTGGCCCTACTGCCACCATATTTCGAAAATACGCGCAAACGGCTGACCAAAACGCCCAAACTCTACTTCACGGACACGGGGCTTGCCTGCCATTTGCTCGGCATCGAATCGCCGGAACAGCTTGCAAGGGATAAAATGCGGGGAGCGTTGTTCGAAAATTTCATCGTAACGGAAGCGTTGAAACGGAGATACAACCAAGGTAAGGAGAGCAACCTCTATTTCTACCGGGATTCGAACCAGAACGAGGTCGATTTGTTGTTGAAAAAAGGTTCGGAATTTTACGGTATCGAAATCAAGTCGGCAATGACTTACCATGCTGATTTTGAAAAGGCATTAAAACAGATGGACGGCTGGGTCAAAGGTCCTGTAGAGGGCAAGGCGGTGATCTATGCAGGCACGCTCGAAAACACCGCAGGGGAAATCAAACTCTTGAATTACACTCATCTGGACAATGTGCTGGATTGATTTCGAAGGAGACAAAAGGTACCGTCAATCAACCTAAACGATATAGACGTATTTAATCCGGCCGATTATGGAAGCGAAACTTTGGTTTATTCTTTTGTGCAGTGTCGTGGCTCTTCTCCTATATGTCATCGGTTTCTGGAGAAGGAAGGCCGGAGAAGCGGCATTCGCAGCCGCACGGGCAGCCGCTACCGCCGAGGATCGTGACCGTTATTGCCGTCTGGCTGTCATGGCGGGCCATCGGGAGGCCTGCAAGATGTTCTGTCTTGCCCGTTCGGACTTTTTCGAGGACCACCGACCGCTCGAACCGTTCAAGTCACACGGGATAAAGGTCGTTTTCTACGGGTATTACTATCCTTCGCGGTACACAGACCTGCTCAACGAAGAACAGCGTGCGTTCTGCCGTTCCCTCTACCAGTTCAAAGAGGGTGAGAATCACGGTATCGGCTTTTTCAAGGCATGTATGTCCGCCTTGAAGCTGGACGATGCCCCTTACCACATCATGTTCATGCCGTGCAGCGACGAGTTCAAGTATGCCCGGCGGTTCAAGCGTCTTGACTGGTACATTAGGACCCATCGGAAGGGACGGACTTCGGGGCTGTACGATGTCGATGTGTTCGAGCCACGCGACAGCCTGCACGAGGCCAAGGGCGGCGAAAACCGCATCCTTGAAAGGAACTACCGGATTACGGGGGATATAAAAGGGAAACAGGTCATCATCGTGGATGACGTGCTGACGAGCGGACAGAGTATGGCTGACTACAAGGAGGAGATAGAGCGGTGCGGTGGCAAAGTGGTGGCGGCCATTTTCTATGGCAAGACCGTCAGCGTACCGCCGATGTTACTGGTAAAGGCTGTGGTCTGGGGCGGCTACATTAAAACTGGTTGAAAAAAATTGTTGAAACCAGCAATATGAAAGAACAAATAGAATGGGAAAGAAGAGGTTACGCTATTTGCTGAAAGGCTTCCGCATATCGGGTAAACAGCATAACCTCCAAAGTTCTGTAAATAGTTTTTAGGCTTGTATTATATAATTTCCTGCCACTTTTTTTGCCTATGCTTATAAAATTTGAGAGCCCACCAAGCTGCAAACTGAGTTAAATAACCCGCATGCAATTCAATACTATCTGTATATCTTGTAACATTTTCTGCAATCTTTTCCATTTGAATATAATGATTCCATATAGTTACTCTTTTATTATACTCATTTGAAACTATCTCTCTTGACTTTTTGTCTATCTTAATTATGCTTATTGTATGTTTTCCAATAGGGATAAATCTATGAAGGAACAATTTGAAGCAAAATGTCTCTCCCTCTTTCCAGACGGAAGGAACATCGTCATAGGATATAAAACTTGCTTTGGGTTTACAAATCTCCCTTAAAGTATCAATATCTTGAATCTTACACCAAATATTTTCAATGTCAGTTTCAAATACTGATGTCACTACAATTTTGCAACCTACAACTCTTTTGCCGTCCCGTGTCGTTAAACAAATCTTTTTTATCATACAGAAACAATTAAAACATTAAACATCTATTTATCTTATACTTATACTCTTTTGCGTATCTTTGTGCAAAGATAGATGCTATATACTCCAAGGGCAATAGTCATTTATAATGAGTACAGTTTAACTGTTTAATAATAAATGTTGTAGCAAGCATGATGATTGATGAAATAGAACAGAAAATCATAAATATACTTCCAACATCAAACACTATGTTTGATGAAATTGATTATTCCATTCTTGAAAAAAGGAAAGAAGACTGGATTAAACTTTCAGAAATTACGCATAGTATTGTATTGGTGTTTGATTGCTACACTAATAAATTTGTTTTTGTTTCTGACAATATTCCTAAATTATATGGAGTTGATTCCCGCAGGTTGTTTGTTGACGGACATCGGCAGGTTATAGAACTTATACATCCGGACGATATAGATTATGGATTACTTGTAAGAAAGAAAATCTATTCGATATTACGTTCATTCTCCGATGCAGAAAAGATGAACTATAAAGCCATTCATGAAATGAGGATAAGAAATGTCCGAGGTGAATATATCCGCATAATAGAACAGGAACAAGTTCTTGAGTTGGATAAATCGGGAAATATTTGGCTTATGCTGTCAGTTATTGACATTGATGCAAACCAAGAACTGGAAATAACCAAAAGCCATCTGTATAACTTAAAAACAGGAGACCAGATTTTTATAGATTTATCTGATACATTGAATGAGCCTTTGACAAATAGAGAATTAGAAGTCTTACGTTTGATGAAGCAAGGTTTGTTAAGCAAGGAAATTGCAGATACCCTGCAAATTAGCATTAACACTGTAAATAGTCATAGGCAAAACATATTGCAAAAGTTAAAAGCAAATAATTCTGCTGAAGCTATAAATTTTGCCCAAAGACTGTGCCTATTTGACAAAAAATGATATTCTTGTTCCCGTTTCATAGAAACAGATAAGGTAAGAAGAATAAAATCATGGACAACTATAGTTCGGTCAATGCCGCCACACACTCTTCGCGTATGGATCTGATGTAATCCAGTATCACTGACGGGTCAATGCTTTTGCCTTCGAGTTTGCAGGAAATATGCAGGTGTTCACCGGTGCTGCGTCCTGTCGAACCGGTAATGCCGACGACATCCCTCGGTCGGATAGCCGCTCCTTTCCGGGTAAGAACACGTGATAGGTGGCAATAGCTGACCGTGTAGTCTCCATGCCGTAAGGTCACATACTTACCGGAGGATTTGTCCTGCCCGACTTTCACTACCACTCCCGCCATCATGGCCATCACCTCGTCGCCCCTCGCATGGAGGTCGATTCCGTTGTGAAACTTCTTTTTTCCGGTAAAAGGGTCTTTCCGATACCCATAAAGCGAATTGATTTTCATCCGGCGCAGCGGATAGCTTACGCTAAGGTAACGCTCTATCCATACGTGCTTGCAGGTGTCGGCGGGTAATGCCGAGGCAGCGTCTCCTGCCGACGGTAAAGTGTCTTGGACGGAAAGCGTGTTTCCGGGCAAGGTCGCCACATTATCCCTATCAGCAGAAACGACTTCGACCCTGTATCGGGATGGTACGGTCGAAACCGTATTGAATTGTGCTTGGACCGGGCCTGCGACGCCCGCAATGCCCGCCATCAAAACCAGTAGTTTCTTTCTCATGCGGCAAATATAACCAGCTCCGCCCAAGATGTCCCGTTTCCACGACCTTTTTCGACCAAAGTACAATAAAAAAGGCATTCAGAGTATGAATTTATGCGTAAAATCATACTCTGAACATAAAAATAAACACTCTTAATACACTAATATTATTCTATTATATACAAGTAAATGAAAAGAATCTATCTTTGCAAAGTATAATTCAAAATACAAAATTAAATATGAATACAGTACGATTTGAACTAATTGAATTACCCTATCCGACACTGGCCCGATTCGGGCTTACACAGGAGATGATCGAGGACTTGCCGATGCGTGTCCTTGACGAGATTTGCGACGGCAGACACTCTCCCGTGCTTCCGGTCCGTGTCCTTGACGAGAAAGGAGAACTGATTGAGAGCCGCAGCCGCTTCGCCCTTGTCCGCAGGGACGACGGCCGGCCGGACGTGGTGTTTTATCCCGTTTTGGAATCCTCGCCGCTGGAACGCTATGACGAGGCGCAACAGAAACAGTTGCTCGACGGCAAGGCCATCATCGCAGACGTGGAAACAGCGGACGGGCGGCACAGCAAGGCATTCGTGCAGATAGACGAGGGAACGAAGCAAGTGATGTATGTCCCTACGCCGATTATCGGGCGCAATCTGCAAGTGCTGGCCGAAATAATGCATCTCGGTCCGGTAGAGGTAAACGGAATGCAAAACGGCGAACCTCTGACACTGGTCGTGGACGACGAACCCGTTACGGTGGGTATCGACCTGCATGACAAGACCGGCATCCGCTTCTGTTCGGGTGACAGCCAGAAATGGAAGGAACAGCCCAAGCGAGAGTGGGACAAGTACACTTTCGGCGTGTACGGCTGCTGGGTGATGGACGACGACGGCAACCTCGACTACGTTCCCGAAGAGGAATATACCGAGGAACTGTGGAATGAACAGAAGAAAAGCGCCGAGCGTAACCGTGCGGCGGGACTTCACAAATAACATCTTAACATTCATCAAATATGGCAGAACACCAATATTATCCCGAAGAGGTACTTATCGAGAAGATGGAGCGCGGCGAATATGGCTGGCTCGACTATGTGAACCATTTTTCAGCCGAGTGGCAGGAGGAATATACCCGCTATTGCAAGGAGCACGGTCTCATGGTGGGCAACGAATCCGCTGCCGAGTTCGTCCATTACAAAGACGAGCAACTGGAAGCGGCGATGGAGAACGAAGATGCATAACGGAAACCTTTTTAACAACGGATTATGGCGATACGAAAGAATACCAACCCCCGAATGATGGACCTGCAACCCGAAATGCAGGACATATTGAGGCGTAACGGTATGCAGGCCCACGTAGTCAGCGACGACACGGGCTACCGGCTCGTGGTACAGGGCCACGATTCGCCTCTGCTGACCTATGACCTTACCGAGCGTCAGATGTTGGCCCTGACAGACTGGGGGACAAACTCGGCCAACAAGAAAGCCTACAACGTGTTCACGAGCATTGTAGGGAAAGACTTTTATATGCCCAAGAACTTCGTCCATGCCCGTAACGCCAACGGTCGTGTCGCTATGGGACTGCACGGCTACCGTATCGGTATCGGCGAATACGGACGTGTGGGACGGCTGGGTATGCCGCCTCCGTTCCTCGGCTGGACGCCACGCCACCAGTGGGGTTTCCATCTGCGGCGGGTCGGCGGACAACTATTCTATCCGGGACCACCCATTGTCCCTGAACGGTGGGACGGGCGAATGAAGCCGGGCGAATTGCAATCGGGCGGCTACGGATTCTATTACAAGTACAAGGACGGACAACCTATACAGTCCGCACGACAGACCGATGTCCTGCAGGACTTGCAAACGGTCATCACGCCGATGGTCAGCCGTCCGCGTAGTACGGAACCGGCTCGTACCTACAAGGAGTTGATTGCTTCTCCGGTCTATTTTTCCAACGAGAAATGGCAGGAGTGCCTCGCCTCACATGGTCTTATCGTCGATAAGGAGGCACGGACCCTGACCGTACAGTCCGAAAAGGTGGCCGCCGATCTGGTCTATGACCTGACGGAAGAAGAAACGGCCGTCCTGACCTCCAACTCCATCGAAGAGCAACCTGTCGAGAAACGACTGGAAGTCCTGAACGGGGTAATCAAGGCGGATTTCGCCGACAAGGTAACAATGGCGGATCTCGACAGCGAGCGGCGTATCGCCCTCGGCCTGCACCCCGAAGTACAGGAGGAACTGACGCAACGTCAGCAACAGGAGCAGGAAATTCTCTCCCCGCTGGAAACCCGACTCCGGCAGGAGATGCCGTATGGCGCAACCGCTTCCGTCGATGGACGGGATATTTCCGTGCTCGACGAGCGCAAGGGCTGGTACCGGGAAGAACGGCACGGCAGGGAGGTCGAGGTCGACGAAATAGCCGTACACCCATCCCCCATAGAGGGTAAGTACAAGATGACGGCCGTCATCGACGGGCAAGTCATCAGCCACGAGATCAGCCAGAAGGATTACGACAAATTCCTTGCGGTCGATGACTACCACCGCATGAAAATCTTTTCGAAGATATTCAGCGAGGTGGACATGAAGATGCGTCCGGAAGCGCAGCGCGGTCTCGGCGTGAAGATTTTCGCTGCCCTCACGGCAGGAACCGTCATCACGGCGGGCGTTGTCCACGGCTTGCGGCATCATCATCACGGTCCGGAGTTCTACGGCGAGCGTTTCGGTGGCCCGCCACACCCGTATTTCAAACCCGGTGTCGATACGCCGAGAGACGTGGCCATACGCAATTTCGAGGCACAGATGAATCAGGATATTAACGATATGAGAAGAGGGAGATAAAGACAACTATGAGAGAAGGAGACCTAACCTACGACGACTTCCTGCAAAGGCTGAACATTCAGGATGTGCTGATTGACGCAGGCTACCACCTGAACCGGCGCGACGGCCTGCGTTATCCCTCGTATGTCCGTCTGGACAGCGATGGGCGGCGTATCCGCGGCGACAAGTTCATCGTGACGCAACAGGGAAAATGCTGTTTCCAAGCCCAGCAGCAGAAAGTCTATAACATCATCTCGTTCATCAAGGAGCACCCGCAGTTTTTCGCTGAATATCGTGTGGGCATGTCTCCCGACCGGCTGGTGAACCTCGTGTGCAACCGGCTGCTGAACCATCCCATCGAGGACCGGACAACATGGATTATCCAGCCCAAGCGGGACATCCGCCCGTTCGACATCGCGAACTACGACATCCACAAGTTCAACCCGCAGGACCGGGAGACACAGAAGAAGTTCTATCCTTATTTCAAGAGCCGGGGTATCGACCTCTACACGCAATATGCCTTCCACCGCCACTTCTGTCTGGCGACGAAACATCGTGAGGACGGTGCGGCATACACCAATCTCGCTTTTCCGCTGACCTTGCCCAAAGGCGACGGTACGGTCGTGGGCTTCGAAGAACGGGGACGTGCAAGAATGAACGGAAGCGGCAGCTACAAAGGCAAGGCCGAGGGCAGCAATTCGAGCGAGGGGCTGTGGATTGCCAGCCCTGCCAAGACCCCACTTGCGGAAGCCAAGCGTATCTATTGGTTCGAGAGTGCCTACGACGCAATGGCTTATTACCAGCTTAACCAGAAATGGGACAAGGAACTTAGAAAGGGAGTGTTCGTCTCTACCGGCGGAGCACCGAGCCAGCAACAGTTCAAAGCCATGACAGAGGCCACTCCACACGCTTACCACCATCTCTGCTTCGACGGGGACCGTGCCGGGCAGATCTTCGCCATCAACTTCGCGCTCACCCATGCGGGCAAGACATTCACCAGCAACGTGACGAAAGACGACAAACTGCAGGTCCGTATCAGCGGCGAGGAGAACCAGAACTACGAAATAAAACTCGAACCCTTCGACTTTCACAGGATAGTCGGCACGCTTTTACGTCCCAAAGAAATCTATCGGGAAGATGGTACGCTTGACTATCGGACAATCGGCGACGGATATTTGCAGGAGATGAGCATGGTGTGCCAAGATGAGTACGAGATGGCTCTTGCCGAGGGTTCGGCCAGTGAGGAAACGCTGGAGGGCATGAGACAAAATATCATGGCCATAGAGGATGCGATCCGTAATCTTCCCGCTCCCGGCGAGGACGGCACCGGCCTTATTGTGTACGAGCCCGCTGAAAAAGGCTATAAGGACTGGAACGAACAGCTCTTGGCAAAGGCCAAGCTGCAAGAATCAGTTCACGAAGAGCCGGCCAGAAGAGAAGAACCCGAACAGGAACGGCAAGTACGTTTCCACCGATGACAACACGGCACACCCCACATGAAACAATAAAAGAGAAAACAATGAATGACAAGGAACTTACACAGGACGATTTTTTGCAAAGGATTGACATACGGGATATACTGCTCGATGCCGGCTACCGCCAGAACCGACGCTTCGGTCTGCGTCTCTCCTCGTTTATCCGCACGGACAACGAGGGAAAGCGTATCCGGGGCGACAAGTTCGTCATCACACAGCATGGGAAGTGCTGTTGCCAACCACCCCAGCAGAAAGAATACAACGTCGTTTCGTTCATCAAGGAGCACCCGACGTTATTCGCGGAATATTATGAGGGAATGGACCTGAACCAGTTGGTGGACCTCGTATGCAGCCGTCTGCTGAACATACCCGTCGAAGAGGAATACGAGGTGCCGATCGTACAGCCCCAACGGGAGATCCGACCGTTCGACATAACGGAATACGACATTCAGAAGTTCGACCCGAAGGACCGGGAAGTGCAGAAGAAATTCGCCCCCTATTTCAAGCACCGCGGTATTGACCTCGGCACGCAGCACGCCTTTTACCGGGATTTCTGTCTGGCAACCCGACACTGCGAAGACGGGCATAGGGACATCTGCCTCGCTTTCCCGATGGCGTTACCCCAAAATACGGACAGAATCGTAGGCTTCGAGGAGTGCGGACGCGCCCGCTTGGACGGACAAGACAGCTACAAAGGCATGGCAGAAGGCAGCAATACGGACGAAGGGCTATGGATCGCCAGCCCTGCCAGAACGCCTCTTGCCGAGGCCAAACATATCTACTGGTTCGGGAGCGCCTACGACGCGATGGCCTTTTACCAGCTTCATCGGGCGCAAAACCAAGAGTTGCGAAAGGCGGTCTTCATTTCGACGGGCGGTGACCTGACCGAGAAACAGATGCGGGGCGTGCTGGAGCAGACAATCCCCGCCCGGCAGCATATCTGTTTCGACAACGACCATACGGGAAGCGTGCTTGCCAGAAGTCTGCAAAAGGAGATATACCGCACGATACGTGAGGCCATCGAGGTAACACCCGAACGGAAACCGTACCTCGATTCCATACCGGACGGCGACGATCTGGACGGAGGGGAATTTTATCTGCTGCCCAAGGGCGGTCTGCAAGAGAGCTGCATAGAGTTCGATGCCGAGCGGGATGAAGCCTTTTCGATGAGCTCGAGCAGGCTGTGCGCCCCGGAAGACGTACAGGACCAGATAAACAGGATGAACAAATGCTACCGGGAGTTCCGGGTGAAACTGCGGGAGTTCCTCGGTATCGACAAGGAACACGACGTCGCCATTACCCGTAAAGAGCCGGACTATCGCTATACGAGCTGGAACGGACAGCTTCTGGCCGAACGGAAGCAGCAGGAAGCATCCGTCGGACAGGGACAGGAGCAGGAGCCGGAAGAAAAAGCCGGACAGGAGCGGCAGACCCATTTTCGCCGATGAGCGCACTGCATCCCATACAAGACAGCCGGAACGTCATCCTGCGGCCGCACGCCGGGCAATTCGTCATAGACGAACTGCCGCTGATGTTCGTGTGCATGGCGGGGCTGGTGCACGGCGGCATGGAAGGTCTGCCATTGAGTAGTATGGCGAGAGTCGTTTCCTTATTTCTGCTCATCGTGCTGCTGTATCGCTTCATCTACCTGCGTCGGATACGTTACAGGGTCGGCGAAGAACAGCTTGTCAGCGAACACGGCATTTTCATACGCAGGGTGGACTACATGGAACTGTACCGTATCGTGGACTTTCAAGAACACCAGAGCCTCCTGCAACAGATTTGCGGGTTAAAGACGGTTCGCATTCTCTCAATGGACCGGAACACGCCAAGGCTCGACCTTATCGGCATACGGCGTAGGGACGACATCGTGGCGATTATCCGTGAACGTGTGGAAATCAATAAACGAAAAAAGGGAATCTATGAGATTACGAATCATTAGTATATGGGTGTGTGTTGTATTTGTCGGTCTGCTTCCGCAACTGGCCAAGGCGCAGATTGCTGCCTCAAACCCGCTGGAATGGGCGGCGTTGGCCGAGGGCAATGAATTGATTAACGGCCAGATAGATAAACAAATCAAAGGACAGACGCAGACTGCCCTGATGCAAAACAGTATCGCAGCAGAGTTCAACCGCATACACGAGTGGGAGAAACAGTACAACAGCTATCTCAAGACGGCGAGCGGCTATGCCTCGTCACTGAAAGCCTGCACGCACCTCTATAATGACGGCGTGCGGATTTTCCTCACACTGGGAAAATTGGGTAACGCGATACGGAACAATCCGCAGGGTATCGTTGCCAGCATGAACATGAACAACCTCTATATCGAGACGGCGACGGAACTGGTTTCCGTGTTCACGTTGCTGAACGATGCCGTGGCCAAAGGCGGAACGGAAAACATGCTCACGGGGGCGGAACGGAGCAAAACCCTGTGGGCGTTGAACGATCAGCTTGCGGCATTCAGCCGGAAACTGCATCTGCTCTATTTGAGCCTGCGCTATTATACCCTGAACGACGTGTGGAACAACATAACGGCGGGTATGATAGATCGCAGCAACGGCGAGGTGGCCCGTCTGGCCATGTCCCGCTGGCGCAGGGCGGCAGCCATCGCCCGTTGAAAAGAAGGGAAATAAAAAACGAAGAACGATGAAGCGGATAATCTCGATATGGATTCTGTTGCTGTGCGCCGGTATCTCGAAGGTACAGGCGCAGAACGATGCGACCCTTGCGGGAATGATTCTGGTTTATACCAACAAGGCCGAGAAGGAACTGAAAAACCAAGAGAAGGTCATGCTGATGCAAACTACAGGGCATGTGTGGACGAAGGAAGAAGTGGAAGGCACGACGGACTTGCAACGGGAGTTCAACAATTACCTGAACTCGTTCCGCTCGATTGTCTGCTATGCGGCTCAGATTTACGGTTTCTACCATGAAATATCGCAGCTTACAGACAACATGGGCGACTTCACCAAACAATTGAGCAGACATTCGACCAACGCATTGGCCGTTGCCCTCTCCACGCGGCGCAACCAGATTTATCGGGAGATGATATTGAACAGCGTGGAGATTGTGAACGACATCCGCACGGCCTGCCTGTCGGACAACAAGATGACGGAAAGGGAACGTATGGAGATCGTGTTCGGCATACGCCCGAAACTCCGGTCGATGAACCGGACGCTGCAACGGCTGACCAAAGCCGTGAAATATACCACGATGGGCGACATCTGGCGGGAAATCGACGAGGGCGCACGCCCTGTCGCAGACAAGTACGACATCGTGAAAGCCGCCCAAAGACGATGGCGGCAAAATGGAAGAAATGTTAGACCCTAAAAAAGAATAAAAATATGGGAGCTTGGGATACGATATTGAAATACGGCGGAAAGGCCATGAAAGGCATGGGCAAGGCCGCCAATGCGACGGGGAAAAGTGCCGGTCATGCGGTACTGCATCCCTCGCAGACCCTTCGGGGAGCCGGGCAGGCGGTCAAGACGGCTACCGCCGGAGCTGCCGTCGGCTATGTGGGCTGGGAAAAACTGACCACCGACAAAAGTGTCGCACGGATCGTCAGTGAGGCCGTAGTTGGCAAATCCGCCACGGATGCCCTTGCAGGTACGACCGAAGACATGAAGGAACTGAAAGACAAAGCCGGAGAGACGGTCTCTGCCATAGGCGAGGCTGTGGGAGGCGCGGACTCGAAACTGAACGGGGTATCGAACTTCCTGCGGGAAGCCTCCGGCGGTGGGTTGTTCAACATGCTCAGCGGCTTTTTGCGAAACCTCGGAGGAGGCAATGTGTCGGGATTGAACATTGCAGGACTGATTGCGGCGGCGTACCTCGTGTTCGGACGTTCCGGCTGGCTGGGTAAAATCGCCGGTCTGTTTCTGGGCATGATGCTTATCGGTAACAATGCGGGCGTTGTCCGCACGGTTCCCTCGGAAACGGTATCGAGGACACAGACGCCGACACTCTCTCCGGAGGAACAAGCGCAAAGCGGAGGAATGAGAAGGTAGGAACACATAAAAAATATATATCACAATGAAATATACGGAAGAAATGATCCTGCACTCGGACAGCGGCTACTGTATGCCGTTCGAAGAGCCGCGGGGAAAAGACGTGGAACTGTCGCTCGGTTACGGTGAGCAGGTACACCCGACAACGGGAGAAAAGTTCTTTCATCACGGGATAGACTTCAAAGCGCGGTGCTACATGCTGTCGGCTGTGGCCAGCGGCATCGTGTCGGGCGTGGGAAACGACCCGGTACACGGCATTTGCCAGACAGTCCGTTACGGCGGGTACGAGGTGACATACGGTCATCTGTCGAATGTGTTCGCCCAATTCGGACAGCGGGTGGAAGCCGGACAAACGGTGGCTTTGAGCGGTGAACGGCTGCATATAGAAGTCAAATTCAAGGGCGAGGAGCTGAACCCGATAGAGTTCCTGACCATGTTGTACGGCAACATCAAGGCTTTGCAGGAAACCGACGGCAACGGCCCGGCAGGTTTTTACGATACGGAAACTGGGGTAACAAACGACTACGAGAAGGACCAAAGGGAAATAGAAGAGCTGATGCTCCGCTTTCTGCCGCTTTACATGGAGGATTTGCAGCGGGGAGCGTACACGGTGCCCGCACATACGGAACAGTCGCTACGCCACATCTTCACGATGGGAGCGATGAAAGAGTATTTCTACGAGCAGATGCCGAGCATAGCCAATCCCCTCGGACTGGGGCGCAAAGCCATGCCGCTTGCCAGCAAAGTTCAGAACCTACTGATAGCGGATTTCCTGAACTACCTTGCCCTGCGGCATGAGGTGTACCTCTCCACAATGGGCGGCGAGGTAAAAAAAAACTTCATGACGAAGCTGTAGCGGGCTGCGGACTCATCGACCCGCTGGCGGAGCTGGACATCGACATCCAGAGCTTCGACATATCGAGGATCGTCTCCGTCTATCCCGACCGCGCCGGAGTCCGCTGGTGGACGAAAGCATGGTTCAACAACCGGGAAGAAGGGGAAGCCTCGGTGGAAATCGAACGGGAACAGGCGGTACGCTTCATTCAAGACCGTATCGAAAAAGATGCATGGCTCGAAGAGTTTTTCCCCAAGCAAATGGAAGTGTACCACAACGCCATCGAACAAACGAAGGAACAACTGCTGAAACAGATAAACATGATATAGAAAGATATTGATTATATGGACGAAATCAAACATAGCAGGAGGTTTGCGGAAATAGAGACTCTCATGGGCAGTTATTTCCGCTATCATCTCGTCCCCGTCATGACGCAGACGCAAACCTACCTGACCGAGAAGCAGGGCGAGGAAATGAAGAAGTATTCGACTTCCATAAGCGGCATACTCGGCATGATGGCGTCGGCGGGCCAACCGCTCTCCGACCCGTACCAAACACTCAAGGTAACAGGAGAATGGAACTCCAAGACAACCGAAGACTACATCGGGATGTGCAAGGAACGGATTCTCTCGTCGGAGGAAATACAGCACGATCTCGCCTACATGGCCGGCGAGTGGCGCGATACCGTCGTGCTGGAAGTCGGACGCAAGCGTTACGATGAACTGTCGCAGGAATTGGGCTGCGACCTCGCCTACGCCTTCGTGGACTACCGCGTGGAGCAACTGATGATAGACCATCTGGTAAAGGAACGTATGCCCAAGTCCTCGGCGGACTACATCATCCGCAAAGCGGCTGAATCAAGTCTGTTGGGGTTGCCGCAGGCGTTAAGCCGCTCGCCGCTGGCCGAAGAGATAGAGAAGCGCGGAGAGGCCGCTTATCGTCCGAGCAAGTTGGAGAAAGGCGCAGGTTGGGTGTTGGGGGCTTCAGCCGATACCGTCATGCTGGGCGGTGCAGGTTCATGGGCAAGCTTCGCACGGTTCATCGGAGCGGATACAGCCATCTCGGCCGTTGCCGATCACTTCGGGGCAGAAGAGACACAGACGCTCTCTGCGGAGGAGTGTATCAGCAAGGGGGTGTTCGGCAGCGAAAGCAATGTGTTCGAGGGATTCCGTAAGGAAGCAGCGGCGATTCCACCCAAAGAGAACACACTCTTGTCCGAAGCCAACGGAGAGTTACAGAAAAAGATACCGATTATAACATTCGATTTTATGGATTGGTGGAAAACAGACAGTATAAATATGCCGTGGCGGGAAGAAACTGCCGGGGAAGAACGGAAGCGGGCGGAACGGTATAAAGATGTGCCGTTGGTGGTCGCTCCCGGACAGGAGGAAGCCTATCTGCAAGACTTGGAAAGAGGGAATACCGAAGCGGAACAAGCCGGTCAGGAATCCGAACAGAGGGAAAAAGAGGCGAAAGAAGTGCAGGTTTCCACAGTCTCCACCGAGAAAACGATACGGGAAGAGCCGTCCGGGCAAGAACCGCAGACCATACAGACCAACGAGAACGGTTGGGATGGGCTGACCCGTTTCCTCGGACTGGAAGGTTTCAGCGAAGTCATGAGTAATCCGGGCAGTGTGTTGGCCATGCTGCCAGACATGCTATTGGGTATATTCACAGGCAAGACGCAATCGCTGGGACTGAAAGAAAACCTGCTGCCGATAGCGAGTATCGTGGCGGGCATATTCGTCAAGAATCCGATGCTGAAGATGTTGCTTATCGGCTTGGGTGGTGCGAACCTGCTGAACAAGGCGGGACATGAGGCACTGGGAAAAGAAAGGACGGAGAGAAACGGAAATGTGGCCACGACCGACAAAAAGGTGCAGTACAGACGCTATCCCGATGAGCCGCTCAATCCACGTATTGTGAATCCGGTACTGCAAGGCAATACCCTTATTGCCACGATAGACCACGTGCCCTGCACGGTGCAGCTTAATTCCACGGTGGCGGACGCCTACCGTGCCGGTGCCTTGCCGCTGAACACGCTGGCCAATGCCGTGCTCGTCCAAAGCGACCGTCTCCGCCAGATGGCTTCGCAGAATTACGACAACGGACAACAGGAGACCATCGTGCGGACGCGAGGCATCCAGTAATCCCGTAACCGACAAAAAAATTGGAGTATGAAAGAGAAATCGCAAATAGAAAAGAATGCCGAGGAGCGACAGATAGAGTTGCTTTCCACGGCTTTGAACGAAGCGTCGAATGCCGGAGGACACTGGCTCAACGCCGCAGGCAAGGGCTTTCCGAAATTCTATCCGCGCGGCGTCGCCGTCAGCCCGTTCAACGGGTTGTTCATGGCACTGCATTCGGACCGGAACGGGTGCAAGACCAACCTGTTCACCCTTTACAGCGATGCCAAGGCACGTGGCACATCGGTACGCGAGCACGAGCAGGGAGTCCCGTTCCTGTTCTACAACTGGAACAAGTACGTCCATCGCAACAACCCGGAGGACATCATCAGCCGGGATGCCTATTTGAAACTGGACGAGGAGGTGCAGAAACAGTACAAGGGCATACATAACCGGGAGATCCGCACGCTCTTCAATATCGACCAAACGACACTGCCTTACGTGGATAAGGAGGAATACGATATGGTATTGCTGAAAGACGGCAGTGCCGTGGAACGGGGATATTCCGAGGCCGACGAACGGCGATTGCATATCCGTTTCAACGATTTCCTGCTGAAAATGAGGGATAATCTCGTGCCCGTGCGTTCGGACGGAAGCGGAATGCCCCATTACGAGACAGATCGCGATGCGGTCTATATGCCGCGCCAACGGGATTTCGGACACTACAACGATTATGTACAGGAGGCACTGCGGCAAATCGTAAGTGCCACAGGACACCAGCAACGGCTGGCCCGTGAAGGCATGGTGATGAAAAACGGCATGGGTCCCTCGGAAGATGCCCTCAAACAGGAACGGCTAATCGTGGAGGTGGCTTCGGGAATCAAAATGCTGGAATTGGGGCTGCCCGCCCGTCTGTCCGACAAAAGCCTTGAACTGGTGGACTACTGGAACCGGGAACTCAAGGAGAACCCCAACCTGATGGATGCCCTCGAAGGCGACGTGAACAACGCCCTCGAAGTAATCCATAAGGCAGAACGGGGCGAGAAAATCGAATATGCCACGATGCGCAACCGCCGGCAGACCTCGGACATGCAGGAGCAGCTACCCAAGCATTTCTATGTAGCCGACGAGATCCGGAAACACCCGAACAAGGAGGACAGGACCATTGTCATCGTCATCGACCCGTCCTCGAAATCGGCGGACGTGATACTCCCTGCCGGTGCGTCGCCGGAAGTGGACAATGAAGTGCCGGGCATGAACAAGGCCCGTATCGGCAGGGCTTTGCGAAGGGAAGGGATCGAAAACGTGCGTTTCTTCAATCCTGACGGCACATGGGGGTACAGGCCCGATGATACTTATTTCGCCCAAAAACAGATCTCACTGGCCCGGCTGAAAAACTGGGCGCTGGAAATGCTCTCCACACTGGACATAACGCCCGCGGTCAAACGGGCGGACGAAATCGGCTTCGACCAAGTACAGATGATTCAGGACGACAAGAACCGCTGGGCGCTGTATCTGAAGCCCGAACATCAGAGCGGGTACAGTATCTATCCCGACAAGGACGACCTGAACCGCTTCTTCTCCACACTCAAACAGTCGATGGACAATATCGAAAATGTACGCATGGAGCTGGCGCACAAGTATTATGCGCTGGCGGAAACACAACCCGACCTGAAAGTGGACCTGTTCAGCAGCGGGGCGCAGGACATTGACCTGAACCGGATTCAGCGCGTGTCCGTGTTCAAGACCAAACAAGAAGGGACTCTGTGCGTGGCGACCATTGACGGAAAGAAATTACAACCCCGAAGCGTCACCCGGCAACAATGGCAACGCATGTGGGTGGCGGAGGACCGTGCCAAATACAAATGCCATCTGGCGGCCACGCTATTTGCCGATGTGCTGCGTAAAGGACAGACGCAGGAAGTGACTGCCGGAAAGAGACAAGAAGAAGATACCCAACAACAGGATAAAGACAAGAACTCGAAACAAGCCGATGGAGAAGCCCAAAAAACCGGTTCATCCCTAAAAGAGTTGTCCATAAAAGATATACCGGAACAAATGTATGGTAAGTACGAGCAAATCAAAGAGGAACAACCGGAAGCGGTTGTCCTTTTCAAACATGGGAACAATTATTACGCTTCCATGTATGATGCGGAGACCATTGCGAACGAACTGAACCTGCCTCCGAGCAAAGAACGCGTTCCGTATGATGCAAATAAAATCATATTGGTATTCGAGCATGACAATGAGGAAACAAGGCAGCAAATTCATGCGCTACGGGCATACGTGATGGATTGTGACGGTATGTCTAAGGCACAGCAAAACGGGCCTGCAGAAACAACCGACGAAGAGAACGAGAACGAACAACGTCCAACCATGAGGAGGTAGAAATATGGCAAACAAGAATCAAGAATATACAAGACAATACGCAGACTATGCGATGGAACAGATGCGGCGATACGGCATTCCGGCCTCCGTGACGCTGGCACAGGGCATACTGGAAAGTTCCAACGGACAGAGCCGTCTGGCGCAGAATGAGAACAACCACTTCGGTATCAAGGCCACGCCCGAATGGATTGCCGGGGGTGGCCGGTACGGCCTGTATTCCGATGACAAGCCGAACGAGAAGTTCTGCAGTTATGACAGCGTGGGCGATTCGTATGAGCACCACTCACGCTTCCTGAAAGAGAACAGCCGCTATGCCCGCTGTTTCTCGCTTTCTCCCGACGACTACAAGGGCTGGACGCAGGGCCTCGAAAAGGCGGGCTATGCCACGGGCGGGCATTATGCCGACAGCCTGCAACGTATCATCGAGCAGAACGGGCTGCAAAAGTACGACCGTCAGGTCATGCAGGAGATGGAAGCGCAGGGAAAACGGTTCGGTTTGGAAGAGAACCCGCTCCGGGAAGCCGGAAATGCGGCGGAGTATTCGTTTCCGGTGGAACGGAAAGAATTTCTATTCGTCACCTCACCGTTCGGTATGCGGCAAGATCCGACAGACGGCAAGGAGCGTATGCACAAGGGTATCGACATCCGGTGCGACGGCGATGCAGTCTTGGCCACGGAGAAAGATGGAAAGGTCATTGCTGTCAATGGCAAAAATAATACGCCCGGCGGCAAGTCACTGACAGTGGAATACACCCGTCCGGACGGCAGTAAGGTACAATGTACCTACATGCACCTTGGCGAAATTTCCGTAAAGGCAGGCGATATGGTACAGGCGGGCCAGAAGCTCGGTCGATCCGGCAACACAGGAACACGAACAACGGGAGAACATCTGCACTTCGGCGTCAAACAGATTTATGCGGACGGGACACAGCGGGACGTCGATCCGGCGGCTTATCTGGCTGAAATCGCCCAAAAGGGTCACATCAAACAACAGGTGCTGCATAACGGAAACGACCTGCTCGCCCGATATAAGGGAACAGAAGGAAATGTCGCTGGCAAAGACTTTTCGCCCGACGCATGGATGAAAAAACTGCTCTCCTCGGAGGACAGTGGCGTGGGACTGTCAGGGTGTAGCGACCCTATCGTGGAGATGGCCATGACCGCTTTTACCTCTCTGATGTTGCTGGCGACGCAAATCGACAGCAAGAACGAGGAAGAACAAAAGGCGGCCATTTCCGAGGCGATGGACAGCCGGCGTATCGACCTGAAAACGCTGCTGCCGGGCATGAAAACCTGCGACCTCGTGGTCGGGGAAAACGGGCGGGCTGTCCTGCAAGTGGACAACGGAAGCGTCCAAGTATCGCGAGAACTGACCTCTGCCGAGTTAAGCCGCCTGTCGGTGACGCTTAATGACGGTTCTCTTTCGGAAGAAGCCAAACGACTGCGTGTGACCGGAACGCTGAACACGATCATCCTCTCGGAGGCGGTTTCGCAGAACTTTGAACGGGGAATGTCCGAACAACGGGCACAATCGGAAAACCTGAAAAGATAATCCCAAAAGTCATGATAAAACGCGTGATGATACGACTTTGCGGGTATTTGTCCGGGTTGTCCGCCTGCGCCCTGCATATCCTGTTCTGTTCCCGACTCTTCGGTTGGACGGCGACGTTTGTCATCGTGGGCATTCAACTGGGTATTGCCGGCTGGATTATCTACATGAGAATACGTGCACCCGATTAGGAAACGGTTTCAGCATGTTCAACTTCAAGATACCTCGCTTTGTCCGGTGGATTATGTATCACTAAAAAGACAAAAGAAGATGATTAAGTGTAATATTACGGCGTGCGGCACCATCAGCCGCGACGCTTCGATGCGCACAACCAAGGAAGATAAAACATTCCTGACCTTTCCGCTCCGCATCGTGATCCAAGGTAAGGATGGCCGGAACGAAACGGTCGAGATCAGTGTCAGCAAGGAGGGTGCCCAAAAGAAGGTATCCAGCTATCGAAACGGACTGCGTGTCGAGGTTGCGGGGACGCTGTTCCTGAAACGCCGGGGCGAAAAGCTCTATTTCAACCTCTTTGCCGACCGTATCGCCACGGCAAAAGACATCGCAGATTCCATCAAGGGCGAACTGTCATTCCGCGGCAAGGTGGGCAAAAACATCGAGGAACGGAAAGACAAAAAGGATAAGTCCTATACGATGTTCTCGGCATTCAGCACCGAGAAGGTCGATGAGAATTTCGAGTACCAGTGGGTGCGCTTCTTCTGCTTCGACAGGCAACGCGAAGAGTGGTTGCAACCGGGTGTCAAGGTAGAGGCCAAGGGCGAACTGACAGTCTCGGCACATAACGGGAAGCCGGACATCTCCTGCCGGGTGGAAGAATTGACGCAATATGTTCCCGAATCGGATAACTCCAATCAGTAGCAGTCATGGCCGGTTATAGAAAGCGAAATACGGAGGGACCGAACAGCGAGGATAAGGCGCTGGACCTCTTTGCCGAGATGATGATCGAGAAAATCGAAAGCATCCAGAAAGATTGGCACAAGCCGTGGTTTACCGAGGGTGTACTGCAATGGCCGCGTAACCTGTCAGGGCGCGAGTATAACGGTATGAATGCCCTGATGCGTGCGTCCAGAATGGTCGCATAGTAAATATCTCTGTGGCAAGAGATTAGAATAGGATACAATATGTTCTACTCCCAACTGAATAAGCCCCGAGCGAAAGCAAAAGGTGAAAACAGCATTTCAGTAAAACGGAATGTGTGGCTAACTGTCATGCGACACAGTTCCGTGAGGGGGAAAGACAGATATAAGGATGAAGCCTGCATTGGTTCAACGATAGTTCAGCGGCATAAGGCGTGGCGTGGGCGGAAAGGCAGTTATATCTACGCCCTCTCGTGGTACTCAATTCCAAAGCATTAGGAATATGGGCAAAAGGTATCAACCACGACGCACTTGCGATAAGCAAGAAAAGAACGAAAGTCGCATCCGACAATCTGTCGTGCCAATAGTTACTATGCGTGCTAACTGGAGATTGCCTAAATCGGGATGCCAAAAGGCTATGGGTAAAGACTCTGAATACCCGACATGGCAACGGAGCTTCCGTAGTAGTCTGAGCAAGGGAAAGCCTTGTACATGGCGAAGGGAAGCAGTTGGTAATTTTAATACAAACAACGGATAATGTGAGAGACATTATGAGAAATCCAAAGCAAGTATTAAACAATTTATGTGAACACAGCAAAGTTTCGGGCTACAGGTTCGAAAGGCTGTATCGAAATCTATTCAATGAACAGATGTTTTATGTTGCCTATCAACGTATTTACACTAAGCAAGGCAATATGACACCTGGTACTGACGGCAAGACCATTGACCAAATGAGCATTCAAAGAATAGAATCTCTTATAGCAAGTCTCAAAAACGAGACATATCAACCTAATCCGGCAAAGAGGGTATATATTCCCAAGAAGAACGGTAAAATGCGTCCGTTGGGCATACCCTCCTTTGAAGACAAACTTGTACAGGAGGTGGTAAGAATGATACTTGAAGCCATATATGAAGGGTATTTTGAATACACCTCACATGGGTTTAGACCTTTCAAAAGCTGCCACACCGCACTATCAAGCATTCAGAAAAGGTTTGTCGGGGCTAAATGGTTCATCGAGGGAGACATTAAAGGATTCTTCGACAACATAGACCATAGCGTACTGATAAGCATACTTGAAGAAAGAATAAACGATGTTCGCTTTATTCGCTTGATTAGAAAGTTCCTTAAAGCCGGATATGTAGAACACTGGCAGTTCAATCATACTTATTCGGGAACACCTCAAGGTGGAATCATCAGTCCAATACTGGCGAATATCTATCTTGACAAGTTTGATAAGTTCATGAACGAGTATGCCAAGAGGTTCGACAAGGGTAACAAGAGACGGGTAAATCCAGCCTACAACCGTATTTGCAACAAAAGAAACTCGCTGAAACGTAAACTGAACGCCGAAATTGACGTGGAGAAAAGGAAAATCCTTATCTCGCAAATCAGAAACATGCGTACAGAAATGCAACAACTCCCGTATGGGAATGACATGGACGAACAGTACAGACGACTAAAATACGTGAGATATGCTGACGACTTCCTTATAGGGGTTATCGGCAGTAAAGCCGACTGTGAAGCGATAAAGGCAGACCTCAAAAAGTACATGCAAGAACAACTAAAACTTGAGCTGTCTGAGGAAAAGACCTTAATCACAAACGCACAGGACAAGGCAAAATTTCTCGGATATGAAATTTATGTACAACGTTCCGAAAGCAAGGTAAAGAATAGCCTCGGTAGAACGAATCGAATGTTCAACGGAAATGTAAGGCTACATGTCCCTACTGAAATTGCAAGGGAGAAACTGCTCGCTATGAATGCTATGGCAATAAAACAAGTCAATGGCAAAGAAATATGGTGGGCTGAATCCAGAGGCTTCCTAACAAGCATGAAAGAGGAGGATATCATAGCCAGATACAACCTTGAAATAAGAGGGTTCTATAACTACTATTCGATAGCCAATAACATCTCAGCTGTCGGAGGTACTTTCGGAGGTATCATGAAACGCAGTTGCATTAAAACTCTTGCACACAAACATAACAGTACCATGCGTAAAGAATGGAAACGTTATCGTGAAGGGCAGGACTTTGTTGTCCGATATATGGACAACAAGGGTCAAGAAAAGTGCAGGGTATTGTACAATGAGGGGTTCAGAAGAAAAACTGTCAATGATTTTGCAGAATGTGACCACATGCCGAATACATATTTTCTGCCGCAGGCATCGCTTGTAGAAAGGCTAAATAACGGTGTGTGCGAACTTTGCGGAAATAAAGTGCCACTGATAATGCACCATGTCAGAACACTCTGTAAACTGAAAGCAGATACGGAGTGGAATAGATTAATGCTGAAGAGAGGACGCAAGACATTGGCAGTATGCGAAAAATGCAATACACTGATTCAAAGCTATGTTTAACAGAAAATTGACATTACCAACGGAAAGCCGAATACATGGAGACATGTACGTTCGGTTTGGAGGCAGGTATGGGGAAACCTATCGCCGAAAGACGACAAGGCGTCCCATACCGAGCCTACTGCTCCTGCATTGTGAGAACGAAGGGTACAAGATTCCCCGTTTCTGTACGTTCGACTGTGTGCAGCGGCTCAACAAGCCCGGTAAGGACGGACAAGAACTGCCAAGGGTATCTGTGCTGAAAGGTGAGAAATCCTTTCCCGTGATGCTGACCACATTCACCTGCATACACAAGGAAACAAAGGAAAAAATCAAGTATGACGATTACAAGAAGCTCTCCAACGAGGAGAAGGCGCAATACAATGTTTATCCCCGTATGCAGGTGTTCCGGGTGTTCAATGTCGCCCAGACCAACTTGCGGGAGGCACGACCGGAGTTGTGGGAGCAGTTGGAGGTAGAGAACGGGAAAAGGGTCGAAAACGGCGAACATTTCAGTTTCGTGCCCGTCGATACGATGATTCGGGACAAGCTTTGGATTTGTCCCATCAAACCGAAACATCAGGACGAAGCATACTACTCGATTACGAGAAACGAGATAATCGTGCCCGAAAAAGAACAGTTCCAGTCCGGAGAAGCCTTTTACGGAACGCTGTTTCATGAAATGGTCCACTCCACCGGCGCCGAGGGTGTTCTCGACCGTCTCCAGCCGACATCTTTCGGCTCGAAAGAGTATGCCCGCGAGGAACTGGTGGCCGAACTCGGCAGTGCACTGATCGCACAACGCTATGGCATGACCAAGCATATCAAGGAAGACAGTTGCGCATACCTCAAAGGGTGGCTCGATGAATTGAAGGAATCGCCACAGTTTATCAAGACGACGCTTCTGGACGTGAAAAGGGCTTCGTCAATCGTTACCCAAAAGGTGGATAAGATTGCACAGGAGTTGGAACAAAATGTTACTGAAGAGCAAGAGAACAAACACTCGACCAAGGAACGTATCTTTTACGCATCGGTGGCTTATCTCCAATCTACCGATGACACGACGCAACTGGACGAATTGAAGGACAAAGGCGACTACAAGGGATTGCTGGCACTCGCCAAGGAGTATTACGACGGCAACGGTATGGACGAGCAGCATACATTCGCTTCTCCCCTCCAGAACCGGGGAGATGATCTGCTAATCGAGGATAAAGACTTTGCCGTAGTGTACAACGGAAGTGTCGGGGGCACTTACGACATCATGCTGAAGTACACGGAGCAGGAGGTACGAGACCATATCCGGCGTTACGGAACCGACCACGCCAGCGATGATGTGAAAGAGGTGGCCAAGGATATGGCGGCGGAAGAGTTCGATGTCCTGAAACATCAGAAACTCCCGATGTTCGAGATGCCGAACGGAAAACATCTGTTCGTCTGGTATAACAGGGAAACCGACACGCTCGATGCCGGACCGTTTACCGGTACGGATATACCCGACAGACACCGCTTCGCTTACGACCATTGTCAGTCGATGGAGGCCAACCTGCAAAGCGTGAACGAGAAACTGGGCGAAATGGAGGAGTATCAGGGTGAAGTGCAAGAGGAAAGCTACATCAGCGGTCTGCACCGATAACGGAAACGAATGTGAGGTGGCTTCACTTCAACGCTACCTCACATTCTTATACATTACATTAAGACAACAGTTTGTCAATCATTGACTGTAGCTGTGACATATCGCAATATTGATTGATACCACCGGTATAATCCTTTGCGTGCCGGGCGGTCCGTATCAGGAACGAATCAAGTTCTATTTTTACCCCACCGTCCATCCGCGCATCCGAAGAATGGCTTATGTACACGAATTTACCGTTACGCTCAATAAAGCAACTTGTAAGGTAATGCCCCTTGCTCTCGGCTACAACTGCCGCATCCACGGCTTTTGCATATTTGGATATTTCACTCAACAACGCCGTTTGGAAGTTATTGTATTCCTTTGATACATAACCCCCTGCATCTGCAAGGACAGAAAATTGCCATTTGGTATAAAAAGTCTGTGTCATATTCTTTCAATTCTAATTCTGTAAATAAATTAGGCACATAGCAATAAAAGCATTGAATTTATAGTATTCAATTAACGACATTTAAGCAATTACCATGATATTTTCAGAGACCAAAGTTACGGAGATTTATCGTATGGCAGATGATTTTTGCAAAGAAATTGCTCAATTTCGGGGAAAATATATGGTTGAAGATAAAGATATTGAATATTCTATGCCCCGCTCCTTTAATATAACTTTATTTTCAACTCCCTTTCTACCATAACAACATACTGTTTTTTGAAAGAAGCCCGCCATTGATGTATGTTTTTCAAAGACGGGCAACTGGCTATATTTTGAATTATACTCACGTTAAATAGCTTTCCCAGTTCTCTTTGTCGATAGTTAATTTGTTCATTTCCCAATCATATTCCACTTCCGGCATATCAGCATAAGGGAAATACACGGTATAGCCTATCTGTCCATAGGAGCAATGTAGCGGTATGACGCAAATTTCCTGACCACAATAAGGTTGTGGGCAACAATATTTCTTCCAATCGAAACGGCCTGCAACTATATTGCAGCAAAGTAATTTTAGAGCCATTATACCTTTCCAACTCTGAAAATCTGTCTTACAACTTGTCCTTTCCATAATGAATATTATTTAATGTGCTATGTTATAATAAATTTCGGGTTCACTCGATACATTGTAGATGTAATTGCCGCAACGTACCAAAAGGGCGTTTTTGCCATAATACAGTTCTTTCATTCCGGCGATGCTTCCTGTCCTGTGGAAATTTGGAAAGCGGCTTATTCCTGCCCTTTCCGCATCTTTTGTGTAAAGTGTTTTCATTCTCATGCTATTGCTTTTTTAATGTTTCATACAGGGTTTCTATCATTTTCTCGGCTTCTTCCATATCGGTTACGATGTCTTTGATGTAGTAGGGTGCACCGTTTTTGCCGTGCCCGTCATTGCCTATCCACAGGTAGGCTTCATAGTCGGGGTCGAAACCTTCGTAGAAATTTTCCAGTCCGCACAGAAACCCGTCGAAATCCCCGTCTTTCATTTCAACAGAGACGTTGAAGTCCTGCCCTTTGGGCGTATATTGCTGAAAATCGAACACCACGCTATTTTCGTGCTTCGTTGTCGATACTTGCCAGCCCAATCCTGTGGCTACTGCGATAATTTGTTCTGTTGTTGTCATCGTTTCGTTTTTTTATTTCCCTTTGTTCCGAGCTTTTCAGCCTGCCGCAGGGTCGGTTTTTATGTGCGATACCCGACGGCGGAAGCAAGAACCGCGAACAAGGAACCGCCGATGAAATTTTATGAAATACCGAAATCTGTGATTCCGGAAAGTTTTCGTCAAATTTCAGCAAGGTAGCTCTGCGATACTTGGTCTGCCGTTCGTCCGCCGTACCTTTGCACGGTAAAAACAGTCTGTGGCGGTGACGAGCTTCGAGGAAATGATAATCCGACGGTATAAAAGGGAGAAGCAAACTATAAACGTCCTGCCTGCTCATGGCATATAAATGGCTGATTCAATGTAGTTCGCTACCTACAAAAGTATGCGGCAACGGCCGGAATATAAACAACCACCTGTCCCGATTGGCAGGTGGTTGACCGACAGCAGCCGGTATCAGGCGGCCATACGCTTTCGGACAAGTGCGATGTTCTTATGCACAAGGTTCATAATCCGTTTATGGTATTTCGTATTTTTGTTACACAGCCCTCTCGACTGCAGCACCTTGAATGTTTCGAGGCTCAACTCAACGGTCTCGACCCTCTTGTTTTCTATCCGTGCGGAGAATACCAGCGTATCCGGTTTGAGGTAATATTCGCACTGTCCTACGCAGTGATGTAATGCATTGCCCTCGTCGTAGTAGGCTTCCACGCTGTCCAGTACACGGACGACTATCGTCCCATCCGTGAACTCCAGACCGAAGAACTTGCCTTTCAACTCCCTGAAACGTGCCTCGTTTTCCCTCGCCCGTTTCATCTGCTCCATGCGTTTTTCCTGTTCTTGGAGAATACGCACCTTGTTCTGGTACTTGTCGTGTTCGGCTTTCAAATCGACAGGGCAGACATAGTGGGCGTTGTGCAAGTCTTTGCCGCACCTGTCGAGCATACGGAGATAATCTGCCCATATTCCCATGCCCTTTATCCGATACTTCTGGCGTAACACGATTTTGTAGGATGACCAACATAAATCCAAATCCTGTGCGTGGTCTATAAAATACTTGAGGTCGCGTTTGCGTCCGCTTTTGAGTATCGTTTCCACACGGCTGTCCGACAGCAGGGCTTTCATCAGTTTTTGCGGGGCGATGTCTGAAAACGAACCTTTCAAGCCGTTACGCCGTAACTTCGGAATAACCGTGTATTTCGGATAGACATAGCAGTCGGCAATGTGGCGATACACATAGTTATCATTCCGCAGTTCCAGCCCCGACCCGTATAGAAAACAATCCAAGTAACGTCCCATTGCCCGTTGTAAGGCCGTCAGAGCGGTTTTCCCGTTCTCGTCCATCCAATACCTCGCCACTTCGCACACGTCCGTCCGAGCTTTCCGGCTTTTGTGATAATAAACGGTCATTCTGAAAATCCGCTGTACCTGAAATCCGTCCTGCGTGGTGATGACGGAAAAATAACTTTTCTCGTCCGTCTTGCGGCAAAGCGTGTCTTTGAGCGTCAGTTTGGCATGGCAGTTCGGACAATGGCAATGTTTAGTTTTCGTCTCGTTCCACCGATATCCGCAATCAAGGCAGGTCGTCCGTCCGCTGGGGGTACGAAAAGCATAATGTCTGACGGTATGCCGGAACGCCCATTCTGTCTGCTTCTCTGTGATAGGCAGCAACCGCCCATTGGCGGCTGCTACCCGTTGTTGGAATTTCGTCCGTGCTTTCATGGTCAGAAATCAAAAAGTGAAAGTTCTGTTTGGTTGCTCTGTGCAGCTTTGGCAGTCGGCTTCGGCTTGCTGTGGCGTTGCTGTATCTTGCGCATTTCTTCCTCCTGATAGGCTTTCAGCGCGTCTTTTCGAGCCTGTGCCTTTTCTTCTTCGGTCAGTTCTACCTTGTGATTGACCACGACACCGCAGCTAATGGGGTTTCCCACGTCGATGTTGTCTTCATCATAGTAGTGAATGGCGAGCGACCACACTTCGTCGTCAGTCATTCCGCAACAGCCGCTTGCCTTGACTTGGTTGAGAATGAACGTGATACAATCGTCCAAGTTCTTGCTCTCTTTGGCATACGACGCGGCAAAAAGTTTGTCCGTCCGTGCCTTTTCGTCCAAGTATTCCTTGATAGTCTGTTTGAAATGTTCCGTACCTTTCATCGTTCTGCATTTTGAGGTTAAAAATGATAGTCGATAACACCGCCGATATAGAGTAGCGTGCCGGGTTCAAATTCGCATACCTGTCGCAGGAACTCGTAGGATTGCTCGGCGTGGGATTGCAATCCCTCTTCGTCCATGTAGAACCAGTAGGCGGTATCGAGCGGGTTTTTCAGAAATTTCTCGAGCTGATAGACCGGGCCAATCCATTCTTGCACGCTTTCGGGGGTAACGGCTTCCGCCCTGCTTCGAATGTCTGCGACAAAATCTTCTCTCCATTGTGCCGCACCACCATTGTATCGTATGGTATCGTCGGAAACAAACTCGAACATGCCTTTGGGCAGAATATTGTTTACCAAGTTGTCGATATGGTACTGGCGTTCTTCGTCGTCAATCTCGGCGCAATAATCGAAAAAGCTGTCATCGCCTTGCATGAGGGTGTCCTCGTTCAGGTAGTTGTCCTTGTCCACTCGGGTTCGAGTAATTTGAAAAATCTTGCTGTGCATAACCTTGAATTTTAATTTGTTGAACTTGCTTTTCTTTTCCCTCCCTTCGGAAGCCTTTCGGCTTTCCTTGCCGGGAGAGATTTTACATGCAAGCCAGACAGCGGGAAAAGGACGGAAAGGCAAGCAAACGGCCGAGAATTTCACGGAATACCCAACCCGACATGCCCGTGCCTGTCGGGGAACTGAAAGGCCATCTTTGATTTGCGGAAGGCTGCCGGGCAAATTCAAGAGCCGTTAGCACAGTGGTGCTTGACGCCGGACGACCGCTGTACCTTTGCATGGGAAAATCTAACCGGCGAGGGAGCGACGACAAGATAGTAAGAGGAATGTAATATGGTTAGAATAACCACATAAAAAAGTGGCAAATTGTTTGTGAATTGATATAGCCCTGTTATTGTTAAATTCAGCGTACCATTTTGTTGTATGGTAATAAAGTAGTATTTGCATAAAATTAATGATTATGGTTATAACGATTAAGAATATTCCGGTTTTGGAAGGTGCTACGGCAGAAGATTTCGTGCGTAATGCAGAAAAGAATGCCGTAAAGGTAACTCCACAGTTGTCCGTGGCGGCCAAGAAACGGCTACAAAAGGTATTGGAGAAATCCCGTTCATTCCGATTCAACTAACAATGAACGGGATTTCTTTATACGATGATTGCGTCATGCTTGCCTATACAGGGAAGTGCGGGAAAAGTGTCTCCCTTTCACTTGCGGCGAGGATGATCTTGATGATTTTTTCCTTCATGATGCCGATTTATATGCGGATGAACTTTTAGGGAAAACTTAATGTTGGGTGACGACTGAATTTCCGCACCGTATTGTAGCGTTGTTTACCTTGGCTAATGACAGCATCAAGACCAAATTAATCTCTTCCAATGACAAAAATCGTTTGTAACGTAATATCGTAAACCCAAAACGTGGGCGTAGCTACCCGGCTGTACTGATAGGAAGACTGGGGGTAAACCGGGAATATCAGGGCACACCGAGCCATGTAGGACAGCAACTGATGACCTTTATAAAAGACTGGTTCCGTCACGAGGACAATAAAACGGGATGCCGCTTTATCGTAGTGGATGCGTACAACGAGGAAAGGGTGCTTAAGTATTACGACAAAAACGGCTTTCTTCCTCTATACAAGACAGAAGAGATAGAAAAGCAATATTATGACATTCCACAAGACGCACCTTTGAAAACGCGCTTGCCATATAAAGGACTGATATAACTTGAATTTGACAGAAACGGTCTCGGAATAATCATTCGAGGCCGTTTTTTATGTGCATATTATGCAGTCGCCAAATGCGGTCATAAGGTTCAAGTTATATAATTTACTGAATAGCAATTTCTTTTCTAATCAGGAAAAGAGTTTATTGATAGTTTTTTCGTATATTTGCAATCGGATTGAGGCAACTCTATCCAAGACATATTTAGAAAAGAAAGAAGCGTTATGCTTATCTTGTAAATCGAAAACGTAGGAAATTTTCAGATGTAGTACAAGGAAGGCATAGTGGTTCTCACGCTATAGCGTGGGCTGCTATATCCATATCTGTACTACAGGTTTCCTACGACCTTCGATTTAAGACGTGGCATTTGCAGTTCACGCTTTTATTATTTAATAACAGCCTTCTAAGGACTGGGAAGACATAAAAGAACTTAGGATGATGGATAAATTATCGGTTCACGCAAAAAAGACATTTCTTTCCCAACGACTTATTGCATGGGTATGTTGCTTATGCGCTATCGGAACAGCGGCAAAAGCATACGCAAATAATGATCCTACGTTTACAGTTTCTGCTCCGGAGAATATCGAAATTAATAAACAGTTCCGGCTAACATTTATTGTATCTTTCCCGGAGAAACCTGCTACTGTTGAAATACAGAATCTTGCTGTGCCCGAATTGAAAGGCTTTAAGGTGTTACTTGGCCCCACCAAAAGCAGTGCCACCAATGTGGAAAAAGTAGATGGAGAAATAAACCGGAAATATCAAGAGTCTTATACTTATGTGTTGCAGGCATTACAGGTGGGCAGGTGTTCCATTCCCTCTGCAAGTATTGTGGTGAACGGGCATCAGCTACATTCGCAGCAACTCGCAGTGAATGTCGTACCTGACGGGAAATTACCTCCTTCTTCCGACCCACAACCAAAACCGGATGTCTTTATGACAATGAACGTATCAGAACGCTCTCCTCGTATAAATGAACCCGTCGTGTTGGAATGCAAGTTATATACCACATCCCTTGCAGATAGCCTCGCCAATATGGAACAACTCATCTCTTCGGACGATTTCAAAATAGAACCGATAGATTTGCGGGGCAGCGCATGGCAAATAGAGCATCGGAATGGAAAGAATTATCAGGTGGCGGTGTTCCGGAAGTTATTACTCTATCCCCTACGGGCGGGAGAACTTCGTATAGGAGACCTGTACATGGATGTTTATATCAGGCGGTACAATCTTTCTTCAGACCCGTTTGAAGCATTTTTTGAGGACGGCAACCACCAATTCGTAAAACAACGGGTGAACTGTCAGGGCATCACTCTCCATGCACACGAATAAACAGCTAAAACTTATGGATATGAAAACGAAAATAATTATAACCGCAATGCTGCTGACTACGGCGTATGTGCTGTTAGTCAATCTGATGTTCCTGTCCGGTTTCGGTAAGGATGAAATGGTAAAGGTTGGTTGGTATAGTGAGTTCGGAGGAAACAGCACGACTACCCTATATCCTCTTTATGTGTGGCTTAACTTTCCTTACACAGTTTGCTTTTATTTCTTCACGACGCTTTTCTTCGCCAAAGTGAAAGTACACGTAAACAAGTGGCTGGGCGAAACGGCTTTTGTGCTGTGGTGTGTCAGTCTCGTTCCGATTTTGGTGAATACCGTTTACGACTTGTATATGGTATCCAGTTTTGACGGAGATGAAATGTACCGTTCTTTGGAGAATTATTGGGAAACGGAAGGCAAGTCTGATTATCCTTTTATGTGGCTTCTGCTTTCGTCCCGTGTAGGGAATAATTGGAATTGGATGAACGATTTGAATTATTACGGTAATTGGGCGCTTTGGGCAGCTTTCTTGGCATTTGCCATTGTCTTTGCCTTACTGTTTAAGAAAGACAAAGTATTAGGCATTGCGGGTGCGACAGTTATGGTGGTATCTATCCTGCTGAACATGTTTCCGCTGCCATGCGGGTATATTGCCATCGACCTGTGTTGGATTGCATTATGTGCGGCAGTCTTATGGAGATTGCGCCAGTCGTCATTTGATAAACCGTTCGTTTTGCCATGAGAAGATTTTTATTAATGCTGGCGGTAGTCCTTTTTGCGATGACCGCTTTTGCCGCCATTGCTCCCGGTCTATATCGGGTAAACGTTAACTCCACGCTCAATGTGCGCAATGCACCGGGTGGGGCTAAAATCGGGTCGTTGTCCAATGGAGATCTCGTGCAGGTGACGGCGTGCGAAGATGATTGGGCACAAGTGTCTTTGAATGACGGTCGCACGGGCTATGTGCATGAACAATACCTTGAGCCTTTCTCCACTCTGGCTGCTCCGGCTGGAACATCTTACTCCACAGTCGGTCTTTCCGAACTCCGGCATTATACCCCTTTTGCCATATTGCTGTTTGCCGTCATTGCCTTCATCGGACTACGTACAGATACCAGATCGTTGTTCCACGCAGGTTGCCTTTTATGGGGCGGGGCTGAACTGTTCATGTTCGGAGCTGGGAGTGACAGCGCACTCGTCTGGTTCTGCGACCCTTCGGATGTAGGATGGATATTTACTATTATCAATTTTTTTGTAGCTATTGGCATCCTGTTCTTCCAGTACACTATTTACCGGGAGTTTACGGGCAGTCTTTTCGATGGCTTTTGGAGAAAACTTCTGTTTGGTATCTTTATCATTGTAGGAGTAATCCTGTTCTTAGGTATTTTTAATTACAATAGATACGACAGTATCACCCCTGATTCGCCAGGAGCTCCGTTCTTTAACGAGACTTGGCATTTCGTACTTGCTTTCGTTGCCTATATGGCAGTATTGCTCTATTTGTTAAGAGATTGTGGTATTTGGATGAGCCTTTCGTTCACGATGTTTGCTTTTGGTTTGGGAATTTCTTTTCTTGGAATGTTGAGCACCTTGATACTTGGAGCTTTACTGTGGCTGGGGCTGGCAGCATTCTCCGGCAGTGGAGGGAGCAATGGAAGTCGCGGAAATATCATAATTGAAGATTATGACGGTACGTATGAAGCCTACGAACATGGCTTTGGAATCTACAAAGATGTAACAGGTTCAGGCAAGACGTGGCGAAAGGAGGGTTCTCAATATATCAGAATAAATTAAACATCGTCCAACCTAATTTAGATTTATGAAAACGATCAGAAGTATGCTCAAACATTTATTCTTGGCTGTTCCGCTTATGCTCATAGTGTCATGTAACAGTCAACCACCATCTACCCTTATACCGCACCGTTGCGAAAACGGGAAATTCGGCTATGTCGATGAAAAAGGCAAGGAATGGATAGAAGGCAAATACGATTATGCCGAAGAATTTTCCGAAGATTTGGCAGTAGTGCAAGTGGGCAGGTACTTTGGGTACATAGACCGTAAAGGAGAAATCGTCATCCCGCTGCAATATACTCAGGCTGCTTACTTCCACCAAGGCAGGGCATTGGTGGCAAAAGAGGAGCTGTATGGTTTCATCGACAAGGAAAACCGGGAAATCATTCCCTGCATTTATGAACGTATCACGCCGTTTGCCTCACACGAAGCCTATGCGGTAAAGAACGGAAAGACAGGCATCATCGATACGGAGGGTAAAGTGCTCGTGCCGTTTGAATACGATAAAATAGAACAACTGAAAAGCGGGCTATTCGTTGTTAACCAAGCCGGCAGGGAGGGTTTCCTCAATGCGCAGAAACAAATGATTCTGCCCTGCCAATACGGTTACTATACCATAGAGGATAAAGAAGGCAAGCCCCTGATAGTGCTGCGCACGAAAGACGACACTCCCTATTACCGCATCTCGTATAATTCCAGATACGGTCTGATGGACTTTGAAGGCAATGTACTGGCACCATGCAAATACGAGAAAATAGGTGCGTTTGCAGACGGAAACCTTGCCCATGTCATTCTCAACGACAAGGTTGGCTACATTGACTCGAACGGAAAAGAGGTCATTCCGCCCATATACGACTATTCGAGAACACTGCCGGGAAACAGGTATGCGCTTTATAAAGACGGTCTTTGTTATCTGGTGGATAACCGGACAGGCAAGCAAGTCACATCCCAAGTTTATAACAAAATAGAGCAATATAGGGACAACCTGCTCAAAGTTTCCCTTGATGGGAAATATGGCATGATAGACCCGGACGGAAATATTGTGCTCGAGCCAATCTATGATGAAATGTATGTATATGACGATTGGCTGAAACTTTATATCAAAGGAAGCGGAAAGGATGGTTTTGCCGGACGTGCTACCGTAGAAGAAGCCAAGTTGGTTATTCCTTGTGACAGATATGTCCGCATTGAAAGCTTCAACTTGGGTGGCGGCCAGTATGCCGAAGCGGTCAAAGCTGTCGCCAAATACACGTACCGGAACGGTGTTGTCAACCGGCAGGGGAAAGAGGTTGTCCCCTGCCAATATGCCCACATTTACATGATAGAAAACGGAAAATGTCTTGTCATGGAGTCTGGTACTAACCAACGAAAGTGGGTAAAATTGAATGAATAGTAACATTAAAGTATACACAATTATAATAAAAATCATAGAATAAAAAATAATTCGGCTGAATATAAGAGGAATAGAGTACCGGCTTAAACAAGGAAGCTGCCGACATAGAAAGACAACCGGAGAAATGACCGTGCAGAATAAAGTCTCCGAAACCTGTTTTACAGGATCGGAGACTTGTACTGCAAGACAATCCTCTGCCGGGGATTAGCGTTTGCCATGTGTATGTCTGCAAAAATAGTTTTGCAGGGATTGGTAACGGTTCGGAATGACCGCATTCTCATTGAAACCGTTCAGGCAATGAAGCAATGCTTTTTCGAGCGTGATGTATCGGCGACTGAAAGTCTGTACATTATCCAAGCAACAGGCTTCCAAAGCGTATTTGAACGGTGCAAGATTTTCAGGTTCTTTCCGAATCCGTACATGCCACAGGAAGAACAACTGAAGCGTGAAACTGTCGGATTTACCTGCTGTACCTTTGCATGGAAAAATCCAGCCGGAAGGGAGTATCAGAAACGAGATAAGGGAAAGAATAAGATAAGATACAACAGTGAAATAAAGGGGAAAGCCCGATGATATAAAGGATACGGACAACGGCTAAAACAGAAAATTGTCTCGTGGAAACAGATGATATAGAAAGCCCCTCGAATCAACAGAACTGCACTCCAAAAGTTTTTGTCTAACTTTCGGGGTGCAGTTTACTCGGGGCCATGACAAGGCTCTTAATAATAAGGCATTAACTTACTGTTTATAAGCTCATCCTTATGAAATTTGACTTTTGAGTTACCCCTTTTATGTAATGATACGGTCGATGGCTTATTCCGGTGATCGTCTGTTAAATTTAGTCGATAGTAATCTCATCAAGGAATAGATAAGTTCGTTTACCTGCACCCGGATGCCATTTCGGAAGTACCGGAGTGTTTTTTCCGATAATGCGTACATAGCGTGCTTTGGTCTTTCCGAAACTTACCGTATCACGTTTCAGTACATTGTTCTTGCTGCCTTTTTCCAGTACCGGTATGGTCTTCGAGGCAATCTTGCTGTATGCGCTTCCGTCGTTAGAACCATATATTTCCAAACCGGTCAGACCGAAGATATAGTCTCCCGGAACAAGGTATGTGCCGAGTGAGACCGAAGATATTTCTTTCGTTTCCTGCAAGTCGATAATTGCATCGAAGTTCTGTCCGTAAAGACCGATATAGCGTCCCGAACGATAATTATCGTCACCCTGCAAGCCGTCTACCAGCAAGTTTGCTCCCTGATAGGTATATTTTTCGTCGGGTTCGCATTTCAGGGGCTGAATTCAACTTGCAAATGCAACAGAATTCTGATTAATAATTTGTTTAAATTTTTCGTTTGGCGTGAGGTATCCAAGTCTTTTACGAGGTCGATTATTGAGTTTATTTTCAATCCACTTAATCTGTTTGTTGGTTACTTCACTAAAGTCCTTACCCTTTGGGATATACTGCCTGATAAGCCCGTTGGTGTTTTCATTGGCACCACGTTCCCATGAGTGGTATGGTTTGCAAAAATAGAATTTTATTTCCAATTTTTGCGCAATTTCCTCGTGCTTTGCAAACTCCTTTCCATTGTCAGCCGTAATTGTGTGTATTAAGTTTTTCACTTTCCGCAGTGCCCATACTGCAATCTTAGCTACCGGGATGGCTTCTTTTCCCGACAACTTGCGTATCCAGACCCTGCTTGTTGCTCTGTCGTTAATGGTAAGAATGGCACCTTTGTGGTTCTTACCAATAATTGTATCTATCTCTAAATCACCAAATCTCTCCTTCAGTTCCACTATCTCGGGACGCTCATCAATATCCACCCTGCCTGGGATAAATCCTCGCCCTGCATTTTTAGAACCACGTTTGGCATACCTGCGACCTTGTCTGCGAAGATATTTGTGCAGTTTGCCACCCCGCCGCTTATCCTCCCAAATCCAGCGATATATCGTTTCGTGAGATACCATCGCAATTCCCTCCAAGCGGCTCCTGCCGACAATCTGCTCCGGGCTGAATCCTTTCTTCAACAGCTTTATTATCCGTTTTCTCATTGCCGGTGTAAGCACTTCCTTGCGATGTTTTTGCTGCTTGCGCCTGTCTGCTTTTCGCTGGGCAAGCTCCATGCTATAGCTACCACTTCGGGCGTCGCAATTGCGCTTTATCTCCCTGTAAACAGTGCTTTTATCTACTCCGATAGCTTCCGCTATTGCTTTTTTGCTCATCGGTATTTGCAACATCATAGAAATTGCATACCTTTGTTCCTCGGTTATATGTTTGCTCATCTGCAACTTTTTTTTCTTTGGACGGACAATTAAAGCAAAGATAGCAAACTTTATCCATTCAGAGTGAGAGAAAGGGGGACATTGTCTCTCTTTCCTCTCTGAAAAATAAATGTTTTTATTGCTTATTATCCGCACCCAAAAAGTTGCATTTATAAGTTGAACTCAAGGGGTGATGGAATGCATGGTAGCCAGATTATACGTCAGAGTTTCTTCGGTTACATTGCTTTCACGCCCGTTGCGGATAGCTCGTGCCTTGATGGTCGTTGTCCGATTTATCATGAATGGTTCCGTATACCGGAGCGATTCGCTTGTCGGCTCGGAACCGTCCAGTGTGTAGTAGACCGATGCATTGTCGAATGTATTCAGTTCGACAACCGCAATGCCGTCCTGTCCTTTAGGCTTGACACTTATTGTCACATCCTCTATGTCTTCTTTGTAATGATAGCCGTACAATTCGTATAAATCCATCTGGTGACGGAGGCGTTTCAGAAATCCGTTCAAGTCCTTCCTTTCCGGATTGCACCACTGCAACTCACTCAGCGCGGCGATACGCGGCATCATCTGCCATTCCATTTTCACGCTGTCCTTTGTCCATTCCGTCCAGATGCATCCTTGCACTCCGATGATATTCTTCTTTTCTTCCGGGGTCAGCTTCTCCGACTGAGGCTCGAACATATATACGCGTTCTACGCTGCTGATGCCTTTCAGGCGGTTATAACCCGGATTGCTGAAATACAGGTGGCTGATTGGGCAGACGATAGTGGAATGTCCCAGTTGTGCGGCTTTGACGGATGCCTTTATGCCTGTCCATGCCATGACGGTCGTGGTTTCCGGATTAGGATTGCCTTCCAGAATCTCATCCCATGCCAGCATTTTCTTGCCTCGTTTGGCAATTTCCTTTTCCACTTCGTTCATGAAGTACACCTGAAGCTGGTTCTCCTTGCTGTGTTCTTCAGTGTCGTGCAGTCCCAGTTCCTTAATCTTGGCCTGACATTTCGGACATTTCATCCATTCCGCTTTCGGGCATTCATCTCCTCCGATGTGAATATAAGGTGCATCCGGGAATATATCCATCAGTTCGTTTACCACGTCTTTGGCAAATTGCAGTGTTTGAGGGTTTCCTCCGCAAAGCACTTCCTTGAAAACACCGAATTTTGTAGCCGTTTCATACGGACCGCCTGTACATCCCAGTTCCGGATAAGAAGCCAGTGCTGCCAACATATGTCCCGGCATGTCTATTTCCGGAATGACCGTAATGAAACGTTCTGCCGCGTATGCTACAATTTCTTTGGCGTCTTCCTGTGTGTAGTAACCACTGACCGGTGTACCGTCGAATTTCCCGGACCCCGGCGCAGTAATTGTTTCCTTACGGTAAGAGCCGACTTCAGTCAGTTTTGGATATTTCTTGATTTCAATACGCCAGCCTTGGTCTTCGGTCAGATGCCAGTGGAAGTAGTTGATGTTGTGCAGTGCCATGACATCTATCAGCTCCTTTAGGTATTCCTTCGGGAAGAAATGACGGCCTACATCTATCATAAAGCCGCGATAGTTGTACTGCGGAAAGTCTTTCACTGTTCCTGCGGGCAGTGAGGCAAGCGCCTTTCCATCCGTTATGGGGAGTGCCTTGTGTATGGTCTGGCAGCCATAGAAGACACCTGCTTCTGTAGCACCTGTCAAGGTGATGACATCGACCGAAACATTCAGTTCGTAGCCTTCTTTGTGTGTAATGGACGGATCGACCTTTAGGATAATACAGTTCTTTCCAGCCTTAGTTCCTATTTTGACTTCCGTTCCTGTCACTTCCTTGATATAACCTGCAAGCATACGGGCTGTGCCTGCCAGTTTCTCGTTGCCCTCTTCGTAACAAATTGTGGTGGAAGAGTTGATGACAAAGGGTGCCGCCGACGGGGTTTCTACAATTTCCTGCGGCAACGGGATGACATTCAGGTTTCCGGTCTGAATGTCTTGTGTTCCACATGCCATCAGACTTCCTGCGGCTAAAAGGTAAATAGCCCATATTTTTACTGAGTTCTTTTTCATGGTAAAGTCTATTTAATAATTTGTCACAAAAATAACAATTTACGTTTATTTCATTCTTCAACTTTACATAAATATTAATCCAGTATTAATAATTATGATCTCTGCAGGTGCTTTATTAAGGTAGGACCAATTAAAATCTGGGCAAAATGTATGGATAGGTGGCGGCATTATCTTCTGCCCGGTGTGGAAATCGGTGAAGGTAAGACTATCGGGGATGCACGGGAGAAGACGCATTCACGTTATTTCAGGGAAAACACCTTCAAGCGCCTGAAAGGCGGCAACAAGGAGCTGCTGATCGTATCCGGCGCACCATACCGACTTGTACTACAACCTAAGCGTGATTCCTTTCGACAAGATAGAAACGTTCTTCCGAAAGGCTTTCAATGCGGAATAGCTTGTTAAATAGCTTTAATAGCCCATTTGCCTCTCAGGCTTTTGGGCTATTATTCTATTTCATACGGTACTGCCAAAGGAAGACGAGCAATAAGGTCGTTATTTCAGTAAGCGGCATGGAAAGCCAGATTCCCTTTACTCCCAGCCATCCGGGAAGCAGGAGGAAGGCAGGAACGAGCAATCCCAGTCCGTGTAAAAACACCAATGCTGTATAGCTTATTTCAACCTTGAACTGCTCCGAGTACAGACGGGTATTGAAGTAACCCGTGGCCAACATGCCTTGCTCGGCGAAACGCACGGCTTCCTCCTTGTATTTTTTCATGGCAGATGCCACAGAGATTTCATCACGGTTATCCCCTACAAACGATGCAGACAGGACTCTGTTTCTGTAACACAGTTTGAATGTTCCGATTTCCTCCTGCACCACGGGCAGGTCGATAGCCTCGTATTCCTCTTTCGTGACCGTGACGAATTGCGTATGCTCTTGGTCGAGATAGAGGCGGAAAGCGGGTTTTACCCGCTCCCGCTTCTCTTCATATTCCGCCTGTTCCCGCGCACTCATACAGTTATATACGTGTCGGGAAACTCTCCGCACCGCATTGACAAAAGTCTGACTTTTGCATACTCCGAGATGTCGGGCAAAGTCGGGCACTGTCCCGATGAAACCGTACTCTTTCCAATGATAGGTTTTCATGTCGTCTCGAATTTTATTCCACAATTTCGTACTTGACCACGCTGCAATAAACCTGCTCATTTTTTTCCTTCCATTGCTCCATGATACGCTCCACATCCGTTTCGGAGGTTACGGGTTGCCCGAAGATTTCTTCCAGCCACTCGAACATGGCTTCCCGATTGGTAAAGTATTCGCTATAATACTCATCTTCGAGAGTATATACCTCGGCACGGAACTTGTCTGGGAAATATCTGCTTTCGCTGTCATTGGTCTCGTAAATGCCCATGCCCGGCTCTTCCGTCTGGTAATAGTAACGGAGCGACGGGAATTTCTCGCATACGAGGTCGAGTGTCTCATTGCACGGTCCCCATGCCGTCTCTGTCGTAAAGCGGAGGGTTTCGTCCTCTATTTCGAGGTTCGCCCAGTCTCCCCGACAGCTCACCTTGTTCCAGTCTTCGCCCAAGGCATCCACGAGGCAGCCCAGCCACGATGTACCGAAGCCGTTTTCTACGGACGGCTCTTTCCGTTCCTGCAAATTTTTCATCAACTCGTAAAGTTTTTTGATTTCCTGTGCGTCGCCTTCGATGGCATACGCTGTACTGCACCAGTTTGGCATAATCGTAATTTTTTATTGGTTCGTTAAATATTGTTTTTCTTTTCCCTCCTCTCGGAAGCCTTTCGGCTTTCCTTGTCGGGAGAGATTTTACATGCAGGTCAGACAGCGGGGAAAGGACGGGAAGGCAAGCAAACAGCCGGGGATTTCACGGAATACCCAACCCGACAGGCAAAGCATGGCGGGGGACTGAAAGGACATCTCTGATTTGGGAAGGCTTCCGGGCAATCCACGAGCCGTTAGCACGGCGGTGCTTGATGCCGGACGACCGCTGTACCTTTGCATAGGAAAATCCAACCGACAAGGGAGTGCTGACGAAAAGAGAAGAGGAAAGAAATAACGGAAAGATATTAAAACAGGTGTAAAATAAGATGTTATATCTACAATTACGCACAAAATCCTTTCATTTCGAACCATCATGCCTTATTTATATCAGACGGGAGCAATGTCGCTCCCGTAAAATAATTAAGGATATGATAATAGGTTATTTAAGGGTCAGTACGGGCAAACAGAACCCGGCTAATCAACAAGATGAAATCCGGCGTTTCGCCGACAGTAGAAATCTTTCCATTAACCAGTGGGTAACGGAGGTCGCCAGCGGCAAAAAGAAGGGGTGCGACCGTAAATTAGGGGGGCTGATACGGCGCATGAAACATGGCGATACGCTGATTGTAACGGAAGTGTCGCGTCTAAGCCGCACGCTGACGGACCTCATGGCCATCATGGGCAAATGTCTGGAGAAAGGAATCAACCTTTACACCACCAAAGAGGGGTATTCGTTCGACAACTCCATCAATAGCAAGGTACTCTGTTTCGCTTTCGGGCTGGTGGCGGAGATTGAGCGCAACCTGATTTCGATGCGCACCAAGGAGGCGCTTGCCTTGCGGAAAGCCGAGGGTGTCGTTCTCGGCAGGAAAAAAGGCAGTTACACGAAAATGAACGTGTTGATTGAAAACCGGAAGGTCGTCGTCGGCATGTTGAAGCAAGACTGTACGATTACCGATATATGCAGGCGTTTCGACATCTCGCGGGATACGTTCTTGAAATTCCGCAGCCGCTATAAGGAAATAGACAAGGCCATGAAAGAAAAAGAGACAAGACGGAAAGGAAAGTCGCAAAAACGGACGGTATGATTTTACGTTGGTTAAATCGTTCGTTTTCAGCCACAAAGCTACAAAAATAGAAATTATCCACAAAGAAAATCTGCAAGAATTTGCGTTTCAACTCTTTGAGCAGGACAAATTTTCCCGGAGTGTCCGAATAATACGACCTTTTTTCCGATAGCTTTTTTAATGAACGATTAAACCAACAAATAAACCGGCACAACTGACAGTTATCCGGCTGATTATTTGTTGGTTTGGTGCTTTTTATCCTTTTAAAGGGGAAGAACGGCACGGATAAACGTACAGGGAATTGAATAAATAGCTGATATAAATTGGCATAGACGGAATATGACAATGAAACGAATACTATTATTATTTCTTTTATTCTGTGGCGGGTATGTTCATGCGCAGGAGCTGGACTCGGCCCGTATCCATTACCGGCAGGGGCACAGGAACGTGGACGTGCTCTTCCGGGACAACCGCACGGAATTGGAGCGTTTTATCCGCATTCTGCGCGAAGAACACGGGACGGGGCGTCTCGAAAACGTCGTGATACGCTCGTGGGCATCACCCGACGGTGCGAACCGTCTTAACGAGGTGCTGTCGAAGCGCAGGGCCGACTCCCTGAAAGCTTATCTCGTGCGCCATGCCGGAATCCCCGACAGTATCGTCAGTATGCATGGCGAAGGTATCGCGTGGGACATGTTGCGCCGGATGGTCGCTGCCTCAGATATGCTTTATAAAAAAGAGGTACTGCACATCCTCGATCACACGCCGGTATGGGTGTTCGATGAATCCGGACGCGTGGTGGACGGACGAAAGAAACAGCTCATGGAGCTGCGCGGCGGACGGCCTTACGTGTACATGCAGGAGAACTTCTTCCCGGATTTGCGTTCCAGTCTCTCGGTGGCCTGCTACCGGAAATCGGAATCGCCCGTGACTATTTCCCGAAAAGAGGCGGAAGTGAAAGAGCCGGAACCGGCCCTGCAACCCGATAGCGTGGCGGAAACGACCTCCGAGCCAGCAACGGTGCGGCAGGAAGCGACCGTGCAACCGCAAAGACCGACGGTGCAGCGGCTGGCCGTCAAGACCAACCTGCTCTACGACGCGATACTGATGCCCTCGCTCGAAGTCGAATACCGCATTGCCGACCGCTGGACGGTGAACCTCGAAGGCGAGATAGCGTGGTGGAAGAACGATGGCAGGCACAAGTATTACCAAGTGGCCACGATCAGCCCGGAGGGACGCTGGTGGTTCGGGCAGAAGCAAGGCAACCCGTGGCACGGCCACTACCTCGGCGTGTTCGGGGGCTTCACGTGGTACGACCTCGAAAACGGCAAGGAGGGCTATCAGGGCGAGGCCGAAATGGTGGGTGTCAGCTACGGCTACATGTTCCCCATCGGACGGCGGTTCTCCTTAGAGGCCGGTATCGGGGTGGGCTACATGCACAGCAAGTACGAGGAATACCTTCCCATCGACGGACACTACGTGTACCAGCAGACAAACCGGATGAACTACTTCGGCCCGTTGAAACTGAAGTTTGCCCTCGTGTGGCGGTTGTGGGATACCGGTAAAAAGAAAGGAGGCGCACGATGAAAACAACGCTACGATATACCCTCATGGGACTCACGCTCGCCGGATTGACATTCCTTTCCACGAGCTGCCGGAAGGACCTGTGTTACGATCATGACGAACATGGCTTGTCCGTGAAGGTGAATCTCTCTTCCGACTGGGAACAGGAATGGGAACGTGCTTATACCTATGACTGGGAAGAATTGTGGGAAGAGGACTGGAAGCATGACTATGACGATTTGCGCCCTGCTCCGGCCGACGGAATACGCGTCCAAGTCTATACCAGCGACGGACAACGTATGGAGAGCAACCTGCCCGATGAAGGAGGACGGGTTGCCATGCCGGAAGGCACGCACGAGCTGCTGTTCTACAACAATGATACGGAATATATCGTGTTCGACGGTGTGGCCGCCTCGGAATCCGCCACTGCCACCACACGAGGCGTGACCCGGAGTTCTTACCGGGAACTGCACGCGGGGGAACGTACCGTGAACCAGCCCGACATGCTTTACGGGGCATACATGGAAGAATACACGGCGGAAAAGACACTTGTCCCGACGGAGCTGCCGGTTACCTTGCGTCCGTTGGTTTACACCTATATGATACGCTACGAGTTCGAAAGCGGACAACAATACGTGGCCTTGGCACGCGGAGCCTTGGCGGGCATGGCCGAAACGGTCTACCTGAACGACGGGCATACCGGGGAAAACGCGGCCACGGTACTGTTCGACTGTACACTGGAAGATTATGGAGCGGAAGCTCTGGTACAGTCGTTCGGCGTGCCCGACTACCCGGGAGAACATTACGGGCGAGGCGATACGGACGGGCGGCGGTACAGCCTGAACTTGGAGGTGAGAATGGTGAACGGCAAGTTCAAGACCTTCGAGTTCGATGTCACCGACCAAGTAAAAGGTCAACCACGGGGCGGCGTTATCGTCGTGAGCGGGCTGTCGATTTCCGATGACGAGGGTCTGGAAGGCGGAGGCAGCTTTGACGTGGATGTGGACGGCTGGGGAGAATGGGTGGACATACCGCTGCCCCTCGACTGAAACGAATAAAATAACAGGTACTGGAATAACCATTTTTAATTTAATTTTTACATCTTATGAAGAAAAGTTTTTTGATGCTTGGCGTGGCTGTAGCAGCACTGGCAAGCTGTTCGAATGAAGAAGTCGTGGATATGCCGCAGAGCCGGGCAATCCAGTTCGAGACTTTCGTGAACCATTCAACGAGAAGTAGTGTGACCGAAACAACGGAAGAAAATCTTAACAAGTTCTTCGTTTTCGGAAACTATGGAGAGGGCACGTGGACTCCCGTGTATACCAATGTCGAGGTAACAGGAGGAAATGTGGGAGATCAATCAGGTTGGAATCCTGTACAGACCGCTTATTGGCAATCGGGCGAGAAGTATCGTTTCGGAGCTTATTCTGATGGGAATAGCAAAATCGAGAACGAGAACGTGGATTTCATCGAGGGTGAGCAGAAACTGACGTTCACAGATTACACGGCAAACAATGCCAAAGACCTGATCGTGGCCATACCCGATGAAAAGACCGCACAAGCTTCTGATAATACTCCGGTAGGCTTATCTTTCTACCACATGCTGTCTCAGGTGAAGTTCACCTTCACGAACACGGACTCCCATGACTACATCATGAAAATCGAAAACATCAAGGTGAACGCGGTACAAACCGCTACGGGTACAGCGACTTATAAGGTGGAGAAACCGACTATCGCTTGGGAGACTGCAAGTGTCCCAAAGGCGGACTATGATTTCGAAACAATAGAGGATATTGCGGAGCCGGTGAAAGACGATTCTCACTCGACGACCTGCTTCGTCATTCCGCAAGACAACACAGAGTTGTCGGTTAGCTTTACCGCGATATTCTCTGATAAATCAGGGAAAATAGCAGAAAATAATTTCACCGGAAAGTTGAACTATCAAGGAGATAAAGAAGGTACAGAAAAAGGCAAATGGACTCCGGGCTTCAGGTACAACTATACGGTTGAAATCAACGGCAGCAAGATTGACCCGGATTTGAAACAACAGGTAATTGAGTTCAAGGTCGATGCTGTGGAAGACTGGACAGACGTGGACCAAACTCCAGTAACTCCGAATGAGGTCGGAGAATGATTGCTTGCAAATAGCTAAAGACATCACATCAGGTTATGAGGGGTTGAATGTCCCCTCATGGCCACTAACGGGAGTATCACTCCTTAATTTTACGCTGCCGGTAGCATCAGAAATGACCGGATATAAAGAAACAATGTATGATTATGAATAACAACCTATTCAAGACCTTGTTCATACCGGCTGTAGCCTGCCTGCTGGGAGCCTGTACGGAAAGCACGGGTCCGGACATGGAGGCAGGCGATGACAGTCTGGCGATCCGTTTCGCCGGTCCTGCCGTGACACGAGCCGCCATCGACGACGCAGACGACATGCAGACCGACGGGAACTCGTTCAGCGTTTGGGGCAGCTATACCGCCGTGACGGGCGGTACGGCCACGAGCGTGTTTGACGCCGAGAAGGTGACATGCCTTTCCGGCATGTGGGGTTACGAGGGCACGAGATACTGGCTCCCCGGTAACACCTACGACTTCTACGCCCTCTACCCATCCGCGGAGACGCTGGGCGATGCCGTGTCCTCTGTCGCCTGCACGGACGGCACTTTTACCGTCAACGGCTTCGACGCCACGAAAGGGTACGACCTGATGACGGCGAAAAAGACGGGTATTTCCGTCGTGGCAGGCCAGACTCCCGGTGCGGTAGCCCTCAAATTCCAACATCTGCTGGCACGCCTCACCTTCGTGGCACGCAGCGAGGGAGGCAACGCCACGGTACGTTCCATCTCCCTTGAGGGGCTGGCTGTCAAGGGCGACTACGACGACAGCGCAGAAACTGCGTGGAACAACACGACAACGGGGAAGGTCAGCGTGAAGAAAGAGACCAACGTAACCCCTGCCGGAAACGCGAACGTGTCGGGCGACCTGCTGCTCATTCCGCAATCGCTTGCGGGCGGGGTGAAGCTGACCGTCATCTACGACACCGATGCCGAGACAGAAAAGTCCGCTTCCTACACCTTGCCTGCCACCACCGTGAGCATGTGGGAGGCGGCGAACCATTACCGTTACTCGTTCACCCTCACCGGCGGAGGCTACATCGTGTTCGACCCGCCCACGGTCAACGCATGGAGCGACGCCATAGGCGGGAACGTAACCATCGACGTGACCCAATAACCTTATTATAAGCTATCTGTAACCTGACGATAAAATGAACATCCAAATGAAGCAACGATACATACTTCCGGCCCTCCTGCTCCTCTGCGCCGCCTGCCAGCAGGAGGAATGGGCGCAGCCCGAAGCCGACAGTTCCGACGCCATCCGCTTTGCCGCCCCGACCATTACCGTGGAGGAACTCACCCGGAGCACGTTCCACGACGCATTTCCTACCGGCGGCACATTCGGTGTATTGGGCTACTGCGTGCCCTACCAGCGCGGTAGCGACACCGAAATGGACTGGGCATCGGGCAGCGCGAACTGGGGCAACAAGAGCGGCAACGCCTTCCCCGACGTGTTCTTCAATCAAGCCGTCACCTACAACGGCTCGGCCTGCACTTATGACTATAATAACAGTGGCGGCCCACGAAAATGGTACAACACGACGCAGAATCAGGAGGCGATCTCCCCCGACAACTACCGGTACACCTTCTTCGCCTATTACCCGATGGACGATTTTACAGTGGAAAGTCCTACCAATGCCACCACACGGGGCGTGCCGAAACTGACGTTCACCATGCCGTTCGCCGAGACGGGCGATGTAGCGACTACCACGTTGGACGACAAGGAGACGCCCGACGCGATGGTCTCCGTCGTCTATAACCACCTGCGCACCACGGGAAACGTGCGCTTCAATTTCAGCCATATCATGACGGGCTTGGGCTTCGCCGTGAACAACTACAATTACGGGGGAGATGATGAAACTGTTACCGTCAAGCGCGTTACCTTGTCGGGCAACTTCACTCGCTCGATTACCATAGATTTCAGCAAGAACACCAACGAAGACGGATTCTACACCTACAGCGGCACCTATCCCGGCACATACGTGATATATAACAACGAGGAAGGGTTTGCAATAGCTCCCAACAGTTCCGTCCCCCTGATAGGCGACAAACACCTGCTTCTGTTGAGCAACGCCACGGACGGCACTTATTTCGGCGAGAACGTGAAGGTCCATGTCGAATACACCTACAGGGGGGAAGCAAAGAACGCCTCTGCCGAACGTCCGACGCAGTTCCAGCCCCGTGCGGGCGTCCGCTATACGGCGCAGCTTAACTTCGTGGGCGAAACCTTCGCGCTGAACTTCATCGCCGCCGAGGACGAGTTCTGGGAAGACGGGGGCGACAGCGACGTCTCAATCCAATAAAGCAACAACTGAAAACAGCATAAAGATGAAAAAGATATTTTATTACTTCCTGCCGGTGGCCGCCATGCTTTTGCCGACAGCCTGCACCACGGAGGAGGACTTTGGCGGCGGTACCGTTCCGCCCGGCGACGGATTCACCATCGAGGCCGTCTGCCAAAACATGCTGCCGCAACAAGTCGTCACCCGCTCGGCCATCGCCAAGGACGACAAGGAGAAGCGTATCAACCAGCTCTACCTGTTCTTCTTCGACGAAAACGACGACTATCTGCAATCGAGCAACACGAAAGTATTCTCGCCGTATATGGCTCCGTCGGCGAATACGAGCAATGTCAGCATTCCTACGGACGTGTTTGTAGATCAAACGCTCGCCCAAAAAACCACCATCTACGCCTTGGCCAACGTGACTCCGGAAGTGGTAGCCGATGCCGACGGTGACGGTTATCCCGACAACTTCCCCCAAGGGGGCAAAGACGGGAAAACTCCCAAGGAGCTGCTCGAAGCGTTCGTGTACGACCCTGCCAATTACACCCCTGATACCCACGATGCCATCACGACCCTGCCCAGCACGGGAATGCCGATGGCAGGCAAAAGCGCGACTACCGTGGACCTCACCAAGAAGGGAAGCCTCACGATGCAACTCAAGGCACTGATGGCCCGTATCGACATCAACATCAGTATCGATTCCGACCACTCGGACGAGAGCGGACAACTGCCCCGTCTCTCCATTGCGGAATGGGGCGTGTACAACATGCCTACCGCCGTGCCCCTGACAGAGCCTGCCGATGGCCAGACCAAGCTGAATACCGATGAACCATACCGCAATGTAGAAAACATACCGAGCGATGCCGTCGTTTACAACCACGGCGGGGCCGCCTCCCTTACCTTCTACATGTTCGAGAACATGATTGCCCCGGACGAAGATCCGGAGAGCTATAAGTATCCGGCCGGAGTGGTAGACGATGTTGACAAACAGCGATGGAAGCCGAAGTTAGTGAATGAAAACAGCAAGGCCACCTATTTCAAGATGAGAGCCTACTACACCACCTATAACGGCGACCCCTCCCTGCCTGCAGGACAGGATAACACCACCATCGAGGCCGAATACACCTTCTATCTCGGAGGTGACCCGGTGAAGGACTTCAAGGTGATACGCAACAGGCACTATGCCAATAACATCGTCATCAGCGGGCTGACCCATGTGGGTAACAACCCGGACCACATCACCTTCGATGCCCGTGTCAACATCACCGAGCAGAACAACCCGTTCTACCTGTCCATGCTGCGCGAACGCGAGCACGATGCCCACTACTGTGTCACGCCTTTGGACGTGTACCTTTTCGAGAAGGAGGCAAATCCGCAGATGACCGTCAGCATAGCCGACCCGGAAAGTCACACTTGGATACGCATGGAACGTGTGCCCGCCGAAAATATGGAGTATGGAACACTCTCTGACGACATGAGTGCAGATACCCATTTGGCGACCGGACAGGCATGGACTGCGGGAAACGGCAAACGCAAATACTTCACCACGGACTTGGTGACCAAAACCCTTGCGAATAATACCGAATATACCATTAAGACGAACCGTGACCGTATTTATTTCTACTTGGACGAAAACCTAAGCACGAAAGACCGCACCGCCACCGTAAACATCTCGTACACCGACGACAAGACGCAAACGCCACGCATCCGTACCATTGAAATCGTACAGCACGGTCTGTTGCCGGTAACCGTGCCGGGAGACGACGACAATCCCACGCAGCAAATCTATGTAGAAGCCTACGAAGAGTATATTTCCCATTACGACCCCCTGAACGAGTTTGAAGGGAATTATATCTATGACGGATTGGAATGGGGGTTGAATGGAGAATACTTGGGTTGGAATTTGGTCATACAAGGAGAAGATGAAACTTGGTGCAATATCTATTACAACGGGGCTGAAGCTACCCAGCATATTATTTCGAAAGCAGGACAATCAACAATGAACCTGAACGAAAAGCCCCGTTCTGCTGCGGAGTATTGCTACAACAAGAACAAGCGCAATGACAACGGAGTCGTACAGGGCATGACCAATTCTTCCGGTTGGTTCTTGCCCGGCATTCGCCAATTAGAGGCCATACTAACCTCCTATTACAATACATATCCGGAGTTTCAAAACAATTTTTATTGGTCATCGGCGGCGGGGAAAAGACGGGTTGGTATTTGGCCATATGATTACTATGAGGACAACAGTTATGCCCGTGCCACCAAGGCCCTGCCAGACGGTGGTTATGCAGAAAGTGACTGGGACGATACGTACACGAGTGAGAACGGCACCACCGGCAAAGCCCCCCGTACCGGCACCTACCTCCGCATCCGTGCGGCCTATGTACCGCCCAGCGGCGTTACCATCGAATGACAACCGCCGGCTTTAAGGCCGACTTTACTCGCTGCCCGTCTGTAGGAAACCCCTTTACAGGCGGGCAGTGCTGTTTTTATTCCCCCGGTATGTCTTTGGCCTGTACAACCGACATGCACACGCACGTTTTATACGTCGGTCGGGATAGAAAAAGGTGTGACAATATCGAAAGAACCTATTCAACAAAAAGAGGTTTGCAGCCACCCCAAAAGCCCCTCGAACCTATGGCAAGCAAAGGCATCAAGGGGCTTTTCTTCTATCAGCGAAACGGTAATAGACATTTGGGTACGCGTTATCCGATTGTGTCGTCCGCGAAACACCATCGGCGCCGGAACTTTATCTGTCATCCGATAGAAATACGATAATAAATGTAGGATTTCTTTACCGCTTTTTATTTCTTCTTCAAGAAACGTTCCGTGAGCCATTTGCGCACCGGGAGATCATAGCACTTCAGGCAGGCATAGGCAAGAGCGAAAGCCCCCATGAAAGTGAGCAGCATGTAAGGAAGCCCTTCGGCAAGCGTCGCCTGACGGTTGAACGCCCATGCCGTATAAATATAGACCAACGGATAGTGGGTGATATAGACGGGATAGGATATGTCGCCCAAAAACTTGCATACGGCAGCGGAGCGTTTGCCCGTTATCCTGCCTCCCGCCCCCATCGAGACGATGACCGGGAAAATGCAGATGATGCAGAAAGCCTCGTAAAGCCCGTTCATCCAATAACCCTCCTCCCCGCCGATACGAGGCACGGAAAGCACGACGATTATCATCAGGCTGCACCACCGGAAAGCGTTCTTGCGGGTGCGTATCAGCCAGCCGAGCCGAGACAAGAGCAACCCGCCGAAGAAGGGATACATCAGCCGGATCAGTCCCACGTACTGCTGTTCCCAGTTCAAAGCCCATCCGCCCACGATGTCACCGGCAGGCGCTGTGAGGCAACGGTGTACCGTAAAGCACGCTGCTATCGCCACGAGGACGGTCAGCGCCGTCTTGCTAAACTTGCGGATAAACAAGGCGTACAGTATGTTGCCGATGTATTCGTAATAAAGCGACCATGCCGGTCCGTTCAGCGGATGCATTTCCATCCATCCCCGGATGTCCCATTTTAGAGGCAGAGGCAGCAGTGTACAGCCCAACAGCATGACCAGCAGTACCGTGCCGACGGACACGCCCTCCATTGCCGGATAGCAGGGAGCTTCCTGAAACCAAAAGAGCGCGGCTCCCACAATGCTTCCCATGACCACCATAGGTTGCAGCCGGATAAGACGGCGCTTGAAGAAGGTTCCCGTGCTCATCTTGTTCCAACGGTCATCGTATGCGTAGCCGATGACGAACCCCGAAAGCATGAAGAAGAAATCGACAGCCAGATAGCCATGATTGATAATCTGGTTCAGATGATTGCCGCCGGAATGCGCTTCCAGCAGATGAAAGGCAACTACCATGGCAGCCGCAACACCGCGCAGTCCGTCCAGAATCTCGTAGTGCGGCTTCGAGGTCAGATAAGAGTCTTGCATATTCATTGGCACGTAAAAAATTATGATTCAACATGATGGAATACAAAAGTACAAAAAAAAGGAATAACAAACACTCTTGCAGAAGATTATATCCGTTTATGGAATTAAAGTCACTCATACGATTAGGCTTGTTACGATGACAAGTATTCTTGTCTTCAAGCATATATTTTTCTTGCTGCAATACAAATTCTTATAAAATTCGTTGATCATAGAATAAATCTCCGTAATTTTATACCCTGAGAATATAGTGATAATCGTTAAATGTAAAAATATGCCAAAATATACTCCGACAATACATTATTGCGGAAAAGGTGAATATAAAGAAGCTATTGGGGCTATTTCCGTAATATTTGAAAACCACCCTTCTCCTCATAACGTGGCAGAATTATGTTATATGCTTGAATAAAGCAAAAACGACCAATTTTACTTTATTAGGTGTAAAATCGGGTGCTTATTTTTTTATTTACCGACAATCAGTGTTTATTGCGGTGCGTTCGGCCACCTAAAGCAATCCGCTCATGCAGGGCGAACAAAAAAAGAGCCGATCTTCGCAGACCGGCTCTCCATAAACGAATAAATTGTTTGCACATCGTATGAACAAAAAGTATTATTTGAAATACAGCATAACCTTTGTATGTCGGTTGGCCTCATTGGGCGTATAATCGGAGATACCGCCTTGGTGAGTTTGGACTATCTTGTCGCCCAGCACTCCTCGTTTGATTAATTCCTCGGCGATATAACCGGCTCTCGATACGCTCAAGGCATTGTTTACGGATACTGTCCCGGTCATGCTGTCAGCCGCACCAATGACGCTTACCGATAACCCGTACTTCTTCGCCACTCTCGCCAGTTCGTCGAGATTGACCAATTGGGAGGGGTCTGTCAGGTGCGACGTGCCGAGTTCGAAGAAAAAGAAGATGGGAGCACCGATGCATTCCCGTCCGGACTGCATCCGAACGGCATAGTCTGCCAAAGTGCTGTCGGGAAGATTCTCGAACTGTCCTGTTCCGAGACCAGGCACGCTATCCGGCCAGTGCTGCAGGCTGTCTGCCCGGCCATTTCCATTCGGGGCTTGTCCTTCCAATGGTGATTTTCCGTTCCAATGCTTGTTCTTCAACCTTGCCCGCAGGGAGTTCAGCCCGCTGTAATTGTTCCTCGGATAACCTTTGCGCTCGATAGCATCGTCATCATCGAAGAAATGGCTGTACGTGTCGAGCAATCCTTCGATTTCCAGTATCTTCTTCAGCTCGGCCAGCGTCCGGCTATCCTTGTCATGCTGTCCCGCGTAGCGGCTGTTCTGTTCCGACAGTACATTGATATAATCGACGAGCTGCCGATCGCGGCGGATATAGGGGCTTGGGTCTATGGCCCGTTTCCAGCCGACCTTGCCGATATGGAAAGAGAATCCGGCAGTGAGTGAAAGCATGTGGTCGCCTAACCGATTCGCCTTGCCATACCCGTCGAAGTCTTGGAAGGTGGTCGTACCGGAGAGTTCCATGAGGGCGCTTACCCTTTTGGAAATGCGATACTGCCCTTGTATGCCGTAGGAGATTGCAAACGGGTTATGCCCGTTGGTCGCATGGTGCAGCAGTCCGATACCCGCAAAGGGTGCCAGATGCCAGCGCACCAGTTTCTGCCGGACATAGCTGCCGCCAAGCACATTCCACAGCAGATCCGCATGGAGATAATGGTACTCCTGCACGGCCAGCGTGCCGTCCTTGAACTGCAACCCGTTGTAATTTATGCGTGCACCTACCCACGGGGTAAACCACTTGCCGAGGGCAAGGCTGTACGAGGGTTTCAACCTCCCGAACAGGTCTTCGCAACCGAGCGGCGTGCCGAGAAAAGCTGTCGCACCTCCGGCGATACTGACAAACCAATTGCCGTTTCCCCGTGCCGGAACGACCACTCCGTCAAGGTATAAGGGCTGTAACGGCTGCAGCAGTTCTGTGTCATCGTAACGGTACGTGCGGTGTACAGTATCCCTTTCCGTGGGTTGTACATCCGCACGGGCTTGCAGCGAACAAAGCGCCGCAATAATGAAAATGATATTTTTCGTCATATTCTTATATCCTTAATTTGTTGTTTATCCGATTCTTTATTATAAACCTTGCCATTCAACGCTTGGGCTTCTTGCCGATGGAAGGGCGCATCATGCGGCTCGCCATCCTCATGCAGCGAAGCGCCCATGCCCGGTTGTCCTCGTCTTCATCACGTCCCCATTTGAGGTCGCTTCCGCCACCTCCTCCGCCACGTGTTTCGGCAAACGTAGTGGCATCATCGACCATACCGAGAAAGAGCATCGTGGCGCAGCGCATGACTTCCGCTCCCCGTTCCGCCACGGAACGCACGAGCGTGTCGTCGAAAAGTTGCCGTTCGGAAGGCTTCATCCGCGCCGACAGTTCCCTCCACTCATCGACCATATTTTCCAGCATGGCGTCCTTGAGTAGGCTGTCCACTTTGGAGTGGACATCACGGGAGTATTCGTAGGCTTCCTCCTTGAGCTGTTCCGTGCGTTCCTCAATGGCATCCATGTTTGCCTTGAAGTCGGAAAGCTGTCGGTCGGCGGTTTGTAGCTTCTCCTGTTTGTCTGCCAGTTTCCCTTGGATAGCAGTCAGCTCTTTTTCGAGCTTTTCTTTCTCGGCAGATAGGGTCAAAGCATCATCTTTCCGGGTATCCATATCATTTTCGAGTGCCGACAGTTGAGCCTCTTTTTCGCTCTTCTCCCTTTTCAAGTTTTCCACCATCGAGGTCAAACCTTTGACTCTGCGCTCTGCCAGCCGAATGTCCGAATGGAGGGCGGACAGGACTTCCTGATGTCGGCCAATCTGTTGCTCAATGGTGGTACATTCTTCCGAGAGCATACGGCGGTATTCTTCCGTCGTCCTGTGCCGTGCGCCGGTCTCGGCGACGCTCCGGCCTCTCTCCATTCCCCACTTCGTGTTGACCTCGGCGAAAAAGTCCGTATGGAGCTGTTTCATCCTCGCGCTATATTCGAACTTGTCCTTTCCGGCGAATATCTCCTTGTACGCAAACCTCCCGTCTTTGATTGGCAGAAGCGTACAATGCACGTGCGGATTTAATTCGTCGAGGTGTACAATGAAGGCGGCTATATTCTGCTCGCCGTATCTGCCGCAAACGAATGCATAGACATCCTTCGCCCAACGTTCGATGTCGCTCTTCCTTTTGATGCGGGTATTGTCCGCACCTTTTTCAAAATCCACCTTCTGCGTGCCGAAAGCGAGTTCGTGCATCCGCTCCCGCGAACCGCCGAAAATGATGTTTACCACCGTGCGGTATTTCGGTTCAACCAATCCCTCGTTGGGGTCTTTGATCCCGCGACGGCCCAATATGTCCGCTATCCGTTCCGGGATATTGCGGCTCGTGTCGATGGGGCGAACCTTGCCTCCGGGCACAATCTCGAAGTTCAGATGTTTGCGGGTGGGGTCGTAGTTGCCCTTGCTCATGGCGTACTTCTCCGCCTCTTCGCTGCGATTACGCAGGTGTTCGTTGCCTTGGGCGGCGGTGATCCCTTTCGATACCTGAACATCGAGAACCTGTTTTGCATTTGCCATACTGTTTTCGTGTTGTTTCGGACAATTCCCCGTGTCCCAGCTTGCTGCTTGCTTGGACACTTCTCCCTGCGACGTCAGTCAGCAGGGGTATTAGGCTCCCCCTTCCCTTTGTTCAGTGGCAGACGGGCAAGCCCGGATGCCTGCTATAACTGGAAGGATATTTGAACCTGAACCGGGGAGAATTGCCCGTGGTTATACAATCTCTGTCCGCGAATCCCCGTTCAGCTTTCCTCTTGTGCCTTCGCCAGAAGCGATAAAAAGGGCTTGCGAAGCGATTCAAGGCGTTTTGTCTCTTCGTCCGTACCGAACTCTGTCCCGTCCGGCTTTCCTTCGATAACAAGCTCTGCAAGCTCTTTCGAGGCTTCGATGAACGCCGCCAATTCTCCGCCGAGGTCGAGCCGGAAGAACTGCACGAGCGGCGAGCCGTCGTCGAACCTCGATTTACGCAGTACCCGTCGCAGGGCGGCATGGGCGATACATTCCAAGACGATCCCACGCAGTCGTTCTTCTGACCGGACAGTCTGTGCCGATGTCGTGCCGGAAGGATTGTCCGGATAGATACGGCTGTCCCGTCCGGCTATCTCCGTCAAGGTCTGGTGAATGATTTGTCCGCATGATTTGCCTACATCGAAAGAGGTTGCCCTGCCGATAATCCAGTCGTACAGTGTTTCCTGTATCCTTGTGGCAAAGTCCGCTTCTTCTTGTCCGCTGTCCGGCATGGCAGGCGTGCCGGTCCGCAGGGGCATGGTAATGACGACGCTTTTTGCCAACCGGGTGCGTTCCAACTGCCCGAGCGCTTCGAGCGTGTCCAAAAAAGAGCGGACAGTAGCCCGATGCCAATGCCACTCCGAGGCAAGGTCGGAAACGGTTACATGGCACTGGCAGGGAGAGAGGTCGTAGTCCTGCCTTCTTAAAAACGGGGAGACGAAACCTGCCAGCGATTTATCCAACAAATCGTAGTAGGCTTCCGTCCTCGTCTTCCGCTCGCCGACTTTTTCTTTCAGGTAGTCGAACACTTCCACGTTCGCCAGTATGGCGGCGGGCGCTTCATTTCTATTTCTCATTTTCGTTCTGTTTTTGATGATTCATAATGTGCGGATAGTTTCAGGTTGCCATTATCCGCATTATCGTGGCAGCCTCGCGTGATGATATTATGATAACTGTCGGCTAATGCTCCGGGATATTCCAGCCATTCGAGGAATTTGCGCATGTCTGTCCTTTCGGACATGACTCTTGCAGACGGGTAGAACAGGGCAGCCAAAAGAACAAAGGAGATGGTTACGGACATCGTGTACAGATGTGGCACGAAGCCGATGACCAATGCCAAGAGCGCAAACCAGACGAAACGTTTCGGCCGGTCGAGCAGACCGCGCATCCATCGGTCCGCCCGCCGGAAAGAGGCCCATGCGGCACACACGATGGTAGATGGCACGACACCGAACTCACCGGGGTGTCCGCTCGTATAGACATAATGAAAGAGGAGCAGTACGATAAGCAACACATGGGCGTACAGCCTGCGGGCTTTTTCGCTCCACACCATCTTATCGTAGAATCTTGCCATGAAGTAACGCCTGCTTCTGTACAATAATGCCGGAAGGACGACAGGCATTGCAAGAAATACAAATTGTAATATAATCCAGGTCATAACAGGTAATAGGGTTTTGAAGGTATGTGAACGGACCGTACCACGAGTTCCAAGTGGACAACCCCGTGAGTGGCCAAGCGGATAATGGTCTCGGCGTCTTCGGCTGTCAGGGACGACGCGCCTTTCTTCATCCGGGCCTTGAATGTACCGTTCTGCTTACGATATGTAGCCAGTGCCGTGTCCAGATCATGCTCCGGAATCGTCCACGTCATGCCCCGGTTGTATGTGCCGTGCGGTTTGCAGGCACGCAGTACCAGTGTGCGGGACACCAGAAAGTCAGTCCGGTTGTTTCTCGGAATGACGTGCTCCTTGTAGAGGTTGTCATCGGCCACCTCTATCCACGTGCGATACGTGTTGATGCAGAAAACCATTTGGCGGTATATCGTGTTTCGCATAGTGCCTGTTTTACATGAAGTCCAACAGCACGTCCTCCTGATTCTTTTTGTACTTGAAGCTGCCGTTCCCGGCGTGGAGTTTCAGGTCGAGACACAGGTCGCCGTACATCAGCTCCAGCGAATCGTAGATCGTTGCGATGATACGGTTTACCTTGCCGTCCGCGTCTGTCCGGGCGTTCATCTTGAACATCTGTCCGAAAGCGGGATTGGAGTAGGCACAGGTGCTATGGCCGGATTTCTCCAGTCCGACCGGCACATGGTGGTAGAGCGTAATCAGTTCCATGTCGTCCTCGAATATGTCCATGACTTCCTCCAGATCATAGGAGTCCCGTAGCGGGAACGTGAGCAGAACGTAGTCGCCGTAAAATTGCGGCTCCTCCATCGTTGCCACATTGAGAAGCTGCGGCATTTGCAGGGGCACGAACGACATGAAGTCATCCAGAAAGTGTCGTAACATAATCATATATCGTTTATTTTGTGAATAGGCTTTTACAATGAGGCGATGAATATTTCCATGAGCATACCGGGCAGCTCGTCCAACCGGTCGCCTTCCGACGGCAGGATTCTGCGCAGTTTCTCGAACGCGGCAGGCGTTTCTGCGGCCATACTGTAAAGGGTTTCCTTATCTTCCGGGGACAATAGCGTCATGCAGAGGCCGTCCAAGGAAGCATAAGGTTGTAGAATCATCCAGACATAGGCTTGTGCCTGTTCGGGCGTTGTGACCTTCCCACGGCGTATGTTGTCAAGACAGGCACGCACGTTCTGAATCAGCCGACGGTCGGTACGTAAGGCCATGTATATCGTGGCGTCCTTGTAAGTGATTTCCTTGCGTCCGGCGGCGAAAAACACCTCGGAGCAGCATTTCTCCGTGTCACGGGTGATGTCGGCCATATTCGCTTCGCCAAGCTCGTACAACCCGGACAGGAAAGCCCGAAAAGCGGCATCCTCTTTTTCGATGAATCTTTTGAGGTCTCCGTTCCCGTGTATTCCGCTGTTCAGGGTTTCGGCAAGCACGTTACGATATGCTGACAGAATTTGCTCCTTGCTACCCCGACAGGCCGGACGTTTATCCAGTTCTGCGAAAAACGGACGGATCTCTTCGGCGGAACGGCACAATTCCACGTCCCCGGCATAAGGTGAGAAGCGTTCTTTCAAAACCAGCACTTCTTTGTAGGTGCGAGGTTTCGACATCGCCAGCCGGGAAAGTTCTGAACGGACGGAATCGTGCAGCAGAATGCACTCCTCTCGTATGTCGGAATGTGTCCGATAAGCCGTGTCCCGGTGCATGGCTGCGGTCACGGAGTCTTTCAAGGTCCGCCACTTTCCGATATAAGCGGTCAAGTCCTCAAAGGAAAGTTCTTTTTGCCCGCGTACTTCGGACAGATACTTCCGGTACAGATTGGCTGGAGTGGACTGGGCTTCGACCAGTGATTTGCCGTTCGTACTGTCGCATGATGTGAGCGTGAAAACGGCAGTAGAAACGGCAGAAAGTCCAGCAATGGAGAGTATGATTTTTAAGTATGATTTCATATGATTTATAGTTTGATTTTGTATTTATCACCGCAAATCTAAGTATAAATTTCAAGATGTCAACCGCCGAAATTTATTTTATAAGCTATTTTTAACATTGTACTTAATAGTTTGATTTTCAATGAAAACAAGTGAAGATAACGGGATATTCAGAGGGCTTCTCATACTATTTTTGCTCAAAGTATGGTTTAGTTTAAAATAAAACTCTTACATTTGTACTTATTATCATAGAAACGCACAGTGATATGGCAAAAGTAGGTTACATATTCAAGGCGGACCGTTACGACGGACTCGAGGCTGACAAAGAGTGGATGGAGAAGTACGGTTGTGTACAAGTGATAGAGGAATCGGTCGATAACGAAGCACTGCGTCCCAAATGGAAACAGCTTGTAGCGAATCTCGAAAGAGGCGACGAAATCGTGGTGGCCAAATTCAGCAACGCTCTCCGTGGGTCGCGCGAATTGTCCGCGTTCATCGAGTTGTGCCGAATCAAGGTGGTGCGTATCATATCCATCCATGACCGGATCGACTCGCGGGGAAAACTGTTCCCCGAAACGACGGCTGCCGATGTGCTGGAGATGTTCGGGGCGCTTCCCGAAGAGGTGGCGGTATTGCGGTATTCGTCCGCGCATGTCATGAACCTGCAACAGAAAGCGAAAGTCCCGAAAAAAACGATGAAGGCGATGGATAAGGCCGACCGGGAGAATACCATCGTTGATATGTATGTCAACGGTCATTCTTTCGAGGACATCATGGCGGTAAGCGGGTACAACAGCCGGAGTTCGGTGTTCAGCGTGCTCAACAAGCATGGTGTCGAACTGAACCGGGGAAAATTCAAAGGGCCGTTGGGCAAACGTAAACCGAAAGACGGGCAATAAGCCTTTATTCTCGCCGGATTAAAATGAAATATTTTTTGAGAATTAGGGCTATATGCTTTCTATTCTCGCTGATTTTTAGTATCTTTATATTAACTTTAAACATTGTAGAATATGGGAGAACTTATCGTTTTTATAGTGGTTTTCTATGTTATCGGAAAGATTCTGAAAGCTATTTTCGCTGGTTTCAGCAAGAGTGATTACCATCATGACCGGTAAACGGTGGCCGGGGCTTGCCTGTCCTGACTGCAGGATACGGACTTGCATGCTTTTGATGTCCCTTTCCTCTTATCGGCGGCTTTCCGCTTGTCTGCGGGAATAGAACGGTTCGTGCCGAAGGAACATCGTGAGGTAAAAGGGGGTTATCGTTTCCGTAATATTATCAGGCCGGCAATTCAGGCGACAAAGAGATATGTTATTATCTTTGCGACGGATTTTATAATAAAACAGTATGACAAAAGCGGATATTATTGCCCGGATCGCACAGGATACCGGAATAGAAAAGTCGGTAGCGACAACTGTAGTAGAGGCATTCATGGAGAGTGTCAGGGAGTCGATGATCGCCGGGAACGAGGTGTTCCTGCGAGGGTTCGGAAGTTTCATCCTCAAACAGAAGGCGGAGAAAAAGGCTCGTAACTTTTCAAAGAACACGACTATCGTGATCCCGGCTCACCATGTTCCTGCGTTCAAGCCCGCAAAGACATTCTTGGATGCGGTAAAAGAGGGAAAATAAAGAAAGTATAAACGGTTTTCTTCATAAGTGTGTCGGGAGACCGCTGTGCAATGGTTACACAGGATAACAGGACGCCGCGACTGTCTTTTGTGGACGGTTGCGGTATTTATTTTGCCGTATGTTATAAAAAAGGAGCTGGCACAAAGAGCCGGCTTTCATCGGCGGCTCTTTGTGTTTCCTTGCTTAATCCGTCACCTCGTAATAATAACTTAACTCGTCATCTTTCAGGTTCTCTACCGCATATTGACCTGCCTGCTCCCAAAGGGTGTTGTAAAGTGTCGCAAATTCCGGTTTCGTTTCATAATACTGCCAGATTTTATGATTGAGTACCAATATCAGTTCTGTGAGGTATTTATAGTTATCTTTCCATCCCTCGAAAGCACGTTTGAAAGTGTCTTTTATAGCTGACAGACCGAATCGGTCCGCTATTGAGAAGTCCTCCCAAAAAGTTGTCTGTAACTCGTAACCGTTTTCTCGCATAAATTCTCTAAATGTCATACGCTTTAAATTTTAAGTTTGAACTGTTTTTTGTTTTTCCCTTTGGTACAATCCCGTACCGAAAGGCTGATTATTTTTCTGCCCACGGGATTGGCGGCAAGTGCGGGCAAGGAGGCAACGGTAAATACGCTCTCCAACGAAGGCGGAGAGGAAGATTTTCCGGCTGCAAGCGCCAGCGGTCCTTGTCGGGACTGGTAGCCGACAATCGAACTTTGCAGAAACAATAACCGGGCTTTCGGCATGGAGTGTGTCTGGGAAACGGCTGTAAAGAGTAAAACGGAGAGGCTAAGGTGTTATAAGAGGATTGCTTTCCGGCTGGATAGCCGGAGTACAAGGGGGGGGGACGGACCGCACTTCGATAAAAGGGAAAAGGTTATGAAGATATAAAGGGGTAATTCCGGCAAAAGGATTCAGGACACATCTATTGCCAATGTATCCCGAACCCGTACCGGTCATTATCTGTACCGAATGTTTAGGAAACCCATTTGTAACCTTCGTCCGTCAGTTCAAAATATTCGTCCATTCCCGGTTTCACAAAAAACATGATTTCAAAGGCTTCGTTGCTTCCACCTTCGGGTATCGTCATGTCGATTTCTCCATTGCGGGCTGTTCCTCTTCCCGTATTGAAACCTAAGTCTTCGTCTGCATAGGCGTAATGAAATTCCACATCCGGAAATATTTCGGAAAGTTTTTGGATAAGCTGTGGCACGCCGTTCCATGCCGTATCGAACCAAAGTATGTTCGGCTCTTCAAAACTCTGGTTATAGGCATTCCATTTTGTACCCCATGTGGCGATAGACCACTCAAACCAAGTGGGATAACCGTACTTTTTCCGGTTTTCCAGATACGTTTCTCCAAGTTGCAGCGCTTCTTGTCTGTCTTTTTCCGCCAATCCTCTCATCCATTGAACGGCTCTCAAATCGTCATCGTCCAATAAAAAATAGAATGGCTGCCGCTGCATTGCTTCGAGACATCTCATACCGAAATCTCCACTACTGTTTTTTTCTATCAACAGTTCTTCGGGCATAGGAATGATGTTGTTGAAGTCGATGTAACAAGGCGTATTGTCATCATCGGTTTTACCTTTTAAGAAATTCATTACTTTTTGTACTGTTTCCCGGTCTGCGTTTATTTCTAAACGGTTTGTCACATGATTAGGCATAATCTTAGTTTTTTGAAATTGTTAATACTTATTTCCCCTCTTGTCGGCTCTTTCTTCCTGAACCGCTTTTGGGTTTTACGGATGCGGTACATGGCTGTCGGGAAAACTTCATACGGTGGCTTTTCTTGCCAAATTACTCTTACCCCTGTAAGGAAGAATTTTGCAAGAAATGCACTTCAAGCCACCGGATCAAGTGCGACGGCCTACCTTTGCATCTGGTAAAACCAAACCGGTGATGGAAAGAAGAAAAGACGGGAGATATGCGAAAGACCGGGGTCGGTATAAAGGGTGGATATTGCTCCGTGAGTGATTATAAAAAAGGAATAGGGCTGATTATAAAAGGTGACGGTTCTGCGTTCGGCCATTCGATAAAGGATACCGCAACCACCTCTGGCGGGTGCATTGCGGTATTTGTGGACAGCATTTTATGCTGCTTTGTCCGGCTTGCGCTGCCTTGTTTTCCAGCCGTACACGGCGGCTACATACGGATAGAGGGAACGTGTTCTCCGGCGGAAACCTTCTTCGTCGATTTCACGGTTGTAAATCTTATCGGCGATACGTTCCGCTTCGTCACGGTCTTTGGCGATACGATATAAGGCGTAGTTCGTACCGTCATGATGGCCCATCCGTCCGCGAATGTTGTAGCCGTCGCCGTACCATTCTGCATCGTCGCACTGGGATTTCAAAATATCGGCAATGGTGCTGCCCAATATTTGATAGCCTTGTCTCCGGCCTTTCCATAATCCCAAGTTGCCGAACACGACAATAATGCCGTCCACTTCTTTATTTAGGTTGCTCCGTTCATCATCCAACCAGCGATATACTTCTTCAGCCCATTCTTCGTCGCTGACCTCGTAACTGTCATCGTCCAATATTTCCCTCTGGGAATTTTGATAGTATTCTTTTGCCTTTTCGTCCAACAGGTCATAGCTTGACCAAATTATCTGTTTCATACGCTTTGAATTTTAAGTTTGACTTTCATTTTTTATCCCTGCCTTCGGAGGGTTTCCCTCGTCCGGCGGAATTTGATTTTACGTGCGGACCACAAGGCGGACAGAAGGGAAATAAGGCAAGGAGGAAGCGGATAGTCCCGTGGACGGTTTCATTTGTGTTGAACAAGTATTGACGAGCTTGCGAGTTGATGGTTGTTAACCACAAATGAATCCGCGCCTTGCCGATTCCCGACCGCCTTAACTTTGCACGGGAAAATCAATGGACGACGGCGGACTCTTCGTGTGGAGTATGAAGGAGTATAAAAGTGGGGACGTTCCGGAACGGTAACGAGCAAAACAAAAGCGGCTTCCAAGCCGCTTTGTCCGGATAAGGCAGAGGTTATTTCTTGCCTTTTCCCGGTTTCTTTTCCGGCTCGGCGGGAGTTTCCTCCTTTTCGACGGCCGGATAGAACTTGGTGGTGACCATCACGATACGGCTGTGCTTTACGCCGTCCTTGTCGGACCACTCTTCGGGTTTGAAATAGCCCTCCACGGTCAGGAGCGTACCTTTGGTCAGTTGGTCGAACGAACCGGCATTCTCTTTTTTGCGCCATGCTTCCATGCTCATTAGAGCTGATATGCGGCTGGTTTCATCGCCGTTCTTCTCCTGACGGCTGATTGCCAATGGGAAACGTGCTACACTGGTGTTGGTGAACTGGCGGATTTCAGCGTCCTTTGCTACGAATCCGGTTACTACGAAACTGTTCTCGATCTTTTTCATTGCGATTGTTTTTTGAAGTTAATAAATCATTTTTACGGTGCGGAAAAAGTAGGTGCAGTCAAGGGGATGCACCAAGGATAGCGCATAAATACTCTTTATTTTGGAGCGCAGCCCCAAACCGAAGGCCCGATAAAGGAAGATTTATGCGGTACGCCATTGGTCAAGGCCGCATGGCCGTTCCCGTCTGCATACTAACTTTGCAACGGAATAATGATGATGACTTCGATAGAAAACGGTCGCGAAAAAGACGAGGCAAGACAGATCGTGGCGGATTTTGGTTCGAAAGGACTTGTCCGCCTGACAACACAAGGGACGGCTTATTCCGGCATGAAGCCGGGAAGAATACCAGGGATAGGAAACATGCCGTTCACTGGCAAGATGGAAACGGCACAAGCGGGTATGCCGTCCGACCAACCCATAGGGCTGCTTTTGCGGTGGATTTCAACGGATGGAGAGCCGACAATCGGCGTGTACGGTGTATCAGTGTGGGGCTGTCCTGCCTGTTCCCGGTCGAAGGAATGGAGAAACGGCAAAGGGAAAAAGGCAGGACGCTGCCTTGTGTGTAAAGCGGCGAGGTAGCGTTCGTGCGAGTGAACGTTCGATATAAAAGGATATGGCGTAGCCAGAAGGTATAAAGGGGTATTTCCGAAGGAAACGGTATGAGCGTATGTTCGAAAATAAAAGAGGGTATCGCACCGGCATATCTGTCTTAGCCGGTGTAAACGGGCTGAAACTGATACTACAGCCCGTTACTGTATTTACCTTTTTTCTGTTTCGGTCTGTAATTCTACCGGCTCGTCATCCCATGTCAGTTCTTTGCCGAGAAGTTTGTAAACAGTCCCTTTGGGGAGTTCTATCTCGATTGGTATGTTGTACACTTCTTCCAAATACTCCCAATGCCCACAACGGGCTTTTCGGGCATAATCCATTCTGTTCCGTCTTTATTTACTGCCAACCATGCCATAATATTACATTTTTAATCTGTTTCTTTGTGATAATTTTATTCTTCTTGTGTTATCATTCTCTTGCTGTATTCCAAAATTTTATCCATCGTAAGCCACTCCGGTTTTTCGTCCTCTTTGAAACTATCATGCAGTTTTATCATAAACTCAATTTGCAATTTTTCGTCACCAGCCCATAAGGATTTGGGGTGTCTGTTACCGTAATTAAGGTAATACTCACAATCTGACTGTAAGCGTCCTAATAACTGGTATCTGAAAACTGAATCTCTGTGTATTACTTCGTCTACCGTTACTCTTCCATTTGAATTTGTTACATCGTTTGCCATAATCTATAAAATTTTAAGTTTTCTTTTTTTCCCTCTTGTAGCACCAACTACTTTCGGGCCTGATTTAATTATGTCGCCTCGAAAGGTGTCATGGCTCTTTATGCAAGGTTTTACGATTAAATACTACCCGTGCGAAGCGGAGGGTGGAGATTTTGTCGTGAACCGTCAGGCTTGACCTTGCATACAAGAAAGACATGACAAGTACCTTTGCGACACAATTCATATCAGGCAGCCCGAAAGCGATGTGCGAATACAGGGAAGAGAAGGTCTCTTGCAAAAGGTCCGATAGTTTATATAAAAGGGTTGCAGCGAAAAGAAAAATATAAATGGATATTCCAGGCTGTATAAGAATTTTGATTGTGAGGATAAAAAAAGGTATTGAGCCAGCATGTTTATCGTGAGAAAAGAAACGGGCTGCAACTGGCAGTTCCAGTTCAGCCCGTAAAAGTACATCGGAGGTCTCTTGCCTGTTCCCGTCAGAAATGGGCTACCATAATCCGATGTTTGAAAATTCTGTTTTTATTGCTCGGTCGCCGTTGGTTTATCCAGATATGGTGTGCTCCGTATCCGAATATGAAATACTCATCGAGCGGGGTTTCGTTCTTCAAGCGTTCCATACTTGCACGAAGTTCGGTTTCATCGACTGAAAGAAGAATCGTGTTCATGATTCGGAAATAGATTTCTTCCGCTTCATCGCTATAGCGGCAAAAGACGTGTTCGATTGTTACATTCATAGTTCTATTGGTTTGATTGAGGTGTTTCGGGTACATTAGTCATTATTGATTCTCCGTCTTGATTGAAAATCTCTATTGTCGGGTTGCCGTCGTTTTCTTCGGGGAGCATGAATTCCGATGTATCGGTCAATGCTTGCCACTCTTCATAGCAAAGACGGTTGTCAATGATGTTCGACACGTCCTCACAGTTCCATGAGCGGACGATTGCCTCGGCTTCTTCGTAACTATTTGCTTTCACACTGAAATAATCCCGTTCCCAACTTGTAACCTTACGGTCTTGATAAAATTTGTATTTTCCCATTATCCTTGTTTTTTAACTGTTTACTTCTACAATATCCTCGATTCTGCCATATAGTATCGAGCGTAATGCTGTTTTGTCAGTAGCATAATACTCGTGAATACTTCCGTACTGTTTGACGAAATACCGTTTGAGAACGTCGGAAAAGTCAAAGTGATAACCGCTCAAGGCAATTCCACGTTTGAAATAAATGCTCTCTCGCACGTTACGGGTAATCCAGTTTTTTTCTTCCCGGTTTAACTTGCCTCCGTTATTCAGGTGTACCCGCAATTTGTAAACCTTGCTGTCCTGTAATATCTCCAGTTCGGGAATGTCCCATTTGACGAATTTTGTTGCTATCTGTATCATACGTTTGCTATCGTTTAATCATGGATAACCACTTCATCACGGTATTCTGAAATTTCCTTGCCGCTTTCAAGGCAGACAACTATGGTATTGCCATAGTCGCCCACAATTGTGCCTTCCGTGTAACCTTTATATGGATCGTGTAGCGTGCAGGATAAGCCGATAATATCGCTGTCTTCTTCGTATTCGTACATAGTGAATGTGTTTTAGGTTACAGTTTGATGTTCCATTTGCCTTGCGAGAATATCCGAAAGCTCACGTATTCGTCCTCTAACTCGTATGTCAGTATGCGGATATAGATTTTGTCTTTGGCTGCCAAAGAGGCTACCAGTTCATCAATTTCTTTTTCCGGGTATTCCCAACGGGAAGAAAATTCGGCATCTACCGTGTCGCCATACCGGTTGACAAGGCCGTTGAAATTATCGTCCAGAAATGCCTCTATCTTATCGAGGTCCTGTTTGTTTTCCGTACTTGCGTGGAAAATGTTTGTTGCATAGTTTGCCATAACTCTGAATTTTAAGTTTTCTTTTTTCCCTCTTGTAGCATCTGCTACTTTCGGGTTTGATTTAATTATGTCGCCTCGAAAGGTGTCATGGCTCTTTATGCAAGGTTTCACGATTAAATACTACCCGCGCGAAGCGGAGGGTGGAGATTTTGTCGTGAACCGTCAGGCTTTGACCTTGCATACAAGAAAGACATGACAAGTACCTTTGCGACACAATTCATATCAGGCAGCCCGAAAGCGGATGTGCGAACACAGGGAAGGGAAGAACTCGTATAAAAGGTTGATGGCTTATAAAAAGGGGGTGCAGCGAAAAGAAAAATATACCGTAGAATGTTTTCTCTTTGTGCTGTACAATAGGGAACGGAGTATTTTAATGAAGTCTGGGAGAAGGTTTAGTTTAGTCCGTTAGCCTATATATATGCTAAATCAAAGTAAACTATATTTAGGCAGACAAATTTGCCTGCCTATAAGTTTTTCCTTACCTTTGTATGAACTAAAGAAGACTTGTTTTTCTTTTGGCTGCAATGGCTCTTGGAAGCTCAAATGTAACTGTCGAACGAGGAAAAAAATTCTGGAAGGAAGCTGTTCAAGAAGTCCCGATTATAAGCAAGTGCAAGGAAAGAAACAGAGTGAAAACAAAAAATCGGGAAATGACTTTAATTAGCAATTTTGTTTCTTATTTGTTCCTCAATTAAAATCATAAAATTTTCAATAATTTGATTTTCAGACTATTACATGTAGTATTTTTGAGGAATTAAATTTATTGCCAATAAAAAAACGTCGGAAGATGAACTTCAATGTGACTTTTACGGAGGATGCTCTGACAGTTGCCTGGAAGAGTACAGGAAGTGTGGCTATCTGCAAATCGACGAAGACGGCTGGGGGTATGTGCGCGTCGATCTTCGTCCTGATGCTTTGCAGACTAAGCAGGAGCTTCCGTCTTCACTAGAAGCTATTAACGAAATGAATGCATGGGTAAAGTCATTGTGAAACCCAGAAACAATGGAAAATCATGCATCCACTCTTCCCCCTTTTCGATAGATATTTTAAGATCATTACTGTCTATTCTACTAATTCCCGGTTGCATCCGCTATTGATAAATAGCGAAAGAAGCCATATTCCCATTATTGTCATTTTATTCATTGTATTAAAGTTATGTTCTATGATAACGCTACTGTCGGATTATGAGCAGTCAGGCCACCATCTACGACGATTGTTTGTCCGGTGATGTACCTTGCATCGTTCGAAGCCAGAAAAGCGATGGTAGCTGCGACGTCTTCCGGTTCTCCTAAATAAGGAGTGGCACATTGGCCGAGAAAGATGTTGCGTACATCTTCATTCAGGTTATCCAATGCCGCGGGGGTAAGTACCAATCCCGGGGCTACGGCATTGCAGCGGATATTTTTCTTTCCCATTTGGGTAGCGATGTATTTCGTCAGGTTGATGACGCCCGCTTTGCTGGCACCATATAATGTACCGTTAGCATCAGCAGTAAGTCCGCTTATGGAAGCTACGTTGACAATGTTTCCGCCGCCATTGGTAGTCATGATAGGGATGACCTGTTGAGAAAGGTACATAGTGCAGCAGAGATTCAGGTGGAATGCCTCGTCAAAGTAATTGATATCCAGCTTCTCGATGTTAAGGTCACGTTTGGGATCGGTTCCTCCTACATTATTAATCAGTACATCTATTCGTTGATATTCATTCATAGAAAAATCAATCAGCTCTTTGCAACTCTGGAGTTCGGTGGCGGAGAAATAGACATGGCGCACGTCGGCCCCTGCATGAGTAAGTTCGTTGGCAAGCTGTTCCGCCTTTTTTTCAGAATGGTCAGCGATGACTACTTTGCCCCCTTCGGAGACAATGCGGCGTGTGGTTGCTTCGCCGATACCACCGGCAGCACCGGTGATGACAACTACTTTATTTTCGAATCTGTTCATATATTGTGAATTTGATGGTTACCTTCTATTAGAAACAGCTGGCAGAGGAATTTGTTAGACCTCATAAACGCTCTTTAATAAGATAAGGTGTCCGATTGGAAAACATTTGCATCTCCTCCGGTTTTATGCCCTGATTATTTAAGAAAACTGTTAAATGTTAATGCTTAACCGCTTATTTGTTAATACGGTTCAGATTCTATTAAACCATGTTATAAGATACGCTGCATTGGGCCGAAAATTTGGAGATAACCGAAAAGTCCGTATCTTTGTACTGTGTTTTTCATAGTATTAGATTTAAGGTTAACAAAAGATTGGCTGTCTGGGATAGATAGCCTTTTTTTATGCCTGTAAGTCAGGTGCGGATCAGGAAGACTAAAACAACGAATATTGCTTATCCAACAATCTACCTCGGAATATCTGTCCGGCGGCTGGCACTGATTATCATAGCTCAAAGTTACGAAAAAACAATCTAGTTTCCATGATTGGCCCTTTTTCTATTCTTACTTATCCGGGAAGCAACTTATGTGAATGAATATGTTAAATGTTAACGTGTGAAGTCTGAAATGTTAATACGCTCCGCGGAGTATTAAACCCTGTTATAATATCGTCAGTTTGGACTCTGAAATTTGCTATTTATCTGAAATATGGTACCTTTGTACTGTGTTTTTTTCATAAGTATTAGATTTAAGGTTAACAAAAGATTGGTTGCTCGTGATGAGTAGCCATTTTTTGTTTTTATACACGCTGATTGCTTATTCCTTAATCATCGTTAGCAGCATCTTAAATTTCTCCACTGCTACAAGAGCATGCGGTGCATTAGCCGGAAATACAATACTTTCTCCTGCCTTTACAGTGAATAGAGTTCCGTTTAGAGTGATATCGGCTACCCCCTCCAATACCTGCACGAGCGCATCAAACGGAGCACGATGTTCGCTCAATCCTTCACCTTTGTCGAAAGAAAATAATGTGATATTTCCTGCCGGACTCTTGATTAACTGTTTGCTGATAACGCCGCCTTCCGCATATTCGATGAGAGAAGCCAGATGGAGCACAGCTCCTTTTTGAAATGATTGTTCCATATCTGTTTTATTTTTAAGTTACTACCATGTAGAACACTTCTCGAATATGCATTGTTTGTCTATAACAAAAAACGATTTTTATTGTTATAGTACGAAAGACTTAATAAACGAACCATTATGAAGAAGAACATTTTATTTTTCGGAGCACTTGTAGGTGCTCTTTTGTTGGTTTCTTGTTCGGGAGGAAACAAGAAACAGGCTGCGTCCTCTGCCGCTCCGGAGGAGTTGGACAATGCCAGTAAAGTGATAAACTATTATCATACATCGCTCATCGTGTTGAGGCATGTAGCCAATGCGAAAGACATAAATGCAGTTTTGGGATATATGGAACAGACAGGAAAAGTTCCTGAAGTATCTCCGATTGCACCACCTGAAGTATCTGCCAGAGATACAGCGGAATTGATGGATCCGGGAGATTATTTTAATATAGAAGTCCGTCAGAATCTGAAGCAGAGTTATCGAGGACTTTTCAGTGCAAGGACGCAATTCTATGATAATTTTAATAAATTCCTCTCTTACAAGCAGGCAAAAGAGACTGCAAAGATCGGCAAGCTCCTCGACGAGAACTATCGGCTTAGTGTAGAAATGTCGGAATATAAACAAGTGATCTTTGATATTCTAAGCCCTCTGACAGAACAAGCTGAAAAAGAACTGCTTGCCGATGAACCGTTGAAAGATCAAATCATGGCCATGCGTAAGATGTCCGGCACCGTGCAAAGCATCATGAATCTCTATTCACGCAAACATGCGCTGGATGGTATGCGTATTGATATGAAGATGGCCGAACTGAAGAAAGAACTCGAAGCTGCAAAGAAACTTCCTGCTGTCACAGGTTATGATGAAGAACAGGAGAATTATTATAGCTTCCTGACTTCCGTAGAATCATTTATGAAAGATATGCAGAAAGCCAGAGATAAAGGTAGCTATTCCGACGAGGACTATAATGCGATATCGGAGGCCTACGAATACGGACTTTCCGTTATCTAAAGAATCTTCCTCTGTTTGAATGTGAGCTACAATCATGCTCTTTCAAACAGAGGATGTTTTTTTATTAAGAAAAGGTTTGCCGTCTTTTTATAAAAAGTCCTTTTTTTACTATACCTCTTTAAACAGGAACTTTACTTTTGCATTTGAATTAAGAAATAATATCTTTGCTCTATGCAATCATTTCAACTCATAAAACCCTGTTTGGCGCTTGCTCCATATATACGGCATTACTGGATATTGCAAGACGATTCAGTGACTCCGGTTTCCGAACGGACTCTGCCTATTGGCTGTATGCAACTGGTATTTCATAAAGGGAAACAACTCCTTTTGTCGGGCGGGTCGGAACTACAACCTCAATCCTTCATTTCCGGACAATCGGTCGGCTTCTCGGATGTACAGTCGACGGGTAGGATAGAAATGATTACTGTTGTTTTCCAGCCTTATGCAGTCAAAGCATTGTTTCATATTCCCAGCCATCTGTTTCACGGACAAAATGTAGATACCGATGCGATGGAAGATGTAGAACTGTCGGATTTGGTGAAACAGGTCACTGACACTTCTGATAATGCCGTTTCTATTCGTTTGATCGAACAGTTTTTTCTTCGTCGATTATACACCCTTCCGGAGTATAACCTCAAGCGGATGTCTGCTGTGTTTCATGAAATAAACCTCCAGCCGCAAATCAACATTGCTCATCTGTCGGAAACAGCATGTTTGAGTAGTAAGCAGTTTGGGCGTATCTTTGCCGATTATGTCGGCACTACCCCCAAAGAATTTATTCGCATTGTCCGTATGCAGCGGGCATTGTCAATGTTGCAGCAGGATGCCACTATCCCTTTTGTACAAGTAGCTTATGAATGTGGCTTCTCCGATCAGTCTCACATGATAAAGGAATTCAAACTCTTTTCCGGTTATACCCCTGCCGAGTATCTTTCGGTCTGCGCTCCTTATTCCGATTATTTCTCCGAACTTTAAAGATGTCCCTTTTTTCCTATCAGGCTTCCTCGTGTTACCCTACTTTTGCGGTGTCTTTGCAAAGGCTTAGTAGTAACGATAAAAAAGAAACGAGATGAAAAAACTCATTGCATTTTTTGAGATTCCTGCTTCCGATTTCCATCGGGCAGTCGATTTTTACGAAACAGTGTTAGGTATGCAACTTCCGACTTTTGAATGTGAAACAGAAAAAATGGCTTGTTTCACCGAAGAAGGTGAAACTGTCGGCGCTATCTCCTATGCTTCAAATTTCGACTTTCTTCCTTCATCGCATGGAGTGCTTATCCATTTCAACTGTGAGGATATAGAACAGACGTTGGAAAAAGTACTTTTGAAAGGTGGGAAAGTAGTCATTCCCAAAACAAAGATCGAGGCAGACGGCAAAGGATGGTTTGCCGTATTCATGGATAGTGAAGGAAACCGCATTGGCATTTATGCTGAAAAATAACAGGTAGGAGAGAGGAAGGCAGCCTGTCATGGCATAATAATGTGCTTTTAGATGCGGATAACGCAAGATGACACGGATAAGAAGATTATAAATCTGCTAAATCCGTGTCATCCGCGTCTAAAAGATAGACTTATCAGGGCTTTGCATTGCCCCCTAAAGTCAGACGTTAAATCACATCTTTATTCATTCTCTTTATTCCGCCATTCGCCTGCCCCGATTATTCTACCGGAATATAAATTTCCGTCAACAACTCTTCGGGAGCAGTGTCGCATGGATTGTTCAGATAACGTTCCGCGCTGGCTTCATCACGCAGCGTACATTCCATTTCGGGCAGACACTTTCCGTAAATCGTATCATACACAGCTTGCAAATTGTCATACGGACCTTTATACAAGAAGATAGCATAACGTCCGGCCGGGATCACCTTAAATCCGACATCACTTTTGGGGGCTACTTTTACAGGCATTACCATACATACGTCTGTACGCAGTTTTTCTGCCGGTGTCACTTTCGGATCATCGTGATAGATGCAAAGCGGGCTGAAATCTCCCATCGGCAACTGTTGTTCTTTGATGAATTGGAATAAACGGCCCCAGGTGCCACCGTAATCATTCAGTTTGTAATCGCCGGTGAGACGGATATAAATCACATTCCGTTCGGAAACGTTTCTGATCTCTCTTTTTAGTTCCAGGTCTGGCCTGATAATCGCTGGTTTCATAATTACAAAGTTTTTATTGTTTCTATACTCTAAAGGTGAAATGCCATAAAATTGCTTGAACACTTTCGACAACGAAGAAGGAGAAGAGTAACCAATCCGATAGGCTATGTCGGCAATCGGAACATCCGAGTAGCGGAGTAGACGTGCGGCAGCTTCTGTCCGCGTCCGGACAATAAACGTACCAATCGGTTCACCGAGAAAAGCTTTCATGATCCGGTGAAAGTAAAAAGGAGAAAAGTTTGAAATTCTGGCCAGAGATTTTAAATCAATGTCTTCTCCCAAATGTTGGTTGATGTATTCCACTACAACATTTACGCACTTTTGATATTCTTCTTTCGTTGTTTTTTTCTGTTGCATAACTTATTCTGGTATTTCACTCCGCAAAGGTATTGGTAAAAAAGCGAAATGACTTGTCCGATATTGCGGAAATGTCAATTTCCTATTTTCTTTCTGTGATTGCCCGATTCCTGTTTTGAGAATTTATTTTGATATATAATGTTCCTTTTAGTGGTGTTATGGTACGAATTATTACCAAGTTTTTAATCACTAGACGCGAAATTGATTTCTTTGTTTTAAATAATGTCAAAAACTAAAACAAAAAAGTTGGTTTTGTTATAAACAATTATTAAAATGACTATATTGTAACCAAATTATTAATAAAAATAGCCATGGATAAAACAATTGTAGGGAACAATGCCGGAAAAGTTTGGTGTGCCCTGAAAGAAATTGGTGAAATTTCAATACCTGAATTGGCAAGAAGATTAAACCTAAGCGTAGAAAGTACAGCATTAGCCGCCGGTTGGCTGGCAAGAGAAAACAAAATTTGTATCCAGCGAAAGAACGGATTAATTGCTTTATCTGATGAAAGCACTTTCCCTTTTAGCTTTGGATAATTACAGATTTTGCGAGTGAGTATCTTTGGATTTCCGTTAACTTGTAAGTAAGAAAATGTCGATATAAGGTATCACATGCAAAGTTTGAACTTAAGAAGTTTAATATTTAAAAGAGTTGCTCCGTAATAGGGCAACTCTTTTAACGTATAATAAACGTATAAAAATATCAAATCGTTCTTGTTGATAGGTAAAATATAGATACTTATATTTCGCAATAATAATAGTCGATTTTTCTTTAAAAGTTCTACTTTGGAGGATTTGTTCAGAATCCTACCCGCTTTCTTCCTAAAGAGAAATCCATGCCTTCGTAATTATAGATTTCAGCCAGTGTCATAGGTTGTGTCTGTTGGGGGATATCCAGCCCTTCTTCCTTTATTAGTTGGTTTACTTTGTCGGTTGTCAGGTCTTTAAATTCGTACCGGGCAGCCAGACGTCCTTTTCTAAGCAAGGCTTCGTCAATATCTTTTAGTGGAGCGTTGAATGTGCAGATAAATTTGATACATAATTCATCACTCAATAGTCCGTCGCTGATATTCAGTATGTTGACTAGTCCGGCATTCATGCGGTTGCTTCCGTTGCGGCTTGACAATAACTCTTCGCAATCTTCTACGATAAAGATCGAATTCTTTTGTTGGCGGATAAAAGTGATAAAGCTAGGGTCCGAAAGTTTGTCTACCAGGTCGCCGCTCATATAAATCATTCTCTTTTTTCCGAGATTGATAAGATGACGGATATAAGTTGTTTTCCCCGTACCTTGTTTCCCGTGCAGAATGATTAAACCGCTTTTATTCTCCTCTAATAGGAAGTTTTCGATTTCAGCGGCTACGGGAGCAAAATCATTGTTATAGTGGCGGTCAATCTGAATGGCCGGCTTATTGATTTGCGATTGTTTCAGGCTGAAGTAGTTATGAGCGTATGTTACTATAAATAGGTTGTTCAGTTTCTCATTCTCCTTTTTGTGGTTTTCGCAAATTTGATTGATACGATCGATTTCTTCCTTATCAATATTGGAATAGGCTATTTTTATGCAATTATCAAAATAGCCAATCATTAAATTCTTCTTGCAGATAACGATGCAATCATATAACTCTTTTGTAGATGTATCTTCTTCTTCCTCCTCTTCCTCTTTTTCATTCTCAAAATGATTGCAATATATATGCTCGAATATATCGAACGCATCGTCTTGCTGATAAAGTTCTTTGATTTCTTTCAGGAAATCTTGGTTTACTTTATATTTCACCATTTTCATAGAAGGGAATCGTTTGAATATCTGATAGAATAGACTACAAATGCTACTGTCGCTGAACCAGCCTGTGGAGTAATCGAAAATATCTGTGAAATCTGCGAGTGTGTATTCTTTACTCATTTTCTCTTTTTATATAAATAGGACGGCAAAGGTACTAAATAAATCTATGATATGGACTTATCCGATTTATCATTTTCTTGAAAAACATTGGTATGATAGTTTCCTGCATTTATATCAGCGCCCCCCTGCAAACGATTTTTCATTTTCATTTCTCATATTCTCATAGGTTGCACAATAATCAACTGTAAATCATCAATATAACACTATGAGAAATAAAATATAAAATGGTATTTCTCATACTATTTCTATCATTTAGCCTTAAAAATGATGCATTTCTCATAGGTTTTAAATCGTTTCTCATCTTATTCTCATACTCCTTTTATCTATTTTACTCCTTTCTCATGCATTATGGCTGTATCTTTTCCCAGACTCTCGTCGAACTTTACGATTATTCCTTTTTCTTATGTCGTTTATTAAGCAACTTCCTATTGTTTACTGCTTTCCTGTGTATCATGCACCTTATATCCTTATGCTTTTCCTTAATCATTGCCATTTTTTCCTACTACTATCTGTATCGTTGCACTCGAGTGAACAGATCGTTGCACTCGAGTAGACGGTTCTTTCTACTCTAGTGCACAGGCCTGTTCACTGGAGTGCAACGATGCAGATGCAGGTAGGAAAATATGCGAATGTCTGCTCTATATACTTTCAATAAGCACTGATAATATATTGTAAAGCTGTGTCTAGTCTGGTATTCAACTTGGTCTTTAGTTTAGGATCTAGCTTGAGAATTTATAGCATAAATAGTCAAAATACTATGAGAAATGATTTGAAAGCTTATGAGAAATGCACTGTTTTCAGTATAAAACGTTGGTAATACTATGAGAAATGCCTTTTTTATTTTATTTCTCATAGTGTTATATTGATGATTTACAGTTGATTATTGTGCAACCTATGAGAATATGAGAAATGAAAATGAAAAATCATTTCTAGTGGCGCTGCGTCGCTGAATATCCTGTATTCTGCTGGTCATGCCCAATTAACCATTCCAATTAATCCATCCTCTTTAATAATCTCCTTTTGTAATTTCCCTTTGTGGTATATCCCTAGTATTCTTTTTACATTTGGTTCATTTTCTTGCTTTCCTTCTATATTGTCTTCTTGTCTCTTTCTTCTTGTTGTCTTTTTCTCATCTGTAATTCGACTGTAATTTTGTTATTTCTTTCTTCTGCATCTTTTTCTCTCTTGCGTGCGCCTACGCGCCCGCGTGTGATATAATAATGTGTCCCATATGTACCGTTTTCGCCCGCAATCCACTCATGATAAAAAAATATGTTCTACAACATCATTATCCTTCAGTGTTTTAGCAGATTCTTTCAAAAAAACTTCGAAAAAATAGTTTAATATATTTGGATTGTATACTAAAAGGGTGTACTTTTGCACCCGCTTTCCAAGAGAAGAAAGCCTTGCAGAATTGACATAGTGAAAAAGCGAGATTGCGCTTAAAGAAAAGAACAAAAAAACTTCCGAAAAGTTTTGGATTATAATAAATAAAGTTCTTATCTTTGCAGTCCGATTCGCAAAGAAAACGGCCTTTGTTTTTTCTTTTATACATTCTTTCCCTTTCGCATAGAGAGCCTGAGAAATGAGTAAAAAGAAAAAAATAAAAAAAAATTCCGAAAAAGTTTGGTAGTTAAAAATAAAGCCTTTACCTTTGCACCCGCTTTTGAAACGAAAGCAGCAAGTTCTTTGAAATATTGATAAACAATACAAGTAGTACAAGTAAAAAAAATAGAACCGTCAATACTTGTTTTTAGAGCAGCAATGTTCGAAGAAACGATAGGTATTTGAATAAGGTCAATAAATTTACGGCGTCCTGAACAGAGCAAAAAATCATCTTAACAGATGAAAAGATACTTTTACAATGAAGAGTTTGATCCTGGCTCAGGATGAACGCTAGCTACAGGCTTAACACATGCAAGTCGAGGGGCAGCATTTTAGTTTGCTTGCAAACTAAAGATGGCGACCGGCGCACGGGTGAGTAACACGTATCCAACCTGCCGATAACTCGGGGATAGCCTTTCGAAAGAAAGATTAATATCCGATAGTATATTAAAACCGCATGGTTTTACTATTAAAGAATTTCGGTTATCGATGGGGATGCGTTCCATTAGTTTGTTGGCGGGGTAACGGCCCACCAAGACTACGATGGATAGGGGTTCTGAGAGGAAGGTCCCCCACATTGGAACTGAGACACGGTCCAAACTCCTACGGGAGGCAGCAGTGAGGAATATTGGTCAATGGACGAGAGTCTGAACCAGCCAAGTAGCGTGAAGGATGACTGCCCTATGGGTTGTAAACTTCTTTTATATGGGAATAAAGTATTCCACGTGTGGGATTTTGTATGTACCATATGAATAAGGATCGGCTAACTCCGTGCCAGCAGCCGCGGTAATACGGAGGATCCGAGCGTTATCCGGATTTATTGGGTTTAAAGGGAGCGTAGGTGGATTGTTAAGTCAGTTGTGAAAGTTTGCGGCTCAACCGTAAAATTGCAGTTGAAACTGGCAGTCTTGAGTACAGTAGAGGTGGGCGGAATTCGTGGTGTAGCGGTGAAATGCTTAGATATCACGAAGAACTCCGATTGCGAAGGCAGCTCACTAGACTGCAACTGACACTGATGCTCGAAAGTGTGGGTATCAAACAGGATTAGATACCCTGGTAGTCCACACAGTAAACGATGAATACTCGCTGTTTGCGATATACAGTAAGCGGCCAAGCGAAAGCATTAAGTATTCCACCTGGGGAGTACGCCGGCAACGGTGAAACTCAAAGGAATTGACGGGGGCCCGCACAAGCGGAGGAACATGTGGTTTAATTCGATGATACGCGAGGAACCTTACCCGGGCTTAAATTGCATTTGAATAATCTGGAAACAGGTTAGCCGCAAGGCAAATGTGAAGGTGCTGCATGGTTGTCGTCAGCTCGTGCCGTGAGGTGTCGGCTTAAGTGCCATAACGAGCGCAACCCTTATCTTTAGTTACTAACAGGTCATGCTGAGGACTCTAGAGAGACTGCCGTCGTAAGATGTGAGGAAGGTGGGGATGACGTCAAATCAGCACGGCCCTTACGTCCGGGGCTACACACGTGTTACAATGGGGGGTACAGAAGGCAGCTACCTGGCGACAGGATGCTAATCCCAAAAACCTCTCTCAGTTCGGATCGAAGTCTGCAACCCGACTTCGTGAAGCTGGATTCGCTAGTAATCGCGCATCAGCCATGGCGCGGTGAATACGTTCCCGGGCCTTGTACACACCGCCCGTCAAGCCATGAAAGCCGGGGGTACCTGAAGTACGTAACCGCAAGGAGCGTCCTAGGGTAAAACTGGTAATTGGGGCTAAGTCGTAACAAGGTAGCCGTACCGGAAGGTGCGGCTGGAACACCTCCTTTCTGGAGCGATGTCGTAAGACGATGCAATTCTACATGAATAATGTAAAACGGCCATCGTTAAAAATAATGACTTTAAAGGTTCTGTTTTTTGTACTACTGGTACTTGTTTATTTATAATATATAGATCAACCATCTATAGAAGTATAGATAGAGATAAACAAGAGAAAAAAGAAGCCGAGTCTAGACGAAAGGTAGACAAGGTTGAACTAGTCCTATAGCTCAGTTGGTTAGAGCGCTACACTGATAATGTAGAGGTCGGCAGTTCAACTCTGCCTGGGACTAC
>NZ_KQ236956.1:0-21042 GCF_001185845.1 Bacteroides sp. 3_1_13
ATCGTTTCGGACGGAGTAGGACACCCGGTTGAGTTTTAATCTCGAAGAGGAAATTTACATAATTGTTCATTGTTCCGACTATAATCGGAACTGAACCGCCATGCAGTAGTGCAAGGAAAAAAGATGTAGAAAGGAATAGACACTCGTTTCCACTCACAAAGATAGTCGCGGTCTTGCTTTTCATAGAGGAAATATAAATAATATCATTGGGATAATCGAATAAAATCGGCAGATTATGGCAGAAAAGTATGGATACCCGGTCATGAAACAACAACGGGAAGGCAAGGGGAGCAATCCATAAATGCTAATCTGGGCGATATATAAAAATGCAGCTTGTTTATTTATTATAGGAGCATTTTTGTATTTTTGTAGCCGCTTAATAAAAAACAGGAAAGAGTAAATAAGCGTTGTGAAAGTCAAATGATGCATAATACGATAAACTCACTTAAAGCCAAGTCAAACATGAGCAATAGTTCCATAAATGAACTGTTTGCTCATAGCTCTTTATTGGAACTGCCCAAAAAACATATCCTAACGTCCTCTTTCCAGAATGATAAAAACTTTTATTTCATTGAAAAAGGTATAGCACGCTCATATTGTGTAATTAACGACAAAGAACTCACCTCATGGTTTAGTACAGAAGGAGATATCGTTTTTTCGACGAACAATTTTTATGGGAACCAACAAGGGTACGAATATGAAGTTGTTCAGTTATTGGAAAATACGGTATTATATGCCGTGCCGATAAAAGATTTAGAAAAGCTGTATCAGACTAATATAGAAATAGCGAACTGGTCAAGGATTTTGCATCAAGAGGCTTTTATAATGAATGAAAAGCGTTTAATTTCAAGACTGTATAAGTCAGCGGAAGAACGATATATAGAATTGTTGCAAACACGTCCGGATCTCTTCCAAAGAGTAAATTTGGGTTATATTGCATCTTTTTTAGGCATCTCTCAAGTTACGTTGTGCCATTTGAGGAACAAGATTAAATAATAGGGTTGTTTCGTTTCCTTCGCATTGCTTTATTCTGCTTTTTTAAGTAGTTTAAAAAAAATGTCATACCATTGTCCTAACTTTGCAATTGAAAAAATTGAATACCAAATGAAAAATGTGAATCATATAGTATGGGCTGATTTAATTCGTGTGATAGCCATTTTAATGGTCATCTGTATCCATTGTTCAGACCCTTTCAATGTTTCTCCTGAAGCTCGTTTAAATCCGGAGTATAACTTATGGGGGAGTATTTATGGAGCTTTCTTGCGTCCGTGCGTACCGTTGTTTGTGATGCTGACAGGAATGTTATTATTACCGGTAGAACAGGAAATCGGACAATTTTATAAAAAAAGGATGCTTCGTGTAATAGTCCCTTTTATTGTATGGTCTTTATTATATAACTTGTTTCCGTGGTTTACGGGTATTTTAGGGCTGAATAATTCTGTTTTGTCTGAAATGTTTGCGTATGCAGGAGAGTCTCCAAGTCAAACTTGGGATAGTTGCTTGCATAATATTCTTATGATTCCTTTTAACTTCAATACATATACAGTTCCTTTATGGTACATATATATGTTGATAGGATTATATTTGTATATGCCTTTTTTTTCTGCATGGCTGAAACAAGCAACAGAGAAACAAATGAAAATATTCTTATCCGTTTGGTTTATCACATTATTTCTGCCTTATTGCCAAGAATATATATCCAGCTATATAGGAGGTACTTGCGCTTGGAATGACTATGGCACTTTATATTATTTTTCAGGTTTTAGCGGTTATCTGCTTTTAGGCTATTATTTGAAAGACAGAAACAAGTTGTCGATGAAAAAGACTGTTGTTTTATCTCTTATTCTTTTTAGTGTCGGTTATGCCATAACGTATTATGGATTCAGGAATATGACTTCACAACCTGATATTACAGAGCGCCAAATGGAATTATTCTTTTTATACTGTTCGCCCAATGTCTTTTTAATGACGGTTGCCTGGTATTTATTAATTCAAAAAGTAAAGGTAACGTCTCCCTTAATTATATTAGCCTTAAAGAATATAACAAAATGTGGACTGGGCATCTATATGGTACATTATTTTGCTGTAGGAATAGGTTATTTAGCGATTGACAGAATTGATTTACCTATATTCATGCGTATTCCAGCGACAGCTTTATTTGTGTTTATCGTATCGTGGTGTATAGTTGCATTATTTTACAAAGTGCTGCCTAAGGCTGCGAAATGGATAATGGGATAGTTTAGTTTTGCTACATAAATGTAAAACAGATAAAAGAAAAAAGGGAGCAGTCCGAAAATTAAGGGGAGTGATTTGGGGCAATCACATTCTTAAAATAGATTCATTCTTGCACGTTTTTGATTCTTTTCACCACAGAGGACACGGAGGGCACAGAGGTGAATTTGTTTTATGACTTATGGTTGTGACCCTAATTTTGATGCGTAATCCTCCTACCATAAAGTTGAAAAAACATGAAAACATCTGCCACCTGCAACGAAAAGCGTGTAATGTACTAGTTGATAAATAGTTGGAGCGTTGCAGATACCTGCGGCAGATAGGTTGCAGATAAAGTATCTGCAACACAGTATAAACCTTACATAAGCTAATTCTCCAGGAGGGCAAAAGTTTATTGTATACATTGACTTCCCGTTTCCAGGCGGGGAACTGTCGTTTCCTGCATTAGAAATTACAGTTTCCACGGCAGGAAACGAGAGTTTCTAAGGCGGGACACTACAGTTTCTACGTAAGGATACTGTCGTTTCCCCGTAGACACTGTCATTTCTCCATAGAGTGATCCCAATTATCCCATAGCTTTGCATAAAGGAATCAAGGCTTTTTCTTTGATTATATAACGTGTTGCAGATACTTTATCTGCAACCTATCTGCCACAGGTATCTGCAACGCTCCAACTATTTATTAACTAGTGTATTACACGCTTTTCGTTGCAGGTGGCAGATGCTTTTATGTTTTTCAACTTTATAGTAGGAAAAACTTTAGCACTTGAATGATATTCTACCAACAAAAAGAAAACCCTCATAAGTACTTAACTTACAAGGGTTTCTTTGGGGGTGGCAGATGGGACTCGAACCCACGACATTCAGAACCACAATCTGACGCTCTAACCAACTGAACTACAGCCACCATGTCTGCGTTTCTCTAACGCGGTGCAAAGATAGATATTATCTTTTAATCTCCAAAAGATTTCACTACTTTTTTTTGTAAAAAGTATATTCTTTTATTCCCTGATTGTGCTTGTTGAAAAGGGTTCGAGCATCATTTGTGAAGATCTTCAGAGAGTTACGTGCTTGTAAAGGAATTGAATCAGCAGGTAGGTTGACGGGGAGTAATTGATGATTTTTTTTTCCGGACTGAATGGGGCGGGCTGTCCAGACTAAACTATACTCGCAATTATTGAGACGGACTGTGCTGTCTTTTACTAATTCCATTCTTACCATCAGTCCACCATCGGTGCGGCGGGCGGACATATTGGAAATATAATTTCCCAGTGAATAGACTACGAGATGTTTGTCGTTTGTCACGCTGTCTGTGCGAACTTCGATGGGTTGAACTACGTGAGGGTGGGAGCCGATGACATGATTTACTCCTTTTTGAATCAGCCAGTCAGCAAGGAATTTCTGCTCTTTGTCCGGGAGCGACTGGTATTCGATTCCCCAATGCATACAAGCTATGATTGCGTCCGGTTTCATTGCTTTGCTCTCTTCAATATCTTTGGCGATAACTGTTGTATCAATATAGTTCACGATATTGGGAGGAGTAACGGGGATACCGTTTGTGCCATACGTATAGTTGAGCAGGGCGATGCGGAACCCGTTCTTTTCCAATAAAAGAGGATATTTCTTATCGCGTTCTTCGGTGTTGATATATGTGCCTGCATGTGGAATTTTCAACGAGTCGATAAGTTGAATGGTACGCTCCAGTCCGGATTTGCCACGGTCGAGACTATGATTGTTGGCAGTCACTAAAACATTGAAACCTGCGTCATGAATTGCGGTCAGAAATTCGTCCGGTGCGCTGAAAGCAGGATAACCTTTGTAGGGTTTGCCTCCTAACGTAACTTCCAGATTGGCGATAGCGAGATCGGCTCTCCCTATTTCTTCTTTAACGTACGTAAAACAGGTGGAATAATCATAGCCGGTTGAGGTTCGTGCAGCGTTGATTTGTCCTTGATGCTGCATGAGGTCACCTACGAAAAGGAGTCGTAGGGTATCAGTGGGGGAAATACTGTCGGTTGCGGAAAGGCTGTCCGACAGGGTATCGATGATAGAATCTCTCTTTGCCTGCGACCGGGAGGTGCAGGACAAAGAGAGAAGTAAAATCATCAGAAACAAGCTATGTTTCATTGATAAATGGCTTTCTTGCCAGCTAAGAGTGTATTTTTCATTAACGATACAATCGTCATCGGTCCAACACCGCCCGGTACGGGAGTGATAAAGGAACATTTTGGGGCAACTTCGTCAAACTTCACGTCACCAGTCAGTTTGAAGCCTGATTTCTTGGTTGCATCCGGCACACGCGTAGTACCTACATCGATAACTACCGCACCTTCTTTCACCATTTCGGCTTTTACAAAGTTGGGTTGTCCTAGGGCAGCGATGATAATATCAGCTTCCTGACATTCTTTTATCAGGTCTTTGCTGCGGCTGTGGCATACCGTCACCGTGGCATCGCCCGGATAGGCTTTCTGCATCATCAGGGCAGCCATCGGTTTGCCGACGATATTGCTACGTCCGAGTACAACACATTTTTTGCCGGAAGTCTCTATTTCGTAACGTTTCAACAATTCGAGGATACCGTTGGGAGTAGCGGATACATAGCACGGAAGTCCGATGGACATACGGCCTACGTTGATCGGGTGGAAGCCGTCTACATCTTTACGGTAATCAATCGTTTCGATTACTTTCTGTTCGGAGATATGTTTAGGTAAGGGAAGTTGTACGATAAAGCCGTCTACATCGTCGTCTTCATTCAGTTCGCGTACTTTGGCAAGCAGTTCTTCTTCGGTCACGTCACTTTCATAACGGATGAGGGAGGACTTGAATCCACATACTTCACAGGCTTTTACTTTGGCAGCTACATACGTTTCGCTACCACCATCGTGTCCAACAAGGATAGCCGCCAGATGCGGGCGTTTTCCGCCACGAGCCACAATTTCGGCTACTTCGGCTGCAATCTCTTGTTTCACTTGTTCGGAAATGGCTTTTCCGTCTATCAGAGTCATATTTTCAGAGTATTTATTGGTGATGGGCAAAAGTAAAATAAATAACTGAACTCTCCAAAAGGATTGGAATTTTTGTCAGGAGATGAGCAGTATATTATCAGTTTGTTAGTGGAGAAACTACTTTCTACCGTAGGCTTCCGGATACAAAAAAAGAGGAAGTCGAAACTTCCTCTTTTTTTGTTATAATCAGTTTGGATCTATTGAATGATTATCTTTTCATTTTAGGCATCATCTTACCCATCTTGCTGCTAGTTACCATCTTCATCATTTTGCGAGTCTGGTCGAACTGTTTCAGCAGGCGGTTTACTTCCTGAATAGTCGTTCCGCTACCTTTTGCGATACGTGTACGACGTGATCCGTTCAGTATTTCCGGGTTGGAACGTTCTGCCGGAGTCATGGAATAGATGATAGCTTCGATGCTTTTGAAAGCATTGTCGTCAATATCAATATCTTTGATTGCCTTTCCTACTCCCGGAATCATGGAGGCAAGGTCTTTCAGATTACCCATTTTCTTGATTTGTGCAATCTGGCTAAGGAAGTCATTGAAGTCGAATTGGTTCTTGGCAATTTTCTTCTGTAAACGTTTAGCCTCTTCTTCATCATATTGTTCCTGTGCACGTTCTACCAATGAAACGATGTCACCCATACCGAGAATACGGTCGGCCATACGGGCGGGGTGGAATTGGTCGATTGCTTCCAGCTTTTCACCTGTACCAACAAATTTGATCGGTTTGTTCACTACCGAACGGATAGAAAGAGCCGCACCACCGCGGGTATCACCATCAAGTTTGGTCAGTACCACACCGTTGAAGTCCAGACGTTCGTTGAATTCTTTAGCCGTGTTTACAGCATCCTGACCGGTCATAGAGTCTACCACGAACAGAATTTCGTTCGGGTTGATTGCTTCTTTGATAGCGGCGATCTCGTTCATCATCTGTTCGTCTACTGCCAGACGTCCGGCTGTATCGACGATAACGAGGTCATATCCTTTGGCTTTAGCTTCCTGAATAGCGTGTTGTGCGATTTCTACCGGATTCTTGCTGTCCAGTTCGCAGTACATCGGTACTTCGATTTGTTCTGCCAATACGCGCAACTGTTCGATAGCTGCCGGACGGTAAACGTCACAAGCAACCAGTAATGGCTTACGGTTTTTCTTGGTTTTCAGCATCCGTGCCAACTTACCGGAGAAGGTGGTCTTACCCGAACCTTGCAAACCTGACATCAGGATGACTGCCGGACGGGCGTCGATATTGATCTCGGCTGTCTCTCCACCCATCAACTGTGTAAGTTCATCATGTACGATCTTCACCATCAACTGGCTTGGCTTCACAGCCGTAAGCACGTTCTGGCCAAGAGCTTTTTCTTTCACTGTATCCGTGAAATTCTTTGCCACCTTGTAGTTTACGTCGGCGTCGAGAAGTGCTTTACGTACGTCTTTCAGCGTCTCCGCCACGTTGATTTCGGTGATTTTGCCTTCACCTTTCAGAATCTTGAATGACCGTTCTAGTCTTTCACTTAAATTATCGAACATAGTTATTTAATTACGAATTACTAATTACAATTTACTTGGGCGAAAGAGGGACTTTTCCGTCTACTCTTTATTTGAGCTTGCAAATGTACAAAAATCTCTTGTATTTATATCTTTTTATTCTGCCATTTTGCTTTTTTGAGATAAATATAACTTGTTATCAACAGCAAGCTATAATACACAATCTCAATCGTAAAGCAAATTTCGATCGGTGCTTTCAGCCACATTCCGATGAAAATGATGTATGATCCGTAGATGATAATTGTAATCGTTTCGAGCAACAGGGCTGCCTGTGTATTTCCTGTTCCGGAGATACCGTTGAACACTACATTGGCTACGGATGCGATAAGCATGGCAAAACAAATTACATATACCGAAGGTACGGACTCTGTAATGAGTGCGGCTTCACTGGTGTAGATAGAGAGCAGGAATTGTGGAAACAGTGCCGATACCGCTACTAACCCCAGCATGATGAAAAAGGAGAAACGCGCAATTTTATTAATGAGCGGCATCACGTGCTGGATGCCTCCTGCACCAATAGCATTGCTGACAAGACTGTTGGTAGTCGTAGCCAGTGCGTTGACCGGAATCAGCAATACGACATAAATACTCCGGACGATATTGGCAATCGCCAGTTCCCGTTGTCCTAACCGTTCTACGGCTACGAAGAAAACAAACCAGGTAGCCATCGACAGGAAATATTGCAGCATGGTGAAGCAGGAGATACTAAGGATCCGCATCAGCAATGCAGGGTCGAATGTGCGCAGGCGGTTCATACCGTATTTCTTTAAATCGACCGTGGCATACGTATAGATGACGAAAAAGAGAATGGAGGAGGCTTCTGCCAATACGGAAGCAATAGCAGCCCCTTTGATACCCATTTCCGGCAAACCGAACTTTCCGAAGATTAATGCATAGTCCAGTACGACATTGGTTAATGCCATGACAATGGCATTGATGGTTAGCACTTTAGTGCGTGTAATGCCGATGTACAATGCCCGGAACATGACATTGATAAAAGAGAAAAAGAATCCGTAAATACGCCAGTCCAGAAACTCCATTGTTCCTTCGTAGATGGATTCTGAAGAAACTAGCAAACGCATGATGTTTCCACCGAATGCCTTGGTGAATCCAAATAGCAGCAGTGCCATCACGAACAGGAACATGACTCCCTGAATCATGACAGGGCCGACATCTGAATAGCGGCCTTCGCCATTGCGTCGCGCTATGACAATCTGCGAACCGGTACTGAATCCGAATGCGATGGTGAATACACATATATAAAATAACCCGCCCATAGCCGATGCTCCAAGAGCTACCTCACTCACGTGTCCGAGGAATGCTGTGTCGGTGACATTGATGACATTTTGTGCCAGCAAGCTTAGTAGTATCGGGTAACTGACACTCCAAATCTGTTTGTTGGTATACATAATTAAGCGTTTAAGTTTACACTTTGCAAAGATAGTGCTTTATTTCGATTCGGAAGCGATGGGGTAGATGAAAACTATTTCCGGACCTTCGGGAGTTTTATCGTTAGTTGATTCGGAATGAAGCATGTCTCCCTTACGGCTTAATATGAACCGGATGATTCGTGTTTGCCGGTGTTCTTGGGCTATACTAGTGCGCTGCTTGCTTGTAAGTTTGCCAGCGAAAGAACTAAAAAGAGTGAAGATTTCTTTGTCGTCTTCACTCTTTTTTATTATTTATTTTCTTTTGAGTATTTCTCGAACTCCAGGACCTTCGTGGTTGGGGTAGCCGGGAGTATGGTTTCTGCATCGTGGATCAGCATCTACTTTCAAGCTTCGGTAGTCATCTTTTGTGCGGGTGATGTAATCATCAAGCATGGCACGGTGTTCTGCCAGAACTTTACTGTATTTCGGATCTTTGGCGAGATTCTTGCGTTCTCCCGGATCTTTTTTCATATCATATAGTTCTTCTCCGTTGCCTTCCAGATAGTGCGTGTATTTGTATCTCGGTCCGCGTACCATACGTCCGGGGGTAACGACATATTCATATTCGCTGTGCCATTCGGAAACTACATAAGGGTGAGTCTTTTTCTGTTTCTCTCCTTTTAATGTGGGTGCGAGACTGATTCCCTGTTTTTCGACCGGAACGGAAATTCCTGCCAAATCACAAAGGGTAGGCAAAAGATCCAGCGTAGGCTGTGTCAATAGTTGATCTACCGGTTTTTTCTGTTGTTTGATGCCGGGACCTGCAAAGATAAACGGAACGTTTGTCATTTCATCATAGAAACTGATATGCTTGGTCACCATACGGTGTGAAGCCATTCCGTCGCCATGATCGGCCATGATAACAACGATGGTGTTTCTTCCGGCAGGAGTGGAGTAAAGAGCTTTTAATACACTGTCTACTTGCTTGGACACCATTTTAGTATAGTGCTGGAAAGCGGCAATGTAATGACGGTAATTCTCTTCATTCCAATGAGAGGCCTGGGTCATGCGGCGATGGCTGCAACAGATGTATTGCACCGGTTTGGGGATATTGTTCCAGTCTTCCACGTCGAAGTTGGCTGGTAGTTCAGGAAGAGTTCCGCTGATGGGGCGGTCGGTATGTACTCCTTCATTTGCTCCTACGAATCCGCAAATGTTGTGAGGGTTCTGAAAATCGGCAATACAGATGAAGGGTTCTTTGGGAGGGTTGCTTAAATAAGCAACAGCGTCTTCGCAGGTTCCTACGTCCAGGAAGCTGTCGTTATTGACCGGGAACTCCGGATCAGTGAATGGTTTGGCTACCGGTTCTTTGTGTTTGAATCCTCTTAGGGAGCCCATGTCGTGTGTTTTTCCGAAGTGTACGGCTTCGTAACCGTTTTCGGAAAAAAGGCTTCCTAGTGTCGGTACATTTTCGGGAATACGTGGGTTGATAGGTTCGCTGGAGTTCGAACGTACATTCGTTTGATGAGGCATCATGCCGCTCCATAAAGCTGCACGTGAAGGTTGGCTGAGAGGGCAGCCTACATAAGCATTGGAGAAGATAACTCCTCGTGAAGCGACTTCGTCAATAGGGAGGGTGCAGCCTTGTGTTTGCCCGTAAGCTCCCACGACGCGTTGTGTCAAATGGTCGCACTGGATAATCAGGAAATTGGGCTTTTCTTGAGCTTGGGCTGCTACGCCGCATAGGGCTAATCCCATGAATGGATAAATAGTTTTCATTACTGGTTAGAATTAAGTAATAGTTGATTTTGAAACAAAAGTAGGAAAAAAGGAAACGCAAAAAAGGGTGAAGTAGTAGTTTTGGACGCAAGTGAAAGTATTTTGTACAAAAATGTAATATGTGATGGATTATTAGGGGGAACTATTGCTGATGAATGTTGGATTGTGAAGGATGAACGGCAAGTGGTTATTGATTAACGGGGTGGCTAAAAAAGAGAACGGTGAACAAACTGCGTCCTGATAATTGCAGTTTGTTCACCGTTCATCATTTATCGTTTACCGCTAATTAGCTGTTCATGCTCATCAGGAATTCATCGTTATCTCTGGTCTTTTCCAAACGGTCTTTAACGAAGTCCATTGCTTCGATCGGATTCATGTCTGCAAGATATTTACGTAATATCCACATGCGGTCAAGGGTTGTCTTATCAAGCAACAGGTCGTCGCGACGAGTGCTGGATGCAGTAATGTTGACTGCCGGGAAGATACGTTTGTTGGACAGGTTGCGGTCGAGCTGCAACTCCATGTTGCCGGTACCCTTAAATTCTTCGAAGATAACTTCGTCCATTTTAGAACCGGTATCGATCAATGCGGTAGCGATGATGGTCAACGAGCCGCCGTTTTCAATATTACGGGCAGCACCGAAGAAACGTTTAGGTTTGTGAAGTGCATTTGCATCCACACCACCGGAAAGAACTTTACCGGATGCAGGAGATACTGTATTGTATGCACGAGCCAGACGGGTGATAGAATCAAGGAAGATCACTACGTCGTGACCACATTCTACCAAACGTTTTGCCTTTTCCAATACGATACCTGCAATTTTTACGTGACGTTCTGCCGGTTCGTCGAAAGTAGAAGCGATAACTTCTGCATTAACGCTGCGTGCCATATCGGTTACTTCTTCCGGACGTTCGTCAATCAGCAGCATAATCATGTAAACTTCCGGGTGATTGGCTGCAATAGCGTTAGCGATATCTTTCATTAAGATAGTCTTACCTGTCTTTGGCTGGGCAACGATCAAGGCACGTTGTCCTTTACCGATAGGAGCGAAAAGGTCAACAACGCGTGCAGACATGGAGTCTGAATAACCGCCTTTGCAAAGTTTGAACTTTTCATCCGGGAAGAGAGGTGTCAGATGTTCGAAAGGAACACGGTCGCGAACAAAAGCTGCGTCACGTCCGTTAATTTTCGACACTTTTACCAACGGGAAATATTTTTCTCCTTCTTTGGGTGGACGGATAACACCTTCCACTACATCACCGGTTTTCAAACCAAAGAGTTTGATTTGAGATTGTGATACATAAATGTCGTCCGGAGAAGAAAGGTAGTTGTAATCGGAAGAACGGAGGAATCCGTATCCATCCTGCATGATTTCCAGAACGCCTACTCCGTTGAGAATATCATCGAATTCGTAAGGCTTTTCGCGTTCAATAACCTTGCGCTCCTGCTGTTGTTGCTGTTGTGCCGGAAGATTCTCGTTCGCATGGTTTTGCTGAGTGGCACGTGGCATCGGTAAGCGTTGTTGGTTCTGGTTCTGATTTGGATTCTGAACCTGATTCTGATTATTGTTATTACGCTGGAAATTATTATTGTTGTTATTAGCGTTATTGCTATTATTGTTCACATTGTTATTACCGTTGTTATTGTCGCGTGGACGGACAATACGCGGGCGTTGCTGCTGTGCTTGCTGCTGTTGAGATTGTTGTTGCTGTTGAGGATGAGATGGCTGTTCAGGTGCTGTTTGCACAGGTTCTGTTTTAGTTGCCTCGAATTTGCCAAAGAGTTCGGTAGGAAGCTCTATTTTTTCAGAAGGCAGATCTTCGATTGGAATAAAATCATCATCGTCAACGCTGGATAAGATATTGCTTTCCTCGTCGATAACGGGTGCGGCTTTCTTTTGTGGTTTATCTATAACTTTTTTCTCTGCAACAGGCTTGTTTGGCTCTGCGGCTGGTTTATTTGTTTCTGCAGCCGATTTGCTTTTTGCTTTCTTTTCAGCAGTCGGCTGTTGTGCTGGAGCAGCTTTTTCTTTTGTTTCAGTAGTTTTCTCTGCAACAACAGGCTTAGTTTCCACCACTTTGGGAGCAGCCGGTGTTACATTTTCTACTTCTTTTTTCTCTTCTGCGTCAGCGCTCTTGCGTGGACGGCCCACTTTACGCTTGGGAGCAGTAGTAGCGTTTTCTGCTTTAGCTTCTACAACAGGAGCTTCTTTTTCTTTGTTTGTACTTTCTTCTTTCTTGGAAGGTTGTGGTGCTTTTACAGGAGTGGCTTCTTTTGTTTTATTAACCTCTCCACTCTTTGGTGTGGAAACTACCTTGTCTTCTTTTTTGGTAGGAGCTACCCGTGAACGCTTTTTCTTTTGTTCTTCATTTTTGCGTTCTTCTTTGAGCTTATCTGCGGCAACTTTCTTAGTAGCTCCTACAATAGCCTGTTCATCGAGTATCTTATAAACAAGGTCTTCTTTTTTGTATGAGTCTGCTTTTTTTATGCCTAACTCTTTGGCAATAACTTGAAGTTCCGACAGATTTTTGTCGTTTAATTGGATAATGTTATACATATAGTATGGTAAGTTATTAATATTTCTTTTTTTGCTGAATTACGGACAGCATTACTACAGCTTATGGCTACAGATATGCAAGCATACGTTTTGTTTTTTATTCTGAATTAGGGATGTATATGTTGAATCGTAGAATGTTTCAACGGGGCAAAGATAATAATTTTTTTTGGTTTCATGAACAATCAAACATTTTTTTCCACGTAAAAGTGTATCTTTGCTACATAAAAGAAAATAGTATGACAGTAAATGAAGCTCATTTAATTTATTTTTCGCCTACACACACATCTAAACAAGTTGCGGAAGCGATTGTTCACGGTACGGGTATAAAAAATATCCTTCCTATCAATGTAACGCAGCAAATTGCAGATGAAATCGTGATTCCTGCATCTGCTTTGGCCATTATTGTAGTGCCTGTGTATGGAGGTCATGTCGCTCCTCTGGCAATGGAGCGTTTGCAGTACATCCGGGGAGTGGATACTCCGACCGTTTTGGTGGTGGTATATGGAAACCGTGCTTATGAGAAAGCTTTAATGGAACTGGATGCTTTTGCTATTCCTCATGGATTGAAAGTGATTGCCGGGGCAACTTTTATTGGAGAGCATTCATATAGTACTGATAAACACCCGATTGCGATGGGACGTCCCGATGAGTCGGATTTAGTCTTTGCTACGGAATTTGGGAAGAAAATCATGGAAAAAATACAGGCTGCCGATAGCATGGATACCCTTTATCCGGTAGATGTACGTGCTATCAAACGTCCGAGCCAGCCATTTTTTCCTTTGTTTCGCTTTTTGAGGAAAGTTATCAAGTTACGTAAAAGTGGAACACCGCTTCCCCGCACTCCTTGGGTGGAGGATGAAAATTTGTGCACCCATTGTGGATTGTGTGTGGTCCGTTGTCCGGCAGGGGCTATAACGAAAGGGGATGAACTGCATACAGATGAAGCTAAATGTATCAAGTGTTGTGCCTGTGTAAAAGCCTGCGTTAAGAAAGCACGGGTGTATGATACTCCTTTTGCGGCTTTGTTGTCAGATTGCTTCAAGAAACAGAAATTGCCTCAAACTATTTTGTAGATTACGACACGCTTAGTTGTTTCATCAATACGAAAGCGGTTGTCTGTTCGTTCGCCTATCAGCCACGCAATGTGTTCTCCACAACAGAGTACCCACTGGCGTTCTTTTTGACTGATAGAAAATTTGCGGTCGGTCAGATAATCGCTTATTTTTTTCTTTCCTTTCATTCCGAAAGGAATAAAAGTGTCTCCTGTCTGCCATTTCCGGTAATGAATATCTCCATTCAGTTTGTCGGCATCAAAACAGGCTATTCCTTTGTTGCGTGGAATTAGGAAATCAGGGGTGTATTCTTTTTCTTCTTTGATGATTTGAAAAGGAGGAAGAACTTCATTTCTAGATTCGATTGCTTCTATTAAAAAGAATTCCCTGTCTTTTATCACTCTCCATTTTTTACTGCAAAATTGTTTGCCCGGTTGGCTGTGAAGCGAAAAGGCAATATCTTTGATTTGTGCAGAATTGAAGCCTAGAGGATGCAAGATTTCGAATAGAATAGCTTCGGGTGCCGGTTCCTTTACTAAATCACTGATTCGGATACCTTCTGTCGTTACAATATTATTTTTGGTTTCCTCTATGCATTTATTATATATGGTAGCTACATCATTCAGATAATTGCTCGTGTCTATCAGATTCTTTTTGACTGACGGATTGATTTCCTGCATAAGAGGAAGGAGATTGAGTCGGATTTTGTTACGGGTATATTCGTCTTCCAGATTGGTGCTGTCTGTTACATAATCTTGTCCGATGCTCTCCAGATAATGAATGATATCTTCTCGATTGACGCAAAGCAGAGGCCGTACGATTGCTCCGTTGCGGGGGCGGATTCCTAATAAACCGGTAATTCCTGTACCTCGAATCAGATTGAGTAGTATGGTTTCTACGCTATCATCCTGATGATGTGCTACGGCGATCACATCTGCCTGGCATTCTTTTCTCGTTTTCTCGAACCAGTCATAGCGTAATTCCCGTGCAGCCATTTCAATCGAAATCTGTTTTTCCTTTGCGTATTGTGTCGTGTTAAAATCAATTGTATGCAAATGGATTCCGGTTCTTTTGCAAAGTTGGCGGACAAACAGTTCATCCCGGTCTGATTCTTCGCCTCGCAGGTGGAAATTACAGTGTGCGGCTTCGCAATGATAACCTGCTGTGTGCAGAATACATAGCAGTGCCACCGAGTCGGCACCGCCACTCAATGCAATCAGGACTTTGGCATCCAGTGAGAACAAATGTTCTTTTTCTATATATTTTGTAACGCGTTGTTGTATCATATCTGCAAAGATACGAGTTTATCAATAAGTTTTTTTATTTTTCCTAAATCTTTTGGAGGAAGAAAATGGCTGCTATTTAAAAACATTCTAAATAATTTGCGTGCTCCGAAGTTATGAATTATCTTTGCCGAAAATTTTGAGAGTTATGCGTTTGTCCGAATTAAAAACAGGAGAAAAAGGTGTTATTGTAAAGGTATTGGGGCACGGTGGTTTTCGTAAACGTATTGTGGAGATGGGCTTCATTAAAGGTAAAACGGTTGAAGTGCTGTTGAACGCTCCCCTAAAAGATCCCATAAAATATAAAGTCTTAGGTTATGAAATATCTCTTCGTCGTCAGGAAGCTGAAATGATCGAAGTAATCAGCGAGGAGGAGGCAAAAGAACTGGCTGAAAAGACTGTTTATCATGAAGGATTACCCGAAGACCTTTCAGTAAAAGAAGAAGATATGAAACGGTTGGCGTTAGGTAAACGTCGCACCATCAATGTTGCCTTGGTCGGAAATCCGAACAGTGGCAAGACTTCTTTGTTTAATCTTGCGTCCGGTGCTCATGAGCATGTAGGCAATTACAGCGGTGTGACCGTGGATGCCAAAGAAGGTTATTTTGACTTCGAAGGTTATCATTTCCGTATTGTCGATCTGCCGGGAACTTATTCTTTATCTGCTTATACGCCGGAAGAAATCTATGTTCGCCGTCATATTATCGATGAAACTCCTGACGTGATTATTAATGTCGTCGATTCTTCTAATCTGGAGCGAAACTTATATCTGACTACTCAATTGATAGATATGAATGTCCGCATGGTAGTAGCTCTGAATATCTATGATGAACTGGAAGCCAGTGGAAATACATTGGATTACCATTTGTTGAGCAAGTTGTTCGGGGTGCCGATGCTGCCTACTGCCAGTAAGAAAAATCGTGGATTGGATACGTTGTTTCATGTAGTTATCAATCTGTATGAAGGAGTAGACTTCTTCGATAAACAGGGAAACATGAATCCGGAAGTTCTCAAAGACTTGACTGAATGGCATGACTCTTTGGAAGACCGTAAGAACCATGAGGAAGAGCATCTGGAAGATTATGTGCGTGAACATAAAAAGACGGGGCGTGTCTTCCGGCATATTCATATAAATCACGGTCCTGATATAGAAAAAGCGATTGAGGCTGTAAAAAGTGAAGTGTCCAAGAACGAGTTTATCCGGCATAAATATTCTACCCGTTTCCTCTCCATTAAATTGTTGGAGAATGATCCTGACATTGAGCGTATTGTACGCACATTGCCGAATGCGGATGAAATTTTCCATGTCCGCGACAAGATGTCGAAGCGTGTTCAGGAGACAATGAATGAGGATTGTGAATCGGCTATTACTGATGCTAAATATGGATTTATCAGTGGTGCGTTGAAAGAAACGTTCACGGATAATCATCTGGAACAGGCGCAGACAACAAAGGTACTGGATTCGATTGTAACTCATCGTGTCTGGGGATTTCCTATTTTCTTTCTTTTTATGTATCTGATGTTTGAAGGTACATTTGTCATTGGCGAATATCCGATGATGGGAATTGAATGGATGGTAGAGCAGCTTGGTGAATTGCTGCGCAATAATATGTCGGAAGGTCCATTTAAAGATCTGCTGATTGATGGAATTATCGGTGGGGTAGGAGCTGTCATTGTTTTCTTACCGAATATCCTGATTCTGTATTTCTGTATTTCTATCATGGAGGATTCTGGTTATATGGCTCGTGCGGCTTTTATCATGGATAAGATCATGCATAAAATGGGGTTGCACGGAAAGTCGTTTATTCCTCTGATTATGGGATTCGGATGTAATGTGCCTGCGATTATAGCGTCCCGTACTATTGAGAACCGGAAGAGTCGTCTCATTACCATGTTGGTGAATCCATTGATGTCTTGTAGTGCGCGTCTGCCGATTTATTTATTGTTGGTGGGTGCTTTCTTCCCGAACAATGCAAGTTTGGTGCTGTTAAGTATCTATGTGATTGGTATTGTGCTGGCTGTGGTAATGGCTCGCTTGTTTAGCAAGTTTCTGATAAAGGGTGATGATACGCCGTTTGTGATGGAGCTTCCTCCTTACCGAATGCCGACAGCGAAGTCTATCTTCCGTCATACATGGGAAAAGGGAGCGCAGTATCTGAAAAAGATGGGCGGAATTATTATGATTGCTTCTATTATTATCTGGTTTCTGGGATATTATCCGAATCATGATGCTTATGAAACGGTTGCCGAACAGCAGGAAAATTCTTATATCGGTCAGTTGGGGCGCGGAATAGAGCCGGTAATAAAGCCATTGGGATTTGATTGGAAATTAGGTATTGGCTTGCTTTCCGGTGTAGGGGCGAAAGAATTGGTGGTAAGTACGTTAGGCGTTTTGTATGCAGATGATCCGGATGCTGACTCGGTGAGTTTGGCAGAACGTATTCCGATTACTCCATTGGTCGCTTTTTGTTATATGCTGTTTGTATTGATTTACTTCCCGTGTATTGCGGCGTTGGCGGCTATCAAACAGGAATCGGGTAGTTGGAAATGGGCGCTTTTTGCTGCCTGCTATACAACGGCATTAGCTTGGCTTGTATCATTTGCTGTTTATCAGATTGGAGGATTGTTTGTATGAATAATTGGCAAGAGTGGGTAGTCGGAGTACTCGTTGTGCTCTGCATTGCCCGTGTCGTATATGGAATATTTCTTTTTTTTCGTCGTACGCGGGAAAATCAGAATCCTTGTGACAGCTGCGTAAGTGGCTGTGAACTAAAGGATATGATGGAGAAGAAACGCAGAGAGTGTGATGTAAAGAAAAAAAGTACAAAGAAAAATTGCTGCGGATAGTTGGTAGTTTCAAAATTTGTACTACCTTTGCAACCGCAAACGAGAAATAATGGTTCCTTGGATGAGTGGCTTAGTCAGCGGTCTGCAAAACCGTGTACGGCGGTTCGAATCCGCCAGGAACCTCGAAGAAGGCAAAATGCCGGATACAGAAATGTGTCCGGCATTTGTTATTTGTTGACACACAAACAATTAACTACTTCTGTATTTGTGTAACAAACTGTGCAGGTGTAGACCGATTATCAATTCTTACCTGTAAAAAGGGACCATTGTAGATTATGGTAACTATAAAAATATATCTAAGAACATACGGAAGCGACCCATCTACCGGAGTCGTTTGGTTATCTTTTTACGTTAATCGTGAAAAAGTAAACTTTTCAACGAAAGTCTCTGTTGATTTGAAAAACTGGAATGATAAGAAGAGGTGTGTAGGAGTAGGAGACAAACAGTGCAATGACAAAAAACTGATTATAGAAAACATATTAGCCAGAATAAACAATGTTTTTGTAAAATACCGACTTCGTGATCGCAAACTTACTCGCGATGCTTTTCTTAAAGCATATCATCGACCAACCGATTACAATACTTTTTTCGAGTTCATACGAGACTATCAAAAAAAAGAATCGTTTAAACTTGAATATTCAACTTTTAAGACGAACTTATCGGTTATCAAAAAGCTGCAAGAATATAATCCTAATCTCTATTTTGATGATATAACCAGGGAGTGGGTTGATGAGTATTTCTTTCATCTGATGACTGGACTTGGAAATAATCAAAATACCGCAAACAAAAACATGGCCACAATAAAGAAGTATGTTTTAGCTGCATACAATGCTGGATATATGGATGAGAATCCTTTTAAGAACTGGAAGATAAAGAAAGGAATTCCTGGTGGTGAGTATTTGCAAGAAGATGAGTTACAAACTTTGATGGGGTTATATATGGATGGAGAACTAGACTATAAACATCATAAAACATTAGAAATGTTTTTGTTTTTATGTTTTAGCTCTTTGCACATAGGGGATGCAAAGAAATTGATTCTTGAGCAGTTTACAGATGATACATTGACTTATTTCCGAATGAAGCTAAAGAAAAGAAAACCATTTCCTATTCAAGTACCTATATCGGATCCACTTCGTACATTGCTGAAAAATATTGTTGGTACCAGAAAAAAGGGTATTGTTTTTGAGAAACTGCCAGCTGATCAAACGATGAATAGATTCCTGAAAGAAATAGCTGCTATTGCTGGAATAGAGAAGAACATTACACATAAAGTTGGTAGACATACTTTTGCAACTATTTTTTTGCGTAAGACTAAAGATATAGCTTCCTTGAAAGAGATACTAGGACATTCTGATTTAAAAGAGACTTTAGTGTATGCCCATGTTTTAAACGAGAGTAAGCAAGAGGGAATGCAGTGTTTCAACTGTTTTGCATTTTAAATTGTACATTTGTACAATGTATTTCTATTAGTCTGAAAACCAGTAAATAACGAGCGTACAGTCTTTGTACACTTTGGTACAAAACACTGCATGCTCGTACAAACTTTCTTATGGTCGTATAACAACTGCAGGAGAGTAGCCGAATTCAATTGCAGCGTCGAAGCAGGGGCAGGATTTAATCCATTCCTTTGACTCTACGATGCCATTGTCATTCAGATCTGGAGAAGTATCTCTGTGACCTAGTACTTCTGTGATCTTGAATTGACTTTTGAGTCGGGAGACCAACTCGATTAGTGCAATTTTTTGTGCAGGAGTACGTGTGTCTGCTGGGTTACCGTTGGCGTCTAAACCACCTACATAGCAAATTCCTACGCTATGTTTATTGTATGATATACCAGAGGTGCCTTTAGTATTACAATGGGCACCTTCCATTGATAGAGGTCTTCCTTCTTCGATGGTACCATCTAAGTCAATGACATAGTGATAACCAATCATAGAAAAGTTTCGATCTCTATGCATTCGATCAATGTCTTTTGCTTTGAAAGCTTGTCCAGCACGTGTAGCCGAACAGTGGATGATGATTGAATCAATATTGTTCATGTCTTTAATAAAAGTGATTGAAACTGAATTATTCTACCGATAAAGCTTCATTAACCGCTACCTGAACAAAAGCGACGAACCCCGTACTCACATATTTTTTAATACTTTCCGCCTGTTCGGGAGATACTTCTACTTCACCGTTCTTGTAGATTTGTTGAGCTAGTTCCAACTCACCCAAATCGGCGGTTTTCTGATAGATCGTATTGCCTAACATTTTTGCAATATCAACGGTACTGTTATTCCCTTCGATGTCTTTTACTTGAATTTCTCTAAAGTCTATTTTCATAATTATGTGATTTAAATATTATTACCAAGTTGCACTCCATAAAATTCCATTTTTAAATTGTAATACTTTAGTTCGTGTACTCCCATTATACCATACCTGGGCGATTTCAATATATTCATCAATCCCTCTTTTGCCATCAACTACAATGCCACCATCAATAGCAAGTGCTATATTATCTCGTCCTCCGGTTACACTAATAGATACACCCCTATTTATATCATAAGGTCTTGAACGGTGATCGTAGAATCTTCCTAAATAATCGACTCCCATTGTACTAAACGGACCTACAATAACTTGCCTATTTTTACTATTAAAACCAATCATATCATCGTAAAGGAACATCTCCTTTTTATCTATAGTTGGTATACTGGTAGAACCTGTCCCTATACTATTAGCAGAAATCTTAAAGCCTCCAATAGTGCCATCAACAGCTTCTATTCGTTTTACAACGAGTTTGTTTACATCGATAAAATCAGCGACGATCTTTCCATCACTGATAAACGTCTTCCCCCCAACCAATATCGCACCTGTTTTAGGAAGTGATAATTTCCCGTCTGCTGTTAGTTCAAGCCCGGTTACATTGTGCTTAATCGAACCGCCTGTCATTAACCAACCTTGCGTTTTGGCTTGATTACCGATAAACAGACCAGACGTACCGAGTATATCGATCGTTGCATTTTGAGCTACTAATAAATGCGTAGCGACATTTATAAATTCGTTAAACAAAGTCCATTTCGTTACATCGAAAGAACTCCCAGAAGTATGATCCGTCCGGCATGAATAAGTATTTCCGTTATAGATAACCGTATCCCGATACTGCGTATTATTGACGTAGTTAGTATTTGCTTTCCACTCACCGCGCGGACGGATTAGAGCACCGGGAAGCCCGGTTGCACCCGTATCTCCCTTGTCGCCTTTATCTCCTTTGTCACCCTTCACTTTCGTCCAAGTATAAGCGGAAAACGTATTGCTGTCTGCCGCCGTGAAGTCGGTGTATTGGCCGATGTAAGCACCAGGAGTCTCGCCGCCATTTGCCGTAAAGGT
>NZ_KQ236956.1:22302-360534 GCF_001185845.1 Bacteroides sp. 3_1_13
TAGGTATTAGGGGTATCACTCATAGGATTGCCGTTCGCATTAGCGGAGTACTTCACATGAAAATACTGCGATGTACCGGGAATACCTTGCGAACCGGTCGGCCCCGTTTCGCCTTTGTCACCTTTAGCCCCAGTTGCCCCATCTATTGCACCAATGCGAACTGTAGTCCACGAAACGGGAGACGTAGCCGGAGGGATAACAATACCCGTGCGCATCCACAAATATTCGTTTGTACCACAGGCGGGCGGAGTTTTACTCCACCCACTTGTAGGCGCAACCGTGCCAGATGTAGACTTTGCGAACTCCTGCGCGGGATATTGCCCGTCCTTCGTTACGCTAATCGTTATTTGTCCTCTTGCTACTATCATACTATTATTTTAGTGATAATTCAACTACAAACGTCGCTTTTACATCGACTTCGGCAGCAGTGACGGTAATGGTTTTTCCAGTCTTTACACCGGAAGTTCCCCAAGCCGTATCTTGTGTACCATCCTTATTGTACTTCTTCCAAGAAAATACAAATTTGGTATCAGCAGCACTATCGGTGAATGCTTCCCCATTTTGCCATACCTTGGCATTGATAGTCGTACTTCCTTGGCCATTTACTAACTTATCCCCCGTTGTGGAAGATACTTCCACTATATACGGATCGGAAAGATCGGAGAACGAAATAATATCGCTCACTGTTGTGTTGTAGGTTCCGGATGCTGTATCGGTATCCTTGATTGCACATTTGAAAGATTCGAAATTAAGTACGGCACTGGCAGGAATAGATATTTCATTTGTCGTTGTCCCCGTGATGCCATAAGAATTTGAAGCCGCCAAAGATTCCCATGTGCCGTCCGATTTCAATTTGTGCCACTGATAAGCAACCTTATCGGCGTCAATACTACTACCACGCCACATATCACAATGGGCTGTCAATGATTCGGATTGACCATTCTTAAAAACATTTCCTTTAGGGGCATACGCTATAGCAATGATAAGTTGACCGGCATTTTCTGTTTTGGTATAGTTGATGACAGATTTTACAGGAGTTTCCAAACCTGTGCCTGGATCAACATAAATACCGGAACATTCAACCTTCATCTGCGATACAGATGTCATATTGTTCTTAAGCGTCAACGCATACGGCGCAGTAGCGGCAACAGTACCACCGAATGCAGTGATTGCACCTCCATTCACTGTATAGGTAGGAGCAGCTTTTAAACGACTGATTACGTTTGTTGTCGTTCCGGATACATACATTTCAGGGGTAATGACAAGGAAAGGAGAAGCCGTATAGTTCGGTACATAGGTGCTGTTTTCCTTGTTAAAGATTTGCGTCAAAGGCTGATTAGAGCCTAGATACATGTTCATTGACTTCGCATCGTTCAAGTCGACGATGGTAATTTGTCCTCTTGCAATTGGCATAATTCTAGTTAATTAAGTTGTTAATACTATTATCTAAATAAGAAACGCCTACAAAGGGTAGTTGAAAATTGTCACATTTAAAACTTTATTATTCAAGATGTAGAGCGTTCTATTATTATTACTACATTTGTTTCGTCACATTTAAAATTTCAATTATTATGTCAGCATTTTCTAATATTGCATCAAATATATTCATGCCCATCGATGATGCTTTCGGTATATACAATAGAGAAATCGTTCATGAACTATTAGTTAACATCCAGAATGACTTTGCATTGTCATTGGAGAAATCAGTAGATATGTCAACTCTATGTATGATAGAATATCGTCCAGGAGACCCTCAATGCAATAAAATTCCTAACGGACACTTGATATTTTTAAGTACGCAAGGCGATGAATGGTGGAGATGGGCATATCAATTCTCACATGAATATTGTCATAGCCTAATCAACGGAGCGTCTACAGGAGAAATATCAGGTTTAATCTGGTTTGAGGAAACTATGTGCCATCTAGCTTCGATTTACCAATTAAAAAACTTGATTGAATTTTGTAGTATGTCTCCCGACTATCTTCTAAACAGTTACAAGGAGGTTGCTTGTCACTGCCTAATGGCGAATTTCGGACAGCCTCAATATAACTGTCGGGAATATCTATTATCAGTGGCGGACCAACTTGCAGAACCCGACTACCATCGGGAAATTTACTCAAATCTATCTGCGACAATGTCATCTTTGTTTTTGGAGAACAAACATCTTTGGAAGATAATTCTTCATTTTGGTGATATGCGCAAGTGGAACTCTCTCCATGAACTGTTTGAGCATCTACAGTCAAAGGCGAGTCAGGATTACGCACACACTTTGCAAAAGCTATACAATCTTTTATTTTCATAATTTAGAAGTTTTACAAATTCACAATACAATTAAATGTAGCACGTCCCCAAACATCATCCGGGGTAAGTGTCAACACATGCCCGTGCCCGACATGCGCCTCATTAAATATCTTATCGGTATCATCGTTATTACTTTCTTTCTCCCACGAGAACCGGGAATCCGGAACACTATCTGTAATATCAGTATCTCCCTTTATCACATAAGCGGTTAATGTAGTAGACACAGAGCCGTTCTGAAAAATATTCCCATTGCTACTCATTATATTAACTACTACCGCATCTTTACCCGCCGCCGACTTTTCAAGCCAGTCTGTAGCACCTTCCTCCGGTTCTTGCGTTGTAGGCTTATCTGAAATACATAACCATGACGATCCGTTGTGAGTTACTTCGTCATAGTAATAATAAGCTCCGGCTTTCCACTCTCCCTTAAAACAGGGGACGCGGCTTTCTGTTACTCCATCATCGGAAATCTGTTTGATAACTCCGGTCATATATACATTACGGAGATAGGCTGAATGTCCGGTCATATCAATATCAAACAGTTTTAAGTTAGACAGGTCGCCCAACTGCATAGCGATCATTTCCTTAGTAATCTCCCAATTATTAACACCTGTCAGATAGCGGACATAGCTTTGCGTCGAATAACTCGATCTTTGTCGCTCTTCGTTCGTGAAGTTTCCATACGCGACGAAGTGCATGGTCTTTTGTGGTGGAAGTATAGTTCCGCTACGAAGTATGTATTTAAAAGTCTTTTCATCAATTTTTTCAGAAATTCGGAAATAAGAGGTATGAAAACCAGTGACCGAATCATTGAATATTCCTTTGCAGATGTCATCAATCTCTATTTCTGCAAGTTCTCCGGGCTCTAATTTCAAATAGATAATTCTCTCCAGTGGATCTACTTCCTCTATGATGCCCCCGCCAGGTGCATTCCAAGTTTCTCCACTAACTACCGAGATACGATTATATCTAAATTCATCTGATTCCAAGAATCCGCGTATGTGTACAGAGTTAAACTCTGCATCTCCGATAGCCGATATTAACCATCCCAACATTTTGCAGGCATAGTCTGAAGAAGAAATATCTCCTGAAGTAGAAATGTTTCCAGTGAAAGAGGCGGTATTGGCAAGAAGTTCATTTAGCACCTTTATATTATCAGCTTTTACTCCTTTCTCAACTTCAAGTCCTCCTAGCAACTGCAATAAGAAGAGGGTGCTGTCTGGTTGCTTACGACGCAAAAAAGTATCTCCTTCAGCAAAATCTTTCAGTTTTTCATTTAGGAAAGATAGTACTGTTGCGACATGTTGGTTGGAGACACTGTTCTTCAAAATAGCTTTGTCAATGTAGTCTATCAGTTGATCTATGAGATCCTGTTGTGTTGACATATCAATTGAATTGTTTAGTGAATTGTTCGGTATGTATTCGCGGTGATCCTAAATCATCATCAGTGAATGAACCGGTATAACGCTGTTCTGAATCCGCAAAACGTAGAGATAACTTTATACTCTCCGGAACGGTTGCACGGGATGCTCTGGTAAGATTTTCCGCTGTTATATTTACTCTGATATTTCGTCCATCCAGTCCAAGGAGTTTTATGTCGTCAGAAGATAACAGATCAATCAAATGTATCAGTTCGTCATTTGTGCGATATCCGGATTCTACAGTCATAGATTCGCGTCCGGATAACCTTTCCCAGGATTCAACATAATCATCTATGACTTCATCATACTTATTGAATGCATTTTCTTTTTCTGCTTCACGCTTAATACTTCCAATGCCGGTAATTTCGATCAGCTCATAAGAACCGTATGAATTAAGAAATTGTAAGAGATACCTTTCTCTACTTATTGTTCCGGGAGTAATTACGATCGTGCAGGATTTAGTTTCTCCTACATAGATATCAAATATGGAGGCAAGAATATGGTGAGTATCGAAAAGTTGCTTCCGAAGACGATATAAGTTGAGTGCAACCGGTTGTCCGGCTACTCCGACTAGGGCGGTCTCCATTCCGTTTGCAATTACTCTTAGTATACCACCATCAGGATAGATGAAGGAGAGCGGAAGTAGTTCCGTTTCCCGGATTGTAATAAGTCTTTCGGAAGTACGGGTTGTTTGGAAGAAATTACCGTCCGGATTCATCAATTTCCAGATAAACACATTCTTATTTTCATCATTGAGATGACGTAACATTCTTTTGCTTACTCCGCCAATAAATACTTTCAGTGAGATCGTTAGATTATTTTTTTCACTATTGGAAACATTGATAGTAACATTACGAGAACAACCTTCTGCCTGTAGCAGAACTTCTTCCGATTCATTATATAATTGGGCCGGTTGTACTATATCAGCAAGTATGTCCTGAATAAAAACAAAGAAGTTGCCTTCTCCGCTGCCGGTGAATATTGTTTGTTCTCCTACTAAAATGGTATAAGTTGCCAGAGAACTGCTGTTGATCGACAACTTGATTGGATTGCCGGTCAATGCCATATTGGCGGGCGATATGTTTGCAGTCAGACTCATTTTACTAGATAATTAGGTGAGATAATTTGTTCTTGTACCAGATAATTACAGGTACAATAGTCATGCAGGAATTCTTCTCTATCAGCGGTGGGGTGAGAGAGAAAAAGAAAGAGGTCATCAAACGTAATAGATGCATTTTTCATATATTTCTGATAAGTGATGAGCATCTTTTCAATATCATTTGATTGAATAGTTGATATTACTGTTTCTGATGTATTCATATTGCAAAATTGTATGTTATATTGCGGGATATAAAGGACATTTTATAATAACTCTGCACGCACTGATTGGTCATATTGCAGGTCATAATGTACTCCTCCTCTCGAATTACTAATCTCATAATGGAGGTGTCCATCAGGCGTTGTACCGAGGTAATACCTAATCCGGTAATATAGATCGAAACTATAATTGACTTTCCTTATAAAATACTCCTTTTTATTATTGTAATCTTCTTCAGTAGGTACTGAAAGAGGGACTTTAATATCCACTGTATCAGTAGAAACATTCTTATATTGTAGGTCATATAAGCTATTCCCATCTCTATTCGCTTCGTCTCTCCAGGCATCTTTTTGTGGTTTTACGGTAGCTTCTACGACTGAATTCTTGTTATCAAATAACGCCCACTTATATTTTTGATCGACGATGGGGACGGTTTGTTCTTCTTCCAGATTATATGGTTTGAGTAATTTGGTTGTACGCAATTTGACTGTTGCCGGGAATGAAGAACTTTTGGGTAACGTATAACGTATGGTATCAGGCAACATTCGTTGACCATCAAGTAAAATAGGAGAGGAGAAATCTGGATTCATACATTGTTGAGCCGATAGATGCATATCCGTTTCTATGAGATGATTGGCGTGGCGAAGAATAGCGTCATATTCCTTCCAGAAATGATTGAACAGTCCATATTTGCCAACAAATAAAAGAGAAATTTCGCAGGCTTTTCCATTTTGTTTGTTTAATACCGGTTCTCCGAAAATATCCAGACAAATTTGTGAACCATAAGTAACTCGATCTCTTGTATCGAAGAAAGAAAAGCAAAATGCCAAAGGGGTTTGGTAGTTTAAGTTTTCTGATAATTCAACATCGGAACTAGAAATTGTGGTGTATCGATGTACTTTACCGAAGAGATAGTAAGGAACTCGTATATATTTATATACGTCTCCTTTAAAACGTTCCGTTGCGGAAGGCAAAAATTCATCAATAGAGGTAATCTCTTTATATGCCATATCAGCTCCACGATCCCAGGGGAAGAAATCCGTTGACACTAATTCTGAACGTCCGGTTATGTTATCTGTTTTATAATATAATCCGCTCTCTGTAGAATAGGTTAGGTATCCATTTGCTTTAGTCGTGACAATATAGTGATATGGCTTTAAGAATTTATCCAGTGAATCAGCGGCAGGAGCTGCCGTCCATTTTGGATCTTCCCCCCGTACGTTTGTTGCAGCTGATAATTTTAATTGCTGTGGGGCTTCAAAATTGATAGTTGGTTTGGACGCTTTTTGTAGCGTCCAATCAGAAGTAGTTTTGGAATTAAGGATATCACGAATGAATTTAAGTCTGACCTTACGGGTATTTCCATCTACAAAGTAAAGTAATCCAAAACGGCACCATAAGGCTTGCATGAATTCATTGATTGTGCAGTCAGGCATGAGATCAGCATATTTTAGTTCTCCTTTTACACAGCAATCGGCTGCATTATTAAGAACAACCAATTGACCGAGCTGGTGGTGGTTAGTAAATGGGTTCTCCGTGACAGTATATCCGTAGGTTGAGAATATAGCTTCTAATATATAGCTGACTTTTATAAATGGAACTATTCCATATCCTTCAGGAAGCGATACTTCCACGGGTTCTCCATTGATGAAAAAAGTTTCCGTCCGTGCTTTCCACCAATATCCATCACGATAATTATTTATATATTCTGCATAATCCGTAACTGTATCATTATCTTTCTTACGATTGCAAGATACAGCCACAGGAAACAGACAGAAAGGAGAATCATTCTTTTGACTATTCTCTATAATATAAGGTATTAATTCTGATACTCCTCCAAGGCGAAGAACAGGAAGGTTGATGGACTGCAAAGAAACATCTTCCCATATACTATATAATTCAGATTCTCCAAAGCCTACATTAAAAGTTATTCCGTCATTCTCTGAAGCTTTTGTCGTATTCATTTTACCCACTCGATGGTAAACTCCGTCACTGATGGTCACGCGTTCATCAGCAATAGGGGCGCTGTCAATATCAGTTCTGTTAATGTAATTGTTGAGACGTAGATTATTTCTGGTACCAGGTATGGTAGCGGCAATAGATTGTGATCCCCGTTCGTTGTAGATAGGAGAGCTGTCTTCTATTTCTGTACTGAAGTCTTTCGGCAGATCAAAAGTACCGGATGTATTTGATATTCTTAGTGCCATAATAATTCTTATTTGGTTGATCGGGTAAATGGTTTCTTGGATTTTTCATCTAGTTCTTCAGCATTTCGTATATCTCGTAGGGATACGTATGCTTTTAGATTTTTGAGGGTATTAATCAGCATTCCGATTTCTTTTATGAGTTTATCTAGTTCGGTTGCTGATGTATCAGTTTCATGGATTTCCTGGTTATTTCGGACAGGAGTATCTATTGCTGCGTAATTACCCGAAGCTCGTTGGGGCACATGACCTTTACGGGCATCTTCAATCGCATTTAGTACCAAAGGATAATTTATATGTTTTTGTAACCGGGATAAGTCCTCGGCGTTAATGATTAATTCTGCACCATTCTCTGAAACTAGAGAAGTGTGTCGGACGATTCCGGTTTGTGCAGCCCCAATATAAGGTATGTCCTGATAGTTCTTGCCGTCATCTTTCCCGATGACATCATACCGGCCGGATGCCCATTGGGATACGCTGACGGTTGCTCGTTTGGGAGCGTCGGTCGAAGACGTGTCGGAGTCGGAAGATCCGGACGAGTGTTTGCCGCTAACCATTCCTTTCAGAGCACTTTTTGCAGTTGCAATTGCAGCCATTATGATTCCCCCAAGGATGGCTCCTGTTCCAATGCCTAAGAAACCTTTACTTCCTATTTCATTGGCTGTTGCTTTTGCAACATTTTCAGTTCCTACTGCTGTTAGTTCAATTATTTTTGCATTTATCATTTGGGCAAGAACATCGAATATAATATCGATCATGACATCTGCGAAACCTTGCATTGCATTTTCTTGTCCTGCGATGATGTTGCCTAACGCAGAGCCAAGTTCAGAACCATATTGTTGAAATGTGCGTAGTCGTTCCTTATATTGTTGTCGTTCTTTTTGGGTTTGTGCTGCCGTCTTTTTTTGTTCAGCATCTTTTGCTTTGGCATGGGCGGCCTGTTCTTCCTTCATGCATTTTATTTTGAAATCAAGAAGTTGTTTCTCAACTTGTTTTCGTTGTTCGGCGTTTAAACCGGCAATGGAAAGCATTCGTTCAAGATGCATGATGGTAAGTTGTTCCATAGCATCATTATAGGCTGTTTCGGAGCTTAGATTCTCATCTTTGCCGGAGGCATACAGTTCTTTTAAATCCTGTTGTTGCTTTTCATATTGAGTTGTCTCTTGATTAATTAATTCATTAATAAGCTCCTGATTGTGTTCTTTTTGTTGTTTAATTTTCAGGTCATTGATTTGATTTTGGATATTAATGCCTTCTTTTGACTTCTCACCGACAATTTTCAAAGAACGCTCCAAGTATTCCATTTGGAGACATTCCATTTCTTCGCTCAACTGCTTTTCTGTTTGGAGAGTGTCATCCCCCCCTTCCAGATACATTTCTTTCAGGAAGGCTTGTTTTTGGTTATATAGTTTTTTTTCTTTCTCAAGCCTCTTTTTTATTTTTTCTTCATCACTATCACCATTGCCATCACCATTACCATCATTATCATTGTTACTGTTTTGATATTTAGAATTCACTTTGGCAATTTCCTCTGTATATCCTCGCATCATATCCTCATACAGTTTGACATTCTCATCCAACTGGCTTTTCTTGGAAGCCCAAGCACGATATGCTGTGGGAGAAACTCCATTAGAGGCTGCTATTTCCTCCAAAGATTTGTTTGAATTTATGGGATCATTAATATCCCATTCAATACTCTTAAATTTCATGGCTTCTGAACTACTTTGCTTACTGAACCATTCTGTACGTTCGTTTAGAGCTTCTTGTAATTTAGCGTTTGCAGCTTGTTGTTTAGCTGTGATAAGTAATTTTTCTACATATCCATCCAGAGCACCGGTATTGTTATTGATTAACTCTCCTTCTTTAGTTAATGAGGCATGGTAATCGGGTACTATTTTTTGAATTTCTTCTAATGCCCATTGTCTTTCACCATAGCTTTTTTTTGAATCAAAAAGAATTTCCTTTAAAGATTTAAGATGATTTGTTTCTTCGGATGTGTTTTTAGATGCCTCTAGACTAATCTTATTAGCGGCTTCTTGTGCAGTGGAGAGGGTTTTACGGGCTGTAACGACATGGTATATCCCAACTGCCAAACCAGCTAATAAAGCTATAGTACCAGCTAGAGGATTTAATCCGATTGTTTTCCATAATGATTTCATCGCAGTATTCAAGGCTACGGTGTTACCAGTTAGGAGTGCTTTTACTGCTATTCCTGCTTTTTCTATTGCGATTGACGCTAATAAACGTGTTTCCCACAATTTATCAGCTAAAATGCTTGCAATTTTAGCATCTTTCAATTTTGTTTCCCATATGGTTATCGCTTTTATGGTTAACAGGTACGCTCCTATTGTTGTAGTTAGAGTGATAATGATACCCGAATGTTTGACCATGAACCCAATCAGGTCTATAATTTTTCTGGTCCAGTTTACTGTACCGTTTATTACGCTGATGATTGAAGGATTAAGTTTTTCCATCAGCTCCATTCCCATCTCATTCATTTTGTTTTTGGCTTGAGCGAGTTTGGCGGCTGCCGTATCTGATTTGGTGGCTGCTTGCTCTAGAGCGACATTAGTTCCAGTGACTGCTTCGGTGTAGTATTTCACTTTTTCTGCTTCGTTAGTTAAAACGGTAGCAACGCTAAAAGCTTCCTCTCCAAACATTTTGATTCGATCGTTAACACTAAGTTGTTTCTTTTGGAGATTTTCCAAAGCTGTTTCAAGACCGACTATTTTAGGATTAGTGTCATCTGCTCCTTTCTGTAAGCGATTGAAAAAGGTTTTTAGTCCGGTACCTGCAACTTCGTCTTTTATGCCTTTTTCGGCTAAGGTTTCGATAGTACCAACTAATTGTTCAATAGGAATACCTGCGTCATTGGCTGCCACTCCAGATTTTTTTACTGCGGTAGTTACTGATTCAACAGCAGCAGCTCCGTATTTAGAACCGGCTGCCATGACATTCGCATAACGGGCTGCCTGATCAGCACCATCTCCGTATTGATTGAGTGAAAGAGTTACAGCATCAACAGCATCTTTCAATGTCATTCCTGAAGCAGATGCTAAGATGAGTGTTTGTTCGGTTACTGCGGCCAGTGCTTCTTTGTTAGATAGTAACTCCGGTTTAGCAGAACCGACCAATTTATAAGCATCAAGAATTTCGGTTGCTGATTGTCGGATCCGGATACCGGAATCACTAATTGTAGTGGAAAGCCGGATTGCTTCTTGTTCCAGCCAATTAATGTCGTCTTTGGAAAGTCCTGTTAATGCTTCGACATCGGCTTTGGCATCTTCACGTTCATTGCGTTTTTCACGAAGTTGGTTCAGCTTTAGTGTTAAGCCTGTCACAGCTGCTATGACGGTGGTGACAACTGCAGCATATTTATTAAACAGTTCCACGGCTTTTCCTATTGGACTAGCTTGACAACCAACTTCTACACGCATATTTTTTTGTGCCCTGGCTACTGCTTCAGTGACGCGCCTATTTTGCTCCAGGGCTGCATTGTATTGTTCAGTACCGGGTATGGCTGCACGGAGTTCTTTACGGACTTTTTGGCTGACAGATAATAGTTCGTCATAGGTTGCTCCGGAGAGGTTTTTCAGGATTCGGTCGGTCTCGGCTACTTTTTGCTTATAAGTATTGAGAGTTTTATACTTATTCTCCAGTTCTTTTTGCAGAGTTTTGGATTTTCTGGCATATCCTGATTCTGATTTATCAAGAGAAGATATTTTATTCTCTAGCTGGGAGATGGCATCTTCTATCTTCTTGACGCCGGCTGATGCTTCAGTTCCATCAATAAATATTTTAATACTTCGGTTTAGGTCGTTCATATGGCTTTACTTTTCAATGTATATTTTGGTTGCGTCGATAAGCATAGTGTCGAAATAGCGCATACAGATATCGGCAAGTTCCGGAAGACGGTTTTTGATGACCGGATCGAACCAATGGTAAGCCTGCCGGTTACCTTCATTCTGTTTGCCAAGTGAAGCGGGATTAGTATGTCGGATGATACTCGTATTGATTTCCATTCCGTTGATTCTCTTCAGATAGCTCCATTTACTTCCGATAAGACCACCTTGCCCGCGTCCGGCACCTTTGTGGATATAGACACCATGACGAGGAAAAGAGAAACCAAGTCGGTTGATTAATCCGTATTTGTCAGTATAGGCTTTAGGTTGTAGTTCACGAGCAATACGTAAACTACGGGATGAAATGGTGGCTTTGAGTTGTTTACTGACAGCATCCTGCCATTGTTCTACCTCTTTGTTGAATGCGGTGAGTCGGTCGGCATCCTGGGCGATGTTATAGCGTTCTATTTCCGAGATGGTTTCCATTCGGATTAGCCGGGAAGTCGGAGTAGAAGATAACTTATCCGCTTTTCGTCGGGCTGCATTATAGCGTTTTATTTCCGACTGCTTGTCTGACATTCGTTTATAGAATCCCATTACAAAAAGTAGTTTGGATCGACGATGAATTCTTCCGGAACATTAACAAAGAAGGTAAGCACGGTGCCATAGAAGTTATCACCGATCGGGCCGATACCGTTAATTTGAGTATTGCGGTCTACATATTTAATGTCTTTCAGCAATTTATTCCGGATCTGTTTACATATACTCTTGCATTGTTTGGCTGTCTGATTAATTGTTTCCGGATTTCCGGAAATTGTGTTTCTGGCCACGATGAATGAGTAGACTTGTTTGTCATTGAGTGAATCAGCTTCGTTGTCTTCGGATTCGGACTCGCAACCATCAACGGCGATAAGGATGGTTCCATTGATGGAGGATAAATTGTCATCGAGGCTGATCAGGTCCTCCAGTCCGAATGCTGTGAAGAACCTTTTCTTTTGAGATGTGTGTGAAATGGCTTTGAGTGCCGAAGCTAAGGCTTCACCATAAGCGAAATGGTCATACTCCATAACTGTATAATGTTTAGGTTATGGAGACAAAAATAGCCCGCTGCGGGCGGGCTATAAAGGACAAAACGATAGGTTATAAGAACAGGAATAGTGCTAGCAAAGTAAGCATGAGCAGAAGCCAAAATACTTTTGCAAGGATTGAGCGTGAGGCTTTAAAGAATGCCAGGCACAGAAGTACTATTCCGGATATAGTTATTATCGTTAAGATCATTTTTGTTCTTCGTTTGATTCTGGAAGCAAGATACGAATTAATTCAGAAAGTTGTGCGGCTGCACGCTGCTTTTCGTCCATTGGTGTTTCCGGATCCAGTAATTTGTTTACTAACCGTAAGGCTTCATGTCTATTCATAATGTTATTTTTTAGGGTGTTGAATACTGCTTATTGATTGAATATGCTTTTTTATTATTCTGATTTCAGAAATAAGTGTTAGTCGATTAGTGGAATCGATGTCCGGAGAGTCTATATCAAGAGCCAGGTCAATAGCTTTTTCCAAAGTGGTTTCCATCCATGAATATTCTCCTTCCTGGATAGTTTTTATTGATTCAATGCAATCATCGGTGAGGATGATGCCATTGATTTCTGTTGGTATCATGGCTGGTCTCCTTTCTGCTCCAGTAGGTGAGATCCTTCTCCAAAAGAATAATGACCGCGTACTTTACTGTATGAGATATAACATACAGGATTGCTATCATCGTCTCCTAGTTTTATACTCCATTGTCCACCGGAGGAGTCTCCATTATGCCCATTGAATTTGAGTTTTTTTTGATTAGGGTATTTCTCATTCAATTCCTTGACAACTTCTTCGAATTCGCATTTTAGGGAATCCATAGCACATTCATCTTGTACTAGAATACCGTCGTATGCCTGGGCAAATTCACACATTTCCTGACCCTTACGATTTACGTTCTTATATGTTTGCACATGGTGAATAAAGAACATCATGATTCACCCCCTTTCTGACACTTCTTTGCTCGGTAGACACAGAGAACTGCGCCAATTACAGCAGGGGGAAAGATAAAGGTCAGGCAGAAGCAGGCTATTGCAGAGACGTAATAGGCGTCCGATGCAGAGTTGATAGCGCATTCTTTTTTCAATTCACGGAAGTAACGCTGTTGGAGCGTGTTTACGTCTGTTCCTGTGCGGAATGAGGGCACGTAGTTCGTGCCCTGGGTTACTTGTTTCATATACTACATTTGGTTTGGCTGTTATTGGCAAGTTTTCGTGTACCTAGACGGTACACGAACGGCTGCCAATTTCCCGTAGTCGCCAAACCAAATGTAGTATAACCCCGAAGAGCTGTAATACAACGAGAAGAAAGACAGCCGTATTCGTTTATAAATAAACTTCTACTATTTCGTATATGAATTTGCAAACAATATTAATATCGGAAGCAAACTGATGGACATAAAAAAGCCCAATTTCGTATTGAGCATCTAACCGTTGCTCATCGGGATAGATTATCTATCATTTGATTTGGCACTACAAATATGAGGATAATATCTGATAGTGCCAAATGAATAGGATTTTTTTTCTATTATATGGAGTGTAGAAAATCATCTTCTGACAAGATTTCAAGTTCAGCCCCTTTTTCTATCATTTTAATAGCCTTTTCTTGCTTGCTACTCATGCCATCTTCTCCAACAACTCGGAAATCTTGTTGTCCAACAATTAAAAAGTTAGTATCTCGATTCACACCACTTTGGTTTATACCTCCTATATCAGCAATTATTTGTTGGGCCTCGATTCTTTTCATTGAAGATAATGTTCCAGTAAATACTACATATTTTTGGTAGAAAATGGAGTCAGGATTGTTTTTTGTCTCATCTCCTTTGATTGCTCTTATTTGATTTGCTTTTTGTTTTTGTTTGCATGTACAAGGAATATAACCTTTCTCATTAAATATTCCAAGATGAACTTGGAATTTATTTTCTATATTGTTAAAGTCTTCTTCGGATTCAATTTGTTTACTTAAGTCTATTCCTTTTTCTTTAGCTGCTAACAGAGTAATTTCTGCACAGGCTCTGGAATCTTCTCCTGCATCATGTTTTCCCGGTTGGATATTAAAAGCTTGGCATAAAGAAGAAAGGCTATAAGACGGTTGTATCCAGGTTCTTCTGGCTATTGCTAGGCTACAAAGAAATATCCCCTTAGGAATGTTTATTTTGTATCGTTCCAGCATACATAGAAGAACGTTTATATCAAAGGTAGCATTATGAGCAACGATGATACTACCTTCTTCGTCATTTCCAAAATAAGGAGCAATTTCAGGCCATATGTCTTTAAATGTAGGTTGATCTTGTACCATTTCTTCTGTTATTCCGTGTATCATTGTATTGAAATAGTTGAATGATTGTACAGGATTGATTAACCATGATTTTACTTCATGTATCTGATTGTTTTTTACAGTAGTAATTCCTATTTGGCATGCGCTATCTCGTTGTTCATTAGCCGTTTCAAAATCAATAGCTATAAAATCATATGTTTCCATAGTATATTAAGATTTTTATTTAAATGCTTTATATATTTTGTTCTCATCCACATTTATGAATACGTCTTCATCGATAGCCTTAAGGTAATCACTGTATTTCTTATTTAAAGCGTCTATACATTCTTTATGGTAGTTTTCGTTTCCACCGGTTAATACCCGCTTAAACTCCTCTGATTCCATGATGCCACGATAAAGAATTTCTTTTGCTTTCCCTTTTTCTCCAGTAGCTACCATCACTGCAAAGTCTTTTTTCCAATTAGATTGAGAATTGTTTGTCCGGGTATTGATTGCGATTTCAACGAGAATAGCAAGCACAGACCATCCAATCAAGGTACCCATGACACAATAGATAAGGGCTGGGAATCCTAACCAATTGATTCCATCTGCTCCAACTATACCTCCGGAGTATCTGGAATATTCCCACGCAATACATGACGAGAAGAAGACTACGATTGAACCTATGATACCTAACACTAGCACTGTTTTTGACATAGCTGCTAGAGTGCTTTCGGCAGCTGTTAATTTTTTTGTTTCCATGTGTGGTTTTATTTGTTACAGCAACAAAGATATGGGATTTGTTTGTATGATATTCTTTTTTTTGAAATAACTATCAAATTTGAATATTATCCAATAGATTAATTTTAGTGGTAAAGTATTCTAAAAATCTGATACTTGGTTGAACATCGGCCCATTCTAAGGCTTCAATAAAAATTTTTTCATTCATGTTTTTGACTTTTAAGGTTGTGATTGGGAGGTTGCCGCTATAGTATACAATATTATTGTACCTTTCTTCCCCAAAAATAGTTGTATAGCTTTTTAAAAGGAGTGCTATTGTGTAGTAAAAACGTTCATTTCGATAACCTGCTGGCTCCAAATAGAATGTTTCTTTTGGAAAAATTTCTTCGATTTGATTAAGAAGCTCTTGTGGTGTATATTCTTCATGGATAATCTTTTCATAACAATCAGATTCGCAAATTCGAAGATAACATAGCAAGTATATCAAATCCGGATATATGTTATTTTCATTTATAAATATATTTAATGATAAACGGGCGTTGGTGAAAATTTTTTCAATTTGCCTTAATGTTAATTTTTTGTATTTGAAAATCGTTTTTGTTGTTGATAATAAATCGTCTCGGCTACCCAAACTATTCGGTGGTATTTGATCTTGGATGCGATAAAAAATAGTGTTGAAATCATAATAATCATATAGATATTTACTGAAACTGTCTACATTAGGATCGGGTAAAGTATATTCTATGTCGATAAATCTTTTCAAATATTCATCAGCATTTATTAGGTCACTCCCATAATATCCACGTACGGAGTTACTTAATTGTTCCTTATCTATGGATAAGACAAACACTATATTAGGTATGTTGAAAAGATGTTTGATCCGTTCTAAAGTTTTGACTGCATAATGTGGATTACATCGATCAAGTTCATCTATGATAAATATCAGTGGTTTCTTTTCACAGAATTCATTGACGTATTTTTCGAGTTCCTTCCGAAATTCTCCCAAACTACGTTTTTGGTTTTCGTAGTTTTCTATTTCTTTTTTCAACATTGAAGCTCCTTCTTCAATACCATCATAAATTATATCAACTACCTCTTCATCAGCATATCTTTTTATTATTCCTTTGAACATTGCAGGAGCCGCTTTCAGTACGATTTTTCCTGCAGTATTTATGACTGATTCTAATGCTTTTTCTGCTTTTTCTTGCGGATTCATTTTCTTTAGTTCCCCAAGTAATCCAATAAGAGGATCTGATATGAAATCATTTTCCCAGGCATTAAAATATAGTGTGCGGAGTCCGTCTAGTTCAAGATATGCTTTCCACATTTCTACAAATGTGGTTTTTCCTGTTCCCCATCTGCCATTTATGGCCAAAACGAAGCCTTTTTGATATGTAATAATGATTGTTTTAAGTATTTCTGCATACTTCTCCCGATCCAGTTTACAATTCTTGAAAGGTTGATCAGCTGGTATTTCTAATTTATCAAGTTTGCATTTCATAGATTATAGTTTTATTTGTTACAGCAACAAAGATAGTGGTAATATATTTGTAATGCCAATAGAAAAATGTATTTTAGCTCAAAATTTGATAGACAATGGAAAGACTCACAGTAGAACAATTAAAAGTAATCGATTTATCGCTTATCGAATGGTATTATGAACAAGCTATGGCTCGCCATAATGATCTTGTCCGTGTAGAATCTCTTATAACTGAAAGGGGATATACTTTGTTTGCTATCTACTTTGGCATTTTAACAGCTGCAATAGGATATATTCTTACGCATTTGAGTGCAAATGATGATGCAGCTTTGACTTCCGGATGTTTGTCTATTGTTGTTTTTACATCTATTTCTATTGGTTATATTTATCATGTCATTAAACCACATACTCTTCTTGCACCAGGAAAAGAACCTGATAAGTTTACTATACCGCAATATATAGCTTATTTTAAAGGGAAAGATAAAGATATTGATCAAAAGAAACAGGTAGTTAGTGATGAGCTAGTTGTACTTCAGCAAAAGATAACTGCACAGGAGGCAATGAATAAAAAAAGAGTCGAATATACTAAACGTTCTCTTGCATTTCTGATATTCGGCTCTTTTGTGGCTGTCACTTCCTTTTTAATAGCATTTGCTATTTATTGATCAGATCGCTAGTATCTAAACCATTTGTTTGAATAGGAGTATCACTTGTGATGTCAGGCAGTGAAACTGGGTCATCTGTAGAACCATCAGCATTGCAGCAGTAAGAATTTCGCGGACTATCCTTTAAAGATAGAACGGTGATATTATCAGTATATCTCATTGTTAAACGGGCGAATCCCTCACTACAGTGCGCCCACCGGTGTTATTTCCGGAACCAGCTGCCTGGTTACACTATGGTAAGGGATTCATGTTTTTATAACGATATTGGGCGACGGCTAAAGTACGATTTTTTCTATATATAGCAAAAGGAAAGCAGAGTTTTTTGCTCCGCTTTCCTTTTGCTATATATTTTTGTGATTAGAAATTGGCTACTTCATAATACTTAAAGAAGTAGTAGAGGGCTACCTTATGCCATTTAGTTAGCTCTTTATCACCGGATAGAAGAGAGGACACAGTGCATTTGTCGATGCCTGTATAGTTGCTTAGGTGTTTACTTTTTAATCCGAGCTTTTCCATACGCTTCTTAATCCAATCAACGGTAATGCTGTCGATATCCTTACGGTCAAAGTTAACAGCTGATACAGTCAGCTTCCATTCATCCGGGATTTCTCCCTTAAACATTTCCCGTACACGTTCAGTTAATTCCTTTTTGGTAAGGAACTTGTCATTCACTAAGTCTTTTTGTTCCGCACGGACGATTAGTCGGCCATCGGAGTAAGAGACTACTTCTATGGATATATGTCCATAACGTTGATACTGCTTTGCGAATTCGTCGATTCGCTTTTTACTCTCGGCAGAGAGAGGTAGTAAGTCTAAATTCTTCATAATTCATCAATTTACGATTTGATAATCGGGTATTTAATAATGCAATATACTTTGTAATGGAGGGGCTTTCGCCCCTCCGGATCACAATTTGATGAGTCTCATTTGCCCGATGTCGAAAATAGCAATCTGTTTGTTTTCACGCCCGAATTGCTTGGCTTCTTCAAGGTTGGTGAAAATCCTGATGGAGTCGAAATAAAACTGATTGTTTTCTTCGTTAAGCCATCCACCGACTTTCTTTTCGTGCATCAAAGCATGATTAAGAACTCTTTTCAATCCTTCTTCTCCGAAACTGTCTTGAGTCTCAAGATAGGCGACTGAAATACCTTTTGTGACCTTTTTTAAGGTTGTGAGGTCAACCGTGAATCCATCAGGATTCGCATTTGCTATCTTTAGGATAGCCTCGAACAATTGTTCCATAATATAAAAGAACTTATGCGGACGTCACCCGCGTTTGTTTGACACTGCAAATATATATAAAAAGTTTGTTACTAACAAACTTTTTATTGTTTGTTTGTTTGCTACTAACAAACTTTTATCTGTTTCTTAGACTTTCTTCGGTTTCCTCTTTACGTCTGATCGATTCGTCCATCGAATATAGGGCATCAAGTAAAAGACCTTTTCGGATTTCCGGCTTTTTAGTCATGTCGGACTGTGCCAGGGAATCAAGAAGGCGGAGCTGTGCGTCGAATACGCGACCGTAACTACCCTTTCCCTCTCCTGAAAAAATACGCGGATAGGAATTGGCCATACATGACAGACTTCCTAAAATATACCAATACATGAGTATTTTTCTGTCTTCAGGAAGATGGTGAAGAATGGCTGCATCTTTGTCTAATTGATTAATGTCGAATACCTTATTACGATGCCACAAGCAGGCTAGTAGGTGGTCAATCTTCGTTGGATCTGAACGCATTGCATCAAGATAGGTCTGTAGATACATGAATTGTTCAAAGGTAATATCAAGCAACTGATCTTCTGGGCCGATGAATTTCCAAAGTCGGCAATGGATGGTTGGATATGGGTTGCTTGTCAGATCCGGTGTCAGGTGATAGTATTTGCGCATGGGCAATGAACTATCTTCTTCCGAACAAATAAGGAAGTCAAACAAGTTGGCAAGCATTGATACTTCTTCCGGATGAAGAAGACAGCTATGGTGACGGACATAGAAGCGGACTGTTGGACTTTCTTGCCAAATTCTGATACGTACATACTCTTTAAATATTTTCTTATGCCGGCATACATGAGCTTTCAGGCAATAAAGCATCATGTATACCTTAACTTGTTCTACCGGTATATCTGACTTTGTGAGTTTGACTAGATAAAGAAGCTGTTTCGGGGTGAGTTCGTCCCAACTTCCTGGAAGTGTGTATGTATCATCATTAATTCGTATAGTATGCATAGTGTTACGATATTGAGGTGAATAGTTTCTTTTCTTTAGAATTGAAGTCAATAGCTTGTGACGTTGTTTCAACTCCCAGTTCTTCCGCATTTTCGGCCAGATAAGTGTGTATTTTCCCTGAATAATAAGTTGCCTGGTCTGCAAAAAAAATGCCGTTTGCGTCCGGGTCTTGATAGATTGGTCGAATAGTGGGAGTATATTCGATCGTTCTGCCGGCTACATGTTGTTCGGTTGTTTTCTGTGAGGTATATAATTCGGCAGTTTTATTGGCTAAGTAGCGGATGATATAGTCAATAAGTACTTGTTGTTTGGGCGTTTCGGTATTTTCTGAAAGAGCTTCTTTGAGTATGTCATAGACTTTATCCGTAATCATTTCTCGAATGTTGTGTTCCTGAAGTTGACGAATGGTAGGGAACATGATACGATAAGATAGGATAGAATAATCAATGTCTACCATACCGAGATCCTGGAATTCTGCTGCGTTACGAATGAAGCAAAACCGGGGTATATTATCGATAACATAATCAGGATAATCCTTTTTATTTTCCTCCAGGTATGATATTAGCCGGTCAAGTGCTTGCATTCCGCGAAAACAGAGATTCTTTTTTGCTGCTGCGATCTTTGTGTCACTGGCAGGAGAACGCTGTCCCTGCACGTTACTTACTGTGATACCGGCATCACCGAACATAACACCCAGTTCATCAGATGCGAGCATCAGGGTTAATGGGCCGAGGGCACGCAGTAGTTTGTTGTATAAGTCAGATCCTTTGTCTTCATGAGCTTTACTGATCGTTGCTTTACCGATATACGGTTTGATGTATATATCCAGTGCATCTTCGATGTATGGTTCGATTGATTCGTAAGGCAGTGAGGAGTTGATCTTTACTACCTTTTTGAGGGTGTCGATGTCGGGGATTAGTGCGTTCATTTTATTCTGTTTCTGGGGTTAAACCTGTATTCTTTGTCGCTCCGGTACCTTGGTCCAGCGTGGTAAGTTGACAATTAGTCACCGAGAAATAAATATCTTTAGGCCAGTTATTCATGGCTTTTGCAAAGTAGAGAGGTTCCAATGTTGTATCCTGATACATCTTCATGAGTGCCTGTTCTATGATAAATAACTCCCGTGCTTCGGTACCATTGATACTTTTTCCCTTACCTGGTGCGGATCCGATTATCGAAGGATGTACGCCCATACCGTAACACATCATATTGCTGACCTCTTCGCTGTCTTCAATATACTCACCACCTTTGAAGAAAGATTCGAGTGGAGTAATAATGATGTCTTTTTCTTCAAAGCCTTTTACACGATCGTAGCGAAAGTGAGAGACAAAGCCTTTGCCGGCATTTTCTTCACCGGCAAGAAAATCATTCATATCCTTCAGGAACTTTTCTTTGCGTGCTTTCTTCTCGTCATCTTTGACTATGCCTTCAGATGCAAATAACTTTTCCCAAAAAGGCTCTTGAATATACACAATGTACCGCAGTGCCATTTGATTTTTAATCAATGATTTTTTGAAAACAGGGATTGCACTGGAGAAGTCATACCAGCCGGATGCAAAAACACTCCACCAATATGGATGACTATAATAAAACCGTCCGGGTGTAGAGATGCGGAGGTTATGGATAAATCTCCGTTCTTTTCCTACAATTTTCTCTCCTTTGTCATTGGGAGCAAGTCCCATTCTCATTTTGAGGTCGAGTAGTGGAGTCTGCCGATCGAGCAGGGGAGTGGCAATCAAATCTGTTGGTGTACCGGTATGCCATTCTGCAGAATAACCGTGCCATTCGCTTTTACCAGTCTTTTCGTCAATTTCACTGATCCTGGAACAAGTGGACTCCTTAGCTTTGATTTGTACGAGTTTGGGGGATTTATTGTCATTGTTGAATATATACTCCAGGTAGCCGTCATAGAATATAACCAGATCGTTTGCCAGCTCCATACGGACAAAATTGAAGTTGTTGTTTTCAAGGAATTCAAAAATTTCCGGCTGCTCGTACGGAAGAACTTCCTCTTTGACTATTTTCCTCGTTTTAGGGTCCCGGTATTTCCGATAGACGAGTATGCTATCACCGAATACAACTTTATTCTTGAATTCGATATTGCTGCCTATGGTGACGTTGGTACCGATTTTTTTCATGATGTCATAAGGCATATGATTATTTCGTCCGCGTGGTATCCATTTGATTGGATTCTTTTCTCCTTTGGGAGCTACTTCGATAGGTGTAGGATTCTTATCAGTGGCGATATCACTGTTATCACTGAATTTGATAACATTCTTTCCACCTTTTAAGACGGCATAAGTATCATAGCCTTTCATTATAAGATTGATTGAGGGTTGTTGTTGCTTCATTAGAAATATACTTTGAGATTGTTGAATTTGGTGATAAGGCATCGGCGGATTTTTCTCGGAGTAGCTTCTCCGGCAGGTAATACGTTAATAGTGCTTCCACTACTATGGAATGAGGTCAATACTGCACGATCGTAGGTGACAAGTTCGCCTGTGCTCTTTTTACAGAATTCAATGGAGAATTCGATAGGCTTACCGTTTTGTCTACGCTCCATGAGTTTCCATATCTTACTTTGATGGATTCTTTTGTCTATACTTTGCATAAAAAGGTAGTATGAGAATGATTAGTAATATTGGGATACCAATGATTAAGCCATACTTGAATCCATCATCAATTCCGTCCGCGATAGAACCGCTGGCATTCTTTTGGGATTCGGATTGTTTGTTTTGCTGAAACGTGACGTCAGTCGTTGTTTCCTGTTTATCAGATATACGTGTAGTGTCATCTTTCTGAAGCAAAGTTTTGATCGTTGTCTTGCTCCCTTCAATCTCGATATTCGATATTGGGGGTAGTCCGGTAGATGGGTCTGCTGATTTCGTTGTGTCGAAGTTAACTTTAACTTTCCAGTCTTTACCCGTTTGTTCTTGGTTGAGGTTGAATCGTGAGTAGGTATCTTCGGTTCTAATTCGCAGTGCGGAATCTGTGATAGAAAGATTGCTTTGTTCTTGAGTACTACGATTGTTTTGAAGAGTACTACGGCAACTACACAGTAGCCAGGCAATAGCAAGGCAAGCAAGATAGATGAGAGTGTGTGCATGATGTTTCATTGTTTACGGTTGTTACACGTTAGGTTTACACATTTGAATCGTTTAAGATCAGCTATTTCTTTTTCGTTTTCTGCTATCTTTTTATCTTGGGATAGCTGGTTGCTTTCCAGCTTTTCTATACGGTAAGTCCATTTTGTTTCGCTTTCTATTTTCTCTTTTTTCATAGCCTCCTTGTCAGCTCGCAGGTCAGCGATTAGTTCCTGATATACATCTTGTACGGAACTAAGAGCTTTGGCTTCTGCTTGCTTCTTGGTGTATTTGAGCGTAATAACTCCAGTGATGGATGACAAGAGACCACCACCAAGCAAGAATGTGAGTAGGTTTTGTGTAATGACATCGTTCATGACCTTCTTTTTAAGCAAAGGTATCAGGTGTATGGCAGGCGATAAAGGACAGGGAGGAGAGCCGATTTTGGTAAAATAAATTTTCTTTACATTTTTTAAGGTGCAGCATATAAGGGAAATTGAAAAACTTTAGGTCGAAACTTTTTTTCAGGGCGGTGCGTGGTCTTGCGACAGATAAAGGGGAAATTTTTCCCCTTTATTCAACTGCTTCATTTGATAATCAGAATTTTCTGAATTTTGTTGTGGGAATTGCATGAGACAAGAAAAAAGCACAGGTATGTGATAACCTGTGCTTCTTAATGAAGAAACTAATGATTATTCCGGCAGTAGAATTTTAATTAGTTCTTGAAGTTGTGCTGCCGCCCGTTGTCTTTCGTCAGCGGGAGTATTTGGATTGAGCAGCTTAGTTACGAGTTTTAGAGCTTGTTCTCTGTTCATTGCTGTTGAATTTGAATTGATTGAATGCATAACGTACAGATAGCCATACAGCTTTCTTTTCTGCATTTTGAATATTGTGTTGATAAAGGCTCATCGTTGACTCACTTTTTTTATCTTATTGTTGAAATCAAATTTAATAATTTTACAAGAGAATTTTTTATCTTGATTAGCAATAATCTTTTTCTTGTAATTGGTTAGCGTTTCAATTACAGCATCTATGCAGTTTTCTCTGATAGAACCTATTGTTGATTCTGCTGTCCCTATGTAAACTCCGTTCATATCAAAAATGGCGGATTCTCCCTCTATATGAATGAAACCTGACTTATTGTCTATAATGCGGCATTGCGAAGGGATAATTCGTTCTACATATTCCTTCATAGCTCGCCTCCTTTTCCATTAAATGTAATATTGACTGTGCCTCCATTGGCGTGGATTACAATACCTCTGTGCGATTTATTCACTCGGAGACGTTCGTTACCTTCTGCTACTTCAAGGCAAATGTTGGAAAGGGCTTTCTGAAGTTTTTCTACGGATATATAGCGTCCGTTTGCGCTTTGGTTTTTCTTTTTCATTTTGGAAGACAATTTAAAATGAAACAATATGTTGATTAATTGAAGGAGAGGGAATAAAAAAGTTCCGCTCCCCGTTGTCTTCCACCTGATTCAGGCAGTGGGCGCATTAACGCTCCACACGGGACGGAACTATATTTTATACTATGGACATAAAAAATGCCCGCAGCAATTATGGCGAGCCTACTCGCCTGAACCAAATGGAAGACATTGCAAAGATGGTGATTCTTTTTGAATAGACAAAATGAATATGATTTTTTTTGAGTTTGAAATAATCTATGTGTTGATATGGTATGTAATTGAGATGGCTAAAGAATTACATGGTAATAGAAAAGCGATTCATTAAGAAATCTTGGTTCGTTCCATATCTGTTTCCCTTTCGTTCCACCTAGGTCGAACGAAAGGGAAACCATTGTTGACTTTAAGTTCCACTATAGTGGAACGAATTGGTTACTGTGAATGGGGATGGAAGTATTAGCTGGTGCAATGATTGTTTATTGTTATTTGGGGCTTATATAAGATCTACGATGTTGATTCATATTCTTTTTTTGAAAATTAATTTGCAATATTGCAAATTAATTTGTATATTTGCAACGATAAAATAAGATTTGAGATGATATTATCTAATAAATTGTTGTTAAGTGACTTTGTAAGGAAGCATTCGCAGGCGGTTAAACCGTTGAATGCTTGGGTTGAGAAGGTGGCGGAAGCTGTCTGGCAAAGTCATAATGATGTGAAAGCCACATTTCCTTCGGCAGACTACGTGAAGAATGGTAGATATGTGTTTAATATAGGAGGGAACAAATATAGGATTGTGGCTGTTGTATTATTCATCGGTGGAGTAATGGAACTAAGGTTTGTAGGTACTCACGAGGAATATGATAAAATAGATTGCTCGGAGATTTGACTCTCCGAGCAGTTAGTTGAATTGGACTAACCAACTTAATAAAAATAATTATGGCAGACAAAAACATCAACTGTATCACAACACGAGAACAGTATGATGAAATACGTTCTCGTATGGATGTATTAATTAAAGAAGCAACAAAAAAAGGATTGCTGGAGCCGGGAGAAGATAATGAATATGTTCGTGAAATATCCCGTCTTGCTAAACTAAGCGCAGAATATGAAGATAATTATTTGAATATTCTGCCTTTGAGAGTGAAAAATCCGCTTATTCAATGTATGGAAGACTATTTTTATAGTCGAAATTTAAAACGTAAGGATGCAGCGGAATTATTGGGGGTAAATGAGTCTGTATTTAGTCAAATAATGAATGGAAAAAGAAAAATTTCTGTGTCGTTGGCTAAAAAGTTATATACAGACCTTAATATTGATGCAAATTTGATTATTCAAAATTTGTAATAAATAAAATGATTCAATTAAAGGTAGGCTTATCAAGCCTACCTTTTTTATTTATTGTTTAAGAAGAATATACCACCAGTACTTGTTCCCGGTAGAGTGAAATAGAAGTTCATACCTAGCCATAACGTATCAAAGGCATCTGTAATGTGTGTTTTGTATTCGTCTGGATTGTCGGGAGTATCGGGTGTTCCTTCAGGCGTTTTATCTTTTTCAAATCCGTTCTTTCCTTGTTTAATTCCAGTCTGTTCCATTGCGATCTTCAAAAACTCATTTTGATACAGGTTTATTTGGATCCAAAGGAATTGCGGATCTCCTTTCAAGGTTAGGTCGATATTCAGATGTTTCCATTCATGTTTAGGAGCTTGGCCGACATATACCATTGTAACTTTATATCCGTTTTCTTTGAATACACGTTCGATGATATCTGCGTAAGTTTCGGTTGATGATCCGGATTCCCAAGTAAAAGTGTGGTCATAATAGACCACTACATCACGGTTTAGTTTTGGTCGGTAGTAATCGGCTATCATTTTGACTAGATCCTGTAGTTTGCTTGGTGTTTTGACATAAAAAGATTTGAGTACACGCATAGTATGATTATCCAACTGGCCGATAATAGCTGTCGATATGGAGGCATTGGAGTCGAATGCCAGATGCAGTTCTTTAGAGAAGTCAAGATCACCGTCGCCTAGACAGCCGCAAGCTGTTAATTTACTCCAGTTACTGCCAAGATCCCGGAGCCGTCCATTATCACCGGGTGTGTAGAAATGAATATTATCATCTAAAGCTGAATAGAACCCGTTTTGCACCCGGAATAAACGTTCATTCATAAATGCTGTACGCCAAATAAGAGGTGGAGAGTTGCGATACATTTGCCAGATGAAATCTTCTCCGAGTACTTCCAGGTTATCAAACACGTCATATTCACCATAGAAAACTGTATATTCTTTAGTCTTCCCCTGTTGTGGCTTAATAGGTGGTTGATATTTTCGTGCCAAGTCTAAATCATGCTGGTATTCTTTAATCATGCGCACCACATGGTCTGTCAGTGGCTTACGTTTATATTCCTGCACTTTTTTATATAGGTTTCGGATCAGGTTGATATGTGCCAGCGACATTTCATCTATCTTATCCAAGATCCATTTCCCCATTGAAGCGGTAGGCATATCTGTAGAGTAGCTGACGCTGTGATGGTGAGGACAGTCTCCAAAATATTGCCGGTTACCACGATTGGCGGGATCTACTTCGCTCTTTATTTTTTCGTAATTGAGGAACTTTGCTTCAGGGCCTATCACCCAATCAAGTGACATAGAATTTGCAGACATTCCCTGGTTAAAGGAAAGAATCACCATGACGGTACCATTCCAAAAATGGAAAGCATTATTCCAACCATCAGCTAATACTGGACGTACTGGTTTGCCGAATCCCATGCTTTCCGGAGCTTTGTGACCAACAACATAATGAATGCCTTGTATGTATCCCCATTCGGCAAGTGCTTTGCAAATGGCCGGCAGTGTATTTCCCCAAGCTTTTGCATAGCTGGGAGAGATAAGTCCACCCAAAGAACCTGGCATTTCCCACACATTCCGTAGGATGATGCGTGCATCAATTCCTTCCGATTTACCGGTACCACGTGATGCGACTATATATTCGTCATGTGCGTTGATGGCCATTGCCTGTCGTTGCATTCTATTAAAGAATTTGTCTACGACTTCATTCTGCTTTCTTCTTAGTTCATAGGCGGATAGAACAGGAGAGATTTGCGTGTTCATTCTTCTTCCTCCTCTTCAATGGGATGAGTGTCCACTGCTTTCTTGTTTAACATTCCTTTAAACATACTGCGCATTCTTATTCGTTCTTCTTCAAGATTCTCTATCGGTTCGAGCCCCTCCAGTAATGTGACATCATCTGAAGGTTCAAAGGATGGAGGTACCAGTTGCGAGTAATCGAATTTTTCATCTTCCTTGTCAGAACGTGTATATTTGCCTATTTTATCCAATGCAGCAGCAGCTCCCTTTGCATCTTCTTTGTCCATTGCCATATTAAAAGCCTTTTTTCCACCTTCGACAATCATATACCGGTACCAGGCTTTGGCTGCAAGTTGTATGTTTCCTACTAGGCGGTTAATCATGCCTATGTCACGGTAGGCTTGCGATTGGGAGACCGGTTCCGTATTTCCTCCACAGCCGTGTAGTAGAAAGTTAACCAGTTCTGTATCTGGAATTAGTGGCTCTTCCATTTTTTTGCTTACGCACAACATCATACGTTTCTTAATCTCCATTTCTCTGGGTGAAAGGAGAGTTGTTGCTTCATCTTTGTCTTTGAATAAAGCACGTTCAATTCGTTCGTATGTGGGATCTTTCTTTGGCATTATTCATTAATACTTTGTTCTTTCATGTATTTATCGGCCAGTGGTTCAGCTGCAGGACTGCCGGCGATAGCTAGTTTGATGACTGTTTTCCGGAGGTTGAGCTTGGTCTGAAGTCTTCCCTGGTGATAAGCAGTATAGATAGGCGAACTATGATGATTTTTGCAAATATCACAGAAGAAGTCCCGTTGGTCAACTGGGATATTCAATAAAATGGCAATTTCCCCCGGTGGTAAGAGGGCGGAAGACATTTCTTTTATCTGTTGCAGAACTTCTTCGGATAAGGTCATCATTCTAATATATCATAGCGAATGGCATTTTCATACGCTTGGTTAAACATTTGTGAGAAGTATTCGTAATGTTTTCCGGAGGTAAAATAGAAACCATTTTCCCATCGGTGGTTTTGATTAAGGTTTGCAGATCCGGCAATCCCGAATTTATGTTGCCTATTCTCGACTAATAATAGTTTGGCATGACATGAATCAATTCGGATGGACGGACTAATATTTGAGGCAAACAGTAATAGATCGAGTTTATGACGTTTTACTGTCATATCCAGTAGAAGTGTCAGGCTTTCTATTTTTCTTTCGTCAGCGAGAAAAAAAAGAGGGCGTAGGCTATCTTCAGAGATACTGAATGTCATGATCTTCACTTTTGCTGGGCCGATCGCAGATAAAAGAGAGGGCAATACTTCATGTATTGCCCAGTCTCCCTTGTGCATAAACGGTTCAATAGAATCTGGACACAATGCAAGTGGAAAGTTATCCTGAAATCTTTTCACCTTGTGTTAGTGCTATTTCAGCCTCCAATGTGGCAAGTTCTGTCTGATACTTCTCAATACGGTCTAAAGCATTTTGCATAACGGTTTGTTTTCCATCTTTTTGAGCACGGTCAGCAGCTGCTTTACTGTTGGATATGTTGTTCTTCAAACGTTTGATTTGACGGGCTATTTCAATACCACGCACAATGCTGTATTCACTGAATTCCGGTCTCTTTTCTTCTAATTGCAGATTTCCTTTTCCTTCAGCCCAGGAGTCAATCTGTTTCCATAATTTGCGTCGTTCGTCGTCGAGCTTGCATAGTTCTTCAGCTATCGGTTGTCGTTCTTCTACAGGAAGTTCCGGATTTGCGACATCATTATGCAGGCTTGCATATAATGGGGCGATCTCCTTGATACGATTGTAGGCCTTGCGAATGGATGGATTGAGTGACTCTTCGGTAATGATTTTAACGCCTGGTGTACTTAAGGCGTTGATCTCATTACGTAGTTCTGTGAGTTCAGACATTTTTTCTTCGAATTGTTCCTGAAGGGAGACTAATTCTTCCGCATGATTTTCATTGTCGCTTTCTAGTTCGTCAACGCGAGATTGGATATCAGTGATTATTGTCTCCAGATTGATCATTTCCAGTTTCTTGCTTTCGATCGCTTCTTTCCGTTCGTCATCACTCATCGTTTTTACTACGATTATTTCCTCCATTGCTGCCGGGTAGATAGCAGGAGAAAATTTGATTTCCTTGTCAATCTTCGTGAGACTATTGACGAGTTGTGTAAAATGTGGATCGAAGATATGTGGAGCTTCTGGAGCTTTTGCAAAATAAGCAGAGAACCTTTTCTTGGCTGGTTCCTTTGCGAGTGCCTCGAAAAGAACTATACCGTCAGCGTATTTGCGCTGACGGTCGCCTAACCATTGAGTCAATTGTTCTTGTCTGGTCATAATTATTCACTTGGAGATGGTGCGGGTTTTAATCCTGCTATGACTTCCATGTCAATTGGTGTTTGTAGGAAGATGGCTGAATAATTGGAGTCTACGGTAGCTGTGTAAGTGGTACCACGACGATCGGCTCTTGCTTTACCTCCGTTGAAAGATGGTCCGGTGGTTGCATACAAGCCGGGTTGCCCCAGGATCATTTGTTTGCCATCTGCATCTTCAAAGATATAATATCCTGGAGTGTTTTTGATTAGTGCATTGAATGCGTGCATTCCTGGAGTATTGCCAGGGAAAAAGAAACCGAGCGTACATTTATAGCTGATACCGTCGGCTTCTCCTTGCTGTTCTGCTTTATATTCAACGGTTGCTTCGGTACTGTATAGGTAAATAGGTTGTTTGTAAGTTCCTTCAGCTGGAAACGTAAATGATCCGGCTGCCGTTATTAATTCTTCGTTACTGGTTGCTTTTGATGGATCCGGTACGGTTGGCACTGTCTCAGGAGCATTAAAAGGAACAAAAAGCAACATTCCCTTATAACCTCCCATGTTGTTTTGACCAACTTCCCATTTTAATGGAGCGAATGCGGGACTGGCAGCCATCATGATTAAAGTATCTCCATTGAGATGGCACGTCTGCGAATGCAGTTCGGGGACTGTAATAACCAAAGCTACAAATAAAACGCAGAGAATCAAATAAATGTATTTTTTCATTTGTATAAAAGTTTAGAATAAATAAATAGGAGTGGCCAAACATGACCACTCTTTAGTTATTGAAGATTAAGAGTAGGTTCCGGTTGCGGTTACCACTTCTCCCGCTACTACTGTTACTTGTTTGTTAGCCGGTTTGTTTTTACCGTCCACAGCATTGAATTCAATAGTATAATTGCCAGGAGCCAGTCCCAAAATACATTGTCCATTAGTGCGGCTGGCTGCTTTCCCTTGAATGCTCCAAGTGCCGTTGTCGGCTCCGGTAATATCCACTTGAATAGCTCCGGTTTTACAATAATCACCGGCCAAATCAAGTGATTCATTCTTTTGCTCATTACAGCGGAAGGCCTTTTCATGCCAGTCACGAATACGAGTGTCATATCCGGTTTGTAACCAGAATTGCCATTCGTTCGGATCTTCGTAGATATCGCGGATTTGGCAGAATTTGGTTGCTGCCTGTGTGTTGAATGCGACGTCCATATTTCCTTTCTTTTGTAATACCAGACGTGAACCTTGTCCAAGTGCTTCATGAGATACGATTTCCAATGCTGGACACATTGCATCTTCACGGAGCAATTCAATCATGCGTTGCATGGATGGATATTCCTGCATACGTAGTTTGTTGCGCAAAGCTGCACGTGCTGCTTTCAATACTGTTTCCGCACATTGTAATTGAGGAATACCTGACTTGGATGAACGCAGGTATGTATTTGCTCCTCCAATCCATTCAACTAGATTTTCGTATGCTGCATAGTCTGTGTCAGATGTCGGGGTAACAAAAAGACCTGATTGGGCGAAGTTGCCGCGAGCTGCGTTAACATCACCACCGGTAATCAGCATATCGATCTTAGTGAAGAGACCGTCAAATGCTCCGGACGGTGAGGAAGAGTCTTCGTCACGTTCGGCATGATAGAGTACATATACGACATCTTCAATGTGTGATTTTACTAACGTGAAAGCAACACGCGTTTCCAGTGGATGTTTTTTGTTAATGTTGCTAACCGGTTCGCCTCCTACAATCAGTAGTTCACCGTCATCATACTTTTGAGAGTTTTCCTTAGTGATGCAGACTACATCTTTGGGTTCGATAACTGAAGGTTCATAGCCAAGCAGTTTGTCAGTAAGGCGGAAATCCTTTCCAATTTTGTAAGACTGGGTACCACCGGCACGACGACGTTCATTGATCAATGCGTGTTTGCCTTGCAGATCCATGACATTTAGTCCCAGTATAGCTGCTACTTCCTGCAAAGTTGCGAAAGGAAGAGCACGAAGACCCTTGTCATAAGTGACAAGAGCTTGGTTTAATTTAGATACGTCTATTAATTTGGGAGTAGACATGATTTTTAATAGTTAAGGGTGTGGTTACTAAAATTAAAGGAGACCGTCTTGCTTCAGACGTTCGGTGATGGCCTGATAATCTCCGGGATTTTTTTCGCAGAAGGTGGATAAATCATCCTTAGTCTCACTTGCTCCTGGTTCTGATTGCGGAGAGAGTCCGTTAGATCCGGGTGCAGGAACTTGCTTCAGGTTGTTTACCTGTTCTTTAAGTTGGGTGATTTCATCATCCTTCTGGGTACTTTCATTTTTGAGTTGCAAAATCTCCTGATCTTTGCTTTCTATGCTTGATTTCAGGGTTTTGATTTCTGTGACAGAAGATGCAAACTTTTCATCTACGTCTTTCTTTGCCTCTACCAGTGAAGTGTGTTCACTCTTCAAACGATTGAATTCACCATGTAATGAATCCAATCTTTCTGCTGATAACTCGGTATTTTCTGCATCTTCCTTATTGATTTTGAGAAAAGAGAGAAAAGCCGGCCATGTTGCTTTGAGATTCATTTTATTTTTAGATGTATGATTGGATAATTCTGGCACGATATGCGTGTCCATACCCGCTGCCAGGAGAACGGATGTGGAACGGTCATAAAGACGAACGGCATTGGAGTTGGCGGGAATATCTACAATCGATGCTTCTCTCAACTCGCATTCAGTGACAGTTTCTCTGGTTTGACCAGGTAACAGAACATCTTTGTTTGCTGATGTAGCTATGATTTTAATACCCACACTTGCGGCATTGAAAGTCCCTGCTTCGTATTTTGCGGCAATTTCTTTTGATAAATCATCAACTTTGTCAAAAATAGGAATGGCAGAAAGTTCGTCACCGTTAAGTTGTATATCCTCCCAATGGCCGATAGCTTTGTAGTCCCCCCAATAGGGTGAACCTTCATCGCGGAAATGCATATATAGCATGATAGGGTTCTTCTTAAATGCTTCGATTGACATTCCGGAAGTAAGAACCCGATAGCCGTAGCAGTTGAGTGATGAATCAGAAAGAATAATACGTTTTTGGCTCATTGCACTTATTTTGGTGCAATGATACATTTATTGAGAAGCCTATGGAAGGACGGATTACAGGCTGTAATACTGTAAAAGAGGATATTGTGAAGTCCCTGATAATTTGAGTTCATATCCTGTAAAATCAGTGACTTTTTTGCCGATAACCTTGGTTAGTTCTCCGAATAGTAAATATGTGCCGGTTCCGTATATATATTTGTCTCCGGCAGGATCCTGACAACGCAAAATGCACCCTTCTGTTATTCTGTTACGTAAATCATTTGCTGCTTCAGGAGCAAACAATGTTTGGGGAAGTTTAATTGCTGCTGAATGTTTATATGTAATTCCTGCCGCTGATTCGTTCGAGGTAACAGTAGGAGATTCAATGATACCCACTGTAGGGAGACGATGCCAGTCATGTCCCTTTATAATTTGGATACATGCTGTATTCTGATGAACAGCAAATAGGGATATTTCATTTTTGTATAGGATATCAGCGAATAATATGCCTCCCATATTGTTGATTTCTCTCATAATTTATTGATTTTCAATTAGTACACATTTTTAGAACACTTTTCGAACAAAAAAGGGACATTTAACTACACTTGCTAGGTTATTTTTTTAGGCGATTATAGCCCCTTTTTTTCTCTTTCCGACGAATATCAGCTCTCCATCGGTAGTAGTTCTTCTTGAACGCATCTTCCGTGATGGAGTCAATCCCATACATTGTCATGAAATTATGTATTCCATTAATGTATGTAATTCCGTAGCTGTGTTTCTGCTCGTCCAGGAAATCATGTACTTCTGCCCACAACATCCGGTCGATTTTTCTAACAAGAATAACTTGTGAGCGTTTTCCTAAATAGTTGTAGGTCTTGGGATTTTTGCCTGTACTGCGTTCTGGAAGATAAATCTCAAGATTACCCTGATCAATAGGCGGTATATTGATTGGGCGGCGTTCAAGCAGATCATAGATTATGTGATAGATATCAGTCTTGTCTGGGAAATGAATCGGAGAGTCCTGCATATTACAGAACTTTCCGATCAGATACTCCTTAAGATGTGGGGGAACTTCAATCTTAGTAGTAATCATATAAATCATAGTGGTTTAGGTGTGGAGCTAATATACAAAAAAAGAACTGAATAATACTTCTTTGGCAATAAAAAATGTGTTTAATTCAAATACCCCTTTGTGAATGCGTACTATTTTTTTGTGCAATAGTACATTACTTCCTTAAATATTCATATTATCCATTGAATATCAACTTGTTATTTCCGTACAAAATGCTGTACTTTTCAGTACGAAATTATAATGCTCCGTACAAAATAAGATTTTGTGCACTTTTGTACGGATTGTACGGTTTCGTACAAAAATCGTGCATCGTATAAATATTTGATTATTAATGTAATAAATAACGAAAATACAGGGCTTGCACGAAAGCACAAAATTTTCTACTATTTTTAGATAGGGTATTTTTAAGAAAGAAATAAAAAATAAAAATAATATATATATGCCCTTTTCAACGTTTCTCGCCTTCCCATGCACGTTTGTCCAAAACGTTTTTGATAGAATGAAGGGGAGGCGAGGGGAGCGAAAAAAGAAAACCCGGTACGCTGAAGCGCACCGGGAAATAATACTATCGCGTATATAACAGAAATGTCTCGACTTATGTTAACGCAAGTCATCAGGATAAAACACTTGAGAAATCAGTTCGTATTCACGAGGTAGAGATTTGACACCTACAACTACGCAAATCCCTTTTGCTGCAAGCTCATATAGTCTCTGTGTCGTGATGATAGAACCGCGAAAGTTGTAATTGCTGCATAATACGAAATATGCAGTTGATAGGTCAATGGAATAGATGTCCTTGCGTATGATCTTCTTTCCATCTGAAGGTACTTTTGCAAATCCTAAACGAACAGCCAGGCGCGACATGAGTTGTTCTCGGTCATCTGCAGTCGGTGCGATGATAACCATTATTTTATTCTCTTTTTTTATCGTCATAATGTTGCGTGTTAAAGCGGAATTTTGTATATTTACAGAGTAATAAATTGGGATAATCTACTCATCTGCGATTTGAGTAGAAGTGAGGCTTAGTTGTAGCCGGTACCATTTTCGGCACATGTCGAATTGCATTATAATCATCAGAAAACTCCAGAAAACCCTCTAAGCTGTTCTTTCGAATCATTTCTTCCATCATATACATAGTCGCTATTTTTATGAATAAATCGCGTGATGCCGGCTTGCAATGTTCGTCAATACGAATGCTATCACCTTCAGGAATAGCGGCCAGAATGTTATTGACTGCATGGTAAAATCGCATAAATCGATCCGGGTTCTTATGGAAGATAGGCATGACTTCATCTAATACATCTTTATAACTCTGCATTTTCATATCTGTATTGTTTTATGCAATTAATATTTCTCTCCATTCGATAGATAAGTAGCCGGGTTCTGGGGCTGGTCCGTACCATGCAAGATACCATTTGCCATATTTATTGGCTCGCCACATTTTACCCTCATACTTTCCGGTCGGTATGGTATAAGAATACTCCGGCAACCCTTTAAAAGTTTGTTCGCTCATGAGTGCATGAGTTTTATCCAACTCAATGTAACGTCTATGCGGTTGTTTCCAACTTTGCCCTGACGGGTCGGTGATTGGCGGTATTATTTGTTCTCCATTCATTTCTATTTTGTTTTACGCTAATTAATAATTCGATAATGAGATGTACTTACCTGGTAAATTGCAGTTTTGAAGAAGTTTATCACATTCTTTACCGTAAGCAATCAAGACGGAACCACATCCCGGACGATCCCCCTTTGTACCATCTGGACGAAAAAAGTAAATACGATCACAAAGAAATTTGATAGAGGCTGCTCGATTGAAGACGTCTTCAAAGAACATCTTATTATCACATCGAGCGTAAAGAAGAGCAATTCCGTTTCCATGATCGGCCAATCGACGAACAAAATGCTTAATGATAGGATTGGTATAAGGCGGATTAAGGAATACTCTACCTTCCCAAACCTTAGATAAACCGTCTATTTCTTTGGTAAAACATTTGTTAGCCGTATGCCATTCTATAAATGGTGCACATGGATCTAAATCAAACTTACCACCTAAAGCCTCTATAATATATTGGGGAGTATACCATTCTGTTGTAGCGGATTTGCCTCCCTTCTCCGCTGTTTGAAAACTGACATTCATTTCTATCTTTGTTTTATTCATAAGATATCTCTGTGAGAAGCATACATGTGTAGCCATTTCTCTGACCAGTCAATTGTGCTTATCATCCAACCATACGGGATTTCTATATGTGGATTATCAGGATAATAAGCGTACCAGTGTATACTTATCTCACTTTCATGTTGTACTACTTCAAAGTCTCTTATTTGGCACTTTAGCCGTTTTATGATTTCTTTTTTAAGTTTGTCTGATTTGAGGCAGACTTGCTGTATTGTTAACTTTTCCATATTCTCAAAAGTCTATTAATGTTTGTTCATTTGTAGAATCATCTTCTGGAATCCCATCTCCTGTATAGGATCCTGTTCCAACAGTAAAATATTCTATTCCTCCAGCTTTATCATCGATGATAGGACGACCATCTTTATCCAGTTGGAAAGGTTTGCCAGTTTTACTGTCGTATTTATGTGGGTTGAATATGTAGCCTTTCCAGTCACAATACATAATGAACTTCTTTTTGAATGCAGTCGGTGATATGAATTTCCTTTGAGCAGGATCATATGTACAAAAGGCATCATATAAGTCCTTCCGGACAAGACGCTGATTTAAATGTTCATTTGAGGAGAAATATTCGTCTGCCCAGGATATGAGGGTTTCGCCCATTTCTTGGCGAAGCTTCCGTTGTTCGAGTCGTTCTCCTGGAGCTTGCACGACTCCAAACTGAAGATAGAGCTGTATGCAGTTGGCCAATAAGTTCCAAGTGAGATTCCATTGGTCGAAATCCCATTCGGAGAAAAAGAGTGTACCAAAGTCATCAATAGGCTTACGTGAATCGTTGTAATAATCGGAGAAGGCAAGGAGCCACTGTCGATCAGTAAAGCTGGAGCCACTACCACGAATTGCATGGTTGGTGGCAATGTAGATTTTGGGAGATGCGGAAAAAGGTATAGTAATCCTTCTGCCTCCTTTATAGTTAACACTCCAATCTCCGGTAATATTGGGGAATAAAAATTCAAAATTGAAGTTCTGCAGTACGTCATCAATGAATACTAGCTTAGTATTTTCAAGTACATCATTCCAAACAAATTGATCATTGAAGAGGTCGCTTCTTTTTCCAGGTATGTAAGCTGTGGGAATAGCGCAGCGCATGAGTTCCCCAATTAAAGATTTACCACTTCGGCCATTGGAATCACCTACTTCGGATTGTTTTCCGTCCATTCCGACAACAGCTTTTGAAACGTTATTATCTTTAGCTTCCATTATCATATAACCTATGGCACATAACTTACTTAAAAGATGAATTCGATTCTCATTCTCTTCATCGGCATCTTTTTCTACTTCAGACTTCCGCCAGGAGAAATTGCTGGCATTTTTTAGAAAAAGGAGATAATGGCATTTTTCCCCATCTTTTGAGATAGAATAGGTATAATGATTTTCTTGATCTACCTTGAAAGTGATTAATGGGTAGCCCAAGTATTTGGAGGGAATCATTTTTCGTTGTTCTGCCCATATATGGTGGCTGATATTCTCGTATCCCATTTCTTGTACACTGTCTTTGGTTATGTACCAACATTTGGTATCGAAATAAAAATATTGGCTTTCTCTATTAGGCTTTATAAAATTCGGTTCAATGAAATTGAGAAGTGATAGTTTGTCCGGACCTACATATTGAGATACCCCTTTGATAAGCATCTCGTTTACTTCCTTTTTACAATAATGTTTTGCAAATTGAAATAAATAGTCTCGTGCATCCGATGCGTCGATTGCTTGGACGACCGGTGGATCAAGGTGAATAAACTGATAGGTTTTGTCAAGACGACGAAGACGACCAAAACCGCGATTTTGCAGAAAATTATGGGAATTGACATAGCAGAATTGATATTCAATACGCGGGTCTCCTCCCCGGTCTTTTTTCTCTACTTCTTCCCAAAATTTTTCATCATCATCGAAAGGTTGTGCTAGGACAACTTTGCCTGTGTCATCAAACTTCCATCGGTATCTTCCGAATACAAATTCAGGAAGGTTTTTGAGAATATCCTTATGACGTTCGGCAAAAGCTTCATGAGAATGCAGACACCATAACTCTTGTAATTTGTGATCGGTCCAAGTTGTAACCTTGAACATTTCAACATACTTTCCAAGACCTTTTTTTTGATTGCACGCAAATTCGATATCCTTTGCCAATTCATCTTCATGATCTTTAAGGGTATTTGAAAGCAGGTCGTCCAGACCTTTGTCTCCAGCTTCATTCTTCTGAATGTGGCCAACAAAAACTTCTACGTAGATATTTCGATTCTTAAGAGTACGCATATACTCTTTGAAGTTTTTGGCAGCGTAGAAAAAACAGTAAGGACGTTTTTCGACACGGTCATTAAGTCGGATATTAGTGCTGATATCATCCCAATCAGAGTCAAATATGAATGCAACTTCTTTAACACCACATGTTGTGATGATCTTTACTAGATCTTCCGGAAGAGAGCTGTTTTCTTTACTACCTAAATTTTGAATGCCAGAAACAGCAATTGAGGGAACTCCGTGTTTGCAAGCCTTCTCTGCTTTTTTTTCTCCTTCCTGGATATAGAGTCTGGGGATTTGCTCTTTCTCCTTATACATACGGCGCAGTTTTTCTGGAATATAGATAGGCGTACCACTTCCTGAAGGTGATTTATATTTGAATGGTTTCCCTTCTTTGTCTAAATGTGCATCTGGAAATTGCCATCGTACCCGAAAATATTCTTTCCGTTCACCTGTGTCTTTTTTTCGATGATCTTTCCTGGAATAGGTAACCGGCATGCCTTCGAGATCATAATATTCTATAATCACGTCATCTCCGGATGAATCAATCTCTCCGGATCCGTTTATGGTACCAGGATGAAATGTACGTGCCTCGAAAATTGATTTCGTATCACCGGTTTTATATATCTTGGCTGTGACATCTTCAAAAGTTAATCCAGAATCAGAAAGCATTTTAGAACAAAAGCTGCAGACATCATTGCCTTTAGCTTTTTTACTTCCTTTCTTCATTTTCTCGATCTGCTTTTTTTTCTGTTCCGGACGTTGATCAAGAATTACGTTGAATTTGTGTGCCAGATATTCGAGAGCATCTGGGAATTCTTTTTTTTCGACTCTCATTAAATAGTCAAGTGCACCAACTCCGTTGACTTGATGGCAAGAAAAGCATCCATAAATATCTTTGACCGGGTGTATGCTAAACTTCTTCGAAGCTTTGCATACAGGGCAGTCACATATGTAACTAGTCCCAGATTTACGAAGATTCTGGAAGTCTTGTACCACATCAATTAGGTGGCTGGCTGATGCGTCTTTGATGCGTTTTATATCATCATCAGTAAAATTCATAGCTATGGTTTTTTATTTGGTACGGAGAAAACAAGTTCTTTGAGTTGCAAATGAAGCTGTTTTCTAAGGACTTCAATAGGACTGGATAAAAGTTGCGCGTCTGCCTGCTGAATTATCTTTAAAAGATGTTGAGCGTCTTCTGGATGAATATCATTAATGGTGAGTAAACCACGATTGTCAATGTCTACATACATAGTATTATCTTTTTTTACGCCCTCCTACGGCTTTATGGTGATAATTTAACTTATACCGTTGCCGTAGTTTTTCCGCATATTCAGATGTTGCATCTTTGGGATCAACGAGAACTTGCGTCCGGGCGTCTATTCTTAACAATATCTTGTTTGATTCTAGCTGAACAGATTGCTGACAAAGAGCTGCAACTTCTTCCGGATCATCGTTCTCAAAAAGATTTATCTTTTCTCTTTTTTGAGTGGATGGGCTGGGGGAGTGAACAACTTTCATAGCTTACTATTATAATTCATTTAACAGCTCTTCAATAAATTCCTTTAAGTATTGAGGCATCTCCTTTGTTTCTATCTTCTCTTTTTCTTGGAATCTATAATAGTCACAGGCCGTTAAAATGATATTACGGGCAATAAATGAGTTTTGCATGATCTGTACTATAGCTGGTATGATATTGATAGGGGAACCGGTAATTACTGCCGGAGTGGCAACGAGAGAATCTTGCTCTTTATAAAAAAAACAAAGAGCACTCATATTATTTGATTTAATAATATTTGAAATTTCATTCATTGCGGAAGTTATACGTTTTTCTGTTTCTTCAAAGTTTTCCATGACGTTTACTTTTATGTTAATAATAGAAATAGTGGGTATTTGGGATTCGAACCCAGCCAACAGAGAAATGCTGAACACTCCGTTATGCTACCTTACACCATTACCCGTATGCCGGGAATTTCACCCGGCAAATCTTGTGTAACAAACCTAACCAGGGATTGGATACCCTACATGCCTCCTTAAGCACGTTTTTAATGATTAATAATGATAAACTTCTATTTCCTCATTTGAATATAGAAAATGTATAACTAAAATACCGGGTTTATCCCGGACGCATTCCTTGTGCGTAATTTGATTAAATAATATATGGTTGATTAATAGAAGTTTCCTGTCTTCTGACTCGATATTCAGTACGTGTTCTGCGAGAACGGCGTACTGTATATGTTGAGTCTGTAATGATCGTAATTTCTCCACCGATGAACAAGAAAAGTAGTATAACCGATACTTGTCTTCTAACAAAAGGGGATAAGTCAAAGCTTATATTGTGGTGCGTACAAAACCACCATGCTGAAATTTCGTTGATCTTATTTAGTCCTAATTTCTCTTTGACTTTACGAAGGGTGTTGTCTACGGTCCGTACGCTGATTTGTAGCAGTGAAGCTGTTTCTTTATATGAGCCTCCCCACGCAACACATTCGGCTATTTCGTTTTCCCGTTTTGCAAGTGTGACTTTTAAGTTCATAACTACATATCTTCAATGGTCCAACAGTCTGTTATATCATATTTTTTAAAGACTTCTGTAATTGCCGAGAATAGAGTTACAGAAATATCAATAATCCCGGCATTCAGTTTTTTTGAGAAGTACGATCGTGATGGGTTATTTAAAACCTGTGTCAAGTCTGATTTGAGCTTGTCTTTATCTTCTAAAGAGACTTGCAGATATCCTTTTTTAAACGAATAGCGTTTTTTCGCTATTGCGGATGTTCTAGTTTTGTTGTACATTTGTTGCAATAATTTTGAAATCACTGTGCAAATATAGAGAACTTTTCTCTATTTGCAAATGTTTTATGAGAACATTTCTAATAAAGTGGATATTTTATTGCGAATTGTTCTATAAATGAAAACAAATAATGGAGAATAGTTCTATTGCTAAAGAGACATTTATAGACCGACTTGAGTTTTTTATGAAAACTGAAGGATTGAATTCTAATAGCTTGACTGTCGCAGCAGGCCTTTCAAATGGTCTTATAGGTAAAGCTTTAAAGAATAGGTCATCTATGAATTCAGATAGTATAGAACGAATCTTGTGTGCTTACACAAACTTAAGTGCCGAATGGTTAATGACTGGTAAGGGTACTATGTATGTGAACGATCAGCCTGCGAAAGCATCCGATATTCCTAACAACTTGAATAGTGACAGTTTAGTCTTTTTTTTGCGTGATAAGAATAAGGAATTGGAATGTGAAAACAGGAGATTACTCGTAGAAAACGCATCTTTGAGAACAAGATTGGAATTACTGGATGATTCCAAAAATAAAACAGGATGACGATTATTAAAGGGGGAAAATTCCCTAAATAAATAGTGAGAAATAACAAGAGATAGAAACTTTAGAAACTAAGAAAATGTTTCGGTTCCGGTTACGTTTGTAGCCCGCTTACGAGGTAGATTTCTGATTATTAGTACTGAAAATAGTACGCCAGGAACCTCCAAAAGTAAGAAAGGATTAGAATGAAAATTTCTAATCCTTTTGTTTTTCAGCTACTTACGTCCTCTGTGGTGGAAGGATTGGAAGAAGAATTTTCATAATTTTCAGCTTTTGTTTTACAATTGTTTTACAGTAAAACGGAGAAAAATTGTAATGAAAGCTACGATTAAGATTGAGTTGCGCAAAGATTACGCAACCAAAGAAGGCAAACAAATGGTTTGTCTGCGTTACACTGCCTACCGCCGTTCTACTTTAATCAGTATGAACATAGCGGTATTACCTAAGCATTGGAATAAAGTATCGAATACGGTACGTGCTTCCGAACCTCGTTGTTACTACTACAACAAAGCCATCAGTGAAGTTTATCAGAAGGCAGACACGATTGTTATGGAGAATTTCTTTGCTCCGTTGCCTCTGCCCCAATTCTTAGAACGCCTTAAAGATAAGCATCACGGCAATACGGATTTCTATGTTTTCATAGAGAATGAGATAGAGCAGCTAAAGCAATCCCGGGCAGCCGGAACGATTTCTAACTATTACAAGTTAATCAATACCATGAAAGAATGGAAACCTACCCTTTCTTTTGGTGAGATTACTTTGGACTTTATCCAGCAGTTCCATAATCACGAACTGGAAGTTGGCAATATTCTTTCCACTGTTTATAAGAAGCACTCTAACTTGAAATTCCTGATTGGTATCGCTGTCGATAAGGAGAAGCTGGCAAAGAATCCCTATGAAAAATTTGAAATTAAAAAAAATATCAAGGCACAGAATAATGATGTACTGACAGAAGAAGAACTTAAAAGGCTACAAAGTGCATACGATAAGAAAGAATATAGTAAAGGAAAGCAAGAGGTATTAAGAGAGTTCTTGTTTAGCTGTTATACCAGCTTGTCATTTGCCGAGTTCTCCATCCTTACCTATTCGGACATCAAGCCGATTAAAGTTGATACTGGTGAAACTTACCTTATATTGTGTAATGAACGTACAAAGACCAGTGTAACCTACAAGATTCCTATTGTTTCGCCTGTAGTAGTAGCTTTGCTTGGGAATGGTGAACCATGCCAAAAGATTTTCCTACCTATATCCAATCAGCCGACAAACCGTTATTTGAAAGATATAATGGCTGATTTGAAAATAGACAAAACAATGACATTTCATCGGGCACGTCACTCTTTCCGGACGATTGCTGCCAAAAAAGGCATTCGTGACGGAATAGCAGAGCGAATTATGGGACATGCAGAAGGTAATGACATCAAGGATATTTACACACACTTGCATGATGAAGATATTGTGAAAGAAATGAGAGATAAGTGGATAATATAGGACTGGCGCATTTTCCGCACTTTCCGCATTTTTAGGATTAACAGTATGTAAATTAATGATTTGATAATGCGAGTAAAATGCGGATGAGATAAAGTTGACGAAGGAAGAAAATACCAATTACTTTTTTTCTTTTCGCCAGTATTTATCTCTCTGTCAATCTAAATAGGTTTAGTCCGTTTTGGATATAAAGATAAAAAATCATAGAACAAAGCTTATAAGCGATTGAAATTTTCTTAGTACTTTTGTAGAAAAGATTAGTTTATGAAAAACTTTAATCAAAAATATGCGGAACATCCAGAACTCTCTGTCTTTAAAGAGTTTTTTTTATCACATGGAAAGTATAAAGAGATAAAGAAGAAAGAATATTTGGTAGAACAAAGTTCTGTAGCTAAATATGTAGCATATGTCGTAGAGGGCTTTTTCAGATATACACGAATAGATAATAGGGGAAATGAGCATATTGTAGGTTATGTCTTTAAAGGTGAATATGTTGGTGACTATGCTTCTCTTATAAAGAAAGATATAACTTCTTTGGTTACAGTTCAGGCAGTAACTGATTGTAAAATATACTATGTACCATTAGAAGAAGTTAGAAAGTTTTTCAATACGAATGAAGATGCACAAATTGCAGGACGTGTTCTTGCGGAAGAGTTATTCATGGTGGCATACACACGTTTATTAGATTTTTATTGTAAAAACACAGAAGAACTATACATGGACTTAACTGAAAGATGCCCTGATTTTCAAGATTATATAACATTAAAAGAAATGGCTTCATTCCTACAGGTCACACCCGAAACAATTAGCCATATTCGAAATAGCATAAACAAGAAACATATCTGTTAAAAAAACTTAGTAACGTTTTCATATCATACGAGCCTTGAAATAATTCAAGGCTTTTTCATTTTATACTGCTTTTCTTTGCCGAAAATATTAAAAACATGAAAGCAAAGAACTCATTAAAAACACTTTTGTTCTTTATCTGTCTCGTCAGCTTTGTTAGCTGCGAAAAAAATGAAGATGAGAATGAGTCAAAAGAAACTGGCTATCAAGAGTATATTTTAACTGTTGCATCACAAAAGCTACAAGGTATTGTGGGTATTGGCGTCAATGTTTTAACAGATGTGTATGCTGTAAAAAAGGATAAATCACAAGAATGGAAGCAGTTTGCAGACATACAAGATTTTGATTATAAGAATGGTTATGAATATGTAATCAAGATAAGTGAAACAAACTATTTAGATTATAGGCGTGGCACTCCTGTATGGAGTGAATATAAGCTTATTGAAATTATTTCCAAGGAGAAAAAAGGCTCTCAAGGGCTTCCTGAAAATTTCATACCAAATTGGTGGCACACTAATTGAAAGTCTTGAATTGTTTCAGGGCTTTTTTGTTTGACACACATTCATAGATAAAGAAAAACTTATAAATATATAGATTATGGAAACTTATAAAGGAATAGCAATTATTACAGGAGCCAGTCAAGGAATAGGCGCTGTAGTTGCTAAAGGTTTAGCTAATGATGGTTATCAGGTTGTATTGATAGCTCGAAACGAAGAAAATTTAAACAAAGTATGTAATGAAATTATGCTATTGGGAAAGTGTATACAGTCCCCAATTATACTACCTTTAGATTTAACAGATAGTACAAAAGTAGATTGTGAACTTAGGAACATTCATCAAAAATATGGAGATATTGATATTCTTGTAAATGCTGCCGCTATGTTCATGGACGGTTCTTTAAATGAGTCCGTTGATGACTATAGGAAGATTATGGAAATTAACGTAATAGCCCAATATAGTGTTTTAAAAATTGTAACTGACATTATGAAGGCACAAGGGAAAGGCTATATTTTTAATATAGTATCTCGTGCTGCCAAATATGGGTTTCCTGACGGTGGTATTTATGGTTCTACTAAATTTGCCTTTTTGGGTTTAGCAGAGTCTTTATATCGTGAATTAGCTCCGTTAGGAATACATGTAACCTCTTTATGTCCCGGTTGGGTTAATACAGAAATGGCGAAGAAAGCCGGAACTCCTTTCAAAAATGATGAAATGGTACAGCCTGATGATATTTTAAACACCATTCGTTATTTACTAAACTTATCACCAAATGTATGTATTAAGGATATTGTTTTTGAAATGAAAAAGAGTATCATATAATTTTTCAAAAAATAGCATCTAAAAGATTAGAAAGCTTCAACAAAAAAATCAAGTCTGATTTATGTTGAAGCTTTTACTATAAAACATTCGATTTATGAAAGAAAAAACAAAGTTGAATATAGGCTTACTAAATGTATCATTAGGAAATCTTATAGTCGGATTATTCATTGCAGATACATTAATGCTAAAAAGCATTTCATTTGCTATTGCATCTATATGTATTGGACTAATTCCGTCCAATAAGATTTGGAACTATATCACTATTAGCCTTTTAGCAATAATAATACTCGCATTCTACATCACAAACAATAAATGAATATCAAATAAATCAACATTCAATTATTATGAGAACTATGTTAGAGCAAAGTTTCTTCCGATTACTATCGGAATGCTCCCAACGTAAAGTATCTGTAACAGAGTTTACAGAAGCTATTGAAGAATTAGCTAACTATTTAGCCGATTTCAGTACTAACGAACAGGATAACAGCGTTTTACTACGTTACCTTTCTTTCGGATTGCATAGACTTAAATCGTACCGTGTGCGGTTTGAGCAAGAAAAAAATGCCTTATTTGTATCTCATTGATGAAGTGATAGGATTACTGAACAATGAAATACACCTTGTTGAATGGCGTATCAAGTACCCGGAACAATTCAAACCACACTTTAACAAACAACCTTTTCCCCCTCTCTATTTGGCAGACAAAACAAATCTGATTGATATAATGGAAATCATCAGCGGTCTGTTCCTCTCCAAACGTATCGTCTATCAAAATGGCAAACCTGCTTTCCTCTCCGACTTGTCTAAAGCTTTTGAGTGGGTGTTTAACATTCAACTGAAAGACTATCATCAAAAGCATGAGGACGTAATAAAGCGAAAGCCGGGTAAGCTGACCGAATTTCTTAATGGACTGGCTGACCTTATCCGAAACGAACATAACAAAAAAGGATATAGATAATCAGTGACTTATGACTTATTTATAGGGGACTCCATGTGTTACCTCGTAAATTCTTTGCGCTGGTTTTCTGAACTTTGCTTCATCAATCGATTGACAACCACTAAAGTATAATCTGAAAAATGAAGCAAATATGTATATAGAAAACTATGATTTCAAGGAATGGATGCAAAAGCTATTTGATAAATTGGATGAGCTTTGCAAGGATGTACGGATACTGTGTAATGCTGATAAGGTGCTACCTGAAGATGATAACCTGCTGGATAATCAGGATTTATCTCTACTATTCAAAGTGAGTATCAGAACTTTGCAACGACTACGAAGCAAAAACAAACTTCCCTATATGTTGATTAGCGGAAAAGTCTATTACCGGGCTTCGGATGTCCGGGCATTCATTAAGGAACGGTTTAATGCGGTTATGCTCCGTAACTTTGAAAAACAGTTCGGGGAAAAGAAGTAAGACAAATAAGCCGGAGTAGTAGGTATCACTTGCTCCGGCTCTCTCTTTTCTATGGCTTCCTTAACTTATCCGCTTCCTTTTTTAACTGTTTGGCTTGCTCGTCCAACAGCCTTGCACGTTCCAACGCTTCCGCTTGCTTACGGCTACGGTATTCAAAATCTATAACCATATCTGTTATGCTTTGAATAAAAGCATTATCCCGTTTCCAGCTGAAATTCATTTCCAGCAAATCTAAACTGCTTCCGTCTGCCTTTCCTTTCATCAGGAGATAACGGTATTTTATATCATTATCTTGTAACTGCTGCATCCGTTCCGCAAAGCGGATATTCAGGACTAACGACACAAGGCAAATGAGTATTCCTGCTGAAAAAAGAAAGAACTTCGGTTTCAGGTAGAGAGTAACCCCATTTAGGAGTTTGTCGTACAAAGAACTGGATTCTGTCTTTTCCGGTAGGTGTGTGTCAGCCGGAAACAATATCTTTAGTTTCTCCTTGAAATACCTATGTGAAGCCACAATAAGCCCCTTTATATCTTCAAGGTCTTGTTTCTGATTCTCGGACTGCCCTTTCTTGATACTGGCGATTTGGCTTAGAATATTCCGCACCGTATTTTCAGGTATGCCGGATTTGTCCTGCACCTCTAAGATGCGTTGCTCGATAACCTCCAACCGATTAACCGTTTCTTCCCGGCTGGCTGGTATTACCTGTTGTTCCTGTTTCTCTTTCAGTTCAGTAACCATAGAGAGAAGCCCCTCTAAAATCAAATTTTCTTCCATACGCTTATAACTTAAATTGTCGTTTCTTCTTTTTCTTCTTCTTTCTCAAATCGGGGTTGTCGGGTGTTTCGTCAACCGGAGAGGATGAAACGGAAAACAGACCGCCTAAACCTGCCAGTAGCGAATTATCACTTTTGTTTATTACTCGCTCCTGTACTTGTGCGGTAATCATCTGTTTGTTGCTTCCGGCTACCGTTAGCCCTGCATCCCCAAAATATTTATCCAATTTTGAAAAACTGAAATTGCGGTCAATCTCCGAGCCTTTGAACGTGTATTCACCTTTGAAAAAGGAAACGCCCTGTATATCATCCGTCTGCCCCTTGTATTTGAACTGGATGCCGATACCCTTTTCCGCTAATTGCTTTTGTAGCTGCTGCCAGTTCCTTGATTTTCCGATTTCAGTCTTTATAGCCGTGTAAATCTCGTATTTCGTTTTGTCCGGCTCTCTTAGACGATACTGTTTCACATGCTCTTTTCCTTTGGCAAAATACAGTCCGTGTTTTTCTTTCAGCTTTTTGCAAACTTGCTCGTTCCGGTACATATCGTTACTGTCTGAAATGGTTTTACCGTTATTATCTATCCGGTTGAATACAATATGCACATGCGGATGCTCCCGGTCTTGATGCCGTACGATGATGTACTGCGTATCGGTGATTTTCATTTCACGCATGTACTCCTGCGCCAACTGTACCATTTTCTCGTCTGTCAGTTTGGGAGCATCCACTACCGAATAACTTAGCGCAATATGTCCGACTGGCTTTTTCAAACCGGGATTCATTTCTGTTTGCATACAGAAACTACGGATAATGTCCTGCTTGCTTTCGGCTAACACTCCCTCCGCATGAAGCAAAGCTGCCTGTTCCTTGCCAAGTACATAGTTCACACAGCCTTTAAATCCGCTTCCCTTTTTTATTTTTCCAATCATCCGATAACAGGTTTATGATTTCAATAATCCTATTTTTCAGTTTCACAAGCTCCACAGCCACGAGCGCAAAACCTCCTGCATTGGCACGATGTGCAAGCTGGTTGAGGTTGTTGGCTTCTCCGGCTAACTTGCGGATAGTGTCGGCATCCTGTTTATTTAGCCGGGGTATTACCTCTGCCGAAACAACCGCTTGCCGGACGTATTCGCTAATAGGCAGACCGGATTCTCCGGCTCGCTTCTTGATGGCGTAGTACTGTAACTCTGTCAGCTTCGTACTTACTACCCGTTTTTGCTTGTCTATCCGGTTCTTTGCCGGGCGACCTCCTGACTTGTTTCTTATCTCTGTCATACGTTTTTGCTTTTTAGGTGGTATCTTAGAAATTGCGACCAACGGGAGAAATTTCTCTTTGCGATGAGCAAAGCAAGGGGTTTCGGTCTACCGAAACATAACCTTGCTCTCCTAAATCACATTGTTTGTCGTTGGTATGCCTTACCTGTTCTCTTGACTACAGGCGTCTGCCCCTTTTTCTTTTTTCACCGGGAATCTGTCTGTTTTTCTCTTCTTGATTCAGCTGCTTGGTAGACTGTGTTTGCTTCTCTGGCTGTACTGGTTTGCTCCGCTGCTGCATCCTCTCCGTTGGCTGGCTGGACTTTTGACATAGGTAGTCGTTCAAGTCTTTGTGTCCGCTGTACAAGTGTGAAGCATCACGCACACGCCAGTCGTATTCCTTTTGTATGGCTTGGGTGGCTTTACGTCCGGCTTCGTCATTATCCAAAAGGCAGTGTATCCTTTCGTACTCGCCTAACGGGTATAATGCTTTATCCACATTGGCGGTCGAGTTCAGGATAATATAATCCTGCCAGTCGATACAGGGATAAGTCGGGCTATTCTTATGGCGGATAGTCAGGAAAGAAAGATAGTCCATAAATCCCTCGAACACGAAACAGGCATTGTTCCTTTTTCCTGCAAACTGTATGCGTGTAATGTCTTTGGGAGAGGTGCAGCCCTTGTAGCCGGGATTGCGTAGTTCGTACCCTCCTGCATCGTTCTTGAAAGCGAGCGCAAAAAGCGGTTTTCCGTTTACACAGTAATACATTTCCTGCACATAGTCTGACACTACTTCGGGCGCAATGTTCCGGCTTTTCAGATAGTTAATGAGTGCCGGATTCTGTAACGGCTGGATTTTACGGATTTCTATCGGGCTGGCAAGCTGTTTCTTTTCTTCCTTTGCCGCATTCCTTTCTGAAATACTTTTCCCTTGAAAAGAAAAAGTATTGGCAGAGTAATAACCCTGTTCCAGTCGGCTGATAGCCCCGTAAGCGTTGCATTCGTACAGTTTCATCACAAGGTCGATAAGTGAGCCGCCTTCGCCCGTTCCAAAGTCACACCAAAGGTTTACACCGTAATCCACCTTGAAACTGGGTGTATCATCCTGCCGTAACGGGCTGTGGTACATACCGTAATAAAGTTTATCCACTACGGGCAAGATGCCCAATGATTCTAAATAGTCCTTGATACTTATGTTGTTAGCTTCCTGATAAGTCATAATCTTTATCTTCGCCTTTATTTTAACAGTGGCATAAAGTGTGGCGATTTCTACTTTTATGCGCACATATACATTATTGATAATCAATTGACAATAAGTCAAAATGTGGAAAGTGTGAGAAATGCGGACTTTATTAAATCAGCTTCTTATATCTTCCATGCTTGACATTTTCAAATAGTTTTCCTTTTTTGTCTGCTAAAAAGCGTTTGAATGAATCTACCGAGATATTTTGCTTTTGAGCAACTGTAATGCCTTCGCTTGTAGTGAACTCCACAGGTAAAGCATTATATAACGAAAGTTTATCTGTCGGTAACTGTTCTAACATAGCGGATGAGTTTGTTATACCTTGTACCCTTTTGGCTGTAATGCGGAAATATTCAACGATTGATATTGCACCTTCAACACTTGTACTGTCTATTTCCTTTTTATCGCTTTCATCACAAGCCCATCGTGAGAGCTGTAATATCAAACTAAAGCGGATAACATATATATCCAGCTTGCTATATACGCCAACTAACACTTCATTCATTTCGCTATTGCATAAATCTGTATTCTTATGCTGCCAATGATAAAGCAGTGTACGGGCTTCCGTATTAAAAGGAAGTTGGGTCGGTACAAGTTCTCCGTCTTCATCAGTCACACATTGGATGTCTGTCAATTTCTTTACAATGGAGTTCCAAAGAGGGACTATGTGTGTGGATAATTCAAGCTCGTTCCAGTACTCTTTTTTCAGATTGGGTGGGAAAACAAACAGAATACGGTCGATAAAACCGTTCTCGCTTCTTTCCCCTTTCGCCAGTTCTTTGAGTAGTCCTTTTTGTATCGTGCCAATTACAGATATAAAAGAATGTTTGATGAATGCGGAGTTCTTATTTCCCTGTCTGTCAAGTATGATAGGTTTTCCACTGAATACGGATAGCCAAAATTGCTCTTCCGAACCGCTATTATAGCGATTGAAATTTTTTAGCCATGACATCAGTTCGTCCACATACAGGCAGATTCCTCTTTTGTTATCCTGATGGATGGTGATAAGCCGTTCAGGAGTAATATCCGATACTATAAACTTTTTCAATATCGGTTCTGCTGTTTGCTCCTTATCTTCTTTCTCTTTTTTACAAGCAAGAATGTATTTTTCATATTCTCTTCGCTCTTTCTGATATTTTACGGATGATTTAATATCCAGTTCAAATAATGGCTGCATGGCAAAACTAAGCGGATGGCTCTTGTTTACTCCTGAACGTCCGATGATTGCCATGTACAAGATGGCACGTTCATTCCAACCTTCCTTTACCTTCGCTACAAAATTGTTGCCGATACCTACGGATAAGGTAAAGCATATAGCGGAAGCAATAAAGTCTATAGGATAGTTCAGAGTGGATTTCGTTTCGTTTATAATTTCCCTTATCAATTTAGGAAATACAGAAACAGGAAAGCTATCTTCCTCTTTTAGCTCTGATATGCAGATATTTGTTTCTTTGGGTATTGTCATGTTAGTTCCTTGTTGGGTAGCGTCCCTTTGCAGAAACGCTACCTTGCTCTTTCAAGTGGTGGATGAAAAAGAATCTTTAATTCAACTTTTAGTTTAGTAAATGGCTTTACTTGTTATTGTACTCTTTAATAGAACTCTCAAAAATACGGTTATCAACAGTAGTCTTTAGCACGCCTGATGCCACAAGGTCTGAAATTTTCTTGTGTGAGCGTCCCATCATTCTGGCTACTTGATTAATACTATAAGTCTTCTCTACATCCGATTCAGGAGGCTTTGGCAACTTCTTATCCAATACTCTTTCCATTATCTTTTCGATAGCGGATTCTGTAGTTACAATTACTGTTTCCATACTTCTACTTTTTTAGTTAGAAAATCTGTTTATTATTTGAACACTAAATTTTATTTCTTATCTTTGATGCTGCAAATATAGAAATAATATATTTAAGGCTAAACTAATAGTTTAGTATTTAACTTTTAAATACACTTATATGGTTCATCTTGAAAGAATAAAGGAGTTGTGCGAAAAGAAAAACGTAACAATGAAACAGGCTGCCATCGAATTAGGTATGACGGAGCAGAGTTTGCATAAAATTATCAAGGCTAACTCTACTAAAATAGATACATTATTAAGTATGGCTCAATATTTTAATGTAGAACCAGCCTATTTTTTCGATAACTATTCTGCCGGTGCATCAGATGGGGTTTGTATCAGTAAGGAAGAACTGGAAGGACTTATTAAGAAGGTGATAGCTTACTCAATTCACGGTTTTGGAATGGTGAAACTTGAATGGGATGCTAAAGAACAAAAGTTTAATTCTTATTTTGATGTACTAAAAAAACAGTATAGTCCTGATGCTTCGGATTTAAAGTACATTTCCTCTTTACTGGAAACAGATGTTCATATCACCGACAAGACAACTCCTAAAGATGTGGCACGGGTATTGATGACCAAAGATGAATTTGATTTCACTTCTACCTATTATTACGGCATCCGAAAAATGGAAGTACAGGAAGAACTTCAAAAGCTCACAGCCTTTTTGGATAAGCATAATATTCCTATCTCTGATTCCATTAAGAAAGATATTGATGAACTTAAAGGCAGGATTAAGTATTATGAAAGCAAGAGTATTATAGGAAATAACAAGATTTGACCATAAACTATGGAACAGATATTTAATAAAGAGCAGCAGGAAAAGGCGCAATTCATTTTGAATCATCCTTTGGCAAAGCTATCGGATTTGCGCTCAAATGAAATAAAGGATTTGGCTGTGGTATGGTGCTACTATTCCGGTAAGATAGAAGGTAATACCTATACTTATGTGGAAACAGAAGCATTGCTCAAAGATGGCATTACTTCCGAAAAGAAGTATGAGGATGCCAAGATGTTGAAGAATTTATATAATACTTTCATCTCTGAACTGGAGTATATCAATAAAGGGAAAAATCAGGAAGTGATAGATGAGCGCACTTTGTTCAGGGTGCATCAATCTATATCTACCGGGTTGGTTTCTGATGAAGAATCAGGCTTTTTAAGAACAAGGGCTGTCCGTATTAGCGGCACGGAATATATACCGCCAAAGGATTTGCATGATATTCGGGCAAAGTTGAATGAAATACTTTATCAACAAGAACAATATACAAATCCATTGGAGCGAGCCGTTTATATTCATTGCAACATTGCCAAACTACAACCTTTTATAGACGGGAACAAACGTACCTCCCGAATGATGGAAAGTATTGCATTGATGAACGCTGATATTATCCCAGTTTATTCTTCAAGGGATGCCGATATACTGAACTACAGGAAAGGGCTGATTGGCTTTTATGAAACAGGAAATTATTCTCCGTATGCCGATTACTTCCTGAATAAACAAGTGGAACGAATTAAAGAAATAGAGTAACCATGAATGAAAATATGAATGTTATGCTGAAAAAGGTAGATGTTCTTAAAGAACAGCTATCGGCTTTGCGTCCATTGCCCGAAGAAGCTTTGAAAAAGATTCAGGATGCTTTGGATATTGAATACACCTACGAAAGTAATCGTATAGAAGGCAATACACTCACTTTGCAGGAAACAGCCCTTGTAGTAAACGAAGGCGTTACCATTTCCGGAAAATCCATGCGTGAACATTTGGAAGCAATCAATCATACGGAAGCTATCAGCTATATTAAAGATATAGCCAAACAAGATATAGAGATAAGCGAACGTACCATCAAAGAAATACACGCCCTTATTCTCCATGGAATAGACCGGGGAAATGCCGGGAGATACCGCACCGTTCCTGTTATGATTTCAGGTAGTACACATATGCCACCACAACCGTATCTGATAGAGAAGCAAATGGAAGATTTTATTCTCCGTTTCAAGCAAATGGAAAAAGAAAAGGTACATCCTGTTCTTATTGCTGCCTACCTGCATGACGAACTGGTGCGGATTCATCCGTTTATAGATGGCAATGGGCGTACTTCTCGTTTGTTGATGAACTTATACCTTCTTCGTAATGGTTACGTTATTATTACTTTGAAAGGTAGTAATGATGCAAAGGTAAGCTATTACATGGCATTAGAGAAATCGCATACAGAACATTTGCCGGAAGACTTTCAAAAGTTGGTTGTTGAAGCGGAGATAGCTGCTTTGCAAAAATACTTGTCTATCATGGCTTAATGAAGAAATGGAGTAAATCTTTCCATTTTTTCTTTGCAAATCAAAATTATCAGTTTATCTTTGTGATTGTTAATAAACGATTTAAACAGAATATTTGTTTTACAATTGTTTTACAGTAGCGAAGCTAAAGATATTCTAATCAACTGGAAATAAAAGGATTATCTTGGCAGTTTAAAATCCGCCAGGAACCTCAACTATCACTTTAAAGCCCTTGAGAGTCAAGCACTTTCAAGGGCTTATTTTTTACGGAGACCGTTTCGGGGGACCACTTGAAAATTTGAGAATATTCGGCTCAGTCTGAATACCTGCTTTATTCTTTATTTAGAAGAGAAATCTATTGTTCCTGCTGAGTGCTCTCGTCAATTCCCGCATTATGGTATGGTACAATAGGTACTGTGTTTAATTCTTTATTTTAGGCTTTTCCCTATCGACAATTATAGTATTCACTAGTTTTTTATGATTTTCCTGCGTTACTTTTGTTATAAACCAAAAGAAAAACGCCATGAAAAAGATTTTATTTATCCTATTTGCTACCCAATTTATTTTGGCTCCTTATATAATAAAGAGCTATGGTGCAAATCTTATTGAAGACAATTATGAGTATTCTGGAGTTAATCAAGAGAGAAAGACTGTCGAAAAGGATATCTTTGGAAATATCATCATTCGTGATGATAAAGGCAATAGAAAGACCATTGAAAAAGATATTTTTGGGAATATCACCATTCGTGATGATAAAGGCAATAGAAAGACTATTGAAGAGGATATTTTTGGAAATACCATCATTCGTGATGATAAAGGTAATAGAAAGACGATTAAAAAAGATATCTTTGGGAATACTATTATCGAAGATGGCAAAGGCAATAGAACAACCATTAAAAAAGATATTTTTGGGAACGAAATAATTGAAAGTAGTGATGGTCATAGAAAAATTATCAAAAAGGGTATTTTTGGAAATACAGTTATTGAGGATTATTAAAAGGTTATATTTATAAGGAGGAAATGTATCAGACTTATCTTCTTGTACTGATTTAGGGGGTAGATCGATTAACTGATAATGTGAAATTAATGGTGATATTAAAGAAATATTTATGATCTTTGTACCCATGAATATCGGAAATTAGTTGAATAGATTGATGAATCGTATAAAAGGTATACTTTATGCAGCGGTGTCTTCCTCTACTTTTGGACTGGCTCCGTTCTTTTCCCTCACTTTATTGTTGGCAGGTTTTTCAGCTTTCGAAGTGCTTTCCTATCGTTGGGGAGTGGCGACAATTGCGTTGACTCTGTTCGGATGGTGTTCGGGATGTAGTTTTCGATTGGAAAAGAAAGATTTTTTAGTTGTTCTTTTATTAAGTTTGTTGAGGGCAGTTACTTCATTCAGTTTGCTTATAGCATATCAGAATATAGCTACCGGGGTGGCGTCAACCATTCATTTTATGTATCCGTTGGCGGTATCTCTAGTTATGATGTACTTCTTTCAGGAAAAGAAATCCCTTTGGGTGATGTTTGCGGTCTCCATGTCCTTGTTAGGAGCGGCCTTGCTTTCATCGGGGGAACTGGAGGCGAAAAATGGTGATACGATAGTCGGACTGGTAGCAGCTTGTGTTTCTGTGTTTTCCTATGCGGGGTATATTGTTGGCGTACGAATGACACGCGCTGTTCGAATCAATTCCACTGTACTGACTTGTTATGTTATGGGGTTAGGAACCGTTCTTTATTTTATAGGTGCTTTGACTACTTCCGGGCTTCAGCTGGTAGCTGACGGTTATACCTGGTTGATTATTTTGGGACTTGCATTACCGGCTACAGCCATTTCTAATATAACATTGGTACGGGCTATTAAATATGCAGGGCCTACGTTGACATCTATTTTAGGTGCGATGGAACCATTGACAGCTGTGGTGATCGGAGTTTTTGTGTTTAAAGAATTATTTACTCTGAATAGCGCTATTGGGATTATTTTAATTCTGTTGGCTGTGAGTGTGGTAATATTGGCTCACCCGCAATTTCTTGGGGGTAACTATTTGTAGCTTTCTTTAAAGTGATTACTTTTGTAATATGACAGAAGCAGCATTAATATCTTTAGCTCAAATAGTACTACCAAGCGAAGTCCTTTCCTCGTTTGATATAACTAAGGTAGAAAGTACCGATACCGAGATTAACATTCATCTTGATGAAAAGATGTACGATACTTTACGTAATGATGTTCACTTTGAATCCAAAGGTTTTATTCCTGCGGTTTCCATCACCGATTTCCCCATCCGCGACCACAAAGTAATCCTTTTGCTCCGACGCCGTAAATGGGTTGATATTCGTACCGGCAAGAGTTTTATTCTACCTCTTAAAATAGCCGCCGAAGGCACCCGCTACTCCAAGGAGTTTGCGGCTTTTTTAAAAGAAACGTATGGACACATCCCCGGTGACCTGCCGTACGCTTGATGATTTCTATCATATTGACGCATCTACCTTTGAGAAGCAATACAAGGATGTGCTAAGCGGTTATCGTAATTGGGAAGAGTTGAGCCATGCGGAAGAGTGGCTTGTCTTTCCTGAGAACATTGGACCTAATCTGGCTATTGACGAGACTTCCCTGTCGAATGGCGACCTTTATACAATAGTAACCAACAGGGACAGGCATGGTCGTGAGATGTGCCTTGTCGCCATTGTTGCAGGGACGAAGTCAGAGACGGTCATAGCGGCTTTACGCCATATTCCCGAACACCTGTTGGACAGTGTAGAAGAAGTGACACTTGATTTATCGGACTCAATGCGTAAAATAGTCCGCTCCTGTTTCCGCAAGGCATCTCGTGTAATAGACCGGTTCCACATCCAGAAATTAGCTTGCGATGCAGTGCAGGAAATGCGTATCAAACTCCGCTGGGACGCAATCCAGGAAGCCAATGATGAGATGGAAGAAGCAAAGCAGAAAGGGGAATCATATGTGCCTATGAGATATGAAAATGGAGATTCAAAGAAAGAACTGTTGGCAAGAAGCCGCTATCTGCTGTTTAAATCCTCCGAAAAATGGACCCCAGCACAAAAACAAAGAGCCAAAATTCTTTTTAAGGAATATCCGGAATTGGGACAGGCGTATGGATTATGTCATTCACTCAGAATGATTCTTGCCAAAAATACAATCAAAGATGCGGCAAGATTGAGTATGGCTAAATGGTATAATAAAGTGGAAGAGGCAGGCTTTCATGCTTTCAATGTAATTGCAGCAACCTTCTATGAACATTATGATGATATTCTTAACTTTTATAATAAAAGATCCTCTAATGCGGCGGCTGAATCCTTTAATGCGAAAATCAAACAATTCAGAACCGCATTAAGAGGAGTAGTGGATGAGAAATTCTTCCTCTTTAGACTGGCTAAGATTTATGCATACCCCCAATGATTATCGGGTGAGCCGTAATATTTCGTAAACAAAAAAATGAAAGAGTATAAATAAAAAAAATGCTGTTTTACCTGATCGGATAAACAACATTTTTATAGGAGAGCCTCTTGTCGGATTCGAACCAACGACCCCGAGATTACAAATCACGTGCTCTGGCCAACTGAGCTAAAGAGGCGTTTTTCTTTTGCGGGTGCAAAGGTATGAATTTCTTTTAAAAATGCAAATACATCGCATACTTTTTTTATATTTGCAAAGTTACCAATGATTAGATGAAAATGAAAATTATGAATGTATGTGGTATGGCGATTTTAGCCATAGGTATATGGGCTTGTTCCGGACAGAAAAAGGGGACGGCAAATGTAGAAGTTGCAACAGATAGTGTAGAAGTAGCTGCAGATGCTATATCTGTTCAGGCAGATAGTACAGGATATATTGTTCGGGTAGGAGAGATGGCTCCGGACTTTACGATTACCCTGACAGATGGTAAACAAGTGAGTCTATCTTCCCTTCGTGGTAAGGTTGTCATGTTGCAGTTTACTGCAAGTTGGTGCGGAGTTTGTCGTAAAGAAATGCCATTTATTGAGAAGGATATTTGGTTAAAGCATAAAAATAATGCAGACTTTGCTTTAATTGGCATTGACCGTGACGAACCACTTGATAAAGTATTGGCTTTTGCTAAATCTACCGGAGTGACTTATCCGTTAGGACTGGATCCGGGAGCTGATATTTTTGCGAAATATGCATTGCGTGAATCCGGAATAACAAGAAATGTGTTAGTTGATAAGGAAGGAAGAATTGTAAAACTGACTCGTTTGTATAATGAAGAAGAGTTTGCTTCTCTTGTACAGAAGATTAATGAGATGCTGAAATGAAAGAAAGCCTTCATTAGGCGTATCTGACGGAGCATTTATGAGCATATAAAAATAGTGACGCTATCCTGATGTGATGGCGTCACTATTTAGGTTATATAGTGACGCTATCCGGAACGCATACCGTCACTATATAATAATGAGCTTTTCAAGCAATACTAAGTTTGACTAGGTAATCGTAATGTTTTCCTTCTTTCACTAGTTCTGCCTTAAAACCACATTCGGAAGCGTATAAACTAAGAGTCTGGAAATCTAGATATAACCAGTCGAATGTGTCTCCTTTTACATCTTTATATTGCATTTGGAAGTCAATCTCTCCATAATAATCTCCGGCCAGATCGATGACTATGCTGCCGTCTTCTTCTTCAAAAAGATAGCGCAAATCGCTGGAATCCATGAGTATGCATCCGCCGGGACGGAGAATACGTTTCATTCGTTGGAAGAATCCGGGCATATTATTCAGTCTTCCGATAATTCCGGAACCATTCATAAGCATCAGGATCGTGTCGAATGTTTCGGTAAATGTTTCGTCAAAAAGGTTGATGAGGCGCGGATCGTTCACTCCGCGTTGTTGCATCACTTCGACGGATAACGGAGAAATATCAATGGCACACACTTCTTTTCCCATTTCCTGAAGTGCCAGTGCATGGCATCCGCTTCCGGCACCTACATCCAATATTCGTCCTGTAGCCATTTGTAGGGCGGTACGCTCTAATATAGGCATAGACTGTATACTACGGAACAATTCTTTGACGGGAATTTCATCTTCTTCGAATTGGGAAGAGAATACCCGCAAACGATCAGCTCTGTGATGGTTGAAATAATCAGAAATAGCGGCTCCCATCGGGTCCTTTTCTGCAGAAAGAGTTGTTGTTGCCATTGGTGGTTACGATTGTTAACTCTGCAAAGATAAATAAATCCGCAGAAAAGGGTTATCTTTGCCGTCGGAAATGTTGAATACTAATAAATGATTATATGAGTATAGAAGAAGCAATCATGGGTGGAATCGTCTTTAAAGGTAAGAAAGATAAGCCCAAAGAAGAGGAAAAAGTGAAGACGAAAGCGAAAAAAGCGACGTATATTCGTGGACAGCATGGTTCGGGTGCAGCGAAGATGAAAGCAGATATCCGGAAGAAGAGAGCTAGCCGTCATAAGAAATAAAAGTATGGTTATAAATATAATAATTTGTGTAGTATCTGTTATACTTATGTTGCGGGGTGCTTTTTTAATTCTGAAAATGGGACTCTTGTGGATGCTTCATTGCAGGATAATAAAATCGTATGACAGGAAAACACATGGAAAGGTAGTGGATATAGAGACACAGGTAAAGTCTGATGGTATGAATATTACTGATGTATGTATACCAAAAATAAAATATAAATTGGAGGGAGAAGACGAAAAGTGTTGCCAATTTCTTCCTTCTAATCTAAAGAGTGGAGAGGAAAATAACATTTATCTTTATCCAAAACAGTATCATATAGATGATAAGGTTACCATATTGTATGATAAAGGTAAGGCGAATGATATGTTTGTGTTGCCCAGAATGCAACTAATGAGGCTGCTTGTTAACCAATTTGTTCCTGGTTGTTTTTTTATACTGGCGGCAATTTTAGGATTATGCTTTGTTTTTTAGAAGCAGCATAGGCTGTCCGAAAAGCCTTAGAGGAATATTATAGAGTAGTACAATGATAGTAGAGTCAAATCAAGGTTAAAAGGGAAGAGCCCGATGCAAAACCGGACTCTTTATCAATCTTGTTAATTTTTAGAGACATTTATTGAATATCTCTGCTTAGAAATACAAAAAAAGGCAACTAACTCGCAGTGAATTAGTTGCCTTATCTTTTTTATTTATTGAATGTCCCTTTTTAATCTGTTTAGCTTTTTAGGGCCACTCCAAATTGTAGTAAGGGTGATTTTTCTTTTTAGGGACTTTTGGGACGACCTCTCTTACTTCTGCGGAAGAATCTCAATCCAGTAATCGTCCGGGTCATTGATGAAATAAAGCCCCATGGCCGTGTTCTCAAAACATACACAATTCATTTCTTTGTGATAAGCTCTGATTGCATCGTAATCGCCGGCTACACGAAAGCAGAGATGGCTTTCGTTTTCCCCCAGTTCGTATGGAGCAGTATGATCTTTCAACCACGTCAATTCCAGCAAGAAACCTGTTTCGTTATCAGTCAGGTAGACTAACGTGAACGAGCCGTCGGATGCTTCCTTCCGATGATGTTCTTTTAAGCCGAGTGCTTTTTCATAAAAAGCGATACTCCGCTCCAGATTAGTGACGTTGATATTAAAATGGTCAAATTTACTTTTTATTTCCATTGTTGCGATTTTCTTTATTTTTTCATTAAGAGCTTCACGATTTCTCCAACATACGTGCGCGGTTGTCCGGCTTGCGGAGTTGTCTGTGAAGGCATTTTCTTACATTCGATAACAGCCGAAGGTGTTGTTTGGTTTGGAGCGTACAATTTTAATGTATAGCTATCTGCCTTTTCTATTGCATCGTAAGCTTGATCGGGTGAAAGTGTGCAATAGGCAACTGCTTTTCCTGATTGATAACCAAGTGCGCCACCAGCATTTGCAGTCATATTGGTCATGTTGAACTCATCTTTTCCGATGCTGATTACTAATTTTCCGCTTCCCATCAAAGCATATACTTCACCCGGGATTTGTTTCAAATCAATTTCTATATAACCCGGCATATCAGCGGAAGCCTTGCCTGCAGGAGTAGCAGGAGTGAGAGTTGCAGCAGGAACAGTGGTTTGAGCAGGTTCGCCAGTTGTCACTTTTATATCAGTCTTTTTATCTGCGCCACCAATGACAATCGGACCTGCGGCTGCAACGATTGATGGAGTTTTTTGCTCTTCTTCTTTCTTCTTTTTCTCTGTTTTCGGACGGGTGTCAGGTGCTCCGAAAGCTACCGCTACATCCATGAATATATCATCGGCGAAGTCTACAGTTTTTCTACGCCATTTGGCCAAGCCACGTACTAATTTAGTCTTAGCTTTATTGAGCGCATATTTATCAGTAATCCATTCTTCGGCTTTATATTTTTCTGTTTCACGATAAGTAAAACGGATTTTTTCAAGCTCTACCAGGCAGTTTCCGGGTTTGCAGGTAACGGTAATCTGATAGTTAACTAATGTACGGTCTAATGACAGGGCACTGGAATGGAAAACAATCCATTCTTCTCCAATACCGGCAATTGTTCCTTTTACTTCGTCGGAGAAAACAATGCGGCTGTCGGTGTTTTTATTCTCTTTCAGACGTTCATCCATCCACTTTGTCATTGTGTCGTAGATTTGTGCCTGACTCATTCCGGGAATCTGGAACTCTTTGGAAAATACTACTTTACCTTCTACTTCAGGAACAGCTCCTGCAAGGTACCTGGTGTCATCTTTCTTCTCTTTTGCAGAATCTGCCTTCATTGCCATCGGCAATGCGAGAAACATAGTAAGAAACAGAATCGTAAATTTATTCATAATTATAATGTGTTTATTTGGTAATCTCAAAACTTTCGCCCCGACGGGTGATGCTGATAAAACGGCATCCTGCATTTTCTGCAAAACTACGAAGCGCATTTCCTCCTTCATAATCTTCACTGAAGTGCATGGGCACAAATATAGTAGTTTTTATTTGTTCGATGAACTGTTTTGCCCCTTTCATGTAATCTTTTCCCATTCTCCGATCCACCGGGAATAGCACTAGATCGATGTTAGGCACTTTTTCTTTTAAATATTTAACTTCTGCAAGGAAATCACCATTGGCTTTTCGTATCTCTTCTTCGGTCGATTCTTCACTCCAGTGCCAGTTGTTCAAGTCGCCGGCATGGAAGATACTCCAATCTTGTAAGTGAAGAAGGAACGAACTGCCGACATCTGTTGATCCGAAGGCGTCGATGCGGATCGTGTCGTCTTCGTATGTTTCTCCTTTTTTAATATAGAAAGCATCTTCGGCTTTGGCACGATGGGACTTCAGAATATCTTTGGAGAAGATATATTGAATGTCGGGGCGTTGCTCTTTCCAAGTCAATATTTCACGGTTAAAGTGATCGGGATGGAAATGGGTGGCCAATACGTACAGTTTACCCGGCCTTTGCAGGAGATAATCATGCACGATTCCCCGGTTGTGTTCCGTTTCGGAAGAATCTTTGTAGTAATCGATGATAATGGTTACACCTTCCATTTCGATGGCGAAACCGCTGTGATAAATATAATCCAGTGTCATAGCTGACTATTTTATAGTTGCAATATTACGTATTCTCGTTGGAGTTGCCAAGAAAAATCGACGAAATCAAGGAGCAAGACGACTGATTTTCCATTCTCCGTCCGGTTGTAGGGTGTATAGAAAGCGGTCGTGTAGTCGGTTGGGGCGTCCTTGCCAGAATTCAATCCTTGTAGGTGCGACGGCATATCCGCCCCAATTATCAGGTCTTTCCACTTCTTTTCCAATCCATCGGGCGGCTTCTCTGACGAAGGATCGTATCAATTGCATTCTGCTTGCTATCGGTTGACTTTGCGGAGAAATTCGTGCGCCAATCCGGCTTTTATAAGGACGCTTCCGGAAGTATTCATCCGATTCTTCCGGTGAAACTTTCGTCGCTATTCCTTCTATATGTATTTGTCTTTCGAGAGCGTGCCAGACAAAAGAGAGGGAGATAGATGGGTTTTGTGCCAATTGTTTGCCTTTGCGGCTTTCGTAATTGGTATAAAAGATAAATTTTCCATCATGGAGTCCTTTTAACAATACTGTACGTGTGGATGGTCTCCCTTCGGGGGATACAGTTCCTACAATGACCGCAGTCGGTTCGTCCACCTCTGCGTCAATCGCTTCTTGCAGCCAACGACTGAAAAGCGAAAGCGGGTCGCCGGGAAGTTCACTTTCCCGCAACCCGCCTTTCGTATATTCCTGTCGGATATCTGCTATGTTTAATTTCGCCATAAGATTATCTGGCAGCTTTAGTTTATTATTTTTAATGATGATATCACATAGGTACTTCTATTAATAGAATATGTGAGTCTTTCAATGTCTCCAGTTCAACGCTGTTCGTATCGTAAACACCCATGCCGTCACGACGTTTCAGAACTTCACCGTCTACTACTATTTCTCCTTCAATGAGGAAGATATAGACGCCTGCATGACTTTGATGCATGTGATAACCTAATTTCTTTCCGGCTTCTACTTTGCCGATGGAGAACCAGGTATCTTGCAAAAGGGAAGCAGGTGTGCTACCGTCGGGAGATACGATGACTGCCAGTTCGTTCGGACGTTCCAGTTCTGTAATGCTAAAATCCTGATAAACGGGACGGGTATTCCGTTCTCTCGGCATAATCCAAATTTGCAGGAATTCCACCGGTTCTACCGGACTTGCATTAACTTCACTATGGAAGATTCCTGTTCCCGCACTCATTGTCTGAATTTCTCCGACAGTAATAATGCGGCTGTTCTTCTTGCTGTCTCCATGTTGCAGATGTCCTTTCAGAGGAATGGAAATGATTTCCATATTCTTATGCGGGTGAGTCTGAAAACCTTGTCCGGGCGCAACCTTATCATCATTCAATACACGAAGAGCGCCAAAATTGATACGGTCGGAGTCGAAGTACTCGTCAAAACTGAAAGTGTGATAACTATCCAGCCAATCATACTGGGAATGTCCTCTTGTATCTGCTTTATGTATTACTTTTTTCATAAAAACTGTCCTTTCTCTTATTTGTTTATATGTTTTGTAAACAAAGAAAGCGGCTTAAAAGTTTTATTTCTTCACTTCATTTAATAAAGGCTTGTGATTGATAAAATCTTTTATGTTTTGCAGGGTGGTTGCGGCAATATTCTCCATTGCTTCATGTGTGAAAAAAGCTTGATGAGAAGTGACGATTACATTGTTGAACGAGAGCAAACGGGCGAGTACATCATCGTCGATGATGCGGTCGGATTGATCTTCATAAAAGTATTCGCTTTCTTCCTCGTATACGTCTAGTCCTGCGGAACCTATTTTCTTGTTTTTCAACCCTTCAATCAGCGCATTGGTATGAATCAGTTGCCCGCGACCGGTATTGATAATCATTACTCCGTCTTTCATTTTGCTGATAGAGTAGTCGTTTATCAGGTATTTGGTCTCTTCAGTGAGCGGACAGTGTAAGGAGATAATATCCGAATTGTGGTATAGTTCGTCCAGTGAAGTATAAACTATTTGTTCTTGACGGGCGAAGTTGTAGTCCGGATAGAGGTCATAAGCTAGTACGTTCATTCCGAACCCTTTTAAGATGTGAATCAGTATTTTCGCTATTTTTCCTGTGCCGATGATACCTGCTGTTTTCCCGTGCATATCGAATCCCATCAGACCGTGCAGAGAGAAATTACCGTCTTTGGTACGCCAGGAGGCGCGGGGTATTTTTCGGTTTAGCGATAGCATAAGTGCTACCGTGTATTCTGCAACAGCATAGGGAGAATAAGCGGGAACCCGCACTACGGTGATTCCGGCAGCGGCGGCAGCATTTAAATCTACATTATTAAATCCGGCACAGCGTAATGCCAGTAGTTTCACTCCGTTTGCCGCCATCACACGGATTACTTCTGCGTCGGCAACGTCGTTCACAAAGATACAGACTGCATCCACTCCTTGTGTCAGTAGTACGTTGTTTTTATTCAGATGTCCTTTGTAGTAGCGTATTTCAAATCCAAACTCTTTGTTTTTGTCATTGAAAGAGGACTCGTCATAAGGCTTTGTGCCGAAAAATGCAATTGTATAGGCCATAATATTTTCAGTTTTTATTGCTTACTAGTAAACGCTAAAATAGGGTGAATTGTTTATCCTTTTGGGGGTTATAAATGTGAATTGTTTCATTAGAAACAGTTTACTTTTTCAATTAAAATAAGGGGCTAAACGAAAATAAATGCACAAACGTATCTCTCGTGTGCAATAATATCGTATCTTTGCGCCCGAAATAATTAAAAAAAGATTTAGATGAGAAAAATTTCCTTGATTGGATTTGTAATGCTAATCGTTTCAATTCCAACTTTTGCCGGAGGTCTTCTGACAAATACTAATCAACACGCTGCTTTTCTTCGTATGCTATCTCGTGGTGCTACCTTTGAAATAGACGGGGCTTTGTCCAATCCTGCCGGTTTGGCTTTTTTGCCGAATGATGGTTTCCATATGGGATTGAGTGTTCAGAGTGCCTTTCAGACGAGAAATATTGATGCTAGCTTCTATACTTATAATGGAATTGCTATGAATAATGGGAGCCCGGTTATGGTTGATGGGAAACCGGTACCAACAAAATCTGATAACCCATTTAATAAATATTATAAGGGAAAAGCTGCTGCACCGGTCATTCCTAGTGTGTTCGCAGCCTATAAGAAAGGAGATTGGACGATTTCCGGTTTCTTCGCTATAACTGGCGGAGGTGGAAAGGCTTCGTTTGATGACGGTCTGCCTATGTTCGACGCGGCTGCTATGGCGGGGATTTTTCAGGGTAGTATTCCGGGACACCTTACTCCTGGTGTACAAAGTCCTCTTGTGACTCCCAATATGTATGACATCAATAGTGCAATGGATGGTAAGCAATACATCTATTCTTTACAGTTAGGACTAACTTATAAAATTAACGATTGGCTTTCTGCATTCGCCGGTGGACGTATGAACTATTTTACAGGTGGTTATAAAGGTTTTCTAAATGCTCATCTGAAAGAAGCTTATGGTGGTGGCGAATTGATGAATCTGGAATTGGATTGTGATCAGACGGGTTGGGGATTGACTCCTGTTCTCGGTGTGGATGCCAAGTTTGGTAAATTCAATATTGGTGCGAAATATGAATTCAAGACGAACTTGAATATTGAAAACAAAACTAATAATTTGAAATATCCAGATTCGGCAGAGAGTCTGGTTGGTAGCTATAAAGACGGTGTGAATACTCCGAATGATATTCCTTCTATGCTTTCGGTAGCAGTGGCTTATGAATTCCTTCCAGTGTTGCGTGCATCTGTAGAGTATCACTTCTATGATGATAAGAAAGCGGGAATGGCTGGTGACAAACAGAAATATCTGACAAAGGGAGCAAATGAATATTTAATGGGTATTGAATGGGATGTAACCAAGCAACTGACATTGAGCTGTGGCGGACAGATTACAGACTACGGATTATCTGACGACTTCCAAAGTGATACCAGTTTCTCTTGTGACTCTTATACATTGGGTGTTGGAGCGAAAGTGAAGTTGAGTGAAAGAGCAGCTTTGAATGTTGGTTATATGTGGACTACCTATGAAGATTATACTAAAACTTCAAAGAATTATAGTGGTACAGGATTGCCTGGTACCAATGTATATAGCCGTACCAACAAAGTATTTGGTCTTAGCATTGACTACAGATTCTAAATAAATTAGAACTCAATAAAATACGAAGTTAATAATGATGAGAGGGAGATAGCGTTTCAATGGCTGTCTCCCTCTTCAATTTTATACAATGAAATAATCTTTTATGTATATGCTGATTTAGAAAGAATACTGCACCAGCATATTCAACCGGTTGGCATGGCGGGTTGCGGAACTGAAATCAGTGCGCCATCCTCTCAAATATTCAACGCCGACTTGCAGATTGCTGCTTACATTCCAGAAAGCATTGGCTACCAGATATTGTCCTTTACGATAGGATTCGGGATTCTCACTAGGATATCCATTTTCAGAATAAAGTCTGGACAGACTGTATGTTCCGGATATAAAGATGCTCGGGCAAAGATTGTATTGCAATCCTGCATACCATCCCAGCATCGGAAGAACTTGCATTTTTCCTTCCTTGTCGGGATCGGGGACGATGTCTACGTTCAGGTTGCTTAAATCATTCAGGTAGGAACCGATACCTTTTCCATAATTAAATTGTCCGTATGCCTGCAATTTCTTGGTAATATTGAAGGTTGTAGAGGCTTGCAGACCGAAGCCAGTAGCAGAATAGGCTTTCTCATGCACATTGCTCGAATAAGTCATGCTGCGGATAATGGCTCCTAATTTAATATGGCTGTTGCTGTTCCAGTTATACTGTACGGAAGTGGCAAAGTCAGGCATCCGTTGGGTGTTGATAGACAAATCATTGTTGGTTGTTCCGTCTACCGAAGGCATTTCCATAGAAACACCAAACTTCCAGTTTTTCAACTTATCACACATATAGCTTAATTGCGTAGTGCGGTAAAAGGCTGATCCGTTAGGCCCTGCAAAGTCGATAGTTGGAGGCAGTGCGGAGAGGTCCATGAACGAACCATAGCTGTACCCGATGGTGAAACCGAGGAATTGTGCGTAAGCGTTTTGTAATTCAAAGGTCTTTCCATCGCCACGGAAGTTTCCGGCAGTGTAAACTACGAAGTCTCCCAAATGTTTGGTACGTCCTACCAATTTGAGGAACAGGGTGGAAGTGGTGATGTCCATCTGGAATTGGTTCTTTGCAAAATTGCCGCTTCCGCGTTGTGGTATCAATGCCGGATAGAAATCTACATCATTAACGATACCGTTAAAATCATACTCTGCCGTTGCACGAACGTATCCTCCGATGCCGAGGGCGAATTTCCCTTTCTGGTCAGTGAGCAGGAAACGGGGAGCATTGGGGTCGTGAAAACGCATCTGTGAACGGTCGTTCATGATTCGGATGATTTCATCTCCTGCTTTGTTCTTTGAGACAAACATGATCGAGTTGGGCTCTTCATCTTCGATGATTACCTTCTTTTGCGCATGGGCACAGAGGGGGAAAATTCCTATCCCCAGTAGCATAGCTACCATTTTAAAGCTTGTTTTCATTATGAGTTAAGTTTTAGGTGAATGCCCAATCAACAACTAAAAAAAGAAATGGTTGAGAGGGGCAAAGGAAAAATTGCCAAACTAATCGGAAGAATTGCTATTTATAATGATTCTAAAAAAGCGGATCTTTGTACCGTACTAATTAGATAAAAGAAATACGACGATGGAAAAAGTAGATTTTACGAAAGGAATATTAGCGATACAACCGGATTTGCATCGCTTCGCATATAAATTGACGGCAGATCGCGAATCTGCCAATGATTTGGTTCAGGATTGTTTGTTGCAGGCATTGGATAATCAGGAGAAGTTTACGTATAGCAAAAATCTGAAAGGATGGATGTATACGCTTATGCGTAATATTTTCGTGAATAACTATCGTCGTACAGTTCGCGAAATGAACTTGATTGATGATAGTTACTCCATCAATCAACAACATCTGATAGAAGATGAGGATGCTGACAGATTCGAATTTACATACGATATGAAACAGTTGTATAGGGTGATACATTCCATACCGGAAGAGATGAAAGTGCCTTTTCAGATGTTTGTAGCTGGATTTAAATATAGAGAAATTGCCGAGAAATTAGGATTGCCGATGGGAACGGTGAAGAGCCGTTTGTTTTTCATCCGTAAACGGTTGAAAGAGGAATTGAAAGATTTCTCCTCCTGATGCGCCTTTTTAATTGAGTGATGTGTTTTAAGGTCAAAGTGATGAGCTTTCCTGTCAGAATACGACGCTGATGGGAAGGCTCTTTTTTATTGTCAATCCAGTATTTCCTGTACTCTGTGTTTAGCCTTTTGGACAGTTGCTTGTGCGGTATGGGCTGCGTCTATAGCTTTTTTTTTCACTGTAGTCGTCTGAAAAGGATTGTTCATAGAGAGTTTTCATTTTTTTTTAGTCATCCTTTCTTTTTAGTTTTATGATTCAGTGTTTTGATACTGTTGAGGTAGGCTTGTTCTACGGGTGAAAGCGTGCGTACTTCCCACTTGCGATATTCTGTTTCAGCTTTATCCATAGCTTGTTCATGACTTATCATACCGGCATCCATCAATAGAACTTCTCCCGTAGAAGACAGTATGGCATCCAGATGTTTGATGTAATCGTTCATGTACATTGGACGGTGCTTGATAGCTTGTACTTCGGCAAAATCAAAATATCCGGAGACAAGGTTGTTCAGCACTTTGAGTTCTTCTGCGCTCAAGTAGTTCTTGGCTATCTTTGCATCGCGCAATGTCGGATGGTCGCCTTTAAAGGAAGTTAGTCCCATCATGTGTTGGTCGGCATCGGCTCGTTCATAAATAACTTCTGCAGCTGTATGTCCGTGGGCTGCAAAGTGTAGCTTATTCTGAACAATCTTGAAGAATTCAATAGATTGTTTGGCGTGGGGATCGTAATCTACGGCAGTAGCATAGATATCAAGCACTTGTCTATACATCACCTTTTCAGACGATCGGATGTCACGGATGCGGTCGAGTAACTCTTTCCAATAATAGCCTCCTCCCAGCTGCTTCAATCGTTCATCGTCTATGGTGAAGCCTTTGATGATATATTCTTTAAGGCGTGCCGTTGCCCATTGACGGAAGTGTGTGGCTTGAATTGAATTTATTCGGTAGCCTAAAGATATTATCATATCAAGATTGTAGTGAGGAATTTCTCTTTCAACCATGCGCGCTCCTTCTTGTCGAACCTGTCGGATTTTCCGACAGGTTGATTCTTCAACAAGTTCACCATCTTCATAAATGTGCTTAATATGTTCTACCACATTTGTTCGAGACGTTTGGTAAAGGTCGGCCATTTGCTGTTGGGATAGCCATACGGTATCTTCGTCCATCTGCACTTCTATGTGTGTCTGCCCGTCTTCACTTTGGTAGATGATGATATTGCTTTTATTTTCTTTTGCCATGATTTAGATATCGTTTCTTTAAATATAGTTTATAAGTTTAATCTTTGATACAAACATTAAGCTCTGTATTTGGCAAAGTTATGTCTTTTCAATGAAATGTATGTCAATCATCGGATTTCTTTTGCTTTTTCATAGTTTTTCCTATACCTTTGCAGCGCAAAAGAATAAAAAGACATTTGATGCCGTGAATAGCGGTCGTGTATTCTAGAACACCACGTAAAAAACAGGAATTATGAAAGAAAAAGTATCTGTACCCTTTATGCTGCTGGGTATCCTTTTTAACGTTTGCCTTATTGCAGCCAATCTTCTTGAAACGAAAGTAATCCAGATCGGTAGTTTGACCGTAACAGCCGGATTATTGGTTTTTCCTATTTCTTATATTATAAATGACTGTATCGCCGAGGTTTGGGGGTTCAAGAAAGCGCGCCTTATCATTTGGAGTGGTTTTGCTATGAACTTCTTTGTGGTCGCTCTTGGGTTGATAGCTGTTGCCATTCCTGCTGCTCCTTTTTGGGAAGGTGAAGAGCACTTTGATTTTGTGTTCGGTATGGCTCCACGTATTGTGGCTGCCAGTCTGATGGCCTTTTTGGTAGGCTCGTTTCTCAATGCGTATGTGATGAGTAAAATGAAAGTAGCCAGTCAGGGACGTAACTTTTCAGCCCGTGCCATTTGGTCGACTGTGGTGGGTGAGACTGCCGATTCATTGATTTTCTTCCCGGTAGCTTTTGGAGGTGTCATTGCTTGGAAAGAACTGCTTATCATGATGGGGATTCAGATTGTATTGAAATCCTTGTATGAGGTGATGATCCTCCCGGTGACGATCCGTGTGGTGAAAGCAATCAAGAAAATAGACGGTAGCGATGTTTACGACACCAATATCTCTTATAATGTATTGAAAGTCAAAGATATTTAATATAGAATATGAATAGAGAAGCAGCATTGGTTGTGTTTAGTGGTGGGCAGGATTCTACCACTTGCCTGTTTTGGGCAAAACGCAATTTTAAGAAAGTATATGCCTTGAGTTTTCTGTATGGTCAGAAGCATCAGAAAGAAGTGGAACTTGCGCGGGAGATAGCCCGGAAAGCGGAAGTGGAATTTGATGTGATGGATGTTTCTTTCATCGGACAGTTAGGCCATAATTCATTGACCGATACCACCATGGTGATGGATCAGGAAAAGCCGGCAGATAGTGTTCCCAATACATTTGTTCCGGGACGCAACCTGTTCTTTTTGAGTATTGCGGCTGTGTATGCCCGTGAACGTGGTATTAATCATTTGGTAACGGGAGTTTCCCAAACGGATTTCAGCGGTTATCCCGATTGTAGGGATGCGTTTATCAAGTCTCTCAATGTGACTCTCAATTTGGCTATGGATGAACAGTTTGTAATTCATACTCCTTTGATGTGGATTGATAAAGCAGAGACATGGGCGTTGGCCGACAAACTGGGAGTACTGGAACTGATTCGCACCGAGACTTTGACATGTTATAATGGTGTTCAAGGAGATGGCTGCGGACATTGCCCGGCTTGTACGTTACGCCGGGAAGGATTGGAGAAGTATTTAAAAAGTAAGAATCAATAATATCTCTACATAGAGATTAAAATGCATTTTCTTGCTGTCATCTGTCACATTGTTGTTGTTAAACAGTTGATTATAAAATAAATAGTTTGTGACAGCAAGTGGTGACAGCAACAAAACTTGATATTTTGCCGTCACATCTATTGTCGCCGGTAAGTTTCAATTAATAGAAGATAGTAGCTTCTGCCTGGATGTATTGGCTTAGTTTAGTTTCAGCAGCTTGAAACTAAAGTTCCAACGGTAGGAAACTAGAGTTTCAACGGTGGGAAACTAAAGTTTCTGTTACTTGAAACTATTAGTTCCAAGGCGTGAAACACTTGGTTCCTCGGTGTGAAACACTTTGTTTCTCTACGGGAAACTCTTTGTTTCAGGTAATGAAACAAACTGTAACAAGTAAGCTGCGGATAAAGCAACCGTGGGTTAAGAGTTGATGGTGATAGGTGATAGGTGATAGATGCGGTGATAGGTTGTAAAACGAATCTTTCACCACTGAAACATCGATGAATAGAGTGTTTAAGATTGGTCGGTGATAGGTGAAAGAGGAAATGTGTTTTTTTATCTAGAATAGGGGTTGTAGTTAACGAGTACAATGACAGAATTAAAAGACCAACTTTCTTTATTAGGAAGAAAGACCGAGTATAAGCAAGATTATGCTCCTGAAGTATTGGAAGCTTTTGATAATAAGCATCCTGAAAATGATTATTGGGTACGTTTTAACTGCCCGGAATTTACAAGTCTGTGTCCTATCACGGGGCAACCGGATTTTGCTGAAATACGTATCAGCTATATTCCTGATATAAAAATGGTAGAAAGCAAAAGTTTGAAACTATACCTTTTCAGTTTCCGCAGTCATGGTGCTTTTCATGAGGACTGCGTAAATATCATTATGAAGGATCTTATAAAACTAATGAATCCCAAATATATTGAAGTAACAGGTATCTTTACTCCTCGTGGCGGTATTTCTATCTATCCATACGCCAATTATGGTCGTCCGGGAACAAAGTTCGAACAGATGGCAGAACATCGTTTGATGAATCGGGAATAATATAAATTAAAGAATTTACTAGCTAAAAAGATCGAATATGACTCATCATGTGCCTGCTGAATTGCAAAACTATGTTCGGCAAAGTATTATTCCTCAATACGCTAACTTTGATAAAGCGCATCAAATCGATCATGTAGAAAAGGTGATTGAGGAAAGTCTGAAATTAGCGATGCATTATGAAGTCGATTATTCGATGGTTTACATCATTGCTGCTTATCATGACCTGGGGTTGTATGAAGGACGTGAATTTCATCATATAACCTCCGGCAAAGTATTGTTAGCCGACGAAACTTTGCGGTGTTGGTTTACGGATGAACAGCTGTTGCAGATGAAAGAGGCGATAGAAGATCATCGGGCTTCTAGTAAACAGGCTCCCAGAACAATCTATGGAATGATTGTTGCCGAGGCTGACCGAATTATTGATCCCGAAGTTACTTTACGCCGTACCGTACAATATGGGCTGTCTCATTATCCGGAGATGGATAAAGAAGAGCAATATGCCCGTTTTCGGAAACATCTAACTGAAAAATATGCAGAAGGAGGGTATCTGACGTTATGGATACCCCAATCGGATAATGCCGGACGGTTGGCAGAACTTCGTCAACTAATTGCGGATGAAAAAAAACTTTGTAGAGTTTTTAATAAAATCTATGAAGAAGAGAATAATACAGTTTTGTGAAATATAGCTATTAGCTTGCGTTCGATTCATTTTTTATTTTTATCTTTGTCATATTAAGGATTGCAATACGATAGACAATGGAAGAATATATTACTCGATTTTCAACATATCTTTTTTGGGATGTCAATAAAGATGATTTGGATATGGAGAAGCATTCACAATATATAATAAAGAGAGTGCTTGAATATGGTATGTTGCAAGATTGGAATATTGTAAAACAATATTATGGACTTGGGAGGATCGTCGAAATAGCTAAAGGGTTTCGTGAATTGGAGCCTCGGGCTTTAGCTTATCTTTCTGCCATTTCACAAACTCCTAAAGAACAATTTAGATGTTACACTTATCAACGGTCGAATCCACAACACTGGAACTTTTAAAAAAGTTGCAACAGTTGCCTGTACTTTGTAATACTCGTCTAGTCGGTGGTACTGCATTAGCTTTGCAATTAGGACATCGAAAGTCGGTCGATTTGGATTTTTTTGGTCAGATTAATGTAGATTCTCAAGATTTGAAGGAAGCTTTACGGACACTTGGGACACTGACTATCTTAAATGATTCTAAGAATATACACATTTACGTATTGAATGAGGTTAAAATAGATATCGTGAACTATACTTATCCTTGGCTTGATGATGTCGTATATAAAGATGGGATACGTTTGGCAAGTCCTAGAGATATTGCGGCAATGAAAATTACTGCTATTGAAGGGAGAGGTACTAAAAAAGATTTTGTAGATATTTACTTTTTGTTGAAAAAGTATTCATTGAAAAATCTATTGGATTTCTATTCTCGGAAATATCCTGACTCATCTTCTTTTATGGCTATGAAAAGTTTAGCTTATTTTGAAGATGCGGAGGAGGAACCAATGCCTTATATGCTTGTGGATGTATCTTGGGACGAAATTAAAAAGTCTATTTTGTCTCGTTTATAATAGTATATGAGATAAGTTACTATTCATGATGATACGGCCCTCCATTCAATATCGTCATTGCCCGATAAATCTGCTCCACGAATATTAACCGAATCATTTGATGAGAAAAAGTCATCTTCGACATTGAAATCTTTTCGTGTGCTGCCTGATACACTTTTTCTGAAAAGCCATAAGGGCCTCCGATAATAAAAACGAGCCGTTTATTCACCGTATTCATTTTCCGTTTCATATATTCGGCAAACTCAAGAGAGCGCATTTCTTTTCCGTGTTCATCGAGCAGCACCACGACGTCACCCGGTTGAAGAGCTTTCAGTATCAGTTCTCCTTCCTTTTCTTTCTGTACTTCCATTGAAAGACTCTTGGTGTTTTTCAGTTCGGGAATCACTTCCATATCAAAAGTGATATAGCGTTTGGTGCGCTGGATATAGTCGTTGATGGCAGTGATATAGTGCTGTTCTACGGTTCGTCCTACGACGAGCAGGGTTGTTTTCATACGTCTACAATTCTGATTATTGCACAAAAATAGGCATTTTTTATGTTATTCTGCAATTAATGCTTACCTTTGCCTATCATTAGTTGAAAGTTTAAGCCTTTAAACTTCAACTTAAAAGCTTGTAATTATGAAAAAACGAGTGCTCGTAGGAATGACCGCATTGCTTCTTTCCCTCTCGTTGCTAATGGCGCAAGAGATACCGGCAGGAGTGATTACGGCATTTAAAAGAGGAAGCTCGCAAGAGCTAAGTAAGTATATGGGGGACAAGGTAAACCTGGTGCTCCAAGGTCGCTCGACAAACGTTGACAAACAGAAAGCAACAGCTATGATGCAGGAATTCTTTACGAAGAATAAAGTCAGCGGATTTAATGTGAACCATCAGGGAAAACGGGACGAATCAAGTTTCGTTATCGGCACGTTGGCTACTACTAATGGGAACTTTCGTGTGAACTGTTTCCTGAAGAAAGTGCAGAATCAATATTTAATACATCAAATAAGAATTGACAAGATCAATGAATAAGGAAAAAGAACTGATCGACAAGTTGATCGATCTTGCTTTTGCAGAAGATATAGGTGATGGTGATCATACCACCCTTTCATGTATTCCCGCTACGGCAATGGGAAAATCAAAATTGCTTATCAAAGAAGCCGGTGTATTGGCAGGTATCGAAGTTGCCAAAGAAATCTTCAATCGTTTCGACCCCACTATGAAAGTGGAAGTGTTTATCAACGACGGAACAGAAGTGAAACCGGGCGACGTAGCAATGGTAGTGGAAGGAAAAGTGCAATCTTTGCTTCAGACCGAACGCCTGATGTTGAACGTGATGCAGCGTATGAGCGGCATCGCAACCATGACCCGCAAATACGCAAAGGTATTGGAAGGAACAAATACCCGTGTGCTCGACACCCGTAAGACAACTCCCGGTATGCGCATCCTCGAAAAAATGGCAGTGAAAATCGGTGGTGGAGTAAACCATCGTATTGGTTTGTTCGACATGATTCTTCTGAAAGACAACCATGTAGACTTTGCCGGAGGTATCGACAAAGCTATCACTCGCGCTAAAGAATATTGCAAAGAAAAAGGCAAAGACCTGAAAATAGAAATAGAAGTCCGCAGCTTCGACGAACTGCAACAAGTTCTTGACCTCGGCGGAGTGGATCGTATCATGTTTGATAACTTCACTCCCGAGATGACTAAGAAAGCAGTGGAGATGGTAGCAGGCAAATACGAAACCGAATCTTCGGGCGGCATTACCTTTGATACCCTCCGTGACTATGCCGAATGTGGCGTAGACTTCATCTCGGTAGGGGCTTTGACTCATTCAGTGAAAGGACTGGATATGAGTTTCAAAGCGTGCTGATTTTTTTCACCACAGAGGACGCAGAGTACACAGAGGTTTTAAACTTACTTTATAGGAAGAATTTCCTATCATTGTTCCTTTGTGTACTCTGCGTCCTCTGTGGTGAACTCTCTTCTATTCTTTAACTTCTTTTAGCAATATTCCTTGCAGCATTCCTCAAACTCTTGCGTCTAATGAGTAAAACGACGCAGACATACGTTCGATTTTAAAAAAAAGTAATTGACTTTGGAAAACGAGATAGAACTGATAAAGGGCTGTCGGGCAGGAAAGGATTCAGCCCGAAAGGAACTTTACACCCTCTATTCCAAACAGATGCTGGCGGTATGTTTCCGCTATACGGGCGATATGGATGCGGCGCACGATGTACTGCATGACGGTTTCATCAAGATTTTTACCAACTTCTCGTTCCGGGGCGAGTCTTCGCTCTGTACATGGATCACCCGGGTGATGGTCACTCAATCACTCGATTTCCTGCGGCGGGAGAAACGAGTCAGCCAGTTGGTAGTGCATGAAGAGCAGCTTCCCGATATACCGGATATATCGGACTCGGGAGGAGGGGCTGGAATCTCCGAAGAGCAATTGATGGCTTTTATTGCTGAATTGCCGGATGGTTGCCGAACCGTTTTCAACCTTTATGTGTTTGAAGAGAAATCGCACAAGGAGATAGCCAAGATGCTTCACATTAAGGAACATTCGTCTACTTCGCAGTTGCACCGGGCCAAGTATTTGTTAGCAAAAAGAATCAAAGAGTATAGGAATCATGAAGAAAGAAAATGATGAAATAACCGATCTGTTTCGCACGCGTCTCGCTGATGCAGGGATGAGTGTACGGGATGGCTTTTGGGAAGAGCTCTCGCAGGAAATACCTGTGGCTTGCCAGCATCGCCGTCGGATTCTGCTCTTCCGTGTGGCGGCTGCGGCATCTGTATTGCTCGTTTTGGCGGCCTCGTCGGCTACTTTCTTGTATTTCTCTCCCAAAGAAGAAATGGAAGAAGCATTTACAAAGATAGCCGTGACAAATGGAGGACAGATGGATGGAGATGGAATACGCGTCAATCAGTTACCGTTGCCGGTAGAACCGGTGTTGCCGAAACCGGCTCCAAAGTCTTACGGTATGCTGTCACAATACACGGAGGAAGAAGATTCGCTTTCTATCACTTTCTCCATGTCGTTTTCTTTTTCCGCCACTACTTCTACGGGAAATGGCAACCGATATGGTAATCAAGGGAATAACGGCTTTTGGCAGGCAACAAACGGTGATACGGAATCATCTGTTGCTCCGGAAGAACAATCGAATGTGAATGTGGCTCAACCCGAAGCGGTGAAAAAGCATCGCTGGGCGATGAAAGTTCAGGTAGGCACGGCGCTTCCGGCTGATAATGGCACTTATAAAATGCCGGTTTCCGCAGGGGTAACGGTAGAGCGTAAACTAAACGAATCTCTCGGAATAGAAACCGGATTACTTTATTCAAACCTTCGTTCGGCGGGACAGCATTTGCACTATCTGGGTATTCCCGTTAAAGTAAATGTAACCCTGGTGGATACGAAGAAAATAGACCTTTACGCCACCGTAGGAGGAATAGCCGATAAATGTATCGCCGGCGCGCCGGACAACAGTTTTAAAGAAGAACCTATCCAACTGGCAGTGACTGCCGGCATTGGAATCAATTATAAGATTAATGACCGACTTGCTGTTTTTGCCGAACCCGGAGTTTCGCATCATTTCAAAACAGATTCGAAACTGGCTACGGTACGAACGAAACGGCCGACTAATTTTAATTTACTTTGCGGACTTCGCATGACGTATTAATCCTTATGAAAATGAAAAAAACACTACTAATGCTGTGGATGGCTGTTTGCCTGATCGTATCTTTTACAGGATGCACCAGCGAAGAAATGGATTATAACAATCCGGATGTTGCCCTTTTTGTGAAACAATTGAAGTCGGGTACGTACAAGATGAAAAATGATAAAGGGGTGGTGGAGGTCCCTCATTTTACGGAAGAGGACATCCCCGAACTTTTAAAATATGCAGAAGATCTGACCATTATTCCTTCTTTTCCGTCGGTTTATAATATGAACAACGGTAAGATTCGGTTGGGCGAGTGTATGCTTTGGGTGATTGAGTCTATCCGCCAGGGCACACCTCCGTCATTAGGTTGCAAAATGGTATTGGCGAATGCCGAAAATTATGAAGCAATCTATTTTCTGACTGATGAGGAGGTGCTCGATGCAGCCGCTTGTTATCGTAGTTGGTGGGAAGAGCGCCAATATCCGAAAACAAGATGGACGATCGATCCGTGCTACGATGAGCCGCTTTGTGGATCGGGTTATCGTTGGTGGTAACAAAGGAGGAGCTTTCGGAAAGTAAAAAATAGGAAACATTCATGTGGGAACGTTTGTTTGTATCAGTAGTCTTATGCTGCTGACAGGGGATTATTACGCTCAAAAGACCGCTTCTCGTAGGAGAATATAGGTGGTAACGTAAGGGAGAAACGTATGTGCATTAGTGTATATGAAGTGCTCCAAAATAACAGGTAATGAAAGAGGATAGAGGATGGATAGATTGAAACGGTTTATTGCAACGATGGTACTGTGCCTGACGGCTTTATTTGCATATTCGCAAGTATGGACGGCGCAAGACTCTTTGCATTTGAAGAAATTGCTGGAGAGTGACCAGGAGTTGCATTTGAATATGGATGCTGTAAAGTCGATTGATTTCGGAACTGCGGTTGGTACTCCCCGAATGTCGGAGGAGAAAAGCTGGATGATGCCTGATGAATCGCTTCCTGAAGCATTGCCTAAACCGAAAGTGGTGTTGAGTTTGATGCCATATAAAGCGAATACCCGTTATAACTGGGACCCTATCTATCAGAAGAAGATAAAGATTGATAAAAACACTTGGCGGGGAGATCCTTTCTATGAGATACGCCATCAAAGATCCTACTCGAACTGGGCACGTAATCCGATGGCGAAAGGGGTGCGTAAATCTTTGGATGAGATACAGGCGAGTGGAGTACGTTTCCGGCAGTTGAGTGAACGTGCCAATGGAATGATGGTGAACACGGTAGTGATGGACGCACCTATTCCCTTGTTTGGTGGGAGCGGAGTGTATATCAATGGAGGAACGGTCGGTGGACTTGACCTGATGGCTGTCTTTACCAAAGAGTTCTGGAATAAGAAAGGCCGAGATAACCGCGCCCGTACATTGGAGGTTTTGAGAACTTATGGAGATTCTACAACTGTGTTGATAAATAAACCGATCGAACAGATTGCACGCTGAAGACGTTATAATAATGTGTTGATGTAACAATGTGTAATGTACTAACTTGAGAGTGTTTGTAATTGAATAATTAGTATATTTGTGTATTGTTATGTTGGCGCATTGTTATATAACTCTGTCGTTATCATTGGTCTTTTGGCATATTAAAACATAGATAAATTATTAATTATGAATAGAATTACTTCCCTTCTGGGTATTCAATATCCTATTATTCAAGGTGGTATGGTGTGGTGTAGCGGTTGGCGTCTTGCTTCTGCCGTGAGCAATGCCGGCGGATTGGGATTGATCGGCGCCGGTTCTATGCATCCGGACACTTTACGTGAACATATCCGTAAATGTAATGCGGCCACAAAATTTCCCTTTGGAGTGAATATCCCTTTGATGTATCCCCAAATAGAAGAGATTATGAATATTGTAGTGGAAGAGGGAGTGAAGATTGTTTTTACCTCTGCCGGAAATCCGAAAACGTGGACCGGATGGTTGAAGGAGCGTGGAATAACAGTTGTTCATGTCGTTTCATCTGCTCGTTTTGCTATGAAATGTGAAGAAGCCGGGGTGGATGCAGTAGTAGCTGAAGGTTTCGAAGCCGGAGGGCATAATGGACGGGAGGAAACAACGACTTTCTGTTTGATTCCTGCTGTGCGTGAGGCTACCACATTGCCTTTGGTAGCCGCGGGAGGTATTGGCACAGGAGAAGGAATACTGGCTGCTATGGTGTTGGGGGCGGAAGGTGTGCAAATAGGAACACGTTTTGCGCTGACTGAAGAAAGTTCAGCGAGTCCGGTATTTAAAGATTATTGCTTGAGTCTCGGTGAAGGGGACACTAAGTTGTTGTTGAAAAAGCTGGCTCCGACACGATTGGTAAAAAATGCTTTTCGTGAAGCGGTGGAGAAGGCTGAAGATAGTGGTGCAACTTCCGAGGAATTAAGAACTTTGCTCGGACGCGGACGTGCTAAGAAAGGTATCTTCGAAGGTGACTTGGAAGAAGGTGAACTGGAAATAGGCCAGGTCTCGGCAATAATATCCCGTCGACAGTCGGTAGCAGAGGTGATGAATGAATTGGTTGAATCTTATCGGCAAGCTGTGGAGAAAAAATATTTGTTTGAACGATAAATGATCATTTTGCGGAGTGCCCTGAAAGGGCTTAATTATATAGCGTAGGGCAACGCCCTACGTAAAAACGACAATCTGAATTTGCGCCCTGAAAGGGCATAATTGTATACAGTTCCGCCCTTTCAGGGCTTGTGGCTGGTGTGTTTTTTTCGTAGGACGTTGCCCTACGCTATATAATTAAGCCCTTTCAGGGCACCCCAATAAATATATAATTGTAAGGCTTTCAGCCTAACCGCTAAAATCTCATTTAACCGCTAAATTCCCATTTAACCGATAAATTCCCATTTATTATAGGCTGACAGGTTCGTATTTCAAACCAAATACATCGGCTACAGCTTTATAAACGATTTTTCCTTCTACAATATTCAGTCCAAGAGCCAATGCCGGATTATCTTTGCAGGCTTTTTTCCATCCCTTATTTGCTAAAGCGATCACGTAGGGGAGGGTAGCATTAGTCAGTGCAAGAGTGGAAGTATAAGGTACGGCTCCCGGAATATTAGCTACTGCATAATGAACGATTCCGTCTACAATATAGGTCGGTGCACTGTGGGTGGTTGGGTGAGAAGTCTCGAAGCATCCTCCCTGGTCAATTGCTACATCTACTAATACTGTGCCGGGTTGCATCATCGAAAGCATCTCTTTAGTAATCAGATGCGGTGCTTTATCGCCGGGAATCAATACGGAACCGATAACTAAATCAACATCCGGCAATTCTTTTCTGATTCTAAGTTCGGATGCATACAATGTCTTTACATTCTTAGGAAGTGTTTCACTCAAATAGCGCAAACGTGCCAGATTTATATCTGTGATAGTGACGTCTGCCCCCATTCCCGCAGCCATTTGTGCAGCATTGCTACCTACGATTCCGCCACCTAAAATTAATACTTTAGCCGGTTTAACACCTGGTACACCTCCCAAAAGAATACCTTTTCCACCTTGCGGCTTTTCCAGGAAACGGGCACCTTCCTGAATAGACATACGTCCGGCAACTTCGCTCATCGGAATTAATAAAGGTAATGTGTGGTCTGCTTCTTCTACAGTTTCGTAAGCCAGGCATATTGATTTGTTGGAGAGCATGGCAAGGGTTAACTCCCTGTCGGAAGCAAAATGGAAATAAGTGAATAGTAACTGTCCTTTTCTTATTAAGTTATATTCAGTGATTATCGGCTCTTTCACCTTTACGATCATCTCGGCAGTGGCGTAAATATCTTCTATTGTTGGCAGGATATGTGCGCCGACAGCTTGATATGCTTCATCCGGAAAACCGCTATTTATTCCCGCTGTATGTTGGATAAATACCCGATGCCCTTGTTTTACCACTTCAGCCACTCCTGAAGGTGTCATGCCTACACGGTTCTCATTGTTTTTGATTTCCTTTGGTACTCCGATAATCATAATGTTGCGTATTAAAGATTTAACATGTTCGAAAGTACGAAAAATCCCCTTACGTTGTTGTTCGTAAGGGGATGTTTTAGAACAGAATGTCTTCGCGTGTTGAGATGAATAAATGCGTAGAGTGGTTGTTTTATAGACATTCACTGCCCTGTTTGTTGATTTTCATGCTTTTTCCATAGAGACCCACTCGAGCTATGTTGTTATAAAAGGGTTCTGCAATATCGTACTTAAAAGGAAGTACTTCTTCATTGTCTTTGTTTATATACCCCCACTTGGACGACTGACTTTCAATACAAACAGCAGCCAATCCTTCAGAGAAAGAGCGTCCATTATCATATTCCAGGGGAATGACAACTTCTCCTTTCTTGTTAATGAATCCTATCTTATTGTGTAGCGAGACGAGAGCTAATCCTTCCGCGAATTGTTCTATTTGACTGTAAGTCGGTGGAAGAATGTAGTTTCCTTGTCTGTCAATCAATCCCCATAATCCATCGTGGCATACCCGTGCACATTCTTGTTCAAACGAGTGAGCGGCTGTGTATTTAAACGGAATCTGTATTTGTCCGGTATGGTCGATGAATCCGTATTGAGAATTGAGTACTACCATCCCTAATCCTTCTTTAAAAGAGAAAGCCCGTTCGTACATTAGAGGAATGACAACGTCATATCCTTTATTGATGTATCCCCATTGGATTTTTCCTTTTACCGGAGCCAATCCTTCGGAGAAACGGCCAATTGCCGAGAAACGCTTTTTCTTATTAGCTACCCCATAAGCTAAAAAAGAAGCGAAGAACTTTGTAATAGTGCTGCTCATTACCTTTATTGTTTGGGCTCAGTTGTAATTCTTGGGGGATTAAGTTTAGTCAATTCCCTTCATGCATATACCTTTGCTAGCCTAAAAAGGAAGAAGCTCATATCCACTACTCCTCTAAATGATGCCCTAAATGCTTTGATTTTAGCATTAAATGCTTCCGCTGCTGCATTTGTACTCCTGTTCACAAAGAAGTTCAGAATCCTTTCATAATGATTCTCAATAGAGTTTGCTACTGTTGTGAATGTATCGTATCCATATTCTTCAATCTTATTATACCATAGTGCCAGCTTTGCTCTTGCTACATCCTTGTCATAGTTTGTGGAAAAGATCTTTCCCAACTCCAATGAGTAGTAATATACGTGCTTAATATCTTCAAACTGCTTGAAAAGTAATTCTGCCCTGATTTTCTGACTCTTGGTCCATTTATCAGGTGATTTAAATAATAAATATCTGCTTCTGGCCAATAATTGCCTGAGTGTATCTCCGTTTTCGAGTTCTTCTGCTTTATATACTTCCCCCTTCTCTTTTGCCGCTTTCATAGCTTTATTCTCCTCTTTTATCACTTGCCATCTATATGTAATGCGCAACTCTTGTACAGCTTCGTATACAAGTTTTTGTACATGAAACCTATCAATCACCTGCATGGCACGTGGAAAGCACGTTTTGGCAATCTTTTGCATGCTCCCTGCCATATCCAGTGTAATTTCTTTGACCTGATTACGCAGCTCCTGTGGCATCTTTGTAAGTACCGCAATGATATCATCGGTTTTAGTGCCCTGAATTACAGCTATAATAGAACCTTTCCTACCTCGCTTATCTCTATTTATTAAGATGGTATAAAGATCTCCCTTACTTAAAGCCGTTTCGTCAATACATAGGTGATAACCCATATTCTTTGGATAAAGGATATACTCTTGGGCATGTGCTCTCTGATCCCAATTCTGGAAGTCACTCAGGTGGTCTTTATATTGGCTTTGAAGCTGTTTGCCATCCATACAGTAATGCTCAGCTACACTTTGGCAGCTAACGGCGTGATTATCTAAGTAATTCTTTTAAAAAAGCACCGAACTCAGCGGTTATGCGAGTACCGGTGGCTACCAAACTCCAGTCACGACTATATGTCTGCCCAGTGGATGGATCTTCCCAGCGACGACGCTTGATACGTAAATAAACGGCTTTACCACGGATAGGGAAGTCCTGAACTTCAATCTCAGGGAGGAAACCTTTTGAGTGAAGATGGAGATCAGAGTACTCAGCAGGAATAGTGGCTTTCTCCTCTAAATAAAGAATAAAGCAAGTATCCTGAGAAACATGATTGACTAGGGTAAAGTAATCAAGGATTCCTGAAGGCAAGAACAAGCTTAAAGAAGCAACAGGATCAATCGTTTGGGAAGAGGATGTTTTCATGATGCAAAAATAAGAATTTTAACGCAATCCCCCAAGGTTTCAGACTGAGCCATTGTTTGTGTGGTAAGCGTCCGGATACCATATATATACAAGAGAAGCGTGGACGTCGTTAGTTCATTCTATTCAAGGCTCTGGTAAACCTATTGGGAAATGAACAACAGAGTCCACGCCCTTGCATATAACAAAGACGTGAACGCTTAGTTGCCATTATCTCCCCAATTAAAGAATTTACCAGATTCTGAATAGAGATAATATTCTAAACGCTTCTACGTTATTAATCGTAATAAGTCGCTACAAAGATACGGATTTCTTGTTAAAGAACAATGCTTTTAGGGGATAAAGATTTAATGGTGAATGAGGTAGGTGTACAAAATGAGAAATGGCTAATAGATAGATTAAAAAAAGCTCCTTTTACGCTTTAGGTAAAGGGAGCTTTTTAGTCTATGATGTCAGGCGGTTTGTTTCTATGAAAAATGCTTGGTTATTAGTTTAAAAGTCCGGGATTAGCATCAATTGCATCTTGTGGAATACGCAATGTGTAACGGGAATCATCTTGTACAAGTGTGTAGGTTACATCTTCAATTTCTTTTTTGATTTCCGGTCGGGTAGTTCGGCGTAAATCAAACCAACGATGGCCTTCAAAAGCAAGCTCGCGAGCACGTTCTTTCAGAATTTCTGTGACTAGCTTTTCTTGGCTCATCGCATTTATTTCATTCTTTTTCTGCTCATAACCTTCTGATGTATAACGATTCTCTATTAGTTTCAAGAGCCGGGTACGTGCTTCAGGTAATTTGTTTAAATGTGCAGCAGCTTCTGCTGAATTTAAATAAAGCTCTCCGGTGCGGAAAGTACATTTGAATTTAGATTCACCACTTTTGATGGAAGTATAATTTCCATTTTTATTTGCTTGATAATACTTGTTTGGACGTAGATCTTTTCCTTCCTCATATTCTTGTAAAAATGAAGGGTAAAGTAAGAGTGATCCGGCATAATCGCTATTTGGAAAAACTTCATAGGCAGTGATCATTTCTACAGATGTAAATTCATTAGGAAGTTTGCCTCCTTCATCATTTAGGTTTACCAATGTCGATTTTCCGGCTAATACACGTTCCGAAGCTTCATAAGATTTGCTCCATTCACCCATGTATAAATATACCCGTGATTCCATAGCATCTACTGATAATGTTGAAAAACGGTATGAATATTGAATTTCCCATTCTTTTTTATTAATCAGTTTCCGTGCTGTTTCTATATCAGATAAAATAGAGGTATATATTTCCTTTACAGTATTTCTTGATGGTATTTCTTCTAAATCAGTATTGAGTTTTAGAGGAACTGCTTTGGTTTCTAATGCTCCGGTAGCTGTATAAGGTTGTCCATAAAGATTGACCAATATGAAATGCATATATGCTCTCATGAGGTAAGCTTCTCCAACTAATTGATTAATATCTTCTTGGCTTCCTTCTGATATTTCATCTTTTTTATCGATGATTGCGTTGGCATAATAGATATTGGTATAATAGGCCGCCCATCCAAATTGTCTCGTACTTGCATTCGGATTAACATCATTCCATTTTTCAACATCTCCTAAAGAATTTTTGGAAGTGGCATCAGACTGTAATATGGTTGCGATATCTGTTCTGATTTCGCATATTCCTCTGTCATTGAGTGCTGTATTGTAAGCTGTTGTGAATAAAGCTCTGTATTCAGCTAGCGTATTGGGAATTACTTGGCCTACTGGTTGTATGTCCAAATAACTATCACAGGAAGATAATAACAGGCTTCCTATTAATGTGAATATATAATATATTTTCTTTGTCATAATATATTTTTTAAAAGTTAAGACTTAGATTGAAGGTAATGGATTTGGGAACTGGGGTAGAGTATAGGTTGCCCATTGATTCCGGATCCATATAATTATCATAATTAGAGCTGATAACGAATAGGTTACGAGCCTCTAATCCTACAGTTGCTCCGCCGATACTTAGTTTATGAAGCCATTCGGATGGAACCCGGTAAGCAAGACGTATATTTTGTAGACGTACAAAGCTTAGCTTTTTTACCCAGATATCCAGTGATCTGTAAATGTCATTTCGAGTACTGAACAAGTAGTAGTCGGCCGGATTGTAATTGTACGTTGCTAATGCAGGGAACTTTCCTGTTGTATTTTCCGGTGTCCATCTATCCAGTATGTCTCTATTCATATTGCGCCCTGGGTCTAAGTCAGATACATTATAACTTGGAGTAGTTTTTACGTGTGCTCCAAAATTATAAGAAAAATTCAGGTTCAGTTCCCAATTGCGGTAATTGAACGTATTTAGAAAACCGCCCGTATAGGGAGCGTCTGACGTTCCGACATAGCTGTAGAAATCTCTTTGTTCTTCGCTATTCGGTCCTATTTGGTAAGTGCCAAGCCCGTCTTCATTCGATGTCATTCTAAATAATTCTTCCACAGTGACAGCTTTGCCCTCTTTATTCTCAAGATAGATTTGCCCTGTATCAGGATTTATACCTTTTGTTTTTAGTGCAAAGATTGCACCTACAGGATATCCTTCCAGACTAGGAGTCACTTGGCTTTTATCTGTAAGTACTTTTAGTACTTTATTTTGATTATATGCGAAGTTGAAAGTAGTGTACCAAGAGAAGTTTTTAGTGGTGATATTACGTGTCTGCAGATTTACTTCTACACCTTTATTTTCCATACTAGCCCAGTTTATAGACATATTAGTGAATCCATTTTCCAAAGCTAATGCTTTAGAACCAATTAAGTCTGTTCCTTTTCTATAGTAGTAATCTACACTAAGATTGATGGCTTGATTGAGTACGGAAAAATCCATTCCTAAATTGTAAGATGCTGTTTTTTCCCAGCGTAATTTACTGTTGGGAGCACTATTGATAATAATATTTTCTTCACTGTAACCAGGTAAAATATTCACATTATCATATTTCCCGACTAGGAATGGAGAGGTTCCCTTATCAATATTTCCTTGTAAACCATAAGAAAGGCGAAGAGCTAAATTATCAATCCATTTGTATTGTCTAATGAACGATTCATTAGATAAACGCCACAAACCGCTTACCGAATAGATTGGTAAGAAACGGTATTTCTTATCTACTCCGAATAAGTCAGAACCATCCATGCGCACACTTCCTCCCAATGTATAACGATTCATTAAAGTATATGAACCATTGGCAAAGAAAGAAGCAAAAGCGTTTTCCTTGTACGATTTAGTTTTTAGATTCCAATCATTGGCTTGTGCTTCATCTTTAAATATGAGATTCTGGAATGTTAGTTTCTTGGGATCATATCCGTATCCGGTTGAGGCTTGGTTGTCTACCCAGTTTTTGCGAATTTCCGAACCAGCCATTATCTGTATGTCATGTATATCCCCAAATGTGTTTTTGTATTCTCCCTGGATTTTCCATGTGAGTTGTGAAGTTGTACTATTAGTTGTTTTAAGCATACCTCCTTCTGGTATGAGATAAGTGTGTACACCATCTTTCCAATATTTATTGGTTTCACGTATATTCCTAATATTATATGAATTTATCCCGGCATACTCTTCTTGGGACAATTGATCCCATTGCACACCAATCTGTGAATAAACTTTCCACTGATCGTTAAAACGTAGCTGAACATCAAAGATAGAATTGATGGCTGTGGTGACAGACTCTTTATTGGTATTTGCTCGTTCTTCGAATATATTGAAGCCTTGCTTTTCATCTGTTTCATTACTTCTGACTACGTCGTAATCGTAAAGGTAGTTTCCTTGTTCGTCAAACGGAGCAAAGTAAGGGTTGGCGATACGTGAATAATATATAGGGTTAATAAGTCCGTAAGTATCAGTCATAAATGTGTTATTCTTGCGTCTGTTGGCAAAAATAGACATTCCAATTTTTAATATTTTGTTGATTTGGTAAGACGTTTTACTGGTCAGATTAAAACGACTCATGCTTACACCTGGTACATTTCCGTTTTCTTTGACATAACCAAGTGAGTTGTAATAAGTAACCTTTTCGCTACCACCAGAAATGCTAAAGTTATATTCTTGCGTAAAAGCATCTCTGAATAATATGTCATTCCAGTCTGTATTGATTGTTTTCAGTTTGTTTATAGCATTTTGGGCTTCAGGTGTCAGTCCGTTCCACCCCTGTTCTTTATAGATGTCTATTAAGTTATATTGTTTCATGATAGCAGCAACTTTTCCTTTTTCAGGAAATACCGGTATCGGATCTGTTAATCCCCATAATATGTCAAACCGTGCTTCTTTTAACAATTGAAGTTCCAAATCGACTTTCTCTTCCGAGTTTAGTAAGTTGAGTCGTGAAGTATTGAGATTTGGAGTATAAGTCAATTTAGTATTGAAGTTAATAACAGGTTTTCCGGTTTTTCCTCTTTTGGTTGTTACCACAATTACGCCATTTGCAGCACGTGCACCATAGATAGCAGTAGCAGCTGCATCTTTTAATATCGTAATGCTTTCAATGTCGTTTGGACTTAAACCTGCGATAGAAGATTGTGACATATTTACGATGTCATTATCGTTGTCTTTGTTGATTTCCGGAATATCTGTCCCCTCCAAAGGTATTCCATCCAATACCCATAATGGGTCTTGTGTTCCATTTAATGAAGCCGTACCACGAATACGAATACGTGCTGGAGCTCCCGGTGCACCAGAAGTTGTCGTAACAGCTACACCGGCGATTTGTCCTGCTAACGCCTGATCGATACTTTTTGCAGCACCTACCATTCCATCTGTAACATCTACTTTGGCAATGGCAGCAGTCAGTTTACGACGTTCCAGTTCTTGATAACCAGTTACTACTACGTCTCCTAATGTGTGTGATGAAGCTTGAAGTACAATACGATAAGTATCTTTTCCTGCTTGCAAAACGATGTCTTGTTCTTCAAATCCTATATAACTACAATGTAACCTAGTCACCTTTTCCGGAATGGAAATGGAGAATTTACCATCCATATCAGTGATAGTACCTAGAGAAGTCTGTGATGCTCCGGCCTTTTTTAAGTCATCTGCGTTAACATATACGGAAGCGCCGATCAGAGGTTCATTATCTTCACCGGATATAACGACTCCGGTGATTGTACGATTAGCAGCGCTGGCAAAGGCCAGCGCATTTGCAAAGAGGCATATAAGAATGCACAAGTATTTTTTTCTCATTAATGTAGATAGTTAAAGTAATAAGTGGTTTTATTTGATTCCTAAAGCAGTATTAATACGCAGAATCATGTCCTCATAATGATAGCGTGCAGCAGTATCGGAGGTTCCGAGACGGTTCTGCAACAACTTCTTGATACGTAGTAATTCACCGCGTTTCACAGAAATAGCATCTGAAATACGGTTGAGCTGGCTGCCATAGAAATTGAGCACACGTGGAGCACCCATTCGGTCTTCCTGACGAAGTGCACGCTGTTCGGCAGCGTAACAGCTACAGAAAGGAGTAGCGTGGTCAAGCAAGAAATGTTCGTTGGCGATCTTCTTGTTGATTTTAACGGCTTCCGGTTCTGCAGCGGCTGTAAGTAATGCATCAAGGAAGTTTTTCTGCAAAGAACGTTCCATAACATTAGGGATACCACCGCGTTCGGTAACACCGAAAATGTTCTTATGAAGTCCGTCCATAAGCTCCACTACTGTAAAGGCTTTCTTTCCGTTGACAGATTCATTCTCTATCATACGCATCAAACGAGTATTGCCAAGTAAATCCCAAAGGATATAGGCTTGGGCGTTCTTTAAGATTTGTGTAGGAGCATTTTCCTGTTTTCCGATGGGAGTATTGCGAAGTAGATAAGTATATTGCCCCACTTCCGTGTCAAACAACCATTTAGGGTATGTCAAAACTTCATCCATCAGAAATTTCAGTGAAGCTTGTTGTTTCTCTTTCTCTACAAATGTATAAGTTTTAACGCCGTCTCCTACAATTGTATTTTCAATGTAGATGCCACCAATATTGGCAAGGACATGATATAAATAGTTGTTCCATTGGTTGATTACAGCGTAGTAGAGGCGAGATGCTTCTTCATAAGTTTGTCCCTTCTCACCGGTAGTAGTCCATTGAAGAATTTGTGGAACGATACGTTTCAGATTCTCAATGCCAAGTAAAGAAGAACGAACCGGATCATCACCTAAATCTTCGTTCTGTGCACGTGGATCTACCGCATCGCGGACATCCTGTGCCTCACTATATTTATAAAGCCGATCAGTATGTTTGCTCAAGAAATCGAATAAAATATCCTTTTCTTCTTCCGGAGTACTCTTTCCGTACCAACGATATCCATATTCGATAGCAAACATATCGTATGGACCGATATGCGGAGAAAGAACTTTCACGCCATCTCCAGGCTGTGCGATATAATTGAATCGTGCATAATCCATGATAGATGAAGCGGTAGAGTTCATTCTGGAAGTGAATGCTTCGGAACGTAATGAATCTGTCGGGAAAGCCCATGAACCCATCATATTGTGGCGGAGTCCCAGAGAGTGGCCTACCTCATGACAGGCGACGAATCGAATGGCATCTCCCATCAAAGCATCAGGCAATTGTACATTACGTGCTTCCGGACACACTGTTCCGGTCTGGACAGTAATCCATTCACGTACCATAGAAAGCACATTGTGCCACCACATAATATCAGCTTCCAGAATTTCTCCGGAACGGGGATCTAACAGAGAAGGTCCCATTGCATTTTTCTTTTCCGAAGCAGCATAAGTCAGTACGGAGTAATTGACATCATCCATGTCTACATGCATACTGTCCGTGATTTCTTTGGCGATAATCGCATTCTTGAAACCAGCCTTTTCAAAGGCAATCTGCCAGTCCTCGATACCTTTCTTAATGTACGAACGCCATTGGTAAGGAGTTGAATTATCAATGTAGAAGACAATCGGTTTGGCAGGTTCTACCATCTGACCTTTCAGATAAGCCTCCCGATCTTCCGGTTTGGGTTCCATACGCCAGCGGGTGATATACTGTGTCTTATCCGTACGCTGCTGCGCATCACTGAAACTTAATAACGGATTCGTGAAATAACCGACCTTCTGATTGTCGAATCGCCCCATCATCGGCTTTTCGGGCAATAAGAGAATAGAAGAACTAACTTCCACCGTTACATAAACAGTAGTAGTACCTTCCGTTACCCGGGTAGTCAACTCGGAAGTTGCCACGACATTGTTTGAAAAGGATTTGATGGATAGAATACGTGATAAATTCTTGATAGCCGAAGTACCCAGATTAATATTGGTAAATACGTTATTGATACTGGTTTCCGTACCATCATAAATATCATTCACCTTGATTACTAATGCCGTAGAATCTGCATTGACTGCTTCGATCTTGAATGCGGCAATCAGCGGAGAGATAAAATTATCCTTTACCGAACGGAAGATAGCGTCCGTTTGGGGGGCCAGAGGTAATGGGCGTTGTTGGCGTAACATTAGTTTGCCCGTCGCTTTGTCCCATTCCATGCAAACCATCTGATTCTCATAGTTTACTCCGCGGTTTACGCCCGCATCATTAAGTTCGGCAGGAACTCGTTGCAGCTTATTGACAACTAATAAGTCACGTCCCAAAAGTGAGGTGGGAATTTCAAAATAATAATCATTCTTCTTTTGATGTACAGCAAACATCCCTTTGGTCGTTTTACTGTCTTCCACTAATTTCTCGTAGTCGCTTTTACTCTTCTCTTCTTTCTCTTCTGGTTTTTTCTTTTTCTTTTTAAACCAACTCAGATTTTCTGTAGCGGGGGTAGTTGCAAATGCCGAGAGCGCTTCTCCACTCAGCAATATACATGCAATGACCGCTGCCATTACTTTTACATACATTCTCATTGAGTTTCTAACTTTTAATTATAATTAAAAAACGGCTACAAAAGTACTAATATAAATAACATAATGACTACTAATTTGCAATGAATATAACATTAAAAAGAAATATTAACTAGTATCTACGGTCATCATTCTCCTCGGATATTTCATAGTTTAGTGGGAATAGTGTACATTTGCGGGAGTAAAAAAGTGAACGGAATGATGAGACGATATATCACTGCTTTGATGTTGGCTTGCTGCATCGGAGGGTATGGACAAGAGAAGAAGCAAGTAACCTTTGTACCTCCTTTTGACTTTCCTCTTACATTGAGTGGGAACTTTGGAGAAATTCGCTCCAATCACTTCCACGGCGGACTGGATTTTAAGACAGGCGGAGTTATCGGTAAACCCGTTCGTGCTCTCGCTGATGGCTATATTTCGCGTATTCGCGTCACGAATGGTTCGGGATATGTACTTGATGTCTGTTATCACAATGGCTATTCAACGATCAACCGCCATTTGAGTGGTTTTGTTTCTCCCATTGCCGAAAGGGTGGAGAAACTTCAATATGAAGAAGAAAGCTGGGAAGTAGAGATTGTTCCTGAACCGGAAGAATATCCGGTAAAAGGAGGCCAGCAGATCGCATGGAGCGGAAATACCGGATATTCGTTCGGTCCGCATCTTCATCTGGATGTGTTTGAAACGGAATCGGGAGATTATATTGACCCTATGCCTTTCTTTCAATCGAAAATAAAAGATACGCGTGCTCCGAAAGCGGATGGCATTCTATTTTTTCCACAACTGGGTAAAGGAGTAGTGGATGGAAAGCAAGAGAATAAAACCATTCTTCCCAATAGTGAGCGTCCGGTGGAAGCATGGGGAGTGATAGGTGTGGGGATCAAAGCATACGATTACATGGATGGAGTGAATAACCATTATGGAGTTTATTCAGTTGTGCTTACGGTAGATGGAAATGAAATATTTCGTAGCACCGTAGATCGCTTCTCGCAGGAAGAGAACCGGATGATTAATTCCTGGACTTACGGGCAATATATGAAATCTTTCATTGATCCGGGCAACACTTTGCGTCTGCTAAAAGCATCGAATGATAACCGTGGCTTGGTGACGATTGATGAGGAACGGGACTATCAGTTCTTATATACATTAAAAGATGCTTTCGGAAACACTTCCAAATATAGTTTCACCGTACGGGGTCGGAAACAGCCGATTGAACCGTTGAATCATCGGGAGAAATATTATTTTACCTGGAATAAGACTAATTATCTGCAAGAACCGGGATTGAACTTGGTTGTTCCGAAAGGAATGTTGTATGATGATGTTCCCCTCAATTATCAGGTGAAGGCGGATAGTGGTGCCGTTGCTTTTACTTATCAGCTGAATGATAAGACGGTTCCGCTGCACGCAGCTTGTGAGTTGTGTATCGGGTTGCGTAGAAAACCAATTGCCGATACGACGAAATATTATGTGGCCCGCATAACTCCAAAAGGAGGAAAGTACAGCGTAGGCGGAAAGTATGAAGACGGATACATGAAAGCATCTATCCGGGAGTTGGGAACTTACACTGTTGCCATCGATACCATCCCGCCGGAGATTATCCCTGTCAACAAGAATCAGTGGGGAAGAAACGGAAAGATTGTCTATCGTTTGAAAGATCAGGGCGCAGGAATTGCTTCCTATCGTGGAACGATTGACGGAAAGTATGCGCTTTTCGGACGTCCCAATATTGTGAAATCATACTGGGAATGTACGTTGGATCCCAAACGCGTAAAGAAAGGAGGCAAGCATACTGTTGAATTTACAGTGACCGACTATTGTGGGAATGAAACAGTGGCCCGTGAAAGCTTTGTTTGGTAAATTATTAAAAGTGAATCATATATTTATTATGAAGAGAAGAATTATTCTTTGTGCCGCCGTATTGATGGCGGCTGTGGCGAACACCTTCGCCTGCACCAACCTGATTGTCGGAAAGAATGCGTCTGCTGATGGCTCGACGATTGTTTCCTATTCTGCCGACTCGTATGGCTTATTCGGAGAACTTTATCATTATCCGGCTGCTACCTATCCAAAAGGTACGATGCTGAAAGTTTATGAATGGGATACCGGCAAGTATCTGGGAGAAATAGAGCAGGCACGCCAGACTTACAATGTAGTCGGTAATATGAATGAATATCAGGTTACCATTGGTGAGACAACTTTCGGCGGACGTCCGGAATTGGCCGATTCTACAGGGATTATCGATTACGGAAGTCTGATTTATATCGGTTTGCAACGTTCGCGCACTGCCCGTGAAGCAATTAAGATCATGACCGACTTAGTGCAGCAATACGGCTATTATAGCGAAGGAGAATCCTTTACTATTGCCGATCCGAACGAAATATGGATTATGGAAATGATTGGTAAAGGTCCCGGCATCCGTGGAGCAGTTTGGGTAGCTGTACGTGTGCCCGATGATTGTATTTCGGCCCATGCCAACCAGTCACGTATCCACCAGTTTGATATGAACGACAAGGAAAACTGCATGTACTCTCCGGATGTCGTTTCTTTTGCCCGTGAGAAGGGATATTTTAATGGAGTAAACAAAGACTTTAGCTTCTCATTAGCCTATGCGCCTCTTGATTTTGGTGCACGTCGTTTCTGTGAGGCTCGCGTGTGGAGCTATTTTAATAAGTTCACAGATAACGGAAAAGATTATCTTCCTTACATTGAGGGAAAGACCAATACGCCGATGCCTCTTTTTGTGAAACCGAAACATAAGTTATCCGTGCAAGATGTGAAAGATATGATGCGCGACCATTATGAAGGAACGCCTCTTGACATCTCCAATGATTTTGGAGCCGGACCTTATAAGACACCTTATCGTCTTTCTCCTCTGAACTTCAAAGTAGACGGCCAGGAATATTTCAACGAACGTCCGATTTCCACTCAACAAAGCGGGTTTGTATTTGTTGCACAAATGCGGGCTCATAAGCCGGACCCGATAGGCGGTGTACTTTGGTTTGGCGTGGATGATGCGAACATGGCTGTATTTACCCCGGTTTATTGTTGTGCTACTAAAGTGCCGGTATGTTATACCCGTGTAGATGGGGCCGATTATATTACTTTCTCCTGGAATTCTGCTTTCTGGATTTTCAACTGGGTATCTAATATGGTCTATCCGCGTTATGATTTGATGATCGGTGATGTACGGGAAGCGCAGAAAGAAATGGAAACTACTTTCAACAATGCACAGGAAGGCATTGAAGAAATGGCTGCCAAACTGCTGGCAAAAGATAAGAACGCAGCAGTTGACTTTCTGACAAACTATACAAATATGACCGCACAGAGCACTTTCGATACTTGGAAACAATTGGGTACATTCTTGATTGTGAAGTACAATGATGGAGTGGTGAAACGTGTTAAAGACGGTAAGTTTGAGCGTAATTCTATCGGACAACCTGCCGGAGTGATGCGTCCCGGATATCCGAAAGAATTCTTGCAGGAATATGTCAAGCAGACTGGTGACAGATATTTGGTAAAATGAAGAATTAAGAATGAAAAATGAAGAATTATGCTTTGCAAATATGTCTTATAATGCGATTCTTCATTTTTCATTCTTAATTCTTCATTAAATAACTAGGAATTATAAACTTATTATTTTACATTTGTGTGCTCAAGAAATTGATAATAAATAATTCATTAACCAATAAATAACAATCGAAATGGAAAATCAGGAACTTATTAAACAGGTCACTGAAAAAGCCGAAAAATGGCTAACCCCGGCTTATGATGCTGAAACCCAGGCTGAAGTGAAACGTATGTTGGAAAACGATGATAAAACCGAACTAATTGAAGCTTTCTACAAAGATCTTGAATTTGGTACTGGTGGTCTGCGTGGTATTATGGGTGTAGGTAGCAATCGTATGAATATCTATACGGTAGGTGCTGCCACTCAAGGACTTTCCAACTATCTGAAAAAGAACTTCAAAGACCTGCCGCAGATTTCTGTAGTAGTAGGTCACGATTGCCGCAACAACAGCCGTTTGTTTGCGGAAACTTCTGCTAATATTTTCTCTGCCAATGGTATCAAAGTATATCTGTTTGACGACATGCGTCCGACACCGGAAATGTCTTTCGCCATCCGTCACCTCGGTTGCCAAAGCGGTATCATCCTGACTGCTTCTCACAATCCGAAAGAATACAACGGTTACAAGGCATATTGGGACGATGGTGCACAGGTATTGGCTCCACACGATAAAGGTATCATCGACGAAGTGAATGCAATTGCTTCTGCTGCCGATATCAAATTCCAGGGAAATCCGGATTTGATTCAGATTATCGGTGAAGACATCGATAAGATTTATCTGGATATGGTGAAAACTGTTTCTATTGATCCGGCAGCTATCGCCCGTCACAAAGATATGAAGATTGTCTATACTCCGATTCATGGTACAGGTATGATGTTGATTCCTCGTGCATTGAAAATGTGGGGATTCGAAAACGTATTTACTGTGCCCGAACAGATGATTAAGGACGGTAATTTCCCGACTGTCGTATCTCCGAACCCGGAAAACGCCGAAGCTCTTTCTATGGCTGTAAACCTTGCCAAAGAAATTGATGCTGACCTCGTTATGGCTTCCGACCCGGATGCTGACCGTGTGGGTATTGCTTGCAAGGATGATAAAGGCGAATGGGTACTGATTAACGGTAACCAGACTTGTATGATGTACCTTTATTATATTCTGACACAGTACAAACAACTGGGTAAGATTAAAGGTGGCGAGTTCTGTGTGAAGACAATCGTTACAACTGAACTAATCAAGAAAATCGCAGATAAGAACAATATCGAAATGCTTGACTGCTACACCGGATTTAAATGGATTGCCCGTGAAATCCGTCTGCGTGAAGGCAAACAGAAATATATCGGTGGTGGTGAAGAAAGCTACGGATTCCTTGCCGAAGATTTCGTTCGCGATAAAGATGCCGTATCAGCTTGCTGTTTGATTGCTGAAGTTGCTGCATGGGCAAAAGATAATGGTAAATCCTTGTATCAGTTGTTGCTGGATATCTACGTAGAATACGGATTCTCTAAAGAGTTTACTGTAAACGTAGTGAAACCGGGTAAGAGTGGTGCAGAAGAAATCAAAGCTATGATGGAGAACTTCCGTGCCAATCCTCCGAAAGAATTGGGTGGCTCTAAAGTGATCTTAAGCAAAGATTATAAGACACTGAAACAGACAGATGATAAAGGTAACGTAACTGCAATCGATATGCCGGAACCATCTAACGTACTTCAATATTTCACTGAAGACGGTAGCAAAGTTTCCGTTCGTCCTTCAGGTACAGAACCGAAGATTAAGTTCTATATGGAAGTTCAGGGTGAAATGGGTTGCCGCAATTGTTATGCTTCTGCCGAATCTGCCGCAATGGAAAAGATTGAAGCAGTGAAGAAATCATTGGGTATCTGATTTGGTTTCTGTTGATATTTCAGCAATAGACAACGAAAGATAAATAATAAATAGCGCCTCCATCGTCTTTTCGAAGATTATGGAGGCGCTTCTTTTTCTCTATACATAGCCCTGATTCTGTCTATTTTCGGGCTTTTTCCCCAATTTGGCACAGTTCTTTCATTTCCTTTGCATTCTTTAAGTCCACTTGCTAATCCTTCTTGCGAGAATCTTGTTGTATTGGCATCATCTCAATTTCAACCCGCAGGCTGCGGATACACATGTTTTGTTGATGCTTTAGAGTGATACGTTCAGTTTCATATTCGTAAGTTGTTCGTTTGTAGTTATGTGTATTTCGTGGCCTGCTTTCTTAGTCTATTTTTCAGTCAGTGCTATTTCTTTTTTTTCTGTTATTTCTTCGTGCCTATCCAAGTCCATTTATGCCATATTGTTTCCAATGGTCCTTGTTTATGTTTAGACAACCACCATTTGCAGAACCGAACTTGCGCCAGGAAAAGAATAATACCGATAATCAGGCTAAGAGTATATCCACAGTAAGGAGCAAGATAGAATCCGAATGGGAAATAGATAATGGCTCCCAAAATAGATTGAGAAATATAATTGGTCAAGCTCATTTTTCCGTAGAATCGCAGATTAGATACAGTTTTCTTGAACTGATCCTTCTGATAAAGCAACACGAAAGAAGCAACGAGTACAATCGTAAATGCAAATTTCTGCCACATATCAAAGGCAGTACCTACCGTTTGCTGAATTAAACTGCTGTCACTTTGCATGATCTGTTCTTTCAGAGAATACAGTGGCGCGAAACTGATAGCTGCAATAATAAGTGCTTTCATCCAGAACTTCAAATGAGATTCGGTAGTTACGAACAATTCTTTGCGTCCGATATATAAGCCAAACAGGAAAAGTCCGGCAGTCTGCAAGAAACGTCCGGCACCGATAGCCCAAAACAGGCTTGCTTTCTGTCCTAAAGTAATATTACCTATCAGAAAATCCCAAAAGTTTCCGGCTTTGGTGTATTCTGCTACTTCAGCATACATGGCTCCGACATTCAAATCGGGTAGGGTATATGCAGGATTGAAAAGGCTCATTATATAATGAAACCATTCAATCGGTTGCAGTGAAAACAAGATGGCGGTGATTAGAATCGCTTTGTCACTCCATTTACGTACGATAAATAGTACAAGACTGACTACAACAAACAGAAGCAGGACATCTCCTGCCGGGAAGAAAGCGGCATTCAAAGTGGCGAATCCTGCCAGCAATATCATTCTCCATAAAAAGCGGTAACCAAAATCTTTTCCTTTCAACTGCTGGTTGTGCGACTGGATATAGAAAGTGAATCCGAAAAGCAGAGCGAATATGGCATAAGACTTTCCGGCAAGCAGTGAAAATGTCGCATTAAATACTCCGGCATCCAAAATGGTGAGCCATTCAGGAGAACTTTCCGGATATACGGGGAAAATGAAATGCTCCAGGTTATGAACCAGAAGGATGGCCATTACAGCAAATCCTCTAAGAGCATCTACTACTTCAATTCGGGGTGTTTTTGTTGATAATTCCATGGGGCTAATTTATGATTGTTTTTAGTAAATGTTCATTTTACCCATCTCTAAGCAGGCTTCGGGAACATACTGACGGATTCCTTTGATGATATTTTCCATGTTTGATTTATTCATTTGGATGCTCTATCCACCAATCAATCATCTTTCGGGCAAGACTAAGTTTTCTGGGAAGTTCGGGTAAATTGTCTCTTGTATAAAAGTCTCCCGAACTCAATTCTTCATCTTGGAGGTTGATTTCCCCTCCGGCATAATCAGCAATAAAGCCGACCATTAGTCCGCTGGGATAAGGCCAGGGCTGATTACCGAAATAAGTGATATTCTTTACATCCAGTCCGGTTTCTTCTTTCACTTCACGTGCTACACATTCTTCTAGCGTTTCTCCGGTTTCCAGAAATCCGGCAACGAGACTGTTGAATGTTCCTTTAAAATTGCGGGCGTGCACTAAGAGTAGTGAATCTTTTTTTCTCACTAATACAAGAATCGCTGTGGAAATGGAAGGATATACCTCCCGGTCACATTTCGGACAACGCTTCATGATAGATTCTTTCTGTTCCATAGGCGTGCCGCAGGCGGAACAAAAGCGGCTGTTTCTATCCCAATGCAGAATCTCATATGCTTTTCCTGCTGTCTGATAATGAGACAAAGGAAGATATTCATAGGAGGCACGAAGCCCTATCATGATCCATTGCTCCGATTCTTCAATGGGAGAGGAGAGGGAGAAAGCCTTGCAGTTTCTCCCTTCCAGTGTAGTGATATTGTGTACGGTTGTTTTTTCTTTAATAACAATAGGAGAGCTTTCTCCACACGGGATGGCATATATGCCATCCTCTTTTTTCTCAAGAAGCAGTTGGTCTTTGTAAAAGATAAACCACCATGATTGTGCTGTCTGATTCATTTTAATTCTAATTCTTGATCTTCGCGCTGCGAAGTTATAAAAAAACTAGATTGATATTTAGACTTATCAGATAAAATACAGGGCAACTGCACCAAAATTTGATTCATAACCGTGCAGAAATCAGCTAAATGATAATTTTGCGGAGTGCCCTGAAAGGGCTTAATTATATAGCGTAGGACAACGCCCTACGAAAAAACGGTAATCTGAATTTGCGCCCTGAAAGGGCATAATTGTATACAGTTCCGCCCTTTCAGGGCTTGTGGCTGGTGTGTTTTTTTCGTAGGGCGTTGCCCTACGCTATATAATTAAGCCCTTTCAGGGCACCCCAATAAATATATAATTGTAAGGCTTTCAGCCTAACCGATAAATTCTCATTTAATTAAGAACTGTACTGAAACGAGTTAAACGATGCGCTAATGAATGGGTCAAGGGTGAGGGTTGGTGAGGGTAGATTTATAACTTTCGTATTTTTTTTTATAGATAAAAAAGGAGATAGTATAGAAAATAATAAAATAAAAGGTTATAAATCTACCCTCACCAACCCTCACCTTTGACCCATATCTTATAATAAAAAGATAACGGGGAATCTTAAAAACTCAATCATCTTTTTCAGATTTACCACAACGTTTCCAGAATACTTCATTATTTTATTCAAAACTGTGCGGATATGAATTAAATTTTGGTGCGGTTGCCCTAGATAAAATATCAATAGACTAACTCAATAAAATGCATTGTTCGACACCAATTTCCTGAATAAAATAATTGTCGTGTGAGATTGCTATCACAGTACCTGCATAATTTTTGATAGTAGCAGTGATAATTTCAATACTTTGTATGTCCAAATTGTTGGTAGGTTCATCCAGGATAAACATATCAGGGGTATTGTTACTAATCATCAGACAGCAGAAAGCGAGACGCATTTTCTCACCACCACTAAGTTTCCGGCAGGATTTGTCCCATTCGGATGCAGGAAACAAGTAACGGTTTAGAATAATCTTTATTTCATGCTCCGGCAGATTCCGGCTGTTGAAAGCGTAAGCCTGTTCAAGAATACTGTTCCGGTCGTCAATGATCGAATACTCTTGATTCAAATAGACATAGCTAAAGTCCGTCCGTGTCAGGGTTCCTTCCTGTGGTTGAAGTTGGCCGGTGATTAATTTCAATAGAGTTGTTTTCCCGCTACCGTTGGCTCCTTCTATACGGAGGCGGTCTCCGCTCTTTAGCTGAAAGCTGACAGGAGCTTGCCAAAGCTGTTGTTTTGAGATACTATTTTCCTGAATATCATTGCTATTCGGATTGGGATGATAACCTGTGTCAGACGAATTTATTTCATCATTCGTCAGAATATCATTGTTAATCGAATTGGAATGATAACTGAAGTTAATCTCTTTTGCTGTCACTAATATCTTCCCGGTATGAAGCGAGGAACTGTTGAAATCGGTTTTTAATGCCGCAGTCGGAGAGAGCGAACCTCGAAGCTGGTTACGTTCATTTGTTAACTTCTCGGCTTTCTCCTGATGGACACCAGTCAGTTTACTAGTGCTCTTCTCGGATTTCCCTTGGAGTGCGTTCAATACAATGCGTGGAACTCCTTTTTTTATATTACTCTTTTCGCCGCGTACATTCTGTTTGTCTCTGCGTTCGGCCGTTTCGCGAGCCACTTTACGGGCGATACGTAGTGCCTTTTCTTTTTCTTCAATACGTTGTTGCAATGCTTCCTGCATCAGCGTTTTTTGTTCTTTGTAGAATTCGTAATTTCCGCCATAATAATTGATTTGATGCTTCTCCAATTCGCAAATTTCGGGGAGAAGATTGAGCAGAGTACGGTCATGACTTACCACTAACAGGGTGGAACGATATTTTTCTACCCAGTCATATAAACGTTGTCTGCCGGAAGAATCGAGATGATTGGTCGGTTCATCCATAAGTATGACAGATGGATGATGAATGTCCATACCTGCCAGGAATACGCGGGTCTTTTCGCCGCCACTAAGCAGATTCATCGGGTAGGATAGCGTAAACTGTCCTAATCCCCATAAATCGAGAGCGGCGATGGAACGTTCTTCGATATTCCAGTCATCATTTAGAATGGTGAAATTCTCGTTTGAGACATCTCCTGTCAGGATAGCGTGCAGAGCTTGCTGTTTACACTCTATTTGAAGAGCCTGTGCGATGGTCAGTGAATCATATTGCCCGAAATGTTGCGGGATATAATATAGGTCGTCCGGGCGGACAATGACACCGGAAGAGGGTGATAACTGTCCGGCAATAATTTGTAGCAAAGTAGACTTGCCACAACCATTGTTACCGACTAATCCTAGTTTCTGCCCTTTACTGATGGCGAAATTGAGGTCACTGAATAATACTTCTTTATCCGGATGGATATAGCTGATTTGTTGGATACTGATAGACATGATGATCTATTGGGTTTGAGGTTGAAAATAGAGTGAAAAAAATCACAGGATAGGGGAACGACAAACACAATACTGGCTAAACAACACGGATTTCGTGATGCTTAACAAAATAGAAAAAGCATATAAGAAAAGTGATGTTTACTTAGAAGTGTTGTCTTACTTAGTAATTCTCATTGTGGTAGGTATATAGTTTAACTTGGCTGCAAAGATAACACTTTCTATTAGATTTCACTCTATTAAGACTGAAAAAGAATGAATTTCATTTATTTAGAGGCTCCGTTTACCTCATTCAGAGCCTCCGATTACTCCAAATAGAGCCTCTGTTTACCCTATTCAGAGGCTCTGTTTTAGAAGTGAGTTATACTCTTTCTTATTCTTATACATCAAACAGTTGATTTAATCCCTCACTCATACTGGGATGCGTGAAGATAAAATCGCGCAAGAATGTAGAGGTTTGCCCTGTTTTTATCGCCATAGCTACGATATTGATGATTTCTGAAGCATCGGCGCAGAATAGAGTACAGCCCATAATCTTCCCGTTATGATTATTGATGATAGCTTTTAGCATACCATCAGTCTGCCTCAATGTACGGGTACGGACGATGGAGGATGCCGGCAACCGGGAAACCTTAAATGAATATCCTCTTTTCAGAGCTTCTTCTTCACTGATTCCGATATGCGCCAATGGCGGATCAATAAACACTGCATATTGCACAGGATCACGGTCTCCGATATCACGTTTCTTGTCGCCGAAGAGCTGATCGCGGATAATCCGGAAATCATCCAGCGAGAGATATGTAAATTGCGATCCGCCTTTCACATCTCCCATTGCCCATATATGAGGAACAGTAGTGCGTAACTGATCGTTTACGATGATAGCTCCGTGGGCATCAACTCCTACACCCGCTGCTTGCAGATTCAATCCCTCAATCATCGGTTTACGTCCCGTTGCGATAAGAATGGCATCTCCATCTACATAATAAGGAGTACCGTCGGATACGTCCGAGTAAGTCAGTGTCACTCCGTCATTCGTGTCATGGATAGACTGCGCACGAGCGTTCAGATGGATTTCAATACCTTTCTTCTCCATCACTTCTTTGACGCTGTTTGCAATATCCCGATCTTCACGAGGCATAAATTTGTTTCCTCCTTCGAGTATCGTCACTTTACTGCCGAAACCGGCATACATAGAAGCGAGCTCCAGTCCGATATATCCTCCACCTATGATAATCAGGTGATGAGGAAGTACGCTTAAGTCCAAAAGCGCACTACTGGTATATACGTGCTGACTTTGCTGAATACCATCTATTGCAGGGATAATGGGAGTAGACCCCGTGTTGATAAATATCTCTTTTCCTTTCAGTTCGATTTCTCCTTCGGGAAGTTCCACTTTTATGGTATCGGCGGATATGAAAGACCCCGTTCCGGTATAGATAGTCACATTAGGACGTTTACTTAGTCTTTCGTAATTATCATTCCTAAGAAAGGAAGTGAGGCGGTTCTTTCGGCCGATGGCCTGTTTGTACATATTCGTCTGCTTCGGAAAATCATCGTGGTAAAGCAAAGCGGAAACCTCGGCTTCATGCACCAGCGTCTTTGTTGGGATACAGGCTACATTCGGACAGCTTCCTCCATACATCATGTTGGAACGTTCTACGATGGCCACTTGCCATCCGCGGTTGGAAAGTTCGGCAGCCAGGGTTTTCCCTGCCTTGCCGAATCCTATAATAATTGCATCATATTGTTTCATAACTTCTTGTATTAACGATTCGTATGAGACTATATAACAGTCTGAAAATACGATTTGTTCCGCAATGGCAAGAAGTCAGAATCCTCTTTAGTGGTTGTCTTAGTTTTTTTTAAGTGTTTTGAGTACGCGTTGTGACGAGTCGGATAATAACACTACGGCACTGGCCAGGATCACAATGTCTTTAATCACCAACCGCCCTGCACCGGATAGTAATGGGAAACCAAATTCTCCGCTTCCCAAGTCGGGAACCCAGACTTCCGGGGTGGTGACAAGAAAAGAAAGTGTGCCGAGCGTCATGATAATGGCGAGGGTGTCGCCTGCCAATCCCACTTTTGGGAAAAAGATTCCCAGGAATACCAGTATGCCGATACTCATAATAAGAGCTCCCAGTCCATAAGAGAAAGTATAAGTGCGGTTTGCTTCGTGCCATGCACGATTTTCCGGGACAAAAGCACCTTCCGCATTTTTATGTTCTTTGTATTCGGGTGCACCTTTAGCATAGAAGAAACTCATAAAAGGACTGTTGGCAACAAACGGAACAATCCCGTCGGCTTCATAATGGAAATACTTCAATCCGCCTATCCATACAAATACTACCAGGATGGCAACGCGGATAAATTTCATACCAAAACTTTTCAGACTTGAAGTGAAGGTCAGTAAAGCGATCAATTTCTCTTTCATTTTGTTGGGGTTTTAATGGATTTATCTTATGTTGCAAAGGTCGTCCATTTCCACTACCCCCCAAATAGCAATACTTCCGTATGCCTTGTCAATTTTTCCCTTCCTGTGTATTTCTGAATTGCACGGCGCTCTGTCCGGTCATATTTTTGAAGAAACGGCTGAAAGAAGCCTGGTCTTCAAATCCCAGAATATCGGCAATCTCTTTGGCGCTTTTGTTGCTGTAAAGCAGGAGACGTTTAGCTTCCGCTTCCACCCGTTCGTGGATAACTCGAAGCGGCGAAGGCAGTTTGCAGGTGGAAAAGATGTTCGATAGTGTCTTGGGAGATTTATGCAACATATCGGCATAATCCTGCACCTGTTTCTTCGTCCGGTAATGCTCGTCGACCAAGTTATAGTATTGGCGGACAATCTCGAATCCGGATTCTTTTTCACGAGTGATATTCATGCGATGACGTGCAATCCGGGTACATTGGATAATGAAACGTTTCAGCAGGATGCGCAGCATCTCTTCCTGCAGGCTGTCGGAAACGGTAAACTCATTTTCCAGTGCTTCGGTAATAGTGTCGAGTTCTTTACGTTCTTTTTCGTTCAGTGTGAAACGGATCAGGTGAGATGAACCGTTGAACAGGAAACCGCTGCATGACACTTCATGGTCGTTGCCATAGATACAATAGAAATTGCTATTGAACAATAAAGTCAGGTATTCACCATCAATCGATTTAAATTCGAGGTGTTGCAGATGAGTGAGTGAAATCACTTCATCTTTGGTAAGCGTCATTTCCTGATGGTCGATTTCTACCGTGATGCTTCCGTTGCGTACCCATATAAATTTATAAAGCCCTTTTTCTTTTTGCAGTGCTTTTTCTGTCAGATAAGAGTCTGTAAGTGCGAGTGTTCCTTTTAGTTTCGTGTGATATTGTTGTAACATAATTAATCCTCCATTGCTGATGCGTCAAATGATAATGGCAGTAGATCGCCTATACTTTTTACTTCGTAGATACATTCTTTGCCATATAATAGGATGCGGATGGGGTGTTTGTAACGCTTTTCCGTTTCCAGAATCACTTGCCGGCAAGCACCGCAGGGAGGAATCGGATGGTCGATGAAGTCCTTTTCCGTTCGTGCCGCAATGGCAAGAGTGACAACCGATTGGTCGGGATATTGGGAGTTGGCATAGAATAGGGTAGTACGTTCTGCACAAAGCCCCGACGGATAGGCCGCATTTTCCTGATTGGTTCCTGTCACTACTGTCCCGTTGCCCAATAGCGCAGCGGCACCTACGGAGAAATGGGAGTACGGAGAATAACTACGAGCTGTTGCCTCCATGGCAGTCTTTATTAGTGACCGATCGCCCTCATTCAACTCATCATATTGATATACTTTAATAATAGCGGTAATTGTGAGGTCTTTCATATACGTCAGGGTATTGGTTTCTACAATTAATGTTACAAAGTTAGGAAAGAGATTGATAATCCCAATTATTTTTCGGATTTTTGTGCCATCTAATTCACATCTGAATAAAAATGGAGAATAAACTGCATAGACTTATCTTTTTAACCGTTGTTTTTTTCTTTGCCGTAGGAGTGCAGGCACAGAAACGGAATGCCCGTTACGTCGAGTATATAAATAAGTATAGTGATTTGGCTGTTGAACAGATGAAGCTTCATAAGATTCCGGCGAGTATCACGTTGGCGCAAGGATTGCTGGAAAGCGGTGCCGGATACAGCCAGTTGGCACGAAAGAGTAATAACCACTTTGGTATTAAATGTGGTGGCAGTTGGCGGGGACGTACGGTTCGTCATGATGATGATGCGCGCAACGAATGTTTCCGTGCTTATAAGCATCCGCGTGACTCTTACGAAGATCATTCCGACTTCCTTAGAAGAGGTGCCCGTTACGCTTTTCTTTTCAAACTGGATATCACCGATTATAAAGGATGGGCGCGTGGACTGAAAAAAGCAGGCTATGCTACCGATCCTTCTTATGCTAATCGTCTGATTACAATTATCGAAGATTATGACTTGTATAAATACGACCGTAAGGGGGTATATTCGGAACGGAAACTGAAAAAGAATCCTTGGTTGATGAGCCCGCATCAGGTGTATATCGCTAATGATATTGCTTATGTGGTAGCTCGCAACGGTGATACCTTTAAAGATTTAGGCAACGAATTCGATATTAGTTGGAAAAAACTTGTGAAGTACAACGACTTGCAGCGTGATTATACCTTGATGGAAGGAGATATCATCTACCTGAAGAGCAAGAAGAAAAAGGCTTCCAAACCTTATACTGTATATGTTGTGAAAGATGGAGATTCCATGCATGGCATCTCTCAAAAATATGGTATCCGCCTCAAAAATCTGTATAAGATGAATCGTAAGGATGGTGAGTATGTTCCGGAAATCGGAGATAGATTGCGTCTGCGGTAGAGACTTCTCTCAAAAGTTTCGAATTTCGGAAACTTAATGACTCATTCATGTGTTATTATCTTGATAAAACATGATTAGAATATGAGTCTAAACATTGCAAAAAGTAATAAGAAACGTGTCGTCATAGTAGGCGGTGGTTTCGGTGGCTTGAAACTGGCTAACAAGCTGAAAAAGTCAGGCTTTCAAGTCGTATTGATAGATAAAAACAACTATCATCAGTTTCCTCCTTTGATTTATCAGGTGGCTTCGGCCGGTATGGAGCCAACTTCCATATCCTTCCCCTTCCGTAAAATATTCCAGCATCGGAAAGATTTCTATTTCCGTATGGCGGAAGTACGTGCCATTTTCCCGGAAAAGAATATGATACAGACTTCCATCGGAAAAGCAGAATATGACTATCTGGTGTTAGCAGCAGGTACTACAACCAACTATTTCGGTAATAAACATATTGAAGAGGAAGCCATGCCGATGAAAAATGTGTCAGAAGCGATGGGATTGCGAAACGCTCTTCTGGCTAATCTGGAACGAGCGCTGACCTGTTCAACAAAGCAGGAACAACAAGAGCTATTGAATATTGTAATTGTAGGAGGTGGAGCTACCGGGATAGAAGTAGCCGGAATACTTTCCGAGATGAAGAAATTTGTCTTGCCGAATGATTATCCTGATATGCCCAGCAGTCTGATGCATATCTATTTGATTGAAGCCGGGCCGCGATTGCTTGCCGGAATGTCAGAAGAATCTTCTGCACATGCTGAACAGTTTCTCCGTGAAATGGGAGTAAATATCCTGTTGAATAAACGTGTTGTGGATTATCGTGACCATAAAGTAGTACTCGAAGATGGTACAGAGATTGCCACGCGTACTTTTATCTGGGTGAGTGGTGTTACCGGTGTGACTATCGGCAATCTGGATGCCTCTCTGATTGGGCGTGGAGGACGTATTAAAGTCGATTCATTCAACCGTGTAGAAGGGATGAACAATGTGTTTGCTATTGGCGACCAATGTATTCAGTTAGCTGATGAAAATTACCCGAACGGGCATCCTCAACTGGCACAAGTGGCGATCCAGCAAGGAGAACTATTGGCAAAGAATCTGATTCGTATGGAAAAAGGACAGGAAATGAAACCTTTCCATTACCGCAATTTAGGTTCGATGGCGACTGTCGGGCGCAATCGTGCCGTGGCAGAGTTTAGTAAAGTAAAGATGCAGGGATGGTTTGCCTGGGTGATGTGGCTGGTTGTTCATCTGCGTTCTATCCTTGGAGTGCGTAATAAAGTGATTGTGCTCTTAAATTGGATCTGGAATTATTTCACTTATGATCAATCCATGCGTATGATTGTCTATGCCCGTAAAGCAAAAGAAATTCGTGATCGTGAAAAGCTGGAGGAGACTAATCATTGGGGAAAAGAACTGATACAGGAACCGAAGCAACACTCTCCGCAGGAGATTCAGCAAGCTTCCGGACAAGAGAAAAAATAGTCAATGAGAAGTCATTATACCGTAGTTGACAATCCGTCATTATCCAGGTATACTGACCTTCCGCCGACAGGTGGATAGATTCATATTCTGAACAGTAAATTCGTACAGGGTGTCCGATATCGGACACCCTTTGTTTTTTGTTATATTCTATTTATCAATTACTTACGGTTTTGGCATAGATTTGGTATGTAAAATGCTAAATTGATACATGATAAAATCGTAAACGATCAGATATGGACAGAGAAATTCCTAAAGAAATACGTCAGAAAGAACGTAACAAGAAGATCATTCGTTATTCATCCATCGGGGTAGCAAGTATTGTTGTCATTGGTGTACTTATATCTGTACTAAGGGCAGGAGTGGAGGCAAAAGATCTTGTCTTTTCCACAGTCGATACAGGAGTTATTGAGGTAAGTGTCAGTGCTTCCGGCAAGGTGGTTCCTGCATTTGAAGAAATTATCAATTCTCCAATCAACAGTCGTATTCTTGAAGTTTATAAAAAAGGAGGAGATAGCGTAGATGTAGGTACTCCGATTCTGAAACTCGATCTTCAGAGTACGGAAACCGAATATAAAAAGTTGCTGGACGAAGAGCAGATGCGTCGGTATAAGCTCGATCAGCTTCGTGTCAATAATCAGACGAAGCTTTCGGATATGGCGATGCAGATCAAAGTTTCGGCTATGAAATTAAGCCGGATGAAGGTGGAGTTGAGAAATGAACACTATTTGGACAGTCTCGGTGCGGGAACAACGGATAAAGTGCGCCAGGCTGAATTGAGCTATAATGTTGCCCAGTTAGAGTACGAACAACTCCGGCAACAATATAAAAATGAGAAGGAGGTGGCTGCTGCCGAACTGAAAGTACAGGAACTTGATTTTAATATTTTCCGTAAGAGTCTCTCCGAAAAGAAACGTACTTTGGATGATGCGCAAATCCGTTCTCCGCGCAGAGCTATTCTTACCTATATTAATAACCAGATTGGTGCGCAGATTTCCGAAGGCGGACAAGTCGCTATCATTTCCGATTTAAGTCATTTTAAGGTGGAAGGTGAGATTGCTGATACGTATGGCGACCGTGTGGCAGCTGGAGGAAAAGCAATTGTTAAGATAGGAAGCGATAAACTGGAAGGAACGGTCAGCAGTGTAACACCGTTATCCAAAAATGGCGTCATATCATTCACGGTTCAGTTGAAGGAAGATAATCATCGTCGTCTGCGCTCCGGATTGAAGACAGATGTTTATGTGATGAATGCTGTGAAGGAAGATGTGATGCGTGTTGCCAATGGCTCTTTCTATGTGGGGCGTGGTGAATACGAATTGTTTGTCTGCAATTCTGACAATGAACTGGTCAAACGTAAGATACAGTTGGGTGATTCAAACTTTGAATATGTAGAAGTTTTGAGTGGATTGCAACCGGGTGACAAGGTAGTGGTAAGCGATATGAGTGCATATAAGAACAAGAATAAGCTGAAGATTAAATAAATTAAATACTAGAAGTTATGATAACATTGAACTCTCTTTCCAAAATTTACCGTACTGATGAGATTGAAACGGTAGCGTTGGAAAATGTGAATCTGACGGTAGAACGTGGAGAATTCCTAAGTATAATGGGACCTTCCGGGTGCGGAAAATCTACATTGTTGAATATAATGGGATTGCTTGACGCACCTACCATGGGAATAGTGGAAATCAATGGAATACGTACCGAAGGAATGAAAGACAAAGAATTGGCAATTTTCCGTAATAAAACGCTTGGTTTTGTGTTTCAGTCTTTTCATCTGATTAATTCGTTAAATGTGATGGATAATGTGGAGTTGCCTTTACTTTATCGCCGTGTTGGCAGTAGTGAGCGAAAGCGGTTGGCGCAAGAGGTATTGGAAAAAGTAGGGTTAAGCCATCGTATGAGACATTTTCCTACACAACTTTCCGGTGGGCAGTGCCAACGTGTAGCTATTGCCCGTGCTATTATCGGTAATCCCGAAATAATCCTTGCCGATGAGCCGACAGGTAACTTGGATTCAAGGATGGGAGCCGAAGTCATGGAACTGCTTCACCGACTGAATAAAGAAGACGGACGCACCATCGTCATGGTTACCCATAATGAAGAACAGGCGAAGCAGACTTCGCGTACCATCCGTTTCTTTGACGGACGTCAGGTGCAGTAGAACCTGCGTTTTATACATAAAACTAAATAGAAAATAGATTAATATCTCTCTAAATTAAAAACCACCATGACAAAGAATATTTTTATCGTTGCGATAGCTGTCCTGTTAAGTGTTGCTTTTTGTTCGCTATCGGCACAAAATGTGAGTAAAGATTATAATGTAGGCGACTTCTTTGCCATCAACCTGCAATCTGTCGGAAATATTATTTTCGCTCAATCGGCAGAATGTACCTGCCGTTTGGGAGGGCCTTCTGAATTTGTAGAGAAAACCCGGGTAACGGTGAAGAACGGCACACTGGTTATCGATTATAAAGAGAAGAACGTAAAGAATGTCAAGAATCTGATTTTTTACATCACTGCTCCCGATTTGAGTAAAGTGAAAATCGACGGGGTAGGGAACTTTGATGCAAAGGAAAAATTGAATCTTAAAAATATAGCTTTCGAACTTGACGGAGTGGGAAATTGCAACGTGAAAAATCTTCATTGCGATGAACTGAAACTCGATGTCGACGGAGTAGGCAATATGAAAATGAATGTTGACTGTGGCCTTATCAAGGCTAAAGTGGATGGAGTAGGGAATATCACTTTATCGGGTAAGACTGATACTGCATTCTTTAAAAAGGATGGTGTTGGTAAAATCAATTACAAAAACCTGAAATGTAAGGATATAACAAAGAAGGGATGGAATTTCTAATATGGAACGTTCTTTGACGAACTTCTGTGGAACCTAATCGAAGAAGAATAAAAAAGACGAGTAAGAAATATACTGAACTCTATACTGGTAACGATCATGATAAAACTCTATTTTAAACAAGCATTCCATCTGTTGGGAGAAAATAAACTGCTTTCATCTATTTCCATTATTGGTACAGCTTTGGCTATTGCTATGATAATGGTAATTGTGATTACTTTACGTGCGACTATTGCTCCCTTTGCACCGGAAACCCATCGTGACCGGATGCTTATTTTCCGGTTTGCCGGACTTCAAAGTAAGTCCAACGTGAATTGGCAAAGCAATGGCCCTATCGGATACAATACGGCAAAGGCTTGTTTCAAAGCAATGACAATTCCCGAAGTTGTTTCCATAACCAATATCTGGCAGGAAACAATGCTGGCTGCTAAACCGGCAGGTGAGATGGAAAGTTGTAGTGTGTTGCAAACAGACGATGCTTTCTGGAAAATATTTGAATTTGAGTTTCTATCCGGTAAACCGTATGATAATGCCGATTTTGATGCCGGAGCAGCAAAAGCTGTGATTTCCGAAGATATGGCTCGCCGTTTGTTCGGAACATCAGAAGTGGTTGGAAAAACATTCCTTCTGAATCATTCGGCTTATATTGTTTGCGGAGTGGTACGTCCGGTCTCTAAACTGGCGAAGTACGCCTATGCGCAAGTTTGGATTCCTTTGAGTTCAACAAGTGCCTTCACAGCCACTTGGGGCGATGACAATATCATGGGTATGACTGCCGTCTATATACTGGCTAAATCGAGAGACGATTTTCCGGCTATTCGTCAGGAGGCAGACCGCTTGCGGGCTATCTTTATGGCAGGGCATCCCAATTTCGATTTACTCTATCGCGGACAGCCTGATACTTATTTCGTAGCCGCGCAACGCTATTCCGCCAACAATCCTCCTGCTGTGAAAGAAGCAGTACGGCAATACATACTGACATTACTTGTCTTATTGATTGTTCCTGCCGTCAACTTATCCGGACTTACTTTGTCACGCATGCGTAAGCGTATCTCCGAAATAGGAGTGCGAAAAGCCTTTGGTGCCCCCAGACGGGAGCTTATGATGCAGGTACTATCCGAAAATATGCTTTATTCCCTGTTCGGAGGAATTCTCGGACTGGTATTAAGTTATGTCGCCGCTTTCCTTTTGGGAGGAATGCTTTTCTCCGTAGACTTTGTATCCAATGGGGTGGAAGATTTGCGGACCATGTGTGTAGACTTACTGTTCGATCCTACCGTATTCCTGCTGGCATTTCTGGCTTGCTTCCTACTCAATTTATTAAGTGCCGCCATTCCGGCATGGAGAGTAACTCGCACCAATATTGTGGATGCCATCAACGAAAGATAATTCTTCAACTCATCTAAATTCTAAAGAAAATGCAACTATTAAAACAAATATGGAACGAGCGCCGGTCAAACGGATGGTTATGGTCAGAACTATTAATTGTTTTTGTGGTCCTGTGGTATGTGGTCGATTGGACGTATGTGACAGCGCGTACTTATTACGAACCGGTAGGATTTGATATTACCGATACGTATTATTTGGAACTAAGCCTGAAAAACGACAAGAGTAATTCCTATCTTTCGAAAGAGCAAAAGAGTACATCTTTAGGACAAGATATTATCGAGTTGACCAATCGTCTCCGGAGATTGCCGGAAGTGGAGGCCGTTTCAATATCCAATAATGCGCGTCCCTATATCGGGAGTAACTCCGGTAGTATGTTGCGTATCGATACATTGGTTAGTAATCCGCTACGGCGTTCGGTAACCCCTGACTTTTTTCAGGTCTTTCGTTATCAAAGTGCTGATGGGCGTGGTTATCAGCCGTTGGTGCAAGCTTTAAGGAATGGCAATGTAGTTGTTGGTGAAAATTTCTGGCCCAAAGATTATAAAGGCGATCGTACGCTGTTGGGTAAAGAAATGGTCGATGTGGATGATTCTACGAAAGTGTACAAGATAGGGGGAGTTTCGAAGAAAGTGCGTTACAATGACTTTTGGCCTAACTACAGTGACCGGTATGTAGCCATTGAACTTACTGAAAAGATAATGGTCGAACTTGACGATGAACTTTATCCTTCGAGTGTAGAAGTTTGTCTGCGGGTGAAACCGGGGACTTCCAGAGACTTTGCGGAACATTTGATGAAATTGTCCGCCAACCAGTTGAGTGTCGGTAACTTATTCATCCTGAAAGTGCATGATTATGAAGATCTGCGGAATGACTTCCAGCAAGGAAGTTATAATCAGGTACAGATACGTTTCTGGATGATGGGCTTCTTATTGCTTAATATCCTGTTGGGCATTGTCGGCACCTTCTGGTTCCGTACGCAGCACCGTCGTGCCGAGTCTGCGCTTCGTATAGCAGTCGGGTCCAGCCGGATGCAGCTTTGGCAACGTTTAAATAAAGAAGGATTGCTATTATTGACTCTGGCTGCTTTGCCTGCCGCCGCCATCTGTTATAATATCGGCCATCTGGAGTTGACTGAAGGGTATATGGAGTGGGGAGTAGTGCGTTTTCTTATTACATTTGTCATAACCTACTTCCTGATGTCTTTAATGATTCTTATAGGTATTTGGTTTCCTGCCCGTCAGGTAATCCGCATACAGCCTGCCGAAGCGCTGCGCGAAGAATAAAAAACTTGGGCTATCTATTTGTTTTCAATAGATTTAACGTATCTTTGTCGGCATAATATTGAAAACACCGCAGGTTTTAATTATATGAATCGACGCTACTATTGTATGTTTATAGTTCTGTTCTTTGCTGTTCTTACTCAGGCGGCGGCAGCGGAACGTACATTCAATATCCTTTTTATACAGTCTTACACCTCGCAGACTCCTTGGCACAGTGACCTTAATCAGGGCTTGGCTAAAGGGTTTAAAGAGAGCGGTCTAAAGGTTAACATAACAACGGAATATCTTGATGCAGATTTTTGGGCATTCAATTCCGAGAAGGTAATCATGCGTCGTTTTTGTCAGCGTGCCCGCGACAGGCAGACAGATTTGATTGTAACTGCGAGTGATGAAGCTTTTTATACCCTTTTTGCATGTGGAGATTCGTTGCCTTTGCAGATTCCGGTGGTGTTTTTCGGTATTAAGTATCCCGATACGAAGTTGATTACCACTCATCCCAATGTTTGCGGATTCACAGCCAATCCGGATTTCGATGTCATATTACGTCAGGCACAAAAGATATTTCCCCGACGGAAAGAAGTGGTTTGTGTGATAGATAACAGCTTTTTAAGTAACAAAGGGCTTGAAGATTTTGAAGAAGAGTGGAAAATCTTTCAGAAAGACAACCCGGATTATAGAATGAAAATCTATAATACCCAAAATCATACGACTAGTCATATCATTGCGGCAATTTGTTACCCTCGTAACAGCTACGAACGTTTGGTTGTTGCTCCTAAATGGTCGCCTTTCCTTTCATTTGTAGGTAAAAACTCAAAAGCTCCCGTATTTTCAACTCAAAATGTAGGATTGACTAACGGTGTGTTTAGTGCTTATGATGCCGACAGCTATACTTCTGCATCATTGGCTGCTCAAAGGGCTGCTTCGGTCTTGAAAGGTACCTCTCCCCGGGATATAGGAGTGACGGAAATTACACAAGGATTCATCTTTGACTACAAGCAATTAGATTTTTTCCATGTCGACTCTGATAAAGTATCCTCTAGCGGAACCATTGTCAATGAACCATATTGGGAGAAATATAAATACCTTTTTATACTTCTCTATCCGTCTATCCTCGCATTGTTGATAGCCTCTATCGTGTGGCTGATGCGTGCCAACCGGCGTGAATCCAAACGACGGATTCAGGCACAGACCCGTCTGCTGGTACAGAATAAACTGGTGGAACAGCGTAATGAGTTTGATAATGTATTTCATTCCATCCGTGATGGTGTGATAACGTATGATACCGATTTGCACATTCATTTCACAAACCGTTCCTTATTACAAATGCTTCATTTGCCGTATGAGGCAGGTGGGCGTTTTTATGAAGGAATGATGGCTGGCAGTATCTTCAAAATATATTATAACGGTCAGGACATTCTTCATAAAATGCTGAAGCAGGTAGCTTCAAAAGGAGAAAGTGTGAAGATACCGCAGGGAGCTTTCATGAAAGAAGTGCATAGTGATAAGTACTTCCCTGTGTCGGGGGAAATAGTTCCGATCCGTTCAAAGGACGCAATTACCGGTATGGCACTTTCTGCGCGGAATATTTCGGATGAAGAAATGCAGAAACGTTTCTTTGATATGGCGGTAGACGAAAGCTCCATATATCCGTGGCAGTTTGATATGGAAACGAACTGTTTTATTTTCCCGCAAGGTTTCTTGAAACGTCTCGGATACGATGAATCGGTTACTACCATCCCCCGTGATGAAATGGATCGCACTATCCATCCTGACGATTTGAAAGAAATAAGACCGTTGTTTAACAGAGCATTGACCGGGGAAGATTCCAATACCCGTCTGAACTTCCGTCAGCGGAATGTCAACGGAGAGTATGAATGGTGGGAATATCGTTCTTCCGTAATCACGGGATTGACACAAGATTCATTGTACAATATATTAGGTGTTTGTCAGAGTATCCAGCGATATAAGACCGCCGAGCAGGAGATGAGAGAGGCCCGTGATAAAGCCCTTCAGGCTGACAAACTGAAATCGGCGTTCCTTGCCAACATGAGTCACGAGATTCGGACTCCGCTGAATGCGATTGTAGGTTTCTCCGATTTGCTAAGCGATACGAGTGGTTTTACAAGCGAAGAGATTGCCCAGTTTATCGGAACCATTAATAAGAATTGCGGCCTGTTGCTGGCTTTGATTAATGATATTCTTGATTTGTCACGTATCGAATCGGGAACCATGGAATTTATGTTCGCCGAGCATAACCTGCCGCTGTTATTAAAGACCGTCCATGATTCTCAACGCTTGAATATGCCACCGGGAGTAGAACTGGTGTTGCGTATGCCCGAAAGTGATAAGAAATACCTTACGACAGATAATGTACGCTTGCAGCAAGTCGTGAATAATCTGATAAATAACGCTGCTAAATTTACGAGTAGCGGTTTCATTACTTTCGGCTATGAAGACGATGAGGTTCCCGGCTACACCCGCATCTTTGTGGAGGATACCGGAGTCGGTATTTCTGAAGAAGGTATCCGTCATATATTCGAACGATTCTATAAAGTCGATAATTTCACCCAAGGAGCAGGTTTGGGATTAAGTATTTGTCAGACCATCATCGAACGTCTGAATGGTACCATCTCCGTCACCTCCGAAGTAGGTAAAGGCACTCGTTTCACTGTGCGCCTTCCTAACTACTGCGAATAATCGAACGTTCACTTTTGGGCATAGTGTCCGAAAATGGACACTTTTCTTATTTTCTAATCTGTTGATAATAAAAACTTTACTTTTTTGGCACATCGTTTGATTCTCTCATAGTGGAAAATACTGTGCATAATGAAAAAGAAAAGTATATTGTTTGCTCTTGCTGCCGTTTGCCTGCCGTTGGCATTGTCGGCACAGAAGGAAAGGGAAATAACCTTGAATGAAGCCATTGCTATGGCGCGTATTCAATCTGTTGACGCTGCTGTTGCCTTGAATGAATTGAAAACGGCCTATTGGGAGTTTCGTACCTTTCGTGCCGATCTTCTGCCGGAAGTCAACTTGACCGGAACCCTGCCCAATTATAACAAATCATATAGTTCCTATCAAAATTCGGACGGTTCTTACGGTTTCGTCCGTAATAACACATTGGGGCTTACCGGTGATCTTTCTATCGATCAAAACATCTGGCTTACCGGTGGTAAACTTTCGCTGACTTCCTCTCTCGACTATATCAAGCAATTGGGAGCCGGAGGAGACCGGCATTTTATGTCGGTTCCTGTCACATTACAACTTACACAACCCATCTTTGGAGTCAATAATATAAAGTGGAACAGACGCATCGAACCGGTTCGTTATGCCGAAGCGAAAGCAGCTTTTATCACTGCTACCGAAGAAGTGACGATGCGTGCCATCACTTATTACTTTAATCTTTTGTTGGCAAAAGAAAATCTTGGCACGGCGAAACAGAACCAGACAAACGCCGACCACCTTTATGAAGTAGCCCTTGCCAAACGCAAAATGGGGCAAATTTCCGAGAATGAACTCTTGCAGTTGAAACTTTCCGCTTTAAATGCGAAGGCTGCATTGACGGAAGCAGAGAGTGATCTCAATGCCAAGATGTTCCAGCTCCGTGCCTTTTTGGGAGTAGGAGAGGATGAAGTACTAAACCCGGTTCTTCCCGAAGCTGTGGATGGCCCGAGGATGGAGTACAATCAGGTGTTAAATAAAGCATTGGAACGTAATTCTTTTGCACAGAATATCCGTCGCCGCCAGTTGGAAGCCGATTATGAGGTAGCTACCGCACGCGGAAATTTGCGTAGTGTCGATTTGTTTGCAAGCGTAGGATATACGGGTGAGAACCGGAATTTTCCGGCCGTTTACAGGAACTTGCAGGACAATCAGATTGTTCAGGTAGGCGTTAAGATTCCGATTCTCGATTGGGGAAAACGCCGTGGGAAAGTCCGGGTAGCCAAGAGTAACCGGGATGTAGTGCTTTCAAAAATTCGTCAGGAACAGATAAACTTCAACCAGGATATTTTTCTGTTGGTGGAGCATTTCAATAATCAGGCACAACAATTGGACATAGCCAAAGAAGCCGATGCGATAGCCCAGCAACGATATAAAACAAGTATTGAAACTTTCCTGATAGGTAAAATCAATACCTTGGATTTGAATGATGCGCAGAACTCTAAAGATGATGCGAGACAGAAACATATTTCCGAACTTTATTATTATTGGTATTATTATTATCAGATTCGCAGTCTGACGCTATGGGATTTTCGTACCAATACCGAACTTGAAGCTGATTTTGATGAAATCATCCGGCAATAAAAAGGGTAGGAAAAAGCTTTTGAATCTTATGGAGGAACTTGCCGGAGATTATGGGAAAAGTTTTTCAAGTCTGCAAACAGACTATTGCGTATTTATGCCTGATTCATTTGGTATTACGAACTATTTATAGTACCTTTGAAACTCGATTTTAACACTCGGGAAATGAAAAATACGTAAATAATACAGAAAAATTCATCCCCCATTATAAATAAAGAAAGAAATAAAAAAAGAAATACTTCTTCTTGGAAGATTGAAAAAACAGAAGAAGAAGTTTTCTTGGTAGAGGAATCTTGCAATTTTAACTATGATTCTGATAATTGACGACGACAGCGCAGTGCGTTCTTCGCTTAGCTTCATGTTGAAGCGGGCAGGATATGAAGCACAAACCGTTCCCGGTCCACGGGAAGCTATGGAAGTGGTACGTTCCGTAGCTCCGGATTTAATCCTGATGGATATGAACTTCACTCTTTCTACAACGGGTGAGGAGGGTTTGACCCTACTCAAACAAGTAAAAATATTCCGTCCCGAAACACCGGTGATATTGATGACTGCTTGGGGAAGTATCCAACTTGCTGTACAAGGAATGCAGGCGGGAGCTTTTGATTTCATAACGAAGCCCTGGAATAATGCCGCCTTGTTGCAACGCATTGAAACGGCACTCCAACTTTCGGGCACTCCACAGGAACCAACGCAGGAACAGAGCGATTCTTTCGACCGCAGCCACATCATCGGGCGTAGCCAGGGATTGATGGATGTGTTGAATACGATTGCTCGCATAGCAAAGACCAATGCCTCTGTCCTCATTACAGGGGAAAGCGGAACAGGTAAGGAATTGATAGCCGAGGCCATTCATATCAACAGTCAGCGAGCCAAACACTCCTTTGTGAAAGTGAATCTTGGAGGTATTTCTCAAAGCCTGTTCGAAAGTGAAATGTTCGGGCACAAGAAGGGAGCTTTTACCGATGCTTCCGCAGACCGTATCGGACGTTTCGAAATGGCAAACAAAGGGACGATTTTCCTGGATGAAATAGGTGATCTCGACCCTTCGTGCCAGGTGAAGTTACTGCGTGTATTGCAGGATCAGACATTTGAAGTGCTCGGCGACAGCCGTCCGCGCAAGACGGATATCCGGGTAGTATCAGCCACCAATGCCGATTTGCGCAAAATGGTAGGCGAACGTACTTTTCGTGAAGACCTCTTCTATCGTATCAATCTGATAACAGTGAAACTGCCGGCCCTGCGCGAACGTCGTGAAGATATTCCTTTGCTGGCACGTCATTTTGCCGACCGTCAGGCGGTAACCAACGGATTGCCCCGTACGGAGTTCTCTGCCGATGCCCTGCAATTCTTGAGCCGTTTGCCCTATCCGGGGAATATTCGTGAATTGAAGAACTTGGTGGAACGTACCATTCTGGTAAGTGGTAAACCGCTGCTTGATGCTTCCGATTTTGATGCGCAGTATATTCGCCACGATGACGCAAGAGTGACCGAAGGCGCAGCTCTGGCCGGTATGACTTTGGATGAAATAGAACGCCAGACCATTCTTCAGGCGTTGGACCGTTACAAAGGAAATTTGAGTCAGGTAGCTACGGCATTGGGTATCAGCCGTGCAGCACTCTATCGCCGTCTCGAAAAATATAATATAACAATGTGATAGATTTAGGCACGTGCCTAATAATATTAAGATTAACCGTTAACCACAGATAACGTGCGTATAAAAGGATTCTTTTACATACTAGTCTTTCTGCTGCTGGCATTAGGTAGTGTATTGCTGTTCCTTTCCAGTCAACTGAATACAATCTTTTTCTACATAGGGGAGGGGCTGATACTTTTCATCCTCATTTATCTGACCTTTTTCTATCGTAAGATTGTGAAGCCGTTGAATACAATCGGAAGCGGTATGGAACTGTTGCGTGAGCAAGATTTCAGTAGCCGTCTTAGTCCTGTAGGCCAATATGAGGCCGATCGTGTGGTGAATATCTTCAACCGCATGATGGAACAACTCAAGAATGAACGTCTCCGCCTGCGTGAACAGAATAATTTTCTTGATTTGCTGATTAAAGCTTCTCCGATGGGAGTGATTATAACTTCCCTTGATGAAGACCTTTCGGAATTGAATCCGATGGCTCTGAAAATGCTGGGTGTTCGTTTGGAAGACGTACAAGGCAAGAAGATGAAAGAGATTGATTCTCCGTTAGCGGTGGAATTAGCCAACCTCCCGAAAGGAGAGAAGGTAACCGTCCGTCTGAACGACTCGAATATCTACCGGTGTACTCATTCTTCTTTCATTGATCGTGGATTTCAACATCCCTTCTACTTGGTAGAAACCCTCACCGACGAAGTGATGAAAGCGGAAAAGAAAGCATACGAGAAAGTGATTCGCATGATTGCCCACGAAGTGAACAACACGACTGCCGGCATTACTTCCACACTGGATACGGTAGAACAAGCCCTTTCCAGCGAAGAAGGAATGGAAGACATCTGCGACGTGATGCGTGTATGTACCGACCGTTGTTTCTCAATGAGCCGTTTCATTACCCGCTTTGCCGATGTGGTGAAAATCCCCGAACCGACACTTTCTTCTGTCAATCTGAATGATTTGGTTTTCACCTGCAAGCGGTTTATGGAAGGAATGTGTAATGACCGTCGCATTACACTCCGCATGGAAATAGACGAAAGTCTGAAAGATGTGATGCTGGATGCCGCTTTGTTTGAGCAAGTACTCGTAAACATCATCAAGAATGCAGCGGAAAGCATTGAGACCGATGGGGAAATAATAGTCCGCACCCTCGCTCCGGCCACTGTTGAAGTGATAGATAACGGTCTGGGGATCAGCAAAGAAACAGAAGCTAAACTGTTCAGTCCTTTCTTCTCTACCAAACCGAACGGACAGGGAATCGGACTTATCTTTATTCGCGAAGTACTGATGCGTCATGGATGTACATTCTCTTTGCGAACCTATGCCGACGGACTGACCCGATTCCGTATTACTTTCCCCTAATTGTGTCAAATAAGAACATTTCTTCCGTCAAATAGACCTTTTTTTGTCTTGAAATCACTCCTACCTTTGCCCCGCTCAATTCAATAGGATTTAAGGTATGAGATTAATGAAAAAAGGCACATTGACGCTCTTTCTTTTATTGGCTATCAGTATTCCGCTTTGTGCGCAGTATGTGGTACAAGGGGTGGTGACTGATTCTCTGACCAAAGAGCCTTTGCCTTATGCATCTGTACGCTTAAAAGACACGACCGAAGGAACTACTACCGGAAGCGACGGACGCTTTTACTTCAAAACCCATCGCTCGGAAGCAGTGCTTGTAATCTCTGTAATCGGATATAATGACTATGTCCGCACCATTCGCCCTGCCGGTAATGCATCCTATAAAGTAGCGCTTGCGCCTACCGAATACGCGCTTGGTGAAGTGGTAGTCAAACCCAAACGTGAACACTACCGGAAGAAAGATAATCCTGCCGTAGAATTTGTCCGCCGTATGATTGAAAGCCGTGACAACTACTCTCCCTACGAGAAAGACTTCTGGCAACGCGAACGTTATGAAAAGACCACCTTTGCGTTGAATAACTTCGATGAAGAGAAACAGAAAAAATGGCTATATCGTAAATTTGATTTCCTGACGGAATATGTAGATACTTCTGCCGTTACCGGTAAACCGATTCTGACGGTATCAGCCCGTGAACTGCTTGCCACAGACTATTACCGGAAATCTCCCCGTTCCGAGAAGCAATGGGTGAAAGGACGCAAACAGGCCGGTGTCGATGAGTTTCTCTCTAAACAAGGGATGCAGGCAGCCATCAATGAAGTCTTTAAAGATGTCGATATCTACGAAAACAACATTTCCCTGTTTACAAATAAGTTTGTCAGTCCCTTGTCCCGTATCGGTACAGGCTTTTATAAATATTACCTGATGGACACGTTGCAGATTGCCGGAGAGCCTTGTGCAGACCTCGCTTTCACACCTTTTAATTCCGAGTCTTTCGGTTTCAACGGACACCTGTATGTGACGCTCGACTCTACCTACTTTGTCAAACGTGCCGTATTCAACTTTCCCAAAAAGATAAACCTGAACTTTGTAGACTACATGTTGCTCGAACAGGAATTTAAGCGCGCTGAAGACGGCACACGCCTGCTCGATCATGAAAGTATCACTGTTGAGTTTAAACTGACCGAAGGACAGGACGGTATTTTTGCCCGCCGTGTAGCGGATTACAGCAACTACACCTTTACGCCGACTGCCGAAGCCGACAAAGCCTTCACCAAACCCGAACGTATTATTGAAGAGACGGAAGCCCTGTCGCGTCCCGAAACATTCTGGGCGGAGAATCGTCCACAAGCCGCCATCTCCCAGCAGGAAAACTCGGTAGACCGCCTGATGACACAATTACGCAGTTATCCGGTATATTACTGGACGGAAAAAGTGCTTTCCATTCTCTTTACGGGATATATTCCCACCTCCAAAGAAGCACCACTTTTCTATATCGGCCCGATGAATGCCACTATCAGCGGTAACACATTGGAAGGTCCCCGTATCCGTGCCGGAGGTATGACTACCGCCTGGCTCAATCCGCACCTGTTTGGCAAAGGATATGTGGCTTACGGGTTTAAAGATGAAAGAGTGAAAGGATTAGCAGAACTGGAATATTCTTTCAAAAAGAAGAAAGAATACGCCAACGAATTTCCCATCCATTCATTGAAATTGCGTTACGAATCAGATGTGAACCAGTATGGACAAAATTACCTGTATACAAGCAAAGACAATGTGTTCCTGGCCTTGAAACGTGAGAAGGACGACCGTATCGGCTATTTCCGGCAGGCGGAGATGACCTATACCAATGAGTTTTATTCCGGCTTTTCTTTCCAGTTGACAGCGCGTACACGGAAAGATGAGTCCTCCTACCTGATTCCTTTTTTAAAGAAAGAAGGAGATACCTACACCCCGGTAAAAGATTTCTCTATCAGTGCCGCAGAGTTGAAGTTGCGTTATGCTCCGAACGAGAAATTCTTCCAGACCCAATGGAACCGTTTTCCCGTATCGTTGGATGCACCGGTGTTTACCTTGTCGCATACCATTGCCGGAAAAGGAGTGTTGGGCAGCGATTACACCTACAATCATACCGAAGCCGGTATTCAGAAACGTTTCTGGTTTTCCGCGTTCGGCTATACGGACGTTATACTAAAAGCAGGTAAAGTGTGGGATAAAGTACCTTTCCCGTTGCTTATCATGCCTAATGCCAACCTTTCTTATACCATCCAACCGGAATCTTACTCGTTGATGAATGCGATGGAATTTATGAACGATGAGTATTTCTCGTGGGATGTTACTTATTTCCTCAACGGATGGCTGTTCAACCGGGTACCGTTGTTGAAAAAACTTAAATGGAGGGAAATAGTTTCCTGTCGTGGATTATATGGACATTTGAGCGATAAAAACAATCCGGCTTTGAGCGACGGTTTGTTCGCTTTTCCGATAGAGAACACACAAACAATGGGAAAAACACCTTATGTGGAGGCGGGTGTCGGTATTGAAAACATTTTCAAGGTGTTACGTTTGGACTATATCTGGAGGCTCACTTATCGTGATTCGCCCGGGATTGACAGATCAGGCTTGAGAATAAGTCTCCACATGACCTTTTAAAAGTTAAATCCTGCTAATTGCAATGTTTATATGACAAATAAAGACTGTATTAGTAATTAATTAATCTTATTTTTGCATCAATTTTAGTTTAATTTTAATAGAATAGAAATGAAACAAGAAATTAAACCCGCTACTGGGCGTCTTGGCGTACTGGTAGTTGGAGTGGGTGGTGCGGTAGCTACCACGATGATTGTAGGTACACTAGCCTCTCGCAAGGGACTGGCAAAACCGATAGGATCTATTACACAGTTAGCCACAATGCGCATGGAGAACAACGAAGAAAAACTCATCAAGGACGTTGTGCCTTTGACGAATTTGGAAGACATTGTTTTCGGAGGATGGGATATTTTCCCGGACAACGCATACGAAGCTGCTATGTACGCCGAGGTTTTGAAAGAAAAAGACCTGAATGGAGTAAAAGAAGAGTTGGAAGCTATCAAACCGATGCCGGCTGCTTTCGATCACAACTGGGCAAAACGTCTGAACGGTACACACGTGAAGAAGGCTGCTACCCGTTGGGAAATGGTAGAACAACTTCGTCAGGATATCCGCGACTTCAAGGCTGCTAACAACTGCGAACGCGTAGTGGTGCTTTGGGCTGCAAGTACTGAAATTTACATTCCGCTGTCTGACGAACACATGTCACTCGCTGCTTTAGAGAAAGCAATGAAGGAAAACAACACAGAAGTGATTTCTCCGAGTATGTGTTACGCGTATGCTGCTATTGCAGAAGACGCTCCGTTCGTAATGGGTGCTCCTAACTTGTGTGTGGATACTCCTGCTATGTGGGAATTCTCTAAACAAAAGAATGTACCTATCTCCGGTAAAGACTTTAAGAGTGGTCAGACATTGATGAAAACCGTATTGGCTCCGATGTTCAAAACCCGTATGCTGGGTGTGAACGGTTGGTTCTCTACCAATATCCTCGGTAACCGCGACGGTGAAGTGCTCGATGATCCGGACAACTTCAAGACAAAAGAAGTCAGCAAGCTGTCTGTAATCGACACTATCTTCGAACCAGAAAAATATCCTGATCTCTACGGAGATGTTTATCATAAAGTACGTATCAACTACTATCCTCCCCGCAAAGACAACAAAGAAGCATGGGACAACATCGACATCTTCGGATGGATGGGCTACCCGATGGAAATCAAGGTGAACTTCCTTTGCCGCGACTCTATCCTTGCAGCTCCTATCGCTCTTGACCTTGTGTTGTTCAGCGACTTGGCAATGCGTGCAGGCATGTGTGGCATCCAGACTTGGTTGTCATTCTTCTGCAAGAGCCCGATGCACGATTTCGAACATCAGCCCGAACACGACTTGTTTACACAATGGAGAATGGTAAAACAGACATTGCGTAACATGATTGGTGAAAAAGAACCTGATTACTTAGCTTAATCAGTAACCCCAAATAATAAGTTGAGATTGAGATTTACCATCCTATAAAGACTGGTGGATGCTCAACCTCAACTTTTACTTTTTTATTGTACAAATTCCCCATTCGTTTGGGGGACTCGTGACACAACCGACTCGTAGTTTGTAATTAGTAATTAGTAATAAATGAAGCGTCCTCCCTTTCTACCTGTTTTTATAGGCACGGGCTTTGGCTCCGGTTTTTCTCCTTTTGCTCCCGGCACGGCTGGGGCGTTACTGGCTTCTATCATTTGGATTGCACTTTATTTTCTCCTTCCTTTCTCTTGGGTATTATGGCTGACTGCCGCTTTGGTGATTGTATTTACATTCGCCGGCATTTGGGCTGCCGATAAGCTGGAGACTTATTGGGGAGAAGATCCTTCGCGTGTGGTAGTAGATGAGATGGTGGGAGTGTGGATACCGTTGTTGGCCGTTCCCAATGATGACAAATGGTTTTGGTACGTGATTGCGGCTTTTGCCTTGTTCCGTATCTTTGATATAGCCAAACCGTTGGGCATACGTCGTATGGAAAGCCTGAAAGGTGGAGTAGGGGTCATGATGGACGATGTTTTGGCGGGAGTGTATAGTTTTATTTTGTTAGTGGGAGCGAGATGGGTGATTGGCTGAAAAAAGTTGCACGGATGATTTCCCAGAAAGGCGGCATCTTCATGTTCTTGAGGGCGCAGCTTTCTGCTCAAATGGCAACTATTGCAGACTTTCTCGTTACGATTCTTCTGGTCAGGCTGTTTGATGTCTACTATGTATATGCCACCCTGGCGGGAGCTATCTATGGAGGAATCGTTAATTGCGTTATCAACTATAAATGGACTTTTAAATCGAAAGGAAAGAAAACACACGTTGCTGTAAAATTTATCCTTGTATGGGTTTGCAGTGTTTGGCTCAATACGTGGGGAACGTATGCACTGACGGAATCATTAGCGAAGATTCCCTGGGTACGCAACACACTTAGCCTGTATTTCGGAGATTTTTTCATTATTCCTAAAGTGGTAGTGGCAGTCATCGTGGCACTGTTCTGGAACTATAATATGCAACGCTTTTTTGTTTACCGGAATATAGATATAAGAAGTTTGTTCGGAAAAAGAAACTGAAAAACGGATTGAAAAGACTGATGAGAAAACGAAAGAATTAGATATATACAGATTGAGAAAACAGAAGATTTAGATAAAAATAGCTATAAACAGATTTAAACAGATGAATTACAGAGATTATTTACAACAGTTGATTTATAAGATTATCAATCCCCTGATACGCGGAATGATTAAAATAGGAATCACTCCTAACTTTATCACCACTACCGGATTTATCCTGAATGTAGTAGCGGCAGGTATGTTTGTATATGCCGGCATATATGGCGGACAGAACGATTTGGCCATTATCGGCTGGGCAGGAGGTGTGATTTTGTTTGCCGGACTGTTCGATATGATGGACGGACGTGTAGCTCGCCTAGGCAACATGAGTTCCAAGTTCGGTGCGCTTTACGATTCAGTACTCGACCGTTATAGTGAATTGATGACTTTCTTTGGTATCTGTTACTATTTATCAATGAAAGATTATTTCCTTTATGCACTCATTGCATTTGTGGCACTAATCGGCTCACTGATGGTAAGCTATGTGCGTGCCCGTGCCGAAGGCTTAGGAATTGAATGTAAAGTCGGATTCATGCAACGTCCGGAACGCGTAGTGCTGACCAGTCTCGGAGCTTTGTTCTGTGGCGTTTTCAAAGATATCACCGTTTTCGAACCAATCCTGATTATGATTGTTCCTCTGGCTTTTGTTGCCCTGTTTGCCAATATCACGGCATTTGCTCGTGTGAGACATTGCTACAAAGTGATGAAAGAATGAATTAATTTACTGTTGGACGATTTACTATTTACATCGTACATCCTAAATAGTACATCGTAAATAGTCCAATAGTAAATAGTCTAATAGTAAATAGTCTAGTTGTCTAATCAAAACATTATAATGATAAAGAATATTCAAATGCCGTCGAAGAGAGAAGCCCTGACTGTGACAGTCATTATGGCTCTTTTCCTTTTGCTGACAAGTATCTTCATCGGGCTTCGTTCCGAGCACCTGTTAATGGCGGTACTCTATTTAGTTTTATTTTTTGCCGGATTACCTACTCGTAAGTTGGCTGTGGCCCTGTTACCTTTCGCCATTTTTGGAATCTCGTATGACTGGATGCGTATTTGCCCCAACTACGAAGTGAACCCGATTGATGTGGCCGGACTGTATAATCTCGAAAAGTCTCTTTTCGGAGTAATGGATAATGGTCTTCTGGTTACTCCTTGCGAATACTTCGCTGCACACAACTGGCCGATAGCGGACGTTTTTGCCGGAATCTTCTACCTTTGTTGGGTTCCCGTTCCCATCCTGTTCGGTCTTTGCCTGTATTTCAAGAAAGAAAGAAAAACCTACCTTCGCTTTGCGTTAGTATTCTTGTTTGTCAATTTGATTGGTTTTGCCGGTTATTATATTCATCCGGCCGCTCCGCCTTGGTATGCCATCAACTACGGTTTCGAACCGATATTAAACACACCGGGTAATGTTGCAGGATTGGGACGCTTTGATGCATTCTTCGGAGTAACCATCTTTGATTCTATCTACGGGCGTAATGCTAATGTTTTTGCGGCAGTGCCTTCACTGCATGCGGCCTATATGGTAGTTGCATTGGTGTATGCCATTATTGGTAAATGCAGGTGGTATGTGGTTACTCTTTTCTCTATTATCATGGTCGGCATTTGGGGAACAGCTATTTATTCATGCCATCATTATATCATTGATGTATTACTTGGCATCTCTTGCGCGTTAATCGGTTGGCTGGTATTCGAATACATATTGATGAGAATCCCGGCGTTCAAAAGATTCTTCGAAAGATATTATACGTATATAAAGTAAGATTATATGTGAATAAAGTGAGATATATACCCATACAAAAAGCAAGTATATACTCATATAAAAGCAGATATATACCCATATAAAAAATAGATATAAGTCTCACAAATAGTGAAGAACAAGTACCGTAATATATTTCTCGCTTTTGGTATCATTGCCGTTCTGATAATGATATTCACTTTTGATATGGATTATCAGGAGCTTTGGTAACCATTCTATTTTCCGCCTTGACATAAGTTGTTAGCCGCCATATCTTTGCGCCGTAACCTTTAACAAGAATGATTATGGCAAAAGAAAAAGTAAACTATCAGGAGGTATATGACCTCTACCAGTTATGCAGCGAGACCAAAGATCTTCGAGAGTTCTGTGCTGATTATGGTGTAAATTACGACAAGTTCATGAACTGGCAGCGTCACCAGTTGTGGAGTGAGAAGTTAGGCAAGACAGTCCAGGTTGAGCAGCCCAAGGTTGCCAAAGTCCAGATAACCGGGAAACCATGCAATAGTCCAACTGTGAAGTTGGACGTGAAACATCCTGAAGGTGAACCACCAATAAAATGGATCAAGTTACAGCTGGCGTCTGGCGCAACACTGTTCCTGAGAAACACCACCGTTCTTGATTTGAGCCTGTTGCTTAATAAAATGATAGGATGATATGCTTGGACTGAGTGCTAACCTTAACTATTACCTGTTTAACGGTAATGTTGATTTGCGGAAAGGCATTTTCCGTCTGTGTGAGAGTATAAGGGAAGAAATGTCCCTTGACCCGAGCGATGCGTCCAATGTATATATGTTCATGTCCCGGAACCGAAAGGTTGTGAAGATACTTCATTACGAACGCGGTTTTTATGTGCTTTACGAAAAACGTCCTGTTATGGGCAAATTCAAGAAACCTGTATTTGATGAAGTCTCCAGGTGCTACCGGATACAGTGGTCGGACATGGCTTATCTTACGGAAAGCATTGTAGTTGACAAGATGTACGTTAGTCCGAAAGGCTAATATTAACATACTGATTATCAACAGGATAGTATAAAAAATAAACGGTAAAAAGTTTGCGTAAGTGCCTGATTTTTCGTACCTTTATATCATGATTGATGAAAGAGCATACGAGTTACTTTGCTGCCAGCTGGGTCTGGCGAATGAGGAAAAGGCAGGTCTTCGCAAACAGAATAAAGAATTGATTGCGAGGCTTGAGTCTATTGAAGAATCCAACAGGGAGAACTCTAAAAATCTGATAGATACCATCAATGATCTCAAAGATACCATCGAAAAGCAGTCAACCACGGTTGAACATTACAGGAAAGAAATGGAACTTATGAGAAAGCAGCTTGAAGCAAAGGATGAGGTGAACAGGATGCTGGCAAACGAGATCTCCAATCTCAGACTTCAGCTTGAGGACAGCAGGAAACACCGTTTCGGCCGTACTTCCGAGCAAAGAAGGCTGTTGAACAACCGTAATCTCGACAAGTCCGCTCTGGAACAATCCGAGTATGACGGTTCTGACAGGAAGGATGATAATAATAAGACCGATGATAACGAAACCGGCAGCAATACCTCTTCCGGCAACATACCTGCCCAGAACAGCAAACCTTCAAGGAGAAAGGAAACCGCACCACGTGCCGGGAAAACAAAATTGAAAGTTGACAAGGTGGTAGTACATGAAGTGGACGAGTATTACACGCTTCCAGAAGGGGGACGGTTTATGAACCGCAACGGTATGCCTGATGTGTGGGAATACAGGGTCATAGAACATGTAAGGGCTTATAACGTGGAGCATGTTTACAAGGTGGCAAGGGTAAAGCTTGCGGACGGCACTTTCACAAGCACCATGGAACATCCGCTGAAAAACCTTGGAGGTATCTTCTCTCCTGAACTGCTTGCCCGTCTGCTTTGTCTGAAATATGACTTCAGCATGCCTGAGAACAGACAGATAAGACTGCTTGCAAGAGAGGGTATCCACATAAGCAATACCACGCTGAACAGCTATATCCATAACGGAATCGCCAAACTAAGGGAGTTCATGGAAGATGTCTTCAAGGAGTTTGTACAGAGAGCTAATTACCTTATGGTTGATGAGACTACTGAGCTTGTTGGAGTGGAAACAAAGGAAGGTAAGGCTTACAGGAGAAAGTACTTATGGGCTTTCTTTGCCAAGCATATTAAGATGGTCTATTATCACTATAATAACGGCAGCAGGTCGTCCGATGCGGCAAAATCATTCCTGGAATATTTTATGGGAACCATATCCACTGACGGATATACGGTTTACAGGATGTTTGACGGAGACGACTCAAAGGTGCTTCATATAGGATGCTGGACGCATTGTAGAAGGTTGTGGGTTGATGCCCTGCCTTCAGACAGAACAGCGATGGACATAATAGATCCTATCGGTGAGATGTTCAGAAATGAAGACCTGTTCCGTATGATGAAACTCAGCGGTGAGCAGATTAAGGAAAGAAGGCTTAAGCTAACAGGACCGATTCTTGAACGTATCCATCATAAGGTGGTCATTATGATGCAGGATGCGAAGATTATGGCTAACGAACTGATGAGAAAGGCCGTGAACTATACGATAAACCAGTGGAAATCCTTGAGAAATATCCTCAAGGACGGTTCAGCAGAAATCTCGAACAACCTCTGTGAGCAAAGGATGAAACCTGTAAAGCTGCTGCTCAAGAACTGTATGAACGTTGGCAGTGAGGATGCGGCAGAAAACTCTGCATTCACCTTCTCTCTGATAGAAAGCTGTAAGTTGAACGGCATAGACCCTCAGAATTACCTGAAACACTTGTTTGAATGTATTCTTCATGGTAAGGACTGCGACAAGAAGGCTCTTCTGCCATGTTTCTATAAACCGGAATGTTAAAACAAAAATATTTTCTTACGGGCATTTTTATTTTATCGGCTGAAAGACAGCCGATAAAATTGGCGTGGCGGAAAATAGTATGGTTACGGAGCTTTGGCTGAATTTGAAGCGTGCAGGGGTATATTTACCTTTGGTTTTGTTGCTATGGCTGTTTGTCTACCTTATTAATACAGTATCGTGGTACATCATCATCCGTAGTGGTGGTAAGACGGGGTTTTCATTTGTCCGGCTCTACAAATTCACAGTAACAGGTTTTGCGCTTAATTACGTGACTCCTGTTGGGCTGATGGGAGGCGAACCATATCGCATTATGGAGCTGAAACCCTATATAGGAATAGAACGCGCCACCTCTTCCGTGATTCTTTATGTGATGATGCATATCTTTTCCCACTTTTGCTTTTGGTTAAGTTCAGTGTTGCTTTACGTTTGTCTCTATCCGGTGGGGTGGATGATGGGGATAATCTTAGGAGCTATTACTGTCTTTTGCTTGCTGATTGTTATTCTTTTTATGAAAGGCTATCGGCAGGGGATGGCTGTGGCTTTTGTCCGTATGGGTGGTCGTATTCCTTTTCTGAAAAAGAAAGTATTTCATTTTGCAAACGCGCATAAAGAGAAGTTGGAGAATATAGACAAACAAATTGCCCTTCTCCACCAACAAAAGAAACAAACCTTTTATAGCGCCCTCTTACTGGAATATACCGCCCGTGTAGTCAGTTGTCTTGAAATATGGCTGATACTGAACGTGCTGACCACCCATGTCAGCTTTGCCGACTGCTGCCTGATTGCGGCTTTCTCTTCTTTACTTGCTAATCTGCTGTTTTTCCTGCCTATGCAATTGGGAGGTCGTGAAGGTGGCTTTGCCCTCGCCGTAGGCGGCCTTTCCCTTTCCGGAGCTTACGGAGTCTATGCCGCTTTGATTACCCGTATACGCGAAATGGTCTGGATTGTAATCGGACTTGTACTAATGAAAGTAGGAAATTTTAAACAATCAAAAGAAAGATATTCTGCTTAAATTTATAACTTTGTCTGATCTATAAAGACTCTTATGAAGGGCTCTATAAAAGAACTTATAGAAAAACTTGTCAAAGGAGTTCTATTTGGATCTATAGAAAAGACTGACGAAAAGACCTATAAAGAAAACGACAATGAATAATTTTATCTTTTACAGCCCTACTGAATTCGTGTTCGGTCGGGATACGGAAGCGCAGACCGGAGTGTTAGTACAGAAATACGGTGCACGCAAAATAATGATTGTTTATGGTGGCGGTTCCGTGATACGTAGCGGCTTGTTGGCCCGTGTTGAGAAATCATTGCAGGAAGTAGGTATTCCCTATTGCATGCTGGGTGGTGTACAGCCTAACCCGATAGACACGAAAGTGTATGAAGGAATCGATCTCTGCCGGAAAGAAAACGTAGACATGATGCTCGCCGTTGGTGGTGGCTCTGTGATTGATACGGCGAAAGCCATTGCAGCCGGAGTTCCTTACAACGGAGATTTCTGGGATTTCTACATCGGAAAAGCCATTGTGACGAAAGCATTGAAAGTAGCCGTTGTGTTAACGATTCCTGCTGCCGGAAGCGAAGGTTCCGGTAACACCGTCATCACGAAAGTCGATGGCTTACAGAAATTAAGCCTCCGTGCTCCCGGTGTACTACGTCCTGTTTTTGCCGTGATGAACCCCGAGCTGACCTACACACTTCCTCCTTTCCAAACCGCCTGCGGCATTGCCGATATGATGGCACACATCATGGAACGCTATTTCACCAACACGAAAGATGTAGAAATAGGCGATCGCCTGTGCGAAGGTACCCTGCTTGCCATCATCAAAGAGGCAACTACCGTCATGAAAGACCCCGAAAACTACGGAGCCCGTGCCAATCTGATGTGGTGCGGAACGATCGCCCACAATGGAACCTGTGGTGTAGGTTGTGAAGAGGACTGGGCTTCCCACTTCCTCGAACATGAAATCAGCGCCATCTATAACGTGACTCATGGTGCCGGACTCTCCGTAATCTTCCCTGCCTGGATGACATGGATGACAGAACACAATGTGGATAAGATAGCCCAATACGCCATCCGAGTGTGGGGAGTGGCAGAATCAGACGATAAAAAGGCGGTAGCCCTTGAAGGAATTTCCCGTCTGAAATCCTTCTTTACTTCCATCGGCCTGCCTGTGACCTTCAAAGAACTTGGCATTGAGAATCCCGACATCGACCGCCTTGCAGATAGTCTGCACCGGAATAAAGGTGAATTGGTAGGCAACTATGTCAAATTAGCGAAACAGGACAGCAAAGAGATATACCGTCTGGCATTATAAAAAAACAGATATAACCGACAGCTGCATCATTTGCCTTTTGATAGAGGATAAATGATGCAGTTATTCTTTTTGCTATTGATTAATACCTAAACAGAAGCAAAAAGATTTTGCTTTAATTATATTTTGGTATAATAGTTGTGTAAAATACCTAAAATTCGTGATTGCTCCGTCTATCATATAAGAATACTTTTGCGGGTGTAATAACTATATATATCCGTTATGCAAAAGCTAAATTCCGGGGCTTTGAATAGAATCTTATTGTTTGTATACATTTTATCACTATCTACTAATGCAATAGCCCAAAACAAAAATAATTCAAAAGAGACATATCTTCTTCCTCCACACGGAAATTATGTTTATGGCCGGGTGATTGAGAAACTCTCTAAAGAACCGATGGTAGGAGTGACGATTCGTTTGGATGGTCATTCTACTGGTGTAATTACCGATATAAACGGTTGCTATGTATTGACCCTGCCCGAAAAAGGCGGTCTGGTTATCTATTCCTACATCGGTTTTGAAACCCGTAAAATCAAAGTCACTTCCCGGCAGAAAGTCGATGTGCAGATGGTAGAAGCTACCGAAAGTATTCAGGAAGTGATTGTAACCGGCTATAACTCCATACAGAAAGAAAGTTTCACTGGAAATACCACAAAGATAGAGAAAGAAGACCTGTTAAAAGTCAACCCGAACAACCTGATTTCGGCCATTCAGACTTTCGATCCCTCTTTCAGAATACAGGAGAATCTGGCTGCTGGTTCCGATCCCAACAGCCTGCCTCAATTCGTCTTGCGTGGTCAGACCGGTATCGGAGAAACGACACTTGGGCAGACCTCCACCTCCTCCATTTCGCGGGAAGTGCTAAGCGGTAATTCCAACCTGCCTATCTTCATACTGGACGGCTTTGAAGTCGATGTAGAAAAGATATACGACCTCGATATGAATAGCATCCACAGCATCAATATCCTGAAAGATGCTGCCGCCACTGCCATGTACGGTTCACGTGCGGCCAACGGAGTAATTGTCATTGAACGGCGTGCGCCTGAAGCCGGAAAGTTCCGTGTACAGTATTCCGGAGTACTTTCTGCCGAACTGCCGGATTTATCCTCCTACAATCTGGTGAACGCCCGTGAGAAGCTGGAAACCGAACGCCTGGCAGGACTATATGACAGCAACACCCCGGAAATAGACCCCTATACCAACGGTTACTACCAACGACTCAATAATGTACTGACAGGTGTCGATACCTATTGGCTTTCTCAAGGACTACGCACGGCTCTGAACCATAAGCACTCCGTTTTCATAGACGGTGGAGAAAACGACGTGCGCTGGGGAGTGGAACTGGGATTCAGAGGAACGGAAGGAGTGATGAAACACTCTTCCTGTAAGAATGCCAATGCCGCTTTTTATGTAGACTACCGCATTGGCGGACTACAAATAAAGAACAAAGTGACCTACACTTATAACAAAAGTACAGATGTCCCCTTCAATTCATTCAGCGATTACTCCCATTTACTTCCTTATATGCGTCTGTATGATGAAAATGGCGATTATGTGCGCCGTCTCGAAAAGTTCGACGGGGCTAGCGGCACACAAGTAAATCCACTGTACGAAATCAACTTCTACAACAGCTTCGACCATTCCGGTTATGATGAAGTAACCGATGATCTTAGTCTGAATTGGCGTATCACCGACGGTCTGCGTCTGCGCGGTCAGTTTTCCGTCCTGATGAGAAATTCTACCGGTGATCTGTACAAAGATCCCGCATCGGCCAGTTATTCAGCCAGTACAGGCAACATCAATGGTGAAAAAACAGAATCCACACAAAAGAGAACAGTGATAGACGGAAGCCTGTCACTCATGTACAACAATACCTTCAAGGGACACAATCTCAATATCTGCTTGTCCTCCAACATGAGACAAACGCAGAGCACTGCTTCCGAAACACGTTACCGGGGATTTCCGGGTGGCGACCTTGTCTCTTCAAACTATGCGGCAGAAGTATACGGAAAGCCCAGCAGCTCCGATAATACCACCCGCTTGGTAGGAGCCTTGCTCACTTCCAACTACACCTACAACAATATCTATCTCGCCGACCTTACAGGACGTATCGACGGTTCTTCCGAATTCGGTTCCGATAAAAGATGGTCCATGTTCTGGTCAACAGGAGCAGGAATCAACATTCATAATTATGATTTTATGAAGTCGAATGAACTCTTTTCCATGTTGAAGTTCCGTGTCTCCTACGGACTGACCGGAAAGACCAACTTCTCCCTCTATTCGGCCAAAGATATGTATCAGCTGCAAACAGACAGCTGGTATCCCACAGGCTACGGTGTATTCCTCTATCAGATGGGAAATCCGAACCTGAAATGGGAACGTAAATACACCCTCGACTATGGAGTTGAAATCGGACTGTGGCACGATAAAATCTATCTGAAAGCCTCTGCCTACGACGAGCGTACCATCGACCTGATAACCGATTATACCATCCCTTCCTCTACCGGATTCACCTCCTACAAAGAAAACATGGGAAAGGTGAAAAACACCGGCGTCGAACTGGAACTGCGGGCACGACTTTACAGTGACAGAAACTGGCTCTTCCAGCTCTACGGCAGCTTTGCAAGAAACAAAAACACGATTATTGAAATCTCCCAGGCAATGCGCGACTATAATAAAAGAGTGGAAGAACTGTTCAGCGGATATAACCCCGAAAGCAGCTCCGATTCAAAATATGCTAAAACATACCTGAAATATTACGAAGGAGCCTCTCTGACCTCTATTTACGGGATGAAGTCATTGGGAATCAGCCCCACAAACGGCAAAGAAATCTACCTTCGCCGGAATGGTGACGTTACCGATGTATGGTCTGCCGACGAATGGACCATTATTGGCGATACAGCTCCCAAGGGACAAGGCTCATTCGGTTATACCCTGTCCTATAAACAGTTATCCATGTTTGCTTCTTTCCTCTATACTTTTGGTGGAGATGCTTACAACAATACCCTCGTCTCCTATGTAGAGAATGCCGACATTAAAAATGACAATGTAGATAAGCGGGTATTGCTCGACCGTTGGCAGAAACCGGGAGACATAACCACCATGAAAGATATTCGTGACCGTAATGTCACCACCGGCGCATCTTCGCGTTTTGTACAGAAAAACAATACCCTGCAATGGAGTTCATTGACAATGAGCTACAATTTCCGTCCCGAACAATTAAAGAAACTCCATCTGTCCGGCCTGCGTCTTTCGTTCACGATGAACGACCTGTTCTATTGGTCTACCATCCGTCAGGAACGGGGACTGGATTATCCTTATTCGCGTTCATTCAATCTGACTACTAACATCATATTCTAACCATACAAATGAAGAAACTAATCAGCCATATACTAATAGCCCTGACAGGAATGTTAGCCGTTTCCTGCAATGCCTGGCTGGACGTAACACCAGAAAATGCGATAGCCGACGACGATCTGTTTTCCACCGGTTTCGGCTACCGGAATGCCCTGAATGGTATCTACACCAATCTGGCGTCCGACGAACTTTACGGTAAGCAACTAAGCTGGGGATTCCTTAGTGCCATCTCCCAGCAATACAATCAAAAGGCGGGAACCATCTCTCCGATGTATGCCGACGCTTCCGAACTTATCTATAACACGGTCGACACCGAACCCGTCGTGACAGCTATCTGGGAAAAAGGCTATAAAGTGATAGCCAACCTGAACAAGCTCATCGAGAACATCCGGCCCACGGACATCTCTTTGTTCGAATACGGAGAAGAAGAGAAAAACCTCATTTACGCCGAAGCCTTGTCATTAAGAGCCATGATGCATTTTGACCTACTTCGCTTGTTTGCTCCTGCAACGGCAACCAATCCTTCGGGCGCCTATCTTCCTTACCGCGATAAATACGAAGCCGCAGTGGTAGAAAAATGTACCGTTACCGATTTTATCGAGAAAGTCCTGAAAGACCTGCTCGAAGCGGAAGACATTCTGCGTAAGTTTGACACCGAATACCATCCCGAAGCGATGTACGCTTCACAAATGTACGAACCTACTCCCGAATGGAATGCCCGCTACCGCTTCAACTCCGGTTCCTATATAGACGATATGGGAGCATTCTTCTGGTATCGTGGCATCCGCTTCAACTATCTGGCATTGCTGGGGTTGAAAGCCCGTGTCTGCATCTATGCCGGTCCTGCCTACTACAAGAATGCCGAGACAGCCGCCAAAGAACTTTACAACACCTATTACCAGCAGAAACGGTGGATAGGCTTTACAGAAGGAGAGAACATTACCTGCAATCTCAATTCCCGATATACAAAAGTCTCCCACGACATATTGTTCGGCTTGTACAAGAAACAGCTGGCTACGGATTATGAACAGGCCGTATGGGGCTCTTCCTCTTCTTCGTCAACCACCCGTTTGCCGTTGGCAAATATCCCTTCCCTGTTTGCTTCGGACAATACGGGCGTATATACCGACTATCGGCTCACCTACCTGATCGGGACTACCAATGAAACCCAGTCGAAGTATTACACACTGAAGTATAACCCTTCCGTAGAATCAGTAGTAGAAGCAATGGAGAATCCGATGATACCAGTGATCCGGTTCAGTGAAATCTGTCATATCCTGGCGGAGATCAGTAGCTATAATGGCAAGATAACCGAAGGAATCAACTACCTCGAAACAGTTCGAAAAGCCCGTGGAGCTGAACGTACCCTTAGTCTGACAGTCAGCACCCGTGAACAACTGGATGCCGAAATACTGCTCGATATACGGAAAGAAATGATAGGCGAAGGTGGAACCTTCTACACCTACAAACGGATGAACCTCTCCACCGTGCCCGATTCCGACGAGGAAGGAGAAATCAACATGACAGGTTCTTATGTACTTCCATTGCCTACCAGTGAAACAACCAACTAATGCCCGGATAAGATGAAACGAATATTGACATATACCATCTTCTGCCTGCTGTTCGTTCTCACCTCTTGCAGTGAAGAGCAGCTGGACGTTTATAATGGAGACAATTACGTCTATTTTACTTACATGAGCGATAAGTCTCCACAGAAAATAACATTCAACTTTGCTACAGATGCACCCTTGCTTCGAGAAGGAACCGTGAAAGTGAAAATGACACTTCTTGGCTACCTGCTCGAAGAAAATGCCACCTGTGATATTTCCGCAGTGGGAGAGAAAAGCACCGCCCGTTCCGGCATCGACTATGCCCCTTTGACCTCCGGCATCTTCCATAGCGGACTGGCGGAAGACACCTACGAAGTCACCGTCTATCGCAATGAAGACCTGCTCAACACAGACTACACCCTTACCCTTTCACTGGATGCAGTGGAAAACTGTCTGGTGGGTCCGGCAGAATACAAACACGTCACGATTCAAGTGACCGACCGGATTTCCCAACCTGTTTGGTGGAACCAGAGTTCGGCAGCCAATCTGGGTACTTATTCGGATATGAAATACCGTGTTTTTATCATTTTCATGGATGGTGAGATACTCGAATCATTGGATAAATACACCGGTATTGAGTTTGTCAACCTGATAGCCGACTTCAAGGCCTGGTGGAAAGACCAGTGGCAGCAAGGCAATTACCAATATTATGATACAGACGGAGTGACACCGCTGTATGAAACCATTCTCGATAACTGATAATAAATTATGAAGCGAAAAACAATACTATTCATTTCAATCCTGCAGCTTCTCGTGATAACCGGCTGTTATGACGATTTGGGAAACTATGACTATACAAACTCTACCAAAGTTTCTTTTGTGAACTCCGCTTCATCGGACTACACGTTTATGGTAGGCGACCTTTTCGAGATGGATGCGCCCATCAACTTCTCAACGGACATCGGGAATGTTGATGAACTTTTCACCGTTCAATGGTATCTGAACCGTGAACTGATCTACACAGGTTATCATCTGAAGTATCAGTTCGAAAAAGGCGGAACGTACGAACTGATACTGAAAGTCATCAATAAGGAAACGAATGAAACATACATCAGCAATAAATATACCTTGACGGGAAAGAACAGTTTCGACTGGGGCTGGATGATTCTCTCCAACAAAGGAGACGGAAAATCTTCTTTATCTTTCATCAATCCCGGCCTCCGGGCTACGCACGATGTAGAAAACATCATCGAAGATGGTCTGGGTACAGACCCGCTCGGGATCTATTACTATTATGTATTAGGCTCTATCTCCGGTTCCTACGTGTCAGGTTTGCCGAAAATCCTGATAAATCAGGGTAGTGGAAGTGTCACGCTAGATGGCAATTCGTTGCAAAAAGACATGTGGCTTGCCCACGAATTTGAAAACCGTAAAGAGCCGGAAGGCTTGAAGATAATGGACTTCGCATTCAAGGAAGAATATTACGTGATTTGCTCCGAACAGGGGGAAGTGTATATCCGTGCCGTAGGCACTGACAATAAAGCGATTCCTTATTACGGGAAGTACGGCGCCATGCCGTATGAGTTTGAGGGAGGTAGCCGTATCACCTGTTTCGCACCGTTCCACAACGTCACTTATTGGTGTGCCGACGAAGAACGTTGTATCTTGTATGATGAGCAAAATGCCCGTTTTATCGGCATTACACATTATCCGCAGTGGGGAGCAGTTTATACTCCTGCCATCGTCTACTTCAAAACATACGATCAGGATTTGGAAGTTCCCTCCGGTGTGTTGCGGGTGAACAATATGGGAGCGGGAACCCGCTGCCTGGCAATAGGGGCTTACGAAAAGAAAGATGTAGCCTCCAACGGCGGGCTGACATTTTGGTCAAACTACGTGTCGCTGATTGACGTGCAGGGAACCGGAAATTATGATTTGCACGAGTTTGCCGTAAAAGACATGGATAATAACTCTCACCTGATAACCGGTACGGATCAATACGGATTCAGCGGCAGCTCCTTATTGACTCCGCAAAGTGTCATTAAGATGTCCTCCAATTTTGAAAAGAACCCTTATTTCTACTTTACCGATGGAGATAAGAATCTCTATATATACAGTATGCAGATGCGCAGCCATATGCTGGCTTACACAGCAGGCAGCCGTATCACCGGCATCAGTGGAAGTCCTGTTGTTTGTGAGTTTTATGGCTATGGGGGAAATAGCACTGATCCGAATTTCCGGCTGGCACTTTCGCAGGAAAATGGGGATATCGCCATCATCGATGTAAACACGAGCCAGATGGTACGTCTCTTCGAAGGTTTTGCTCCCGATTTGGAATTGAAGACTTTTAGCGGGTTTGGCGATGTGAAAGGCATGGTATGGTGCACGAACTATGAAGGAGAATATTAATTGGAAAAAGAAAATAACCTATCAGTAAATAATTAATCATTTAAACGAGAAAAGTATGAAAAATAGACTGTTTTATTTTGCTGCTTGTGTAGCTTTAGTATTGTCTTCAGTAAGTTGCAGCAGTGACGATGGTGAAGAAGAAGATGCAGATATTCCCGTAGTGGGGAAAATTGCTGTTTCCGGTGCTTATAATGTGTATTCCCATGGAAGCCAGGGATGGATTGAAGCGGACAAGATAGGAATATATGTGTTGTCCGATGGCAAACCGCAGGATAACTTGCCGTATGCTCCGTCGGAAGTAGCGGTGGCTACTACTACAGAATTGGATGGTAAAACGTATATAGTATATGATCGTGATAGTCGTGTGACTGAAGATATTACGCTGAATCCTTCTTCCGAACTTGCTGCAGGATTTAAGGGTGGCGATCACACTATTTATGCCTATACGCCCTATAACGCAGCTTCACAAGATTATAAGGCTGTCGCTTTGCCCAACTTAGCTGTGCAGGAGTATTATGAATCAGAGTTTATGCCGCATCGTAATTATAGCTTTGCTTATGCTTCGGCTACTACATCTAGCTATTCTGCTGCAACTGTTTCTTTGGGAGAATTCAAACCATTGTTTTCTCAAATCACTTTACCGGGTGCGGGATGCCCGGATTCTTTTGTCGGTAAGAAATTTACTAAAGTGGTGGTGAGCTGTGACCATCCGATTGCCTACGAAGATGGAGCAACTGTAGATTTGTCGACAGGTAAAATTTCCGGTACTCCGATAAACAGTATTACTTATAATCTTCCTAATGGCGGCTTCGAGATAACTGCCGGGTATTTTGGTGCCAGTTTGGAGACCTGTTATATGATGATTGCCGTACCTTTTGAAACAGGGCTAACTTATACCTATAATTTTACTTTGACAATTGATGGACAGGAATATACTATTTCAGGCAAACCGAATGAAAAGATGTCTAGTATCAACAACTTAAATATGTATGGCATTGCCGGTATCGAATAATTATTATCTTTGTATCTGTATATAAATATTAAAAAAGAAAGCATGAAGAAATTAGTTTCAATTCTGATGATTCTGGCAATGATCGTTCCATTGGCCGGAGCACAATCGACGGACATCTTCAAGAAAAAGAAGAAAAAGAAGAGCAAGACGGAAGCGGTGGATAAAGCCAAGGCTGACTCCATTGCCAAGAGTAAGAAAGATGCTCTGCAACCTTACGCAAAAGTAATCACCGGCAAAGCCAAAACAATGGACGGCTTTTTTAAAGTGCATTACGTAGATGGTAAATATTTCTTCGAAATAGCCGACTCTCTTTTCGGACGTGATATTTTGATTGTGAACAGAGTTGTGAAAGCACCGGTAGACGCGCAGAAACGTAAAGTAGGCTATCCGGGAGATTACATCAGCGACGAAGTGATCCGTTTCGAGAAAGGACGCGGCGACAAACTGTTCGTGCGTGAAATCTCTTATCTCGAACATTCTGCTGATACACTGGGTATGTATCAGGCCGTATTGAACTCCAATGTTCAACCCATTGTGGCCACCTTCCCGCTGAAAACTGTCCGTAAAGAAGGAGAAACTACCAACTATGTGATCGACATGACCGACTATATCCGTAAGGACAACGAAATGTTTTCATTCACCAGCCGGGTGAAAGACAACATCGGAGCGAGCAGCATGGTAGACGACGCCAGTTATATCGACACACTGAAAGCCTTTCCGCAAAACATCGAAATACGTACCGTGCGTACCTTCCAGCGGAAGAAAGGAGGAGGCAGTGGACTTGAGAAACTGCTGGCAGCTTTCTTTGCCACCTCTACCACTCCGTTGACTTACGAACTGAACAGCTCTATGCTATTACTTCCCAAGGAACCGATGAAACCGAGATTGCACGACGACCGGGTAGGTTACTTTGCTGTGAGCTATAAGGATTTTGACGAGAATCCGCAAGGAGTGAAGTATAAAGCGAATATCACCCGCTGGCGTCTCGAACCCAAAGACGAAGACCGCGAGAAATACCTGCGTGGCGAATTGGTGGAACCAAAGAAACCGATTATCATTTATATCGACCCTGTCACTCCGAAGAAATGGGTTCCGTACCTTATTCAGGGAGTGAACGACTGGCAAGCCGCTTTTGAGAAAGCAGGATTCAAAAATGCAATCTTCGGCAAAGAAGCACCGACGGACGATCCTACCTGGAGCTTGGAAGACGCCCGCCATTCGGCTATCGTGTACAAGCCTTCCGATATTCCGAACGCAAGCGGACCTCACGTGCACGACCCTCGCAGCGGTGAAATTCTTGAAACGCATATCAACTGGTATCACAATGTGATGAGCCTGCTTTACAACTGGTACATCGTGCAGGCAGGAGCCATTGATCCGGGAGCACGCAAACCGATGTTCGACGATGAACTGATGGGCGAACTGGTACGTTTTGTATCTTCCCACGAGGTGGGACATACATTAGGACTGCGTCATAACTTCGGTTCTTCCAATACCGTCCCGGTAGAGAAACTTAGAGACAAAATATGGGTGGAAGCCAACGGTCATACACCGTCTATCATGGACTATGCACGCTTCAACTATGTGGCACAGCCGGAAGACAACGTTTCACGTTCGGGAATATTCCCCCGTATCGGTATGTATGATAAATGGGCGATTGAATGGGGCTATCGTTGGATGCCTGAATATGAAACGGCGGAAGCCGAAATACCTCATTTGAATAAGTGGATCATTGAGAAGCTGCGGGAGGACAAACGCTATACGTTCGGAACGGAACTCGACAGAAACGATCCCCGCAACCAGAGTGAAGATTTGGGAGATGATGCCATGCTGGCAAGCTCGTATGGAATCAAAAACCTGAAACGTGTGATGCCTGAAATCATGAACTGGACTTATGAACCGAATGAGGGTTATATGAAAGCTGTCCGTTTGTATCAGAATGTGGTGGGACAATTCGACTTGTACATGGGCCATGTGGCTACCAATGTGGCCGGTATCTACCACAATCCGATTTCTGTGGAACAGACAGACATGAAAGCGGTGGAATATGTTCCGAAGGATATTCAGAAGAAAGCGGTCGACTTCCTGAACAAGGAACTGTTTACCACACCGACCTGGCTGATGGATGATAAACTGTCCGAAAGAACTGGTATCAATACTTTCAATTCGATCTACCGTGTACAGAGCAGTACATTGAAACAACTGCTTAGCAGCCGCACACTTGATAAGATGACGGACAACGAACTGGTCAACGGAGCGAAGGCATACACAGCCAACGATTTGTTCCGTGATTTGAAGAAGAGTATCTGGAGCGATATGCAAGGAGGAAAGAAACCGGATGCTTCCCAACGTAGTTTGCAAAAGACTTATGTCAATGCGTTGATTGGAATGCTTGATAAACCGAAGAACAGTTCCGGTTCGCTCGGAAGTCTGGGTGGTTATTCGCTCGTAGCTTTCGATTTCCCTTCTGAAGCACCGACTATTGCACGCGGACAGTTGACTGATCTTAGAAGAGACCTGACCAATGCGGCAAATGCTTCCAGTGGAATATACAGAAGTCATTATCTGAACTTGAAAGCGTTGATTGATGCTGCATTCGACGTGAAGTAGAAAAATAATTTACGATTAAGTTCATTTACGATTAGACGATTTACGATGTACGATTGGAGTTAGTACATGGTAAGTCGTCTAATTTGTAGATTAGCTGATTGTAAATACGTTCTTTTTGCCCCATATTTACGACAGTATTAGGTGGCTTTGCCCCATTTTTGAAACATGAACGATAGACTTTTGCCCCATCTTTGAAACAAAATCAATGGTATTTTGCCCCATCTTTGGAAATTCTTTATAACTTTGTTGCTGAAAATCAATAAATTTGTGGTTTATGTTTAAAAGAGATATCTTATTTCATCTGGAAAGATGGAAAGACGATACGCATAGAAAGCCTTTGATATTGCGTGGAGCAAGGCAAGTCGGTAAAACAACGGTAGTCAACGAATTTGGAAAGCAGTTTGACAATTACCTGTATTTGAATTTGGAGAAACGGGAGGCAGCATCCTTGTTTGAGTTGAATGTATCTCTAAAAGATTTGATGCCTTTATTTTTTGCACATTGTGGAAAGATAAGGAATGAAGGAACTATATTACTTTTTATTGATGAAATTCAAAATTCAGCAAAGGCAGTAGCGTTATTACGCTATTTCTATGAAGAATTACCTGATATTTATGTAATTGCTGCCGGTTCATTATTAGAAAACCTGATAGATGTACGTGTTTCATTTCCGGTGGGAAGGGTGCAATATATGGCATTGCGTCCTTGTTCATTTCGCGAGTTTCTGGGTGCTGTTGGAGAAGAACCTTTATTATCCGTTTTAGATAAGCCTGAAATCACTCTCGCTTTCCATGATCGTTTGATGTTATTGTTTAATATCTATACGTTGATTGGAGGTATGCCGGAAGTTGTGCAACTCTATGCGGAGCGCAGGGATATTTTATCCTTGGAGTCCACTTATGAAACTCTTTTGCAAGGCTACCGGGATGATGTGGAAAAATATGCTTTGGGAAAACAACTTCCGGAAGTGATTCGCTTTATATTAAAAGAAGGATGGCATAAAGCTGGACAAATTATAACTTTAGGAGGATTTGCTGGTTCGTCTTATAATGCTCGGGAAGTGGGAGAGGCTTTTCGTTTATTGGAAAAGGCGATGTTGCTGGAATTAGTTTATCCGACTACGGCAACGGAAGTTCCGGCCACTCCTGAAATAAAGCGTATGCCCAAACTGGTCTGGTTAGATACAGGATTGGTGAATTATGCGGCACAAGTACAGAAAGAGGTTTTGGGAGCAAAAGATATAATGGATGCTTGGCGTGGTATGATAGCGGAGCAGATTGTAGCGCAAGAACTGTTGACACTGACAGATAAAGTCAGTCAGAAACGTTGTTTCTGGGTGCGTAATAAAAGTGGTTCTAATGCAGAAGTCGATTATGTGTGGGTGCAGGATTCTATGGTTTATCCCATTGAAGTCAAATCAGGGCATAACGCCCACTTGCGTTCCTTACATTCTTTTATGAATCACTCTAATCAGACTGTTGCAGTCAGAATATGGTCGCAGCCTTATGCTGTGGATGAGGTAAAGACGGCAGACGGAAAAGAATTCAAATTGATAAATCTACCTTTTTACCTCGTTGGAAAATTAGACAGCATATTGCGTCGGTTTGAAACAACCTTTGATAACGCGTAGTCTAGCAAAATCATAAGTTAAAGATTAGGCACGGATTACATAGATTTCACGGTTAGTGCTATGCTTGTACAAAGCAACCGTGAAATCCGTGTTATCCGTGCCTAAATTATAATAAAGCTATTTTTTTTTAGACTTTATCCCAATCCGTTTCAGCATTAAAACAGGGACAGGCCTTGATCCATTCTTCCGGTTCTATTTCGCCGTTTCCGTTCAGGTCGGGACTTAGATCCCGATGTCCGCAGATCCGGCAATTCGGATAATCTTTCAATAAAGCGAGAATCAATACCCGGAGCGAATGTTTCTGCCATTCGGTACGGGTATCTTTCGGTTGTCCTTTGCAATCGAGTCCGCCCTCATAGCAGATACCTATACTTTCTTTGTTGAAACCGCGGCTGTGCGCACCAATTCGTTCTATCGGACGGGTAGATTTTATATCCCCGTTCTTGCGGATATAGAAATGATAACCCGTTCCGTTGAATCCTCGTCTGCGATGACAGACGTCCAGGTCATATTCTGTGAAACTCTTGTCTTCGCGCGTAGCGGAGCAATGGATTACTATCAGGTTTATAGTTCTCATGAATGGATTAAATAGATTGAATAGGTTCTGTAAATTGCACAGGTTCCATAATTTGCATTAATTGAATCATTATCATGCCTCTGCTGCACTACGTTGTGCACATTCCTTATTAATACATTGTAAGGCAGCAGCCTGTGCCAGCTGATCTCTTAATGAGAATATCTCCGTATGCATCTCTTTCACTTTCGAGCTAAGGTCGAAATAATCCTTCAACACTTTTTCCAATTGCTGCATCAGAAAAGTATATTGGTCTTTCACCAGTTCGCTGAACTCTTTTACTTCTTGCGCCATTACTTTGCGCTTTTTGCGATTACTGCCCAGAAAGGGCAGGATCGTCATAATGATCTCTATGATTTTATCGAGCATTTTAATAAATTGAGGATTGAAAATTGAGAATTAAAAAATAAATGTAGAAGAAAACAGAAACCGCATGGAGAGTAACTGTAGAAATCACTCTGTAATACCCATGCGGCACTGTTTTTAATGATTAAGCTGCCGGGTCCGGAGCTTCTCCGCTTCCACCGCTACCGCTGTTTCCACCATCCGCGTCTTCTCCGTCACCCTTTCCGGCCAGGATGAAATCGACATTATTCTCGCCTCGGGTAGTGGCATGACTCGTATTCACCAGCTGAAGTGCCTTGTCTGCCACAAAACGAACATTTACTCTGCGGATATTGCGCACCGTGCAATCCTTCTCCTTTTCCGCCCCTTCGCTGCTCAACGTGATATGGAACGTGCCCAATCCGTCGATCTTCACCTTGTCGCCCTGGGTAAGCGACAGGCGCAACTGCTCAACAAAAGCCTCGATGGAATGCTTCACATCTCCTGCTGTAAGCGATGAGTTCGCTTCGATGGCATCGGCCAGCTTGTTGATGTCCATCACTCTCACTGTACCCGATTTCTGGCGTACATAATACAACATCTGTGAATCCGGCTGATTCACATACTTTCTGCGCTGATAGCGCTCCACTAATACATTCATACAATTAAAAAAGTTAAGGTTTAAGTAATAATATTTTCTGTCCTTGTTGACATTACAAATATACGAAATTTGAAAGGGAAAGTCAAGTATTTTGCTATTTATTTTATATCAATAATGAAATAAAAAAAGAAATTCCATACAGCTATATATTGTAATATAAAATTGTATGGAATCGGGGTGAATCTGTATCTATTTAGCATGTTTCAGCATGTATTCCAGCGGTGGGACGTATTCGGTGATTTTTGTCATTGCCGAATTATGCCTGAAGTATACGTTTCCCGTCTCTCCGTTGCGTTGTTTGGCTATGATTGCTATGCCTAGTTCTTCGGTAGGGTAACCGCTTTCGCGGTCGGTTGTTATTCGTGCGAGGGCGGGGCGGTAGAGTAATATCACGACGTCCGCATCCTGCTCGATTGCGCCACTTTCGCGGAGATGTGCCAGTTCGGGGTGGCCTGCGGGGCGGTTTTCCGATTCGCGGTTTAGCTGGCTAAGCAGTACCACCGGTACGTTTAGCTCTTTGGCCAGCAACTTCGCTTTGCGGGTGGCTTGTGCCACTTCCTGTTCGCGGTTGCGGTTGTTTTGGCCGGTTGTCATGTCGCAGAGTTGCAGGTAGTCTATAATGATCGCGTCGCACGCATGTTGGCTTTGCAGCAGTCGCGCGCTGGATCGTACGTGTTCCATGTTGACCGAGGTGCTGTCGTCTACGTGTATCGGCAGACGTTTGAGGTCGGCGGCTGCCGTGCGTGCCTCTGCAAGCTCTTGCGGGCTGACGGTTCCCGACCGCCAATGGCGGGCACTGACTTCGCTGGCTGCTGTCAGCCATCGGTCGGCCAGTCTTTCTCCTTGCATTTCGAGGCTGTAGACGGCTACGGCATGTCCTGCCATGGCTGCGTTTCGTGCCAGATGTAGTGCGAATGCCGTTTTTCCTACGCCGGGACGGGCGGCGATTACCACTAGTTCGCCGTTTTGGAGTCCGGACGTCATGCGGTCCAGGTCTGCCAGTCCGGTAGGGATGCCGGTCACTCCGTTTATGTTGTTGGCAATACGTCCTTCGGCTTCGGTCATGGTGGCGGTCATCAGTTCATCCATGTCCCGCATGTGGTTGTTGTGGCCGAATTCGCCTTCCAGACGGTCGAGCAGGTTGTGCGCGTCCATCAACGAGTCGTCGATGTCCATCGTTTCGTTTAGCGAGCAGGCGAGTAGTTTGTTGAATCCCAAGGTCATTTCGCGTCGTAGATATTTCTCGTGTACGATCTGCGCGTGATATTCGAGGTGGGCGGAAGTCGCCACTTTGCTGCTCAACTGGGTGATGCCGAACGCTCCGCCCGCCTCTTCGAGCTTTCCGCGGTGGGAAAGCTCTTCTTTTACGGTGAGGATGTCTATTTTCATTCCGGCGTGGTACATAGCCAGTATGGCGGCGTAGATCAGTTGGTGGCGCAGGACGTAGAACATTTCGGGGCGCAGCTTGTCGGCTATCAGTGGTATAGCCCTCTGCTCTATCAGGCAGGCGCCGATGATGGCTTCTTCTATTTCGGGAGCCTGTGGTGAAACTCTGTTTTCGGTATTCATAATCAGTGTTTGTTTAATCAGTCTTCGTTTAATTGGGATTCGTTTTATCAGTATTCGTTTAGGAAAGCTTTGTTGGATAAATAGCTGGCGGCGTGGAGCAGGTAGTTGATGTTTGTTTGGTGGAAATAATAATCTTCTACCTTGTCGATGGCGAGTTGCTGTTCCTTGTCGCTTAATTTTTTCCATTCGCGTTGCGCTTTGGCGATGTTTTCTTTGGGAAGCTGCGTGATGCTGTGAAACTCATTCCAAAACAGGCGGAACTTCTCGTTGACGGCTTTCTTTTTCTGCTTGCCGCTGTCGGGGGCTCCTACCCATTTGTCGTATTCGACGACACGGATATGCAGGGACGAGTTGTTGGGATGGGGGACGATTTCGATGATCCCCAGGATGGCAAGGGCGTGTATGAATCGGAAGGTTTTTCCGACAGACCAGCGGAAAATGCGGCTCCAGTCGCGGTAGCTGAACATGCTTTCGCCTCTTTTGCACAGGTAGTCTTTATGCTGCCGGTCGCTGTATAACGTGTCCGAATAGTTTACTTTCATTAGGATTTTCAGGAGCGCTTCTATTTCTCCGGCTTCTATGTTCGGGTCTTCTATCTGTTGTTGTAGCAGGGCTTTGGGGATAATGAGAAAACCATGTTCCATCATGGCTTCAAAATTGAAATTGTTCATTGGGTTATCGTTTTAAATTTCTGTAAAGGTACGCCGTTCTTGTGCGATGCGCAAGGGGTGTGGTTCCGTGCGGACGGGTGTGGATGAATAAAGGGTGCCGCGATGCGCAAATGGCTGTTTTTTTCTTCTTTCATGAAGCCGGGGAAGGAGTGGGGATGGAACGAATGCTCTGTTGGTGGTTGGCGGAGCTTCTGTTGGTGGTTGGTGGAGCTTCTGTTTGTGACTGGTGGAGCTTCTGTTGGAGAAAAAACAAAGCCTTCGTTTGGGGGGATTCGAAGGTCTTGTTTGTAGTGAAAAAACGGTCATTTTTGCCGAACGCTTTGTGGAACGCTTTTTTCTTTCTGTAAATAGCTGTATGATTGGTAGTTATCTTCGTTTTGAAAAAAAGTGATGAACGCAAAGTGGAATACATAATAAACAATAAAAGATAAATGATATATTTAAAAATATATAGTTCGATTTTCCTTTTATTTCTTGTCCGTGTTTTCGTTTTCTGTTACGCGCTAAACGTTTGTCGGCAAGTCAATGTGGGGAGGTCCCCAGTGTCGGTAGATGATTAGCTGCATTTCAGGACTGACATCGATTGTTTGGCTGGTGTAATACGCAGCAACCAGTTGTTCGTTCAATGTCTTGTTTGCTTTAATGCGTTTGCGCATTTTTTTGCTGGCGGAAGAAGCGTTTGCCAGATCGGGAAAATACTCCTTCGCCAATTCGGAGAAATACTTGAATCCATTAATGCTGTAGCGTTCGGCAGCTGGTTCATTGTTGTTCATAATTTTTTTATACTTTAAATGGTTAAAATAATATGTTGTTTGAAAAATTGCGCAAATGTATGAAATTTACTTTGATGATTAATGTAAATGTTTTAGTTTTTATTTTTTAGATTTTATGTATGTAAATTTTTGAAGATATATTTTTGTATTTTACTAAAGTAAAATGTGGGAAAAGTAAATATTAATTATTAATTTATTTTTAATGAAAAAGGAAAGTTTTACTTTGTTTATGAAACAAGTGGCTGTTGATTTGCAGCAGAGTGGAAATTTAGGGACTGCTCATGTATACAGAAGTACGTTGAATGCGATTCTTACTTTTCAGGGTTCCGATCGTTTGTCGTTTCGGGAAATCACTCCGGAGTGGCTGAAGCATTTTGAGGGTAGTCTTCGTGCACGTGGGTGTAGTTGGAATACGGTGTCTACGTATCTTCGCACGTTGCGTGCGGTTTACAATCGCGCTGTCGATCTTCGGAAGGCATCATACGTGCCGCATCTTTTTCGCTCCGTATATACAGGTACGCGGGCAGACCGCCGTCGGGCATTGGATATGGAGGATATGAAGAAGGTATTTGCCCGTCTGTTGCAGTCGGACGCCATCACTCCTGCCATGAAGGGGGCGCAGGAGTTGTTCATTCTTATGTTCTTGCTTCGGGGACTGCCTTTTGTCGACTTGGCTTATTTGCGCAAGAGTGATCTCCGGGGAAATGTGATTAGTTATCGTCGTCGTAAAACGGGACGTCCGTTGTCTGTGACGTTGACGACGGAAGCGATGTTTCTTTTGCAAAAGTATATGAATCGGGAGGAACAGTCGCCTTATTTGTTCCCGATTCTTCATAGTGACGAAGGTTCGCCAAAGGCGTATAGGGAATATCAACTGGCATTGCGCAATTTTAATTATCAGTTGGAATTATTAGGAAAGGCATTGGGACTCAAAGACCGGTTGAGCTCGTACACCGCCCGCCATACCTGGGCTACGACTGCGTATTATTGCGAAATTCATCCGGGTATTATTTCCGAAGCGATGGGACATTCGTCCATCACCGTGACAGAAACTTATTTGAAGCCTTTCCGAAATAAGAAAATTGATGAAGCAAATATGCAGGTACTTGATTTTATAAAACGATCTGTGGTCGGCGTAAGTGCTTGATTTTTATTCTGTTACTTTGTAGGTAACGGGTTGAAATATCGGTGCAAATATGAGCATATTTCTTAAAACAACCAAACGAAATCATACATTTTTTCTAATAAACTACTCAAAACAGGAATTAAACAAATAAAACACGCGGATTCTTTGTATTAGGGCTTTGTTAACTTCTAAATTTTGCAAAAGGTCTCCCGCCCCTCTGCCGCTTCTAAGAAGCAGGGGTAAAAATGTAATCGCATATTGTTTCATTTTTCCGTATTGACTACTCCAAAAGAGCAGGAACAAAGGTTTCTCCGTTACCTACAAAGTAACGGGCGGTCTATTATTGAAACTTAGTGTTTAATAATATATTATTAATGTAATTTTTAAGTAGTTATGAAGAAAAATTTTGTTAGGGTAATGCTTTTCGGGGCATTGACGCTTGCTACTGTCACTTATGTAGGCTGTAAAGACTATGATGATGACATCGACAATCTGCAAACGCAGATTGATGCCAATGCGGCAGGTCTTGCTGAACTGCAAGCAAAAGTGAATGCAGGTAATTGGGTAACAGACATTAAAAGTATCACTGGTGGATTTGAAATTACTTTCAACAATGGAAATAAATATTCTATTGTGAATGGTAAAGATGGATCTGTCGTTGAAATTGGAGAAAATGGAAACTGGTTTATAGACGGTGTTGATACTGGGAAACCGGCACGAGGTGAAAAGGGTGAGACCGGTGCTACTGGTCCTGTCGGTCCTGTTGGCCCCGAAGGTCCTGCTGGTCCTGCCGGAAAATCTCCTTTTATTGGTGATGGAACAGGTGAATTTGAAAAAGATTATTGGTATTTCTATGATGACGCTACAGATAAATGGGTGAAAGGTGATTATTCGTCAGCCACTGTTTATGCTGTACAGAATGAGGGATTACCTAGCTTTACTCTACATGTAAAAGATAAAACTACTGGAACAGAATTAACAACTATTCTGCCTACTGCAGCTTTGATTAGTAGCCTTGAAGGAGTGACTATTGAGAATGGTAAAATCACTGCAGGCGGAACAAAGGAACTTAAATTAAGTTATGCTCAATGCAAAGCTGATTTCACTTTTGGTATGGAGGATGAGAAAAAAGAATTTAAGAAAAATGACCTGTTAATAACTAATTCCGGCGTGTTGAATGCGTTGATTAATCCAGTAGGTCCTGACTTTACTGATAGCAAATATCAAATCTATTTGATGAATTCTCAAAATGAAGCTAATTTTGTTATCTCTAAGATTGAACAAAATAAAACTGCAAAACCATTGACACGTGCTACCGAAGCCAAAGTGAATCGTGGTGTTTACGACCTTACTGTTACACTAAAAGATGGCTTGAATTTGGAAACTGCCCTTCCTGCAGATGAAGCATACGCATTCTGTACAAAAGACGCATGGAACAATGAAATAATCTCTGCTTATGATGTTAAAATCAAACCGGAAGCAGTTACAAGTGCTACTAAACTGGTAGATGCAGCAGTGTCCGCAAAAGTTGGTGAGGTACAGGTTTTGGATGACTTGGCAGCTGCAGCTACCACCACTCCTATGGATTTGAGTACAGTCTATGCATATTATTATAAGTTGGCAGCCGATGCTCCTGAAGGTGTAACATTGGGGACGAACGAAGCCGGCAAACAAACCATCACTTCTACCAAAGGGCAAGAAGCAAAGGTTGAAGTCTGCTATATAACTACAAATGGTATTCCTTTTGATGGAGAAACTCATGAGGGCATTGATTATTCTAGCGTCGGTGGCTCCTCTGCTCCGGCTAAACTGACTGTCACCTTCAAGCAAATAGAAACAAAATCTTTGGCAGCACAGACGGTAGTTTGGAATAAATCAGAAAAATCCGACATTGCTGTGTCAGCAGCTAATATTAAGGCAATCAAAGACGCTATTACTACTGCTAAACTTGCTAGCTCAACTGCCACGGCTAACGATGGAGATAAAGTGAAGTTTAGTGGTATTGCTTCTGGTGATACTAAATATGATAACCTGAAACTGACAGTAACCGCTGCATACAAGGGTACTATGGAAGCCGTATTGACAGTTGACGTTGACGCAACGAAGCAAATTGTATTCAAATTACCGGTAACTGTTGATTATAAGACGCCTGTATTTACAAAAACTTCAGGTATGTGGACTGAAGATGGCAAGGTGTCTCTTCTGATTAATGAAACTAAGAATGCTGATAAGATTCAGAGCATCAGTCTCGAAAGAGAAATGGGCTCAATCTTTACTACATGGAACGCTATTACTGGCGGAGTTACTTCAGGTATATACAACAGCATTACGTATGATGTTGACAAGAATGGTGACGATCATGTAGGAAGTGTAGCTAACGATAAGTTCACAGTAGACATGGCTCACGCTAAAGACAATATGGCATTCTCTGTAGATGTAAATTGTCAGCCTAACGATGCTACTGAACCTGCTTCAATTGCTAACCAAAAGATTCAATTCATCTCATTATCAGAATTGCTTAAATCGGAATTTGGTGCAACGGACGCTAAAAAAGGTATCACAACAGCGTATACAGCTGAAACCATAGATTCAGAGATTGATGTATTAGGTGACATTGTATGGAAAGACAGAAAAGGCAAGGCAATGTGGCCGACTGCAGATAATAACACTTATGACACTGGTACTTTGACTACCGCTGACGCTGTTCTTGCTCTTTATGGATATTCTATTAAGGTAGAACGAAGTGACAAAACTAACTTCAAGTTTGATTCTACTGGACAGAAATTGATATTAACAGATGCTGGTAAGGCCTTGAAGGGTCTTGTGAAAGATTTGGTAGTGACAGTTACTATTACTCCTTCAATCAGCTGGAGCGCAACATCTCCTGCACCTGTGGTGAAGACAGTAACATTCCCTACTGCTCTCTTTGCGGATTAATTTGAAATCCTTTAATGTTCTATTAGATAGCTCCTCTATATTTGCCTCTGGCAGAGGTGGGAGCTATCTCTAGAATGATATAACATAATAGGAGAGCCCGTGCTTGTTGAAGTGCGTTCTCTCCATAAATATGAAACCCTTCTTCACCGAAGTGTGAAGATTATATGTTGAGAAGTGACAAAGCGAAGAGACACAGCTTGTGAAAGTCCATCCTTCCATCTTTGTTCTTCTATTAGAAAAGGGATGCCTCCCCACATTTCCTACTGGCATCCCTTTTATCTTTACTCTTGGGACGTCTTTTTTTGTTGTACTAGAATCAATTGCTAGTCGCCCATTTCCCTATAGGTAAAGGAGACGTCCTCAAGATACAGAAAGCCCGAGCTTGCGAAAGTCCGGGCTTTTCGTAATTTTGTGCAGTCATTATCCCCTTATTTTATCGTCCCTAAGTTTCCGGGGAAATGTGCAGAATGAATGATTGAAAAGAATCTTTTAACCTGCCATGACAAAGATTTCTATTAAAAATATATATCTTTGCAAGAAAGGCATTGATTAATAAAAGAAGAGAATATGAGCCATAAAATTTATCCGATCGGTATTCAGAATTTCGAAAAAATTCGTAATGACGGTTATTTCTATATTGATAAGACAGCACTGATGTATCAAATGGTAAAGACCGGAAGTTATTACTTCTTGAGTCGTCCGCGCCGTTTCGGAAAGAGTCTGCTCGTCTCCACCTTAGAGGCCTATTTTCAAGGAAAGAAAGAACTGTTTGAAGGGCTGGCTGTGGAAAAACTGGAAAAGGACTGGATCAAATATCCTATACTGCATCTGGACCTTAATATCGAGAAATATGATACATCCGAAAGTCTGGATAATATACTTGATAAATCGCTGACAGCATGGGAAAAACTATATGGTGCCGAGCCGTCCGAACGTTCGTTTTCCTTGCGTTTTGCCGGTATCATAGAGCGCGCTTGTAAGTTGGCGGGGCAACGTGTGGTTATTCTTGTCGATGAATATGACAAACCCATGTTGCAAGCCATCGGTAATGAAGAATTGCAAAAGCAATTTCGGAATACATTAAAGCCTTTTTATGGAGCGCTTAAAACAATGGACGGTTGCATCAAGTTTGCATTCCTTACCGGTGTGACAAAGTTTGGCAAAGTCAGTGTGTTTAGTGACTTGAACAACTTGGATGATATATCCATGTGGAATGAGTATGTCGAAATCTGTGGCATTAGCGAGCGTGAAATCCACAACAATTTGGAAACAGAGCTTCATGAATTTGCTGCTGCGCGCGGAATAACGTATGATAAACTTTGTGAAGAGTTGAGAGAGTGCTATGACGGTTACCATTTTACGCACAATTCTATTGGTATGTACAATCCGTTCAGTTTGCTTAATGCTTTCAAACGTAAGGATTTCGGCAGCTATTGGTTTGAAACGGGCACACCGACCTATCTGGTGAAATTGCTGCAAAAACATCATTATGACTTGGAGCGGATGACGCATGAAGAAACCGACGCCCAAGTATTGAATAGCATAGACTCTGAATCTACTAATCCCATTCCGGTGATTTATCAGAGTGGCTACCTCACCATTAAAGGGTATGATGAAGAATTTGGAATGTATCGGTTAGGTTTCCCGAATCGTGAAGTAGAAGAAGGATTTGTCCGTTTCCTGCTTCCTTATTATGCGAATGTAAATAAGGTAGAATCTCCGTTTGAAATTCAGAAATTTGTTCGTGAAGTACGTTCCGGCGATTACAGTTCTTTCTTCCGTCGCTTGCAAAGCTTCTTTGCAGATACCACCTACGAAGTGATTCGCGATCAGGAATTGCATTACGAGAACGTGCTTTTCATCGTTTTTAAACTGGTCGGCTTCTATGCCAAAGTGGAATATCATACAAGCGAAGGACGCATCGACCTTGTCTTGCAGACAGACAAATTCATCTATATCATGGAATTTAAACTGAACGGTACGGCAGAAGAAGCATTGCAGCAGATAAATGACAAGCATTACGCTCTTCCTTTCGAGATGGATGAACGGAAACTCTTTAAAATAGGAGTAAATTTCAGTGCGGAAACCCGTAATATTGAAAAATGGATAGTTGAAGAAAAATAGATAAAACAAAAAGGCGGCTCGTTTTGACCGGGCCGCCTTTTCTGTTTATTTGATTTCGATTTCTTCCTTCATATCGATTTCCTCTCCATGTGTATCATAGAACACATATTGCAGAAATGCGAGTTTTTGACTTGGAATAATCTTGATACCGAATCCGTATTTCATTTGCCACTTCCGTTTCAGGGAAACGAGTCCCTGATTGATATAAGCGGCAACATACGGATGGACGTGTAACGAGAATTTCTTAACCTTCAGTTTATTGACCAGGTAATCAATTTTACTCTCCAAAGTGTCCGTAAAAAGAATGGACGACTTGATAGTGCCTTTGCCGAAGCAAGTGGGGCAGGTTTCGGTCGTGTTGACGTCCATTGCCGGACGCACACGTTGGCGTGTAATCTGCATTAGCCCGAATTTGCTAAGCGGCAGAATATTATGCCGTGCCCTGTCTTTCTGCATATTGGCACACATTCGTTCATAAAGCTTCTGACGGTTTTCGGCTTCATTCATATCGATGAAGTCCACGACAATGATACCACCCATATCTCTTAATCGCAATTGGCGGGCCAGCTCGTCGGCGGCTCCCAGGTTTACTTCGAGTGCGTTACCTTCCTGCCCGTTGGCATTCTTGGTGCGGTTACCGCTGTTCACGTCTACTACGTGAAGCGCCTCAGTGTGCTCAATAATCAGATAGGCACCACTCTTGTAAGAGATTGTTTTACCAAACGATGATTTAATCTGCTTGGTGATACCGAAATTGTCGTAAATGGGAAGTTGACCTTTGTACAGTTTCACGATATTAGCCCGGTCGGGCGCAATCAGTGATACATAGTCTTTAATTTCATTGTACACAGCCTCGTCGTTGACGTGAATATTCTCAAAAGAAGGGTTGAAGAGGTCGCGCAACAAACCTACGGCGCGGCTGGTTTCTTCATAAATCAACGTCGGATACTTGGTGGCTTTTTGTACTTTTACCATCGCATCTTCCCAATGCTTAACCAGGACTTTAAGCTCTCCGTCGAGTTCGGCTACGCGTTTGCCTTCGGCTACCGTGCGGACGATGACACCGAAGTTTTTCGGCTTGATGCTCATCAGCAATTGTTTCAGGCGGGCGCGTTCTTCGCTCGATTTAATTTTTTGTGAAACAGAAACCTTGTCATTAAAAGGGATCAGTACGAGATAGCGTCCGGCAAACGAAATTTCGGACGTCAGTCGCGGTCCCTTAGTGGAGATCGGTTCCTTAACGATTTGCACCACTACTTCTTGTCCTACCTTGAGGGTGTTGGATACTGTTCCATCCTTGTCAAGATCGGGAAGCAGGGTTGCTTTGCTGATGGAGGTCAGCTTCTTTTTGTCGCTTAAAGTCTGCTTTACAAACTTTTCGAGTGAGTTAAATTGAGGACCCAAGTCCAGATAATGAAGGAAAGCGTCTTTCTCGTAACCAACGTCTACAAAGCATGCATTCAGTCCGGGCATCAATTTCTTGATACGTCCCAAATACATATTGCCCACAGAGAAAGAAATATTTCTTCCTTCGCTTTGAAGTTCCACCAGGCTCTTATCTTCGAGAAGGGCGATGGAGACCTCTTTGGGCTGTACGTCAACTACTAGTTCACTTGTCACTGTTTTGTTTCCTTATTATTGATTGAATCTCATTTATATGAACAACTTTTTTGACAAATTGTTCATTTTGGGTTAGCTACTTAAACAAAGAACAAACTTGAAAGACATTAGCTTCGCAAGTTTGTTCTTTATTTCTGTGTGATCCAGACTTAAAAATTATTTTTTGCTTTTATGTCTGTTCTTTCTTAGTCTTTTTTTACGCTTGTGCGTAGACATTTTATGTCTTTTTTTCTTTTTTCCGCTTGGCATAGCTTCACATTTTATGGGTTAATACTCTTGTTTATTATTTCTTTACTGAAATTGTAAATGTCTTAGCCGGTTTGAAAGCCGGAATGTTGTGCTCCGGAATAATGATCGTAGTATTTTTAGAAATGTTACGAGCAGTCTTTTGTGCTCTTTTCTTTACTACGAAACTACCAAACCCACGCAAGTATACGTTCTCATCGTTAGACAATGAATCCTTTACTGCATCCATAAATGCCTCAACTGTTGTAAGAACTGTCTGCTTATCAATTCCAGTTTTCTTTGTAATCTCGTTTACAATATCTGCTTTAGTCATTTTTCCTTAAAAAAAATATTATTACTATGTTATTGCTAATTTTTTGGACTGCAAATATATAGCTTTTTAAGCTCCTAAAAAAATATATTCTGCACATTTTTCTAAAAAAATAGTGGCATAGGGTTTTCTTAGAACCAAAAGAGTTACTTTTGTGTGCCTTTTGGATAGGATAGGCAAGATAAATGTTAGATAATACACTAGGAACGAGGATATGAACGAGTTTACTAAAACGATTGTAGAGTGGTATAAAGAGAATAAACGTGAACTGCCCTGGAGGGAGTCTGCCGATCCGTATCTGATCTGGATTTCGGAGATCATTCTTCAACAGACGCGGGTGGCGCAGGGGTATGATTATTTTCTTCGTTTTATCAAACGTTTTCCCGATGTGCGGACTTTAGCCGCTGCGGAGGAGGATGAAGTGATGAAATACTGGCAAGGACTGGGATATTACTCACGTGCCCGCAATCTTCATGCCGCCGCCAAAAGCATGAATGGGGTTTTCCCGGAAACGTATCCGGAAGTGCTGGCTCTGAAAGGAGTGGGGGAGTATACAGCGGCAGCGATCTGTTCGTTTGCTTACGGTATGCCTTATGCGGTAGTGGACGGTAATGTGTACCGGGTGCTTTCCCGTTATTTCGGCATCGATACTCCGATTGATTCGACAGAAGGAAAAAAGCTCTTTGCAGCATTGGCGGATGAGATGCTGGATAAGAAGCATCCGGCTGTTTACAATCAGGGAATAATGGATTTCGGGGCGATTCAGTGCACTCCGCAGTCGCCTGATTGTTTGTTCTGTCCGTTGGTGGGCAGTTGCTCGGCACTTTCGAAAGGCTTGGTGGCAAAACTTCCGGTGAAGCAACACAAAACAAAGACAACGAACCGTTACTTTAATTATATTTATGTACGTGCGGGCGCGTATACCTTTATAAATAAACGGACGGGCAATGATATTTGGAAAAATCTGTTCGAACTGCCCTTGATAGAAACTCCGACGGCTCTTTCGGAAGAAGATTTTTTGACTTTACCGGAATTTCGTGCACTCTTTGCGCCGGGGGAAGTACCGGTGGTACGTTCGGTTTGCAGGGAGGTGAAGCATGTATTGTCTCACCGGGTTATCTATGCTAATCTATATGAAGTGACCTTGTCTGAAAATTTGACTTCTTTCAGTGATTTCCTGAAAATAAGGGTGGACGAACTGGAGCAATACGCTGTTTCTAAATTAGTACAAGACTTGCTACAAGCATTAGAATAAGCATTAGAATAAGTATTAAGTAATAAGTATTGAGTATTACCCATGCAGTTTATGGCGCAGCCTAATACTTAATACTTAAAACTTAATACTTGATTTTATACTTAAAATCTTGCATCCTATTGTTATTCTGTTTAATTTTGGCAGCAGATTTAATTTTAAGAATCATAAACTTGATACAGATATGTCAGTAAATAGAGTGATATTGATAGGAAACGTAGGACAAGATCCTCGGGTAAAATACTTCGATACAGGTTCGGCAGTAGCAACTTTCCCGTTGGCTACAACGGATCGTGGATATACGTTGGCTAATGGAACCCAGATTCCCGAAAGAACAGAGTGGCATAATATCGTTGCATCCAACCGTTTGGCGGAGATTGTGGATAAGTATGTGCACAAAGGTGACAAACTGTATCTGGAAGGAAAGATAAGAACACGTTCTTATAGCGACCAGTCGGGTGCTATGCGTTATATCACCGAAATTTATGTGGATAATATGGAAATGCTGTCTCCGAAAGGAGCTAATCCGGGTGCAGGAGCTTCTGCTTCCGGACAACCGACTACGGGGCAACAGCAACAATCGGTTGCCGGCCAGCCGCAACAAGCGCAGCAGTCGCAGGCACAACCCGCACAAGATAATCCGGCAGATGATTTGCCGTTCTAGATAATGTGATAGTGTGCCAATAGGTTTTCGCGAGCTTCTTGGCACATTATCTTTTGTTTAATTAAAATATAGACTCTTTGGACTCAGATGGTTATTTAAGCCAATTGGCTGACATTTTCAACGGTATTACCGTAAACACTCCTTCTATCTCTGCTATTATTGCCATAGTATTGGCAGGTGTACTCCTGCTTGCTTCCGGCTTTGCTTCGGCTTCCGAAATAGCTTTTTTCTCACTTACTCCTTCCGATCGGAATGATATTGATGAACAGAATCATCCTTCCGATGAAAAAATAAGTGCCCTGTTGGGGGATTCAGAACGCCTCCTGGCAACGATATTGATTACGAACAACTTTGTGAATGTAACCATTATCATGCTCTGCAACTTCTTCTTTATGAATGTATTTGTTTTTCATTCTCCATTGGCAGAGTTCTTGATACTGACCGTCATCCTGACTTTTCTATTGTTGTTGTTCGGCGAAATCATGCCCAAAATCTATTCGGCACAGAAGACTTTGGCTTTTTGCCGTTTTTCGGCACCGGGGATTTACTTTCTGGAAAAGCTGTTCCGTCCGGTGGCTACTGTGCTTGTACGTTCAACTACTTTTCTGAATAAACATTTTGTAAAGAAGAGCCATAATATTTCTGTCGACGAACTGTCGCACGCATTGGAGCTGACAGATAAAGCGGAACTCTCTGAAGAGAATAATATCTTGGAGGGTATTATCCGTTTCGGCGGTGAAACTGTGAAGGAGGTGATGACATCACGTCTGGATATGGTCGATCTGGATATCCGTACCTCTTTCAAGGAGGTGATGCAATGTATCATTGAAAATGCTTATTCGCGTATTCCTATCTATTCCGGTTCGCGGGATAATATCAAGGGGGTATTGTATATTAAAGACTTGCTGCCTCATGTCAACAAGGGGGATAATTTCCGTTGGCAGTCATTGATCCGTCCGGCTTATTTTGTGCCGGAAACAAAGATGATTGATGATCTGTTGCGTGACTTCCAGGCGAATAAGATTCATATTGCCATTGTTGTGGATGAGTTTGGAGGAACTTCCGGACTGGTGACGATGGAGGATATTATCGAAGAGATTGTAGGTGAGATTCACGATGAATATGATGATGAAGAACGTACATACGTTGTCTTGAATGACCATACCTGGATATTTGAAGCGAAGACGCAGTTGACGGATTTCTATAAGATTGCGAAAGTAGACGAAGACGAGTTTGAAAAGGTGGTGGGAGATGCGGATACATTGGCGGGTATGTTGCTCGAAATTAAAGGTGAATTCCCGGCATTGCATGAGAAAGTGACTTATCACCATTATGAATTTGAAGTGCTCGAAATGGATAGTCGTCGTATCCTGAAAGTGAAGTTTACAATTCTGCCGAAGGATATGGAAGGCTCGGTAGAGAAGGAATAATCTTGGAATCATAATTTTGAAAGCATAATCAAGCAAACGTAAGATGGCGTTATTTCTGCAACATAAGACGGATGATATACAGTGGGCTGTCTGGAAGATGGAAGAGTCTTTGGATGCTCTGTTGGCTCTTTTGCCGGATGCGCGAAGAGTGTTCTGTGAACAGGAATTGAATCGTTTTGTCTCCGAACGCCGTAAGATGGAATGGTTGTCCGTTCGTGTTTTGTTGTATGCTATGTTGCAGGAGGATAAGGAAATCGGTTATTCTCCCGAAGGAAAACCGTATCTGACGGATCATTCTTTTTTCATCAGTATTTCTCATACGAAAGGTTATGTAGCTGTGATGCTTGCTTCTTTCACTCAGGCAGGCATTGATATTGAGCAATATGCTCAACGCGTTCACAAGGTATCCGATAGGTATATCCGTTCTGACGAACAAACGGAACCTTATCAGGGAGATATGACTTGGGGACTGTTATTGCATTGGTCGGCAAAAGAAGCTGTTTTTAAACGGATGGAAAACGCTGACGCTGACCTTCGTAAACTCCGTTTGACGCATTTTATTCCTCAAGAGCAAGGAACGTTTCAGGTTCAGGAGTTGGCGACGGAGCAGCAGGAACTTTACTCTGTCGGTTATCGTATCTGCCCGGACTTTGTACTGACATGGACATTGAGTTGAATGGGGGAGGAAATGAAGTGCCTCTACCTGTTTCTCTTTTCTTTGTAATGTGTGATGTCTTGACATAATAAATAAACCCCGAAAGTTTTTGTATGACTTTCGGGGTTCACTTTATATTCGGACGCCCTCATGATTTTATGAACTCACGGCTTTTCAGACAGGTTCTTTTATGGTTGGTTTACTTCTCTTTTTTGTTAAGTCGGTAGCTCAATGCTCCTGACGGACATTTACTGATTTGTGCAATTAATTCTTCCGTTGTCGCATTTTCTATTTGCACCCAGGGTCTTTCTTTAGGATGATAGACATTGGGTAGCATCTTTACACATATTCCGGCATGCTGGCATAATTCCGGTTTCCATATAATGGTCAGTTCACCATTGGTGTATTCTATTTTCTTTTCCATATCTGTATTTATTTAATATGAATACCACGCATTACAATGCGCTTCCATTCCGGATGTTTGTGAATATATCCGGCTACAAACGGGCAAAGCGGTACCAGGCGTAAACCTTGTCGTTCAATGTCTGTCAGTGCTTTTTCTGCAAGTTGTGATCCTACTCCCTTGCCGCCTAATGAGGCGGGTACTTCTGTATGTACAAGGTATATTTCTCCATTATTTGATTTGATATAGTCTATTTCGGCTATTTTGCCATCGATCTGAAATTCATATCGATGTTTTTCTTCGTTGTCTATTAATTTATAATCTTCTGCCATAATTTTACGTATTAAGTTCGATTATAATATAAACACTTGGGAAACACTTTTGTTTTATGCAAACAATTATTCTTGTTAATGGAGAAAGTATTGCCCGTTCATACTGGCACTGGTCTTTTCAATCCCTTTCTATTACTTCTTCAACTGATATTTGTTATTTTTTCTAAGTTTATAATCTTTCCAATTGAACTGTGAAATGTCTCATTAAAGGCGCTTCCCAGGCGATACGCACTCCGTGAGTGATGCTTTCTCTACGTTCATATACATTTTTGAGAGCAGCGGCTATTACATTCATATGATTGTCTGTATATACTCTGCGGGGAATGGCGAGGCGGAGTAAATCAAGACCGTTAAAACGATTTTCATGAGTTATCGGATCACGGTCGGCGAGGATATAACCGATCTCGCATCCACGGATACCGGCTTCCAAATAAAGTTCTATGGTCAGCGTCTGTGCCGGGAATTCTTCTTTGGGAACGTGCGTCAGTACTTTAGGTGCATCAATGAAGATGGCGTGGCCTCCGGCCGGTCGTTGGTAAGGAATTCCGTATTCATCCAGTTTCTTTGCCAGGTATTCCACTTGCTTGATACGTGTTTCGAGATTGTCGAATTCGGTGTTTTCATCCAAGCCGATGGTAAGAGCGTTCATGTCCCGTCCGTTCATTCCTCCATAGGTGAGATAGCCTTCGTATTGTACGCAGAAACCTTTTGCGCCTTCATACCAGTCTGAACGTCGTGTGGCGATAAATCCACCCATATTGACGATTCCGTCTTTCTTGGCACTCATTGTCATGCCATCGGCTAGAGAGAACATTTCCCGTGTGATTTCTTTGATGGTTTTGTCTTGGTAACCTTCTTCGCGCATCTTGATGAAATAGGCGTTTTCAGCAAAGCGTGCAGAGTCGAAAAGTACGGGTTTGCCGTATTTGTCAGCAATGGCACGTACTTCATGCAGGTTTTGCATGGATACGGGTTGTCCTCCGGCTGTATTGTTGGTGATGGTTACGATGATAAAAGGAATTCGTTCTGCATATTCTGTCAGGGCTTTCTGCAATTTATCAGGGTCTACATTTCCTTTGAACGGGATTTCCAGTTGGGTATGTTTTGCTGCATCGATAGTGCAGTCTAATGCGGTGGCATGGCGTCCTTCGATGTGTCCTTTGGTGGTGTCAAAATGTGAGTTGCCGGGTACAATGTCTCCTTCATGCACGAGATAAGAGAAAAGCACATTTTCTGCGGCACGTCCTTGATGGGTAGGTATGATATATTCAAATCCTGTCAGTTTCGTAATCATCTCTTTCAACTTAAAGAAAGAGGTTGCTCCGGCGTAACTTTCATCGCCTAGCATTATTCCCGCCCATTGACGGTCGCTCATCGCTCCGGTTCCGGAATCGGTGATGAGATCGATATAAACTTGTTCTGATTTGAGTTGAAAGACATTATAATGTGCTTCTTTAATCCATTGCTCGCGTTCTTCACGTGTGCTTTTTCGGATGGGTTCTACCATCTTTATTTTCCATGATTCAGCAAAAGGTAATTCCATTGTCGTAGATTTAATAGTTTTGAACGACGAATGTAGATAAAATTTGTGTGATTAACAAATATATAGTGTCTTTTTGTTAGTGAGAGTTGTTGGATTTACTTCTCTATGGGCTGGTAATATATCAAAATGTAGTGAGTCAATAGAAAGAGAGCCAGATTTCTTAAAAGAATATCCGGCTCTTTAAAATTATGCGGTCGATTGATGTTAATCTCAATCAATCAAACAAGTTGGTTATTTAGTCTTCGATGAGTGTAATACCATCAAGGCAGAAATAGGAAGGTGTGTTCATAGAAGAAACTAATACTCCTTCTTCATTTTCATATTCTGAATTATCTGTGGAGCTCATTTCAAATTTGATATAATCAGCATCTTTAATACTACTCCAATCAAACCATTTCCATGTGTTTACAATTTCGGTTTTTCCGTTTCTGAAGTCGGCAAGGTAGAAATCTACTCTTCCTATTTCATTGTCATTTGCTTTGTAACCGACTGCTGTTATTTTAAACCAATCATCATTGGTGAATTTTTTTACATAAGATGGGTCGCTTCCATCATCTCCGTTTTTGACAGCTAAATATGCATAAGTTGCATTAGTAACCCACGCTCCTTTAAATCCATATTCTCCTTTAAGATTGGTAAGTTTTGCAGTATTGTAGCTATTGGTATATATAGTGAGATAAGTTGTCCCATCTTTACCTTTTCCTGTTATGGCGCTATTATTACTAGAGCCAGGAGTGCTAATGTCTGTTTTGTTGGTGTAAGTAAATCCTCCAGCGAATCCCCATGCTGCGTAATAATGATTGCACTCAATTAAACTTTGATTATCTTTGATATTCGTCTCGAAAACATCATAACCTGTCGGTTGATTACCTGTTGGGGCAAATTCACTCTCAGCATCAGTTAATTTCTTTTCAAAGCTGACAACCACTTCGTTTTTTATATCATCGTCATCATCGCTACAGCCACAAAATACAAATACTGATAACAGTAATAATAAAGATAATTTCTTCATGTTCTTTTCTGATTTTAGTTATTAATTAATTATTGATTATTTCTTGAAATGTAAGTTCTCAATGGTGGTAACTTCGGTTGATATTTCACCCATTTGTCCTGCATCCTGATTGACTGCGGTCATAATCTTCACGAAGTCGATTTGATCCAAGTCTACCGGACTGCCATTACTATCCACAGCCCAATCTATCTTGAAATTACTTCCTTCCTTGCTGTTAGGATGGTTGTCTGCATATCCCCACGGATAGCAATATCCTACCCATAATCCATTCTCCAAAACGGCATTATCTTTTAGACGTGTTCCCTGGAATGTGATTTCATCACTTTCTATCCAAAGTGGATAATATGATTCCTGGTTATGGAAGCTGTTGCGGAAGATATATCCTTCGTTGCCTTGATTGTCTTTCCAAAAAACTTTTAGGTTGGCTGGATTCGGGCGGTGATAGGTTATCTCATATCCGCGTGTTTCTGTGTCTTTCCCGTATTCGCTTCCTTTCAATTCATACCACTCATCGTCAGGCTTTCCATTGCCATTTACATCTTTAGATACAAATACGATTCCCGGTTCTGCACTTCCGCCCAATGCTCCTGTTCCGGTTTTGGAGTTGTAGTAGGCATTGCCTTTTATCTTGAAGTCATACTCTCCTGTTACATTCGGAATGGATTGTGGGAATCCTAAAACAATGTAACCGCCGAATCCTCCCAATGTAAGGAGTGATTTCTGCTGGATTCTGCGGGTTGCTTCTTCTAGTATCTCATCATAAGTAAAGCCCTCCTTATATGCTGAAGTGGTAGTGTTGATAAACTGTCCGGGCGCAGGGCGATATTCCCATACTTTATTGGCGAAAGCCAGAGGATTTTCCTTATCATCATCGTTGTCATCAATATCGCTTTGTGAGGCTTTGTCACTGAATGCAATTGTATTCGGATTAAGTCCGATGTTGTTCAGACGGAACATGAGTTGTCCTTGTTGGTTGAAACAAAGTAAGTCTCCATAGGTGGTGTAATCACGGGCTTCGGTGATATATACATTGTTGCTGTAAGGATTGATGTTGATGCCGTATGGCGTTTTTATCACTGTTCCGTCAGTTATGAAATTCTCACGGATTGTCTCTTCTGTTTTCAGATTGAACATCTTGATAGAAGAGGTCTGTGTGTTATAATTGTAATTGTATAAATAAGCAATCTCTCCATCGATGGCAAAGTTTTGTACTTTCTCGTTAGATTGAGTGACTTTGTTTGTCCGGCAGTCTATCTTGACGAAGTTATAATCGCCGGCTTCTACATCTTCGCCACGGGTGGCTACATAAACGGTTTCGTCCGGCCCTGCTACTATTTTACCGGGATTCGGGCCTACTGTTAGTTTGCTACTTTCTTTAAATGTGGCAATATCGACAACAGATACCGTGTTGTCTACCCCCAGTCCTGATGAATAGTCCAACCCGCCGGAATTGGAAATATATAACTTTTCGTTTTGTACACAAATACCGTCGGGGTTGCGTCCCACTGATGTGATAGCTTCTATGGATAGGGAGGTTGTGTCTATACGTGCAACGGTTCCATCGTATGAACATACGTATGCCTTTTCTTTGTGAAAAGCGATGTAGCGTGGTTGACGGGAATTTCCGTTTTCTGCCAACATCTGAATCTGTTTCAATGAGCTTCCCGTACGAAAGTCTATCACTTCTACCGTACTGGAGATATTGACTATCACATATATCTTGCTTCCGTAGATGGCCATGTCATTGGCTGTGTCTCCTAATCCCCGGCGGTTGACTGCTTTGAAATAGTCACGAACTATTTGCTGGTTGCCGAAAGAAAAACGTGCCAGCGAGCTATTGTTCTGATTGAACAGTCCTTCGCATAATACATATAATTCGGCGGTACCCGTTTCTGTCGGATCGCCTATAATGCCTGATGTGAAGGGTTTGTCCTCCATATCATCACATGCCACGAATAAGATTAGGAATGACAGCCAGCACGAGAATATATATATTAGTTTCCTTTTCACGTCAATATCTTACTTTATAATAGTTAATATCTTATTTTTATTGTCGCCCTTACGGATCGTCCGGGCATTGGGAAATATTTCACAATCTCGTAATTCTTATCCATCAGGTTCAATACTTCTACGCTGAAAGAGGTAGTGATTTTTCTGATCTGAAAGTCACGGTTTGCAGAAATGCTGTGGTCGCTATAACTATCCAATCGGTTTTCGGCAATGTTTTGTCCTAACGCATAGCGTTTTCCGGAAAAAAGGAATGAATAAGACAGATTGATCCACGGTGTTTCGACGCCTGCCTGTCCCGAAGCGGAGACGCGGGGAGTGTAGGCTATTTGATGTTTGTATGTCGATTCATACGTGTTCGGATCGGGCGGGGTGACATCTAAAGCTCGTTGGTATGTGTAGTTACCCGAGAGGTTGATGCGTATTTTATCCCAAGGTTGGAGGGACAGGCTTCCTGTGGCATCAATGCCTTTGATGTCAACTTCACCCAGGTTCTTCATGCTCCATACGGCAAGGTTCTTGGTAGGGTAGGCGATGATTTTATCTGTTACCTTGTTATAATAAGCGTCAACGGTTACTGACAGATAGGGTAGGAACGGGCATGCATTTTTATTGTATGTCAGTCCGATGTTGTATTGTTTTGCCTTTTCCGGCTTTAGTTGGGTGTTGCCTACTTCTTCGTAATATAAGTCGTTGAAACTTGCCAGACGGAAAATGTCTTTATAGAAGAAGCGGATGCGGAATTCTTCATGCTGGAAAGGTTTGAAAGCGGCACTTACATAAGGGGTTAGCTTACGGTGATTGCCGGCACTACCGCCTTTCTTCACATCTTCATTGATAACGGTTGCCAATGCGGATGCGGAGATTGTTAACCAGTCATTTACGTATTTTCCGGCGAATGCTGTTAGCCATGAGTAACGTGTGGGGTGTACAAAGTTGGCTAGATCGGCGTTCATGGTGTTGATGCTTCCATCTGTGGAAAGTGAGAAAGAGAGGTTGCTCAACAGTCTGTATAGTACAGAAGCGGAAAGATAATATTCCTGCTGGTAATAGCTGTTTTCCGTTTTCTTTAAAGAGTTCTTGGTATCGGGGTCCAGATAACGTTGATAGCTCCAATTCCACTTGGCAGAGGTTTGGAACACCCATTGCCGGCTGAATTCTTTCTTGTATTGACTTTGTATGAATGTGTTTTTATCCCACAAGTGTTGTGTGGAATGGTCGTTATAGAAGGTTGTAGCTTTGGGTAGTCCCCGGGAGGACTGAAAGTAGTAGGCTTTCAACCGCCATTGTTCTTTATCGGAGAAGTTGCCGTAAAGTCCGGCTTCGGCACGGAATGTCTGTACGTCTGTATTCTTTCGTTTTTCACGTGAGGACAGGTCTTCTGCCGCATTTCCATAATGTAGTGTGTACGGATAATGTCCGTCGGAGGACATCCATTCGCCATTGGCTGACATGCTCCATGTCTTATTGAATTGTTGTTCCAGTAGCAGGGAGGGATTGATTAATCCCCAGGAGCCGGTTTTGAAAGCTCCGGCTATATTGGTCTTTTTGCCTTTGGTGAATAGCGGCGTGAGTGTCTGTATATTCAATATGCCTGCTGACGCGAAGAAGCGGGCAGGTTGGAAGATGTTATCGCTTTGCCCGTTGTTTAGAGAAAGGCGGTCTACGTTGTCGAGCGAGAAACGCCCGATATCTATTTGTCCGGTTTGGCAGTCGGTCAGGGTGATTCCGTCATAACCGACAGCGGTATGTTGGGCTCCCAGGCTTCGTATGGATACTGTTTTCAGTCCGCCGATACCTCCGTAATCTTTTACGGTCACTCCGGCAAAGTGTTTCACCGCGTCGGAGACTTGCAGGGCGTGCAGGTTTTTCAGGGCGTCTTTGGAGAAGACTTGCAGGGGAGCGGTTGAGCGTATTTCGCGGGTCTGGTAGATATCTGATACTGTTATTTCGGGAATAGAATATGTATGTGTCGTATCTACCTTTTGCTGTTGTGCAAAAAGTGGTATGGATAAGAATTGGCAGCTGAATGCTGCAAAGATCACTTTATTAAATGTTCTTTTCTTCATTTATTCCTTTTTCAGTCTGTTGTTGTTTAAAAGTGTCCGGGCGAAATCCCTTCGACCGGACACGCATAAATAAACTTGGCAGAGTTTATCCGTTTTAACACACTTTCTCTGAATCAGAGTGATGAATGAAATGATAGACGATTTGTCCGGTTCATTAGACTCAACGCTTTTTCCTCGAAAGCAGTGAAACTTATTTGCATGGTAGGTCTTCTGACTTATTCCTGTTACAAACGCCTTCCCGGATTGGTCTCCAGTGGCAATGAGTGAATTGCTTGTAACTTGTATGGAACTTACAGCAGCGGGACTGTTCAGGACTTGCACCTGATTCCCTTTTAATTGCTTCCCCCGCATAGGAGTCGCAAACCAATGCGCGACAAAGATAGGGAGTTTATTTGTTTTTTCCAAAGGGATGTTCTTTTTCTTTCGTCTTGATACGAAAGAGAAAGAACCAAAAAGAAAGGATCAAGGCTGCGTTTTTTCAGCTACTCCGGTGCTTCCTTCGGCTAAAGGGCAGAAACTCGCTACGCTCAAACAGTCTGCCCTTTTTGACGCCGAAGAAAACACCTGCGCTTGACGCTGAAAAAACGAGGCCGGGAGACCATGCGGCGTGGGCGGTGTGGCATGGGCACGTGTGTGGGCGGCGTGGGGGCTTATTGTTCGCCTTTCATTAGCAGGTATTCTTCGATGGTTTGCGCGGGAGCATCTTTCAGAAGTACTGTCTTATCCTTGTTTAGAAGGTAGAGGGTAGGGATGGCTTTCAAGTCATACAGTTGTTGTTCCTTGATAGCGAAGGTCTTATCATATCCGTTAACCCATTCTTTTGGGAATTCATTTAGGTGTTTTCGCCATTCGTCCAACTCTTCGTCGGGATAAATGGAGAGGACTGTTAGTCTCTTTTGTTCCAGAAGTTGATTGATGATAGGGGCGTTTTTTAATGCTTCGATTGTCTCCGTGCAGGCATGGCATCCCGGGTTATTGATAAATAATAAGGTATAGTCCGATTTTTGTTGATAAAGAGAACCCTGTGCGCCGGAAGCTAATGTATAGTTAAAATTCAGTGCTTTGGTTCCGATACGGTTTTTCTGAGCCAGTTCGCGACGGGCTTTGGGACGTACCTTTTCTATTTCTTCCAGTACGGGAGAAGCCAACATGGCATCCAGTACAGGGATATAAAACTCTTCGTTACGCATCGGGGAGTTAGGGTCGTACAGATATTTGTCTGCCAAGTCGGTGATGTAAGTGAATACTTTCTTATTCACATTTGTCCGTTCGATTGTTTTCTGCATAGCTTGCTGTGCAGTTTCCAATGGAACATGGTTCAGTATATCACAATAGTCCGCCCAAGCTTGTTCGGTCACTTCGGGATGATGGACATAATTGGTATCGGCAAAGTTTACGTTATCCCAATAGTGCTTTACTAGGAAATCTGCCCGTAGCTCGGGTGCTGTCAGCATTGGCGGGATGGCAGGTAGCGTAAAGGAGGTGATGGTATCTTTGGGAGCTTCTTTGGAGTTTTGGCTGGATGCATTCCCGCTTTTGCAAGCGCAAAGCAGTAGAATACAGAAGACTGGGATAAGATTTATATTTGTTCTCATAACTTGCTGAATTGTTTTCAATTTACTATCGGTGAGCAAAGATAAAAAAACTATGTGTGAAAATGCACTGTTTTAATGAAAATGCTATATTTGTGTCGGCAAACAAACATACAATGCATATCTATGATTAAATCCACCTACATATTCTTTGTTTTTTTTATGCTGACGGCTGTATGGAGTTGCAACCGACCTTCTGACATGCAGCGGGAACATCCTGCCGTTTCTCCCACGTTCTATGCCGACAGTCTTTGTACATTGGGGCGTGGTATCCGCTTGATTAAGGAGGAGAAGGAAAGGCTGGCTTTCCCGCCGCTAGATTCCGTGTTCCGGCTTCCGGTGGACGATGTGCTCACTACCGAAGAATTGCGCCGTTTATCTTCCGAATCTCTCCGCCGGTTAATGATATACTTCAATCTGATGATGAACTTTGAGTCCGGCTATCAGTATTTTGATTCGTTGGAGCGGGCGAAACACCCTGTTGTCTCCCGTTATTGCCGCAGGGAACTGTGGGTGGTAAAGGCGCAGATGCTTATGGCGCTCGACCGCCATGCGGAGGCGGTGGACTATCTCAACCGGGCGATGGCACTGAAAGATGAGAACAACGACCCGTTGAGCGAGATATTTTGTACAGCTACGGCAGGCATCACCTATATGGGTGTCGACACTATCAGCACTCGTGCCGAGTCCGCTTTCCGTAGAGCCTGCCGAGTGGCAGAACGCTCGGGCCTAAGCAACTATTGGCTTTATCCACAAGCTATCGGGCGGCTTGCCGATATATACCTTCAGCAGGGGAAGTATGAAGAAAGTATCTCCCTCTGTCGTGAAGCTATCCGTCTATGTGAGAAGTCGGGCAGCTATCACGGCAAGCTAGTGGTGGCGGAGATTCTGACGGAAGCCTACCGCCTGCTCGGGCTCTATGATGAAGCGTTTCGCTATTGTGCCGTAGGAACGGGCGAGCCGGCACGTGCCGAAGTTGACAATAACTTGATAGGTCGTTTCTTCATTGCGAAGGCGGAGATACACAACAATCTGAATCGCCCCGACTCCGCACTCCTGGTTCTTGCGCAGGCCGACAGTTGCTTTGACCGGACGAAGAACGACTACTATCATTTGATGGTGCAGATAGACCGGATGTATTACCTTGCCGCCTTTCCCGACTCTGTGAATGTGGCTTTGAGAGGCTTTGCCGCACTTGAAGGTAAAGTTCCCCGTCATCGCCTGCCATATTATGACTATTATTACGGTGCCACCCTTGTCCGCGCCGGTAAATGGTTGGAGGCAATCCCCCTGCTTCGGAAATCTATTGGCGAGTTGAAAGATATATCCGAGCTTCACCCTGCTTCGGAAGCGGCGGAATTGTTAATGGAAGGCTATCGCCACACGGGGCGGGCAGCGGATATACTCACCGTCTTTCCCGAATACCGGGTGATGAGAGATTCGGTGACCCGCAAAGACAAGATACGCCAGTTGGCATCGGCAAATATCCGTTTCGAAACACAGAAGAAAGAACAGGAGAATCTTCTGCTGACTGCCGAAGTCCGTCTTCAGGATACCCTGTTGCATGTGTATTTCATAGCCGGAGTGTGTACATTGCTACTCGTCTTTTTTATAGCCGGCTGGATGGTGATGCGCCACCGCAATCTGCGGCTCCGGTGGCAGCTCGAGGCGCAGGAACATGAGCGGGCTGACGAACGGTTGCGTGATCAGGAAAGCAGGCTTCACGAACTGATAGCCGCCCGTCAGGACTTGTACGAACGCAACCGCTCCCTTATCTGCCAGCTTTCTGATATCCAGGCGCGCCACCGCAACACGTGCGAACTTGACAGCGTGATGGAAAGCCTGCAATCCCACTTGCTCACCCGTAAGGAAGAAGAGGATTTCCGTAACGCCTTTTTGTCCGTCTACCCGTCGGCGCTGCTGCATCTTCGTGAAGCCTGTCCGGCGGTGACACGTAGCGAGGAACTGTTTTGTATGTTGGTTCTGCTCAAGCAATCCAACGAAGAACTGGCGCGGACGCTCGGCATCAGCGTGGCAAGTGTGTCCAAAACCCGATACCGCATCCGTGTGAAGCTTGGTCTGCCCGAAGGTTCGGACACTGATGCGGAAATCCGTCACATTATGGCAGGGGAAGATTTATAGAATCGGTTCTTCCAGTCATTCAGCAATATTAACCCGGAACTTTCATCATTAAACAAAAAATGTCTATCTTTGTTGTCAATATACACAACCAATACATTAATAATGGGAAGATTTATTAATCCCTTTACCGACTATGGCTTTAAGTTTTTATTCGGCAGAGAGGTAGAAAAGGAGTTATTAATCGACTTCTTGAACGATTTGCTCTCTGGAGAGCACGTGATTACCGACATCCAGTTCCTTAACAACGAATAGCAGCCGGAAGTAAAAACAGAACGGGGGATTATCTACGATATCTACTGTATGACTGACACAGGTGAACGGATAATCGTAGAAATGCAGAATCGTGAGCAACCTTACTTTAAAGATCGTGCTCTCTTCTACCTCTCTCGTGCGATTACGCAACAAGCTAAAAGCGGTCCTTGGGACTTCCGGTTGGATGCTGTATACGGAGTGTTTTTTATGAACTTTGTGATTGACAAGGACATGCCTGCGAAGATAAGGACTGATGTAATCCTTTCCGACCGGGATACAGGACAGCTTTTCAATAACAAGTTTCGGCAGATTTTTATCGAACTGCCTAACTTTGACAAAGAAGAGGATGAGTGTAGTAACGATTTTGAACGATGGATTTATGTATTAAAGCATATGGATACACTTGATAGAATGCCTTTCAAGGCACGTAAAGCCGTTTTTGAACGACTTGAGAAGATGGCCTCCAAAGCGAATATGACTCCGGAGGAAAGAGCTCAATATGAGAAGGAATGGAAAGTTTATAACGATTATTTCAATACGTTGGACTTTGCCGAACAGAAAGGTATGTTGAGAGGAAAAGAATCGTCCGCCCGTATGATGAAATCCAAAGGTTTGGCTATCGATTTAATTTCAGAATGTACGGGACTTACTGCTGAAGAAATTGAGGCATTGTGAAAAAATAGATAACAAACAGTAAGGGCGGCTCGTTAAAAAACGGGTCGCCCTTACTGTTTGTATGCGCCAAGCCTTTTCCTGACAGCCTCTTCTCTATATTGTCCATGAATCTGTCCATTCTCATTTTGTCCTTCATCGGGCTGAAATAATTATTTTTGCCCCAGCGAATAAAAGTTTAGCTCATATTGTTTGCTGTTTTTCGGCTTTTCTTTATCTTTGTCACTGCCCTTGTGAGAGAGGGCGTGATTTTTAGATAACGGAAAGCGTTTGAAGAATATCATCTTCGTCAATCAAACTTCGCACCTTTGACTTGTCACCGTGAAGATGAATGCAACAAATGCTCACGTTCCATTGTTTATATGGATGCCTGTTTGCGCCCCCGCTTCCCCCTCCGTCCGGAGAGGGGAGGGGGACGATACACAAGCTTTATATACGCCAATGGCGTGAGTGTTCTGTTGCTTATCTACGGTATGGGCAGTGCGAAGGCCCCGATTGACGGATAAGCATACGGACACTTACGCCTTTCTTGTATATAAACTTTTGTAATCTTATGTTACAGGTATGAGAATGAAAAACAAACAAAACGTAGCGTGGAGTACATTCCGTTACTTTGTACTGGCATTTTTGCTATGTCTATCGGTTGTTCCCTTGCGCGGTCGGCCGGATGCTGCCGTCCTTTCCCCCTTTCCGGCAGACAGCCTGATTATTTTCCGCTATCCTTCACGTATCCGGATGTTCAAGACGGAATATGCGGACAACCGACTGTCGTTGCGGAAGTTAAAGAAACGGCTGCGCACCTTTCGTAAACGTCAGGACACCCTCTACGTGCAGAGCTATTCCGGCAGTTGGGACGATGAAAAGTCGAATCTGCGCGCCGCCTACTGGCGTGCCAACAATCTGAAAGGCTATCTTATCGACCACTACGGACTGCGCGAGCGGCATTTCCGGACACTCAACCACCCGTTGGCTCATCCCTTGTGGGGAGAAGTCGTCGTGGTAGGTTGCCGAGGTTTCCAAGATTGCCAAAGCGAGATTCCGCAAAACCGGCAAGAGCCTGCAAGTGCGGCGAGGCGACAGGAACAACAGGAAGCCCTTCCGGTTGCCTTGCAGGGAGACAAAGAGCCTGTTGACTCTTCCGCCGTGGCTGCCACGGCTGTTGTGCCGGATGCAGCTACTGCACCTGTTGCACCCGATGCAGCTACTGCTCTTTCTACTTCGGTTGCTTCTTCTGCTTCAGTTACTCCTTCTTCTTCCACCGCTTCCACCTCTACAGCTACCTCGCCTTCACTTCCCGCCAACGGTCGTTACCTTGGCGTGAAAACCAACCTTGCCGCTTGGGCGGGCACGATTATGAACGTGGCGGCGGAAGTGCAGGTCGGCAAGCATCTTTCCGTAGAGTTGCCGATATTGTGGTGTCCGTGGCACATCAGCGGCAAACATGCCGTGAAGACCTTCACCCTGCAACCCGAAGCCCGTTACTGGCTCTCGAAGCCCGGCTCGGGACATTTCTTCGGTCTTCATGCCCACGTAGGCTGGTTCAATGTGAAGTGGAATCGCGACCGTTATCAAGACGCCGACCGTCCGTTGCTGGGCGCGGGCGTCAGCTATGGTTATCTGTTGCCGCTCGGCGGACATTGGGCGGGAGAATTTACCCTCGGTGCAGGCTATGCCAACATGAAGTACGACACCTATTATAATATAGACAACGGCGCACGGATAGACACACGGACGAAGAACTACTGGGGCATCACCCGCATGGGGCTTTCTATCGTCTATCGCTTCAACCTTAAAAAGTAACGGCTTATGAAACAGAAATATGCTATAGGATTTATCACCTTCATGTTGGCAACCGTCCTTGCCGCTTGTGTACACGACTATCCCGCGATGACACCGGACGGTGAGGAAGGCATCGACCCCACGCTTGTAGAGGTCAGTACCGAAGTGACCCTCGACCTCGAACTCCTACCACTGGAAATCATCACCAACAAGGCACACCGCGGAATCACAAAAGCCCGTGCCGGAGAACAAACGGATTACCGCCGCCGCTTCATCATCGAAGCATGGCGCGACGGCAAACCGGCAGCCCGGCAAGTGACCGTCATGGACAATGCCGACGAAGCCGGCAACGGGAAAATCACGCTCCCTGTCCATTTGAAGCTGTACGCCGTAGAATACACCCTCGCCGTATGGACGGACTACGTTGTGGCAGGCACGACCACCGACCTCTATTATAATACGGAGAACTTGCAGCAAGTAACTTGCACCACGCCCTACACCGGAAGCACTGGCTACCGCGATTGCCTCTACGGCAGCACCACCCTTGACCTGCGCCCCTACCGGGACGAATGGAACGTCCGCGTACAAGCCAAAGTCGACATGGTGCGCCCGTTGGCAAAATACCGTATTATCGCCACCGACGTGCAGGAGTTTCTGGCAAAAACACAGCGGCAACGCGATGCCGAAGGCGGCAACAACACCTACACCGTCACCTTTTCCTACGGGTTCTATTTCCCGTTAGGATTCAACACCGCCACGGGCAAGCCGATGAACTCCGTGCAGGGCGTGACGTTCTCCACCCCTCTCACCATCCCCGACGACGGCACGGAGAAATGTCCGCTAGGTTCGGACTTTATCTTCGTGAACGGCACGGAATCCTTTGTGCCCCTGAATATTGAATTGGCGGACGCCAACGGAAAGGTAGTGTCGCGTACCCGGGGACTGGAAGTGCCCTACCGGCGGGGACACCTCACCACCCTGCGAGGCAACTTCCTCACCAACGAAATGCAGGGAGGCATCAACATCGACACCGGATATGACGACGAGATAGACATCGACCTCGATTCTTTCTGAAATGACAGGTCAATATAATAAAACAAATTTAATCACAGTAAACGATGAACAGAAGTATGAAAAAGAACCTTTTCTTCGGGTTAATGGCTCTGGCAGGGCTATTCACCTCGTGCAGTCAGGACGACACCGACGCTTCCCCGACTGCGGACAGCAACCAAGTAAGCATGAGCATCGGAATGCCTGCCGATTTTGTAAAAACACGGGCTTCCGCCCCCGCTACGTTTCCCGCCGGCCATACGCTGCGCTGCATCCTCGAAGTGTGGACGAAAGATGGCTCTACACGAAGAGTACGCCAGGAGCAGTTGGTAACGGCTGGTGCCGCTAACATTACATTTAGTTTTGAATTGGCAGACCAAGGTGACTACAAAGCCGTGCTTTGGGCGGATTACATCGTTTCGGGTGCAACGGTGTCAGGCGACCACTATCCCGATAAGTATTACAAGACTGATAATGCCGATGGCTTGAAGAAAGTGACTATCATCACCGCTGCTTATACATACGCCGACCAACTACGTGAGGCATTTGCGGCAGTAGTACCGTTCACCAAAGGCGCTACGGCTAAGAACGACCTTACCGCCACGCTTGTCCGTCCGCTTACGAAAGTGACGATTGCGGAAAAGAACACCGAGATGATAGGCAAATGTAAAGACATGACGGCAACATACACCGTTCCGTCAGAATTCAATGCTTTTAGCGAGGAGGTAAGCCCGACAGCTACCTACGATGCCACCTACATCACAACCTCAATGGACGGCACGGATATTACTATCAATGGAAACAACTGCAAAATCCTCTTCTCCGATTATGTCTTTACCACTGCCGACGCCACGTTGGGCGGAATAAAACTTACGTTTACCGGGACAGGTAGCATAACGATGAACGATAGAGACATTCCTGCCAACATCCCCCTGAAACGCAACAACTGGGTACGGGCTGCCGGAAACCTGATTACAGTCGGAAACGATCCGGCGGTAACTTTGTCTGTAGATATGACCACTGACTGGGTAAGTCAGGATGCAACGGATATTTCGGATATCGTTAAGGTGGGTGACTTCTATTATGCAGACGGCACATGGTCTACCGCCCTCGATGCGAACAAGACCTGCATCGGCATCGTTTTCCAGACCGACCCCTCGCGCATCGGCGACAAAGAAAAACAGGTGTTGGCAGCAAAAGGCGTTGCCACGCCGCATGGTCTGGTCATGTCATTGAAGACCGTAACCAAAAGCCTTATGAGTTGGGGGGAAGATCACGATTTCTCCGAGCTGACGAAATGCACGGATAAAGTTGCCTGCAACGCAGACATCAACGGACTACTTAATTACACCACGGTAATCGACTATGCGGCCGCAAACAACAAAGAACTCGAAAATTTTTATCCCGCTTTCAAGGCCGTGAAGGATTATGTTGTACAGGCTCCCGAAAAGACGACGGGGTGGTACTTGCCCTCCATAGGTCAATGGTATGACTTTACCGCCAATCTGGGCGGTCTCCCAAGCTGGGATGACGCCATAAACGAAGGCAACGACCTAACCCCCAACCTGTATAGATGGAGTAATCAGACAGAACTCGTAAGTAAGATAAATGCCTATTTCGAACCGTTGGGCACTGGGAACTATGACGCAATCCCGAATGGGAGCTATCAGAAATTCTTCTCTTCCTCGACGTACTCCGATTCGGGTATATGGACGTGGTTTGTGGGTAAGCAGGCGAACGTTGTGCAATGCTGGCATAATGTCAGGTACAACTCCGATTCCGCCGTGCGCCCCATCCTCGCTTTTTAAGAATGACACACGGGGACGGGGTATCCAGGTCACTCCATCCCGTCCCCCTACATCATATACGTCCCAAGCCGCTGGGGGATGCAGTCGGCGGCAATATCATGAACCTTGTCCTTTTTCCCTTGTCGCCGACTTGAGAAGCGAACATCACTTCTCTTTATAGGATACCTTCCTCGATAGGAGCAATTGCCGGAAGCGACGCAACTGATCAAGGTAACAACCATAAAAAACATCACACTTATGAAAAAGATACTCGTCATCATCAACAAAAACTGGGAAACGGAACCCGTGCTCAACGCCCTGACCAACCCCAAACTGCGTCCCGCCGCCTTACCATTCCCTGAAGTGATAAACACTCCGTGCGACGGAGACAACCGCATGAGCCAACCCCGTGCTGTCTTCTCCCTTCCCCGAGAAGGAGAAGAACCGTTGCAAGTCGTAGTCCGCTGCATCGAAGACCTTATGGCAACGGGAGTCAACACTTCGAGTTCCCTCGAAAAATACAAAGTGCTCCCGCAAGCCATTGCTGCCGATGCCGCCGACCTCATCATCAGCGTCAGCACCGCCAACTATCCCGACCCGGCAGTGACCCATAACGGAACCGTTGTCCTCGGCGGCAACTTCTTTATCCACGACGGAAACCCCGACAGCCATGCCGATCCGGAACACAACCTTATCGACGACCGCGTAGGCACCTTCATCGCTTCCAACGTAGCCCCTGCCGTGTTCAGTCTGGCCGAAACCGTCAACGCCCGCCTGCACTGTTACCCCGGCGGCGCATGCAAACTTGTCCCGCCGCCCAACTTCCCCGCACCGCAACTCGTGTGTGAAGGAGCGTCCACCTTCACGGCAGTAGGCTCCGTCAACGTCACCGACTACGGTTCATACGACACGATAGACGCCCAAGCCCTTAAAGAATTTGCCGCTGCAGCCCCCGAAGGGTATACGGCAAACTCCATCGAAACCACCCACGGCGTGGTAAAAATCAGCACCTCAGGCGAACCTATCCTCTTTCTTTCCCCCATCACCGACCGTCTCAACCATTTCAACGAGGACGTGACCGACACGCAGAACTACGTGTCAGCCTTCAACGGCGGCCTTGCACTGGGCGAACTGCTTTGCGCGCTAGCGGAATACGGAGGGGAACGGCAAATATGATAATTGAGATAATTCGCAACATTTATTAATCACGCTTCCTTCTTGCAGCACCCCATCAGGAAATGCTTGCAGACACGGACAGACAAAGGTCGTCACTGAGGTAGGCTAAGTCCGACACCGAGGTAGGCAAAGGTCGTCACCGAGATAAGCAAAGTCCGTCACCGAGTATTAGTCCTATCGGGATGCGGCAGGGAAGAGGTAAAAAACATCAACTTATGGGATTCTTCAAGAAAGTAAAACAGAAAATCAATGGAATGTGGTATCCGCAATCCATCACCGTTGGCAAACCTGTCACGACGGACGAAGTGGCAAAACGTCTTGCCATTGAATCCACCGTAAGCCCTGCCGACACCTTTGCCGTGCTCAAGTCCCTTGGCAGCGTATTAGGTAGCTACATGGCAGACGGCCGCACCGTCAAACTCGACGGCGTGGGCACATTCTACTACACAGCCGTTGCTTCGGGCAATGGAGTGGACTCCCCCGACAAAGTGACTGCCAAGCAAATCACCGGCGTCCGTGTCCGCTTCATCCCTAAAACGAGCCGTTCATCCAACAACCAGGTTACCACCCGTTCCCTCGTCGATTCCAATATCTTCTGGGAAGAATGGGGCGGAAAATCCACAACTCCCAGCGAAGGTGGCGGTGGTGGTGAAGGGGGAGGAGAGGCTCCCGATCCGGCAGCATAAAGCCGGATGCTTTTCCGGTGCTATAAAAAGGACGGGTTCCTGCACCGCAAAAGGACTTTTCTGTATTGCCAAAGGCTCCTTCCGGCATTGCCGCACGACCCTTTAAGATGAAAGATTCGTTTTCACTCGCCGCTGCTGTAGCCTGCTGCCGGATGAGAGAAACGAATCTTTCTTTGTGTGCCGGGGGAAATAATCGGTTCTTGACAGAACAATCTGCACCGGAATTGTTATCTTTGCCCGTAGCATTGATTATAATAAATGGAAAATTTATGAAACGAAACAAATAAGAGAGATTATACGTCGCGTGGCTCCTACGGCAAAAACTATTTTATATGGTTTGCAAGCAAGGAACGAAGCGCGTAGCGACAGTGATATTGACCTGCTTATCCTGCTCGACGGCGAGAAAATGACATTGAAGGACGAAGAATCTATCACACTGCCACTTTACGAACTGGAACTGAAAACCGGAGTCTCTATCAGCCCGATAGTCACGCTCAAAAAACTTTGGGAGAACCGCCCATTCCCCCCCCTTTTTATATTAACGTCACCAATGAAGGTGTCGTGTTATGAGAGAAATCTTGGATGAAGGAAGCCGAAGTAATGATTCGGGAAATGTTTTAAAATGTAGCTACCCCTCTATTTCTCCTTTGCCAGTGTAAATACAAACTCAAGTCCGCCTCCCTGATTGTTCTTGGCGGAGATGTTGCCGCCGTGGATAATAACGGCGTTCTTCACAATAGCCAGTCCCAATCCTGTTCCACCTAGTTTGCGTGAGCGACCTTTGTCTACCCGGTAGAAGCGTTCGAAGAGACGGTTCAGATGTTCGGGTGATACACCTATACCAGTATCGGCGAAGCTGAAATAGTAGAAATTCTCATCTTCACGGAAACAGTTGATATTTATCTGAATATTGCTTCCGGCGTATGCGATGGCATTGTCCATCAGGTTGCGGAAGATGGAATATAACAATGAATAATTACCTTTGACTTGTATGCTCTTTTTCAGAGAGTTGATTACTGTGATATGCTTTTCGTCGAGTTCCAGAGATACTTCATTGATAATATTTCCGACCAGTACACTAATATCCACTCGTTCCATATCAATCATGCTGGCGGCTTCGTCCATGCGGGTGAGTACGGAGATGTCGCGTAGCAGCCGGCTCAAACGATTGCTTTGTGCATAACAACGTTCGAGGAATACGTTTATCTTTTCACGTGGAATATTCTCGTTGCTGACAATGGTTTCCAGATATCCTTGAATACTGCTGACAGGAGTTTTCAACTCATGGGCGATATTTTGAGTCAGTTGGCGTTTGAGTCTTACTTGTTCTTCTTCCTGGGTGACATCGTTGATGGAAATCTCAAAGCTGGCATCCTGGAAGATGATACATTCTACGATAAATGTCCGCCCGTTCTTGTTGATGGTAACTGACATTCGTTTTTCGCCTTTTCCTCTCGAGCGTTCCTGCTGATTCTTATTGATAAAATGAATAATCTCTTTTAGTTCGTTGATGGCAAAGACTTCTTCTGTTGTTTCCAGGTTGGAATCCGAAATCAGGTTACTGTATTGGGTGAAAAGATTGTTGACTAGAATTTCTTTCTTGTCTTTTGTGAATACTCCTAATCCTTCGTGCGAGATTTGGAGATGAGTGATTAGCTTTTCACGTTCGATGTAGAGAGCTTCTTTGGTTTCGTGCAATCGTTTGTAGATTTGGATGATGTGTTGTGAGATTTCTCCTAGTTCATTATGTGGAAAAGCGGATTGCATAGCCATTTCGATAGGCTCGTTTCGGTCGGCACGCATGGCAAATTCACGGAGCTGGCTGATGGAAGTGCCCAGTTTGTTGGTGAATTTATAGAAGATAATCATTAATAATAAGGTTACGATGATGGTAAACCATAGATAGTGCGGGTCTGCTTGCAGGTTGTTGATGAGGCTGACGTTATAAGGCAAAGCCGAACGGACAATATAATCTTTATAACGAGTGGCCGAATAAAAATAGGGAACTCCGGTTGTTTCCGAAGTACGACGTACGTCATATCCGTTACCATGCTTTATTGCTTTCTGTACTTCCGGACGATTCAGATGGTTTTCTATTTGGTTATTATGATTTGGATAACTGTCGTAAACAACATTTCCTTCTGCATCAATAAGGGTCACACGCAAGTCTTCCAGAATATGTTTGTTGATATAACCGCTGATTATTTCGCTATCAAGGGGTTGCTCTTCCAATTGTTCGTAGAGTCTGCTGTTGTAATCTTGCAGTTTTGTATTCAGCAGTTCTATTTTATATTCCCGTTCACGTTGATACTGGTACGCAATAAAACAAATGGCAAATACCAAAAATAGTGAAATAACCGAAAGGAAAAGCTTCCGGCTGAAAGAAAGAAAATGTTTTTGAGTTACAGGCAGGTTCATAATAATTACTTAATTCGGTATTATTACTTATTCAGCTTCAAAACAGTATCCGTATCCGAGACGGGTGACAATACGTTTGCCGTATATACCTATCTTTTTACGTAAACGGGTGATGTTTACGTCGATGGTACGGTCGAGCACATACACTTCGTCACTCCAGATACGGGCCAGAATGTCTTCGCGTGAGAATACACGTCCCTTATTCTGTACCAGTAGAAGCAATATTTCAAATTCTTTTTTAGTCAATGGCACTTCTTCATCGTCGATGCTTACTTTTTTCTTCGTGATGTCAATAACGAGCGACTGATAAGTAAGACGTTCGGGTGCTCTTTCCGTTTCCGTTGTTACCGTACGTCTTAATACTGCTTTCACACGGGCAATGACTTCACGCAGCGAGAAAGGTTTCGAAATATAATCGTCTGCTCCCAGATTGAATCCGGTCACAGTATCGTTTTCAGTATCTTTTGCCGTGATAAAGATGATAGGCACTTTTGCTGTTTTTTTGTCTTTCTTCAATATGTTAGCCATTTTGAAACCGGAGATTTCTCCCATCATCACATCGAGGAGAATTAAGTGATAACTGCTGATATTCATCTTCATTGCTTCTTCGGCAGAATTTGCTGTATCAACCTCATAACCTTCGTTTTCAAGATTGAATTTCAGAATCTCACAGAGGTCTTCTTCATCGTCGACAACTAGAATACGGTAATCGTTCATAAGATATATGTATTAATGTGATATGACAAAGTTACGTTTTTATTTTATCCTTTGCAAAGATGAGGAGACTTTGTTACGGGCAGATGAAACAGACGTTACAATCGTGTTACATTCTGTGAATTCCGGGAATTGATACGGAATATGGAAGTTTTTGTTGATTGTAAGAGGAAAAAACGCTCGCTATTTGTTATCTTTGTTAGCGAGATACAATAGAAATGTTTGACTATAGAAACTACAAATAATGATAAAAATTGACTTAAAACGACATCGGAAGGAAATAATAGGATCTGTTGTGGTACTGTTAATTCTCCTTGGCGGTATGTCTGTGTTTAAATATACTTCATTCAATTCCGGTTTTGAGATTGTAGACGATCTGGGAGGAAATATATTTCCTTCGGCGATTCTGTCTGTTGCCACCACTGATGCACAAGTGATTGTTCCGTCGGATTCGACGTCTTTGGGAAATCCGAAGTCGTGTATTGCCGTTCGGTTGAAATCGAAGACAGCTTATAGTCGTGTGCGGATTGAAGTAGCCGAAACGCCTTTTTTCTCCCGCTCGGTGTCGGAATTTGTATTAAACAAGCCCAGAACGGAATATACGATTTATCCTGATATCATCTGGAATTATGAGGCACTGAAAAATGAGGTGCAGGCAGAACCGGTAAGCGTAGCCATCACAGTGGAGATGAATGGAAAAGATTTGGGACAACGGGTACGTACTTTTTCAGTGCGTAGCATCAATGAGTGTCTGTTGGGGTATGTGGCTAACGGAACTAAATTCCATGATACCAGTATTTTCTTTGCGGCTTATGTCAATGAAGAGAATCCGATGATCGATCAGTTGCTTCGCGAGGCATTGAATACTCGGATTGTTAATCGCTTTCTCGGTTATCAAAGTAAGGCTAAAGGGGCGGTAGACAAGCAGGTATATGCCCTTTGGAATATATTGCAGAAACGTAAATTCCGTTATAGTTCTGTTTCCAATACCAGCCTTTCGAGCAATGTTGTTTTCTCGCAGCGTGTCCGTACGTTTGATGATGCACTGGAATCTTCACAGATTAATTGTGTGGATGGGAGTGTGTTGTTTGCGTCGTTGCTTCGCGCCATTAATATTGATCCTATCTTGGTACGTACACCGGGGCACATGTTTGTAGGATACTATACGGATAATTCGCACACGAATAAAAACTTTCTGGAGACAACGATGATTGGTGATGTCGATCTGGATGATTTTTTCCCGGATGAACAACTGGATTCTACAATGGTAGGCAAATCGCAGAATGAGATGTCGTTACTGACTTTCGAGAAATCGAAGCAGTATGCTAATAAGAAGTATAAGGAAAACGAAGAAGGAATCCATTCCGGAAAGTTGAATTATATGTTTTTGGAGATTTCTAAAGAAGTGCGGAGGAAAATACAGCCGATAGGAAAATGAAGAATTAAAAATGAAGAATGAAGAATATCCTTGCGGTATACTTGCATAGCGCAGCAAAATTCTTCATTCTTCGTTCTTCATTCTTCATTATTAATTCGTATTTTTGCCCAAGTAATCATTTTTAATATAAAAGGATGCAAGGCAAGAAATTTATCTCTCCCGGAGCATGGTTTTCTATGAACTATCCATCAGACTGGAATGAGTTTGAAGATGGCGAAGGCTCTTTTCTTTTCTATAATCCCGATGTATGGACGGGAAATTTTCGTATATCCGCATTTAAAGGAAAAGCCGGTTATGGTAAAGATGTCATCCGGCAGGAACTGAAAGAGAATGATTCGGCTTCGTTGGTGAAAGTCGGAACGTGGGAATGTGCGTATAGCAAAGAAATGTTTCAGGAAGAGGGGACGTATTATACTTCCCATTTGTGGATTACAGGAGTTGACGATATTGCTTTCGAATGTTCTTTTACTGTACCTAAAGGCGGAGTTGTGAAGGAGGCGGAAGATGTAATTGCTACTTTGGAGGTACGCAAAGAAGGGCAGAAGTATCCTGCTGAACTGATCCCGGCCCGTCTTTCTGAAATCTATTTGATTAATGAAGCGTACGAATGGGTGGTATCTACCGTGAAACAGGAATTGAAAAAAGATTTTCAGGGAATAGAAGAAGACCTGGAGAAACTTCAGCAGGTGATTAATAGCGGTAAGATTGGCTCGAAAAAGAAAGAGGAATGGTTGGCAATCGGCATCACAGTTTGCATAATTCTGACGAATGAAGTGGAAGGTATGGAATGGAAAACGTTGATTGACGGTAACCGGGAAGCTCCTGTATTACAATATAAAGACCGTATCATCGACCCGCTGAAACTGGCATGGAGTAAAGTAAAGGCAGGAGAACCTTGCGACATTATTGAAGAGTATAAATCCGTGATTATTAATCACTAATCACTAACCAACTAATTACTAAATTACGTGGCTGTACCTTATTTACAGATAGATAACCTGACCAAGTCCTTCGGTGACTTGGTTCTTTTTGAAAATATATCTTTTGGCATTGCTGAAGGCCAGCGTGTAGGATTGATAGCGAAGAACGGCAGCGGAAAAACTACTTTATTGAATATAATCGCCGGAAAAGAAGGTTATGATAGCGGTAACATTGTTTTCCGTCGTGACCTTCGGGTGGATTATCTGGAACAAGATCCACAGTATCCCGAAGAGTTGACCGTGCTTGAAGCCTGTTTCCATCACGGTAACAGTACCGTGGAACTGATAAAAGAGTATGAACGTTGCATGGAGACTGAAGGTCATCCGGGATTGGAAAATCTTCTGGCGCGTATGGATCAGGAGAAAGCCTGGGAATATGAACAGAAAGCCAAGCAAATTCTTTCGCAACTCAAAATCCGTAACTTCGACCAAAAAGTGAAGCAACTGTCCGGTGGACAGTTGAAGCGCGTTGCTTTAGCCAATGCGTTGATTACCGAGCCGGATCTGCTTATCCTTGATGAGCCTACCAATCACCTGGACTTGGATATGACCGAATGGCTGGAAGATTATCTGCGTCGTACCAATCTTAGTTTGCTGATGGTGACGCACGACCGTTATTTCCTTGATCGTGTTTGTTCGGAGATTATTGAAATAGACAATCAACAAATCTACCAATATAAAGGTAACTACAGTTATTATCTCGAGAAACGTCAGGAACGTATCGAAGCTAAAAGTGTAGAAATAGAACGTGCCAACAACCTTTACCGTACGGAACTCGATTGGATGCGCCGGATGCCGCAGGCACGCGGGCATAAAGCCCGTTACCGGGAAGATGCTTTTTATGAATTGGAAAAGGTGGCAAAGCAACGTTTCAACAATGATAATGTGAAGCTGGAGGTGAAAGCATCCTATATCGGTAGTAAGATATTCGAGGCCGATCACTTGTTTAAGAGCTTCGGTGATTTGAAGATACTGGATGATTTTTCTTATATCTTTGCCCGCTATGAAAAGATGGGCATTGTGGGAAATAACGGGACAGGTAAATCTACTTTTATCAAGATATTAATGGGGCAGGTTGCGCCCGACAGTGGAACGGTGGATGTTGGTGAAACTGTTCGTTTCGGCTATTACTCGCAGGATGGCCTTCAGTTCGATGAACAAATGAAGGTGATTGATGTAGTGCAGGATATTGCCGAAGTGATTGAACTGGGGAATGGAAAGAAACTGACTGCTTCGCAATTCTTACAGCATTTTCTGTTTACTCCCGAAACGCAACATAGCTATGTCTATAAGTTGAGTGGGGGCGAGCGTCGTCGTCTTTATCTGTGTACCATCCTGATGCGTAACCCTAACTTCCTGGTGCTTGACGAACCTACCAACGACCTCGATATTATCACTCTGAACGTGCTTGAAGAATATCTTCAAAATTTCAAAGGTTGTGTGATTGTTGTTTCTCACGACCGCTACTTTATGGATAAGGTAGTAGACCATTTGATGGTATTCAATGGACAGGGAGATATTCGCGACTTTCCCGGAAACTACAGTGACTATCGTGACTGGAAAGACGCGAAAGCTCAAAAGGAGAAAGAAACTGAAAAGCCGCAGGAAGAAAAGACTGCCCGTGTTCGTCTGAACGACAAACGGAAGATGAGTTTCAAGGAAAAACGAGAGTTCGAGCAATTGGAAAAGGAGATAGCAGAATTAGAAACAGAAAAAGTACAGATTGAAGAACTCTTATGTAGCGGTACCCTTTCTGTTGACGAATTGACAGAGAAATCGAAACGTTTGCCTGAAGTCAATGACCTGATTGATGAGAAAACAATGCGATGGCTGGAACTTAGTGAAATAGAAGGCTGATTTGTGCCATTGTATCACTAGAATAGCCTGATAATGATAATAACTTTGATAATATATCCCAGACAACATATAACCTTGTATGACAAACCTAACCAATTATCATAGCCACTGCCTGTTTTGTGACGGACGCGCCAATATGGAAGATTTTATTCGTTTTGCTATTAGCGAAGGATTTACTTCCTATGGCATTTCTTCCCATGCTCCACTGCCGTTTTCTACTGCATGGACGATGGAGTGGGATAGAATGGATGATTACCTTTTCGAATTTTCCCGTCTGAAGAAGAAATATGCAGATAAAATAGAGCTTGCCATTGGTCTTGAAATAGATTACCTGAACGAAGAAAGCAACCCTTCTTTACCCTGTTTTCAAAAACTACCACTTGACTACCGGATAGGTTCCGTACATATGTTGTACTCTCCGGAAGGAAAAATCGTAGATATTGATACTCCGGCAGATCTTTTCCGTCAATTGGTAGACAAGCACTTTGATGGTGATTTGGATTCTGTGGTCCGTCTTTACTATAAGAACCTGCTTCGTATGGTAGAATTGGGAGGATTTGATATTGTTGGTCATGCTGACAAGATGCATTATAATGCTTCCTGTTATCGTCCGGGATTATTGGATGAACCGTGGTATGATGCGTTGGTTCGCAAATATTTCACCGCCATTGCCGAATATGGCTATATCGTTGAAATAAACACTAAATCTTATCATGATTTAGGAACATTCTATCCCAATAAACGATATTTCTCTTTCCTGAAAGAGTTGGGTATCAGAGTACAGGTAAACAGTGATGCGCATTATCCGGAACGGATTAATAATGGACGCTCCGAAGCATTGGCTGCTTTGAAGAAGGCAGGCTTTACTTCAGTTGCAGAGTGGCATAATGGAAAATGGGAAGAAAGAGAAATAGAATAAAGAAATAGAATTTAGTCAATCTCCAAAGTGCCTCCTTAATAAACTGATAATTTATTTTGTTTATTAAGGAGGCGCTTTCTTTAAGGATGTTTTGAGATGTTATTCAGTTCTTTTGCAAGCATTTGCCTGGAAAAACTCGTTCAATGTATCTTCATAGTTACCATGAAGCATAATATGATGATTTCCCAAAGGATTCTTCAGAAAATACTCGGCTGGAGTATTCATGCGGATGCGTACTTGCGTGCGGCACATATTAATATAATTGGTATTTTCAGTCAATGTTCCAGTAGATAAGTAATATTCGTCCAGACATTCACCGCCGCATTTTATAATCGTTACGTCTCCTGTCGGAAGTAACCCTTGTATGGCAATTCCTTTTTCTGTTTCAAAATGATTGCGGATAATGTATCTCTCCGTTTGTTTGAGTCCTATGGTGCAGTGTGCTAATATCAGCTCGTTCGTACGGGAATTAATCATGGAAGGATTTGCCATAAATCCGTCCTTGCCCGTAAGCGCTTTCACTGCTAATAGCGTAAATACAGATTGAAGATCGCCTTCACAACCTGCTATTATCCCGTCATCATTCAATAAAGATAATGCCACGCATCCGGTAGTGTCGATTTGTTCAATCAATTTAAAGCAGCTCAATGTCAGTGCTTCCAGATTTTCTTCCTGACACACCTTTTTAATAGCCCGGTACAGCCTCATGGATTTGATTAAATCTTCGGGAGTTCCTTCGCGACAGGCAAGAGCTTGCGATGCTACAGCCGCACATGACGCTCCGACTTGCTCATCCGTTATTTGTTGAAATTGTTCGTAAATCCGTTCCAATGGAATATCTACATATTCAATTCCCCAACGACGTTTTGCCAACAGGTAGTCTACGTTACTGGCAACTAACCAGGAAGAAGGAGTTCCGATGACTCCGATACGTTTGCCGAATAAGGAACGTTGTGCACGGAAATTATTATAAAGTGTATGAATACGCAGGATGATAGCAGGTAATTCGCCATGTAGTATTTCGCTCTTCATTCCACGTCCCCGTAACCATGTGGAGATTTCCAATGCGGCAGCAAGAGAGTTCTGCATGCCGTCTGCCAGTAAAATGGCAGGGCGGGGGAGGTTTTCGAATTGCTGTATGACCAGTCTTTCCACCCCACCGGTAGCGATAAAAATGATTTTGAAATCATCACTACTAAGCTTGTCCATATCTTGATAATCGACGAGCTTTACGGTATAATATTTTTCAATTTCGCTTAAAATAGCTTCGTGTGAGCTACGTAGCGAGACTTGTTTGTGAAGGATTGAAGCAAATGAGATAAGGTGTATGGTCATTATGATATTGTTTTAAGTTTTCCGTATGACAAATGTATAGCTTTCTTTTCAAATTACCATAACGATTTTAACCTTGCTAAGGTTTTTAAAGTTTTTATGTCTCTGTATTCAAATTATTGCGTACATTTGCAGCTCCAAGTAGAAAAAGTAAATAGTAATTAAGTAATTTGTAGTTAAAATTATGCCAACCATATCCATTCGCGGAAACGAGATGCCTGCATCTCCTATCAGAAAGCTGGCTCCTTTGGCAGACGCTGCCAAGCAACGTGGAGTCCATGTGTTTCACCTGAACATCGGACAGCCTGATCTGCCCACTCCTCAGGCCGCGATTGACGCGATACGCAATATTGACCGGAAGGTATTGGAGTATAGTCCAAGTGCCGGTTATCGTAGCTATCGCGAGAAATTAGTAGGATATTATGCGAAATTCAATATCAACCTTACAGCAGACGATATAATCATTACATCAGGAGGTTCGGAAGCCGTACTTTTTTCCTTCCTTTCCTGCCTGAATCCGGGAGATGAAATAATTGTTCCGGAACCGGCTTATGCTAACTATATGGCATTTGCAATCTCTGCCGGAGCAAAGATCCGCACCATTGCTACGACCATTGAAGAGGGCTTTTCTCTTCCGAAAGTAGAGAAGTTTGAAGAACTGATTAATGAGCGTACCAAAGCGATTCTTATTTGTAATCCCAACAATCCTACCGGTTATTTGTATACCCGTCGTGAAATGAATCAGATTCGTGACCTTGTAAAGAAGTACGATTTGTTCCTTTTCTCCGATGAAGTATATCGTGAATTTATATATACCGGTTCTCCTTATATCTCTGCCTGCCATTTGGAAGGTATTGAGAATAATGTGGTATTAATTGACTCCGTATCCAAACGTTATTCAGAATGTGGTATTCGTATTGGTGCGTTGATAACCAAAAACAAGGAGATACGCGATGCTGTCATGAAGTTCTGCCAGGCTCGTTTGAGTCCTCCATTGATCGGACAGATTGCTGCAGAGGCCTCTTTGGATGCTCCGGAAGAGTATTCTCGTGAAACGTATGATGAATATGTAGAACGTCGTAAATGCCTGATTGACGGTTTGAACCGTATTCCCGGTGTTTATTCACCCATCCCGATGGGAGCTTTCTATACAGTAGCGAAACTCCCGGTAGATGATTCCGACAAGTTCTGTGCATGGTGTCTCTCTGATTTTGAATATGAAGGTCAGACGGTATTCATGGCTCCGGCTTCCGGTTTCTATACCACTCCGGGTTCCGGCATCAATGAAGTTCGTATTGCTTACGTATTGAAGAAAGAAGATTTAACCCGTGCGCTTTTTGTCTTGCAGAAGGCTTTGGAAGCATATCCGGGAAGAACAGAATGAAATTTAAGTATTAAGTATTAGGTATTAAGTATTAACCGTAGCTTCTTGTGTGTTTGCTCGTGTGTATAATTGCCTAATACTTTATGTCTAATACTTAATACTTTATACTTAATACTTAACCCAATGTCTCTATCACTTTTCATAGCCCGGCGTATCTATCGTGAAAGCGATGGCGGAAAGCAGGTGTCACGTCCTGCGGTCCTCATTGCCATGGCGGGTATTGCTATTGGCTTGGCTGTGATGATTATTGCGGTGGCGGTAGTTATCGGGTTCAAAAGTGAGGTGAGAAATAAAGTCATAGGATTCGGGTCGCATATTCAGATAACTAATCTGGATGCGGTCAGTTCTTACGAAACCCATCCGATTGTGGTAGGAGACAGTATGATGACTGCTCTTGCTGATTATCCGGAGATAAGCCATGTGCAGCGTTTCTCTACCAAACCGGGTATGATTAAGACCGATGACGCTTTTCAGGGAATGGTGTTAAAAGGGGTAGGTCCGGAGTTCGACCCCCATTTTATAAAAGAGTATTTGGTAGAAGGGGAGATTCCTGTTTTCAGTGATTCAGTATCTACCAATCAAGTGCTTATCTCGAAAGCGTTGGCAACTAAAATGAAGTTGAAACTGGGAGATAAGATATATACCTATTATATACAGGATGATATTCGCGCTCGTCGCCTGACGATTGCCGGAATTTATCAGACGAACTTCTCCGAATACGACAACCTCTTTTTACTGACGGATCTTAATCTGGTGAATCGCTTGAACGGTTGGCAACCGGAACAGGTGACCGGTGTGGAATTACAGGTGAAAGATTATGATAAACTGGAAGATATAACCTATGAGATCGCAACTGATATTGACAACAGGCAAGATGAACTGGGAGGTGTGTATTATGTGCGTAACATCGAACAACTGAATCCTCAAATCTTTGCCTGGCTTGATTTATTGGATTTGAACGTATGGGTGATTCTGATTTTGATGATAGGAGTTGCCGGCTTCACCATGATTTCCGGTTTACTGATTATTATCATCGAACGCACCAATATGATTGGGATTTTAAAAGCATTAGGAGCCAATAATTTCACGATTCGCAGAACCTTTCTTTGGTTTGCAGTCTTTCTGATTGGCAAAGGCATGCTTTGGGGCAATGCCATTGGTTTGGCATTCTGTATTCTTCAATCTCAATTCGGACTTTTCAAACTTGATCCGGAGACTTATTATGTAGATACTGTCCCGGTATCTTTTAATGTTTTACTTTTTATCTTGATTAATTTGGGTACTTTGTTTGCTTCTGTATTGATGTTGATTGGTCCTTCATTTTTGATTACCAAGATCAATCCGGCAAGCTCCATGAGATACGAATAATCCTCTTTTTATCTACCCGTTTTCTACTGCATAAATAATTTAGTCTGTTGCGTGATGTGGAGTGAATAATATGTCTATATTTGCGCCCAATTTACTTAATATCCTCTTGTAGGTTTAATTTTTAACCATTATGAATAATGTGTTAATCCTGTTGGATAATCTGGATGACTGGAAGCCGTATTACGAGACAAGTAGTGTCCTGACTGTTTCCGACTATCTGAAAAACAAACCGGTAGAAAAAGACCGGAAGTTAGTTATTAATCTTAGCGATGATTACAGTTATAACTCTGAAGGGTATTACTGTTCATTGTTAGCCCAAACGAGAGGACAGAAAGTCATTCCGGATGTTGATATAATCAACAAGTTGGAGACCGGGACGGGTGTTCGGATGGATCGTAGTCTGCAAGCCCTCTGTTACCAGTGGATACAGAAGAACAATGTCAAAGACGACATTTGGTATCTGAACATTTACTTTGGCAAATGTAGAGAGAAAGGTCTGGAGCGGATTGCACGATTTATTTTTGAGAATTACCCTTGCCCATTATTGAGGGTGGCTTTGAATACTCATCCCAGAAATCAGATCGAAAGTATTCAATTTCTTCCTCTGAATCGGCTCAATGATGAAGAGCAGGATTTCTTTGCCAACACATTGGATAACTTTAATAAGAAAATATGGCGTGCGCCTAAGTCGGCGAAGGCTTCCCGTTATAGTTTGGCTGTATTGGTTGATCCGCAGGAAAAGTTTCCGCCCAGCAACAAAGGTGCTCTGCATAAATTGGCAGAAGTTGCCAAGAAGATGAATATTCATGTGGAAATGATTACGGAAGATGACGCCATCCGTTTGCTCGAATTTGATGCCTTGTTCATTCGTACTACAACATCATTGAATCATTATACATTCCATTTGTCGCAATTGGCTGCACAAAACGGAATGGCCGTTATTGACGATCCGCTTTCCATCATCCGTTGTACGAACAAAGTATACCTGAAAGAACTTTTTGAAAAGGAAAAAATTTCTGCTCCTAAGTCAACGCTGATTTTTCAGTCAAACGATCATTCGTTTGAGCAAATCAGCGAACAGGTGGGGGCTCCTTTTATTCTGAAGATACCGGATGGGTCTTATTCTATTGGCATGAAAAAGGTTTCGAATGAGGAAGAACTGCAAGCAAGTCTGAAGATGCTGTTTGAGAAGTCGGCTATCTTACTGGCACAGGCATTTACTCCTACGGAGTTTGACTGGCGTGTCGGCCTGTTGAATGGGGTACCGCTGTATGCCTGCAAATATTATATGGCAAAAGGACATTGGCAAATTTACTGCCACTATGATTCGGGCAGAAGTCGTTGCGGACTGGTAGATACGATTCCTATTTATCAGGTGCCTCGGGTAGTGTTGGATACAGCCGTTAAAGCTGCGAATCTGATCGGAAAGGGATTGTATGGAGTCGACCTGAAAATGGTAGATGATAAAGCCTATGTTATTGAGATCAATGATAATCCGAGTATCGACCATGGGCTGGAAGATGCCATTATCGGTGATGAAATGTATTACCGGTTACTGAATCATTTTGAGCAGGCCTTGGAGGCGAAACATTATTGATGATGGAGACGGGTTTATTTGTTCGTAAAGCACAGCAGATTGATATTCCTGCTATTTTGGAAATAGAATGGGAATGTTTTCGGGAAGATAGCTTTTCGAAAGAACAGTTTGCTTATCTGATAAGCCGCTCGAAAGGAACTTTCTATGTAATGATGGAAGGGGATAGGGTAATCGCTTATGTCTCCTTATTATTCCATGGTGGAACTCGTTATCTAAGGATCTATTCGATAGCTGTCCATCCGGATTTCAGAGGGAAAGGATTGGGACAGGCATTGATGGACCAAACGATTCGGACAGCAGACGAATGTAAGGCTGCTAAAATTACTTTGGAAGTGAAGGTGACGAACGCTGCCGCTATTGCGCTATATATGAAAAATGGCTTTATTCCTGCTGGAATAAAGCCATGCTATTATCATGATGGTTCGGATGCTATTTATATGCAACGGTTGATTCCATGAATTCATCTTCTCATGAAATCTCCTTTTCCTCGAAAGAATCGGCAAATCTTGAAATTCAGCGACTGTATAGGTTGGAGAAGGTCGAATACCGGTAATGAGAAATAGTATTTCCGATTTCCTCCCATTTCTTTGGCTGTTTGGTTAATAACGACAATTTGCATGATGAAGCGTAGTAACCAGATTAACAGTGCGATGCCTGCGACTAACCAATGAGAATTGAGGACGCCGGATGCGATGCCTGCTATACAGGAAACATAGAATAACAGACGGGAGAAAGTCTCAAATCCCAAAAGGTATCGTTGTATTCCCTGATAATATCTTGCGGTCGCCATATAGCTTATTTTTTCCTCTTTCCATTCTTTGTATCGGTACACAGGATTTATCCGTGTGGTGGCGTTGATGTCTGTTTCGACGCGGGTATTTGAAGGAGTTGCCAACTGGTTGATGAATAGGTCATCCTCTCCACGTTGCAGGTTCAGGTATTTGGAGAATCCTTTCTGTTGGAAAAACAACTCTTTCCGGTAAGCTAAGTTACGTCCGATACCCATATATGGTTTTCCAACTAAAGCGAATCCCAGATAACGTAAAGATTGGAAGAGGGCATCAAATGCGGTACGTTTGTGCAACCATCCTTTTGTACGGTCATAACCGCTATACCCCAATACGATTTGAGTCTGCGGAGTGAAGTTGCGTGCCATCAGCTTTAACCACTGGTTACTTGCCGGCATACAGTTTGTTTCTGTAAATACCAGCCAATCATGTTTACTGGCTTTGATGCCTAATGTCAGGGCCAGTTTTTTATGACTGATATAACGTGCGCTTTCAGGGGTAAAACTATGGTAAAGATGAGGATATTTTTCTTCCATTATTCCCAGTATATCCTCGGTTTCATCTGTGGAAGCATCGTTGATGACAATCACCTCGAATTGCGGATAATCCTGTTCCAGAATAGCTGGCAGGATTTTACGCAGGTTTTCAGCCTCATTGCGTGCGCAGAGAATTACGGAAAGTGGAGGCAGTTCTCGTGAAAAATGTACCTCTTCTTTGCGTACAGCCTTATTATGGGCATGTATCCGATTGTACAGGCCAAAATAATAGATGAGCTGAATGATAAAAAGAATACCTGCCGCTGATAAAAGAATCAGTTCGACAGTATTGAATGTAAATGTTTCCATCAAATTTTAGTGTCGTTTTTACAACGGCAAAAGTACACAATTTTTCGGTAGTTCCGTCATCTCGACGGGAGGTTATTTCGTAAGTCCAGATATTCTTTTTTAAACATATCTACAAAAAGAAAGAATAGCGAAAGCAATAACGGGCCGAAGATCACTCCCATGAACCCAAATAACGGCAGACCGATGACTACTCCGAAAATGGTGATAAGCGGATGTGTATCTGCCATTTTCTTTTGGAGAATAAACCGGATCAGGTTATCTGACTGTGATACGACGATGGCTCCATAAGCAGCAATTCCGATGGCATTAAACCAGTCTCCGCTTATGGCAAGGTAAGCGGCTACGGGAAACCATACCAGTGCGGTGCCTACCATCGGAATAATGGTTGCAAAGCAGGTCAGAAATCCCAGCATCAATATGTTGGGTGCTCCGAAAAGGAGATAACCGATCATGGCTACTCCTCCCTGAATGATAGCCAGCAAGGGAATACCGATGGCATTGGAACGAACAATCATATTGATTTCGTGGATCACTTCTTGAGTATTGGTCTCGTTAAATGGCAGAATATCGTTGACGTATGCTTCCATTTTTTTCCCTCCGATCAACATGAAATAAAGTACAAAGATCATGACGAACAGGTTGATGGCGAGACTGCTGATACTCTCCATTATGATTTGTCCGATACGGGGAAGTATGGAGACAATGAATGTCAATGTATCTTTTCCTAATACATCATATCCTGTTTTCTCTTTGATAAATTCGGCTACTTGTTGGATCGGTGCGATATACGTTTGTGGGTCCAGATTGATATCTTGTAGTTTATTTACTACCATCCAGACGGTCAGTCCCAAAGGAATAAGGAAGACAAAAATAGTTTCTGCGGTAATCAGTAAAGCACTTAGGCTACGTTTTAGCTTTCGTTTTTCTACCAGATATCTCATCTGTCCGCGTACAAGAATATAAATAGTGAGTGCTCCCAATAATCCTCCCAGGAATGGAGTGATTTGTCGGAAGATGATGATCCCCATAAATAGGATGATGACGATGAGGGAATATTTCCAGTATTGTTCTTTGGTGCTCATATCATGTGAAATTCGTTTATATAATGAACAATTAAGGTATAGGAAAGGTTTGTTTTATGGTGAGATAACGAAATGAAAACAGTTTGGTTTCATTGAGCGGATATTCGTTAATATCCAATTGATTTATGTTAAATGTTAACGGATTGGTTGTTTCTATTAAACCATGTTATAAGATACGCTGCTTTGACCTGAAAATTTGGAGATAACCGAAAAGCTCGTATCTTTGTAATGTGTTTTTCATAGTATTAGATTTAAGGTTAACAAAGATTGGCTGTCTGGGATAGATAGCCTTTTTTTATGTTATATATTCTGCTCTGTTTGACTATCCTCTTGGTTTTTCACAAAAAGCATTTGATTCCCACGTCCCACTTTACAGATTATGCCTTCTTTGGCAAACCGCTTTAAATCCTCTAATGCTTTATTTTTCAGTCGTCCGGTCAGTTCGGTATATGTGGTGCGTGTGATGAATCCATATCGGTTGACGTGTTCAAGTAGTCTTCTTTTCAGTTCTTCGTCATCCAGTTGGCTTGAAGCTTGGAAAAATAGTTTTTGAGCCCGTTCCAGTTTACCCGTTGCTTTCTTCTTGAATGTTTTGGAAGCAAGGAAATTCACTCCGTTGAATTGAATGGAAGGTGAACGCAGGTCTTTTTTATCTTTCACCAGTCGGGATTTTATCTTTCCGGAAAAATAACCGAACTCACCTACTTCTACCCGGTAGCCTTGTCCTATGTATTCTCCCACGAGGTCTACAAGTTCCATCAGTGTACCTTCTACCACTCCCGGCTTGTATCCGGTGCGGGCAACGAGTTGTTTCAATAGTTGTTTGGTGTTGATAGTGCCGTTAAATACAATGCTGGGGTACAACACATCCTTTTCTCCCTCTTTTGTAGTGAGAGCCGGTTTCTTCTTAAAGTCGTAATATGCCATTATTCTGATAATTAAATATATTCTCTGTATTCTTTATTGTTTTTTACTGTAGCTTTTATGAAACTGCTTAGTATAATTTTGCTCGTCCTGTTATAGGGTGTCTATTGTCCTGTTATAAAAAACTATTTGTTTTCCTATAAGAAAATAATTGTTTTGTTGTAAAGGGATAATGAAAATTATGCAGTAAAGGTATTTGTTTTATGTGAGGCGGACAAGTAATTGATGCAATGTTTGGGAATAATCTTCTAATGTGTTGAACAAGTGAACGTTTCTTGTCCTGTGCCGAAAATTATGTTTTTCAGCATAAGTGAGTGTTTTTCTATACTAATATTATTGTATTCTAAAAAAAATCCCTTAATATTGCATTTGTATTATTTGTCAGACAAATAATACAAATCATAAAATTCTAATAATATGAAGATAGAAATTAATCAAACAACATTAATCGATCAGGTGGAAGACAGTCTGCTTACTTACTTTAAAAAGAATGACTTAAGGCGTGGAGATTCAATTCCCAATGAGAATAATCTGGCTGCAGAATTAGGAGTTGCAAGGAGTGTTGTCAGAGAAGCATTGAGTCGTTTGAAAATGATGGGGCTGATTCATGCACGTCCTCGCAAAGGAATGGTTCTGACCGAACCTTCTATTTTAGGAGGGATGAAAAGAGTGATAGATCCTCGTGTTTTGAGTGAAGAAACTATTTTAGATCTGTTAGATTTCAGAATTGCACTTGAAATAGGAATATCAAGCGATATTTTCCGTAAGATAACTCCTAAAGACATCGAAGAATTAAGCGAGATAGTGAAAATGGGAATTGTTTTTGAGAATAATGAATACGCATTAATCAGTGAATCGGCTTTTCATACGAAACTATATAAAATCACTGGAAATAAAATAATATCCGAATTTCAGGAAATCATTCACCCTATACTTGTCTATGTGAAAGAAAAATTCAAAGATTATTTGAAACCTATAAATATAGAAATGAGTAAAAGTGGTAAAATAGCTACTCATGCTGATTTGCTGGATTTTATAAAAAAAGGGGATGAAAAAGGATACCGGGATGCCATCGAAAGACATTTTGAGGTTTATAAGATTTTCAAGGTCAATCGGAGTCAGGAGTTGATGGCAGAAAAAGAAAGTAGTGAAAAGGTAGAAGGGATATGAAAAGACTACATTTCATCATTTTATGTTTATCCTTAATAATATTGTTTATGAATACATCTTGTTTGAGAAAAAAGGAAAAGAGGATAGAGGTGCAATGGGAAAACTCATTGCTGCTTCCAGGATGCGCCGGCATGCCGGAGAACGTCGGATTAGCAGGTGCATATTCCGGGATAGTGGAAGGAAAGTTGCTTGTGCTGGGCGGAGCTAACTTTCCTGACAAGTATCCTTGGGAAGGAGGAACGAAAACTTGGTGGTCTACTTTATATAGCTATGATTTACAAACGGGAAAATGGACTGTTTATGATGATTTTCTCGATCGCCCGCTTGCTTATGGAGTTTCAATAAGTCTGCCGGAAGGATTGTTGTGTATTGGAGGGTGTGATCGTACGCAGTGTAGTGATAACGTTTTCCTGATAAAGAAAGAAGAAGATTCATTTGTGATAGACTCTGTCAGTTATCCATCTTTGCCGGTTCCGTTGGCGAATGCAACGGGAGCAATGGGTGATAACTGTATTTATATTGCTGGGGGGCAAGAGACTATGGTAAATGAACAGTCGACTCATCATTTTTACATGCTTGATTTGATGCATAAAGAAAGAGGATGGCAAGAAATGCCGGATTGGAATGGTCCTTCTCTTTCCTATGCAGTAGGCGTGGCTCAAGGGGAACGATTTTATCTTTTCAGCGGAAGAAGTTATGCTCCGGATGAGGCGATGGTAGAACATACGGAGGGGTACGTATTTGAGCCAGGCATTGGAAAATGGAGTAAAATGATCGGTTCTTTTCCTGTAATGGCGGGGACTGGTATACCATACGGGGAGGATAAGATTCTGCTATTTGGGGGAGTGGAAGAGATTCTTCCTACATCTTCCGAGCATCCGGGATTCAGCCGCAAGTTACGAGTAGTCAGTACAAGTACGAATTCTCTGGTAGATTCGCTCGAATGTCCTTATCGCATTCCGGTTACTACGAATGTTGTTTCTGCCGGGAATCAGGTATTTATCGTAAGTGGTGAGGTACAGCCGGGAATACGGACGCCATTTATTCTAAAAGGAAGTTTCTAGAAATAAAATGAAATATCAAATCTAATTAAATGCATTATGAACAATTATGAAAGACTGGAAGGTATGGTTGCGGCCACCTTCACCCCAATGGATGAAAATGGGGATGTAAATTTATCTATTATTGAAAAATATGCTGATTGGATCGCATCAACTCCTATTAAAGGGGTGTTTGTGTGCGGTACGACTGGTGAATTCTCTTCGCTGACGATTGATGAACGTAAATTAATTCTTGAAAAATGGGTTGCTTCGGCTGGTAAGCGGTTCAAAGTGATTGCCCATGTAGGTTCAAACTGTCAACGGAGTGCTATGGAATTGGCATGTCATGCGGAAAAAGCAGGAGCCGATGCCATTGCTTCAATAGCTCCGTCTTTTTTCAAGCCGGGAACGGTAGATGAGTTGATCGATTTTTTTGCTCCGGTTTGTAGGTCTGCCAGTGGACTGCCTTTCTATTACTATAATATGCCGTCGATCACAGGGGTTAATTTGCCGGTAGATAGATTTTTGGTAGAGGGTAAGAAGAAAATACCAAACTTGGTAGGTACTAAATTTACTCATAATAACCTGATGGAGATGGGGGCTTGCATCGATTTGGAGCAGCATAAGTTTGAAGTTCTGCATGGCTTTGACGAGATTTTGATTGCAGGTTTATCAATGGGAGCTGTGGCAGGCGTAGGAAGTACATATAATTATATTCCCAATGTTTACCATGCCATTTTTGAATCAATGAAGCAAAATGATGTGGAAACAGCACGTGCCTGGCAAATGAAATCTATACGTACAGTGGAAGTTATCATTAAATATGGTGGAGGCGTACGTGGAGGTAAAGCTATCATGAAATTAATAGGCATTGATTGTGGCAGTTGTCGTTTACCGATTAAACCTTTTTCAATTGAGGAGTATGACAAATTAAAAGGTGATTTGGATGCAATAAATTTCTTCGATTTTTAGATATAAAAAGAGGAGATGACAGTAAAAGTATATTGCTGGGGTTTAGCTATTTTACTTTCTGTCATTCCCCTCAAATCTAGTTAAATGCGTTCAAAATTACCTAAAATAAAAATACTATGAAAGTAAGAAGGGAAATATTAATCATATTTTCAATGATTTTATTATTGGTATTGCCAGCCACGTCTTTGGGTAAAGAAATAAAATGGGTGCTGGAACGACCGGTAATTCCTGTGTTGGTGAAGAAACCGGCAAGTCCTGTATTAAAGGTTACTCTAATCAGGGCAGACAATCAACCTTACACCATTCAGCAAATAGATTTAGATTTATTAGGGAGTACAGATGTGGCAGATGTTGTTTCTGTTGCTATATATGGTACACAAGAAAATGGACTGATAGATACATCCCGTTTGCTATATAAAGCGCTTCCCGCTACACGTAAAATATCATTTACTGATAAAGTACAGGTAAATCAGGATTCTTTGTCTTTTTGGGTAGCCGTGACGTTGAAAGATACGGTTTCATTGGATCATCGTATTCAGCTTAACTGTAACCGGATTAAAACGACTAAAGGCAATCTGAAAATCTCGGAAAAAGGAAGTAAACCTTTGCGGGTAGGAGTAGCGGTACGGCAGAAAGGACAGGATGGGTGTGTTTCGTCACGTATTCCGGGATTGGCTACCAGCAATCAAGGAACTTTGTTAGCCATTTTTGATGCCCGTTATGACTATTCTCGTGATTTGCAAGGAAATATAGACATTGCTCTTCATCGGAGTACGGATAAGGGATTGACTTGGCAACCTGTTCAGACTGTGTTAGATATGGGAGAGTGGGGCAGCTTACCGCAGAAATACAATGGAGTGAGCGATGCTTGTATTCTAGTCGATAAAAATACAGGTGACATTTATGTAGCCGGATTGTGGATGCATGGCCTGCTGGATAAAGATGGCAAGTGGATAGAAGGATTGGATGAAAGTAGCACGGTCTGGACACACCAGTGGAAAGGAAAAGGCTCCCAACCCGGAACAGGACTAAAAGAAACCTGCCAGTTTATGATAGCGAAAAGTACGGATGACGGTCTTAGCTGGAGTTTTCCGGATAATATAACCGCAAAGACGAAGCATCCTGAATGGTGGCTGTTTGCACCGGCACCGGGACAAGGGATTACGTTGAAGGATGGTACGTTGGTATTTCCCACACAAGGACGTGATGAAAAGGGACTTCCTTTCTCAAATATTACGTATAGTAAAGATCACGGAAAGACGTGGGTGACCAGCAACTCTGCATATCAGGATGTAACGGAATGTAGTGTCGTACAATTGAATGATGGTGCCCTGATGTTGAACATGCGCGACAACCGGAACAGAGGACATAAAGAGGTGAACGGTCGGAGAATTTGTACGACTACCGATTTGGGAGCGAGTTGGAAGGAACATCCTACTTCAAGAAAGGCACTGGTGGAACCTACCTGTATGGCAAGCCTGCACCGACATGAATATATAGAAGAAGGAAAAAAGAAAAGCATGCTTCTCTTTGTAAATCCGAATGATTACGGGAAAAGGGATAAACTGACTTTGAAAGTGAGTTTTGATGATGGAATGACCTGGCCGAAGGAACATTGGATTCTTTTCGACCAATATCGCAGTGCCGGATATTCCTGCATTACGTCCATAGATGAAAATTCAATAGGCATATTATATGAGAGCAGTCAGTCGGATTTAGCTTTTATAAAAATCGATTTAACGGAGATTTTAAAGTAAACAGGCATGAATAATAAAACTTCAAATATATATCCCTGGGTAGTAGTCGGACTATTGTGGGGTGTTGCTTTGCTGAATTATATGGACAGGCAAATGCTTTCCACTATGCGAATTCCGATGATGGAGGATGTCCGGGAATTGGAATCGGCTGCCAATTTTGGTCGTTTGATGGCTGTCTTCCTGTGGGTATACGGACTGATGAGTCCTTTGTCGGGTATCATCGGTGACCGTGTGAACCGTAAATGGTTGATTGTAGGTAGTCTGTGTGTATGGTCGGGAGTTACTTATCTGATGGGCTATGCCACCACTTTCAATCAACTCTATTGGTTGCGTGGGATTATGGGAGTTAGTGAAGCACTGTATTTACCTGCTGCTTTGTCTCTGATTGCCGATTTTCACAAAGATAAAACTCGTTCGCTGGCTGTGGGAATACATATGACGGGATTATATGTAGGACAGGCTATCGGTGGGTTCGGAGCTACTTTTGCAGCAATCTATTCCTGGCATACCACGTTTCATTGGTTTGGCATTATAGGTGTAGGTTATGGTATTATTCTGGCATTTTTCCTACGTGATAAAGAGAGAGGAAATGTCTCGGAGAATCAGAAGATGAAAAAGATTCCGGTATTGAAGAGCTTGGGAATGTTATTCTCTAATGTCTTCTTCTGGGTTATCTTATTTTATTTCTGTGTGCCGGGTACTCCGGGATGGGCGGCAAAGAATTGGTTACCAACTCTTTTTTCTGATAGCTTGTCTATTGATATTTCAGTAGCAGGTCCTATGTCTACCATTTCTATAGCCTTATCTTCACTCTTCGGAGTATTGGCAGGTGGATACATCTCGGATCGATGGGTATTAAAAAATGTACGTGGAAGAGTTTATACCGGTGCGTTGGGTTTGGGGCTTATCATACCTTCCCTGCTGTTTATCGGATATGGTCATTCTATTTTTGCATTGGTCATGGGAGCGGTGTTATTCGGAATAGGTTTTGGTATGTTTGATGCAAATAATATGCCTATTCTTTGTCAGTTTGTATCTGCACGTTACAGGGCAACCGCTTATGGTATTATGAATATGTGTGGTGTATTTGCCGGAGCTGCTATTACTAGCCTTTTAGGCGAATCAATGGATGCCGGACACCTGGGACGTGATTTTGCACTGCTTGCTATATTGGTACTGGCTATGCTGGTTATTCTGGTCACTTGTCTGCGACCTAAAACAATTGATATGAAAGATTAATTTTCAAATTTTAATTTTATATTTTATGAAAAACTCAATAAAGCATACGAATAAAATATTATCGGTGTTATTTGCTTTTTTATTTATTTCCCTAAATATTCAAGCAGATGATATCAGTTCTAAAGAAATTAAAGTTTCTGGTATAGTACAGGATCAAACTGGGGTAGAATTGCCCGGAGTTTCAATTTCTGTAAAAGGAGTAGATAAAGGTACCATTACCAATGCGTCCGGTGAATTCTCAATAATGGTTTCTCCTGACGCTACTCTTATTGTTTCTTTTGTAGGAATGGAAACAAAAGAAATTGCAGTCAAAGGGCGTAGAAATATTGTCATTGTTTTGAAAGAGAGTTCTGTATTGCTTGATGAAGTTGTAGCTATAGGCTATGGAAAACAATCAAGGGCATTAATAACCAATTCTATTTCTAAGATAAATAAGGAAGAATTCCAGAAGGCACCCGGACAGAATCCATTATTACAGTTACAAGGAAAAGTGCCTGGTCTGTCTTTACAGATTTCTAGTGGGCAGCCTGGAGCTGATCCTCAATTATTTATTCGTGGAGGAAGTTCAACTTCGCCGGAAAGTGATACACCTTTAATAATTATTGATGGTATAATATCACAAGGTTTTAGAAATATATCAGATATGAATCCGGCAGATATAGAATCTATAGAGGTCTTGAAAGATGCTGCTTCTACTGCTATCTATGGTTCCAGAGCAGCCAATGGTATTATTCTTGTCAAGACTAAATCCGGTCAGAAAGGGAAACCTGTTGTGAGTCTGCGATACACATACGGAGTGGAACAACAACCTCAGCGAATCCCATTATTGAATGCACGGGATTATATAACATTATCTCGTTCGAATATTGCCAAATTTAATCAGGCAGACTTAACTTATAATGGAAAAGAAGATCAGGCTAAATTTTTGAGCGGTTCATTTGGTATGTCAACCGGAAATCCTAGAAATTCAAAGAATACGCTTGAGTTTTTGGATGTTTATCTTCAAAAGTATGGTCAAGGTTACGTCAGTAACTTGTTGGAAAACGAAGGATGGCAGACAATGGCAGATCCTGTTACAGGTAAACAACTTATTTTTCAGGATAATGACTTTCAGAAAGCCACCTTTACAACTGGGCAGAAGCATGAAATAGATTTGAGCATTAGTGGAGGGACGGAAGCTATTAACTATTATGTAGGATTAAGATATTTGAATCAGGATGGTATTCTTCGAGGTACGAATTATAAGAATTACAGCGTTTTGTTTAATGGAAACTATAAATTGAGTGAAGCATGGAGTCTGTCTACTAAAGCTAGTTTGCAGGTGAGAGATGCTGTAGGAGGTGGAAATACAGTTAATACCATATCACGAAGCATATTGACTCCACCAACTTACCGCTTGTATTATGAAGATGGAACTCCGGCTCCGGGTGAAGGAATTTCTTCTTTCAGAAGCAGATTGCATGAAATTTATTATAAGACTAACTATGATGATACCAATGTATATAGGACAACTTTCCAATTAGGTGCAATTTGGAATATTCTGCCTGGCTTGATATTAAAGCCTACAGCCTATTATTTCGGTACGGAAGGTATAGAAAATTATTTTCAGGCAGATAATGAAACAACCGGAAATACAATTCGTCCGGCTTCTGCCAAACATAATTTTGACAGGCATTTGCAGGGAGATTTAGTGCTCTCGTATGATAAGAAAGTGAAAGATCATAATATTGGAGTCGTAGCAGGTGCCAGCTATACTCATGATTATAGTTATAGGCTTTCTGCAAGTGGCAGTGGTTCTTCCATAGATTTAATTCCGACATTAAATGCAACGGCAGATAGTACTCAGCGGGCAAGTTCAACTAAAACAATGGAAGCCACTTTGAGTTATTTCGGACGTGTAAATTATGATTATAATGGCAAATATCTTTTCTCTATTAGTATGCGTGCCGATGGTTCTTCGCGATTTGCGGAAGATAATAAATGGGGATTTTTCCCGGGAGTATCTGCTGGGTGGAATATGCATCGGGAAAACTTCTATAAACCATTGGAAGCTATCGTTAGTCGTTGGAAATGGCGTGCTAGTTGGGGGCGCACAGGTAACAACAATTTGAGTGTGGCTAATTCGAGAGGAGAATATAAGATTACAGATACCAACTATCAGGGCTCTGTCGGTATATTAAATACAACATTGAAAAATTCGCAGTTGCGCTGGGAAACAACAGAATCCTATGACATCGGGGTTGATTTGGGCTTTTTCAATAATAGATTAGGACTGTTAATTGACTATTACAACAAACTGACATTTGACAGATTGTATGATGAACCTTTATGGAGTTCTACCGGATTTAGTTCCATTAAGAGTAACTATGGATCTGTTAGAAACTCCGGAGTAGAGATTGAGTTGAATGCTACTCCTATTCAAACTAAAGATTTCTCATGGGATTTAGGGTTGACATTTGCTTATAACAAAGGAGTGGTAGTAGACTTACCGGATAATGGAGAAGAAAAGCATCGTGTAGGAGGAAACTTTGTTTATGATCCTGCAACTGGAGGGACAAAAAAAGTGGGTGGTATTGCCGAAGGTGAGAGATTTGGCGGAAGATGGGCTTTTCATTACTTGGGAACATATCAGACTGAAGAAGAAGCGGCCAAGGCACCTAATGACCCGAACGCACAAGGAAGAAAGAAACATGCGGGAGATGCAATATTTGAAGATGTAAATAATGATGGACAATTGGACTCTAAAGACATGATTTTCATGGGATATGTTCGTCCCGATAAAGTCGGAGGAATTATTAATACATTGAAATACAAAGGACTAACCGTGCGAATCGTTATGGACTGGGCTATGGGGCATGTAATAGACAATGGCTTCAAAGGACAGATAATGGGTAGCTCACGTAATAATAATAATGCCATCAAAGAGGCAATGACCAATTCTTGGCAGAGTGCGAATGATGGAAGCAAATATCCTAAATATACTGTTCAGAGTGACTATGATTATCAATATAGAAATCATATGAGATGGGATAATCAGATCGGAAGCTCTGCAAGTGGTAGTACTAATAATAGCTTGTATTTTAGCAAGGGAGATTACCTGGCATTCAGGGAAGTGTCTTTAAGTTATATGTTGCCATTATCTTGGATTAGAAAGATGAGACTCAGTGCTGTGGAAGTTTTTGCAGGAGCGTATAATATTGGTTATATAAAAAAATATGATGGCATGTTCCCTGAAATATATACTGGTGTTGACTATGGTATTTATCCGAGACCCAGACAATATAACATGGGAGTAAAAATTAATTTCTAATTAAATAAGACTCATAATTATGAAACAATTTAAATCAATACTATTAGGCATTTCTTTATTCTTGTTACATTCGTGTAACTTACTGGATGTAGATACTGTTTCAAGCATTACCGGAGATGGATACTGGAATACAAAAGGCGATGTAGAAAGTTATATGATCGGTATTTATACCAAATTGCGCGATACATCGAATTCTACTCTTCATTTTGAAGACAGAGGAGATGCCTTTACAACAGGGCTGGAAGGTGGCCCTTCTAATTTATGGGCGCAAAACCTCACATCGCAAAATGGTTATAGCTGGTCGAGCTATTACTCTGTAATACAACATTGTAATATGTTACTGAAGTATACTCCCGGAATAGATTTTGGTGTAGAGGCTGATAAAAACAGATTATTGGCAGAGGCGTATTGTATCAGAGGGTATATGTATTTCTGTATTGCCCGGATATGGGGGGATGCCCCTTTGGAACTGGAACCGACAGAAAGTTCAAATAAGCCTAAGTTAGCAAGAGAACCCGCGGAGGAAGTTTTGGCACGTGCTCTAAGTGATGTAAATACGGCAATTGATCTTTTTCCGGAAGAAAGTTATGCAAATGGAAAAGGAAGGGCATCGAAGCCGGCATGCTATGCATTGAAAGCCGATATTTTGCTATGGAAAGCAAAAGTGATGAATGGATCGGAACAAGATTTGAAAGATGTCATAACTTATGCGGATTTGGCAAGTAAAGGACTTTCACTGGAAGATAACTTTGCAGATATTTATGGAACTAAATATGGGAAAGAAGTGATATGGACTATCCATTTCGAAATTTATGAAAAGGAAGCTCAGTATAGTCAGAGTCTGAAGCCAAGAGATGTTTTTGTAGAAAAGGCGGTCAATAAGGATGAAATTCCTTATGCTAAAGGAGGAGCTCGCAGCACTTATGCACCAAGTCCGTTTTTGATAGGTCTTTTTAATGCTAATCCGGCAGATATCAGAACCAAAGACTCTTATATCACTGCAAAGGATGCGGACGGAAATGAAATAGGGACTTTTGATAATAAGATGAAGGGAACAAAAACAGAAGGAGATCGTACCTATGACTCAGATATAGTTATATATCGGCTTGCAGAGATGTATTTATTTAAAGCAGAAGCCTATGCGGCGTTAAATCAAACGCCACAGGCTATTATTGAACTGAATAGAGTCAGAGATCGTGCCAAGATTGGAACTTATAGTGGAAGTACCAATAAAATAGCAGTGGAGAAAGAAATTCTGAACGAGCGTGCAAGAGAGTTATATCTTGAGAGGAAAAGATGGCCCGATCTTCTTAGATTTCATTATGGTGGAACGATTGATGTTTATCAGGAGGTCCCGAACTTAAAGAAAAAAGTCGATGATAATATTATCATTCCATTATATCTTGCAATCCCATTGAGCGATATAAATATCAATCCTAATTTAAAACAAACTCAAGGATATGAAAACCTATAAGATTATTACATGCGTATTTCTTTTTACAAGTATGTTTACACAGGCTTGTCAAAAAGATGATGAGACACAAGGAAACCCAACTCCTGTTCCACCGGAAGAAGAAGTGCCTTCGTCCGAATTCAACTATATTTATAATCAAGGGACGGATGGTTTTGAACTCTATCGAATACCTGCTATTGTTAAAAGTAAAAGCAATACTTTATTAGCTTTTGCTGAAGCTAGAAAAGCTCGAAGTAATGGAGATAGCGGAGATATAGATCTTGTAGTCAAACGTTCGTCGGATAATGGAAAAACATGGAGTAAACAGATTACGATATGGAATGATGGACAAAACACTTGTGGAAATCCCGTGCCTATTGTTGACGACAGAGGTAGAATACATCTGCTTATGACTTGGAATTTCCAGACTGATAAATGGGGGGCAATAACCAATGGTACCGGAGAAGACAGCCGACGTCCGTACTATACATATTCTGATGATGACGGCATTACTTGGGCGCAACCAGTTGAAATAACTTCTTCTGTAAAAAAAGAAAAATGGGATTGGTATGCTACCGGTCCGTGCCATGGTATTCAGATTCAAAAGGGAATACATAAAGGAAGATTAGTTGCTCCAAACTATTTTACAACTCGGGAGAGTGGAAAGGTCACGAGTTATTCTCATATCATTTATTCTGATGATTACGGAAAAACATGGAAACCAGGAGAACCTACTCCTGTCGGTGGTGTTGGAGAATGTTCTGTAGCCGAGATAGGAGAGGGAACGTTAATGTTGAATATGAGAGCAGATGAAGGCTTTTATCGGAAAAGTTGTACTAGCATAGATGGAGGACTTACTTGGTCTTCACCTCAAATTAGCATTGATCAAATAGACTGTAAGTGTCAGGGTAGTATATTATCAATAGGAGGAGCTGTTTTTCTTTCGAATGCTGCTTCCGCTACGGAACGTATTAATATGACTATCAAAAAAAGTACGGATAATGGGAAAAACTGGAAGGGACAATATACAGTTTATGAAGGTAACTCTGGTTACTCTGATATAGTTGAGCTCTCTGATTCACAGATTGCTATTATCTATGAGGGAGGAGAAAAACGATATACGGATGGGCTGGCATTTAAAGTTGTTAGCATAAAATCAATACAATGAATTTAATACATTACTGATATGAAAAGAAAAACTATATATTTATTACAGTGTATTGTTGTGATATTGTTATTGGCTTGTTCTGAAGATGATTTGCAGTCCTTGCAAGCTGCTTTCGAATCAGATCTTCAGGAAGTCACAATCGGAGAAAGTATTACTTTCAAAGACATATCTACTGGTGAACCTTCTAAATGGAATTGGCGGTTCGAAGGTGGAGAACCAGAAACCTCAATCTTATTTAGTCCTAATGTTGTATATAATAAGCCTGGAGTTTATTCGGTTACCTTGTCTGTCGGACGCGGAGAAGAAGCAAACGAAATGGTGAAGGAACAATATATTACTGTTAACTATCCGTCGCAGATAACTGTTGACTTCTCTGCAGATAAAACTACTGCTACAAATGAAGATGTTATTTCTTTTAAAGATTTGTCCAAAGGCTATCCGAATGAGTGGTTATGGAGTTTCACACCTAAAGAAGGTGGAGCAGTTATCACTTCAACAGAACAAAATCCACAAATGACACTTTCTCCGGGAATCTATACTATTAAATTGACAGCTAAGAATCCCAAAGCGTCTTCGGACAAAGTAAGAGAGGATTATATTACTGTTATTGATAAAAATGCGATTGCCGCTGATTTTGGTGCACAATGCCGGAATACTTATGCCGGGGGATATATTAACTTCTTGGATAAGACATTAGGAACGGTTGAAGAATGGGAATGGACATTTGAAGGAGGTACTCCAGCCAGTTCTGTAGAACAAAATCCTGTAGTGCAATATAATAATCCAGGAAAATACAAAGTGACGTTGAAAGCTAAAAACTCAGTAAATAGCTCTACGAAAGAGAAAGAAGGTTATGTATATGTTGTTTCTGCAGAAAAGTTAGTATTGTATTTGCCATTCGATGGTGATAATAAAGATGCAGGTCCAAATCAATTGAATCCTGAGGAACTTACGGCAGGAGCTGGTTCCAGTGTATATAATTCTCAGGCGCGCTTTTCCGGAGAAAGTGCTGAATGTCGATTTGCAGCACACTTCCAAGGCGACAAGCAAAATTATTCAATTTTGTCTATTCCTGAAGAAGGATTGAAGAATCATTATACGGATAGTGAATTTACAGTTGCATTTTGGGTGAAGGTTTCAAATATGACAGCTAAGAATGCAGTCTTTCATCAAGGTGTGGGACCTGGTGCTACTTATACCGATCCTGTGCCCAGACAAAGTTGGTTTAGACTTGATACCAGTGGTAAAACTGTTGTTTTCTGTGTAGAATACAAGGGAAAAGCAGGAAACTGGGCTGAATATGAAGGTAAACGAATGGATGACGGTGAGTGGCATCACTATGTATGTATTTATAAGAAAGTGGATGGAAAAAGAGATAGTTATTTGTATATAGATGGGCAGAAAGTTATTGAAAAGAAAGGGGTTGTTGACAAGGTGGTAGATAATTGGCCATACTATATTGGTTGTAACTATCGATTTACTAATGGAGAATTTGCACCTGAGAACTTCTTGAATGGTTATCTGGATGATTTTATTTTGTATAACAGAATATTGTCAGAAGAAGAAATACAAGATTTATACAATAACTAAAAACTAATTGTGGAACTTCTCTTTTAATCAGTAAAAGAGAAGTTCCACATTCAATTAATATCAGAATATGAAAAAACTTTTTCTATTGATTTTCATGCTTGTAAATTGCATTGGTTTATATGCACAACAGGTAATGGAGACAAGTGAAGCATACAAGAAGGCGGATGAATTATTAAAGAAGCTGACAATTGAGGAAAAAGCGCTCATGGTTAGGGGCTATAATAAGTTTTTTATCAAAGGTTTTGAAGAAAAAGGAATACTTCCTGTTTATTTGTCGGATGCGACACAAGGGGTTAATATCCGGAATAATTTGCCTGATCCTAACGTTGTAAAGCAACTGGAACGTTCAACAGCTTTTCCTTCTCCCATTTTGCTAGCCTCAACATTTTCACCGGAGTTATCTTACCAATATGCTAAAGCTATTGGAGAAGAATGTAGAGCTGGAGGAATTGAGGTTTTGTTAGGTCCCGGATTAAATATCTATCGACAGTCTCAATGTGCCAGAAATTTTGAATATTTTGGAGAAGATCCCTATTTGGTATCTCAAATGGTCAGTCAATATGTGACCGGACTTCAAAGTACGGGTACAGCGGCATGTTTAAAGCATTTCTACGGGAATAATACTGAATTTTATCGTAAACGGAGTAATTCCATTATCGGAGAACGTGCTATGAATGAAATCTATTTGCCGGGTTTTAAAGCTGGGATAGATGCAGGAGCTATGTCTGTAATGACTTCTTATAATCAGATCGATGGCGAATGGGCAGGACAAAGTTCGTATGTAATAAAGAAGATTCTTAGAGAAAAGCTGGGATTTAAATGGTTGGTTATGAGTGACTGGAACTCTGTGTGGGATTTGGAAAAGGTTATTAAATCAGGTCAAAATCTGGAAATGCCGGGGTCATATAATTTTGGAGTATCAGTATTGGATTTATATCATGAAAAGAAAATAACAGAGAAGGATTTAGACGATATGATACGGCCCACTTTGGCTACTTGTGTTGCTATGGGATTTTATAGCAGGCCTAAGTATGACACGACTTTGTTAAGTAAATATCCTGAACATGAGCAGACTGCGAGGCGAGTTGCAGAAGAAGGTGTGGTATTACTTAAAAACAGGAATGAAATTTTACCGCTTGATCCTACAAAAAATAGAAAAATATTATTAACCGGTAAATTTGTATATGAAATACCTCGTGGCTATGGTGCGGCAGAAGTGATAGGGTATAATAATGTAAGTCTGATTGATGCTTTGCAGAAAGTCTTTGGGCGAACTGTATATTATATTGAAAAGCCTACTGTGGCAGAGATAAAAGAGGCTGATGTTGTTTTATTGAGCATGGGTACACGGGATAAAGAAGCCGTAGAACGTCCGTTTGCTTTACCTAGGGAAGACGAATCATTTATGCGCTATATCACTAAAAATAATCCTAACACTATTGCTATTATCAATACTGGGGCTGCGATTGATATGTCAGCATGGAACGAACAATTAGCAGCTTTGATTTATGGTTGGTATGGAGGACAATCTGGATTTGAAGCACTTACTGATATTATTATCGGAAAAGTAAATCCATCAGGAAAATTACCAATGACTATAGAAAGGTCATTTAAAGATTCACCGGCATGGGGATATTTGCCACAAGGGGCATCACTCTATAATGAGCTTAAAAATGAGCATCTTATTAATGTGTATGATGTCAATTATAAGGAAGATGTATTAGTTGGATATAGGTGGTATGATACAAAGAAGATAGAACCGCTTTATCCTTTTGGATATGGACTATCCTATACAACATTTGCTTTGACAAAACCACGATTATCATCTAACAAGATGAATGATAAACAGACTATAAAATGTTCTGTTACTCTTACGAATACAGGTAAGTGTGAAGGAGCTGAGGTGGTACAATTATATATCAAAGAGAACCAGCCAAGTGTATTACGTCCCGAAAAAGAACTAAAAAGATTTGAGAAAGTATCCTTGAAACCTGGGGAAAATCGAATCCTTGAATTTATAATAACTTCCAAGGATTTAGCTTTTTGGGATGATCAGATACATAGTTGGAAAACAAATACTGGACAATATACAATTTTTCTAGGAACATCCTCCAGGCATATAAATCAAACTCTTTCTTTTATAAAAGAATAGGAATACTTTTAGGGCTACTTTGTGGATGCCGATGATAGAATTTGCCTTTAAGCATAAGTTAATAAAACTACAGTCTGATAATTATTTAGATTGTAGTTTTTTTGATAATATCTCATTCATTTATTATTTAATGGTGGAGTTGTCTTATTTATTTGGCCAATTCTGTATATTTGCAGACATATACTACAATATCATGAAAATTATATTTATTAATACACTTCGTATCCTGATGATTCTCGTGATTATGATTTCATGTGGAGTTGCCTATGTAGTATACGAAGATACATTGGCTGACTGGTGGATACCTGTTGGAGTGGCACTTATAATAGTGATAGCAACAATTCCTTTCTATAAAGGATGGATTTGGCTGACAACAATGGATAATAAAGTAATTAATTGTTGTTGCCATTTGGTTTGTGTCGGTGCTATCAGTTGTGTATTGTTTCTTGGGGGGAATTACTGGTTCGCCGATTCTGCTTCCACGCATGAAGAGAAAGTCATGGTACAGAAAAAATATATAGAAACACATAAGAAAACTCGTAGGGTCGGCAGACATCGTTATGTGTCGGATGGCGTTCGTAAAGAATATTATTTGCAGGTAGCTTTTGAAAATGGGAATGTAGAAACATTGCATGTATCTCCTTCTACTTATAATAAAACAAAGACAGGTCGGCCGAAGATTCTGACTTTGCAAAAGGGCTTATTTGGGTTGCCTGTAATTACCAAAGGACTTTAATGAAAGTCACACCACCTTTAGAATGGGTTATATATCCTTTAAAAGCGATATTCTTCTTTTCTTTTATTTTTCATCTTGCTAATTTTGCATTTAGTCTACAAATGGGACGCGTTCGTCTCATTTGAAAAATTAGTGCTGATCTCTGCCTTATCTTCGTGACGAAATTAAAACGGAATAAAATCATGAAGATGAATAAAACTAGATTATTAGAGAAAATATCTATTCAGTCGGGCGTCTCTTTAGATGAGTGTGGGACAGTGCTCAAAACTTTTGAAAAAGTTCTAAGTGAAGAACTTTCCCGGAAAATATATCGTTATGGCGGATGGATCCTATTATTGACCGCTTTATTTGTGTCTGTAACAGTATTCAGCCAGACAACAGGACGGAAAGGACGTCCGGTGCAGACCATCCGTGGGATTGTTATAGATGGAGACTCGAAGTTTCCGATACCGTATGCAACAGTAAAGCTATCTGAAAAAGAGGGGGCGGGTACGATAACAGACAGTCTTGGTCGTTTCAGTATACCGCAGGTTCCTGTCGGTCGACATACCGTAGAAGCTGCGTTTATGGGATATGAACCGGGCATTTTCAGAGAAATACTGGTGACCTCCGCCAAGGAAATATATTTGGAAATACCTTTGAAAGAAAGCGTGAACGAATTAAACGAAGTGATAATTCGTGCGCGGACGAACAAGGAAGAAGCAATGAATAAGATGGCTACTACCGGAGCACGTATGTTGAGTGTAGAAGAAGCGAGCCGTTATGCAGGTGGATTTGATGATCCCGCACGTTTGGTTTCCGCTTTTGCCGGAGTAGCTCCCAGCGTTTCTTCCAATGGAATTTCTATTCATGGCAATGCCCCACATCTGTTGCAATGGAGACTGGAGGATGTCGAAATTCCTAATCCGAATCACTTTGCGGACATCGCTACATTGGGTGGAGGAATCCTTTCCTCTCTAAGTTCACAAGTGCTTGGAAACTCTGATTTTTTCACCGGAGCATTTCCTGCCGAATATGGAAATGCCGTATCCGGAGTCTTTGACATGAAATTGCGTAACGGCAACAACCAAAAGAACGAAAATACCATTCAGGTGGGAATTATGGGAATCGACGTCGCTTCCGAAGGCCCTTTGAGCAAGAAACATAAAGCATCGTATATTTTCAATTACCGTTATTCTACAACCGGCCTTCTGAATCTTGAAGGAGGAACGATGGATTATCAGGACCTGAACCTCAAACTCAACTTTCCGACACGGAAAGCCGGAACATTCTCTGTTTGGGGAACGAGCCTGATTGATAAGTTCACCAGTGATTTTGAAAAGAACACAGAGAAATGGGATTATTGGGGCGACCGCAGTGAATCAAGAGACAAGCAATATATGGCAGCCGGAGGTGTCAGCCATCGTTATTTCTTTAATAATGACGCATCATTGAAGACCACGATAGCCGCTACCTATTCGCAACTCGACGGAGGAGCAACCTTGTTCAACCATTCGATGGAGTCTACTCCTTATATGGATCTTGATTCAAAATATACCAACCTGATATTTACCACCACCTTTAATCGTAAATTCAGTAACCGTTTTACGAACAAGACAGGATTCACCTATACCAATATGTTCTACAAAATGGATCTTTCCATTGCTCCTTATGAAGCCGAACTACTGGAAATTGTATCTCAAGGAAAAGGTAATACAAGTCTGATTTCAGCCTACAATAGTTCATCGGTGGGATTAACAGAGCGTTGGACCCTTAATGCCGGAATCTATGGACAGCTTCTGACTCTGAACAATAAATGGTCTGTAGAACCACGGGTTGGCCTGAAGTGGCAAGCTACTCCAAAAGCAACCTTTGCGTTGGCTTATGGAATGTACAGTCGCATGGAAAAGATGGATGTATATTTTGTTAAAACGAAAAGTACAGGCGATCAATCCGTCAATAAAGATCTTGATTTTACAAAAGCACAGCACATTATGTTATCATTCGGTTACAAGATTTCTGATCGCATGAATCTGAAGATAGAACCATATATCCAGTTTTTACATGATGTCCCAGTAATGGCGGATAGTTCTTATTCCGTACTTAACCGTTCTGATTTTTATGTGGAAGATGCGTTGGTTAATAAAGGAAGAGGACGCAATGTGGGAATAGACATTACCTTCGAACGTTTTTTGGAGAAAGGACTTTATTATATGATTTCGGGTTCTTGGTTTGATTCCCGTTACCGGGGTGGGGACGGTGTGTGGTATAACACGAAGTTTAACCGTAATTATGTGATAAACGGACTTATCGGTAAAGAATGGATGTTGGGAAGAAATAAACAGAATATACTTAGTGTCAACCTGAAACTAACCTTGCAAGGTGGTGATCGATATTCTCCGATTGACTTGGAGGCAACGATGAATCATCCGGATAAAGAAGTGCAATATGACGAAACGAAAGCTTTCTCAAAACAATATTCTCCTATGTTGATTGGTAATTATACTGTCAGTTATCGTATCAACAAGAGAAAAGTATCACATGAATTTGCAGTGAAAGGACTTAACTTTACGGGTGCTAAAGAACATTACGGTCATGAATATAATGTGAAAACTGGAAAAATAGATGTCAGCGACAATTCTACGATATTGACGAATGTGAGTTATAAACTTGAATTTTAGAGATACGGTATAGAGTCTAACCGGAAAAATGTTTTATCTTCGTCCCCAATAAAGCGTATGACAACTGAAACACTTGCAACAGGTAGTGAATCTACCTTTTTATATCGATTTCTCGTTAGTCCGGACTTACGATGGATGCGGTATTTGGTACTTATCCTGGTGCTGGGGACGATCTCTTTCAATCAGGTCTTTATTATCTTTTTGGATTATAAGGATATATTGGGCGGATGGATTTACACATTTACCTTTCTTTACCTGCTCACTTATGTAGCGGTTATCTACTTGAATCTTTTCCAACTCTTTCCGAAATATTTGTTGAAGAGACATTATCTGACCTATTTGTCATTGCTTTCTACTGCGATGATTGTAGCTCTGTTGATACAGATGTCAATAGAATACATGGCATATTCCTATTGGCCGGAACTCCATGTGCGAGGTTCTTATTTTTCGATGCACATGGTAGTGGACTATATTTCTTCTTTTATGTTATCTACGCTGTGTATGATAGGAGGTACGATGACAGTTCTCCTGAAGGAGTGGATGATTAACAACCGGCGTGTTTCACAAATGGAGAAAGCCCATGTCGTTTCTGAAGTGGAACGGTTAAAAGAACAGATCAGCCCTGAACTTCTTTTTAAAACATTGCACCAATCGGGAGAATTAACGTTGAGTGAGCCGGAAACAGCCTCAAAGATGTTGATGAAGTTAAGCCAACTTCTCCGCTATCAGTTGTATGACTGCAATAGGGCCAAAGTCTTGCTTAGTAGCGAAATTACATTTCTTACTAATTACCTGACATTGGAACAGACCTCCCGACCACAATTTTACTATGAATTTACTTCCGAAGGCGAAGTGAACAGAATGTTGGTACCACCCTTGCTTTTCATCCCTTTTGTACAATATATAGTCAAAGCAATAGACGAGCAGCAGATACAGCCTCCTGTTTCATTGAAAACTCATTTGAAAGCGGGAAAGGGTACGATTATTTTCGCTTGCGCTTGTCCTGAAGTAAATCTCTTGTCGTCCGATAAAGGGCTGGAAAGAATCAGACAAAGATTGGATATTTTGTATGGAAGCCGTTACAGATTGTCATTGGCTGTCGGCAGTATATGGCTGGAACTGAAAGGAGGTGAGTCATGAGTATGGATACCAATCATGGTAATGACTTCAATAAAAATACCACTGACAGAAACATGAATGATAAAAGTGTCACTGCATTTCTATTGAGTCCCCGTTATCGGATATACAGGCATTTGCTGCTGCAATTGGTTGTTGTTTTGATAACAATCAATGTCCTTTGGTATGAGCCTTTACAAACAGTCTCTTTTGGGAGGCGACTGGGCGGATGTCTGGCATATTTTGCTTCTATGAATATGGTGATATATATAAACCTGTATGTATTGGTTCCTTATTTCCTGTTGAAGAATCGTTGGGGTAGTTATGTGTTGATGGCAGTCATTACAAATATAGCAGTCATTACTTTTCTTTCAGTTACCCAAGGTTTGCTTTTTGAAGTGATTCTGCCCGGAAAAGATCCCAATGGCTTTGCCACTTTTATCAATGCTTTTTCGGGCATACTGACCATTGGCTTTGTCATGGCAGGCTCTGCGGCTATTTCATTGTTCATGCATTGGCTACGCTACAACCTGCGTATTGATGAACTGGAATCCACGACTTTACAGTCGGAACTGAAGTTTCTTAAAAATCAGATTAATCCGCATTTTCTTTTTAATATGCTGAATAATGCCAATGTCCTGATAAAGAGAAATCCGGAAGAAGCATCCAAAGTACTTTTCAAATTAGAGGATTTATTGCGCTATCAGATAAATGACAGTTCGCGAGAAAGAGTCTCGTTAGCATCGGATATCCGTTTCTTAAATGATTATCTGAATCTGGAAAAGATCCGTCGTGATAATTTTCAGTTTACGATGGAGGAACATGGAGAGACAGATTCCATTTGGGTTCAGCCGTTATTGTTTATTCCTTTTGTGGAGAATGCGGTAAAGCATAGTTTTGACAGCGAGCATCCTTCGTATGTGCACGTTTCGTTTAAAGTTGATAATGATAGATTAGAGTTTCGATGCGAGAATTCCACACCGGAAGTTGCCGTTAGTAAAGGTAAAGTCGGAGGGATAGGACTTGTGAATATTCAACGCAGATTGGGGCTGTTGTATCCCGGTCGGTATGAGCTGAAGCAGATAGAGAATGAAAATAAGTATACTGTAATTTTAAGTATAACATTATGAATTGTATTATTGTAGACGATGAACCATTGGCACGTGAAGCCATGAAGCTATTGATAGAAGAATCGAGTAACCTTCAATTAATCGGGAGTTTTAATAGTGCGTCCACTGCTTCCGATTTCATGGAGCAACATGTGACTGATTTGGTTTTTCTTGACATTCAGATGCCAGGGATTACAGGAATTGAGTTTGCACGTACGATTTCAAAGAAAACACTGGTCATTTTCACTACAGCCTATACAGAGTATGCACTGGACAGTTACGAAGTGGATGCGATAGATTATTTGATTAAGCCTGTTGAAGCGGAGCGTTTTCAAAAAGCTGTGGATAAGGCTTTGTCTTACCATTCTTTGTTACTGAAAGAAGAGAAAGAAGCCATCGAAACAGTGGTTACCGCCGACTATTTTTTTGTGAAAGCAGAACGCCGGTATTTCAAAGTCAACTTCTCCGATATTCTCTTCATTGAAGGATTAAAAGATTATGTTATTCTTCAACTTGGCGATCAACGTATTATCACCCGTATGAGTTTGAAAGCCATATTCGATTTGTTACCCAAATCAACTTTTCTGCGGGTGAATAAGTCATATATTGTCAATACCGGTCACATCGAATCATTTGACAATAATGATATATTCATAAAATCGTATGAAATAGCTATCGGTAATAGTTACCGCGACGATTTCTTTGAAGGGTTTGTGATGAAATAAAGAGTGTGAGATCGTGATGTAGTATTATTCAATGTTTCTGCATTTTTTCAATTTGAAATATAAATAAGAAGATAAAGTGAAGTGCGAATATATGCAAATATGTTTGTTCTTATCATTTGGCATATATAAACAGCCCTCTATTCATCTTCAAAAGACGAATAGAGGGCAGTTGCCATGACGAGAAAAAAGTCGAAGTCTATTGCTTTGCTTCGTTATTTTGTTTCAGAAGAAATTCATCAATTGCTTTTTTAAGCTGGTCTTTAGGCATAGCTCCCTGCATGATTCTCGGTTCCTCTTTCATCGGAATCATCAATAGGGTAGGGATGCTGCGGATACCGAATGCCGCTGCCAGATCTTGTTCTTTGTCCACATCAATCTGATAGATGTCTACTTTGCCACTATATTCTTTGCTAAGTTCTTCCAGAATCGGGTGCATCATTTTGCAGGGACCGCACCAGGTAGCGTAGAAATCTACGATGGCAGGACGGCTGCCTTCAAATTTCCAATCGTTCGGATTGGCTTCATAGTTATATACCTTCTTTAAAAAATCTGCTTTATTTAATGCTACTACTTCCATTTTATTGTCCTCCTTTGTTGGTTCATTGCTTTTTTTATTTTCTCCGCTGTTTCCCGCGCAAGCTGTGGCTGCCAATGTCAAGACGAAGACACTTAATAAGCTTTTTATCCGTTTTATATATTATCTTTCTTTTTGTTTTTATCTGATGCAAAGATAGGCGATATAAAGGGACCATAAAATAGCAATTTGACAGAAACTCTTGGCAAAACTTCCCTCGGATAGTTATTGAACACTAAAATTTGTCTATTAATCTTTGGAAGATATAAAAATAAGCACTACTTTTGCCACGATAAAATGAGTATTCACCCTTTAAAATTGATGGAAAGGGTATTAATTATGTTGGAGTTATAATATTTTCAAATTAGGACTAAGTTGTCTCGTCGGGAGGATGAGGCTTTGCAACTTATTATTTTTTATATTGAACTGATGGTTCTTACATTGACCGCAATTCTACTAACAGGCGGCGATGGTTGATTAGTCCTGCAATCACATTTATTATTTTTAAAATTAATCACTTCAATGCGGTGGGAGGGTATTTTATATCCATATCCTAAGCATTGGTATCACGTGTATTGCATCGTCGTTTGCCGGTGAGGCTGACAGGGAATGTTGTATGCGAATGAAAAAAGAGTATGGGAATACGATTAAAAGATTTAAGTAAACTGGGATACCGGGATAATGTTGCCCGCAGTCTGGTAGTGGACATTGTGAGCAAACATTGCAAATATGACACAAAAGAACAGATTGAAATGACATTGAGCGATATACTCGAGCATCCCGAATCTTACAAAAACAATGAAATATGGAATAAGCTGGCCGAACGCCTTTCGCCAACTATAATAGCGAAAGAGTTTATAGCTTATGATTTACTGGATGAGCCGTTGATGTATAAAACCTATGGAGGTAAATTTATCGAGACGCTTGCCAAACAACAGATGAACCTGGCTATGCGCTTGCCTGTAACAGTGGCCGGAGCATTGATGCCTGACGCTCATGCCGGATACGGGTTGCCTATCGGTGGAGTGCTTGCTACGGATAATGCGGTGATTCCGTATGCCGTAGGAGTTGATATCGGCTGCCGGATGAGTCTGACAGTATTCGATGCCGGAGCAGATTTTCTGAAACGGTATGCCTATCAGATGAAAGAAGCCTTGAAAGATTTCACCCATTTCGGTATGGATGGCGGATTGGGTTTTGAGCAGGAACATGAAGTGTTGGATAGGGAGGAATTCCGTCTGACGCCTTTATTGAAGGATTTGCATGGAAAGGCCGTCCGTCAACTGGGGAGTTCCGGTGGTGGCAATCATTTTGTAGAGTTCGGCGAGATCACTCTGCAAGAAAAAAACGTGCTGAATCTTCCGGAAGGAAGTTACTTGGCGTTGCTGTCACATTCCGGTTCACGAGGATTGGGGGCTGCTATTGCAAAACATTACAGTCTGCTGGCACGTGAAGTGTGCAGGCTTCCCCGTGAAGCACAACATTTTGCCTGGTTGGATTTGAACACGGAAGAGGGGCAGGAGTATTGGATGAGTATGAATCTGGCGGGTGATTATGCCCGTGCCTGTCATGAACGGATTCATTTGAATTTGGCGAAAGCTTTAGGGTTGAAGCCTCTCGCTAATGTCAATAACCATCATAACTTCGCTTGGAAAGAGGAAATAATACCGGGGCGTATGTCAATCGTCCATCGTAAAGGGGCTACTCCGGCGCAAAAGGGACAAGCGGGATTGATTCCCGGAAGTATGGCTACCCCGGGTTATCTGGTTTGTGGCAAAGGGGTGGAAGAAGCGTTGAATTCGGCTTCTCATGGAGCCGGCAGGGCAATGTCCCGCCAAAAGGCAAAAGATAGTTTTACGCAATCGGCTTTGAAGAAGTTACTGTCGCAAGCAGGAGTAACTTTGATTGGTGGGAGCGTGGAAGAAATGCCGTTGGCATACAAGGACATTGACAGAGTGATGTATACGCAGGAGACACTGGTGGAAGTGCAAGGCAAATTTATGCCTCGCATTGTACGAATGAATAAGGAATGATGCGATGAAAGAAAAAGTCTATTTACAAATTACTTCCGGCAGAGGACCTGCGGAATGTTGCCGGGTAGTGGCTTTAGTGCTGTTTAGCTGTGCAAAAAAGAATAAGTATTTAATTAAAAAAAAAGAAGAAGATGATATCAGAGAAATATGGTCGTACCTATCACTATCCGTTCTCTCCCGGAACGACTAGTGATGACCGAATTAATCATACGTATTGGGAAGATATCCAACGGATTAAGACATTGGTGCATACCGAGAAGTTGGATGGAGAGAATAATTGTTTGAGTCAGTGGGGTGTCTTTGCCCGTTCGCATGCGGCTCCCACCACTTCACCCTGGACGAGGCAACTGCGGGAACGTTGGGAATTGATAAAGAATGATTTGGGTGATATAGAAATCTTTGGAGAAAATCTATACGCCATACATTCTATTGAATATCAGCGATTAGAAACGCATTTTTATATCTTTGCGGTTCGTTGCATGGATCAATGGTTGTCATGGGAAGAAGTGAAGTTTTATGCAGCTTTATTTGACTTGCCTACTGTTCCGGAGTTGAAGATAGAACCTGTTTCCGGTTTAACGCCGGAGCTTTTAAAACAGGAAATCATCGATATGTCACAAGACCCGTCTGTTTTCGGTTCATGTGATCCGTGGACGAAAGTGGCTTGTACTCGTGAAGGAGTAGTCAGCCGCAATATCGAGGAATATCCGGTAAGCGAATTTGCGCATCATGTGTTTAAATATGTGCGAAAAGGACACGTCAAAACAGATGAGCATTGGACGCGTAATTGGAAACGTGCCCCGCTTGTCTGGGAATTGAGTAATGAAAAGGAGAATAATGATGAATTGGAAATTGATAGAAGATAAATCATGGTGCTCACTCGAACAGCAGTTCGAGTGGGTACGCGAAATGAATGTAGTCCCGCAGGATACTCGTCATCACGCGGAGGGAAGTGTGGCCGAGCATACCCGTATGGTGTTGGAAGCATTGCAGCAGTCTTCTGCTTATCATACTCTCTCCACCTTGGAGAAAGAAATTATTTGGACATCTGCATTGTTGCATGATGTTGAAAAACGTTCGACTTCCGTGGATGAAGGAGAGGGGCGGGTATCTGCTAAAGGGCACGCCAGAAAAGGAGAGTACACTACCCGTACTATTTTATACCGGGATTGTCCTGCTCCGTTCCATATTCGGGAACAGATTGCGTCTTTAGTCCGGTATCACGGATTGCCTGTTTGGCTGATGGAGAAACCGGATTCTGTAAAGAAACTCTGTGAAGCTTCTTTACGGGTAGATACTTCATTACTGAAAATGTTGGCTGAAGCTGATGTCAGAGGACGTATTTGTGAAGATAAGAATGGGTTGTTGGAAGCAGTGGAACTGTTTGAGATTTTCTGCCGTGAACAAGATTGTTGGAGTAAACCGAGAGAGTTTGCCACAGATTATGCACGCTTTCATTACTTCCATGCAGAAGGCAGTTATATTGATTATATCCCTCACGAACAGTTTAAATGTGAAGTGACGATGTTGTCAGGACTTCCGGGAATGGGGAAAGACTATTATATTCAGTCTGCTGGCATGGATATGCCGGTGGTGAGCTTGGATGCCATTCGTCGCAAGTACAAATTGAGTCCCACGGATAAGTCGGCGAATGGACGGGTAGTGCAAATGGCGAAGGAAGAAGCCAGAACGTATCTTCGCAAAGGACAGGATTTTGTTTGGAATGCTACTAACATAACTCGTCAGATGCGTGCCCAACTGATTGATCTGTTTGTTGATTATGGTGCAAAAGTGAAGATAGTCTATCTGGAACAGCCATATCACACTTGGCGTCAACAAAATAAAAGCAGGGAATATGCACTTCCTGAATCTGTTTTGGATAAGATGTTGGATAAACTGGAGGTTCCACTGCTGACAGAAGCGCATGAAGTGGTATATCATGTGGTATAAGCAAAGGTTTCTATGCTACGGCTTTTCAAGTCATTCGCTAACTAACTACAAACCATTTGCAGGACATTAAGGGAAAACTTCCTTCCTATTAATTATAAACTTCTAAAGGATAGGGAGGAAAGTTATTTTTCATTAGTTGAAATCTATAAATGCAAGTTCTGTTTTTATAAACAGAACTTGCATTTATAAAAACAAAGCTTCTAATTATATAAATGAAAGCTTTATTTATAGTTTGCTGTTAGTGCATTGCAAGTTTGGTATTGGTTAAACACAAGTTTACTAGTAAGCAAAAGAAAGTTTATTATTAATAGATGAGTCGATGCGTCTATATGGATGGCAAAGTTCCTCTTGCAACAAGCAATTGCAGCAAGAGGAAGTTCATTTTAGAAGACTTATTGAATAACCTCATTTTAATTCCAAATGGATTTTACAGAAAAAATCTCCAGATTCTTTATATCAATATTATTTCCCCAAAAGCAGATTCCATCCTGATTGTTTTTTGCCGCTTTTCTTTCCATAGAATAAGAATATATCCCTCCGTCTATGAATACTTCGATGGAAGTTTTGTCTATGTATATATCGGCTGTAAGTTCCATACTGTTTCTGTCTTCGGGAGAATAAAACACACTGTTGATTGTATTTGCATTCATATCGTAATCTAAGATTCGCTGACCAAAAAGGTCAATGCCGGCACTTGTAGCATGAGATAGTTTGAAAGTCGTTTTGATTCTCAAAGTTCCGGCATTGCGAAATTCTTTAAGATGATCGTTTGCTTTATCAGATGTCAAAGATGCCCATTTTTTCAAAGGGGTAAATAATTGCTTGGTTTCTTTAATCGGATTACTGAATAGCCTAATTCCTTCTTTTGTCGTGTGAAGAGTTAGTTCTGTGGGCAATAGCATCATTCCATTAAATGGCATACCTGGGTGTGAAATACGTCCCCAGGCAATTTGTATGCGACGCCCGTCACTGTCGGGTATATTAGTATATGTTTGTCCTGCATACAGGCTTCCTTTGGTATAAAAATACTTTCCTGATTCCGGGATAAATGTTTTACCGTCAAATGAACCTAGCATATATGTACCTGTAGCTCCATACATTACCCATTTTTTGTTATTGGAATTTCCATCTACTGATAACTCAAAAAGTTCGGGACATTCCCAGAAACCTGTAACATGGCTTTCGTATTTCCAGATTTTCAGATCAGCGGAAGTGTATATGGAGTGTCCATCACGTTCATTCAACACCATTACCCAATGACTCCCGGGATTATACCAAAAAATTTTAGGATCTCGTGTGTCGTGACTATTCCAGATGTGCTTGGAGTCTATCACAGGATTATTTGTATATTTTGTAAATGTGCGTCCTTTGTCGAGGCTATATGCAATACATTGTACTTGCTTGTCAAGTCCGGCGGCCGTATATGCAACAATCATAGCCGGAGTGTCTCCTTTATTGTAACCGGCAGTATTACCATAATCTATGACTGCCGAACCGGAGAACATTCCACCTAAATGATCGGGATATAAAGCATCTGTCAATTCTTCCCAATGTACCAAATCTTTGCTTACAGCATGCCCCCAATGCATATTTTCCCATTCTCGCTCGAAAGGATTATGCTGATAAAAAAGATGATATTCTCCGTCATAATATACAAGTCCGTTAGGATCATTGATCCAACCTCTTTGGGTTGTAAAGTGAAATTGAGGACGGTTGTTTTCTTTATATAAGTTGTCCTCTCCTTTAATATTGTCATCCTGATAGATATTGCTTAATCCTTTTTCATTTCCTTCATAGCTGATTGTCAATGTTTTCCCTTTCAGATTGGAAACATCTTTAAATACCCAATAATCAGCTTCATCGTGAGCAAGACGTATAACAACCGATAGGGCAGGTTGGCCTTTTACCTCAAAGGTCATTTTATGTCGGTCCTCTTTATGAGAAACAGGGATATTTAAATATCTCTTATCGATTTTTATTTTGATTTCTCCTGCTGAAAGTGAATAGCCTATAAAAAGAAGAATATTGGCTAATATAGCTTTTTGAATAAGTAATTTCATGCTGTTTTTATATTATAACCTATTTGAATCTTTGGAATCACTGACAAATATATGTGTTTTTTGGTCTTTTTCAGTAAGTTCCTCTATCTTTATAAAGAAAATCATTTGTGCCTTTTAATGAGACAGACATTAAAGGCACAAATGATTATTATAATTTACCTATTGATTCCCTCATACAGGGATATATATTTGAAACTTCTTTATTTCCGGTCTTTTACATTCGGGAAAGTTAGCATTAGTGCAGGAATACCGGAAGCTGTATAAGAAGACAGGGGTGATGTTGATAATGGAACTCGCTCCAAGAACTTATTAGTCAGATTACGTTCCTTGTCACGGTTTTTCCAGCCGAGATTGATGCTGCGTTCTATATATTCGATGTATTGGGTTTGCCCGCAATCATTAATTAAAATAGGTATGTATTGGGCTAAGATGGCATTATAAATACCTTTTTCGTCTGCTACTTTATCTTGTGTTGGATCACCTTCCGGTCTTAATACTTTATTGGCTGTTGATTTTTTTGCTATAATATAATCCATAGCAGCTTTTGCATGATTCAGATAAGTCTGATCCTTTGTCTCAAGATAAAGCATTGCCGCCGCTCCCATACATGTAGCTTGGTTATAAACAGTTGTGGTCCAGTCGACACCGTCAGGATGCTCAGAGTCAGCTACCGCCCCTGTTGTCGTATTGAATAGATGTGTTGTAGACCATTGGTAAACATCTTTTGCTTTATCCAGATAGTCGGATTTGTTGGTAGCCTTGTATAATTCCATAGCAGCTATGACTGTTGGATAATTGATACATGCCATTTTTCCTAGAGCATCATCTTTCCAACCCCAGTACAAACCTCCGTTTATAGGGTCATACCCACCTGTATCTCTAGGATGCCGGTCTGGATATAATTCTATCGGTTTGCCGTACCATACTCTTTTGAAACCCTCTTCTGATATATCAAGGTAGTTTTTATCCTTAGTTAGCAGGTATGCACGGGCAAGTGAGCCTATCCACCACATCATATCATCGTTCAAATCCCAGTGGGAATAATCATACCAATCGAATGTGAATTCGTTAGAACATCCCTCGAAGTGCTTTTGCATCAGATCTAGATATTTATTATCTCCTGTGAGTTTGTAGGCGTTCATTATCATATCAAACATTGTGGCTTGTGTCCAACCTACAGCAATGTCTGATGTTCCGCCTCCTGCATCTCTGCGATAGACTTTGCGGGAATCTTGGAACAAGTTTTCATTGAATGAATCGTAAGCTGTAATTACATCATTGTATGTGAATCCTTGATCACCGGAATTGTTGTTGTCATTGGCATCGGAGTCGGAACATCCGAATAACATAGCCATCAGCATCCAACTGAAAACGATTATTGTTTTATTTTTATTCATAACTGTTCTTTTTTTATACATGTAATTAATGAAAGAGGTTATCCTCGTTAGGATAAGAGGATAATAACCTCTTTTCAAAATAGGATTGTTTTAATCTAAATTATACACCAGTAATTACGGAATCAATACTTCCATTGGTTCACTGTAATTCCAGCGGCGGACACTTTCTGTTGCGTAGTTTATACGGGCGGCAGCTCGTATAAATACTGTCCTGCCTGAGGGTATTGTGCCATTGGACTTAATGGTAACTTCTGTTCCGAAAAGAGGTTCAAAGTCTGTTCCCGTATATTCTATTTTGTTAGACCAACGATCGTCTCTTGCTCTATACCCCACAGTTGAAGAATAACTTACAAATAGTTGTATATCAGTCATATTCACGAAGCTGTCATTGTATTTCCCTAGAGGTTCTATCTTTTCTTTGAAAATTTCTTTGCTGACACCTCTTGTCACTTTTACTTTTGCTGTAATTTTACCATTACTAATTGTCGGCTCACCTACGAGAACTACTTTTAAGAAAGGCTCTACTTCAAAACGGACTTTTGTTACGCCTGATATTTCTTTCTCTATAGTTTCATCAGCTAAAGGTACTCCGTAGCCGTCTTCCCGCAATAAGGGGATGAATGGACCGTCAATACGAATATTGTAAGTGCCTTTGAATAATTTTGTATGCTGGAATGTACCGTCAGGCATACAATAAAAGTCAGGGTTATGCTGGACGTTATCGCCCCAACTAAGTTCGGTCAAGCGTACGCGAATACCTTCACTACCTTGGTCGGTCAGTATTCTTTCTCCTGTAGCTATATCTATCACTTCACCTTGCAATGTTTCCGCCGGTTCGTCGTAATTGTCAACGCTGAACATATCACAGGAACCGAAAGTGAACAGTGTACACAATAAAGTACAAAATGTTATCTTTTTCATATTCTATGTTTCTTAATTAGTTTTTTTTATATCACTTATCTTTTATCGATTAGGCTGCTGATCGATTACCGGACTCTTAGTTACTTGTCCACCTGGTATTCCGAAGTAGTAGTCAATAGTACTGTAATCGGCAGTTATGTTTGAAGTCCATTGGAAACGAGCGTCAAAGAAATACTTACCAGCTTGGGTTGAGAAGAAAGGATATAATCCACGGAAACGATAACGGGAATTACTGCTAAACTTATCTTTATCTCTTGTTTCACCCCAGAATCCGCTTCTATTATTGTAGTCTTGTACACGCCAACGACGTAAATCCCATTTAGTCTTATGTTCAAAGGCTAATTCTTTACGACGTTCTTTCCGTACGATGTCACGTCCTCCTTCTGTAGCTGTCAGGTTACTTGTCAACAGAGTAGCTCCTGCACGTTCACGGATATCATTTACCGCTTTGGTTGCCAGCTGGAGAAGATTTTCTCCATCAGGAGATGTTACTCCGGCTAAAGATAACTCTATTGCTGCTTCGGCCGCATTGAGCAGAACTTCAGCATAACGCATCAATATAAAAGGTTGAGCTGATTTTCCTTCGCCTGCCGCAAACGATGGATCTGGGTTCAGCCATTTACGTCCATAAAATCCGGTTATTGCCGATTCTCCCTGGTCATAGAACGGACCATTTTCTCCTCCTGCAGTCATATCTTTACCGTCATATTTTACAACTTCTTGATTTTCCATCTTAGGACTGAGATATAATGTTTTGGGCTTGCCGGTATATGCATTTAAATCTTGGTAGTGAGTGTCAGCATTGGCAAAAGAGTAATCATTGAAAAAAGGTTTGATTGGAGTTGCTCCGGTATATATTCCCGCTCTGATTTCAATTTCTCTACCTTTAAACATGTCACCGGGGAAGATTACATAGGCACGTAAGCGAGGTTCCGCATTTTTAAAGAAATCCATCGGTGTATTAAACAGCAGATAGTTGCCATCGGTGTTGGAAGCACCGTCAGTTACTTTCATTGTTCCGTCAGCATAATGTTCGAAGCCATCAAATAATTCTACAAAATCAAGAGTTGGACACGTTTCAGATGATAGCGGAGCGCGGAATATTAGTGGAGCACTGTAAGCGTCATATCCGTGTGTGATGGTTGGATATATGTATTTTCTTACATATATATTTTCCGGACTAGTCAGATCGCTAAACATATCTACCATATTCTGGTATTGAGCTTCTTTATCGTTTGCTGCCCATTTTTTCTTATAAAGATCATAACCACCATTTATCATTACTTCACGGGCTGCTTTATAAGCTTCAGTGAAATATTTTTTGGATGCATCTTCCCATTGGCTCTCGTCGAATCCGATAACACGTACGCCTGTTTTGCGTCCTAATCCTGTAAGACGTCCTTGAACTGTTTCATTATATTTAGCAACGGACCCTGCGTATAGCATAGCTTCAGATTTGAATGCTAATGCGATGTATTTACTTGAATAGCCATCCTTTAACGGTTTGTTACTTAATAGTGATATGGCTGTATCAAAGTCAGATAACACCTGATTCCATGTCTCTTCCTCCGATGAGCGGGGAACTTCCAGCGTATTTTCGTCAGCCGGATATTGTATCACTCTCGTAACCAGCGGCACACCACCATAGCGCTTTGCCATCGTGTAAAAGACAAAAGCTCTTACGAAATAAGCCTCACCCATATAGTGATTATAAACATTACCAGCAAAGTTTCCTTCGTATTTCGGCAAGTTCTCAATTAAAAAATTGGCATCACGCAACAAAGGAAATGATTTTCCCCAGTATTGAGTATCTTCTCCTGTAAAGCTCTTGCAGATGTTATCTCTGCCTACGGCTTCACCTGTTCCTTCAATACCGAATGCACCTAACCAGGAATTGAAATCAAATCCCCATTTTGCCATATATTTAAAATCTTCGAAAGGCATATTACTGTACATTCGTGCCATATAAATATCCATTCCCGATTCACTTCCTATTAAGTCTTTATCGGTAATGAGATTCTTGGGAGCAATATCCAGATCATTGCAACCGCTGAATAATAAGATACTAAACAATGATAATATAAATATCTTTTTCATATAGATAATATTTTAAATTATTTTTTTGTCCAAAACCTTAAAAAGAAAGAGACATTCCTACTGTGTAGGTTTTGTTTAACGGATACATTCTACCCAGATCGTCGTCAGGATGTTCCGGGTCGACAAATTTCACGCCTGTTATTGTAAACAGGTTGTAGGCATTGGCAAATATGCGAAGGTTCATGGTCGACAAAGCTTTTATCCGAGGAAGGGTATAGCCAATTTCTATACTCTTAAGACGTAAATAAGCTGTGCTGACGCGATTGAATTCAGAGTTCCCTTTTGGATAATGGCCCGTATATCCATAGTGGCCGCTTACCCATTGAGTCTTCGGATCGTAGGGATCAGCCAGAGGGTCTGTCGGATGCCAACGATCAAGGAATTGCTCCAAAGCACCTCCGCCATTTTCACCCCATATATTGTATAAAGGTTCTTTATATTCCATAGAACCGAGGGCAGAACCTTGAAATAATATGTTCAGATCAAAATTTTTATATGCGAAATCCAAATTCAAACTGTAATTTAACCAAGGTGTTTGATCGAATGCGAAAGGATGTTCATCTTGACCATTGATTTCACCATCTCCATTCCAGTCTACATACTTGTAATCTCCAGGGAGTATATCTCTGTCTTTATAAATAGGGTATGTCCAGATATCATTCCAATCAGTGTAACGTCCTGCTGAATTATAACCGAATTGAACGCCTTGATAACGGTTGTTCAAATTATCATTGCGCCATCTGTCATAAGAACTGGACCAAGGACCTTTATCGACTGCAGTCATGTGTTTTCTGCGAGTAATAGTACCTATTGCTTTTACTTTATAAGAAAAATCTCCTATTTTATTCCGGTGTGTAAGCTCCAGGTCTATACCAAATTGACGGTCGCTGTTAACGTTCTCTAATGGAGCTTCAGCACCTACAACTGTTGGTAAATCTCCGCTACTACGGGCAAACATGTTCTTACGGCGGCGGTCGAAGTAATCAATCACAAAACCGAATAAACCATCCCATCCCTCAAAGTCTACACCAATGTCGAATGTTCTTGATTCGTACCATGAGATACCCTCATTAGGAAGAGGTTTCGGTGAGGCGGCATAAACGAATTTATCACCAAAAACAAATCCCGGAGCGTAATGATTATAATACCCTTTTTCTGCGTTTTCGCCGGTAGCAGGATAATTATATCCTTGTGCCCATTCATAATTCCAATTATTACTTAAATCATCTCCCAATACACCATAGCTGGCACGTACCTTCAACTGATTCACAAAAGAAAGAGCAGATATTGATTTGAAAAACGGTTCTTCAGAGATACGCCATCCTGCTGATATGGAAGGGAAGAACCCCCATTTATGCCCTTTGGCAAATTTGGAAGATCCATCATAACGGAATTGAGCTTCAAGTAGATAACGGCTTCCGTAAGCATAATTTATTCTACCTATTAAAGCTGAATTAGCTTCCTCGTAAAGATCGGAGTTACCCGAATACATTCCACCTTGTTGGGCAGTGTCTTCGCCTACAAAAAGATATGGAACGCTGAAGGCAAGATTGCGTTGGGCATAGAAATTATCTCCCTGACGTTTCTGAGTTTCCCAACCGACTAATCCACTTATGGAATGTTCTCCAAATGTGCGATTATAATTCAATATCAACTGAGCCAGAGTCTGTTGTTTATCGTACATTTTTCGGAGGAGGTTGCTCGGAGAACTGTTGTTGTATAATTTTTGAGTATAGGTATCAGTCAAATCATCATAAGCATATTGATAATATTCCTTACGGTAACTTTCATTGTTGTCCAATCGGTAATCGTAACTAAACAATGCTTTTGCCGACAAGCCTTTTAAAACTGGTGTTATTGTTCCAAAATCAAAATTGAGTGATGCTGAAGATTGGATATTTTTCTGTTTGTTCTTTTTGTATCCTGACACATCGGAAGTCATGAAGGCAACCGTATTATTTTCCAATTCTAATCCTTTGTAATTTAGCATTGTATTTTTCGGATCGGCATACGCAGGATACAATACCCCTTGTGACCAATAGTTGCGAATAATATCGACTGAACTGTAATAAGGAGAATTTCGTTCATCGAGGAAAGCACTAAGATTGAGTTCGAAAGTCAATCCTTTAAGAATTCTTGTCGAGATGTTAGAACGAATATTATATTTCTCATAATTCAAATCTCCTGATTTGAAAAATCCTTCCTGATAGAAATATCCCATACCTATATAATATTGGGTTCTTTCATTTCCTCCTGAGATGCTGATATCGTGTTGAGTTTGAGGAGAGTGATCTGAAAATATTAATGAATTCCAATCTGTAGCTCGGCGGGAACCATTGCGGAAAGCTTCGAACTGATCTTCACCGTATATAATATTCCCACCATCTACTTTATTCATCGCCTTTTCATTATATAAAGTCATTGTTCCATACGGATCGGCCAGTTTAGGCATGTCAGATGGCTGTTGGATGGTAAAGGAACCATTGTATGAGACTTTTGTTTTTCCCTCTTTTGAGCCTTTTTTAGTAGTTACTAATATAACACCATTGGCAGAACGTACCCCATAAATAGCAGCCGAGGCATCTTTCAGTACAGATATATCATCAATGTCATTAGCATTCAAACGCTGGAAGTCTTGCACGTCACGAGGAACACCGTCAATGATGACCAATGGAGCATCATATCCACGAATATCAAAGTTATTACTATAAGACCCGGGTTCGGCACTTTTTTGCCATACGCGTACTCCGGAGATTTTACCGGTAAGCATATTCTGCGGATTCTCATTTTTTGTTTTCAATAGGTCGGTACTTCTCACTCCTGCTATTGCACCAGTAAGGCTTACTTTTTTTTGTACACCATATCCCACAACCACTACATCACTAAGAGTGATGTCATTGGATTTCATAGAAACATTGATTTGTGTACGCCCATTCACTTTTTCTTCTATAGAATTATAACCTATAAAAGAGAATACTAAAGTAGCATTATCTGGAGCTTCAATACGATATTGACCATCTATACCGGTTATCGTACCTACGGTTGTGTTCTTGATTACAACATTAGCCCCGATTACAGGTTCATTGGTTTCATCTGTAACAATACCTGATATGGTTCTTTTCTGCGCCCATGATGGTGAGCTCAAAGTCAGAAGAAACACCATAAGAATGCAAGAATACAGATATTGCATTTTTTTTGCACGTTGTGTTTTCATCATAATGATAATTATTAAAATTTAGTTATGTTTTTATTCAGTATGAACTGGTTGCTACTCGAATCTTTAGCCTGAATAGGCAAACAAGCAAAAGATTCGAGTAAGAACAGTGTCTTTTTTAGTTTAATTCGACGCTGTGGAATACCAGCTTATTTTCATTGCTGCTCTTTTCTCCATTAAATACACCTATGGCTAACACTACATTACTGCCGTTAAATTGAGCTAGGTCGTATACGAATGTAGCATAGGTATTCGGGTTGTCCGGACCTCCTGCATCATGTTTGAACTTCCAACAACCATTTTCTGCAGCAGCTGCTTCTTTGGCCGTATTAGATATTGGATTTAGATTGACGAATGTTCCGTCTTCTTTGATAGCAGTAAGTTTAAAGAATGTCCATTGATCACCAAACGTGCGGGTTTTCAACGTTAATTTATTATTTCCTTCTGCAATTGCAAATTTAGCATAGAAGTAGGCCTCGGGTTTATTGGTATTAGCGGCTCCGTTCCCTGTTGTTTTTATCAGATAACCTTCACTGGGGAATACTTCTGGGTCTTTTACTGTCGGCATAAATGCCCAACAATAGGCTATATGATTTACATTTCGCCACTCACGGTATGCTGCATAATAATCGCCGCTACCACCGCGAATGGGGCTTATTCCAGTGAATGATTTAGTTGTTTGAACCATTGTTGAACGGACCATTTCTGCAGTTAACTTCCATTCTTCCAAACCTGTGATAGCGGTGCCGGGCAACCAGTTCCATCCTTCAACTTTTTGTGGAGCGAAGCGTATAGCGCGAAGAACCAATTGTTTCCAATAATCACCTGTTGCGGTACGATAGATTCCGATAGCTATAATAACTTCTTTTCCAACATAGTCACTTAAGTCAAAATCATAATCTGTATAACTTTGCGAACCACAGGTTTTGGTTTCTCCCACTTTCACAGCTACAGGTTCTGCAGCAGAAAGATCTACTACTTGCACTCCAAAATACGCCGGTGCTTTGTCATCTGCATTATGGGTGCGGATTCTTAATGACAAAATCTTATTATCTTCCGTGATTTTCTTGCTACCATAAGTATAAGAATCAAATGCGTCCAGATTAGCCGGATTTTTTTGTTCGTCACCTGTATTTCTGATCCTTAAAGTGCTTCCTTCATTCTGTTCTTCCATATTACCCCAGAAACTCAAAGTACACATATAATCGGTTGACCAATCCCAATGAGGATAGCTATCAGCATTTTTTCCGCCTCTGTATTCATTATAAAGCCATTTATCAGCCTCTTTCAAATCATCAGCTGTTAAACCTGGTAATACTTCTACTCCACCCAGACGAATATCGAGAGTGGTTATCTTATCTATAAACTGGGCTTTCTTGATATCCCTTGAAACTGCTACATAACCGGTTTTACTAAATGTAATAGAATAATCATCAATAATGAGACTTTCAAATAAGTATGTACCATCATTGGCGGTAGTTGTAGTCAATGAACCCAGTTTTACTGTTACCCCTGCAAGAGGAGCATTGTTGTTCTTAGCATCAGTTACAGTACCCATCACCTTTGCTGCTGCACTTAGCATCTGAATACTTATAGATGCTACTTTATTAGCATCGAACTTGCTGGCTAAAACAGTTGCGCTGGTAGTCAGATAATCTTTTTTGGTGAATGTAATGGTACGTTTATCCATAGGTGCATTGGAGAAAGAGTACTTTCCATCGGCACCAGTAGCTGTAGAACCTTCGACATCAGAAATAGTAACTGCAACACCACTGATAGGCGTGTTGTTTTCGTCAGTTACCATACCTGTTACAGTACCATAGTCAGACTTGGTCGAATCATCGTCATCGCTACACGAACTAGTTGTGAAAGCGATAGCTCCCACTAACATAAAGAACGTAAACGTTCGTAAGTTTTTCATTAGTTTCATACGCAATTCAAAATAAAGTTTTTTGTTTTTCATAATTAAATATCTATGTATTGTAAGTTTACCGGAATTGTCAAATGTGTTTTTCTTTTTTTCGATTTTTATATGCATTATAATTCGTTGTGTAATTTTTGGCAAAAAAAGAGTATGACGGTTAATTTATAGGTTAAAAAGCGGTTATTTATCTAGGAAATACATTAATCTTTGCCATTTAAAGTCAATATTTTGATATATCAATAATGTTGAGAGTTCATTGTTTTTCATTAATGTAAACATATACAGAAGTTTTTTTCTATAAATATGATACCTGGATATATCTCTGTGGAACTAAGCGCTTCTTTAATAGTGGTTTATTTAAAAATAGGAGAGATGCTAGTTATGATTATTTCTTCTTGGAGAATAATTTTGAAAAAAAAATGAATATTAAAGGTGTTAAGCTTATTGTAATTTGATTTTTTATTTTAAATTTGCATTCAATTCTTTGATTAGAAACACACAAATAAAATATTATGAAGTTGTCATCTTGCCATATCATAGCTATAATAAGTATACTTTTCTTATCATCGACCTTATACGGGCAAGGATTAGAATTTAAAGGGAATGATTATCCCATTGATGAGCGTACATCTTATAATGTTTTTAATGATACACCTATTCAGTTTTCGGATAAGTTTAATATAAGTTTTGAAATGTCATTAACGCGTCCTTCTCGTTTAGGTTATATCGTTAGGATAAAGAATGAAAATAATAAGATTTATAATTTATCTTATTATAACGATGGTATATTCTCTGTGTTTAAACTAAACGAAGAAGGAAAGAATAGTCTTATTGCTGCCAAGTTTGAGACTAAGGATTTAGTAGCATCTCGTTGGTTTCAAGTATCGATGGAATTTGATTTACAAAAAGATTCTTTATGTCTTGCAATCAAACAACAAAAATTTTTTGTACACAACCTTGAGTTACCTTCTAAATGGACTCCAGACATATATTTTGGAAAGAGTGATTATATGATTGATGTGCCAGTTTTCTCAATAAGACAACTTATAATTTCTGATGATAAACAACAGTACAATTTTCCCTTAGATGAAAGTGAAGGAGAGGAGGTTTACTCTATTGAGGGAAAAGTATTCGGACAAGTTAGTAATCCGAAATGGCTTATAAATGAGTCTTATAATTGGGTACAGAAGTATAAGTTTACATCTTCTAGTGTAGCAGGCTATAATTTTGATGATCTTACGGATAATATCTACATATTTAATAAAGATACTCTTATTACCTATAATTTGTACTCGGGTGACGTAATATGTAATAGTCTTGCAAATAAGTGTCCTATCGATATTTTTCTGGGAACAAATTTTTGGAATAGTGGGGCTAATAAACTTTATGTATATGAAGTTCATGTAGATGATGCTGGCAAACCAACAGTTGCAACTTTGGATTTGCGAGCGAAAGAATGGACTGTAGTGAGTAATGAAAACTTACCCATGCAACTTCATCACCATAGTGTTGCTTATGATCGGGAGAATGAACGGCATTTCATATTTGGCGGTTTTGGAGACATATACTATAGTAAAGAATTGTATGTGTATAATTATAACAAAAACAGACTGGACTCGGTCGTTTTGAAAGGAGACCGGATAGAACCACGCTATTTTTCATCAATGGGATACCGTAAGGATGACAATTCTCTCTATATATATGGAGGTATGGGTAATGAATCAGGCGAACAAATAGTGGGACGTCAATATTTTTATGATTTACATAAAGTAGACTTGAACAATAACACGGTTTCCAAGCTGTGGGAAATACCATGGAATAGAGAAAACATAGTTCCTGTAAGAGAAATGGTTATTCAGGATGATTCTTATTTTTATACGCTTTGTTATCCGGAACATTGTTCTAATACTTATCTCAAATTATATCGTTTTGCATTCAAAGACGGAACTTTCCAAATATTGGGTGACTCTATACCTATACGTTCCGAAAAGATAAAAACGAAAGCTAATTTGTATTATAGTGACAAACTCAATAAACTCTTTGCGGTGGTTCAGGAATTTGACGACGATGATATATCTTCCAGTGTGGGTGTGTATTCATTGGCTTTTCCTCCGATAAGTCATGCGTCATTGAGTGCATACATACCTCACAGTAGAAATAGTGAATTTACTTTCCAAATATTGATAGCATTACTTATATTATTAGTTATAGTAATTATATCTGCTTTGATCTTTTTTATCAGACGTCGTTCCCATGAGAAACAAGGAGCAAATGATAAAAAAACTGTTATAAATCCAGTAAATGTAAAATGTTCCACTTCCTTGGAACAAAATTTAGTAAAAGCTAATAGCGTTTATTTGTTTGGGGAGTTTATGGTACGTGACAGGCAAAATAAGGATATAACCTATATGTTTAGTACCAAATTAAAACAGGTATTCTTATCAATTCTTCAATATAGCCCTAAAGGAGGTATCTCATCACAGAGGTTAAGTGAATTGTTTTGGCCCGGTAAATCTGAAGATAAGGTGAAAAATTCACGTGGGGTTGCCATTAATCATGTAAGAGGAATCTTAAAAGAAATTGATGGAATTGAACTTGTATATGATAAAGGTTTGTTCAGGATTGAATACACGGATGAATTTTATTGTGATTATCTTGCTTGCGTCAAACTTTTGATGATAAATAATACTGGAGGAAATGCGACAGAACTAATTGGAATTGTATCTCGCGGGAAGTTTCTTCGGTCAATTGATATGCCAGAGTTCGATTCTTTCAAAGGAAATCTTGAGCAAAAATTAGAACCGGTATTATTGATTGAGATCGAAAATTGTTTTAAAAAAGAAGCGTATAAGATAGTTGTTGCACTTTGTGAGAGTTTATTTTATATTGATCCTATAAATGATGAGGCTCTTTGTTATGCAATTCAGTCTCTGACAAAAATGAATATGGTAAATGAGGCAAAAGTGCAATATTTAAAATTCAGTGTCGAATATATGAATACGATGAATACAGAATATCCTTACTCATTTACCGATATACAAAAAAGAGTATGATGTTGTCCCCTTCATCTTTTGTTGTAAAGGCTGATAAATAGGTATATACAAGGTGAAGGATAGCTGATTCACCCGCCCTTTCCCCGTGTACTTGTTTGGTGAATATAAAGCTATGCTTTAGAGTATGCAAAGCATAGCTTTAGCCTACTTAAAGCGATGCTTTACAAAAATCAAAGAGTTTGTTTCAATCATTTAGCGTATTTAAAATAAATATCCCAATGTTTGTTTCAACTATCAGGAAGAAAAATAAATGCTATGAGCATACTGCATTTAGCTATAAGCATATTCCGATTTGCTATAATGAAATCGGGAGTGAACTCTTGGTGAAGGGCTGCCCTTCACCCGCAAACACCGATGAACAGGGAAAGGTGAAGGGGTGAAGGGATAAATGGCTTTTGCTTCATATCTCTATTTGTTCTTTATGCACTTTGGGTTTGTTAACTGAAAATATAAACAATAATTCCGGTAATCGCCACATACACCAACGCATAAGGAATAGCTGCTTTCAGTATTTCACCTTCTTTTCCTTGTTGGTTTCCCGCAGAAGTAGCAATGGCAATACTTTGTGGAGAAATAATCTTACCACCTGTAGCACCTACTGTATTTGCAGCGGACAGCCAATCCGGACTGACATGAATTTGCCCTGCAACACTTGCTTGCAACTTTCCGAAAAGAATATTGGAAGAGGTGTCGCTTCCGGTGATAAACGTTCCCAGACAACCGATGACCGGAGCAAACAGTGGATACAAACTTCCCGTAGCCGTAGCCAGTGCCGTGGCAATCACAGCAATCATTCCGGCACTATCCATAATTGTGGATAATCCCACAAGGCAGATCACTGTGATGAATGTTTTCTTTAATTGCTTCACTGTATTCCAAAGAACGATGAACAGGTCTTTTACTTTAGCTCCTTGAATCAATCCACCGATAAAAGTTCCGATGAAAAGCAATACCCCGGCATGAGTTAGCCAGGAAATGGTATAATTGACGGTGGAAGCATTGATGGGCAAACTGATTTGGGTTATCCAGTTATTCTCTAATGTATGACGCAATTCCGGGAAGAGGGGACTGGTCAGAATGATTAAAAATAGAATCAGCAAATAGATGCTCCATGCATTCAGTATATCTTTTGTTTTCAGATGGCTTTTCCGTGCTTTCTCTTCTTTAGAGGCAGTCAGTTTTCCATAAAGAACAATCACGATAATCGAAAGAATACTGCCGATAATGGCCGGAGATTCAGCACCCATATACTTGGCAGCCAGATACTGGCTGACTAAAGAAACTCCGCCTACTAATAAGGCAAGAAATATATTTTTGGGAAGCGATTTAAGTTTGGAGTCAGTAAGGAAAAGCAAAACCAGCGGAATCAGGAACATCAAAACGGATAACTGCAATACGACATTCGTGCTAAGATGCAATACATCCAAATTCGTTTCTTTGGCTAATACCAACACCGGAGTTCCGATCGCTCCGAAAGCGGTGGCTACACTGTTGGCAATCAAACTTACGGTTGCCGAAAAGATAGGCTTAAATCCCAGACTGATAAGAATGGCTGCCGGAATGGCAACTGCTGTCCCGAAGCCGGCCATCGCTTCCAGTAGTCCCCCGAATCCCCAAGTCAGTAATAACACCTGAATACTTTTATCGGTAGAAATAGAAGCGAATTGCTGTTTGATAATCTCCATCTTTTCCGTTTTCAACAATACGTTGTAACTGAAAATAGCCATCAGGATAATGATTAAGATAGGAGAGACGGCTTTTAACGCCCCATATAAAAAGGAGTAAAACAGATTGTCTACTGAAAAAGCGAAGCCGAAAATAGCAATCAGCATCGTCACGATCAGAGAAATGATACTACTTTTGTCACCCGGCATTTTAAAGAATGCCATTAATATAATCAACAGTAACACCGGAATAATAGCAAGGATCAAGGTCATAATTATCAGATTTAAAAAGTGGAACGTCGTTTATTATTGATATAACAAACAAACGTCCCACTTTGGTCGGTTGAATAAAAAGATTTTTCTATTTATTTCATCTTCACGCTAAGAATTTGTTGTAATTGTTTTAAGTTGGCCAGCGCAGCTTCGTTACCTAGCTTTGCTGCCTTTCGGATAGCTGTTGGCTACCTGATACATTTCGTTCAGACTAAGGTATTTCGGATTTTCCCGGATAATGATGCGGCCTTGTTCAACATCGAAGTTGACAACGGTATAGGTTTTATTAAAAATGATAAGCGATAAACAGAAAAGCGGGGAAGTTTGTTGTCGCAACCTGCAAAAAAAAGCTCCCTAAATAAATGGATAAAGATGTTTTAAGGCATAAATGCTAACATTTTCCACACATGAGGCGTTCATTATATAAAAGTACTTTGTGTAATCAATATGACAATGATTTCATATATTACTGTTTATTTTTACACACACATACAACTTTAATAACTACAGCCTATGAAAGAGCTTATTAACAACCTGGAAGAACTGAACAGGAAAGCAGAAAAAGGCGGCGGAGACGCTCGCATTGAAAAACAACATTCTGTGGGCAAACTGACCGCCCGTGAACGCATCGATTTATTATTGGAGAAAGGTTCGTTTATCGAACTGGATAAGTTGGTAACCCATCGGTGTACCGATTTCGGTATGGAAAAGCAGAAATTTGCCGGAGACGGGGTAGTGACGGGATATGGTATGATTGGCAAGCGCCTGGTCTATGTCTTTGCACAGGATTTCACCGTATTTGGTGGAGCTCTTTCGGAAACGCACGCTAAGAAAATTTGTAAAGTGATGGACATGGCTATGCAAATGGGAGCACCCATCATCGGATTGAATGACTCGGGCGGTGCACGAATTCAGGAAGGGGTACGTTCTTTGGCCGGATATGCCGAGATATTCCTGCGCAACTCTATGGCATCCGGAGTGATTCCACAGATTAGCGCGATCATGGGCCCATGTGCCGGAGGTGCGGTTTATTCTCCTGCATTGACAGATTTTATCCTGATGGTGAAAAATTCCGGTTATATGTTTATTACAGGACCGGATGTGGTGAGAAGTGTGACACAGGAAGAAGTCACTAAAGAGGAACTCGGCGGAGTAGGCGTACACATGACAAAGTCCGGTGTAGCTCATCTTTCTGCGGAGAATGATATTGAGTGTATTAATTATATTCGTGAATTGATTTCCTATCTGCCGGGAAATAATATGGAAGAGCCTCCGTTTGTAGCTACAAACGATTCGCCGACCCGCCTGACTCCGGAACTGGCTAATTTGATTCCAACCAATCCGAATCAGCCGTATAATATAAAAGAAATGATTGAAGCAGTGGCTGATGATAATAGTTTCTTCGAACTTCAGGCAGAATATGCAGCGAATATTGTGACCGGCTATATCCGGCTGAATGGAAAAACAGTGGGAGTGGTGGCTAATCAGCCATTGGTACTTGCTGGTACACTGGATATTAACGCATCTGTCAAAGCTGCCCGTTTTGTCCGCTTCTGCGATGCTTTCAATATCCCTTTACTGACATTGGTAGATGTGCCGGGATTCCTTCCGGGAATCGATCAGGAATATGGCGGAATTATCCGCAACGGGGCAAAATTGCTTTATGCTTATTGTGAGGCTACAGTGCCGAAAGTTACGGTTATCACCCGCAAAGCATACGGTGGCGCTTATGATGTGATGAGCTCCAAGCATATCCGCGGAGATGTCAATCTTGCTTTTCCTACTGCCGAAATAGCAGTGATGGGACCGGATGGAGCTGTGAATATTCTTTTCCGTAAGGATATAGATAAGGCCGGAAACCCCGAAGAAAAACGGAAAGAACTTCAGGATGATTATCGCGGGAAGTTTGCCAATCCTTACCGGGCGGCGGAATTGGGATATGTGGATGAAGTGATTGATCCGGCGGTAACCCGTTTGCGGTTGATTCGAAGTTTCGAGATGCTTGCCAACAAACGGCAGTCTAATCCTCCTAAGAAACATTCGAATCTTCCGCTTTAATAAGTTGAGAGTGGAGAGTTGAGAATGGAGAGTGTTCATTAAAAGAATAAAAAGATTATGATAAAGAAAATATTAGTAGCCAACCGCGGTGAAATAGCGATGCGAATCTTCCGTACCTGTCGGGTGATGAATATCTCGACGGTGGCTGTTTATACCCATGTAGACCGAGGAGCTTTGCACGTACGTTATGCGGAAGAAGCCTATTGCATCTCCGAATCGCCTGAAGATACTTCCTACCTGAAGCCGGAATTGATATTATCCATTGCCAAAAAGACCGGAGCCGCTATTCATCCGGGATATGGTTTCTTGTCGGAGAATGCGGATTTTGCCCGTCGTTGTGAAGAAGAAGGAGTGATTTTTATCGGACCGAGTGCGGACATTATTTCCAAAATGGGAATCAAGACAGAAGCCCGTAAGATTATGCGTGAAGCAGGATTACCCATTGTTCCCGGAACCGAGACACCTGTGCAGGGGATTGATGAAGTGAAGAAAGTGGCCAATGAAGTAGGTTATCCCATTATGCTGAAAGCACTTGCCGGAGGTGGAGGAAAAGGAATGCGCTTGGTACGTACGGAAGAAGAAGTGGAAACGGCTCTTCGTTTGTCGCAATCCGAAGCAGGGACTTCTTTTGGCAATGATGCGGTATATATTGAGAAATACATCGAGAATCCCCATCATATCGAAGTTCAGATCATGGGAGATAAATATGGCAATGTGGTCCATCTTTACGAACGTGAATGTTCCATTCAGCGTCGTAACCAAAAAGTGATAGAGGAAAGTCCTTCTCCTTTTGTGAAAGAAGAGACGAGAAAGAAGATGTTGAAGGTTGCTGTGGAAGCCTGTAAGAAAATAGGATATTACAGTGCCGGGACATTGGAGTTTATGATGGATAAAGACCAAAACTTCTACTTCCTCGAGATGAATACCCGTTTGCAGGTAGAACATCCTGTGACGGAGGAATGTACGGGAGTTGACCTGGTTCGGGATATGATAACAGTTGCTGCCGGAAATCCGTTACCTTATAAACAGGATGATATTCAGTTTAGCGGAGCAGCTATCGAATGTCGTATTTATGCGGAAGATCCGGAGAATAACTTCATGCCTTCTCCCGGGGTGATTACTGTTCGTGAAGCTCCCGAAGGGCGTAACCTGCGTCTTGACAGTGCCGCTTATGCCGGATTTGAAGTCTCTCTGCATTATGACCCGATGATTGCCAAGCTATGTTGTTGGGGACGTACCCGTGCTTCTGCCATTTCCAATATGGCACGTGCTTTGCGCGAGTACAAGATTTTGGGAATTAAAACAACAATTCCTTTCCATCAACGTGTATTGAAGAATGCAGCTTTCCTGAAAGGCGAATATGATACAACGTTTATTGATACGCGCTTTGATAAGGAAGATCTGAAACGCCGTCAGAATACCGATCCGACGGTGGCTGTCATTGCTGCCGCAGTGAGACACTACGAACGGGAGAAAGAAGCGGCTTCCCGTGCCACAACGCTTCCGGTGGTAGGCGAATCGCTCTGGAAGTATTATGGTAAGTTGCAGATGACTGCTAATAATTATTGATGTAAGACTAAAAAATAACAGAACAGATTATGGGTACAACATTAGCTACATATTACGCCAAGCTCCAGGACATGCCGGATAGTGAATATAAGGTGGAAATACTGGAGGACGGACCAATCAAGAAGATTGCAGTCAATGGCAAAATATATGAGGTCGATTATAACATGGGTGGCGACTCTATCCATTCGATCATCATCGATCACCACTCGCATGGAGTGCAGATTTCTCCCTCTTCCAATAATTCATATACAATCATGAATAAAGGGGAGCTTTATCAGATTGAATTGCAGGGAGAAATGGAGAAGATACATAATGCCCGCACTGCTGCCGAGTCTGTGGGACGTCAGGTAGTACAGGCACCGATGCCGGGAGTAATACTGAAGACGTATGTAAAGAAAGGAGACAATGTGAAACGTGGCGATCCGCTTTGCGTATTGGTGGCAATGAAGATGGAGAATGAGATACGTTCGGTGACGGATGGAGTAGTCAAAGAGGTGTTTGTGGAAGATGGCATGAAGGTGGCATTGAACGACCGGATCATGGTAATTGAATGATTTTCAAAAAAAAACTAGCTTTTGCGTACTTATCTTCAAAAAAATATTTACTTTTGGCAGATAAGTACGCATTTATTCTGATATATCATGAACACCGAACAAAACCAAAAAGCACTATTAGAACAGCTGGAAGCGCTAAAGAAAGAAAATGAGCAGCTCAAAAAGGAGCTTTCTATTCTTAGGAATGAGAATATAAGTAATCGTCCCGTTAGTTTCAAAGAAAAATATGCTGTCAGGATTCTGGACTCTTTGCCGGATATGCTGACTGTCTTCAATCAGAACGAAGTAGGCATTGAAGTTGTTTCCAATGAAGAAACCAATCATGTCGGGATATCAAACAAAGATTTTAAGGGAATGTATATGCGGGAAATGGTTCCACCGGAAGCATATCAGAATATTCACTCCAATATGCGTCAGGCTGTCAGCACGGGAGCTGTTTCAACCGCCCATCATGAATTGGATTTTAATGGTGAACATCATCATTACGAAAATCGTATCTTTCCGTTGGATGAAGAGTATGTATTGATTATGTGTCGTGATATAACGGAGCGGGTGACCACGCAAAGGCAACTGGAGGTTTTCAAGAGTGTACTCGATAAAGTGAGTGACAGCATTCTTGCCGTATCGGAAGACGGGACATTGGTTTATGCAAATAAGCAATTTATAGAAGAATACGGAGTTACCCAACAGATGGGTATCCAAAAGATATATGATTTGCCCGTCTCTATGACAACAAAGGAGGCGTGGGAAAGACGTCTTCAGGAAATACGTGACAATGATGGCACTTTTGCTTATCGTGCTGCCTATATGCGGAAAGGTGAAGATAAAGAGCGGATGCATCAGGTGTCTACATTTCTGATTCGTGAGAATAATGAAGAACTGACTTGGTTCTTTACACAGGATATTACTGATGTTATAAAGAAACAGGATGAACTTCGCGAACTAAATCTATTGCTGGATGGTATTTTGAATAATATCCCAGTCTATTTGTTTGTGAAAGACCCGGAAAATGATTTTAGGTATTTGTATTGGAACAAAGCATTTGCCGACCATTCAGGTATCCCGGCGTCTAAAGCGATCGGACATACGGACTATGAAGTATTTCCGAGTCATGGAGACGCAGAGAAATTCCGTAAGGATGATTTGGAATTACTTCAGACCCATAAGCGTATTGATATGCAGGAAACGTATCTTTCCGCCACCGGGAAAGCGCGTATCGTACAGACATTAAAGGCACTTGTGCCGATGGAAGGACGCAAACCGTTGCTGATTGGTATCTCTTGGGATATTACTAATCTTCAGAATATTGAGCAGGAACTGATAAAGGCAAGGATTAAGGCGGAGCAATCCGACCGATTGAAAAGTGCTTTCCTTGCTAATATGAGCCATGAGATCCGGACACCACTGAATGCAATTGTAGGATTCTCTCAATTATTGCCTGCTGCCGAAACTACTGAAGAGAAAAAGCTCTATTCGGGTATTATCAATCAGAATTCGGATATTTTGTTGCAACTGATTAATGATATTCTGGATTTATCGAAGATAGAAGCCGGGACACTGGAATATATCAAGCGTCCAATGAATCTGGGAGAAGTTTGCCGGACAATTTATGCTGTTCATAAAGAACGTGTGAAAGAAGGGGTAACTCTTGTTTTTGATAATGTGGATGAGAATTTATTTATTGAGGGAGATCAGAATCGTATCATGCAGGTGATAACGAATTTCCTGACTAATGCGAGTAAATTTACGTATGCAGGAGAGATTCGTTTGGGTTTTGAGCGGACGGATAAAAATATTCGTGTATATGTGAAGGATACAGGAATAGGAATAGAACCGGAAAAGGTAGATCATATCTTCGAGCGTTTTGTCAAACTGAACTCTTTTGCTCAAGGCACAGGATTAGGGCTATCTATCTGTCAGATGATTATCGAAAAGATCGGTGGAGAAATAGGAGTGACTTCTGAATTGGGTAAAGGCTCTACGTTCTATTTCACGATTCCTTATGAAGAAGCCGGAGAACTCGGCGAAATCTTTAAAATGTCAAAGACGGAATCTAAAGGAAATACTGTAAATCGTGTGCAACAGATCAAAAAGATTTTGGTAGCGGAAGATGTAGAAAGTAATTTCATCCTGCTGAAGAATCTGATCGGCAGGGAATATACATTGCTTTGGGCTAAGGATGGGGTGGAAGCCATTGAAATGTATAAGCAGTATCAACCGGACTTAATTCTGATGGATATAAAAATGCCACGCATGGATGGATTGGAAGCAACGCATATCATTCGTTCTTATTCCAAAGAGGTTCCTATTATTGCTTTGACGGCTTATGCTTTTGAAACGGATAAAGAATTGGCTTTAGAGATGGGATGCAATGATTTTGTGACTAAACCGGTTTCGGAAAGAACTTTGAGAAAGGCTTTGGATAAATATTCGACTATTGTTTAATGAATAGATGCGACAGAAGGGAAAACGTAAGATCATAAAAACAATACCGAAAAAGAAGTATGTGCAGAAGCCTCCTCATAAGGGAACTTTTTGGTCGGAATATTCATTTGCTATAATCGCCTTCTTTTTTATGGTATTTGTGTCTTTTTTATTGTATTATTCTTCACTTCCAGAAAATTATGATAAAGAAACAGTAGGAAATATCGTACGCCATGAACTTAAATATGACATGACTCAAGGGCGAATGGGTGGTAGTGTTTCTTATTCTTTCGTAGTCTATTATCAATATATGGTTGGAGGAGAACATTATTCTAGCAAAGTTTCTTTGGGTTATACCAGACAGAATATCCCTTTTATTAAAAAAATAAAGGATTATGGCTCTATGTATCCTGTGACGGTTACATACGATAGCCATAATCCTCAAATTAGTACGATTGTTGTTGAGTGAAAGGGTTAATTGGTGACTGTTTTTCTACCGGTCACTTTTTTATTTCTTGTTCTTAGAATATTCAATTATCTTAGAAGAGAAGTCTACAAAATCGGTGAATAATTGTAGAATGCTTAACCATTAGAAGCTATGAGCATGAGCCAGCGGATTTATAATCCGCTGGTCTTTGGTATCAGGATTTTTAATCCGCTTATCTTATCCGATCGTTTAAAATCCTTTGTCTCTTTCGATTTTAATCGTACATTTATCCTCTCTAATCAAATTAGTATATCAATGGATACTGCGAATCGAGTTTTAGATGAATTATATTTTGTTACTTCTACCGTTGTCGATTGGATAGATATCTTTACCCGTCCTAAATACAAGCATATAATTCTGGAGTCACTAGCCTATTGTCAGGAGAAAAAAGGCTTAAGAATTTATGCCTGGGTATTAATGAGTAACCATTTGCACATGATTGTCAGTTCCGGAACAGAAGTAACAGTTTCGGATATTCTTCGAGATTTTAAAAAGTTCACTAGTAAACGTATTATGGCAGAACTCGAAACCGATCCTCAAGAAAGTCGTCGCGAATGGATGCTGGATCGTTTTCGCTTTGCCGGAGCTAATGACAAAAAAATATCTAAGTATCGTTTTTGGCAAGAAGGTAATCATCCCGAATTAATTTATTTGCATGACTTCTTTCTGCAAAAATTGAATTATATTCATAATAATCCGGTGAAGCAGGAGATTGTTGCACGGCAGGAAGATTATTTATATAGTTCGGCGGTGAGTTATGCGGGTGATAAAGGACTGCTAGAGGTGATTGTAGTTTAGGAAGGCAAGAGGTTAAGGAGCGGATTACAAATCCTGATACTCAAGCAATCGGATTACAAATCCGATTGAACGGATTGCAAATCCGATTGAATGGAGCAGATTGAACAGAGAACGGAAACCTACTTTAAATGATTTTATGGCGAACTTTCATGTAAGATGTGATGTTGTTTAGATAGAAAAATGTATCTTTGTAATGTAGTAAGTTTGATTCATTCATGCATTTAGAAAGAGTAAGAAATGAAGAGACCGGAGATTATAGAAGCTATTCGTGAAACATTAAAACGTGTTGCTCCCAATGCGCAGGTTATTTTATATGGCTCTGAGGCGCGTGGGGATGCCAGGCATGATAGTGATGTTGATTTACTCATTTTAGTGGAAGGTGATAAAATGACATTGGCTAAAGAAGAAGCTATCACATTACCTTTATATGAATTGGAATTGAAAACAGGTGTTAGTATTAGCCCGATAGTTGTTTTGAAGAAATTTTGGGAGAACCGGCCTTTTAAAACACCTTTTTATGTAAATGTGATAAACGAAGGTATTGTCTTATGAAAGAAATTCTAGATAAGGAAAGTAAGAAAGCACTGGTCGCTTATCGGATACAACGTGCTTATGAAACATTGAGAGAGGCTGAGGTTATGATACGTGAGTCATTCTATAATGCTGCTATTAACAGGCTGTATTATGCATGCTATTATGCAACTGTAGCTCTTCTTTTAAAATATGATATTCAAACGCAGACTCATAATGGGGTGAAGACGATGCTTGGTCTGCACTTTATTTCGACAGGAAAACTTCCTGTAAAAGTAGGAAAAACTTTTTCTACATTATTTGAGAAAAGGCATAGTGGAGATTATGATGACTTTGTATATTGTGACGAAGAAATGGTAAACAACTTATATCCACAAGCGGAGACTTTCATAAATAGTATTCAAGAATTAATAAGAGATAAAGAGTAGGAATCTATACAAAGAAGGTGATCCGTCCCAGTGGATTTTGAATCCGCTTGCTTCACTTATGTGTTGTTGGTTTTTAAAAGAAGAGATTATGAGCAATAAAATTTATCCTATCGGTATTCAGAATTTTGAAAGCCTTCGTCAGGATGGTTATTTTTATATTGATAAAACGGCATTGATGTATCAAATGGTAAAAACCGGGCGTTATTACTTTTTGAGCCGTCCGCGCCGTTTCGGAAAGAGTCTGCTCATCTCTACTTTAGAGGCTTACTTTCAAGGAAAAAAAGAACTGTTTACCGGCTTGGCAGTAGAAAAGTTGGAAAAGGATTGGATTAAATATCCTATATTGCATCTCGACCTGAATATCGAGAAGTATGACACTCCGGAAAGTCTGGATAAGATATTGAATGATAATCTGGAATATTGGGAAAGCCAATACGGCACCCGTCCATCCGAGACATCTTTTTCCTTGCGTTTTGCAGGTATCATTCAGCGTGCTTGTGAGAAGACCGGACAACGTGTCGTTATTCTGGTAGATGAGTATGACAAACCTATGTTACAAGCTATCGGCAATGAAGAACTTCAAAAGCAATTCCGAAATACCCTGAAGCCATTTTATGGCGCTTTGAAAACGAAGGACGGGTATATAAAGTTCGCTCTGCTTACCGGCGTGACAAAGTTTGGCAAAGTCAGTGTATTCAGCGACTTGAACAATTTGGATGATATTTCAATGTGGAATGAGTACGTCGAAATTTGTGGTGTCAGCGAGCGTGAAATCCATGAAAATCTGGAAGCGGAACTACATGAATTTGCAGCAGCACGTGGAATAACGTATGACAAACTCTGTGAAGATTTGAGAGAGTGTTATGATGGCTATCATTTTACGCATAATTCAATCGGTATGTACAACCCGTTCAGTTTGCTGAACGCTTTCAAACGCAAGGAGTTCGGCAGTTATTGGTTTGAAACGGGTACGCCTACCTATTTGGTGAAGTTACTGCAAAAACATCATTATGACTTGGAACGGATGGCTCATGAAGAAACCGATGCCCAGGTGTTGAACAGTATAGACTCTGAATCTACTAACCCCATTCCGGTAATTTATCAGAGTGGATATCTAACCATTAAGGGATATGATGAACGTTTTGGCATGTATCGCTTAGGTTTTCCCAACCGTGAAGTAGAAGAAGGATTTGTTCGTTTTTTGCTTCCCTATTATGCAAATGTAAATAAGGTCGAGTCCCCGTTTGAAATTCAGAAGTTTGTCCGTGAAGTGGAGGCGGGTGATTATAACTCTTTCTTCCGCCGTCTGCAAAGTTTCTTTGCAGACACTACTTACGAAGTGATTCGGGACCAGGAGCTACATTACGAAAATGTTCTTTTTATCGTTTTTAAACTGCTAGGTTTCTACACCAAGGTAGAGTATCATACGAGTGAAGGGCGCATCGACCTTGTCTTGCAGACCGATAAATTTATTTATATCATGGAATTTAAGCTGAACGGTACGGCAGAAGATGCTTTACAGCAGATTAACGACAAGAATTATGCTCTTCCTTTCGAAATGGACGGACGTAAACTCTTTAAAATAGGAGTAAATTTTAGTGCGGAAACCCGTAATATTGAAAAGTGGATTGTAGAAACAAAAAACTAGCCCGGCAAATAGTGAGGCTAGTTTTTTGAAGTCATAAGTCTTTTTATTCTTTTATTTCCGGAACCAATATAAACTTCGTATCCGGGAAATACTTCTTCAGCCAGTTTTGAATGAAGTTCATCGTATCATTCTGAATCGTTTTATCTTTTACGGTAGGATACATATTATAAAGTACTGTATCCAGTACAATACCGCGTTTTTGTATAGCTTCAAGGCTAAGCAAAGTATGATTGATGCTTCCCAATTTACCGGAAGTAACAAAGATAAGCGGATAATTCTCTTGGGCAATGTAGTCTATTGTCAGAAGCTCTGTTGTTAGCGGAACCATTAAGCCGCCTGCGCCTTCGAGCAGAACAAAATCATAGCGTTCGCTCAACTCTTCCGTAGCACGTTTGATTTTGCCGAAGTCAATGGGACGGTTATCCAGTTGGGAAGCTAGATGCGGAGAGGCGGGATAAGAGAAAATTTCCGGCATAGTCAGTCCTTCTTTGTCTTCTTCTGTAAAGGGGATTCCCATAATACGACGATGCAAATCAATATCCTCGGAGTGACCGATGTTTCCTGTTTGGATAAACTTTTGAGTGATGGTACGCTGTCCGTTCTTGTTCCATTCACGAGCTAGAAATCCGGTGGCGTAGCTCTTGCCGGCATCGGTGTCGATACCGCTTACGAAATATACATTCTGTTTCATACTTTTTTCTTTTTTGCGATGATATAAATAGGGTGATAGGTCAGGGACACTGAAGTGCCTTGGGTAAATTCTTGTGTGTAACGTTCACTGAATAACTGCAAGTCACGACGTGTCCGCAGTTGTTGGGAAGAGGTGCCGGATATTCCGGTTACTCCTGTCTGCTTCAAATGATAAAGTACTTTTATGGGGTTATCAAACGAAAGAGAAATAAGTTCTTCTTCCGAATGGAGTATGTCAAAGTGGGATGACAAGGCTGTTACAAGCTCTTCCCGTGAACGATAAGGGAGCCCGTTTCCTGTTAACTCTCGTATCTCTTTCATATTCTCTTTACCGAAAGTGCTGAAAGCGAAATAGCCTTGGTTATTAAGCAGGGCGTTGCACCTTTTGAAAAAGTTTTCAGGCGATTCGAACCATTGCAGAGCCGAGCAGGAAGTAATTAATGTGCTTTCAGCGGGGAAAGGAACTGTTTCTGCATCTCCCGGAAGAAAGGAAACCTGTCCTTTTCTTAATATATCCTCACAACAATACTTCATTTCCGGGCAAAGGTCGTTTAGCAATAATTCTTCCGGCCGAAGAGTCTGAAGTAGCATACGGGAATAAATGCCTGTGCCGCATCCGAACTCAATCACTTTTGAACAGGGAAAAGAGATGTGTTCTGTAAGCAGGTGAATCATTTTATCTGCTATCTGCCGCTGTACGTTTGCTTCCTGGGGGTAAGTAGCAATGGCTTTAGAGAAACGTTCGGCGATTAGTTGTTTATCCATAAATCGATCATTAGTTGATTTGCATGATTACATTATCAAAAAGGTCTTGTTGATAATGAGCGGCTTCTATATATTCAAGGGAATCCACTTTGTTTCTCCATGCCAGCCATTGGCTGTCCGGCAGGAAGATACGGTCGCTTTTTCCTATGATGGCTCTTTGCCATGCAAAATCCGACGGTGGCAATGATAAGTATTGCTTTTGTATGGCAGCAAGCTCTTCTTTGAGCTCTTCAACGGGACGTTGGGGAGCTACTGTCTGAAAAGCCTTGTAATCGGCTGCTGAACCGCACATTCTTCTTTGAAACTTTTGCAGGGATTGTTCATTCAGTCCTTGCAGGGTTCCTTCGAAAATGGTAGGAGTAATCCCTTTCGTTTCATGTATAGGAGAAAGAGTGCCATTGATAGCGATACTTTGGGAAAGGGGCAGGGATGGATATTGTTTCATTATCTGTGAGGCTGCCCATACTCCCATTGACCAGGCAATGAGGGTGATTTCGGAATATTCTTGCAAAATGTCGGCATCGAACTCTAATGAACGATAATCATAGCAAATCATCCAGTCCTTATCGGTCGGGTGAATTTGCAGGAATGGAGTTTCATCCATTCCCCAGCCTGCGAAGAAAAGCAATAGATGCTTTTGATTATTCTTTATGATAAAATACTGTTTCATCCGTTTATCAGTTTAATGAGTTGGTCGATTTCATGTTCGGTGATGTCCGCTGTCAGTGAGAAGCGGATGCGTGAAGTCCCTTCGGGAACCGTAGGCGGACGTACCGGCAATGCGTAAAATCCTTTGCGTTGGAGTTCTTCTGCTTTCAATATGGTATCTTCACTTGCTCCGACAATCATAGGGACAATATGGCTTACCGAGGGGCAATTGTATCCTTTGGTTGTAAGGGCTTCCTTTAGCTTTTCACTGATTTGTAGCAGGTGAGTTCTCTTCTGTTGTAAAGCTGGAAGACGTTCTAACACCCATGAAGTCCACTGAATATTGATAGGTGGAAGAGCGGTTGTGAATATAAACGTGCGCATTTTATTGATTAGATATTCCCGAATGAGTTGTCGGCAGACAATATACGCTCCTGCCGAGGCAATGGCTTTCCCGAATGTACCTACTAGAAAGTCTATATCGTTGATACATTCTTGTTCTTCAGCACATCCTAATCCTTTTTTCCCTCGTACACCAAAAGCATGAGCCTCATCTATATAAAGAAGAATATTGGAATAGCTCTTCTTGAGTTGAATGAGAGCGGGAAGATCAGCTTCATCGCCATCCATGCTGAAGATACTTTCGGTAACAATAATAATCTGCTCATAAGCGTTATGATTTTCAGCAATCAGTCGCTGCAACTGGGAAATATCATTGTGACGATACCGTATACATTTAGCTGATGATAATTTAATCCCGTCTATCAGGCTTGCATGCACCAGCTTGTCAGCAAGAATCAGGGTGTGAGTATTGCAAATGGCAGGAAGTATTCCTGTATTGGCATGATAACCACTATTGAATATGAGTGCACTTTCGGTTCCGAACATGGTGGCTAGCTGTTGCTCCAACTTCTGATAGTCACTAAAATTACCGGTCAATAACCGGGAAGAAGAGGAGGTGGGCAGGAAAGTTTCGGGAGTGAGCGTCCTTAAGAATTCCTCCCTCAATGAAATGTCATTGGCCAGTCCGAGATAATCATTAGAAGATAGGTTCAACATTCGTTGTCCGTTCAGCAGAACATCTCGCCCCTCGTGGATTAGCGGTGGGAGAGAACGGTAATTCTTTTTCTCTTTCAAGGTTTGGAGTTCCTGGTTTATATACTCTAATGTCATGAATTGTTATTTTAAGTAATCAGTATTCGATAGATGAATGATTGAAAGTGTAATCTGTTGCTTATAAGATGTTTATCGTCAGAAGGACTATCCCGGAAGTTTCTCACCGACCAAGGCATCCTTCCTCGGTGAGGAAAGGTCCGTTCCTCACCGAGGAACAGATCCTTGGGTGAAAATCCGGTAATATTCTTTTTATCTGTCATCTTTTTTGAATGACTTTAAGTAACCCGGAAGTCAGTTTGCTTAATTGTTCCGAAGTAATGATGAAAGGCGGCATTAGATATACCAGTTTGCCAAAGGGACGTACCCAGATTCTTTCTTCCACAAATCGTCGTTGCATATAGGCCATATTTACCGGACGCTTCATCTCAATGACTCCGATAGCTCCGAGTATTCGTACATCAGCTACTTCCGGAAATTTCCGTGCAGGTGCCAGTTCTTCTTTCAGTTGAGTTTCGATTCGCTTCACATTCTCTTGCCAATCGGATTCGAGTAATAGGCGAACGGAAGCGCAAGCCACTGCACACGCAAGTGGATTACCCATAAATGTAGGCCCGTGCATAAAAGCTCCCGGTACATGGTTGGAGATGGTATCTGCTATCCGGTTACTGGCTAATACAGCAGAAAGTGTCATATATCCTCCGGTCAGTGCTTTGCCGATGCACATGATATCCGGTTCTACTCCGGCGTGTTCCCACGCAAAAAGTTTGCCGGTACGTCCGAATCCCGTTGCTATTTCGTCGAAGATTAGAAGAATATTGTGCTTCCGGCAAAGCTTTTCTGCTTCACGCAGATACTGCGGATGATAAAACCACATTCCACCTGCTCCTTGTACCACCGGTTCCAGGATAAGCGCCGCCAACTCTTTTGAATGTTTTTCAATTATCTCTTGCAGAGGCAGTATATCTTCCGGATTCCATTCTCCGTCGAACCGGGAAGTGGGGGACGGGACAAAATAACGTACAGGCAATGCCGAACCGAAAAGACTGTGCATACCCGTCACCGGATCACATACAGACATGGCATTCCACGTATCACCGTGATAGCCGGAACGGATAGTCACGAAATTGTTCTTTTCCGGTTTTCCTGCTGCATACCAATATTGTACAGCCATTTTCAGTACCACTTCTACGGCTACCGAACCGGAGTCTGCATAGAATATTTTCTGCATGGAGGGAGGAACCAAAGGCAATAATAGTTTCCCCAATTCAATGGCCGGTTCATGCGTCAGTCCTCCGAACATGACATGAGACATTTTATCTAATTGTTCTTTTGCCGCCTGATTCAATACCGGATGATTATATCCATGCACTGCACACCACCAGGAAGACATTCCGTCAATGAGCGTTTGTCCGTCTTCGAGGGTAATGGTAACACCGTCTGCCCGTTTCACTTTATATACAGGAAGCGGATCGGTGGTAGAAGTGTACGGATGCCAGATATGTTCGCGGTCAAATTGGGAAGCGGCGAAATGATAACCTTCTTCCTGAATCATCTTTTTGTCTTCCGATACTTTGGAACCGAGAGTTGTCAGCAGGTCACCTACGATAGCCGAGTTAATACCGATATATAATGCTTTGTGCATCGCCTCGGAAGAAAGTTGTGAACGTCCTCCGGCAAATCTTAGAAAAGCTGTCGGATTAATAAAACGAAAGATAGCGATGGTTTTAAGTATTTCTTCTTCGCTTAAAGGCTGCTCGTTTTCCAGTGGAGTTCCCGGAATCGGACTAAGCAGGTTGATAGGTATGGACTGAACATTCAGTTCTTTTAAAGTGAAAGCAAATTCAATCCGTTGCTCCATCGTTTCTCCCATACCGATGATACCTCCGCAGCAGATATCCATGCCTACACGACGGGCTGCATCAAGAGTAGCTCGTTTTTGTTCTTGTGTATGCGTAGTACAGAGTTTGGAAAAATAAGACGGAGCTGTTTCCAGGTTACAGTGATAACGGGTGATTCCGGCTTCGTATAGGGAACGTAGCTCTTCTTCGTTAAGTAACCCCAGAGAAGCACAGAGCTGAATGGACGAGTGACGTCGCATTTGACGAACGGTATCGCAAAGTTGGGTAATCTGTTTGGGAGATGGTTTTCGTCCGCTGGTAACGAGAGAGAAACGGTTGACGTCCTGGGCTTCATTGTATTTCGCCTGTCGGAGACATTCTTCAGCGGGAAGGAGATCGTAAATCTCGGCTTTAGTCTTGTAGTGAGAGGATTGTGCACACCATTTACAGTTTTCCGGGCATCGGCCGGACTTGGCGTTGATGATGGAACACATGTCGAATTCGTGCGAAGCACGTGCGACGGTAATCTCATGCGCGGCGGCATATAGCGCCTCGCTGTCAGCCATGTTGGCTAGCCAAGCGGCTTGGTCGGGCGAAATATCAATGCCTGCCAACACTTGGTCTTTTATTTCCTGAAGTGTCATAAATGTATGATAAGGGATAGTAATTTTAGCATTCTGCTTGCGAAGGGCAACGTCCACAACATTGATGTGCAGATGACCGATTTGGAATTCACGTCCCATACTCGCAAAAGCGGCATAGTTCTTTCTGCCCCAATAACGGAAGCGGGAAAGAAGGGTACGTGTGGTCTGTATGTGGCGTTGTTGCTTCATTGATTTTTTACTTTTGTTCGTTAGAACGTGGCAAATGTACAAAGATTCTTTGGATAAGCAAGCAAGTTTACGATTTCTGATATCCGTACTTTTATTTCTTTTTCCTGTATTCTTTGCGTAAGTTGAAATTGAATCCGGCATATATCTGAAGAGTGCCGAAACCATTGTCTACAGAGAAATTATTCCGGTGGTAATTATAGTTTTTCCCAACGAAAGAAGTACCTACAAAGTATTTTCCGTTATTATAAACAACCCCTGCACGGAGTAGAAAATCCAGATTAAATTTGCCGTACCATGCTTTTCCTTCGTGAGTTTCCGCATCTACATCAGAGGCTTTATAGGCAATGGCAGGGGTGAGAGACAAACATGCCAGGCAGTTGCGGGCAAAGACCCAGTTGTAGGCATATCCGAAACTGATATTGGCATTGGTATATTTTATATCCTTGACTTTCATACCGGGATTCATTGTCTGCTGTAGAAAAACAGGAAGTTCTGTGTAGTCGAAGTCGAGATGATGCTTTGAAATAGAAAAACCGGCAATAAATGTTCCCGCGTTGCGTCGTTGGTTGGTGGACTGGCTGAAGGCGGCCGGATAAGAGAATTTTCTGTTATTGAAGATATAATATAAGTTCAGCCCTTTTATATCCACCTTTATTCCACTGAAATCCTCGGAATAGTTGGAGGGAATATCTTCAGAAAATCCTCTGATCTTATGTATCTTGTAATTGTTTCCGGTACGGCGGTAGAATATATCTACACCAAGTTTGGAACTATATAAGCTAAGGTCAAATTCTGTACCTCTATTCTTCCGGTTGGTTTTCCGATAGATATCATCCACATCTACGGACCATCCCAGGAAAATCCATCGCCAGCCGAAATACAATCCTATTTTATTATGCGGGTTGGGAGAGAAACTAAGTTTTTGTGGTTGAGGCTGTTCGCTGGTGACAGAGTAATATTCGAAGTTGCTGAAATGAGTAGCCATCAACGCATAATTATAACGGTTCGGGCTGATATAGAGCGTATCGAAATCACTGAAATTCATAAATTTCTTGATTGCTCTTTTGAAAGGACTGGGCTGGGTGACCGTTGTGGAATCTATTCTTGTACTATCATTTGTAGAAAGGGCTTTCTTTTCACTTTGCGCCTGTAAGGACAGTGAAAATAACAGAAAAAGATATAGAATAACCCGTTTCCCCATGCGGTTCTTTGTTGTTTTAGATGTTTTTCGTTTCACGAATGTACTACCTTTCGTTGATTTATGCTAGTAATCTTCTAAAAAATGTTTCGTTTCCTAAACAAAAAAGTTCAATATACTGTTAGTTACAACAAGCAAATAAATCTTAAGCCACAAAATTATGAGAATCTATTTACGTTTATTAGTCGTGTCTCTTCTGCTTTTTGCAGGAAATATAGTATATGCGGAAGCACAGCAGGAGAAACGCGTGACGGGTACGGTGACTTCTGAAGGGGAGCCCTTGCCTGGTGTCTCCGTACAATTGAAAGGAGCATCCTCCGGCACCATCACTGATATTGATGGAAATTATTCAATTGAAGTTCCTGCTACCGGCACTTTAGTGTTCCGCTTTGTAGGAATGAGATCGGTAGAGCAACCGGTGAATAACCGAAGTGTGATTAATGTCACGTTGGAATCGGAAAGTAAAGAACTGGAAGAAGTAATGGTAGTAGCTTATGCTACCGCTAAGAAGTATAGTTTTACCGGAGCAGCTTCGACGATGAAAGCGGGTGAGATTGAAAAGCTACAGACCTCGAGCGTATCGCGTGTATTAGAAGGGACGGTGTCCGGAGTACAGGCTAGTGCGGCAAGCGGGCAGCCGGGTACGGATGCGGAAATCCGTATTCGTGGTATCGGATCTATCAATGCATCCAGCGCTCCGCTTTATGTGGTGGACGGGGTTCCGTTCGACGGTAGTGTGAACTCTATCAATCCTGATGATATATCTTCGATGACAGTATTGAAAGATGCGGCTTCTGCTGCTTTATACGGTTCACGTGGCGCAAATGGGGTGATTATTATCACAACCAAGCAAGGAGATCAAAATACCAAAGCGACCGTAAAGGTAAAAGCCTCTTTAGGAGGTTCCAATCGTGCCGTGCGTGATTATGATCGTGTCAGTACCGATCAATACTTTGAATTGTATTGGGAAGCACTTCGCAATCAGTACGCCAAGAGCGCGGATTATACTCCGGCAACTGCTGCGGCACAAGCATCCAAAGACCTGGTTACGAAATTGATGGGAGGTGGACCGAATCCATACGGTCCCCAATATGCGCAACCGGTCGGTACAGATGGAAAATTGGTGGCAGGTGCCCGTCCATTATGGAATTCAGACTGGAGTGATGCCATGGAACAACAAGCACTTCGCACAGAGTTGAATCTAAGTGTTTCCGGAGGCGGAAAAGCAAATCTGTATTTCTTTTCAGCCGGCTACCTGAATGATAAAGGTATTGCGCTTGAATCCGGTTATCAGCGTTTCAATCTTCGTTCCAATATCACCAGCGAAATGACTTCCTGGTTGAAGGGAGGAGTCAATTTGAGTTTTGCACATTCTATGCAGAACTATCCGGTTTCTTCCGACTCCAAAACCAGTAATGTGATTACCGCAGGACGTACCATGCCGGGATTTTATCCGATTTATGAAATGAATACCGACGGTAGTTACAAATTGGATGAGAATGGAGACCGCATTTATGACTTCGGCTCTTATCGTCCTTCCGGTTCGATGGCAAACTGGAATCTGCCGGCTACTTTGCCTTTGGATAAATCAGAACGAATGAAAGATGAAGTTTCCGGTCGTACTTTCCTGGAAGCTACGATTATTGAGGGATTGAAATTCAAGACAAGTTTCAATTTTGACTTGATTAATTATAATACGTTGGATTATACGAACCCTAAATTAGGTCCGGCTAAAGAAAACGGTGGCGGTGTCAGCCGAATGAATACCCGTACTTTCTCTTGGACATGGAATAATATTGCTACGTATGACAAGACAATCGGTGAACATCATTTTAATGTCCTTGCCGGTGTGGAAGCCTATTCTTATCGTTATGATGAACTGACAGCATCACGTTCCAAAATGGCGCAGCCTGATATGCCGGAGTTGGTAGTTGGTTCACAGTTGACCGGAGGTTCGGGATATCGCATTGATTATGCGTTGGTGGGTTATCTGACTCAAGCATTATACGATTATCAAAATAAATATTTCTTCTCGGCATCCTATCGTCGCGACGGTTCTTCACGTTTTGCGCCGGAGACCCGCTGGGGAAATTTCTGGTCGTTGGGTACTTCCTGGCGTATCGACCGGGAAGAGTTTATGGCAAGTACTTCCGACTGGTTGTCTGCCTTGACTCTGAAAATGAGCTATGGTGCGCAGGGAAATGACAACCTGGGTACTTATTATGCAAGTAAAGGACTTTATACCATTGTTTCCAATTTGGGAGAAAATGCGTTAGTGTCCGACCGTATGGCAACTCCGAATCTGAAATGGGAAACGAACCTCAACTTTAATGTAGGTATCGACTTCTCCCTGTTCAATAACCGTTTTTCCGGTTCATTTGATTTCTTTACACGTCGTTCGAAAGACCTGCTTTATTCACGTCCGATAGCTCCTTCCCTAGGATACGGTTCTATTGACGAAAATGTAGGAGCCTTGAAGAATACAGGTATAGAAATGGTGCTTAACGGAACGATTATCAATCAGAATGGTTGGGTATGGAAACTGGGTATGAACTTGACGCATTATAAGAATAAGGTGACAGACCTCCCATTGAAAGATATGCCGCGAAGTGGTGTGAACAAGTTGCAGGTAGGTCGTTCGGTGTATGATTTCTATATGATAGAGTGGGCGGGAGTAGACCCGGAAAATGGAGATCCGCTGTGGTATAAGGATGAGGTGGATGCAAATAAGAATCCGACCGGAAAACGTGTCACAACAAATGATTATGGTTCGGCTGACTATTATTATGTCAACAAATCGTCTCTTCCGAAGGTGTATGGCGGATTCAATACGTCTCTTTCCTGGAAAGGATTTGATCTTTCGGCTATCTTTGCTTATAGTATCGGTGGATATATCTACAATCGTGATGTCACAATGATTCTGCACAATGGAAGTTTGGAAGGTCGCGACTGGTCGACGGAGATTCTAAGAAGATGGACTCCCGACAATCGCTATACCGATGTCCCTGCTTTGAGTACTACCTCTAATAACTGGAACTCGGCTTCCACTCGCTTCTTGCAGAATAATTCGTATATGCGATTGAAAAACCTGACACTTTCCTATAACTTACCCAAACAATGGATTAGTAAGTTGTCATTGAGCAGTGTGCAGGTATATGTACAAGGAGATAATCTGTTTACCATTCACCGGAATCAGGGACTAGACCCTGAACAGGGAATTACCGGTATCACTTATTACCGTTATCCGGCTATGCGAACCATCTCCGGAGGTATCAATGTTTCTTTCTAAATTCAGACTAAATTATGAGAAAAATAAAAATTCAATCCATTCTTGCGGCAGTTGCCGGACTTTTCCTGGCAACGAGTTGCAGCAGCAGTTTTTTGGATACGGACCCCACAGATGCGGTAAGTTCGGATAAGGTATCTGTACCCGAAAATGCGGAGGCACTTGTGAATGGTGCCTGGTATAATCTGTTTGATTATTCAAGTACCTATGCCAATATCGGTTATCGGGCACTTCAGTGTCTGGATGATATGATGGCAAGTGATATTGTTTCCCGTCCGAAATATGGTTTTAACTCTTCGTATCAGTTTAATGATATAGCGCAATCCTCAAATGGTAGAACAGAGTTTGCCTGGTATCTGATATATAAAACGATAGATAATTGTAACACTGCCATTTCTATCAAGGGGGATTCGGAAGAACTCCGTCAGGCACAGGGACAAGCATTGGCATTACGCGCCTTTTGTTATTTGCACTTGGTACAGCATTATCAATTCACCTACTTGAAAGATAAAGATGCTCCGTGTGTTCCTATATATACCGAACCTAGCAATAGCTCCACTGTACCGAAAGGAAAATCAACAGTGGCACAGGTTTATCAGCTTATTTTCGACGACCTCACTTTGGCGAAGGATTATTTGAAAAACTATGTCCGCAGCGGTGATAATCAAAAGTTCAAACCAAATGTAGCAGTAGTCAACGGTCTTTTGGCTCGCGCTTACTTGCTGACCGGACAATGGGAAGAAGCCGCAAAAGCTGCCGAAGCAGCACGTGCAGGATATACGTTGATGACAACTACAGCCGAGTACGAAGGTTTTAATAACATTTCCAATAAAGAGTGGATATGGGGATTTCCTCAAATTCCTTCCCAATCGGATGCCAGCTATAATTTCTATTATTTGGATGCAACATACGTAGGAGCATATAGCAGCTTTATGGCTGATCCCCATCTGAAAGATACATTTACTGAAGGTGATATTCGTTTACCTTTGTTTCAGTGGATGCGTGAAGGGTATTTGGGATATAAGAAATTTCACATGCGTGCAGATGATACGGCTGATCTGGTCTTGATGCGTGCTGCTGAAATGTATTTGATAGAAGCGGAGGCGAAAGTTCGTGACGGCGTAGCGTTGGCCCAGGCTGTAGCTCCATTGAATACATTGCGTAATGCCCGTGGAGTAGGGGATTATGAGGTGACAGGAAAATCACAGGAAGATGTAATCAATGAGATTCTGATGGAACGTCGCCGTGAACTTTGGGGGGAAGGATTTGGTATTACCGATATACTTCGTACACAAAAGGCAGTAGAACGTGCTGCTTTATCGGATGAAATGCAGAAGACAGAAGTCGATTGCTGGCAGGAGGGTGGTAGCTTTGAAAAACGAAATCCTCTGGGACATTGGTTCCTCAACTTCCCGAACGGTAAACCGTTTACAGTAAATAGCACCTATTATTTGTATGCTATTCCACAGAAAGAAATTAACGCTAACCCTAACATATAAATAGCTCTCTTAATTTTTTGACTTTGACCTTAACTTGTAGACCGGTATACGTCGTGACGATGCATACCGGTCGTTTTCTTTGGAAAAGAGGGAGTGCAAAATGTGACACACCCCATTTTATTTAATCTAATCTTATTCTATTTTTTTCTTCTTCAAATTCGGTAAAAAGAATGTGACCAATCCTAGTAACGGCATATAAGCACAGATATTATATACATATTCAATACTCGTTTTATCCGCTAAATTACCGAGTACGGCAGATGCTACACCGGCCACTCCGAAAGCAAATCCAAAGAACAAGCCGGATATCAATCCAAGTTTGGTAGGAAGCAACTCTTGGGCATAAAGCAATATGGCAGGAAAAGCGGAAGAAAGCATCAATCCCACACAGAAGCTAAGGATAATAGTCCACAGCAGATTGGCATGGGGCATTAGTAAGCTAAATGGGGCAGCTCCTAAAATAGAAGCCCAAATCACATACTTCCGACCAATTCGGTCACCGACAGGTCCACCAATTAATGTTCCGATAGCAGTAGCTACCAGAAAGATAAATAAATATAGTTGCGAATCTTGTACGCTTACATTAAATTTATGAATCAAGTAGAAAGTATAATAACTCGTGAGACTTGCCATATAGATATATTTGGAGAAAATCAGAATCAGCAATATCGCGATTGAAAGGGCTGTCTTATCCATAGGCAAAGGAAGATGAACAGGTTTTCTGACACTGACGGTCTGTGCTTTCATCCGGTTTAGATATGATTTATACCATTTGCAAATTGGGTACATCACTCCGATAGCAGCTAAAGCCACAAATGCAAATACGATGAGATGTTGTCTGCCATAAGGAGCCACCAACAGAGCAACCAGTAAAGGACCTAATGAACCTCCGAAGTTACCACCTACCTGAAAGAGTGATTGTGCTAGTCCACGTTTCCCGCCAGAGGCAAGGAATGTGATACGGGAGGCTTCCGGATGCAGTACGGAAGAGCCAATTCCGATTAAGAATACGGAGGCTAATATCCAGTATAGATTATCAGAGAATGCTAAGTTTATCAAACCAATCAGTGTAAAGCTCATTCCGATAGGCAACGACCATGCAACGGGATATTTATCAAAAATGATTCCGGTAATCGGTTGAAAGACCGAAGCCGAAAGCTGATAAACCAGTGTGATAAGGCCGATTTGCGCAAAACTTAATCCTAAATCATCTTTGAATAGCGGATAAGCTGCTGAAACAACGGACTGTAAAAGATCATTGAGACAGTGTGAAAGACTTAATGCGATTAAGATGGAAAATGTAATTTTTCCTACGGGTTGTTCCTGATTTTGTACCATGATACCTATTGCTTTAGAAGTGTTCCTGAAAAATTGGCTGCAAAGGTACGCAAACTTTCCCGTTTCTCTAAGACTAAGGATTCTAAATTGTCGTTAATTCAGTTTTGACTAACCGAACTATTCTCCGTACCTGCTGTTGTTAAATAAAAAAGGAGGATTATATGGGCTTTATATGGTATATCATTATTGGTATTGTGGCTGGATTCCTCGCAGGTAAAGTAATGCGCGGCGGAGGTTTTGGTCTTATTATAAATTTATTACTTGGTATTCTTGGAGGTGTACTGGGCGGTTGGGTATTTGCCCTTTTCGGACTGTCAGCTTCAGGATTGATCGGAAGTTTGATAACTTCCACTGTAGGGGCTATCCTTGTATTATGGATTGCTTCCTTATTCTCGAAATCTAAATAGATATTTATATAATTTATTTTTAATCCTAAAAACAGAACTTAATTATGGAATGTAGACATGGAAATTTCTGGATTGGACTCGGAATTGGGTCAATCCTCGGCGCAGTAGCTTATCGTCTTTCACGTACAGCAAAAGCAAAACAGTTGGAAAGCGAAATTTATAATGCTATCCATCGTATAGGTCGCGATGCTGAAATAGCAGCTGCTCATGCTGAAAGAAAAGCAATGGATCTTGGACTTAAAGCAGTAGAAACCGGTGCGGAAATTGCTGATAAAGTAGCGGCAGAAGCCGACAAAGTGGCCGGAAAAGCAAAAGATAAGTGGGAAAAGTAAGAATCCCAAAATGGGTAATCGATTTAAATAGAATCGGTTACCTGTTTTATTTTTTGTATATTTAATCTTTTATCCCTAGCTTTATTTAGTCATTGTATCAATGTGTGTGCGAACACATTTAGGCTAATCTTCTTTATTATTCTCGTTTCCTTCAAGAATCAGGAGTTACTTTCTCTCTAACTTTTCATCTGAAAAGAGTCTTTTTCTCCATACTATCTTTACTTTTTCTTATGTTTAACAACATGTATGTTTTTTGTGTGTTAGAGTTAATTATTTGATTATTAGTTGTATGTGCTCGTTTTAGTGTGATGTGTGTGCGCACACACTATTGCTTAATTCAATAATTCATTTTACTTTTGCCGATGAAAAACAAGATACTTATCAATATATGGATAAAGAGTTTTCAAATATTCGGATTGTAGACATTGCCAAGATGGCAGGTGTCTCTGTTGGCACGGTAGACCGTGTAATCCATAATCGTGGAAGAGTATCTGAAGAAAACAGGAAAAAAGTACAGGCTATCCTGGAAATGGTACATTACCAACCAAATCTGATGGCACGTTCATTAGCAGCCTCCAAAAAACAATATCATATCCTTGCAATAACTCCTTCTTTTGTGCAGGGGGAGTATTGGGAAGCTATTTCGGAAGGTATAGATAAAGCTGCGGCGGAAATGGAATCATATAATATCACCATTACCAAACTCTTTTTCGATCAATATAATAATAAGACTTTTGATGATATCATCCGAAATCTGCTGAATGAGAAAGTGGATGGAGTATTGATTGCGACTTTGTTTACAGATTCTGTTATCCGGCTTTCGCAGGAGCTTGACAGGAATGAAATACCATACGTGTATGTTGACTCCAACATTGGAGGGCAGCATCAACTGGCTTATTTTGGAACGGAATCTTATGATGCCGGAGTGATTGCTGCCAGATTATTGATGGACAGGCTTCCTTCTTCTTCCGATATATTAATGGCACGGATTATTCATAGTGGGAAGAACGATTCTAACCAGGGAAGGAACAGGCGCGAAGGTTTCTGTCATTATCTCACTGAAATAGGGTTTAACGGGAATCTGCATGAAGTAGAACTGAAAATAAATGATTCAGTGTATAACTTCATGAAACTGGATGAAATCTTTGAAGCTAATCCGAATATTAAAGGCGCTATTATCTTTAATTCAACTTGCTATATTTTAGGAAATTACCTGAAAGCAAAAGGAATGCAGGCTGTCAAACTGGTTGGTTATGACCTTATCGGCAGAAATACGCAATTACTTTCCGAAGGTGTGATAACCGCATTGATTGCGCAGCGCCCCGAGCGTCAGGGGTACGATGGTGTTAAATCATTGTGTAATCATTTGCTGTTCAAGCAGAATAGTGAGAAAGTGAATTTGATGCCTATCGATATTCTCCTTAAAGAGAATCTGAAATATTATCTGAACAATAAATTATAAACATATAAATTTATAAGAACCATGAATGAATTATTTAACGTAAAAGGCAAAGTAGTTGTTATCACCGGCGGAGCTGGTATTTTAGGTAAAGGTATTGCTGCGTATCTCGCAAAGGAAGGCGCAAAAGTGGTTGTGCTCGACAGAAGTGAAGAAGCTGGGAAAGCATTGGTAGACAGTATCAAAGCAGAAGGAAATGAAGCAATGTTCCTTTACACTGATGTGATGGATAAGGAAGTGCTGGAAGGTAACAAAGTGGAAATTATGAAGGCTTATGGCCGTATTGATGTTTTGTTGAACGCTGCTGGAGGTAACATGGCAGGTGCAACTATCGCTCCGGACAAAACGTTCTTCGATTTACAGATTGACGCATTTAAGAAAGTGGTGGATTTGAACCTTTTCGGTACCGTATTGCCTACGATGGTATTTGCTGAAATTATGGTAGAACAGAAGAAAGGTTCTATTGTAAACTTCTGCTCTGAATCAGCTCTTCGTCCATTGACTCGTGTCGTTGGTTATGGTGCAGCTAAAGCCGCTATTGCTAACTTTACTAAATACATGGCTGGCGAACTGGCATTGAAATTCGGTAACGGTCTGCGTGTAAATGCGATCGCTCCGGGATTCTTCCTGACCGATCAGAACCGTGCGTTATTGACTAATCCGGATGGCTCTCTGACTGATCGTTCAAAAACAATTCTCGCTCATACTCCATTCAACCGTTTTGGTGAACCGGAAGATCTTTATGGAACCATCCATTATTTGATTAGCGATGCTTCCAACTTCGTAACAGGTACAGTAGCTGTAATCGATGGTGGATTTGATGCATTCTCAATTTAATAAATGGAGAATTGAGAATTAAAAATTGAGAATTGGCTGCGTAGCATCCGTATGCCGACTCTCAACTTTTAATTTTCAACTTTGATTTCTTAATTCTCAATTTTCAATTCTTAATTTAATAACAATATGTATTTATGTGAACAAACTTGGCGCTGGTATGGTCCTAACGACCCCGTTAGCTTGTGGGATATTAAGCAGGCAGGCGCTACCGGTATAGTAAATGCTCTTCATCACATTCCGAATGGTGAAGTGTGGACAGTAGAAGAGATCATGAAACGTAAACAAATGATTGAAGAAGTAGGTCTGACATGGTCTGTGGTAGAAAGTGTACCTGTACACGAACATATCAAGACACAGACTGGTGACTTCATGAAATACATTGAAAACTATAAGGAAAGTATCCGTAATCTGGCGAAGTGTGGCGTAATGGTAGTTACTTATAACTTTATGCCCGTACTGGACTGGACACGTACTGACCTTGCCTATACAATGCCTGATGGCTCTAAAGCTCTTCGTTTCGAAAAGGCGGCTTTTGTAGCCTTTGATCTTTTCATCCTGAAACGTCCGAACGCAGAAAAAGATTACACTCCTGAAGAAATAGCTAAAGCAAAAGCTCGTTTCGAACAAATGAGTGAAGATGATAAGAAACTGTTGGTTCGCAATATGATTGCCGGACTTCCAGGTTCGGAAGAAAGTTTCACAGTAGAGCAATTCCAGCAGGCATTAGACCGTTATAACGATATTGACGCTGAAAAGCTCCGTTCCAACTTGATTTTCTTCTTGAAAGAAATTGCGCCTGTTGCCGATGAAGTAGGCGTGAAGCTGGTGATTCACCCGGATGATCCTCCTTACACTATTTTAGGTTTGCCACGTATTTTGAGTACGGAAGAAGATTTCAAAAAACTGATTGAAGCCGTGCCTAACGAATCCAATGGCCTTTGCTTATGTACAGGTTCTTTCGGAGTGCGTGCCGACAATGACCTTGCAGGCATGATGGAACGTTTCGGTGATCGTGTAAACTTTGTTCACCTGCGCAGCACACAACGTGACGAAGAAGGAAACTTCTATGAAGCGAATCATCTGGAAGGGAATGTAGATATGTACAATGTGATGAAGAGCCTGATTCTTCTGCAACAACGTCGTAAATGCTCTATCGCTATGCGTCCCGACCACGGACATCAAATGATTGATGACTTGAAAAAGAAAACGAATCCGGGATATTCCTGCTTAGGCCGTCTTCGCGGACTGGCAGAACTTCGTGGCTTGGAAATGGGTATCGCTAAATCTATTCTTTAGTTGAAGTTTTAATTAGCACTTTATTATAAAAACACTATGACTATTATTGATCGTGATAATAGTTGTAGTGTTTTTTTATTTATTCTTTTTCACTTGTTGAGGGATAAGTGAGGCGAATAAGTCTCCAACATGCGTATCTTTATCGGCTTTTTTTGCTTTCTTCGGTTTGGGAGGATCGGGGATAATAAGCAAAGCTATTTGTGCACAAGCTTCTGCGTCAGCAAGTGCGTGGTGGTGATTCTCTAAATTATATCCGCACCGTTCTGCTACCGTATGCAATTGATGATTGGGCAGATCTTTTCCGAAAACTTTTCTGGAAGTACGGCAGGTACAATAAAATTTGTAATTAGGATAAGTCATGTCATACAATTCGTGAACTGCCCGAAGACAACCTTCATCAAAAGGACTATTGTGTGCAACAAGTGGCAATCCATCTATCAATGGTTTGATTTCAGCCCATACATCAGGAAAATCTTCGGCTTCCATCGTATCGTCGTAAGTTAATCCGTGGATAGCCGTTGTCCATTGCGTATAATAATTAGGAGCAGGACGAATGAGACGATAGATTTTATTCACGATCTTACCGTCTTTTACAATGACAACACCTACACTACAAACACTTGTACGTTTACCATTGGCTGTTTCAAAGTCGATGGCTGCAAAGTTCCTCATTTATTTCCTTGTTTTAGAGAAACAAAGATAATACAAAAAAGGGTCATGCAAAATATAGAAATAGGATTGATAACCAGGAAATTTATTGATTTTAATAAAAATGAATGTTTTTAATAGATGTTTTCAGTGAAATATCTTTCTTGTTGTGAAAATTATGCTATTTTTGCCAAACATAAACAAAAAAGCATGAACAAAACCTACTTCAAATATAAATACGTTTTAATATTCATTCTTTCATTGCTTGTTTTTATAGGTGGACTAAATTACAAACACTGGTATGTTACTGACAATTTGATAGTAAAGCATATTTCTCTGATTTATTCCATATCTAAAGATGACATTGGCAACAGAAATATAGAAAAGTTGTTGTATCAGGAGTTTCAGAAACAAGGGATAGAGGTAACGTTTGATAAGTTTTATCTTGATTGTAGCAAATTTGATGAAAAAGAGGAGAAAGAACATGTAAGGGAATATCTTGGACTTCTTGAAAGTAAATCGACAGACCTTATTCTGACCGTTGGTGATCAGGCAACTAATTCTTTATTATCTACCCGTCACCGGTTATTATCTTCTATTCCCGTGGTAGCTTGTAATGTGCATTTTCCCAATGAAGAACTGATTGAAGAATACGATTCGCAGAAAGTTTATGTATTGCGTGATAGTCCCGATCTGAAACGTAATATCGACTTTATAAAAACATTGTATCCCTATAATGATATGGAGATTATTTATAATATAGATCTGACCTTTCTTGGACATAAATCTTTCGATAGCCTTTCCCGAGTGGTTGACAGGAAGAATGTGAGAGTTTTGGGCTATCAAAAAGCATTTGTGCAAGAGTGTGATTATAAGCATTTGACGGAGATGATTGAATATTTTAATCTGACCCCCGGTTTGATAAATGATAATGTTAACAAGAATGGTCTGACAATAAGTCTTTGCCCCTTTCGTTATATAAAAGGATCTTCTTTGTTAGTAATGTTGAAACAATCAAAGAGAAGACAACAAAATCAAGCGTTCTTACTGGATAAATTAGATATGCTGGCAATCCCGATAGTAACAGCTTTAAATATTCCTTCTTTTAGTTGTATTCGTGAAGGTTTCGGTGAAAATGCTAAGATTGTCGGTGGTTATATGGCTACAGAGGGTATTACGGCGAAGGCTGCCGCTAGCCTTGCTACACGTTTGTTAAAGAAAGAAAAAACAGGAATGCCTAAAATAAGAGATTTGGAAAAAGAGTATGTACTGGACTGGACATATTTTTCTGAATATGCGGGTGATATTAGTAATGTTCCGCAAAATGTTCGTATGATTAACTATCCTTTTTACGATCGTTATCGAAAAGAACTTTATTTGTTGGGTGGGTTGTTTGTTTTCTCTTTTATTTTGGTAACCATTAGTTTGTTACGTACACATCGCCGTTCGTTGATGGAGCGTAAGAATCTTCAAATGCTGGAAGAAGCGCACAAACGATTGACTCTTTCTATGAATGGCGGGAAAATTTCACTTTGGAATATTCAGGAAGGTGTTCTTGAATTTGATGATAATTATGTACGATTGGTTGGCATGGAACAACGGAGATTTACAAAAGAGGATATTATGAGATATACCCATCCTGATGATGTACAATTGCTTAGCTCATTCTACGAAACATTATATCAGTCTCCCAGTATGCAAATACAACGAATACGTTTTTGTTTTGGAGGGAAAGAGGCAGATTATCAATGGTATGAACTTCGATGCAGTACCTTGAAAGATGCCCAGGGGGAGATTATGTTGGCAGGCATTATGCAGAATATTCAAAACTTGGTAGAGCATGAACAACAGTTGATTCTAGCGAAACAGATAGCAGAAAAAGCAGAGCTGAAACAGTCGTTTCTAAATAATATGAGTCATGAAATCCGTACACCGCTCAATGCTATTGTAGGTTTCACAAATTTATTAATAGGTGAGGGGGCTGATGAAATAGAACCGGAAGAGAAAGCTGCTATGATTGAAATAGTCAATAATAATAATGAGTTGCTTTTGAAACTGGTGAATGACGTATTAGAAATATCTCGTTTAGATTCAGGCAACTTATCCTTTGATATAAAGGAACATAACATTACGAAAATAATAAAGGAGATTTATGTCACTTACCAAACATTGATTCAGCCTTCATTATGCTTTATCCTTGAACTTGATGAAACAGTTTCCTTATCCGTTAACATCGACTGCTTCCGTTTTACTCAAGTCATCTCTAATTTTCTGAATAATGCAAATAAATTTACCAAAGAAGGAACTATTACTTTGGGGTGCAAAATATATAAAGAGCATCAGGAAGTTTGCGTTTACGTAAAAGATACTGGCAAAGGGATTGACGATAAAGAACTAATGATGATTTTTGATCGCTTTTACAAGACTGATGAATTTGAGCAGGGGAGTGGTTTGGGACTTTCCATTTGTAAAGTGATTATTGAACGACTGGCTGGACGTATAGAAGTGCATTCAGAAGTAGGAAAAGGAAGTTGTTTCTCTGTTATTTTGTCTTTGGCAAATATAATTTAGTACAATAAACAGAAGGTATTTAAAAGAAAAAAGCAAATAATGAAAGATAAGTTCAAACCCTGGCAGAGGTGGGTACTATTCGCTCTTGCAATGGCTGTTATTTTTGCATCGGGAGTAATTATTTCATTCCTGATGGAACACAGCGCAGAGGTTGTAAATGTAGACTATAAGAAAAAGATAAAAATAAACGGAATAGAAGCACGCAGCATTATTTTTGCTGAAAACTATCCACGTGAATATAAGACGTGGGTGGATACGACATCGACTGATTTGCACAGTAGATTAAATGGAAGAACCTCTATCGATGTTTTAGCGCAACGTCCTGAAATGGTCATATTATGGGCTGGATATGCTTTTTCTAAGGATTATTCAACACCGCGCGGGCATATGTACGCTTTACAGGATATTGTTCATTCACTTCGTACTGGTGCGCCTATGGGGGGGGCTGACGGTCCTCAATTTGCAAGTTGCTGGGTGTGTAAAAGTTCTGATGTTCCCCGTATGATAGAAGCTATTGGGGTAGATTCCTTTTATAATAATAAGTGGGCTGCATGGGGAGCCGAAATTGTAAACCCTATAGGATGTGCCGATTGTCATGAACCTAAAAATATGGATTTGCATATCAGCCGTCCGTCGCTCACTGAAGCTTTTAGCCGTCAAGGTAAAGATATTACTCATGCTACTCCACAGGAAATGCGTTCATTGGTCTGTGCACAGTGTCATTCGGAGTATTATTTCAAGGGGAATATAAAATATCCTACTTTTCCTTGGGATAAGGGCTTCACTGTTGAAGATTTGGAAAAGTATTATGATGAAATCGGATTTACTGATTATATTCATAAATTGAGTCGTGCCCCTATATTAAAGGCTCAACATCCTGATTATGAAATTTTCAAGATGGGCATACACGCCCAGCGTGGTGTGTCGTGCGCTGACTGTCATATGCCTTACAATGATGAAGGAGGGATAAAATATAGCGATCACCATATTCAGAATCCGTTAGCTGTGACTGAACGCACTTGTCAGACTTGTCATCGTGATAATAAAGAGACGCTCTGTAAAAATGTATACGAACGTCAGCAAAAGGCAAATGAGTTGCGTACACTTTTAGAAAAGGAGTTGGCAAAAGCACATATCGAAGCGAAGTTTACTTGGGATATAGGAGCTACAGAAAATGAAATGCAAGAAGCCTTGCTGTTAATTCGTCAGGCACAGTGGAGATGGGATTTCGGTGTATCTTCTCATGGCGGTTCTTTTCATGCCCCGCAGGAAACCATGCGTATTTTGGGGCATGGCTTAAATAAAGTATTCCAAGCTCGTATGCTTATCAGCAAAGTGCTTGTAGCGCATGGGTATACAGATAATGTACCGCTTCCGGATATTACAACGAAAGAAAAAGCACAGCAATATATCGGTTTGGATATGGCTGTTGAAAAGGCGGACAAAGATAAATTTCTCAAAGAAATTGTCCCTGAATGGCTTCAAAAGGCTAAGGCAAACGGGCGTATTGTGAATTAGAATTTATTTTCACTATATTTGCCTGCAATATAAATCCAATAAGATTATGTCAACAAAAACAATGAAAGAGAAAGCAACCGAGTTGTTGCAGAGGTGTGAAGTGGTAGTGCTTGCTTCTGTAAATAAAGAGGGGTATCCCCGTCCTGTGCCGATGAGCAAGATTGCAACAGACGGAATTTCTACTATTTGGATGTCTACCGGAGCGGACTCATTAAAGACTATTGACTTTCTGGCAAACCCGAAAGCCGGATTATGCTTTCAGGATAAGGGAGACAGCGTAGCCTTAACGGGAACGGTGGAAGTGGTAACCGACGAGAAGATGAAACAAGAACTTTGGCAGGACTGGTTTATCGAACATTTTCCTGGAGGTCCTACCGATCCGGGCTATGTGCTGCTGAAATTTGAATCGAATCACGCAACTTATTGGATTGAAGGGACATTTATTCATAAGAAGCTGGACTAATCACTTCATACAGTTCTATTCCCGTGAGATCTGGAAATAAGAAGAGAGAAACATTCTTTCCTTTCGAAGAAGAATGTCTCTCTCTTTTTTTGATGATAGTTGGATAGATAGTATATCTATTCTTCGTGTTTCATTTAGAATTCGAACTTCTCCAGTTTCATTTCAGCTAATTCCTGAATGATACCTACGTACTTGCTGAAATGAGAAGATTTCTCGTGAGCTGCCAATACTTCAGCATTCTGCCATGTTTCACAAATCATGAAAACGTCGTGACGGGTACTGCTTTCGAAAGTATCATAAGCAATGCATCCTTCTTCCTTCAAAGAACAAGCAGTCAGTTCTTTAGCTGTCTCAATCGCTTTTTCGCGGTTTGTCTCGCTTACGCGGACGAAAACATTTAATCTAATCATAGTCTTTATTATTAAATGATTAAAAATAGCTTTATCACATCTTTGGTAATAAATCGCAGGCAAAGATACTATTTTTATGCTTTTTCGGATACCTTGTTCTTTAAATTTCACCAAAACGTCATATAATCATAAAAAACGATTATATTTGCCCTTGAAATCAAAAAGCAACTATTTTGGGCGCAACTCTTAAATTTGTTCTGGCTTAATATTAGCCTCACGAACCACAGGCTAATTTCTTTCGTTTGAGTAATTCCACTCGAACCGGTTTTTCATTTTGTTATTTTTATTATTTACTGCATGGTTTCTCGAAACGTATGCGATATGAAAACGAATGGAAAATTTCGTAAGAAATAGTAAGCAGAACATAGAAAAAGAGATTGAAAGAATTGAGCGACAGCCGATTGCCCCACTAGATAAGATTAAGCAGATTATTGATGTCATACAGATGTCTCTTATTCTGTTGAAATCCGCCGTTGCCGAATACCAATTCCCGAATCCGAAAGAAGAAATTCTTTTCTTTAAGACCTGGAAACCACAGATTTCCGGGCTGTTGATGTTTTATGTCCGCTTGTATCAGATTGAAAAGAAGCGTATCGGCGAATCTCCGTCTTCCCAATGCAAATATCTGAAGTCGGAACTGGAGAACCTGAAAAAATACTTCCTGAATAATTCCTTCTATGATTATTACCGTACCGGCAGGACGGAACTCGACGAACAATATTTTGTCAGAAGAAACTATGATATTCTTGCAGACACCCGTTTCGGGTTGCTGGACAGGGATTCTTCTTTCACTACCCTGCATGATTCAAGTGTGGCTGAAATCATAGCCAACAATCGTTTAGCGGAATACCTGTCTGCTCAAATAGAGATATTATCAGAGGAACTTCATTTGAAATTCACTTCAATGGTAGAAAACCGGCTATTGCAGTGGACGGACAGCAAGGTTGCTTTGGTTGAGTTTATCTATGCCCTGTATGCGGGCAAATGCTTCAACAATGGAAATACCAGTTTAAAAGACATAGCCTTCTGCTGCGAGACTCTTTTCAATATTGAGATTGGAGACTTTTATCGCATATTCCTGGAAATCAGAAACCGGAAGAAGAGTCGGACGCAGTTTCTTGATAAGTTGAAAGATAAAATTATAAAGATGATGGATGAGCTGGACAAATAAATTTCATGTCGTCTTGTGACATCTTGTGAATTATACAAATGGCTAATATCCAACTTTGCGGAGAAAAAGATTTGATTCACAAAGAAAGATAATAGCTTTTGTATAATTATGGAAACAACATTTACATGGGAGATAAAGGTGAAGAATACTCCTTTATTGATTAAAAAATGCAGCCACTGTGAGAGTGACCGCTTTTATTGCAGTGATAAGTTCAGGATGAATGCACAGAAAAAGAACATTGATGTCTGGCTGATTTACAGATGCGTGAAGTGCGATAACACTTGTAATATGACTTTGCTGTCACGTACCAAACCGGACTTGATTGATAAAAAACTGTTTCATAGCTTTTCTATGAATGATCGAGAAGTGGCTTGGCAGTATGCCTTTTCAGCCGGAATGGCAAGTAAGAACAAGCTTCAAATAGACTACGATAGCGTTGAATATGAGGTGATAAGTAATATCTCCTTCGAAGATATTATGAATATGAACAACGTGATAATAAGTATTCGGATCGAATGTGATTTTGAATTGAACCTGAAATTATTATCATTGATAAAAAGGTGTTTTTCTCTTTCCACTACCCGGTTGAAGCATTTTTTTGAAGAAGGAAATATTTCTTTGCTTTCCGGTAAGACGTCTCCAAAGTGTAAGGTAAAGAATGGAGATATTATTTTGATAGATCGAAAAAGCTTGATTGATATTTGGGGATAAGATCGATTTTACAGTTTTTTTTAATAGCTTTGTGATATAATCATTCGGATGCTGTAAATGAGGTTGTACTATAAAATCAAAGATATGAAAAAGGTATTTTTATTAGCTTTTGTTTTGTTTGCATGGAGTATGGTTGTCAATGCTCAAGAAAGTGATGGGAAATATATTGAAGTGACAGGTTCTTCGGAGATTGAAGTCGTTCCGGATGAAATACATTTTCTGATTCAGATTAAGGAGTATTGGCAGGAAGAGTACACAGGTAAATCTAATAAAGAAGAAGATTTTCGGACGAAAGTGCCATTGGCTATGATTGAAAAGGATTTGCGTCGGAGTTTGCGCAAAATCGGAATAGCGGATGATGCTATCCGTACACAGGAAATAGGGGATTATTGGCGCCAGAGAGGAAAGGAATTTCTGATAGGTAAGCAATTGGATATCCGGTTGACCGATTTTGAGCAGATCAATTCCATTATCCGTTCTGTCAACACATGGGGAATTGAGTCCATGCGCATCGGAGAATTGAAGCATAAGGATTTGCCAATGTATCGGAAGCAAGGTAAGATTGAAGCATTGAAAGCTGCCCGTGAAAAAGCATCTTACTTGGTGGAAGCGATGGGGCAGGAATTGGGTGAAGTGATCCGTATTGTAGAACCTGTTGATAATAATATAAGCCGTTATCTTCCTTTTCAGGCACAGAGCAATGTCAGCATGGGGACGGCTGCTACCGAACAGTACCGTGTCATCAAGTTGAGATATGAAATGACTGCCCGTTTTGCCATCAAATAAAAAATGCCTATCTTTGTGGCATGACTAAAAATAATAAATCGGATTTGGTTTGATAAACAATCTGTGTTTCTGACACAGGTTGTCCTTTCGTTTGCTCTCGGATGATTCCATTCGAGGGTGTTTTCTATATTTTTATAAATTCAATTTTTAACTTGCGTACAATGGTGTGAAAAGCATTGTTATGCTTTTCAACGTGTGCGCTCTATATATTAAGATCATGAATAACGAAAATCAAACAATTCACAAATCCGACGATAACCTAACTATTTATGGTTGGAATGAGAAACTCAATCAGCTAAAACAAGAATCAATATATAGTACCCTTGCTCATGGGCGTGTCTCTATTGTACATCGTACTTGCTACGAGGTAATTTCCGGAAACGGATTGTTTCAGTGTGAACTCACGGGAAATATGATGTATGGAAAATCGGATGATGAATTACCTTGTACAGGTGATTGGGTCATTTTTCAACCGTTCGATGAACATAAAGGGATTATAGTTGATAGGTTGCCTCGTGAGCGGACATTGTATCGCAAGAAAAGTGGCACGGTTGCTGATAAGCAGGCCATTGCTTCTTATGTCGATAAGGCATTTATTGTGCAGAGCCTTGATGATAATTTCAATGTTCGCAGGGTAGAACGCTTTATGGTTCAGATAATGGAGGAAAATATCAGCTCTGTATTGGTTCTTAATAAAGCCGATTTAGATTTTGACAGACAGAGTGTTGAGGAACAAATAAAACATATCTCCAGTCAGATACCCGTATTTTTCACGAGTATTCATCAGCTCGAAACAATTGTCCGGTTACGGAAGTCCATATCGGAAGGCGAAACGGTTGTGTTTGTCGGTTCTTCGGGTGTCGGGAAAAGCTCTTTGGTGAATGCTCTTTGTGAAAAGCCGGTATTGCTCACATCTGATATAAGCCTGTCCACAGGAAAAGGCCGTCATACTTCGACCCGTCGTGAAATGGTATTGATGGACAGTTCGGGTGTTTTAATCGACACTCCGGGCGTCCGTGAATTTGGCTTGGCCATTGACAATCCCGATTCTCTTGCCGAAGTGTTGGAGATCTCTGACTATGCTGAATTGTGTCGCTTTAAAGATTGCAAACATATCAACGAACCGGGCTGTGCTGTTTTAGAAGCAGTCAACAGTGGTGTATTAGATTATAAAGTTTATGCGAGCTATCTGAAACTTCGCCGGGAAGCGTGGCACTTTTCTGCTTCCGAACATGAGAAACGCAAAAAAGAAAAATCATTTACCAAACTCGTGGAAGAAGTGAAGAACCGCAAGGCAAATCGTTGATCTCTATTGAGACGATGCAGGTATCTCCGGATGCCTGCATCGTGTTATACTAACTTAAGCTTATATCTATTGGGGATTTACATTTATGAAGAGTTTTTTTATTACTTATTGTCGTATCTGCCTGTAAAAAGCAGTTTCCCTTTCTGTGTATATTGTTTTACGAAATCACCTTTGTGGGAAGTGTACATATTTCTGTCATGTTCATATTGTTTCCATAAATCAAGTTTAAGCCGTTCATATTCTTTCGCAATAGCTGTATTTGCTTGAAGATAATCTCTGAAATACAATTCATCATTATCTCCCTCATAACATAAGTGTAGATGAAATACCCGTTCAGCAAATCCTTGTAATGTATAACCTTTATTGAAATCAATGCGACTGTCGTTCTCTGCCATGCAGATATAGCCGCATCTTTCAATTGTACCTTTCAAATTGACGACTTTTTCTTCTCTTGGGATTTCCACAAGTATATCTATGGTAGGCTTTGCCCAAATTTCTTTAATTGCTGTGCTACCTATATGGCTAATACGTTCAATACAGGGAAGTCTCTCTTTCAGCAACTCCGCTTCTTCCTTATACCAATCTGTCCAATAGTCTTGGTGTGCAGTCAGGGTTATGGGGAATAATTGCCAAAGCTCGTCTAATGATAATTCAGTTAATTTCTTTTGTTCCATATCATGTGGCAATTGTTATTAATAATAGGTGACATAGCTATATAGATAAATTACAGCCAAAAATCAATTAATTCTTTTATTTCCTATTTCATTATCAACATTCTTTTTTGTATTAATGTTTTATGCTGATAATGGTTTGCAGCTTGCCGCCGTTAGGCAGGACAGGTGTATGTTGTAAGCTAAATTTCGTATTCAATCTTGTAATCTTCATATACATTGAATACCGTTTCACAATCTGATAAAATACTTTCAAGCAAAGGTTTGACCTCACTATTCCAATCTAACTTACCCAGCCCTGCACCTATTTTCGGTAGCGACACGGTTTTGATACCTCTGCTTTCGCACACTTTTTTCAAGCGTTTCAAACCTTTATTCAGATATGTGAGTTCCGCATGATACATATCGGGTTGTGTAGCGATGTAGATTATACCCGGAGAGAAACCTTTGATTTCTCCTATAAACACATTGCCAGCCTGGAACTTAGTGTTTCGTGTGTACTTCTTAAAGAGTTTTTGGATTTCAGGGAATTGACTTGACAGCTTAAAGGCAAGCCCAGTTCCTAATCCTTCTTGTGAGCCAACAGCTACACCTTGTGCTATGTACTCATCTTTACTCTGTAATATATCTCCCGAAATGTATTTTATCATATTGTTTCCGTTTTTCTATTGCTTATAATGGTTAGAAAGGAGCATCGTCAGATGCTATCTTTCGTTGTTAGCAACCTATTTGAAATAATTAATCAATTTATCGTTATTAGGAATATTCCCAGTATGCCACAAATGGATTTGTGACTTTATTACCTTCAATTTTTCCATAAACATATATACAGCCAGCCATGAAAACAGAAATATCTTTTATGCAAATTTCGTTGATTTGAAAAATGAAGCTATTTCCATCTTTAACCACTTTACCATCATTATCTAATCCCCATTGAATAGGCATTACATTACCCCCAAATTTGATTGCACAATTTTTTTCAGGCATATCTTTTTCTGTACTCATTTCGTATATTGAATAAATTTCATCTATTTCGGGGTGTTTATATCTATCACTTTTGCTTTGACTACTTAATTCATGTTCAACCAACAACAATTTACAATCGGGATATGTGTTATATTCCAATGCAACATCAAATTCCGGAGTGAAAATAGATATTTGCTTGTTGGGATTTAAAGGGTTTTGAAATGTTAGATAAAAATAGAGATTATCTTTGTCCGATAAATACTTATCATCAAAACAAGCTGGAGCATTTCCACCAACCCAACCAAAGCAGTCTTTTTGGTATTCACCAATGCCGTAGTATATTGCATTTTCTCTTGTTTTAAGTATTCTTTCTATATCCATAATAACGATAATGATTTGATTGTTGCTAATGCGTTAATAACCACACCTCATAGTGTAGTTCCTAATCTCTATTATTCTCATATATTTACTACCTATTAGTTTCATATTATCAGTCCTTATCAATAGGAAATGAAAGTAAGTCATCAATCATTCTGCTTTGAATCTCGGTCACCCCATTTCCCCAAAGTAAAGCTAATCTTTTGATAGCTTTAACTCCCTGTTCTTGTAATTTGGGTGAGAGACGCCCAGTGATTTTTATTTGTCCAAAGGCAGTAGCGTAAGTCACCATGTCGCTTTGTGTCATATCCATTTCTTTCTTTGAAGCTAGTTTTTTAACCACTTCGGGGTCAAGACTTTCAACAGGAATATATTCCATGCCCCAGTCGTGTTCTATCAGATACTTGGGATAATCAAGAAAGTTGAGTTTGGGATTTTTTCTGATCGTTTCTTCAAGAGAATCTAATGTATCACTTCCCTCATCGCTACCAAAAGGTGCTTCTTCGTCTACGCAATCATAATAGAGTTCTTCCGTGAAGTGTTCGGTAAATCGGGGATGAGAAGTTTTGGGGTGCAAACCATATTCTTCGGAATCAATATAAAATCTGTGCATGAAGTCGAAGTTGGCGTCTTCTACATATCCTTTTTTCTTTTTCGAGTGAATAAGTTTCTCTGCTTGTTTCAGGCATTCTTCTTCTGTATCGAAGTCTTTGATTTCAAATTTACCGATACTGTCGAACTTACCATAGTTTACAGCAAAATCACAGCCACTATAATCAATCCACCAAAATTTATGAGATTTCTCATCTTTATAAATAAATGCTCTTTTCATAATATTGTGTGTTTATTGTTGGGAGAGAGTAATATCTCTACTATACACAAAAGTAGGAAAACTGTTGAGTTATCACCTATATGTCTTCGTATTTCTTCTGTATTTTTACAAAATAAGTCTTGTTTATTCATTTTTTACTATTTTTTCGAGAAAACAGCAAAAAAGTTTGAGTTACGCAAAAAGGTTGCGCACCACTACGCCTATCTTTGTCGAAGAAATAAGAAAACAGGTCAAGTACGGGTTACTTCAACACACTCTTTAAGGTAGAACATTACCAGTACGATTATCTGTTTTCCTGTTTCGTAAAGGGGCAGTAGCTCAGTGGGTAGAGACGGTCGTCGGTTCGACTCCAGCCTGCTCCACAAAAAAACAAATATAGAGGTAGGACAGTAGCTTCGGGATTATCTGAAATGAGGTCAACCGGGGCTTACTTCTTAACGGTGGATATTGCTGGTTCGAATCCGGCCTGTTCTACCTCTTTTTATCAACTTAAGGTCAAGGAAGACTTACTTCAACACTGCAGGAATGCTCCATTGATTCACAGTCTTCCGATTACCTTACTTAAAACACAATGTATGAAAAAAGATTAGTTGAAAGTACCTATCAGTCTAATTGTTGATCTCTATTGAAACGATACAGGTATCTCCGGATGCTTGCTTTGTAGATTGAAGTGCTGTTTGTTATTGTTATCAATATCGTATATCCGCGTGTTTATTATCTTTTCTTGATTTAAATTTGCCTTTTTCCTGTCATATCCGTAACTTTGTAAACTAAAGAATCCTATATGAATCAGGAGTTATTAGTAACAAAGCCGATACAATTCTATTCTTCGTAGATGCGCTTTCGGTGGTAAGAATTAGGATAGCCGGGAAACGAATTGTCAGGCTATTGAGAAAGAATGTACGATTAAGAATACAAACTAAAAATAGTGGCATAAATGATAACTTCCTGTATAGCAATAATATTCGGTTTTCGCTTTTTCGGCAGAGGATTGCATGAAATCTCCGGGGAAGAAATGGTAATTATTGCATTTTTCATGTTGTTTCTGTTTGTTCCGTGCCTGTGGCTTGTCAGGTATTTAAAAGATGACGAAATAGATTCAAACAGACAGGATAAGCTGGTGGAGATACATATTGCCCTGACCATCGTTCTGACTGTTGCGGGTGGTGTCTTTTCCCGGATGTCCGTACTTGTCAATAAGTGGATAGACGAACAACCGTTCATTGTTGCAGCTTACATAGCGTTGGCACTTAGTGTTTTTGGTGTCGTTATCGGCAAAGCTATTGATTTATGGGTATATTATTTGAAGAAAAGAATATTCTAAAACAGTATGATAGAGTACATGAATATTCCGGTTTTGGTTTGTGTCTCCCTGTTAGGGGTGGGGGCTTTTGTTATGATAGTAGGCTCGCTATTGAAAAAGCAGTGGGCTACGGATGGGAAAAAGACTTCGTTATCCATTTACCTTTTATATCTTTTCGCAATGTCAGGTTCCGGCTGGACATGGTACAATAGCATACATAAAGCCCGTGCGTTGGCAGAAGGCAATCGATACACTTTAGCCACTTATGAAAAAGTGTCGGGTGTCATTAAAGGGGGACATAAGGTACGCCAGTTCGGTTTTTATGTGGATGGGGTGAAATATAATACTACAACGACATATCCCAAATTTTTGGGTGTCAGCAATCCTTTGCGCATCATAGTGAGGTATGCCGTCAGCAACCCTGAATACAATAAGGCTTTGGGGGACGAGTTTGTCCCCACATGGGTACTGTCCCCACCGGAAAGAGGTTGGAAACAATACCCGCCTGCTATTCATTGGGAAGGTGCTGTGCTGGATTCTGTTTATATGCAATCATTACAGGGTAATAATTAAACCGATGACGGTAAGTGCCGTATATACGCAGTTGATATAAAATGCAGCCATCAACAGCCAGGGGATATATTCCGACTTTTTGAATAAAGATGCAGGCTGGATGATTAGCAAAGTAAGAAAAAGAACAATGCTAAAACCGACCTGACTCATCAGCAACCATTGCGGATATTCCGTAATGACAGCCGCAGACCATGCTTGGAGCAAGGGAGTTATATTTTGCAGAAATACGTGAGCCGCAAAATATCCTAGAGAAGAAATGGCTTCTTTCCTCTGCCGTAGGAGCACATTGATAGTATAAACGCCTATTCCGGCTTGTCCCAGCAGTATGGATAACTGAAAAAAGTCGAAAATCCAATAGATGGGATTGCTGGTAGTGCCATCGTTGGCAAAATAATCATAGAAACAGAGTGAGGACACGCAACTTGCTGCGACCAATCCTGCACAGATAAATGAAATGATTCTTATATTCATTGTATTCAGCATAATAAATCGGAACTAAAGCCCTGTACTTACTTTCTTTTTACACCTTTCCCGATAATTGAATCCGCAGCTACGCATCCTTGCGAACGGCTGTCAATCGAGCCGCCCCTGTAATCCCCCGCAACGAAGTAGCTGCCCGCCGGGACGACAACCGCAGTCGTGGTAGCCGTTGCCGAATCTATGGGTACAACGCTTTTACAGATGTTCACCTTCATGCCATTGGGCAGACTTTCGCAATACTCTTCACATTCATCTTCTTCATAGAAAAGTTTCCGTATGAATACCCATTCACACTTTTTGCCGTTCACGATACATTGCTGATCCTGAAAGCGGACAGTATCGCCCGGTAGTCCGACAATTCGTTTAAATGCCCTTTCCTGAAAGCCGGGAATGTATGAATGATATGCGATTACGTCCCCATAAGTCAGAGAATCCACCGGAATAAGATTTACTATTTCACCCACTTGATAGTTCGGGTACATTCCGGCACTGGTCAATTCAACTTTTGGGTTACATGCCGCCAATATCAATAGCATGACAAGCAAATACAATAACTTTTTCATAAGATTGATTTCATTCATCCAGAAAATCATCATTACTTAGATAATACTCAATAGCCTTTATACAATCTTTGTATAATGTTTTGGGATTCAATTTATATTGAAAGCTCAATATATCCTTAAATGTTTCAACATCGACCAACGAACTCATGCCCAAATCGTATGCTTGTTTGGGGACTTCACCATCTTCTGTTTCCACATATCCATCCTCTTCTTCCGATTCAATGACTAAATATTTGCCATTCTCCAAGTTCTCTGTTTCAATAACACTTTTTGAGCAATAGATATAAGCGTCACATGGTATTGCTTTATAAGCATTGATTAAATCTCCGATAGTTCCAAATTCTTTCATATATACTAATATTAATACATTATTTTTTTTCTTTCAGATACTTTTCCAATGCAATATACACTTCTTTCCGATAACTGACAAAAATAGTTTTATCTGTTTGGGACGAATTTTTCTTTTTCCCGTCATAGTGCGGAATATTGGATAAAAACAGGCTATACGAGAAAATCATGTTCTCCTCTATTTTACGGGAAGGTTTGAATGACTTGGCAGGTATGTAAGAATAAATACCCTCTTTACAACGGTAGGGCTTATACATTTGCACAACTCCCCACGAGTTTATCTCATCCACCTGGATGCTTCTTTTCCCGAACAGGCTTCGTGCTTCTATTCTATCTTCGCAAAGCAAAATCTTACTGGGTAGTGCCCAACAGATTAACAGGATAGACAAAGATATGGGCAACAGGAAAATAAAGAGGACTTTATTCTCACTTAAATTGGCTACACATAAAAAGTAGATCATAAATGCACAGAATATACTACATATGACAACTCCTGCCCAAACAAACTTATTTGTAGGGTAAATCCAGAATATCTTTTTCCCGGAATCCTTATCTCTCATTTTATCATTATTCTTTTATATTCTCCTTATACCCTCTAAGGCACTATATCGTAAATGGTCTGATCGTTATTCTTGAAAATGGTTTGTTCAATCAATTTTCCAACATGAACGATGCTGTCAATATCCGCATTGACTTTCAGGCTTAGAACCGGAGCAAATTTCACATGATCGTAATCTATGGGCGTGTTGTTATAGGTCGTTTCGATAATTGGGTAATTATGCTCTTTGGCAAACTGCTTCAATGTATCCAGATAGGGAAGTTGGTCTTTGCTCATGGCTTCAAAATCAATGTAGAACTTTCCGTTATCTAGCATGAAATAGATACAATTCACACCATTGGCACAGATACCCGTAAAATCATATTCCGTTCGTCCTGCCTGTACGTTTTTCAGCACGCCCGACAACTTATCCATTGTAATCTGTGCGGCTACCGGAATATAAGGATTTATACTCTCACTCTGCGTAGCTCGCTTGTTTCCATATCCACATCCCAGTAAACTCAGAATAGAGGCAAGTATTCCCATCGTTATTATTTTAAAGTGTTTCATATTCAAATTACTTTTATGATTTCATCTATTTCATTGAAGTAGACTGCAAATATACGTTATGTGCTTCAATCCTATACTCTGATTTTTATCATATATATTCTGATAACGTCTGGTGGCTAATCGACCATCAGGGCGATTCATCCGCTTGTTTTCTGTATTATTTTATTTCTAAACAATATGTATGACACCAATAAACAAAGTAAAAATGGTATTGTAGTATCATACAAGCACATTGTTCCAGAAAATAAAATCATCAAAATAGGGATAAGAAAAAATGATAGAGAACTATACAGTATACTGTTTCTAACTCTTGCAAAGCAGTTCAAGAACAAAGTGATTGCTCCGATAGATAATGCCAAAATTCCCAAAATTGACCAAGCCAATGCCATGCCTCTATAAGAAGTATCCATATCTGGTACAGGTTTTATGTTTTGAGTCCTTAGCCAAAGAATACCCGTGGTACACAATAGACTAATACATAATATTCCAAACCATATTTTCAATAAGAGTTTGATTATATAGTATTTCTGTTTCATTTTTCGTTTATTTATTATCAAGTTAATGTCCGGTGGCAGCATTTTAATTCAAGCTATCTTTCATCATTATTCGTAGTTGTTTTTGTGTAGGTAATGTTTTCCATCCTTTATCTGGTGCTTTTAGAGTAAACCAAGATGGTACGCTGTCTAATATAAGATGTCGGTCGGGGGCTTTGGCTAAGAATGTTACAAAGTAACGGGTTCCGATTGGAGTGTTTTTACTCTCGGCAAATGATATAAAAAAACTTCCTTCATATAAAGTCTTATTATATATAAATTCATATTTTGCACTTTGCCCTCTATAAGCAGAACCGTATTTGACAAGAGTTACGATAGAATATATGCCATCTTTTCTTACATTGTTATTTCTAATTGTTGAGACAGCATACAATAGAATGAATACTACAATAGGGATTATAAATTTTAAAATCTTGGTTTGCTTAATCATATTTATTGCTATTCTATATACTTTCATTTTTTTACTCTGTTGGTAATGTTCGGCAAATAATCGAATATTAAGGTGCTTTATCTGTTTGTTAGCAATCTATTTCATTTCCATTTAATGATTCTATATCTCCTAATGCTTTATATTCCCTGTCCAAATCTTCTTTTGTGAATAGGTAATAGTTATCCTCAAATCTTGGCATATCATAGCCTTTTACAAAAGATAAGAAAGAGAATATTTTTGCATCTATATCTATACCTTGATTACCCTTGTTGTCCAAAGTAAATAATAGATTATCAGCTTTCATCGAAACTCTATTTCTAATGCCTTCTACATTATATTCTTCGTTATCAGGTAACTCTTTAAGTATCTGATAGAAGTTTATTATCTGTTGTTTTACTTTCATTCTTAATTTGATTAGTGATATGCTAATGCTTGACAGCGTGCCGCTTTAAGCGGTATGCTGTTTGTTAGTAACCCATTTCACCATTCTTCAAAGTTCTCTTCTATAAAAACTTCAAGTGATGAAGCTAAAATTTCATTCTCTCCATTATCATGATAAAATATTAGCACTTCTCCTTTAGGATTAATCATAATTGGATTTCCTGCTCCATCATCTGCAACAGCATAGTTTTCTGAAGTTTCCGCATGAACTTCTCTCAAAGATTGAGTATAACCTACAACAGTTTCATTACCTTCAAAAGCAAAAATTTCAATGTCTGCCCAAGCACGACCAAAGTGTTTGATAAAATCAATATAGTCAGAACTAAACTTTACATTCAACACTTTTTCGGCTTGTTCTATTTGTTCGTCCGTAGCGGGAGTACCACGCATTTTATGTTTATTGAGAAATGTACTCAATCGTTCTATAAGTTTTTGTTTCATATTCTTCGCTATTTTTATGGTTACTAATGTCCGGCAGCGTTCCGCTTATTCAGTCGGTTAGCTATGTGTTATCGGTATCCAAATATTTTTATAATTAGTTTTTCATTATCAATATCATATTCAGATTTCCCAATCTTTTCAATTAAATCTTTCATTCTGGATAATTCGTTTATTGATTCAAAGGGGATAATGACATATTCTATATTCTTAGTCCTTATTGCCCCAGCTATGCCATCTGCTGTGTATTTCCCATTCCCAAGATAATCTGCAAGAAGTATATGCCAAAGAGTATCACACACAAGATCTTTTGCAAGGACTTCACTTGCAATGTACTTAATATCTGATTCTGCAATAGCTTTTAGTAACTTAGACCATTTGGCATTGCTCATATAACTACTTTTTAAAGTTACTGCTCTTTTAGTCATTTTATCATAGTTCTTCATCTATAATATGAAATTGGATTATTCTCATTATTTTAATACCGATAATGGCTGGCGAATAACTGATTGTTAGGGCAGTTCATTCGCTTGTTAGCAATAACTTATTATAATCCAAAATACCATTCCAAAAAAGAATTGAAGTCTTTCCATTGTGGAGACAACTTTCCATTCTGAAAATTGATTAGTTTCTCTCCCAATTCAATTTCAAGAACTTCTCCTGTATTACGGTTATAGAAAAAACCGCCTTCACCTTCAAAGCTATCAAGAGGTAAGTATTCGGAGGGAATGCCTAACACTGCTTGCCTTTCTATACCATAACTTAAATCATTAGAGTAAATTTTAAACCAACACACATTATAGATTTCGCCACATTGTCCTCGAAATGTTATTTCGGTAGTATTTAGATTAAACAGTGCAAAATCACTATTTAAATCAATTCCTAAATCAATCAAAGCCTTTTTATATGCTTTATCTTCTTTTTCTGAATATACACCTTGTTTATTCAAATAGTCTATCACTTTATTACTTAGCATGATTTGATGATATTTTATTTGTTTTACTTTATTGCTAATGTCAGTGGCTAACCGACTTTTTGGGGCGGTTAAGCCATTTGTTAATCGTTTTACAAAACCTCTAAGTCATTTATTTTTATCTTATTCTCATTTTTGAAACAAGAAAGCGAAAGAGTGAGGTCGCTTTGACCTTCTTCTTCACTCCATAGAGGAATGTATATATCTACCTGTTTATCGGAAATTTGATAGGACAATGCCAAATCAAACGCTTTTACAGGTAGAGGTATAATTGTACAACCGTATTCCTCTATAACTCGCCGTATATCTTGAATAGGCACACTATTAGCCAACATTAGATTATTTACGGCTTGATAGTCTTTACGGACTAAACAATATATAAATTCTTGTATTCGTTTTTTATATTCTTCTATACTTGCCATTGTTTTTAGCGATTAATGTTTGGCAGCGTTCCGCTTATTCAGTCGGTCTGCTGTTTGTTATCGGTTTTTAATATTATAGTGGCTACTTTTTTATTGCCTGCATATACATCTACGGATTCTATGGTATTTAAAACTTCATGAGGTGCATGATCAACCAGAAAAGCGACCAAGCAATCACTTACATATTTATCAGGCTCAAGAATAAACATTTTAATGCTCCATGCTGAAGGCTCCACTTGCGGTAAAACTGTAACAGCATAACACAACTCATAAGTCGGCAGATTTTTCAATCCGCCTTCTTCTGGTTTGAGCCAATATATTACTCCTTCCTTTTCCATTTTATTAAACCGATAATGTTTGGCGGATAATTGATCATTAGGGCAATTCATCTGTTTGTTACCGATAGATTAACTTCCCTAAAAATTTTCCTGATAGAACTCCTGTATTCTTCTCCATCAGGGACGATTTTTATGATTAAATAATCATCTGTTTTATCACTTTTTAGAAAATGCAAATTAACTCCATTGCTCAAGAATAAAACCTTTTCCTCTTGGTCTGATACTTCACCGACAATTTTTAGGCTATTCATGTATTCTGATTTTTCAAGCTCTTTAGCGTAAAACAATCCTAATCTATGTACATACTTGGGGAAATTTCTTAATAACCCGATATTGAAATTTAAAGAATCGTGTACATAATAATGATCTTTATTATCATATACAATCTCAAAAGTTGTCACTTTGTTTATGTTTATCGAAATAATTATTGAATCAGACTCAGGCGTTGTCCATATTTCTGTTGCCATCTTTTTAAATTCATTTATTTTAAAATCGGCATATGGATTAATATGTTTAATGCCACCTGACAACAAGTAGTCTTTAATTGTAATATCTAACGTTTTATCTTTCAAATTCATTTTTATTATTTTATGGCATTATTGGTAATGGGTTGCAGCTTGCCGCCGTTAGGCGGAGCAGGTGCATGTTATAAGCTAAATTTCGTATTCAATCTTGTAATCTTCATATACATTGAATACCGTTTCACAATCAGATAAAATACTTTCAAACAAAGGTTTGACCTCACTATTCCAATCCAACTTACCCAAACCTGCACCTATTTTCGGGAGCGACACAGTTTTGATACCTCTGCTTTCGCACACTTTTTTCAAGCGTTTCAAACCTTTATTCAGATATGTGAGTTCCGCATGATACATATCGGGTTGTGTAGCGATGTAAATTATACCTGGAGAGAAACCTTTGATTTCTCCTATAAACACATCGCCAGCTTGAAATTTAGTGTTTCGTGTGTACTTCTTAAAGAGTTTTTGGATTTCAGGGGATTGACTTGATAGCTTAAAGGCAAGCCCAGTTCCTAATCCTTCTTGTGAGCCAACAGCTACACCTTGTGCTATGTACTCATCTTTACTCTGTAATATATCTCCCGAAATGTATTTTATCATATTGTTTCCGTTTTTCTGTTGCTTATAATGTCCGGCGGATAATCAACCCTTATGGAGATTAATCCGCTTGTTATCCACCACTATTTAATAAGAGCTATTTAACATTTTGATATTAAGATTGGAAAATAGTTCTTCATTTTCAACTACCCAAACATCTTCAAGAGGACAATCAATATATCCCCACTCATGCCAATTTCCTACAAGCCATTTAGTGCTCACTGCATAAGTTTCATAATTAGCATCTGAAGGTAATTTGTGCAATATCATACCTGCATAATATCCTGATATAGTCCATAATTGATATGCTTGCACGCCTATTTGCTCCGCTACCATAAAATATAAGGTATCTTCATAAGGGTATTTACCCTTACATTTTAGGATTGCTCCTCTTGAAAGATATTCTGTATAATTAATTAATTTAACCATTTTATTTTTTTATTCTTGGTGAATAATGGGGTTCAACTAACTGCGTTTAGCAGTTAAGGTGATTGTTACAAGCGTGATTAGCTTTCAGTTTCTGAATATTTAAGAAATTCCTTAAAGTAATCCATAAATGAATCATATAATTTTACAGGTTTACTCATATGGGGGGTATCATCTTCCCAATATACATCAGCTCCCCAAATAGAAGAATCTTTCAGATTATTACCAACTGGAATTTTATATAAAATGAGATATTCTCCTACCTCATAACTTAAAACGATCCAATCCATAGATAATTGAAATTGTTTTTGAATTTCCTTGGTTAATTCAATTATAGGATATGAAATAATTTCTGAATCTTTCGCTATTCCCGAAATGCAAACATCACTCCAGTTACACATTCCGCATTGAGATAAAAAAGTTTTGTATTGCAATGGGAAAGATATGCCTAATTCCTGTTCTGCATATTCTATTTCTTGTTCTGTTGCACCATCCCAATGAACAAAGCCTTCTTTATCTTCTATTAATTTCAAATATTCCATATTTATTAATTTGCTTGTAACGTTATGCTAACAGCGGTCATTTAATGTTTCGCTGTTGTTTTTATATTCTTTATTTCATCAGGCATATTATCTATATTATATGACTACCTATAAGTTGTCTCCTTGTCTATCCAATTACAATATTTGATAAATTTACACTATATGCTATAATTTCTTATTCTGACTTTTAATGTTTTGTTTATCAGTAAATTATATTCATATTGTTTTGCTGTATATAATTATGCCTCTAAAAATACGGTTTTATCTAATTATTCACAAAGGAATCTGTTAGTTTTTTCCTTTATCCTATACAATTTCATCCTTTGGCAGCCAATAACTTGCTTTACACTTATGAAAGCCAGTTCGGTGTAGTAGAGACAATGGCGCGTATCGAACAAACATTGAAAAATATGGGAATCCCAGTATTTGCGAAATTCGACCACGGCAAGAATGCTCAAGATGTGATGGCGACAGAATATGGGCTTGATAAAGAACCGGTGATTGGAAAGATGCAGAAGTTGCTGGAAAAGATTGTTATTCAATCGGCCAGCGTTTATTAAACAAGAAATATAAAACAAGATACTTTATATTTTAAATCATATAGAGAGTGGCCCCTTTTCCGAAAAAAAAAGTTTGAGTTACGCAAAAAGACTGCGCATCACTGCATCTATCTTTGTCGAAGAAACAAGAAAACAGGTCAAGTACGGGTTACTTCAACACACTCTTTTAGGTAGAACATACCAGTACGATTATCCGTTTTTCCAGTTTCGCAAAGGGGCAGTAGCTCAGTGGGTAGTTACGGTCGTCGGTTCGATTCCGGCCTGTTCTACCTCTTTTTTATAAACTAAGGTCAAGGAAGACTTACTTCAAAACCGCAGGAATGCACCATTGATTCACAGTCTTCCGATTACCTTACTTAAAAAACACAACGTATGAAAAAAGATTTGTTGAAAGTATCTATCAGGCAACATGCAATTTATTTGCCAGCGATAGAAGGAACAGAAAAGCGCGAAGCATTGACTTCGACTACTGTAACATTGGTTGCTCAACTTCGAAAAGTGGGATATAGCTTATCCGAAGAGTTGCTGCATGCTGTCAATCAGTTGTATCCGGCACAACAGGTGGAGATTCTTCAGGTGATGAAAGAAGTATTGGGTGTGTCACTCAACTGGGCTCCATTGGTGAAAGGTTGGGATACACCTACCGGAGAAACACGTTTGGATCATTGGATTACATGGCTTGCTAATATGTTCAATAGTAAGAAAGGTGTGAAACTATCTTGCGGACACGTGATTCCTGATAATACATTCCCCTTGGAACGATACAACGGTTGTCCGTTCTGCGGAACTCCGTTTGAAACGGCATCTACAGAATATTTCGGACAAGCCAGTAAACTGAAAGTGTTGGAACTTTGGCAGGAAAAAGAGCTGAATGTTTTCTTTGGTGACTTGCTGGAATCACGTACGGCCCTTGATGCAACACAAGCGGACAGCTTGAAAATCTTGTTGGCTGAACTTCCGTTGCCGGCAGTCGGAATCAAGATGAAAGAAACTCTGATGCTGGTGATCGACACACTGGTAGAGCAGGATAGGGCACAGGAAGCGCAGATTTATTTCTCTGCTCCGAATGATATATTGCGTTATTTGTGGTATAAGAAAACCGGATTCTTGCAAATCATAGAGCCTAAGACCCTCATTCGTAAAGCGGGTAGAAACAATGCACATCTGTGCAATGCTTTGGATAAAAGCCGTTCGGCTGCCCAGGCAAAGCGGGAAGAATTAAAACTGAAATATACCCGTCGCGAGTGTAAAATGGTGGCTCTTTGGTTGAACAATTTGGCGATGACACCGGAGAAGTCTTGTGAAATGATGCATTCGAAAAGGGAAATGTGGGTACGTATGATACGTGCATTGCGTTTGGCGGAATATGCTCGTAAATCGGGATTCGAAAATTTGAAAGAGTTGATGGACGTATTCTACTGTCAGGCATATACAGTTTGGCAGGGAGAAGTGGAGCGTAGCCGTTTGAAAGCAGATGCGGCACAGACATTCGCTTTGTTGAAGCAACGTCCGGGTATGTTTGCACGTTCCTTGTTTGCCAATATGCTTTGGTTCGGTCCGGAAGAGACGTTGACGGCATTTAAAGAAGTCGTTCATTTGTTGCCGGCTCGTTTGGTGGTCACTTTGGGTATGTATGCGGAGAGTTACTTTGAGCAAGGACATAAGAGAATGGTGAAGCCTTTAGGTGGTAATGCGCTTTTGATAGAGCCTCACTATTTGGTGAGTCTTTATATGGAAGACCAGCTTAAAGAGATGGTGAAAGAGGTACAGGATTTGTGTAAAGAGGTTGTTGCTGCCCGCTTTGCTAATGCGGGTGTCGGGAGTGGAAGCGCAAGTATGTATATTGATCCTATGTTGTTTCATATTCCATTGTCTATCGGCGACCGTAGCGAAACGGTTCAGGATACTTCCTGTGCCTTGCAGGGTACACGTTTCCCGGTGGAAGGAGATAAGGTTCGATTGTTTATGCAATGGGGAAAGGGACTTCCGGCACAGCATTTGGATATGGACTTGAGTTGTCATATCACTTTGCCTTCAACGACAGAAGTGTGTTCCTACTTCAATCTGAAAGCTATTGGTGCTAAACATAGCGGAGATATCCGAAGCATCCCCGACAAGAAAGGTACTGCCGAGTATATCGAATTGGATTTGAATGAGTTGGACCGTGTAGGTGCGCAATATGTTGCTTTCACCTGCAATGCGTATAGTAATGGGGCTATCTCTCCTAATCTGGTGGTAGGTTGGATGAACTCCGCTTACCCGATGAAAATATCGGAGAGAAACGGAGTGGCTTATGACCCTTCCTGTGTTCAGCATCAGGTACGAGTTTCTCAAAGTTTGCAGAAAGGACTTGTTTTCGGAGTCCTGAAAGTGAAGGAACGGGAAGTGGTATGGTTGGAAATTCCTTTCGGCGGACAGACGGTTCTTTCTTTGGATACACAGACTATTGAAAAGTATCTGGATAAACTGGAAGCCAAAACCACTGTGGGCGAACTGTTGGCAATCAAAGCACAAGCACAGGGTTTGGAGTTGACTGATACACCGGAAGCCGATGAAGTATATACCCGTGAGTGGGCATTGAATACGGCTGCTGTGACTAAGTTGCTGTTGGGTGATTAATTTCTAGCGGTTAACTAAATCTTTTCTTCCTAATATTTATAAGTTGTATTGCGATAAAGTATATCTTTGTATGCAATAAACTAATCGTCTGACTATAGTTGCTTTTTCGTCTAACTATAGTCAGACGAAAGAATAACTATAGTCAGATGCAAATTATACTATAGTCAGACGAATAAATATATGCTAGTCAAGAACTAATGATTGGTATAAGAGAGATTAAATATCAGGCAAGAAAATGATAAATGATAATCAATAAAATATAGCTGCTTATGAGTGCGTATTATGATTTGTATGAGACACCGGACGTTCAGAATACCGGCGAGAAGCAACCCCTTCATGCGCGGATAGTTCCGAGCGGGACTTATTCCCAAAAAGAGTTTATAGAACGTGTGTCACGTTATCAACATTTTCCCCAGAATATGGTTGACGGGGTGTTGGGGGCTGTAATAGATGAACTTGGTAGTCTCTTGGCGCGTGGCTATATTGTGGAGCTTGGAGAGCTGGGACATCTTAGTGTCTCTTTGAAATGCACTCAGAAGGTAATGACTAAAAAAGAAATCCGTTCCGAATCTATCTGTTTTGACAATGTACACCTGCGTACCTCCAAAAATTTTAAATTGAAGGTAAGACGGGAAATGAGACTTGAACGTGTGCCCAAATCGGGACGGACTGTTAGTAAAACGGAGATACCTATCGAGCAACGTTTTCAAATGTTACAGGAGTTTCTGAAGAAGAATGGAGGAATCACCCGCATAGAATACAGCAGACTGACAGGAGTAGCCCGGCTGAAAGCTGTTGATGATTTGAATACTTTTATTCAGGAGGGAAAACTGCGTAAGAGAGGGGCGGGAAGGAATGTGTTTTATGTATGGAAACAGGAAGAATAACATTATAATAAGTAATTGTCCTTCTTTTTGCTAACAATTTTGTACCTTTGTTTGTATATAGAGAAAATAGTAAGATTATGGCAAGAATAACTATTCCTTATGCAGTAGCGGATTTCATAGATTTGCGTGAACGTGGTTTTTATTATGTTGATAAGACTGATTATATTCCTAAATTAGAGGATTATAATGCTCCTGTATTTCTCCGTCCCCGTCGTTTTGGAAAAAGTTTGTTGGTTTCTACATTAGCTTGCTATTATGACCGTACAAAAGCGCATCGGTTTGAAGAACTGTTTGGGGGAACCTGGATAGGTAACCATCCGACAAAAGAGCATAACAGTTATATGATTATTCGCTACGATTTTTCGAAAATGGTAATGGCGGATACTATTGAAGGATTGGCTCAAAACTTTAATGATTTGAACTGTGGCCCGGTAGATGTGATGGTAGAGCATAACAGAGATTTGTTCGGTGATTTTCAGTTTACTACTCGGGGAGACGCTTCCAAAATGTTGGAAGAAGTTCTTAATTATGCCCGTTCTCATGAATTTCCAAAAGTTTATCTATTGATTGATGAATATGATAACTTCACTAATCAGTTGCTTACAGCATACAACGATCCGCTTTATGAGGAAGTGACGACGAATGACAGTTTTTTGCGTACTTTCTTTAAAGTGATAAAAGCCGGAATAGGTGAGGGGAGTATCCGTACCTGTTTCTGTACAGGTGTATTACCTGTTACGATGGATGATTTGACCAGTGGATATAATATAGCAGAGATATTGACTCTTGAACCTAATTTTCTGAATATGCTCGGGTTTACATACGAAGAGACAGAGACATATCTGCGTTATGTACTTGATAAATACTCCACAGGACAAGAACGTTTTGATGAAATCTGGCAGCTAATTGTAAGTAACTATGATGGTTATCGTTTCCGTCCCAATGGTGACCGGTTGTTCAATGCTACTATCTTGACTTATTTCTTCAAGAAGTTTGCGGCCAATGCCGGTAGTATTCCCGACGAACTGGTGGATGAAAATCTACGTACCGATATTAATTGGATTCGTCGGCTTACCCTTTCACTGGATAACGCGAAAGCGATGTTGGATGCATTGATTATTGATGATGAGTTGCCTTATAATGTAGCCGACCTTTCAAAGAAACTTGATAAACAGAACGTTTTTGATATAAGATTTTATTCTATCATTTTGTTTTATTGGGGTGTAATAACTTTAAAAGATAAATATTACATGACTTTTCCTAATAAAACAATGCGTAATGTTCTATTGTTATAGTTTTGTAATCCTTACTTGGACATTGAAAGAGATGTAGTATCTAGTTTAAAAACAGGTTCCTAAATAGATAGTATTTTTTCTCCATTTTTCAGACATTCTGTTAGTGGAGCTCCCATGTATCTAACGGTAATACCTAAATTGATAATAATTGAAGTTACTCCAAAATTGTTGCAACAATCCTGGCATGCTTCAATTGTAATTCCTGATTGTAGCATTTCCAATACTTCTGTCTGAACTTGTGTATCGTTTGCCACTAATCTTACCGATGCTCCCCAAAGGATTACATTTATATGTTTCCACCAACCTCTGTTTTTAGAGTTTATTACGTACATTGACAACATATTAAAGATCGTATCTTTATTGTCCGTTGTCCACAGGATATTTAACTTGTCGTTTTCATTCATTGTTTTAAATTTAAAATGTTCAATACTGCAAAAGTAGTGAATTAAATTTAGATTTCGTTTGTTACAGATTCTTTAAATAACACATATTAAGCCTGATAATTTGTCCGTTCACTTTCATACGCCTATATTTGTTCCCACTATTCTATATAACCAATAGAGGGAGAATGTATCACGAGAGAAAAATAAGAGCATACATAGCGTGGGTGTTGTTTATGACATTCATTCCTTTCTTTGTAGTGAAGACCTTTCACTATCATGGAAGTGAGGATGAAAAGTCATGTTCTCATGCCGGGCACTCTCACAAGTCATCCGATGATTGTGCGATATGTCAATACTCCCTTTCTTTCTTTACTGAACCCCCACCGGTAGAATTTCATTGTACATTAACGCTCGTGCCTTACGAGCCAATCATTTACCAGGATAAGGTCGTTTGTAAACGGACTTATTCGCATCAACTGCGTGCACCCCCTGTCGCATAATTACATACTCAAATTTACGAAGAAGACAGATTCACTGTAACCTGTCCTCACATTCATTTTACATATTAAATAAAGATTGTAATTGATGCGTATCGGAATTATTTCGGGCGTACTGGGGCTGATTGTAGCCTTACCCGTCCACGCACAGAAATCCGATTCAATCAAGAGTATGCTTTTGCCTGATGTTGTGGTGACCGAAACGTACCAGCAACGTCAAGCCAAAAAGTCTGCCCTTACGGTTGATGTAGCCGATCAGGATTTTCTGCGCAAACATTTTACAGGAAACTTCATGCAAGCGATGGAGAACATTCCCGGAGTGCAAGCAATGGATATCGGTTCGGGATTCTCCAAACCGATGATTCGCGGAATGGGATTCAACCGGATTGCCGTATTGGAAAACGGAATCAAGCAGGAAGGACAACAATGGGGAGCCGATCACGGTTTAGAGCTGGATGCTTTCAACATCGGAGCGGTCAATGTATTGAAAGGCCCCTCCTCATTGCTTTATGGCAGTGATGCGATGGGAGGAGTGATAGATGTTGTTCCATCGGCCGTGCCTGTGGATAATCGGGTGTTTGGAGATGTCACACTGCTTGGTAAATCAGTCAATGGAACCATCGGAGGATCATTGATGCTGGGAATCAAAAAAAATGCCTGGTACTCTTATATCCGTTATTCGGAACAGCACTTCGGCGACTATCATATTCCTACGGATTCTATTGTCTACCTGACACAGAGAATCCCCATATATGGGCGTAAACTGAAGAATACAGCAGGCATTGAACGCAATATCGGATTCTTTACCCAATATCAGCGAAGGGCATATAGAGCGAATTTCTCCGTGAGTAATGTCTATCAAAAGACAGGTTTCTTCCCCGGAGCGCATGGCATACCCGATGCATCCCGTGTGGAAGATGATGGAGACAGCCGTAATATCGAATTGCCTTATAGCAAAGTGAATCACCTGAAAGTGACCACCCATCAGCAATATGCGTGGGAGAAACTGATCTTGTCAGGTGATTTGGGTTTCCAGAACAATCACCGTGAAGAGTGGAGTGCTTTCCATACTCACTATGGCTCGCAACCCGCACCAGAGAAAGACCCCGACAAAGAACTCGCATTTAATCTGAACACCTTCAGTGCTTCAGTGAAAGCTCGTTTTATCGGATCTTCTTCATGGGAACATACATTGGGGTGGGATGGACAGCATCAACGGAATGACATTGCCGGCTATTCGTTTTTATTGCCCGAATATCACCGTTCCACCACCGGAATGCTCTGGCTTACAACGTACAGACCTAACAATGTGCTCTCCGTCAGCGGAGGAGCTCGGTATGACTACGGATACATAAATATTTCTTCGCATGAAGATGTTTACCTTGCCGATTATCTTCAAAAACAGGGATATACCCAGGAACAGATAGACCTTTATAAGTGGAACAGTCACCAGGTGAAAAAACACTATGGTGATTATTCTCTTTCTCTGGGATTGGTATGGACTCCCTCCGACAAGCATCTGGTAAAGGTGAATATCGGGCGTAGTTTCCGCCTGCCCGGTGCGAATGAGTTGGCTGCCAACGGAGTACATCACGGCACTTTCCGCCATGAACAGGGAGATGCCAATTTAAAATCGGAACAGGGCTGGCAACTGGACGCTTCTTATCATCTGAAGTACCGGAGAATTTCTTTCTCCGTCTCTCCATTTGTCAGTTGGTTCAGCAATTACATCTTTCTGCGTCCTACCGGAGAGTGGTCTGTATTGCCTCATGCCGGACAAATCTATCGCTATACCGGAGCGGAAGCACTGTTCGCAGGAACTGAAGCTACCGTAGATGTTGATTTTCTGCGTAACTTCAATTATCGGATTTCCGCTGAATACGTTTACACCTATAATTGTGATGAACATATTCCATTGAGTTTCTCGCCGCCACCTGTTATGCGCAATACATTAACCTGGCAAAAGAACCGGTATATGTTGTATGCAGAATGGCAGAGCATTGCTCGGCAAAATAGAGTGGACCGTAACGAAGACCGTACAGCCGGAGCAAATCTCTTCCATTTGGGCGGATCTTTAAACATTCCGATAGGTGGAAATAATGAAATTGAAATTACCCTGACCGCCCGGAATATATTCAATACCCGATATTACAATCATCTTAGTTTTTACAGGAAAGTTGAGATTCCCGAACCGGGACGTAACTTCCAGATATTAATCAAAGTTCCATTTAAAAAATTACTGAAATGAAAAATAAATTTTATCTCCCAATGGTTAGCCTTTTGGCAACAGTTACTTTCATGTTTTCCTCTTGTGATAATGATGACTCCAGCGATACGATCAAACCTTTGATTGAACTTCATGAACCGGAAGAAGGTCAGGCATTGGAGATCGGAAACGAACATGGAGTTCATTTTGAAATGGATTTGTCGGATGATGTTATGCTGAAATCCTATAAGATCGAAATTCATAGCAATTTCGACCATCATTCACACGGCGGTAATAGTAGGGCTGTGCAGGAAACAGTAGATTTTAGTTTTAACAGATCGTATGATGTGTCAGGACAGAAAACAGCACATATTCATCATCACGATATTGTAATACCAGCCAATGCGACTGCAGGGGATTATCATTTGATGGTTTATTGCACAGATGCCGCAGGCAACGAATCTTATATCGCGCGCAATATTAAATTGAGCAATGAGGTGGAAGATGAAGACCACCATCATAATGAATAGACAACTATATAAAGGAACTGGAATATCTGTTGGCTACAGGACGATAGATAGGCTGTTTTTTGTATAAAGAGTATTTTTTCTTTCGAAAGGTGTAATAGATATTACACCTTTTTTGTTTCCAATCCTTTACTTTTGTGAAAAATTCTATTTCGTATGATGAAGTTTCCAATAATAAATCGATTCTTTCCTTCTTTTAAATGGAAAGTAGCGGCTGTCATCATTGGCGGTGTTATTGTGGGTGGAGGGGCATTGTTTATGTACATGCTCCGGGCGCATACCTATCTTGGAGATGACCCGGCTGCCTGTGTGAACTGTCACATTATGACTCCTTACTATGCAACTTGGTTTCATAGCTCACATGCTCGGAATGCCACCTGCAATGATTGTCATGTGCCACATGAAAATGCTGTGAAAAAATGGACCTTTAAGGGGATGGACGGAATGAAACACGTAGCTGCATTTCTTACCAAAAGCGAGCCGCAGGTGATTCAGGCTCATGAAGCCAGTTCTGAATTGATAATGAATAATTGTATTCGCTGTCATACACAACTCAATACGGAATTTGTGAAGACGGGGAAGATTGATTATATGATGTCACAGGTAGGAGAGGGGAAGGCTTGCTGGGATTGCCATCGTGATGTTCCTCATGGTGGAAGAAACTCTTTGTCCGGCACTCCGGGAGCTATTGTTCCTCTTCCGGAATCGCCCGTTCCCGAATGGCTCCGGAAGATGGTGAGTCATAAAGATAAATAGGAAATGAAATACGTAATAAAATAATAAAACCGATATACAATGGAAAAGAAATTAAAATCATGGCAAGGATGGCTGTTGTTCGGAGGTTCAATGGTCGTTGTATTTGTTTTGGGATTATGCGTTTCTGCGTTGATGGAACGGAGGGCGGAAGTTGCCAGCATTTTCAACAACCGTAAAAACGTCATCAAGGGGATTGAAGCACGAAATGAACTATTCAAGGATGATTTCCCCCGTGAATATCAAACTTGGACGGAAACTGCAAAGACTGACTTTGAAAGCGAATTTAATGGGAATATAGCTGTGGATGCCTTGGAAAAACGTCCTGAAATGGTGATTCTATGGGCGGGATACGCTTTCTCTAAAGATTATTCTACTCCACGGGGGCACATGCATGCTATTGAGGATATTACGGCATCGTTACGTACCGGTGCACCTGTGAACCCGACGGATGGTCCGCAACCGTCTACTTGCTGGACTTGTAAAAGTCCGGATGTTCCCCGTATGATGGAAGCATTGGGTGTCGATTCTTTCTATAATAATAAATGGGGAGCTATGGGGGCCGAAATCGTAAATCCGATTGGCTGCTCTGATTGCCACGACCCGGAAACAATGAATCTTCATATCAGCCGTCCGGCTTTGATTGAAGCTTTCCAACGCCAAGGTAAAGACATCACCAAAGCTACTCCGCAAGAAATGCGTTCATTGGTCTGTGCGCAATGTCACGTTGAATATTTCTTCAAAGGTGATGGCAAATACCTGACTTTCCCTTGGGATAAAGGTTTCACGGTAGAAGATATGGAGGCTTATTATGATGAGGCCGGGTTCTATGATTATATCCATAAATTGAGTCGTACTCCGATTCTGAAAGCACAGCATCCTGATTATGAGATTGCTCAAATGGGTATTCATGGGCAAAGAGGTGTCTCTTGTGCCGATTGTCACATGCCGTATAAGAGTGAAGGTGGTGTGAAATTCAGCGATCACCATATTCAGAGCCCATTGGCTATGATTGATCGTACCTGTCAGGTTTGCCATCGCGAGAGCGAAGAGACTTTGCGCAATAACGTTTACGAACGCCAACGCAAAGCGAACGAAATTCGTAACCGCTTGGAACAGGAATTGGCGAAAGCGCATATCGAAGCTAAATTTGCTTGGGATAATGGAGCGACAGAAGCTCAAATGAAAGATGTTCTCGCATTGATTCGTCAGGCACAATGGCGTTGGGATTTCGGAGTGGCTTCACACGGCGGCTCTTTCCATGCACCGCAGGAAATTCAGAGAATCCTTTCTCACGGACTCGACCGTGCTATGCAAGCCCGTCTTGCCGTATCCAAAGTATTGGCGAAGAACGGATACACTGGTGATGTTCCGATGCCGGACATCTCGACGAAGGCAAAGGCACAGGAATATATCGGCTTGGATATGGACGCTGAAAGAGCTGCGAAAGAGAAATTCTTGAAAACAACGGTTCCCGCCTGGTTGGAGAAAGCGAAAGAAAATGGACGTTTGGCGCAGATATAAAACAAATATAAGCATAGATATATATGTGGAGCAAACCGTGGAGTTATAAAGAAGGGTTGGCGATTGGCGCAGGATTACTGATAATAGGCATATTGCTGCAAATGACAGTGGGTGCTATTAACTGGGATTTGTTTGCCTGTCCGGTCAACGTGATTGTGCTGCTGGTTTATATCGTTGCCTTGATAGCCATGCACCTTCTTCGTAAACGTGTGTATTTATTCAGTTGGTTAAGCCATTATTCCGCTGCCGTCTCCGCTTTGTTGTGGGTGGTCGGCATGACGGTAGTTATGGGACTTATCCGGCAAGCTCCTTCCGGTCATGCTCCAAATGCTTCAACGGATTTGCTGGGATTCTCACAGATGATTGCATCCTGGCCTTTCGTTCTGCTTTACTTTTGGATGGTCACTGCATTGGGACTGACGATACTTCGTGCCAGCTTTCCTTTTAAGTGGAGACGACTTTCGTTCCTTCTCAATCATATCGGATTATTCGTCGCGTTGATAGCGGCCACTTTAGGAAACGCCGATATGCAACGGTTGAAAATGACAACCCGCATGGGCAATGCCGAATGGCGGGCTACTGACGATAAAGGTCAACTGATTGAACTTCCATTGGCTATCGAACTCAAGGATTTTACTATCGACGAATATCCTCCAAAACTGATGCTGATTGACAACGAAACCGGGCGTACGCTTCCCGAAAAATCTCCTGAACATGTATTGCTGGAAGAGGGAGTGATAAAGGGAACATTACAAGACTGGCAATTGACAATCGAACAATCTATCCCGATGGCAGCTTCTGTGGCTACTGAAGATACTGTGAAGTTTATAGAATTTCATTCGATGGGAGCAACTTATGCTGTTTATCTGAAAGCTGTCAATCAGAAGAATCAAACAACGAAAGAAGGTTGGGTAAGCTGTGGCAGTTTCCTCTTTCCTTATAAGGCAATCCGATTGGATTCTTTAACCAGTCTTGTGATGCCGGAACGGGAACCGCAGCGGTTTGCATCGGAAGTGAAAATCTATACACAAGAAGGAACGATAACGGAAGGCACCATTGAAGTGAACCGTCCGATGGAGATAGAAGGATGGAAAATCTATCAACTTAGCTACGATGAGACAAAAGGACGATGGAGTGATGTCAGTGTCTTCGAACTGGTTCGCGATCCGTGGCTACCGTTCGTTTACGCAGGAATTATAATGATGATGGCAGGAGCTGTCTGCTTGTTCGTCAGTGCACAAAAGAGAAAAGAGGAGGACAAAGCATGAATTGGGAGTACTTTATATTATTTGCAATAGCTGCACTGGTTTGTTGGGCTTTAGGAGCTTTTGCTGCCTGGAAAGGAACAAAACCGGGATGGGCTTATGGATTTACTTTCTTAGGGTTGGCTATTTTTTTCAGCTTCATTATCGGAATGTGGATTTCATTGGAACGTCCTCCGATGCGAACTATGGGAGAGACCCGGCTGTGGTATTCTTTCTTCCTTCCGTTGGCGGGATTGATAACCTACGTACGTTGGAAGTATAAATGGATTCTTAGTTTCAGTTGCATCCTTTCGTTCGTCTTTATCTGTATCAATATCTTCAAACCGGAGATTCACAATAAAACGTTGATGCCCGCTTTGCAAAGTCCGTGGTTTGCTCCTCATGTCATTGTGTATATGTTTGCTTACGCTATGTTGGGAGCGGCGACGGTGATGGCTGTCTATCTGCTTTGGTTCAAGAAGAAAAAGATTGAACGGAAAGAAATGGATTTGTGCGATAACCTCACTTATGTAGGTTTGGCATTTATGACATTAGGTATGCTTACAGGAGCTATCTGGGCGAAAGAAGCCTGGGGACACTACTGGGCTTGGGACCCGAAAGAAACCTGGGCGGCAGCGACTTGGTTTGCTTATCTGGCATATATCCATTTCAGATTGGGAAAGCCATTGAAGGCACGTCTGGCATTGGTTGTTTTATTGGTCTCTTTTGTCTTATTACAAATGTGTTGGTATGGAATCAATTACCTTCCGTCCGCACAAGGAGTCAGTGTACATACGTATAATTTAAATTGAAATATCAAATCATTTAAACTGCACTATCAATGAAAACATTTTATTGGTCATTCTTGCTTATGCTATTGCCAAGCATGGCATACACACAAAACACGGAGAAAGAGAATGAATTTACGATGTCTATGCAAATCAGACCTCGTGCAGAGTATCGGAACGGTGCCTTGACTCCACGGGATGAAGGGGTGGCTCCTACGTCCTTCATCAATAACCGTGCGCGGTTATCGATGGATTATAAACGTTCGGATCTGGAACTGAAGATGTCGGCACAGCATGTAGGTGTTTGGGGACAGGATCCGCAGATTGAAAAGAACGGGCGTTTTATGCTGAATGAGGCTTGGGCAAAGATGAACTTTGGCGAAGGATTCTTTGCCCAACTGGGACGTCAGTCGTTGATTTATGATGATGAACGTATTTTGGGAGGATTGGACTGGAATGTAGCGGGTCGTTACCACGATGCGTTGAAGCTAGGATATGCCAACAAAAATAATGAAGTGCATTTGATTCTTGCTTTTAATCAGAATAATGACAATAGAACAAGCGGAGGCACTTACTATGATTCTTCTACGGGACAGCCTTATAAGAATATGCAAACCGTTTGGTATCACTATAAGGCGGACAATGTTCCGTTCGGGGCTTCTTTATTGTTTATGAACTTGGGATTGGAAACGGGCGATAAAGCTACGGATGATTCTCACACCCGTTACTTACAAACAATGGGAACCTACCTCACTTATAAGAACAGTAACTGGAATCTGGATGGTGCTTTCTACTATCAGATGGGTAAGAATAAAACTGCTGATAAAGTTTCAGCTTTGATGGGAAGCATACAGGCTGCTTATACGTTTGACCATACATGGGGAGCTGTGGCTAGCTTTGATTATCTAAGTGGTGATAAGGGAAATGGCGGTAAGTACAAAGCTTTCGATCCTCTTTATGGAACTCATCATAAATTCTATGGAGCAATGGATTATTTTTATGCTTCTACCTTTGCGAACGGTTATGCCCCTGGATTGATGGATGCCCGTATCGGAGGCCGTTTCCGTGCTTCTGACAAAGTGGATATGGAACTTAATTATCACTACTTTAGCACAGCCGTAAAGGTTCAGGACTTGAAGAAATATTTAGGTTCGGAAGTCGATTATCAGATAAACTGGTCGATCATGAAAGATGTGAAACTCTCTGCCGGATATTCTTTTATGCGTGGTACGAAGACGATGGACGCTGTGAAAACCGGCAATCATAAAAGCTGGCAGGACTGGGGTTGGCTATCGTTGAATATTAATCCGAAGATATTGTTTGTGAAGTGGTAAATCCAAGGGAATAGATAGAATTTAAATAAAGAGAGAGTTTTTGAAAGTTTTGAATTTGTAAAATCATCCTTGCCACAGTATATCTGAAGTGAGGATGATTTTTTGTTTTAACCACTTCTTGATAGCTACACTCTTATTGTTACGTCTGTTGTTACGGATATTTTTCTAAATACGTCGTTACAGATACTTTTCCAAAGTTGTTTTATCTAAAATCTCGATTCGTTTTCCTTCCATGATGACGAGTCCTTCTTTCATCATCTTATTGATTTCTTTAGATAGAGCAGGGCGTGACACATTTAAATATTCGGCGAGCTGGGATTGGGTGTGCATGATATCTACTACTAACGAGTCTTTTTTCTTATGTTCGTATAGATAGACAATGAACCTTTCCCGTACGGTTTTGCGTGAAAGAGGTTTCAGGCGGGATACAGTACAGATGTTACAATTACCTGCGATACAAAGAAAATTATGAAGAACTTGTGGGTCCTGACTAATTACTTTGAAGGTTGAATCTTTGGTTGCCATAAGTATCACACTGTCCTCAAGAGCAGTGAAAGTAGCCGGCAAAGTATTGTTCGAATTAAAAAGATGAGGAGTGGCGAAGGTACGTGGAGCGATAATGTATTCAATCATCACCTCATTACCTAATCCGTCAATAATATCTGTACGTAGTTTTCCTTCCAAAAGTACAAATAACTTGTTGCAGGGTGTTCCTTGTGTAACGACTATCTCTTTTTTATTAGCCGCATAGATTACAAAATCCAGCTTTTCCAATAAGGACTCTTTGATGTTTAAAGGTAAATCCCTGAATAAGGGGATTTGAAACAGCTTTTCTTTATGTGAGTCGGTCAGTTGTATTTTTTTCATTGTATCATGTTGTCTGTATCACGGGCAAAGATATAAATTATATATTAGTGAAAGAAACTTTCAGAACTATTTGTAGAATAACTATATACAAGAAAGTTGTTAAAACGAATGCAAAATATAGAATCTGTAATTATGGTATCTTTCTCTGTAATTTATCTACATACAGGATACCTTTATTTGTCTATTTTTGCAACATGAATCATTGATAAAAAGAATTCTGAAAACAAAAAGTAATAAAAGAAAGTTATGGCTAAAAAAGTTTTGATAATTTCGTCCAGTCCACGTAAAGGTGGTAATTCGGATTTGCTTTGTGATGAATTTATGAAAGGTGCTATCGAGGCGGGCAATGAAGTAGAGAAGATTTTTCTGAAAGACAAAACGGTTCATCCTTGTACGGGATGTAGTGTTTGCAGTATGTACGGTAAACCTTGTCCGCAGAAGGATGATGCAGCGGAAATCGTGGAGAAGATGATTGCTGCCGATGTGATTGTAATGGCAACTCCTGTTTATTTCTATACCATGTCCGGGCAGATGAAGATTATGATTGACCGTTGTTGCGCACGTTATACGGAAATAACTAATAAGGAATTTTATTTCATTATTGCGGCAGCAGAAAACGATAAAGCAATGATGGAGCGTACTATCGACGGCTTCCGTGGCTTCCTCGATTGCTTGGAAGGACCACAGGAAAAAGGGACAGTCTATGGCATCGGTGCATGGAAAGTAGGAGAGATTAAAGATACTCCCTACATGCAGGAAGCATATAATATGGGAAAGATGGTGTAACTGTTTGTTTTCCATATTAAAGATATTCATAAGGAATATGATAAATGGATTTGTTCGAATATTTGAGATATAGTTTTGAACTTAACTTTTAAAACCTGACGGGAAATCTGGAAAAGACGGTTATGTTTTCCAGATTTTCCCCTTTTTACGATTACTTAATTGACTGGATTGCTTGTTCTGCCACAGAATTATTATAATTTTGTGGCAGAACTTTTTATTTTGTATAATTCGTTTGATAACTAACTAAGTATCATGGGCTATAAAATAACGACTCTTGTGGAGAATTGTGTCTATGGACGTAAATTGCAGGCAGAACATGGTCTTTCTCTATATATCGAGACTCAAGAACATAGATTACTTTTCGATACGGGAGCATCCGACTTGTTTATCCGTAACGCCCGCTTGTTGCATATTGACTTGCAAAAAGTCGATTATTTGATATTATCTCATGGTCACAGCGATCATACGGGCGGACTACGTTATTTTTTGGAATTGAATACGCAGGCAACCGTTGTCTGTAAGCGTGAGGTTTTTTCTCCTAAATTCAAGGATGAACGTGAGAACGGGATGATGCATACACAAAACCTCGATCGTTCCCGTTTCCGCTTTATTACAGAGCAGACCGAGCTGCTTTCCGGAGTTTTCCTTTTTCCCTCTATTGATATTATAAATCAGGAAGATACCCATTTTGAACGTTTTTGGGTTCAGCAAGAAGATGGATGCAAAATACCGGATACTTTTCAGGATGAATTGGCGGTGGTATTGGTGGAACCGGAAGGATTTTCCGTATTAAGTGCCTGTTCTCATCGGGGAATAACTAATATTTTGCGTACGGTTCAGGCTGCCTTTCCCGAATCTCCTTGTAAGTTACTTCTAGGAGGTTTTCATATCCATAATGCGGAAAAACAAAAATATCAGGTCATTGCAGATTATTTACAGGAATATCTTCCCCGACAGATTGGCGTTTGTCATTGTACGGGAGTGGATAAATATGCCTTCTTTTATAAAGATTTTGGTGACAGCACATTTTATAATTACACGGGAAAACTAATTCAAACCGATTTATCGGAATAAATTTATAATAATTTGATATGAAGAAACTAATAACTTCTTTAGCGCTGGTATTATTAGTATTATCCAGCTATGCAATTACTCCTTTGTGGATGCGTGATGCACGTATTTCACCGGATGGATCAGAAATTGTTTTTTGTTACAAGGGTGACATTTATAAAGTCCCTGCACAAGGAGGAACAGCTGTTCAACTCACCACACAAACCTCTTATGAAGCCAATCCGGTTTGGTCGCCCGATGGCAAGCAAATTGCGTTTGCCAGTGACCGGAATGGAAATTTTGACTTATTTATTATGCCTGCTGACGGAGGTGCCGCCCGGCGATTGACCTATCATTCTGCATCAGAAATACCGTCGGCTTTTACTCCGGATGGAAAGTATGTCTTTTTCTCTGCTTCTATACAGGATCCGGCAAGCAGTGCCCTGTTTCCTACAGGAGCAATGACGGAATTATATAAAGTTCCTGTTGCCGGCGGACGTACCGAGCAAGTGCTGGGCACTCCTGCAGAACTGGTCTGTTTTGATAAAACAGGGAAGAATTTTCTTTATCAGGATCGTAAAGGGTTTGAGGATGAATGGAGAAAGCATCATACTTCTTCCATTACGAGAGATATTTGGTTATATAATACCCAAACGGGAAAACATACGAACCTGACAAACCGGGGAGGAGAGGACCGTAATCCTGTGTATGCACCTGATGGTAATGCTGTCTATTTTTTAAGTGAGCGTGATGGAGGTTCCTTCAATGTGTATACTTTCTCTTTGAATACTCCACAGGAAGTGAAAGCTGTGACTACTTTCAAAACTCACCCGGTACGTTTTTTGTCTGTCAGCGATAAAGGTACCTTATGTTATACCTATGATGGTGAGTTATACACACAGAAGTCTGGTGCACGTCCGGAAAAAGTAAAAGTAGAACTGGTCCGTGATGATGAGCAGCAGCTTGCTACACTTAAATTCTCACAGGGAGCAACTTCCGCTTCTGTATCTCCGGACGGTAAGCAAATTGCTTTTATTGTACGTGGTGATGTGTTTGTGACTTCAACTGATTATGCTACAACCAAGCAAATCACAAATACTCCGGCAAAAGAAGCTGCCGTTTCTTTTGCTCCGGACAACCGGACACTGGTTTATGCCAGTGAGCGAACCGGTAACTGGCAACTTTATACCGCTAAAATAAGTCGTAAGGAAGACCCGAATTTCCCTAATGCCACTCTTATTGAAGAGGAAGTATTACTACCGTCCAAAACGGTAGAACGTGCTTATCCGCAATATTCACCGGATGGCAAAGAATTGGCTTTTATCGAAGACCGTAATCGTTTGATGGTACTCAATTTGAAAACAAAAAAGGTACGTCAGGTAACGGATGGTTCTACATGGTATAACACCGGAGGAGGATTTGATTACGAATGGTCGCCTGATGGTAAATGGTTCACTCTTGAATTTATAGGCAACCGCCACGATCCTTATTCGGATGTAGGCATTGTCAGCGCACAGGGAGGGGCAATTACTAATCTGACAAATAGTGGATATATCAGTGGTGCTCCGCGTTGGGTACTCGATGGGAATGCTATTCTTTTCCAAACCGAACGCTATGGTATGCGTGCGCACGCTTCCTGGGGATCGCAGCAAGATGTGATGTTGGTGTTTCTCAATCAGGATGCTTATGATCGTTACCGTTTGAGTAAGGAAGATTTCGAATTACTCAAGGAATTTGAAAAGGAACAGAAGAAGGCAAAGGAGAAAGACGATGAGAAGACGAAAGACGGAAAGAAGTCTAAGGCGGAAAAAGCAGATAAAGGAAATGTTAACAAGGGAAAGGCTGACAAAGGCAAGTCCGACAAGGAAAAGAGCAAGGTAGATAGCAGCAAAGATAGCGATCAGGAAGAGTCCGCCGAGGATAAGGCAGACCAAAAAGAGATACTTGTCGAGCTGAACGGCATTGAAGACCGTATCGTACGTCTGACTCCCAATTCATCCGACTTGGGTAGTGCCATACTTTCAAAAGACGGGGAAGATCTTTACTATTTCTGTGCGTTCGAAGATGGATATGACCTTTGGAAAATGAATCTCCGTGAAAAAGATACGAAGCGTCTGCACAAACTCAATACCGGTTGGGCATCGTTGATGTTGGACAAAAAAGGAGATATCTTTTTGTTGGGAAGCCGGATTATGCAAAAGATGGATGCCAAGTCGGATGCGTTGAAGCCCATCAGCTATCAGGCTGAAATGAAAATGGATTTGGCTGCCGAACGTGAAACGATGTTTGACCATGTGTACAAACAGCATCAAAAACGCTTCTACAATGTCAATATGCACGGGGTTGACTGGGATGCTATGACTAATGCTTATCGTAAGTTCTTGCCTCATATTGATAACAATTATGACTTTGCAGAATTATTGAGTGAGTGGTTGGGTGAGCTGAATGTTTCACATACCGGAGGACGTTATTCTCCCAAAGGAAAAGGAGATGTCACTTCTAATCTCGGACTCTTGTTCGACTGGGATTATCAGGGAAAAGGAATGCAGATTGCCGAAGTAATAGAAAAAGGTCCGTTCGATCATTCACGTACCAAAGTAAAGGCTGGTTGCATCATTGAAAAGATTAATGGAGAAGAGATAACTCTCGATAATGACATAACCTGCTTGCTGAATAATAAAGCAGGGAAGAAAACATTGATTTCAATCTACAATCCACAAAGTAAAGAGCGTTGGGAAGAAGTGGTGATGCCGGTCACTAACGGGCAACTGAATGGATTGTTATACAAACGTTGGGTAAAACAACGTGCGGCAGATGTTGAAAAATGGTCGAAAGGACGTTTGGGATATGTTCATATTCAGTCGATGGGAGATGACAGCTTCCGTACTGTATACTCGGACATTCTTGGAAAATATAACAACTGCGAAGGCATTGTGATTGATACCCGTTTCAATGGTGGTGGCCGTCTGCATGAAGATATTGAAATACTGTTCAGTGGTCAGAAATACTTCACACAAGTGGTACGCGGACGTGAAGCATGTGATATGCCGAGCCGTCGTTGGAACAAACCTTCCATTATGCTGCAATGTGAAGCTAACTACTCGAATGCACACGGAACTCCGTGGGTATATAAACATCAAAAGATTGGCAAACTTGTCGGTATGCCTGTTCCAGGTACTATGACAAGTGTGTCCTGGGAAACTTTACAAGATCCTTCACTGGTTTTTGGTATTCCTATCGTCGGTTATCGTTTGCCTGACGGCAGTTATTTGGAAAATACCCAATTGGAACCAGATGTAAAGGTTGCCAATAATCCGGAAACAGTAGTCAAAGGAGAGGATACCCAACTAAAGGTGGCTGTGGATGAACTTCTGAAAGAGATAGATAGTCAGAAGAAGTAAATACGAGTGTAATTATATCTAAAATAAAGAGTCGCTTCTTTGAAAGAATCAATTAGATTCTAACAGAGAAGCGACTTTCTTTTATAGTGATTTTCTTATATTGACCTTTTTATATGACTCCTTTTATAAGGCGTTTATTTTAAATAGATATAGGGCTTACTTCCAGACCGGCAGTAATCTATGGAGGGTTTTTCTAGTCATTATCTTCTGATTCAGGAAGCTGACGATATACCCCGTTATACAAGCGGCAATGAGTGATCCTTCGCGTACTCCCTGAATACCTTGAGTCAGCAGGAGCGAGAGAATCACGGCTAATGTAACCAAAGTAATATCAAAATAAACTTTGAACTTTCCAAATTCCTTGTTATAATGGCGGGATGCATATTTCACAAATGCTTCTGCGCTCATCATGGCTACTCTTGGTTTCAGTTCAAGCACTACTCCGATAGACTGCACCATGCATCCTGTAAGTAATAAAGCAATCGACATACCATAATTAGCGGGATGCAGTTCGCTTGTCAGCATCATATTAAAATCAATGAATGCCGAAAAGATAAAAGAGAACGGTAGCTGAAGAAGAATTTCAATAATATCCTGTCGGGTTCTATTCTTTCGGATTAACCAAAATTGTCCTAGGATAAGCACCATATTGATGATAAATGTGCAAGTACCCAACGATAAAGGACTATTTAGGCTTAACACATAATTGATGCTCGATATGGGAGTAGTTCCCAATGCCGAGCGTATAATCAACACGATACCTGCCGCTAAAAAATAGAGTCCGATAACAAACACTAAATACCTCTTAAAAATCTCTTTCATTTCCATGTCTTTTTAACCTCTTTCTATTGATTCCCTTCTCATGTATTGAAAAGGATATGCAAAGGTCCTGTTTTTTACTCTGAAATAGATTATCTAATTCCATACAGTTTTTGTCATATCCGAAACAAATCGTATTTTTACGTCATAAAATAAAGGTGTAAATGGTAAAATCTCGTATATTTGATAATACGCAACTATTGAAGGAGCATCCTGAACTTCCTCATTATAAAGAGGAGGTAGTCTGTTTCCGGAGTGAATATAAAGATAGAAGTTATCCGGCAAATGAATGTTATTTCAATCGGGAGCTTTATATGATATTCGTTCTTGAAGGTCGTTCGGAAATTCTACTGAATGGAGAGTTTATTGCGATAGAACCGAATATGTTACTTATTCACGGAGCAAATTATCTCACGGAACATCTTTATTCAAGTCGGGATATTAAATTTATCACTCTTGCCCTTTCCGAATCTATGCGGACAGACGATTCATATCTGACACAAATCACGGCAATCCTGTTGGCAACCATGAGGCGGAATAAGCAATATACGATTCAGTTGACGGAGTACGAAGCTCAAATCATCCATAAGGAGCTGGAAGTATTGATGCATCTGATGAATATTGAACATCATTTCCTTTTCCGGCGTATACAGGCAGCGTGCAATTCTCTGTTTTTGGATATAGCAGATTTTCTTTCCCGAAAGACCGTTATCAAAAAAGAGATCAGTCGTAAAGACCACGTTCTGCAAGAATTTCATGCACTCGTTACCCGTAATTTCAGGGAAGAACATTTCGTGAGCTTTTATGCGGATAAACTGGCTATTAGTGAACAGTATCTGGCACGCATTGTACGTCTTGGAACAGGTAAGACTATCAATAGCCTTATTAATGAATTGTTAGTAATGGAAGCGCGTACTTTATTGAGTTCTACCAAATTTACGGTTGGCGAGATTGCTGCTAAACTGGGGTTTAGTGATGCAGCCGGTTTTTGTAAGTTCTTTAAAAGAAATGCGGGACAGACTCCGTTGAATTATCGGAAAGGATTATTGATTTGAACGGAAAGGATTGCTGAACTGAATGGGGAATTACTGAACTGAATAGGGAATATAATGAATTTAAATAACAAAATGACTGATTTGAATGAAAATGGAAGTAGGTTGATGCAACTGTCCTTAAAGACCGTATACATCAACCTACCTGAATATATAGTGCATGGGTTTGATTTTAACCGATCACTGCTGTGATATCTTCTACAATCTGTTCATCCGTCAGATGATTGGCACGGAGAAACTCCTGTATATCATATCGGTCAACAAATTCTTTTTTAGCTCCAAAGTTCAGAACTTTCATGTTTGTAGCACCATAATAACGGGCAATCTTTTCACCGAAACCGCCATCCAATACACCGTCTTCCAACGTAATCACTAATTCGTGATCTGCTTTCAGTTCATCCATCAGTTCGTTGTCTACACCGGTGATGTAACGCGGATTGATGAGTGTTGCGTCAATATTGGCTTTTTCTTTCAGAAGTGATGCAACCGACTGTCCCAATCCATAGAACGAACCTAAAGCAAGAATGGCTACTTTCGATCCACGATGCGTTACTTTATAGCGATTGAGAACACTATAATCAGTCTCCACCGGTTCCCCACAAGTAATTACATCTGTTGCCGGCACACGGATAGCAACAGGGTGTTCATTTTGGCGGATGCTCCATTCTAGCATAGCAAGATATTCCTCTTTGCAAGTCGGTGCCAGATAAACCATATTAGGAATATTGCTGATGAGCGGAATATCGAAGAAGCAGAGGTGAGTTACATCATTCATTCCGGACAGTGTACCCCAGAATACCAACAAAACAGCCGGGTTATTATTGATACAGAGATCTTGCGAAAGTTGATCGTATGAACGTTGGATAAATGTACTATACACTCCGTAAACAGGTTTTCCGCCATTGGCTGCGATACCCGAAGCAAGAGCTACTGCGTGTTCTTCTGCAATACCGATATCTACAAACTGTTTGCCAGCTTCCTTGCGGCGGTCCGGAGTGAATCCGAGAACGGCAGGAGTACCCGAAGTGATTGTCACCACACGAGAATCTTCTTTCATCTTTTTCAGCAGATATTGAGCGGTTACTTCGCTGTAATCTTCTTCCTCATAACTGACTTTTGCTTCTCCGGTTTCCGGATTGAATGGAGTGCGCCAGTGATAAGTCTCTTTATCCTGTTCGGCACGTTCATAACCTTTACCTTTCAAAGTGTTGATGTGTACTACTATCGGATGCTGAATATCTTTCACTTTGGAGAATGCTTCAATCAACGCCTGTACATCGTTACCGTCATTTACATATATATAGTCCAGTCCCATCGCCTTGAAGAAGTTACATTCGCACTGACCGTTACTGTCACGCAATTCTTTCAGGTTCTTATATAGTCCACCGTGATTTTCGGCAATAGACATCTGATTGTCATTGACAATAATAATCATGTTTGTACCAAGCTCCGCCATATAGTCCAATCCTTCAAATGCTTCGCCGCCACTTAAGGAACCGTCGCCTATCACAGCTATGATATTCTCATTGCCACCGATCAGGTCGCGTCCTTTTGCCAATCCGCTAGCCAGGCTGACGGAAGTGGAAGTATGACCGATAACAAAAAAATCATGCTTACTTTCTTGTGGTTCGGAATAACCGGATACGTTGTCATACTCTGCCGGATAGAGAAAAGCATCTTTCCGTCCGGTCAGCATCTTATGTACATAACTCTGATGCGATACATCAAAAACAATCTTGTCTTCTGGTGAGTTGAATACATAATGTAAAGCGATAGTCGCTTCCACCATTCCGAAATTAGGGCCGAAATGCCCGCCGTGTTCACTCAACTTTTGCAGGAGTGATGCACGGATTTCATTACTTAAATCATTGAGTTCTTTAAACGATAACTTCTTTACGTCTGCAGGAGAGTAAATATTTTCTAAATACATATCAATTTGTTTTTTACGTTTATACCTATTATCTTTATCACACTGCAAAGATACTGCTGATTTTAGATTCGGTTTGTATATAGATTACGGATTATTTTACCTATATTACCGACCTTGGAAAATAGGACTGACGATAAACATAAAAATAGTAGATAATATATATTGGAGGACAACATATATGAATAGTGATTATAAAGTGGGCGATTTAATTTATGATGCAAATATTTATGATGCGATGAATACTAATCTAGATGATTGGTACTTTTATAAGCGATGGCTGCCGGAAAACAAGGATGCCAGGATACTTGAACTTTGTTGTGGTACGGGCAGGCTCACTCTGCCCATTGCAAAGGAAGGATATGATATTACTGGGATTGATTATACCCCTTCAATGCTTGCCCAGGCAAAAATTAAAGCTTCCGAAGCAGGATTAGAAATAAGTTTTATCGAGGCAGATATCAGAACTTTGAATTTGCCGGAAAAATACGACTTTATCTTTATTCCGTTTAATTCAATTCATCATTTATATAAGAATGAAGATTTATTTAAGGTATTTAATGTCGTTAAGAATCACCTCAAAGACGGTGGCTTATTTCTGTTTGATTGTTTTAATCCGAATATCCAATATATAGTTGAAGGTGGAAAAGAGCAGAAAGAAATTGCTGCATATACAACCGATGACGGTAGAGAAGTATTGATAAAGCAGACTATGCGATATGAAAATAAAACTCAGATTAACCGTATCGAATGGCATTATTTTATCAATGGCAAGTTCAACTCTATTCAAAATCTGGATATGAGAATGTTCTTCCCTCAAGAGTTAGATTCATATTTGGAATGGAATGGTTTTCATATTAATCATAAGTATGGCGGATTTGAAGAAGAGGCATTTGACGATAATTCGGCAAAACAGATATTTATTTGTCAATGTGATTTAGTGTATTGAGATTTTATTAATAAATAAGTGAAAATGTAATTTGTCGGCAATCAGTATGGTAACGTGGTTGCCTAAAGGCCTTTTGGGGCTGTCTTTATCCTTTTGAACTGGAAGTACTCATCAGAATTCTTTTTCAGTTTCGACTTTTCTCATTTTGTTTAATGATTCTTTAGTTACTTCTCGTAATAAATTTGGCGTTCGCTAAAGTAGGAAGTCTGACTTTGGCTTCCTTGGTTTTGATACTTACTTCATTTCCTTAAATAGGTTAGAATAGATATTATAGCAGATTGATAAAAAATAGAATCTGTAATTCGGGTAATAATGTCAGTAATTCATCTACATACAGTCTCTTTCTTTCATCGTATTTTTACAATGTAGAAAGTAGACAATCAATTCTTTAATAATTAAAAATAAGAGATATGAAACGGATTTTATTATTAACAACTGTATTTATGATGATGCTTGGAACTAGTTTTTCTTCTGCACAGACAGATGCAGATAACTTTTATAAAAGTGATTTGGTAAGTGTGGAGAAAGTTTCTTTTTCCAACCAGTATAAAATGAAGGTAGCCGGAAATTTGTTTCTGCCTAAGAATATGAAAGAAGGGGACAAATACCCTGCAATCATTGTCGGACATCCAATGGGAGCTGTCAAGGAACAGAGCGCGAACCTTTACGCAACGAAAATGGCCGAACGGGGTTTTGTAACACTCTCCATAGACCTGTCTTTTTGGGGTGGGAGTGAAGGCGAGCCGCGCAATGCTGTTCTGCCGGAAGTTTATGCGGAAGACTTTAGTGCCGCAGTTGATTTTTTAGGTACCCGTCCGTTTGTTGACCGGAATCTGATTGGAGTAATCGGTATTTGCGGCAGTGGAAGTTTTGCTATCAGTGCAGCGAAAATAGACCCTCGCCTTAAAGCCATTGCGACAATCAGTATGTACAATATGGGTACGGCTAGCCGTAACGGGTTAAAACACTCATTGACATTGGAACAGAGAAAGCAAATAATGGCTGAAGCGGCAGAACAGCGTTATGCTGAATTTTTAGGTGGAGAAACTAAATATACAGGTGGCACCGTACATCAACTGACAGAAAAGTCCAGTCCGATTGAACGGGAGTTCTATGAGTTCTACCGTACACAAAGAGGAGAATTTACCCCCGACGGAGCAACTCCTATGACCACCACTCATCCTACACTTTCAAGTAATGTGAAATTTATGAATTTCTATCCTTTCGAAGATATTGAGACTATTTCACCCCGCCCTATGTTTTTCATCACCGGTGAAAATGCCCACTCACGTGAATTTAGTGAAGACGCTTACCGATTGGCCGCCGAACCTAAAGAACTGTATATAGTACCCGGCGCCGGACACGTAGATCTTTACGATCGTGTAAGCCTTATTCCATTTAATAAACTGGAATCCTTCTTTAAGGAATATCTAAAGAAATAAGTTTTAATACTATAAATATGAGATACTATATAATAGCAATTCTTACTATGCTGACATTATCGGTCGGTTCCGCATCATGTAGCGAAGATGAACCTATACAGGGAACAGGTCAACAAGTGACTCCGGGTAATGGTTCTGGTTCCGGTGATAATGGCAGTAACAATAATGGCAATAATCCCGATGATAATGACGACAATAACGATGATACCCCAGTGAGCAATAATCTTAAAATAACAATCGGACCTGTTTCATTCAATGCCACATTGGACAATAATGAGACAGCGAAAGCATTTAAGAGACTACTCCCTATGACAGTGGATATGTCCGAACTGCATGGTAATGAAAAATATTATTATCTGTCGAAGGGTTTGCCGACAGCGTCGTCCAATCCCGGGACTATTCGGACAGGTGACTTGATGCTTTACGGTTCCACTTGTGTGGTCCTATTTTATGAAACCTTTTCCACTTCATATACTTATACCCGTTTAGGACGTATAACAAATCCTTCAGGACTGGCCTCCGCCCTTGGTTCAGGAGGCGTAAATGTAACTTTTGAAATAACAGATTAAAGAATAAACTAATGGAACAAATAAGAAATAAAGAATATGGAGGCGAACGTCCTCTGTTCGCGACCCACGACCTTCAACTGGAAGATGTAACAATTCACGCCGGTGAATCTGCATTGAAAGAATGTAGTAATATTATAGCAATCAACTGTCGTTTTGAAGGAAAATATCCTTTTTGGCATACCAACGGATTCATTGTGAAAAACTGTCTCTTTACAGAGGGAGCCCGTGCTGCTCTATGGTACTCTCAAAGTCTGCAAATGGCAGATACCTTGGTAGAAGCACCGAAGATGTTCCGTGAAATGGACGGAATAAAACTCGAAAACGTGCAGTTGCCTAATGCTTTGGAAACGTTTTGGTATTGCCGTAATATAGAACTGAAGAACGTACAGATTGATAAAGCGGATTACCTTTTTATACACAGTGAGAATATTAAGATACAAAACTATGCCCAAAACGGGAACTATTCGTTCCAATATTGCAAGAATGTAGAAATCCGTAATGCAGTTATCAACTCCAAAGATGCTTTCTGGAATACGGAAAATGTAACAGTCTATGATTCCGAGCTGAACGGAGAGTACTTGGGATGGCATTCTAAAAACTTACGTTTGGTAAATTGCAGGATTTCGGGGACTCAACCGCTTTGCTACGCACATGATCTGGTGATGGAAAATTGTACGATGGCAGAAGATGCTGACCTTGCTTTTGAACACAGTAGTGTGAAGGCAACGATTAAAAGTCCCGTTCATAGCGTAAAAAATCCTCGTACGGGAAGTATTGTTGCCGAAAGTTTCGGAGCAATCATTTGGGACGAAAATATTAAATCACCAGCAAATTGCGAATTGAAACTTTGGGACGATCTAACCTGTTTTAATTGAAATATGAAATATAATTTCGATGAAATTATTCCACGCAGAGGAACGAATTCTTATAAATGGGATTCGGCTGAAGATGCGGATGTATTGCCGATGTGGGTAGCTGATATGGATTTCCGTACGGCTCCCCCTGTCGTGGAGGCATTGAAGAAACGGGTGGAACATGGGATTTTCGGTTATGTACGTGTACCTGATGCATACTACGAGGCAGTTGTAAATTGGTTTGTTCGGCGACATGCCTGGCGGATGGAAAAAGAGTGGATTATTTACACCACCGGCGTTGTGCCGGCAATATCTGCTGTTATTAAAGCATTGACGCTGCCCGGAGATAAAGTAATGGTGCAGACACCTGTATATAACTGTTTTTTCTCCTCTATCCGTAATAACGGATGCGAGATGATTGCCAATCCTTTGGTATATAGAAACAGGGGCTATCAGATTGACTTTGATGATTTGGAGCGGAAAGCTTCAGACCCGAAGGTAAAACTTCTGTTGTTATGTAATCCGCACAATCCTGCCGGAAGAGTGTGGAGCAAACAAGAGTTAAGGCGGATAGGTGAGATTTGTATTCGAAATAATGTCTTTGTGGTTGCGGATGAAATTCATTGTGAATTGGTATTTCTGGGGCATGAATATACTCCTTTTGCTTCTATATCAGAAGAATTCCTACTGAACTCGGTCACTTTTGTTTCGCCTAGCAAAGCCTTTAATTTGGCAGGACTTCAGATAGCCAATATCATTTCCGCAGATGCAGATGTACGGAGGCGGATAGATAAGGCGATTAATATAAATGAAGTCTGTGATGTGAATCCTTTTGGAGTGGAGGCGTTGATAGCTGCTTATAATGAGGGGGAAGAATGGCTGGAAGAACTTAAAATCTATTTGTTTGCGAATTACATCTATTTAAAAGGTTATTTCGAGACCTATCTTCCGGAGTTTCCTGTAATGATGTTGGAAGGTACGTATTTAGTTTGGGTAGATTGTTCGGTTCTGCATCAGGCGTCAGCGGAAATAGTCAAAGACTTGTTGAAGAAAGAAAAACTTTGGGTAAACGAAGGCAGCCTGTATGGAGAGGCTGGTGAAGGATTTATCCGTATCAATATTGCTTGTCCGCGACAGCGGTTGATAGACGGATTAAACAGATTGAAGCGGGCTTTGAAATAATAAAATAATTGTCAGTTTATTGAGAGATCCCCCTTCTCACTCCCCGTAAATACGAATGAAAAGAAGTAGTGGCCTTAAAAGACTTTTTGCCTTTTCTTCTCGGAGCATTCTAGTTTATGGCTACCGGGATTATATTTCTTGGAATTTGTCATTTGCGGGGAGAACAAATTATAAAGAAAAAGCTTGGGCAAACGTGCTCATTTTAATGATGTAATTCCTTATATTTGTATCAGGATGAATAAATCAATAATTTGAAAAATGAGAACGGAAAAAGAAAAAATGTTGGCGGGAGAAGTTTATGATTGTGCTGATAATGAGTTATTGACCAGATGGCATAAAGCAAAGCAGCTTCAACAGGAGTATAATAATACTCTCACTACTGATGCAGGTAAAATTTCTGATTTATTAGATGAATTAATCGGTTCAAGGGGGGATAATGTCTGGATTAGTGCTCCTTTCTTTGTGGACTATGGTGAGAATATTTATATCGGGAAGAATGTAGAGGTTAATATGAATTGCGTTTTTCTTGATTGTAACAAGATTGTTATCGGTGATAATTCGGGGATTGGGCCGGGAGTACATATTTATACTGTTTTTCATTCTACAAAGGCATCGGAAAGAACCTCTGAAAACAGTACTTTTTGGAAGTCACAGACAGCTCCGGTGATTATTGGGAATAATGTGTGGATTGGTGGAGGATGCATCATTCTTCCGGGAGTAACTATTGGCGATAATACAACTATTGGGGCAGGGAGCGTTGTCACAAAGTCTATTCCGGCCAATGTGCTGGCGGTTGGCAATCCGTGTAGAATCCTTAAACAGATAGAGGATTGATATTTCTTTTTAATATTTATATATTAAATAATTTACCTGTATTGTGGTAAAAACTTCTTGTTCGTAATGTGTAGAAAATACACATACTTCAAAATCTGTAATTTGGGTTTCTATATCCGTAATTTGTATCATAAAGAGTTGGAACAGAATAGCTAACTTTGCATTATCAGAGAGAAACAATAAAAACCGTACGTATTATATGAGAAAATTGTTTTTTATTATTGTAACAGCCATCGGAATGATGCAAATCCCGATGCAATCTATAAATGCACAGAATATGAAAAAAGAAGAAGTACCTCAAAACATCAGCGCATTTCCGGTAGGAAAAGCGAATACAGGATTCGAACAATATTTCACGGGTAGATCTTGGCTGGCACCGCTGACTGGTAACAAAGACTTGAATGTACCCATGTCCAACGTTACTTTTGAGCCTGGCTGTCGGAATAATTGGCACAGCCATACGGGTGGACAACTCCTGATTGCCGTCGGCGGTGTGGGATATTATCAGGAACGTGGTAAAGCGGCGCGCCGTTTACTTCCCGGTGATGTGGTTGAAATTGCTCCGAACATAGAACACTGGCATGGCGCCGCTCCCGATAGTTGGTTCTCACATCTGGCTATCGGATGCAATCCGCAGACCAACCAGAATACATGGTTGGAACGAGTGGATGACCAACAGTATGCCGAAGTAACGAAAGATAACGTAGCAATCGGACTGCAAGCTACCGATCCTGAATTGGACGATATATTTAGTAATTTTACAAAAGAAGTGCAAGAATACGGTGCACTGGACATTAAACCCCGTCTTATGGTAACATTGGCATCCAATATTGCTTCACAAGCGCAGGCCGAATACCGCATCACACTCGAAAGCGCACTTAATGAAGGCATTGCTCCGATAGAAATAAAAGAAATCCTTTACCAGTCAGTAGCCTATGCGGGCATGGCTAAGGTCAGAGATTTTATCGGTATCACCAATGATATATTGCTCGCCCGTGGCGTGCGTCTTCCTTTGGAAGGACAATCGGTTGTATCATCCGAAACACGTTTCAATAAGGGACTGGAATTGCAGAAATCCATATTTGGTGAACGGATAGAACAGATGCATAAGAACGCTCCCGACAATCAGAAGCACATCCAACGTTACCTCTCCGCCAACTGTTTCGGCGACTATCAGACACGTAGCGGACTGAATGTAAAGACCCGCGAACTGATTACATTCTCGATACTTGTTTCTTTAGGCGGCTGTGAATCGCAGGTAAAAAGTCACATACAGGGAAATGCCAACGTAGGGAATAATAAAGATACGTTGCTGGCAGTCGTAACGCAACTCTTGCCATTTATTGGTTATCCGCGCACACTCAATGCCATAGCCTGTCTGAACGAAGTGATTCCGGAAAAATAATAAAGACATTGATGCATCCCGAAAGATAACGATTAAAATCTATCCGGGACTTGACAAACGCTTTTTAATGTTATATATTTGTAGTCCGGGAAAGTATGAAACGAATGATTACTAAATGAAAAAAGAGACGGAATATGGATATGAAATGGATGGAAAATAGTATAATATTACAACGAACTTAGCTCATTCCCTTAGCTTATACTAGGGGATAAGGCAACAGATATAGCCCAAAGGCTGCGAACTTTACAGAGTTCGCAGCCTTTTTTGTAACCTATTATTGAATATATTTTTGCAAATTCAGATTTTAAAGTTTATAATAAACAGGGGGGACGTTTATAATAAACGGTCACAGTATTTATTAATAACGCTCTTTATGTTTATGTGGTAGGTTGTTATCTTTTTTGTATAACCTTTCTCTAAAGGGTAGAAACTTGTGTGGTTGTGGTAATAATAATTGATATGTTGACTGGGTAATTTAATTTTATAAAATATAGTTCCTCCACTATTCTTGTTATTGTTACTCTATGTTATCTATCAGCTTTGTTTTGAAATGCACCTTGAATACCTGTTTTTATCTGTCGGAAACTTTGCAGGACGAGATAATAAAACCTCATATTTGATGATCGATTCACTGTAAGATTTGTTATCTTTGCAAAGGTTTCATTTATAAAGAGAAGAAGTTATGGATATCATGGACCGTTTGAAAGGACCCCGGCGCAATCTGCCTATCGGAATACAAAGTTTTGAGAGACTTCGTCGCGACGGCTATTTGTATGTTGACAAAACAGCATTTGTCTACGAACTTGCCTCAACGGGCAATCCATATTTCCTTAGCCGTCCGCGTCGTTTTGGCAAAAGTCTGCTGCTTTCTACGCTGGAAGCGTATTTCTGTGGAAAGAAAGAACTTTTTGAAGGACTTGCCATTGAACAGTTTGAAACAGAATGGAACGAACACGCTGTACTGCATCTTAGCCTGAATGCCGAAGACTACTCTGAAATAGAAGGATTGAGAAACGGACTCGAATTGCAACTTCGTAGTTGGGAAAAAAACTATGGAATCAGCGAGGAAGGCTTGAGTTATTCCGGTCGTTTCATGCAAGTTATCAAAGAGGCATACCGACAGACTGGTCGTGGTGTAGTTGTTCTTATTGACGAGTACGATAAACCGCTGCTCCGCTCTATGCATAACCCGGAATTACAAAGTAAGTTCCGCGAAATGCTCACAGCTTTCTACACTGTATTGAAGGATGCAGACCCCTGGTTGCGCTTCGTCTTTATCACCGGAGTGACCAAATTTGCTCAAATGGGTATATTCAGCACTCTCAACCAACTGATCGATATCAGCTTCGACCCGCAATACAATGCTCTTTGTGGTATGACCCGCCCGGAAATTGAAGCCAATTTCGTCCCGGAACTGGAACGGTTGGCAGAAAGGAACGGTTTGACAAAAGAAGACTGTATGGCATACCTTACTCGTATGTATGACGGATATCATTTCAACTATGTCCGTAAGGAAGGTATGTACAACCCGTTCAGCATACTGAATGTGCTTAGGAGCGGGATGTTTGAGAATTACTGGTTTGCCAGCGGAACACCCACTTTCCTTGCCGAAATGCTGAAGAAGACCCATTATGATTTGCGTGAACTGGACGGATTGGAAGTAACTGCTGCCTCTCTTACCGACGACCGTGCTGACGTAAACAACCCTGTGCCGATGATTTATCAAAGCGGCTATCTGACCATTAAAGGATATGATACAGAACTGCGTCTCTACAAGCTGGGTTACCCCAATGATGAGGTGAAGTATGGCTTTCTTAATTTTATCACTCCGTTTTATACCTCATTGGATGAATCGAAAGCCCCCTTCTATATCGGACAGTTTGTAAAAGAACTAAGGGCAGGAGATGTTGAGGCTTTCCTCACCCGCCTTCGTGCGTTCTTTGCCGATTTCCCCTACGAACTGAATGATAAGACAGAGCGTCACTATCAAGTGGTATTCTATCTTGTTTTTAAACTACTGGGGCAGTTTATTAACGCCGAAGTGCAAAGTGCCCTGGGACGTGCTGACGCTGTGGTGAAAACTGCAAATGCTGTTTATGTCTTCGAATTTAAGCTAAACGGTACCGCAGAAGAAGCATTGGCGCAGATTGATAATCGCGGCTATCTCATACCTTATACTACTAATGGTTGCCGTATAGTGAAAATAGGTGCAGAGTTCAGTAAGGAAGAACGCAATTTGAGTCGATGGTTAGTAGAGGAAGAAGGATAGTAGGGAATTGATAATAAAAGTATAGTATATAATTTCAAACCCAAAAAGTAACGCCCAAACGGTAAAAACAGCATCCGTTTGAGCGTTTTTTTTTAGAAATCTTTTTGGAAGGATGAGGAAGGAAACGATAGCTTATATCTTCCATTATTCCGTTCTCTATGTGATATATACGTTGATTTTAATGTTTCCTTTGACAACTTTCGGTCGATGTTCTATTTTTCATATTTTAGATTGTTCGAAAATGTAATAGATGTTAATTGGCTACCAGGCTTGCGAACTAATTTTTGATATGATATGTTGTTTAAAGTGAATAACGAATTAAAAAATGAACTAGAAAGTTAGATATGGACAAATAAAGCATTTCTAATGATTTAGCAGATAAAACATTACATTATAAAACTTATGATTATGAGAAAATCGATTATTTTATTAGCCTTGATATTGGGTGGCGTTACAGCAAATGCCCAATCAGTTGTAGAAGGTACAAAAGTAACAGACAATTGGTCTGTGGAAGTCAATGCCGGTGCAATCACTCCCCTTACTCACAGTGCTTTCTTTAAAAGTATGCGTCCTGCTTTTGGAGTGGGAGTTTCCAAGCAATTAACTCCTATCTTCGGTTTGGGATTCCAAGGAATGGGATACATTAATACTACTCCGAGTAAAACATCTTTCGATGCTTCCGACGTCAGCGTATTGGGTAAAGTCAACCTGATGAACCTGTTTGCAGGTTACAAAGGCGAACCCCGTTTGTTTGAAGTGGAAGCCGTTGCAGGAATGGGCTGGTTACATTATTATGTGAATGGTGATGGAGATCAGAACACTTGGTCTACCCGTTTGGGATTGAATTTCAACTTCAACTTGGGCGAAAGCAAAGCATGGACATTGGGTATCAAACCTGCCATTGTATATGATATGCAAGGCACTTACCCCGAAACAAAGAGCCGTTTCAATGCCAATAACGCAGGTTTCGAATTGACAGCCGGATTGACATATCACTTTAAGACAAGTAACGGAACACATCATTTTGCAAAAGTGAGAGTGTACAACCAAGCTGAAATTGACGGATTGAACTCTTCCATCAATGCGCTTCGTTCGGAAGTGAACAACAAAGACGGTCAGATCAGCAACGCCAACCAGCGCATCAACGGACTGCAAGAAGAACTTGAAGCCTGTCGTACAAAAGTTGTTCCGGTAGAGACAGTAGTGAAAACCGCCCGTGTGCCCGAATCTATCATTACTTTCAGACAAGGTAAATCATCGGTTGACGCTTCCCAACTTCCTAACGTGGAACGTGTAGCTTCATACATGAAGAAATATGCTGACTCAAAAGTAGTTATTAAAGGATACGCTTCTCCGGAAGGTAGTGTGGAGGTCAACGCAAGAATCGCTGCTGCACGTGCAGAGGCTGTAAAAACTATCCTTGTTAATAAATACAAGATTAGTGCATCCCGCATCACTGCCGAAGGTCAGGGCGTAGGCGACATGTTTACCGAACCGGATTGGAACCGTGTAAGTATATGTACGATTGAAGATTAAACAGATAGATTACATAAATAGAATAATGAAGGCTGCCCAAAAGGCAGCCTTTGTTGTATGTACTGGTTTTATAGATAAGCGGCTAATTTTTGAATATCCTGAAAGATTAGTAAACAGATTTCTTTGTACATTACATAAAATAGCTATTTTTGCAAGTATTGTTCATGCGCGTTCTGTGTTGAGTGTGCAAATATCAACCATTAAAAACTGTATTATGAAGAGAGTATTCGTTTTCCAAGATTTTAAATCGCAGAAATTCTGGAGTATAGAGGTAGTCGGAACAGATGTTACTGTAAATTATGGTAAGCTGGGGACTGACGGACAAACACAAGTGAAAAACTACGCAACTACTGAAGACGCTGAAAAGGCTGCCAACAAACTGATTGCAGAGAAGACAAAGAAAGGTTATGTGGAAACTGCCGAAGAAACTGCACGTGAAATGAAAGTGGAAGCTAAGAAATATACATTGAGTTATGATGAGTATGAAAACGATGTGAAGCTTTTGGATAAGATATTGAAAGACAAGCATCTCTCTGAATATAAGCAAATAACGATTGGCTGTTGGGATTATGAAGGTGATGACTGTTCGGCTTTGTTACAAGGCCTCATTGAAAATAAGGACAAGTTTGCGCAGATAGAAGGCCTGTTTTGGGGTGATATTGAACAGGAAGAACAGGAGATTTCATGGATTGAACAAGCCGACCTTAGTCCGCTGCTCGATAGTATGCCTAAATTGAAGGATCTGAAAATAAAAGGAACAAACAATCTGCGCTTGGGAAAAACTTCACGTCCGGAGTTGCGGTCGCTGGAAATAATCAGTGGTGGTATGCCTACTGAAGTGGTAGAGGACATTCTTGCTTCTGATTTTCCCAATCTGGAAAAACTGATTCTATATGTTGGTGTGGAAGATTACGGATTTGAAGGTGATATTGAGATCTTCCGTCCGCTTTTCTCCAAAGAGCGTTTCCCGAAGCTGACCTATCTGGGGCTTGTTAACTCTGAAGAACAGGACAGCATTGTAGAAATGTTCTTGGAATCGGATATTCTTCCTCAACTTGAAACCATGGATATTTCGGCCGGTACTCTGAAAGATGAAGGTGCACAGTTGTTGCTGGATAATATGGATAAAATCGCTCACTTGAAGTTTATCAATATGCGCTATAATTATTTGAGTAAGGACATGAAGAAACAGTTGCAGAACCTTCCTATGAAAATAGACATTGCCGAAACCGAAGAGGCGGATGAATATGATGGTGAATTGTGGTATTACCCGATGATTACAGAATAGGAGATGCAGATAATCGTTGTCAGCAACTCTTTATCCAAACGTATAGAATACTTTGTTGAAGCAGGTAAGCACTTGCAGACAGAAGTTTGTTTTATGACTTATGAGGAACTTTTTAGCTGCTTGCCGCTATTGCGGCAGGCAGTTATCAAACTGGAACCCTGTGTAAGTGATGAAACTGATTTCCTGAAATATGCGCTGTTGAATCAGGCATATAAGGAGACATTGCAACGTTTGAGCGAGATGAGCCTGCCTGATGATGTGTGCTTTTTAAATACTCCTGATGCTTTGTTGCGTGCTCTTGATAAAAAGGAAACAAAAGAAGTCTTGATGGACAAAGGGCTGAAAGTGACTCCGATGTTACCGTCTCCACACTCTTTCGATGAGTTACGGCAGCTTCTTGCCGATTGTGGTAGAGGATGCTTTTTAAAACCCCGGTATGGTTCGGGTGCGGGAGGCATTATGGTGATTCGTTATCAGCCCAACCGGAATAAGTGGGTAGTCTATACTACGTTGCGGCAAGTGGACGGAGTGATTCATAATACCAAACGAATCAATCGTTTGAGCGTGGAAAAAGAGATAATCCCGTTGGCAGAAGCTGTGATACAAACAGAAGCTATCCTCGAAGAATGGATTCCTAAAGCACAATTGCAAGGAGAAAATTACGACCTTCGGGTAGTGTGCCGGGAGTCTGAAATAGATTATATCGTTGTGAGATGCAGCAAAGGAAGCATAACGAATCTACACCTGAACAACAAGGCGCATTGGTGGAATGAATTGTCTCTATCCGAAGAGGTGCGGCAACAAATCTATTTTCAATGTCAGGAAGCTGTGCAATCCTTGGATTTGCGTTATGCAGGAGTAGATGTATTGATAGAAAGAGGAACGGATATTCCTTATATAATAGAAGTCAACGGACAAGGAGACCATGTTTATCAGGATATGTTTGTTCATAATTCTATTTATACTCAACAAATAAAAAACATAAAAAAGAAATATAACCATGCAAATAGATGAACTGCCGGCTGGCGAACAGACCCGTCATTCGGGTCTGGATATGAATCAGGTGGTGGGTACTCATGATATATTGATGCTTTGCTTTGACACCTTGCGGTATGATGTCAGCAAAGAGGAAGAAGCGGCCGGAAGAACGCCCGTACTGAACAGCCATGGAGGAGAATGGGAGAAAAGACATGCTCCGGGAAATTTCACTTACCCGTCTCATTTTGCCATTTTTGCCGGATTTCTGCCTTCTCCGGCAGAACCTCATTCACTGCGTAGCCGTAACTGGTTGTTTTTCCCCGTACAGGCGGGTACAGGACGTATTCCGCCCAAAGGAAGTTATCCATTTACAGAAGCAACCTTTGTGCAGAGCCTTGCCCATACAGGCTATGAAACGATTTGTATAGGTGGCGTAAACTTCTTTAGCAAGCGTAATGAGCTGGGGCGTGTATTCCCCGGTTACTTTACTAAAAGTTATTGGCTTCCTTCCTTTGGATGCACAGCGCCCGATAGTACTGAAAAACAGATTGATTTTGCATTGAAAAAACTAGAAAATTATCCGGACGACAAACGGATCTTTATGTATATCAATTTTTCTGCTATCCATTATCCGAACTGTCATTATGTGGAGGGTAAAATGAAAGATGATAAAGAATCACATGCGGCTGCCCTGCAATATATTGACAGTCAGTTACCTCGTTTGTTTCAGGCTTTTCAGAAACGGAGCAATACGCTGGTGATTGCCCTTTCCGACCATGGCACTTGTTATGGTGAAGATGGGTATGAATATCATTGCATATCTCACGAAACGGTTTATACAGTCCCTTACAAACACTTTATTTTAACGAAACAATGAATCAACCGCTACCACGATATGTAGACTATATGTATAGCTATCCACATAAAACTGCCTATCGTCCTTTTCCATCTCCGGTTTCGCTGCTTCCTTACTTGGAACAGGTGGAAGGGCAGAAGGCATCCCTCTATTTCCATATTCCTTTTTGTAGTTATAAATGTGGATATTGTAACCTGTTTTCTCTACAAACCAATCGTGCGGATTATATCGCAACTTATTTGGAAACCCTTCGCAAGCAGGCACAACAATTGTCACCTCTCACCACCGGACTGATCTTTGACAGTTTCGCCATTGGAGGAGGCACGCCATTGCTTCTCACCGTTTCCCAACTGGAATACTTATTGGAGACGGCTGCCCTGTTCGGAGTCCATCCTTCACATGCTTTTACTTCCATAGAAACATCACCGGAGTATGCTGATCCTGCCCGTTTGACATGGTTGAAACAGGCAGGAGTGGCTCGTATAAGTATCGGTATACAAAGTTTTCTCAACGAAGAGTTAACCGCTTTGAAAAGACGTCCCCGGCAAGATACGATCAATCAGGCGTTGGAAACTATCCGGAAGATGGAATTTCCTTTTTTTAATATCGACTTGATTTACGGAATCAAAGGACAAACAGTGGATAGTTTTCTCTATTCGTTGGAGCAGGCTCTTCTGTTTCAGCCTAACGAACTCTTTATCTATCCGTTATATGTGCGACAGGGAACAGCTATCACGGAGCGGGAATCTGATGATGTCTGTTTCCGGATGTATTGTGCCGCCCGTGATCTGTTGAAAGACAGAGGCTTTCTACAAACTTCAATGCGGCGTTTTATTCATCATCCGTCTACTGATACGGAAATTTCCTGTGGAGATGAAGTGATGCTTTCGTGTGGTTCCGGCGGACGTAGTTACTTGGGTAATTTGCATTATGCCACCCGGTATACTGTTTCTCAACACTGCATTGCTCAAGAGATAGATGACTATATGGGCACTGCTGATTTTACAGTAGCTCGCAATGGATTTATTCTCTCTCAAGAAGAACGAAGGCAACGTTTCATCATTAAAAATCTGATGTATTATATGGGGCTTGATAAAGCCGAATATGAGCGTCGTTTTGGCGAATCACCGGATGATATTCCATTATTCCGGCAACTGGCAGAACGGCAATGGATAGAAAATACAGATGATCGCATTTGTCTTACTTCCGAAGGAATGGGATATTCTGATTATATTGGTCAGTTATTCATTACCCCTGAAATAAGAGGGCTGATGGAAACTTATTCTTATTGAACGAAATGGAAATGAAAAACGAGGGGTCTTTACTTTCCATCAAACGTATCTATTACCGCGGTAAATTGAATAGCTGCAATTATACCTGCTCTTATTGTCCGTTCGGCAAAAAGTCACATCTGACAGTCACTACGCTGGATGAACAGGCATGGAACCGTTTTATTACGGCTATTGAAGAATGGAAAGGGGGACCGTTGCAGTTATTTATTATTCCTTACGGTGAAGCATTGATACATCGTTATTATCGGAAAGGGATCATCCATTTAGCAGCGTTGCCACAAGTAGCCGGAATTTCCTGTCAGACTAATCTTTCTTTTTCGGCCGATGAATGGCTGGACGAATTTCCGGCTACACCGGCATTGATAAGTAAGATAAAGATTTGGGCCAGCTTTCATCCGGAAATGACTTCAGTAGAAAGTTTTGTCCGGCGACTTCATACACTTTATAATGCAGGAATACAGGTCTGTGCCGGAGCGGTAGGCAATCCGATGGCAAAAAACGTACTTAGTGATTTGCGAAATGCTCTTTTGCCGGATATTTATTTGTTTATTAATGCTATGCAAGGTTTGAAGTCTCCGTTAAGCGTAGAAGATATTCGTTTCTTTACGCAACTGGATAACTTTTTTGAGTATGATTTAAAAAACGCTTCAGCTCAATGGGATATCTGTTCGGGAGGGAGAAGTAGTTGTTTTATTGATTGGAAAGGAGATATCTTTAGCTGTCCCCGAAGTCAGGTGAAGATAGGAAATCTTTATCAGAATCAGATCTTGGACCCCTTGCTTCCTTGTCGGCGGAAGGTTTGTGACTGTTACATTGCTTTCAGCAATTTGACTAATCATCCTTTGCATCGAATAATGGGAGCAGGTGCATTTTGGCGGATCCCGGATAAGCCTTTCATTACTTCCGTGTTTTTTGATGTGGATGGAACACTTACCGATGCCCAGGGAAGGGTTTCGGAAAGTTATGCCCATGCTTTGCGGTACATAGCGCAATTTGTTCCCTTATATCTTGCTACTTCTTTATCTATGCAACAGGCGCGGAGAAAGTTAGGCAAGGCTCTTTTCAGCCTGTTTGAAGGAGGGGTGTTTGCTGATGGTGGATTACTGGTATATGCCGGGCAGAACCGGTGTATGCCGGTTGAATTACTACTGGACATAAACGAAGAATCCGCAAAGATAACGGCGCATAGCTATGAAGGTCAAGTCTATAAATACAGCATGCTGGTTTATGATAAGGAAGAGAGAATAAATATTCTTTCTCGCTTAAAAGAGAAACCTTATCAGGTGTTTTATAAACCACCTCTTATTACGGTTATCCATAAAGAAGTTGACAAACGGAAAGGAGTGCTTCATATATGCAAGGCTTTAGCTTTTCCCCTTGACCAAGTATTGGTTGTCGGAAATTCACTGAAGGATTGGGAGATGATGTCAGTAGTATCTCATTCTTGTGCAGTGATGAACGCCGAACCACTTTTAAAAGAACGTGCCCGCTATACGCTGAATCCGGACCGATTGGCTGCTTTCTTCCGCTTCCGGGAGTAGAAAAGCGGCTGCAATAAAAGCTTCACATTGATACCTGATTGTACCATTCAAAAATAAAAATCAGTTATAATTTGGTAGTTATAAAAACAAAGCCCATATTTGCAGCCCGAAAATAGGGACAGGCATAAAAATCCTCATCGGAGGGTGCTATAATAGATAATTATAGTGCTGGATAAGATGAATGGTGTAAATCATTCGCTTGTCCGGCACTATTTTTTATTGTAACAATTTAAGATAAGAGGTAAAGTAGCGGAGAAACTATGAAAGAGTTAAATTTGACACAAGGAAGTGTTCCGAAGGTATTGCTGCAATTTGCAGTACCTTTTCTTATTGCCAATGTGCTTCAGGCACTTTATGGTGGAGCCGACTTGTTTGTTGTGGGGCAATATGATGATTCGGCAAGTGTGGCGGCTGTGGCTATCGGCAGTCAGGTGATGCAGACGATTACAGGTATTATTCTTGGCATTACGACAGGCACAACCGTGCTGATTGCTATCGCTATCGGAGCAAAAGATGACCGGAAAGTAGCTTTTACAATCGGTTCTTCCGTGTGGCTATTTTCAATCGTAGGAGTCTTGCTGACCTTGGTCATGCTGGCATTTCATGGGCAGATAACCGAACTGATGCACACGCCTGCGGAAGCGATGGCTGATACTAAAAACTATATTCTGGTATGTTCGGCTGGTATTCTGTTCATAATAGGGTATAACGTTGTATGTGGTATCCTGCGTGGATTGGGTGATTCAAAGACACCGCTTTATTTTGTAGGCTTGGCATGTGTAATCAACATAATGCTCGATTTTATACTGGTCGGCTATTTCCATTGGGGAGCTACAGGAGCGGCTATTGCTACTGTAACCGCGCAAGGCGTCAGCTTTGGAATAGCGCTTTGGTTCTTATACCGGCATGGATTCCACTTTGATTTCTCACGGAAGGATATCCGTTTGAACCGGAATCTGTCTAAAAAGATCATGGTATTGGGAGCGCCTATTGCTTTGCAAGATGCTTTAATCAATGTTTCATTTCTGATAATCACTGTCATTGTGAATCAGATGGGAGTCATTGCGTCTGCTTCTTTAGGTGTTGTTGAGAAAATCATAGTGTTTGCCATGCTGCCTCCGATGGCTATATCATCGGCTGTGGCAACCATGACTGCACAAAATTACGGGGCGGGACTTATCAAGAGAATGAATAAATGTCTTGCTTCCGGAATAGGGATTGCTCTTGTTTTCGGTGTGTCGGTTTGCGTGTATTCGCAATTCCTGCCGGAGACTCTTACCGCTTTTTTTACGAAAGATGCCGCTGTGGTGGCAATGGCAGCAGAGTACCTGCGGGGATATAGCATCGACTGTATCATAGTCAGTTTCGTGTTCTGCATCAATTCTTATTTCAGCGGACAAGGGAACTCGTTATTCCCGATGATTCACAGTCTGATAGCTACTTTCCTGTTCCGTATACCATTGTCATACTGGTTCAGTCAGATGGATAGCTCGTCGCTGTTTATCATGGGATTTGCTCCACCCATTTCAACGGTGGTTTCATTATTGATTTGTATCTGGTATTTGCGATATACCCAAAGGAAATTATACTTGAGAGGCACATTGATGCCTGCTATGTCGAATTAGGTGTTTTTAAGTGACATATATTAACTAAAATCTATTTTGTATGGAAGCTTATTTGAAGAAACTCTGTTTTGAGTATCAGGTTGATGAAAAAGAAGTGAAAGAGCTGTTGGCTCGTATGGAAATGGTGTATCTGGATAAAGGAGAAACGATTGCATCTGCCACAATGCCCGAGCAGAGCTTGTATATTATTGTTTCCGGCATTCTGCATACATACACAACCAGCGAAGGAGAGGACAAAACCATCCGGTTTTTATCTGAAGGGGATGCTGTATTGTGCTATAACTCCAGTCAGTATGCTGTAAAGGCACTGACGAAATGTGCTGCTTATTACATCAGCGAAGAGGAGATTGAAGAGTTGTGCGCAACATCTATTTCGTTTGCCAACTTGGTTCGTCAACTGATGGAATATCAGTTCTATTTTAAAGAAGAAGAGAATATGAACGTTCGCAAACTGACGGTAAGAGAGAGGTATCTTTCTTTATTGGCAGAAATCCCGGATATTCTGTACAGGGTACCTTTGAAGTATATTACTCATTATCTGGGTGCCGATGTAACCAGTTTGGGATATATGGCTGGAAGTTCTAAATAGGAAATATAACCTGGACATCTATTTTTCTATGTATTCCTTATCAGATGGTTCATTGACTATTCAAAATTGAGTTTGAAAAGTCTTTGGATTATTTGGTAAGGAATATTATTTTTGTATTCCAAATGAAAAACTCAATACCTCGATATACTTTTTATAAGAATAAGTATGGAAGCGAACTTGTGGTCGATGTGGTAGAACTGAAATATGTGAAGAAGTTCTTGGCTGAAAGTGCTATTCATACGTTGAATTATTATGATGTTACTTTTATAACAGAAGGTAAAGGGACGTTTTCAGTCGATAACCAAACCTATGAAGTAACCCCATGTGACGTTCTATTCTCTAAACCGGGAGAAATCCGGAACTGGGATACGCGTCATATCATCAATGGTTATGCGCTGATTTTCGAGGAAGAGTTCTTGTCTTCCCTCTTTAAAGATTCTTTGTTTGTACAGCATCTTTCGTTTTTTCAGCTGGAAAGCTTTTCATCAAGACTGCATTTGCCCGATGAGCTTTATGCCCGTATACTCCAAATTTTGCATCATATAAAGATGGAGATTGATTCGTGTCAGCAAAACGGTGTGCATGTATTGAGAGCGTTGCTTTATGAAGTCCTGATGTTATTGGACCGGGCTTATCTTAAAATGACTTCGATAGAAGAAGGCAGGAGCAGAGAAGCGTCTAATAATCATGTAAGTAAATTCATGAATTTGGTAAATATCCATTCAAAAGAGCAACATTCGGTTCAGTATTATGCGGACAAACTCTGCATTACTTCTAACTATTTGAATGAGATGGTAACCTCGACAATGGGGTTCAGCGCCAAACAATATATTCAGAATAAAGTGATGGATGAGGCTAAAAGACTGCTCGTTTATACAAATGTCCCCATATCGGATATTGCTTTTGAACTCTGCTTTTCAACGGTCTCCTATTTTATCCGCAGCTTCCGGCAACATACGGGAGAAACTCCATTACTTTATCGGAAAACACATAAACCGTAAAAAGTGCTATTTTCCCCTTTCTTTTTATTACGTCGTGTTTCTTCTATTTCTCTACTTTCGCATCAGATAATAACTAACAATAAAAAATGAAATGATGAGAGACGCAGAAAAAACAGTAGGGGGCATGATTGATAAGTTGAAAACAGCTTTTATCGGTTCTATAGACAGTGAAGGGTTTCCTAATATCAAGGCAATGTTGCAGCCTAGAAAGAGAGAAGGGATAAAAACGATTTATCTGACAACGAATACTTCATCCATGCGTGTGGCACAATACGGGGAGAACAATCATGCCTGTATTTACTTTTGTGATACAAGATTTTTTAGAGGTGCGATGCTGCGGGGTACAATGGAAGTATTGACAGACAGTGCCAGCAAAGAAATGATTTGGCAGGAGGGTGATACCATGTATTACCCGGAAGGAGTGACAGATCCCGACTATTGTGTATTGAAATTTACGGCAACTTCCGGTAGGTTTTCCTTAATTCCGCAACACTATTATAAAATATTTTTTTTAAGTACCTGAGCAACAAAAAGTTGCTCAGGATTTTGCCATGTCAGAGGATTCACTTAACTTAGTGTTGCAAAAAAATAATCAAACAAAACCTCATCAGGCATGGCAAAAATGCAAATAAAATCCGAGAAGCTCACTCCTTTTGGAGGAATATTTTC
>NZ_KQ236956.1:362359-419448 GCF_001185845.1 Bacteroides sp. 3_1_13
ATTTTTCAGACTGATTTTGGATAACGCCTACAACTTATGGGTATGATACTGCGTATTGCCTCAAGTCGCATAGTGGGGCAAGGGGATATTGTGGGCAGAAGTGGGTATTTCAGCCTCAATTTATCTGCTAATTCAGTGATGAGAGGACGTTTAGACGCAAGAAGGACGCTGAAGAGCTTAGTTGCGGATTTGAGGGTTTTATAGTAATTTCAAATCGGAGAGCTTTATCGTAGAATAAAACTCATAGTATATAAGAGATACTAAGAGACAGCGCTTTTATAGTCTCAATGTGCTATTTTTAAGATTGTATAAAAGAATAGCAACTTTAAAAACAATGAACCAGTGAATAAACGGCATAAAATAGTGCAATAATATGCGGAAATGCAGGTCTATTTCGCATAAAACTACATACGGTATGCATCTTTTCTTGTTGGCAAAGCGTTCGTTCCTCGGTGAGGAGCGGGGTGTTCCTCGGTGTGCGTCGCTAGCTTCCTCACCGAGGAACTTGTTTGTCATCGGTGAGGAAGCTGAAACTGGTCTTTTTGAGGGTGGTTTTTCTCTAGTTTGGCATAACTGTTAGAAAGGATAGGAATAATAAAAAGAACGGTTATCTTAATATTTTATGTTGAATGGTGAATGAATAATGGAAAATAGCTGCTATTTGGATGATATATGTCCCAAATGATAATAATAAAGAACTTTCTCCCGACAGATGCCGGGCTTTTTTCTATTTTTCTTAAATCGTTATGCTATTGTCTCTCTTCCTGATTGCTTAAATATTCCTTTTTTAAGAATGGTCATTCTTTCATTCATTTTATGTTCCCGGACAGAATCCGTTTTTATAAAACAGATAACTTTCCTCTATCGCATCGGCAGTATCAGCTTCTAATGCATATAATATTTCTTTGCAAAATTCCAGTTGCCCGGTTCCGTTGGCAGTTACAATATTCTCGTCTCTTACAGCTTGTTCATTGAGGAAAAATGAATTGGAAGGTACAATACCTTATGGGGGAGTGCGATACGCTCGGAAAAGAAATGACTCAATTAACGGAAGATAAATTTTTTGTTGTCAATACACAAACAGGTAAACTTGTCGTCGCAGGTTATTATGATACAAACAATAATAACAAGTATGACAAACAGATAAGGATGAAATTTTAATCTATGATATGAAAACCTTGAAGTTAGCTTCGAGAATATGACTTCCGGCTAGATAGCCAACTGTGTACAAAGTAGAATAGTGAAATAAAAAAAACTCTGTAATCATTGAATTACAGAGTTTTTTCTTTGTTTTGCTTTCTTAAGAAGCGGTGCGTACGGGACTCGAACCCGTGACCCCATGCGTGACAGGCATGTATTCTAACCAACTGAACTAACGCACCAGAATTTCATTTTGTTAATCTGCATCTCTCTCGATTGCGGGTGCAAAGGTAGTTGTTTTTTATAAATCTGCAAGCGTTTTGGGAAAAGTTTTTTTCAAGAAAAAACGAGAAAAACGCTTAGTGTCTCATTTTGAGTACTTTTGTAATGAAAAAAATATTGTTTTTTTTCTCTTCGGATAGTGACGCTATCCGGTTGTTATAGTGACGCCATCACGATAGGATAGCGTCACTGTCCGAAGTCAATAGCGTCACTATCCTGAAGTTTGTCATTCTATTCATAGAAAATAACTCCCGATATCTTTCTATCTGTAAGAAATCACCGTTTTTATATCAACTTTCTGCTTGAATAATTCGTAATTTTGCAATAAATCGTTATTTTTGCGGACTAAAATAAGAAAGGTGGAAAATTATCCGCCTAGAATCGTTAATTAGTAAAAAGAATGATGACAACAGCCAAACTGTTATTGCACTGTCCCGACAAACCGGGAATCCTTGCGGAAGTGACAGACTTTATTACGGTAAACAAAGGAAATATTATCTATCTGGATCAATATGTAGATCATGTAGAGAACATATTCTTCATGCGTATTGAATGGGAACTGAAAGACTTTCTGGTTCCGCAGGAGAAAATTGAAGATTATTTCAGAACTCTCTACGGGCAAAAATATGAAATGGATTTTCGTCTTTATTTCTCTGATGTAAAACCACGTATGGCTATTTTCGTTTCCAAGCTGTCACACTGTCTTTTCGATATATTGGCACGATATACAGCCGGAGAATGGAATGTAGAAATACCTCTTATTATAAGTAACCATCCGGATTTGCAGCATGTAGCAGAGCGGTTCGGAATTCCTTTTTATCTGTTTCCTATCACAAAAGAGACGAAAGAAGAGCAGGAGCGTAAGGAGATGGAACTGCTTGCCAAGCATAATATTACATTTATTGTATTGGCGCGCTATATGCAGGTAATTTCCGAGCAGATGATTAATGCTTATCCGAATAAGATTATCAATATCCACCACTCTTTCCTTCCTGCGTTTGTAGGAGCGAAGCCTTATCATGCGGCATTCCAGAGAGGTGTGAAGATTATCGGTGCAACCAGTCACTATGTAACGACTGAACTGGATGCAGGACCGATTATTGAGCAGGACGTGGTGCGTATTACTCATAAAGACGCCATTGAAGATCTTGTAAATAAGGGAAAGGATTTGGAAAAAATCGTTCTTTCGCGTGCAGTACAGAAGCACATCGAGCGTAAAGTTTTGGCTTATAAAAATAAAACAGTAATATTTAGCTGATGAAAGTAGCAGTTGTAAAATACAATGCCGGCAATATTCGTTCTGTGGATTATGCTTTGAAGCGGTTGGGTGTGGAAGCGGTGATTACTGCTGATAAAGAAGAACTCCAATCGGCAGATAAAGTTATTTTCCCCGGAGTGGGAGAGGCGGAAACTACCATGAACCACTTGAAAGCAACGGGACTGGACGAACTGATAAAAAATCTCCGTCAGCCTGTATTTGGAATTTGTCTCGGTATGCAGTTGATGTGCCGGCATTCTGAAGAAGGGGAGGTCGATTGTTTGAATATCTTTGATGTGGATGTGAAGCGTTTTGTTCCGCAGAAACATGAGGATAAAGTGCCGCACATGGGATGGAATACCATTGGAAAAACGAATAGCAAATTGTTTGAAGGATTCACTGAAGAAGAGTTTGTCTATTTTGTACATAGCTTTTATGTGCCTACCTGTGACTTTATTGCTGCTACAACAGATTATATTCACCCGTTTAGTGCTGCATTGCATAAAGATAACTTTTATGCCACCCAGTTCCATCCGGAGAAAAGCGGCAAGACGGGAGAGAAGATTCTGACGAACTTTTTGAATCTATAATAAACTATGTTGCCGTTTATAATAAACTCCATCATAATTTATAATAAACTCGTTCATCGTTTATAATAAACTTTTAGCAAATAAATAATAGATGATAGAAATTATTCCAGCCATTGATATTATTGACGGAAAGTGCGTACGTCTTTCCCAGGGAGATTACGACAGTAAGAAAGTATATAACGAAAATCCGGTGGAAGTTGCCAAGGAGTTTGAAGCGAACGGTGTTCGCAGGCTTCATGTGGTAGACTTGGACGGTGCTGCTTCTCATCATGTAGTCAATTATCGGGTGTTGGAACGGATTGCTGCGCACACTTCTCTCATTATCGATTTTGGTGGTGGAGTAAAGAGTGATGAAGATTTGAAAATTGCTTTTGAGAGTGGAGCACAGATGGTTACAGGCGGAAGCATTGCGGTGAAAGATCCGGAATTGTTCTGTCATTGGCTGGAAATATATGGCAGTGAGAAAATCATTTTGGGGGCAGATGTGAAAGATCATAAGATAGCCGTCAACGGTTGGAAAGACGAAAGTGCCTGTGAGCTTTTTCCATTTCTTGAAAATTATATGGATAAAGGTATACGCAAGGTAATCTGTACGGATATTAGCTGTGACGGAATGTTGAGTGGGCCTTCTATTGATTTGTATAAGGAGATGCTGGCAAAATTCCCTGACCTCTATCTGATGGCTAGTGGCGGGGTGAGTAAGGTGGATGATATTGTTGCTTTGGATGAAGCTGGTGTTCCCGGAGTTATTTTCGGTAAGGCACTATACGAAGGACATATCACCTTAAAAGATTTGAGAAGCTTTCTATAATTAGCGTACCAGAATGAGATGGCTGTTTATATTATAAATAGCTACCTTATTATAAGAGGAAACAAAGAATCAAACGTCAGGGATATAGATTATAAATTGTTGAACAATAAATAAAAGTAGGATTGTGTTAGCAAAAAGAATAGTACCTTGTCTGGATATAAAAGACGGACAAACCGTGAAAGGAACGAATTTTGTCAATTTGCGCCAAGCCGGTGATCCGGTAGAGTTAGGCCGTGCTTACAGTGAACAAGGAGCAGATGAACTTGTTTTCCTGGATATTACTGCAAGTCATGAAGGACGTAAGACTTTTACGGAATTGGTAAAACGGATTGCTGCTAATATCAATATCCCATTTACGGTAGGTGGCGGAATCAACGAATTAAGTGATGTGGACCGCCTGTTGAATGCAGGGGCGGATAAGATCTCTATTAATTCTTCCGCTATCCGTAATCCTCAATTGATTGACGAGATTGCAAAGAATTTCGGTTCGCAGGTTTGTGTGTTGGCAGTAGATGCCAAACAAACCGAAAATGGTTGGAAATGTTACTTGAATGGAGGACGTATCGAAACAGATAAAGACTTGTTCGAGTGGACAAAAGAAGCCCAGGAACGCGGAGCGGGAGAGATTCTCTTCACAAGCATGAATCACGATGGGGTAAAGGCCGGTTATGCAAATGATGCACTTGCCGCTTTGGCGGATCAGCTTTCCATTCCTATCATTGCTTCGGGAGGTGCGGGCTGTAAAGAGCATTTCCGCGATGTCTTTTTACAAGGAAAGGCAGATGCTGCATTGGCTGCCAGCGTTTTTCACTTCGGAGAAATTAAAATTCCCGAATTAAAATCGTATCTTTGCGGCGAAGGAATTACCACTAGGTAATTGCTGCGTAGCAAAAATTAGCCTTTAGGCTGTGGCGAAGGAATTACCATCAGGGGGTGAGGCACCCCGGCCGGGTTTCCATGCGGATGAATAATCTATTTAGATAAATAGAATAAGATATTTGCAAAAAAACTCCATAGGCGAATAGAGCATAATTGTAATTTGGAATAGTAATTAGAACTTATATAAAAATGGAATTGGATTTCGATAAAATGAACGGACTCGTTCCGGCTATCATACAGGACAACGAGACACGTAAAGTCTTGATGCTGGGCTTCATGAATAAAGAAGCTTATGATAAAACGGTAGAAACCGGAAAAGTTACATTCTTTAGCCGTACCAAGAATCGTTTGTGGACAAAAGGTGAAGAAAGCGGTAACTTCCTTCATGTGGTATCTATAAAGGCCGATTGCGACAATGATACACTACTGATTCAGGTAAACCCGGTAGGTCCCGTGTGCCATACTGGTACAGATACTTGTTGGGGGGAGAAGAACGAAGAACCGGTTATGTTCCTGAAAGCATTGCAAGATTTCATTGACAAACGTCATGAAGAAATGCCCGAAGGCTCTTATACTACCAGTCTGTTTGAGTCGGGAATCAATAAAATAGCTCAAAAAGTAGGTGAAGAAGCTGTAGAAACAGTAATCGAAGCAACAAACGGTACTGACGAACGTTTGATCTACGAAGGAGCCGACCTTATTTATCACATGATTGTATTGCTTACTTCAAAAGGCTATCGTCTCGAAGACCTTGCACGTGAATTGCAGGAAAGACACAGTAGTACATGGAAGAAGCATTAAACAATTAAAATTTAATAATTAAAAATTAAAACGGGAGTCAGTATGGATGACGAGGCGTTGATTCAATATAAGAACGTAGAAATCCATCAACAGGAACTTTGTGTATTAAGCGATGTAAATCTGGAGCTGCACAAAGGAGAGTTCGTCTATTTGATCGGAAAAGTAGGCTCGGGAAAAACGAGTTTGCTCAAGACTCTGTATGGCGAACTGGACGTAATTGACGGTGAAGCGGAAGTGTTGGGTTATAACATGCGTTCTATCAAACGTAAGCATATCCCGCAACTGCGTCGGAAATTAGGCATTGTCTTTCAGGATTTTCAGTTGCTCACAGACCGTACTGTATACAATAATCTGGAATTTGTACTTCGTGCCACAGGCTGGAAAAACAAACAGGAAATCCAAGATCGTATTGAAGAAGTGCTTCAGCTGGTGGGAATGTCCAACAAAGGTTATAAGCTCCCGAACGAGCTTTCCGGTGGCGAGCAACAGCGCATTGTGATTGCACGTGCCGTACTCAATTCTCCTGCTATTATTCTAGCGGATGAACCGACCGGAAATCTGGACGTAGAGACCGGTAAGGCCATTGTAGAATTGTTGCACAATATCTGTGAATCCGGTTCATCCGTAGTGATGACAACACACAACCTGCAATTGCTGAAAGAGTATCCGGGCAGGGTATATCGTTGCGCCGACCATCAGATTGTAGATGTGACAGCCGAATACATGCCCAGACAGAGAACAATAGAAATAGATTTAAATATAGATAACTAAAACAGTAACGAAAATGAAAGTTTTAAAGTTTGGAGGAACTTCCGTAGGTTCTGCTCAGCGCATGAAGGAAGTAGCCAAATTGATTACCGATGGTGAACAGAAGATTGTTGTTCTTTCTGCTATGTCAGGAACAACAAACACATTGGTGGAAATTTCGGACTATCTGTATAAGAAGAATCCGGAGGGTGCCAACGAGATTATCAATAAGCTGGAAGCAAAATATAAACAGCACATTGATGAACTTTTTGCAACCCAGGAATATAAACAGAAAGGTCTTGAAGTTGTCAAATCCCACTTCGACTACATCCGCTCCTATACTAAAGACCTTTTCACTTTGTTCGAAGAGAAAGTGGTTTTAGCACAGGGAGAGCTTATTTCTACGGCAATGGTAAACTTCTACCTGCAGGAATGTGGCGTGAAGTCCGTGTTGCTTCCGGCTTTGGAATTCATGCGTACTGACAAGAACGCAGAACCGGATCCTGTATATATTAAGGATAAATTGCGCGCACAGCTCGATCTCTATCCGGATACAGAAATCTACATTACACAAGGTTTTATCTGCCGCAATGCTTACGGTGAGATAGACAATCTGCAACGTGGTGGTAGTGACTACACTGCTTCTCTGATCGGAGCCGCAGTAAACGCTTCTGAAATCCAGATTTGGACAGATATCGACGGTATGCATAATAACGACCCGCGTATTGTTGACAAGACCGCTCCGGTTCGTCAACTTCACTTCGAAGAAGCAGCCGAGTTGGCTTACTTCGGTGCAAAAATCCTGCACCCTACCTGCATCCAGCCTGCTAAATATGCCAATATCCCTGTTCGTCTGTTGAACACAATGGATCCGGAAGCTCCGGGCACACTGATTTCCAACGACACGGAAAAAGGTAAAATCAAGGCAGTAGCCGCAAAAGAAAACATTACTGCGATCAAGATTAAATCCAGCCGTATGTTATTGGCTCACGGTTTCCTGCGTAAGGTATTCGAAATCTTCGAAAGCTATCAGACGTCTATCGACATGATCTGTACTTCAGAGGTAGGTGTATCTGTAACAATCGATAACACGAAGCATCTGAACGAGATTCTGGACGACTTGAAGAAATACGGAACAGTAACCGTTGATAAAGAGATGTGTATCATCTGCGTTGTAGGTGACCTTGAATGGGAAAATGTCGGTTTTGAAGCGAAAGCTCTTGATGCGATGCGGAATATACCGGTGCGAATGATCTCGTTCGGAGGAAGTAACTACAATATCTCCTTCCTCATTCGGGAGTGCGATAAGAAAGTAGCTTTACAGTCGTTGAGTGATATGCTTTTCAACGACAAATAAATCCACAAATAACACGAGCGCTTTTACCGAACTGATAAAAGCGCTCTTTTTTAAACAACTAAACAAGTTTTTCGAATTATGAAGGGAATATTTCCAATCGATAAATTCCGCACTTTGCAGACACCTTTCTATTATTACGATACCAAAGTGCTGCGTGATACATTGTCGGCTATTAACCAGGAGGTTGCCAAATATCCTAATTATTCAGTGCATTACGCTGTTAAAGCCAATGCCAACCCGAAAGTACTTACCATTATCCGTGAGAGCGGAATGGGAGCCGATTGTGTGAGCGGCGGAGAAATCCGTGCCGCTATCCGTGCCGGATTCCCTGCCGATAAAGTTGTTTTCGCAGGAGTCGGCAAAGCAGATTGGGAAATCAATCTCGGACTGGAGTATGGCATCTTCTGTTTCAATGTCGAGTCTATCCCCGAACTGGAAGTAATCAATGAATTGGCTGCCGCTCAAAATAAGATTGCTAATGTTGCTTTCCGTATCAATCCCGATGTCGGCGCACATACACATGCCAATATAACTACCGGTTTGGCAGAAAACAAATTCGGTATCAGTATGCAGGACATGGACAAGGTGATAGACGTAGCACAAGAGATGAAAAACGTAAAGTTTATCGGTCTTCACTTCCACATTGGCTCGCAGATTCTGGATATGGGTGATTTTGTAGCCCTCTGCAATCGTGTCAATGAGTTGCAGGACAAACTGGAAGCACGAAGAATTTTGGTAGAACATATCAATGTAGGTGGTGGTTTGGGTATTGATTACGGACACCCCAACCGTCAGGCTGTCCCGAATTTCAAGGATTACTTTGCTACCTATGCCGGACAATTGAAATTGCGTCCTTATCAGACATTGCATTTTGAACTGGGACGTGCTGTTGTAGGTCAGTGTGGTTCTTTGATATCCAAAGTCCTCTACGTAAAACAAGGAACGCGGAAGAAATTTGCCATCCTTGATGCAGGTATGACCGACCTGATCCGTCCGGCTTTGTATCAGGCATTCCATAAAATGGAAAATATAACTTCTGAAGAACCATTGGAAGCCTACGATGTAGTAGGACCGATCTGTGAATCGTCAGACGTTTTCGGAAAAGCGATTGACTTGAACAAAGTGAAGCGTGGTGACTTGATCGCCCTTCGTTCTGCCGGTGCGTACGGTGAAATAATGGCTTCCGGATATAACTGTCGTGAACTGCCGAAAGGATATACTTCCGACGAAATGGTGTAAGTAAAAAATGAACCGCTATAATCAAAATGTGAATGTAGTTTAAAAATATAGGGTGCATGGAACAATTTTAACTGAAAGCGTGTTATTTTTGTAATGAGTTCAAAAAGAAACTACATTAACAACTTAATAAAAAAATACGATTATGATTTCAGAAAAATTACAGAATGCAATTAACGAACAGATTACTGCTGAAATGTGGTCTGCTAACCTGTATTTAGCAATGTCTTTCTATTTTGAGAAAGAAGGTTTCAGTGGTTTTGCTCATTGGATGAAAAAGCAATCCCAGGAAGAAATGGGACATGCTTATGCAATGGCAGATTATATCATCAAACGTGGAGGAACTGCTAAAGTGGATAAAATAGATGTTGTTCCTAACGGATGGGGTACACCTCTTGAAGTATTCGAACACGTTTACAAACATGAATGTCATGTTTCTCAATTGGTAGACAAGCTGGTAGACGTAGCAGCTGCTGAAAAGGATAAAGCAACACAGGATTTCTTGTGGGGATTTGTTCGTGAACAGGTAGAAGAAGAAGCTACAGCGCAAGGCATTGTTGATAAAATCAAGAAAGCCGGTGATACCGGAATTTTCTTTGTAGATTCACAATTGGGACAGCGTTAATGATGCTACTCTGAAAAAATAGTTCTTTATATAGAAAGAAGCTACTCGAAATTTCTTCAAGTAGCTTCTTTTTTTTCACTTATTTGGCTCGTATCTGGAAATAAACTACCTTTGTATTAAGAGTCAGAGAGAAATTAATCCCGATTATTATAAATGAATGGTGTGAACAGAGGAATTTTTAGATTGCTCCCTATATTTTTATTGCTCTTTTTGGGGGTGAGCAGTTGTTCTCAAAAAGAGGAACGGCGTATTTTAGTTATCCACTCTTATGAGGAGACTTACGCGGCTTATCCGGAATTTAACCGGATGATAGCGGAGCAATTTGAGAAAGAGAAAATAGATGCTGATATCCGTACCGTTTATTTAGATTGCGAGTCCTACTGGGAAGAACCGGAGTTGGAACGAATGCGTTTTCTGGTTGATTCTGTTTCGAAAGACTGGCGGCCGGAAGTGATTCTGGTGAATGAAGACCAGGCTACTTATTCATTGATGAAATGTGGGGTTCAGTTGGGTAAAGAAGTACCTGTGGTTTTTGGTGGTGTCAATTACCCGAATTGGGGATTGCTGAAACGCCATCCTAATGTGACGGGTTTTCATGATAAGATCGCCTTTAATGAAAATATCAGTGTGGCAAAAGAACTTTTCGGTGAACGCGTCCGGTTGTTTACCATGCTCGATACCACTTATATCGATAAACAAATCAGAAGAGATGCAAAGGAACAGTTTAAAGGTCATAAAGTGACCGGATTCATCGATAACCCCGAACTTTCTCTTGAAGAACAGATACGTTTGACGCAGGAGGAAGGTTATACTCGTTTCATGGCTATTCCTTTACGTAATGCCAGAAATCATTCGGATGCTACCTTTATGTGGGTGTTGAACAGAAGCTATCGCGATCAATGTTATATTCAGCTGAAACGTGATTATACTACCATTAATATTGGAAGCATCTGTGGCAGTCCCAGTCTGACTGCCATCAATGAAGCCTTCGGGTTTGGTGAAAAGTTGCTGGGTGGATACATCACTTCGTTGCCTATTCAGGTGGAAGAAGAGGTGAAAGCAGCCGTTCGTATATTACACGGTGCGAGTCCGGCGGACATGCCTATTGTTGAAAGCCGGAAAGAGTATGTTGTTGATTGGAATACAATGACGCAAATAGGTTTGAGTAAGGAAAGTATTCCTGCTAAATATCGTATTATCAATATTCCGTTTAGTGATAAATACCCTTTGTTGTGGGGAATTTCAGTCGCATCGTTCATTCTTATACTAATTATTCTTTTCGCTTCTCTTTGGTGGCTATACCTTCGGGAACAGATGAGGAAAAAGCAGGCTCTTATAGCATTGGCTGATGAAAAAGAAACATTGTCATTAGCCATTGAAGGTGGAATGACGTATGCCTGGAGATTGGATAACGGTTGTTTTGTTTTTGAAGATGCATTCTGGGCGTCGCAAGGGTTAAATCCCAGACAACTTTCGTTTAAGGAATTCATGAGCTTTATCCATCCCGACCATTGGGAAGGAGTGAAGTTCAACTGGCGAAATCTGAAAAGTGCTCATAAAAAGATTGTGCAGGAGCTTTGTAACTTCGACGGCAAAGGCTATCAGTGGTGGGAGTTCCGTTATACTACCAAACAGCTACCCGGAGGCGAATATAAAACCGCAGGTTTGTTGCTTAATATACAGGATATAAAAGATCGTGAAGAAGAATTGGAAGCAGCACGCTTATTGGCTGAAAAGGCGGAATTGAAACAATCATTCCTCGCAAATATGAGCCATGAGATACGTACTCCGCTTAATTCAATCGTTGGCTTTGCCAATATACTGGCATTGGAAGATGGATTGAGTTCCGTAGAACGCGAAGAGTATATCAGTACTATTAACAAGAACAGCGAGTTATTACTCAAACTGATTAATGATATCTTGGAACTTTCCCGTATCGAATCAGGATATATGTCTTTCTCATTCAAGAGATGCAAGGTGAGAGAGTTGATTGACGATATCTATATGACACATCAGGTTCTGATTGCTCCACATTTGGAATTCCTGAAAGAAGTGGATGATACACCTTTGGAAATCAATGTGGACAGAGAGCGCTTGATACAAGTCCTGACAAACTTTCTGAATAATGCCGGTAAGTTTACGGAAACCGGATATATCAAATTAGGATATAGTTATCTGCCGGATGAAGGCAAAGTGCAGATTTATGTAGAAGATACCGGAAGAGGGATTCCACGAGAAGAACAACGGATGATTTTCAGCCGTTTCTACAAACAAAACGAATTTTCGCAGGGAGCAGGATTGGGACTTTCTATTTGTCAGGTGATTATAGAGAAGCTGGGTGGAAAGATCGAACTCAAGTCCGAAGTAGGCAAGGGAAGCCGCTTTACGGTTATTCTTCCTTGCCGGGTGGTATCTTGATAATGATAGACTTTAACGGGAATACGAACAATCTTATTTCTTGTTTTTCCCTTTCTCCATCGTTCCCAGGTAAATTTCCAGTGAACGGGTGGAAATCTGTATTTCGCGGAAAGATACGCCTAAAGAAGCTATCAGCAGAATCAATGCCAATCCGAATACATAAGCAGAGAATAATTGAAGCCCGATATAAATAAGGAACATGCTGACTACACAGAAAAAAAGGCTTGCAATACCTAGTCCTTGCATCCTACGGGTCAGGTTCAACCGTTTCCGTAGATTCTCGATTTGTGCTTCGGTGATATCCGAAGGGTTTTCCATGTAGCGGTCACGCAGTTGGCGCACAAGTTGGGCATACGATAAGAAACGGTTGGTATAAGCCAGCAATATCAATGAAACTGCCGAGAAAAGTAGGGCAGGAGTAGTGAGAGTCAATTCTTCCATAATCTTTTTTTTATAGTCAAGTAGCGGTTCAAAATTCATTTTATAAAAGAGAATTTTTTGGCACGGGTTACACGGATTTCACGTTTTTAGAAATATGCTTGTATAAAGCAACAGCGTAATCTGTGTAATCCGTGCCTAAAAATGGATGCTGCAAGTAAACCTTGCCCCGGAGTTATTCCGCTTTCAGCACATTAAGCTCTTTGCCTACCTTGATAAAGGCAGCGATGCACTTGTCAAGATGTGATTTCTCGTGTCCTGCAGAGATTTGCACACGGATGCGTGCCTGATCTTTCGGCACTACCGGATAATAGAAACCTGTCACATAGATACCCTCCTCCTGCATACGTGCAGCGTAAATCTGGGACAACTTCGCGTCATACAACATAACGGCACAGATAGCGCTTTGTGTCGGTTTGATATCAAATCCGGCAGCCGTCATCTTATCGCGGAAGTAGTTTACATTCTCAACAAGTTTATCATGTAATGCATTGCTCTCTTTCAGCATCTTGAAAACTTCAAGGCTGGCACCAATGATGCCCGGAGCCAAAGAATTCGAGAACAGATACGGGCGGCTGCGTTGACGAAGCAAATCGATAATCTCTTTACGACCGGTGGTGAAACCTCCCAGTGCACCGCCAAAAGCCTTACCTAATGTTCCGGTATAAATATCTACCCGTCCATGAGTCTTATACAACTCGCTTACTCCATGCCCTGTGGCACCTACCACACCGGCAGAGTGTGACTCGTCCACCATTACCAGTGCATCGTATTTCTCGGCAAGATCGCAAATCTGATCCATTGGAGCTACATTGCCGTCCATAGAGAACACACCGTCCGTCACAACAATACGGAAACGTTGTGCCTGCGCTTCTTGCAGACATCTTTCCAAGTCCTTCATGTCAGCGTTGGCATAACGGTAGCGCTTTGCCTTGCAAAGACGTACTCCGTCAATGATAGAAGCATGGTTCAGAGAATCCGAGATGATGGCATCCTCTTCAGAGAAAAGCGGTTCGAATACACCGCCGTTGGCGTCGAAACAAGCAGCATACAAGATCGTGTCTTCCGTCTGGAAATATTCCGAGATGGCAGCTTCCAGTTCTTTGTGTATATCTTGTGTTCCACAAATGAAGCGGACGGACGACATTCCGTAGCCACGGTTATTCATCATTTCCTGCGAAGCCTTAATCAATCGGGGATGATTGGATAATCCTAAGTAATTATTAGCACAGAAGTTCAGCACTTCCTTACCTTTTACAGTGATGGCAGCTTGCTGCGCACTTTCAATCAGTCGTTCTTCTTTATAAAGTCCGGCTTCCTTGATTTCAGCCAATGTTTGGCAGAGATATTCTTGCATTTTACCGTACATAGTGTTTGGGTGATTAAGTTATATTGCAAAGGACACAATTTTTCTTGGAATAACAATGTCTTTTTGATTAAAATCTGAAAAAAAAGTGCTTACTTTGCGCACTATTTAAGCTTGATATTCTAAGTCAGAAGAAAAAATGGAACACATTTTGATTATTGGAGCTACCGGACAGATAGGGTCGGAGCTAACGATGGAGCTACGTAAACGTTACGGAAATGCAAATGTAGTAGCAGGTTATATTCCGGGTGCAGAGCCTAAAGGGGAATTAAAGGAGTCTGGACCGTCGGCAATTGCTGATGTAACGGATGGAGAAGCGATCGCATCTGTGGTAAAAGAGTATCACATCGATACAATTTATAATTTGGCTGCTCTGCTGTCCGTAGTTGCCGAGTCGAAGCCCAAGCTGGCCTGGAAAATAGGTATCGATGGATTATGGAATGTATTGGAAGTGGCACGCGAACAAGGATGTGCAGTGTTTACTCCGAGTTCTATCGGTTCGTTTGGCGCTAGTACGCCTCATACGAAAACACCGCAGGACACTATTCAGCGTCCGCGCACCATGTATGGAGTCACCAAGGTAACGACCGAGTTGCTAAGTGACTACTATTTTAATAAATATGGTGTTGATACCCGTGCTGTCCGTTTTCCGGGCATTATTTCGAATGTGACCCCTCCGGGAGGAGGTACGACCGATTATGCTGTCGATATTTATTACTCGGCGGTGAAAGGAGAAAAATTTGTGTGCCCCATTAAGCAAGGCACTTTGATGGATATGATGTACATGCCGGATGCGCTGAACGCAGCAATTATGCTGATGGAAGCTGATCCGACAAAATTGATACACCGAAATGCTTTCAATATCGCCTCGATGAGTTTCGACCCGGAGACGATTTATCAGGCTATCAGGAAGCATGTGCCGCAGTTTGAGATGATCTATGATATAGATCCTTTGAAACAGCGCATTGCCGATAGCTGGCCCGATAGTCTGGATGACACCTGCGCTCGTGAAGAGTGGGGCTGGAAGCCGGCCTACGATTTGGAAAGCATGACGGTAGATATGCTTGAAAAGTTAAGAGAGAAACTAAAATAATGAAAAAACTAATTGTAGGGGTCATGTTGCTCGGTATACTGGGTGCTTGTGGAAACAAGAAAACAAACATTGACCCCTTCGCATCTATCACAAAAGAAGTGGATTCTATCCGGCGGGTAGCCGATTCTATTCACTGTGATGAATCGCCGGAAGATCCGCAACCTATACAGGCAGATGAATCTTTCGATGATTTTATCTACAATTTTGCTTCCGATGACGTGTTGCAGCGTCAGCGTGTGAAATTTCCGTTGCCTTACTACAATGGAGATAAAAAAACGAATATCGAGGAGCATAACTGGAAGCATGATGACTTGTTTACCAAACAGCATTATTATACGCTTCTGTTTGATAGAGAAGAAGATATGGATTTAGTAGGAGATACCTCCCTCACTTCCGTACAGGTAGAATGGGTGTTTGTGAAAACACGAATGGTAAAGAAATACTATTTTGAGCGTATCAAAGGTGCATGGATGCTAGAGGCAATTAATCTGCGTCCCATTAAGCAAAATGATAATGAAAATTTCGTGGAGTTTTTCGGACACTTTGCCGCAGATAGTCTTTTTCAGAGTAAGCGTGTGTGTGAGCCTCTGGCTTTTGTAACCACCGATCCGGACGATGATTTCTCTATTCTGGAGACCACCCTCGATCTTAATCAGTGGTTCGCTTTTAAACCGGGACTTCCTGCCGATCGTCTTTCTAATATCAATTACGGGCAGCGGAATGACGATGATTCGCCAACGAAAATTCTGGCGTTGAAAGGTATCGGTAATGGTTTTTCCAATATCCTCTATTTCCGTCGCAAAGCCGGGGAATGGGAATTGTATAAGTTTGAAGATACAAGCATTTGATGCAGGTAGTAATACGCTACAAGAAATAGCCTTGTTGTTAATGATATAACTGTGTTTGCTGGCTTATAACGAATAATGATATAACTTATAATTAAAAATATATGTATTCTCTTTTACCCTACAATACATTCGGCATTGATGTCAGTGCCGCTCGTTTTTTAGAGTACACTTCGGTTGAAGAACTGAAGAAACTGATTGTGCAAGGTGCCGTTACGACACCTTTTTTGCATATTGGTGGTGGCAGTAACCTGTTGTTTACCAAAGATTACGACGGGTTGATATTGCATTCCCACATTGAAGGAATCGAAGTGACGGAAGAAGATGCCCACTCTGTATCAGTGCGAGTGGGAGCAGGGGTAGTATGGGATGACTTTGTAGCCTATTGTGTAGAGCATGGATGGTATGGAGCGGAGAACCTGTCGCTGATTCCCGGTGAGGTGGGGGCGAGTGCGGTGCAGAATATCGGAGCCTATGGCGTTGAGGTAAAAGATCTGATAACGGCTGTGGAAACAGTGAACATTCAAGCTGAAGAACGCGTTTATTTAGTAGAGGAATGTGGATATACCTACCGCAACAGTATCTTTAAGTATCCGGAAAACAAAGCGACCTTTGTCACTTATGTTCGTTTCCGATTGAGTAAAGAAGAGCATTATACATTAGACTATGGCACCATTCGTCAGGAGCTTGAAAAATATCCGGCGTTGACACTTTCTGTTGTCCGGAAAGTGATTATTGCTATTCGCGAGAGCAAGCTGCCCGATCCGAAAGTGATGGGTAATGCCGGCAGTTTCTTTATGAACCCCATTGTGCCGAAAGAAAAACTGGAAGCCTTGCAACAGGAATATCCCCGCATACCCTACTATGAGCTGGCCGACGGCCGCGTAAAAATTCCGGCAGGGTGGATGATTGACCAATGTGGTTGGAAAGGAAAAGCCTTGGGGCCGGCTGCTGTGCATGATAAACAAGCACTGGTGCTGGTGAACCGTGGTGGAGCAAAAGGTAGTGATATTATTGCACTTTCAGATGCGGTCCGAGCTTCTGTTCGTGAGAAGTTCGGTATTGATATCCATCCGGAAGTCAACTTTATAAATTGAGAATTAACAAGTGAAAGTAAGAATTATAGGAAGTGGAACATCGACGGGAGTACCTCAAATCGGCTGTACATGTCCGGTTTGTACTTCTTCCGATCCGAAAGATAATCGATTGCGTGCATCTGCTATTGTGGAGACAGATGACGCGCGGATTCTGATAGATTGTGGTCCCGATTTCCGGACACAGGTATTACATCTCCCTTTTGAGAGGATAGATGGTGTACTCATTACGCACGAACATTATGACCATGTAGGCGGACTGGACGATTTACGTCCGTTTTGCCGGTTCGGTTCCGTGCCTATTTATGCGGAAGATTATGTAGCGCAGGGATTGCGTTTGCGTATGCCCTATTGCTTTGTCGACCATCGTTATCCGGGTGTGCCTGATATTCCTTTACAAGAAATTTCGGTGGGGCAATCCTTTGCTGTAAACCACACGGAAGTGCTTCCTCTGCGTGTGATGCATGGCCGACTGCCGATTCTGGGGTATCGTATCGGGCAGTTGGGGTATATCACTGATATGTTGACCATGCCCGAAGAATCCTATGAACAATTGGCAGGGATAGATGTTTTGGTAATGAATGCGCTTCGGATCGCCTCGCATCCTACTCACCAAAATTTGGAAGAAGCATTGGCGGTGGCCCGGCGTATTCAGGCAAAGAAGACATACTTTATACACATGAGTCATGATATGGGCTTGCATGCGGAGGTTGAAAAGAACCTTCCGGAAAATATTCACCTGGCGTTCGACGGATTGGATATCTATGTTTGATTATCGGTGAAATTTTTAGCAAAAGTTTTGTTTTCTTTGTAGAAATTATTATTTTTGCACCTAGCCGATAAACAGCGAATATTATGAAACTTCGTACGATAGTGAAAATAGCGATCACATCTTCTGTTGTACTTTTGTGCTCAGGTTTCGCATTGTACTCTTTTTTTAGACTGTCAGCAGCTGAAGGGCAGAAAGACTTTAATCTTTATGAACTGGTGCCATCCACAACTTCAGCAGTATTCGTTACTGATGACGTGCTCGAATTTGTAGCAGAAGTCGATGAGCTGACTTGCAGTAAAAATCAGCAATATCTTTATGTATCCAAACTCTTTTCTTATCTGAAACAGAGTCTTTACGCCCTTTCAGAAGATACTCCCCACGGTTTAAGCCGGCAAATGAATCAAATGTTGATTAGTTTCCACGAGCCGGATAACGAACGTAATCAAGTGCTCTATTGTAGATTGGGAAATGGGGATAAGGAGTTGGTAAACAGATTTGTACGCAAATATATATCCTCACTTTATCCGCCGAAAACATTTATTTACAAAGGAGAAGAGATAATTATTTATCCAATGGCGGACGGTGATTTTCTTGCCTGCTATCTGACATCCGATTTTATGGCATTGAGCTTTCAGAAAAAACTGATTGAAAACGTTATTGATGCGTATAAAAGTGGAAAATCGTTGGCTGATGATTCTACCTTTACAGGAATACGTGCTCCGAAAAAAAGCGCGGTGGCCGCTACCATCTATACCCGTATGCAAGGGATGATGGGATGGACGGAATTTGACATGAAAATGAAAGATGATTTCATCTATTTCTCCGGTATCACTCACGATGCAGACACTTGCTTTGCGTTTATAAACCAGCTTCGCCAGCAACAATCCGTCAAGGGATTTCCGGGAGAAGTGTTGCCGTCTACTGCTTTCTATTTTAGCAGGCAAGGGATTACGGACTGGGTGTCTCTACTTTCTTATGGAAATGCCCAGGGACAGAGCGTGCCTACCCGCACGAGTGAAGTGCAAAATAGGGATAAAGAGTTTTCACGCTATCTGATGGAAAATGCCGGGCAGGATTTGGTTGCCTGTCTCTTTCAGCGTGAAGATACTTTGCAGGGTGCAGCGGCAGTCTTGAGCCTGTCGGTGGCAGATGTAACGGAAGCCGAGCGAATGCTTCGTGCTCTTGTTAATGCCGCTTCGGCGGACGAAGGAAGAAGAAATCCGCGTATAACTTTTTGTTATACTGTAAATAAAGCATATCCTATCTATCGGTTACCTCAAACAACATTGTTTGAACAACTAACCAGTTTTGCGGAACCAACCTTGGATGTATATGCAGCCTTCTATGGCGGGCGCTTGTTGCTCGCTCCTGATGCGGATGCTCTCGCGCATTATATTCGCCAACTGGATAAAGGTGAGGTGCTCAATGGAGCGATGGCCTATCAGACAGGCATGGATCATTTGTCCGATTCCTACCATTTTATGCTGATGGCGGATTTCGACCACATATTCCAACAATCAGAAAATCACGTTCGTTTTGTACCGGATTTCTTTCTGCGCAACGCCGACTTCTTCCGTCATTTCACCCTTTTTGTTCAGTTTGCCTGTGCAGACGGAGTGGTATATCCTAATATTGTTTTGAAATATAAATCAGAATAAAAAATGACCGTTTGCTTATAATCATTTTTCTACAAAAAAAACTCCCAATGAAATTTAATTCAATCGGGAGTTTTTTATGCTTATTCATCGAACGAATGACTTTCGGTTTAGAATGGCAGATCGTCTTTGGCATCGCCCGGAGTAAATTCCGGCATAGCCGACGGAGCTGGAGGAGGAACGGGAGAACCGGAAGCCATTGGAGCACCTGTGCTAACACGCTCTACTTTCCATGCGCGGATACTATTGAACCAGCGATCATTCCACTGACGGGCGTCAACGTCGAATGATACAGTCAATTCTTCGCCCATTTGAATGTTGAACTGCTCGATTTTGTCTGCGCCAAATACGTCGAAGCACATTTTACGTGGATATTGGTCGTGGTTTTCGATAACGTACTCTTGTGATTTCCACTCGTTGCCGCTAGTTTTTGAAACTCCGCCTCTCGGGGGGAGGATAGCGATGATTTTTCCTGTAAATTCCATTGCGATAATTTTAAATTCTGCGGCGAAGTTACAATTTTTTAGTAATATCCCTCGCACAATACCTGTTTTTTTCTTTTGTTTTTATTGGGCAGCCCAAATCTTTTTTCGTAACTTTGTGCGATAGAACATTTAAAACTTAAATACACGAAAATATATGAAATTTATCGTTTCAAGTACTGCTCTTTCCAGCCATTTACAGGCCATCAGCCGTGTTATTAATTCAAAAAATGCGCTGCCAATTCTCGATTGTTTCCTCTTCGAACTGGAAGACGGAACTTTGTCTGTGACTGTATCCGACAGTGAAACAACGATGGTGACTACCGTAGAAGTGAATGAAAGCGATACGAACGGGCGTTTTGCCGTAGTAGCGAAAACATTGCTTGACGCACTGAAAGAAATTCCGGAACAACCACTCACATTCGATATCAATCCGGATAATTATGAAATAACGGTGCAGTACCAGAACGGAAAATACAGCCTGATGGGGCAGAATGCGGATGAATTCCCGCAATCGGCTACACTGGGGGATAATGCTGTCCGCGTGGAAATGGAAGCAAGCGTACTTCTGGGAGGTATCAACCGTTCGGTGTTTGCTACTGCCGATGATGAACTTCGTCCGGTGATGAACGGTATTTATTTCGATATTACAACAGAAGACATTACAATGGTTGCTTCGGACGGTCATAAACTGGTACGTTGCAAAACGTTGGCAGCCAAAGGCAACGAGCGTGCAGCCTTCATCCTTCCGAAGAAACCGGCTACATTGCTAAAGAATCTTTTGCCGAAAGAACAAGGCGCAGTGACCATCGAATTTGACGAACGCAACGCTGTATTCATGCTTGAAAGCTACCGGATGGTTTGCCGCCTGATTGAAGGACGTTACCCGAACTACAACTCGGTAATTCCACAAAACAACCCGCACAAAGTGACCGTAGACCGCCAACAATTGGTAGGAGCTTTGCGCCGTGTGTCTATCTTCTCGTCACAAGCCAGCAGTTTGATTAAACTTCGTATGCAGGAAAACCAGATTGTGATTTCCGCACAAGATATTGATTTCTCTACTTCTGCCGAAGAAACACAAGTTTGCCAGTATGCAGGTGCTGCAATGAGTATCGGTTTTAAATCGACGTTCCTTATCGACATACTGAACAATATTTCGGCAGATGAAGTAGTCATCGAACTTGCAGATCCTTCACGTGCCGGAGTAATCATCCCGGTAGAGCAGGAAGAAAACGAAGACTTGCTGATGCTGCTGATGCCGATGATGCTAAATGATTAATGTAAATTCACCACAGAGGACGCAGAGGACACAGAGGATAAATTTGAATATTTATTAAATAACCCTCTGTGTCCTCTGCGTCCTCTGTGGTGACTCAATAAAATAAACAGAAATGAAATTAAACCTGAAAAATCCCATTGTTTTTTTTGATTTAGAAACAACCGGAACCAATATCAACACAGACCGAATTGTTGAAATTTGCTATCTGAAAGTATATCCGAATGGAAATGAAGAAGCAAAGACATTACGTATCAATCCTGAAATGCATATTCCGGAAGCATCCTCTGCTATACATGGTATTTATGATGCCGACGTAGCAGATTGTCCTACTTTTAAAGAAGTAGCGAAAAACATAGCCCGAGACATTGAAGGTTGCGATTTGGCAGGATTTAATTCCAATCGTTTTGATATTCCTGTTCTTGCCGAAGAATTTCTTCGTGCCGGAGTAGATATTGATATGACAAAACGTAAATTTGTAGACGTACAGGTCATCTTCCACAAAATGGAACAACGCACCCTGTCTGCTGCCTACAAGTTCTATTGCGACAAGAATTTGGAAGATGCACACACTGCCGAAGCAGATACACGAGCTACTTACGAAGTGTTGAAAGCGCAGCTTGACCGTTACTCCGATCTTCAGAATGATATTGCGTTCCTGGCAGATTATTCAAGTTTCAGCAAGAATGTCGATTTTGCCGGACGCATGGTGTACGATGATAACGGAGTAGAAGTGTTCAACTTCGGAAAATATAAGGGAATGTCTGTTGCCGAGGTTTTGAAGAAAGATCCCGGATATTACAGTTGGATTTTGAATAGTGACTTCACGCTGAACACCAAGGCGGCATTGACAAAAATCCGCTTGCGTGAAATGAGTAATTTGATTACAAAATAATGCTAAAAGGAAAGAAAATAATTCTTGGAATTACCGGCAGTATTGCCGCGTATAAGGCGTGCTATATCATTCGCGGACTGATAAAACAAGGAGCGGAAGTGCAGGTCGTAATTACTCCGGCGGGAAAAGAATTTATTACTCCGATCACTCTTTCGGCTTTGACCAGCAAACCGGTCATCAGTGAGTTTTTTGCCCAACGTGACGGAACGTGGAATAGCCACGTTGATCTCGGTTTATGGGCGGATGCCGTATTGATTGCGCCGGCCACTGCCTCTACCATCGGTAAAATGGCCAACGGAATAGCCGACAATATGCTGATAACCACTTATCTTTCAGCAAAAGCTCCCGTGTTTGTTGCTCCGGCAATGGACCTCGATATGTTTGCTCATCCTGCCACCCAGAAAAATCTGGATATTCTGCGTTCCTATGGTAATCATATTATCGAGCCGGGGACAGGAGAACTAGCCAGCCATCTGGTAGGGAAGGGGCGAATGGAAGAGCCGGAGAATATCATCCGGGTATTGGATGAATTCTTTGCTTCGAGTGACGAACTGTCCGGAAAGAAAGTGATGATTACCGCCGGACCGACTTACGAAAAGATAGACCCGGTGCGTTTCATCGGCAATTATTCGTCCGGAAAGATGGGATTCGCGTTGGCAGAAGAATGTGCCCGTCGCGGAGCACAAGTGACCTTGATTACAGGCCCTGTGCAACTCAAAACGCAACATTCTGGTATCATCCGTGTCGATGTCGAATCTGCTGAAGAAATGTACAAAGCAGCGCAGGCTCATTTCCCAGATGCTGATGCAGGTATTCTTTGTGCGGCAGTAGCCGACTATCGTCCGGAAACAGTAGCCGATAAGAAGATTAAGCGGGAAAAAGAAGAAGAACTGACCCTGCATCTTCGGGCAACACAAGATATTGCTGCCTCTTTAGGAGCCATAAAAAGAAAACAACAATGCCTGGTTGGCTTTGCGCTCGAAACCAATAATGAGCAGCAGAATGCCGAAGGAAAGCTCGAACGCAAGAACTTCGATTTTATTGTGCTCAACTCGTTGAATGATGCAGGAGCCGGTTTCCGCCATGATACCAATAAGATAAGTATAATCGACAGGAAAGGTCGTACAGACTATCCTCTGAAGTCGAAAACAGAAGTAGCTCAAGACATCATTGATTGTCTGGTAGCTACCCTGTCTCCCAATTTTTAATTTTCAAATTTTAATTTTTAATTAATTTGTTACGTTCACTATACATTCAGAATTACGCATTGATAGAAAAACTGGATATCAGTTTTGAAACAGGCTTTTCCGTTATAACAGGTGAAACGGGAGCCGGGAAATCAATTATTCTGGGAGCGATCGGGCTCCTGCTGGGGCAACGTGCCGATGTGAAAGCGATTCGTCGCGGAGCTTCCAAATGTATTATAGAGGCACGGTTCGATATTGCTGCCTACGGTATGCGTCCGTTTTTTGAAGAAAACGAATTGGAATATGATGAAGAGTGTATTTTGCGTCGTGAGGTACAGGCTTCCGGTAAAAGCAGAGCATTCATCAATGATACTCCCGCTTCACTGGCACAAATGAAAGAGCTGGGCGAACAATTGATAGATGTACATTCTCAACATCAGAATCTGTTACTTAATAAAGAAGGATTCCAGTTGAACGTGCTTGATATTCTGGCACATAATGATGCAGCATTGGAGAAATACCATCTGCGTTATGGCGAATGGAAGCAGACAGAACGCGAACTGGCTGAATTAATGTCACTGGCAGAGAAAAGCCGTTCTGATGAAGATTATATCCGTTTCCAACTTGAACAGCTCGAAGAGGCCCATCTTGTAGAAGGAGAGCAAGAGGAATTGGAGCAGGAAGCCGAAACACTAAGTCATGCGGAGGAAATTAAAGCCGGACTTTACCGGGTAGAACAGTCATTTGTCTCGGATGAAGGTGGATTGCTTTCTTACCTGAAAGATAGTCTGAATACGCTGAATAGCCTGCAAAGAGTCTATCAGCCCGCTAAGGAACTTACCGAACGTATGGAGAGCGCCTATATCGAATTGAAAGATATTTCGCACGAAGTCTCTTCGCAAAGTGATTCCGTTGAATTTAATCCGGTCCGCCTGGAAGAAGTGAACGAACGGCTGAATCTGATTTATTCCCTGCAACAGAAACACCGGGTACAGACTCTTGACGAGTTGATAGCGTTGACGGATGAATATCGTAGCAAATTGTCCGACATCACTTCATACGATGAGCGTATTGCCGAGCTGACCGCTCGTAAAGAGGAACAATATAAGCAAGTGAAACAACAAGCAGAACTGCTCACCAAAGCCCGTACGAAAGCTGCGCGTGAAGTGGAAAAGCAATTGGCTGCCCGCTTGATTCCGTTGGGGATGCCGAATGTTCGTTTCCAGATCGAAATGGGACTGAAGAAAGAGCCGGGATTGCAAGGAGAAGATACAGTCAACTTCCTGTTTTCTGCTAATAAGAACGGTACTTTGCAAAATATCTCTTCCGTAGCTTCGGGAGGTGAAATTGCCCGTGTTATGCTTTCTATCAAAGCATTGATTGCCGGAGCCGTGAAACTGCCGACTATCGTATTTGATGAAATAGATACCGGCGTCTCCGGTGAAATAGCCGACCGCATGGCGGACATGATGCAGGAAATGGGTGACCGGAACCGTCAGGTAATCAGCATCACCCACTTGCCGCAGATTGCTGCCCGCGGACGTGCACATTATAAAGTATATAAGAAAGACAGCGATACGGAAACAAACAGTCATATCCGCCGTCTCACCGATGAAGAACGAGTAGAGGAAATAGCTCACATGCTTAGTGGCGCCACTCTGACCGAGGCCGCCCTTAGCAATGCCAAATCCCTGCTTGATGCTAAGTAATTAATGGCTAAATTGATTCATTCAAAGTAGTTGAGGTAGTGAATTGTTAAGCGGTAACTGATAAGTAGTAAATTGTAAATAGTAAAATAGTAAATCAAATAGATGTTGGATAAAAGTGAAATGATTTTCGGTGTTCGTGCCGTGATAGAAGCCATTCAGGCAGGTAAAGAGATTGATAAAATTCTGGTAAAGAAAGACATTCAGAGTGATCTTTCCAAAGAATTGTTTGCTGCTTTGAAAGGGCTGATGATACCGGTTCAGCGTGTTCCGGTAGAACGTATTAACCGCATTACCCGGAAAAATCATCAGGGAGTGATTGCTTTCATTTCTTCTGTGACTTATCAGAAAACGGAAGATCTTGTTCCTTTCTTGTTCGAACAAGGGAAGAATCCATTTTTTGTTATGCTGGACGGAGTGACCGATGTACGTAATTTCGGAGCCATTGCCCGTACCTGCGAATGTGCAGCTGTCGATGCAGTGATTATTCCTGCCCGCGGGAGTGCATCTGTCAATGCTGATGCCGTGAAAACATCGGCAGGAGCGCTGCACACGCTGCCTGTGTGTCGTGAGCAGAACCTTCGTTCAACGCTGCAATATCTGAAAGACAGTGGTTTCCGCATTGTAGCTGCTACCGAGAAGGGAGATTACGACTATACAAAAGCCGATTATACAGGACCGCTGTGCATCATTATGGGAGCGGAGGATACGGGAGTTTCTTATGAAAACCTTGCGCTCTGCGACGAATGGGTGAAAATCCCGATGCTGGGCACCATCGAATCTCTGAATGTTTCCGTGGCTGCCGGTATCCTGGTTTACGAAGCTGTGAAACAAAGAAATAATGACTGATATGAAGAAGATTTTAATTCTACCTTTACTGCTTTTCTTCCTGATGCAGGGAAGCATGGCGCAAACTCCCAAATGGGTAGAGAAGGCAAAACGTGCAGTCTTCTCTGTGGTGACTTATGACAAGAATGATAAAATGCTGAATACCGGAAACGGATTTTTTGTATCCGAAGATGGATTGGCTTTATCAGATTATACTCTTTTTAAAGGAGCCGAACGTGCAGTGGTTATCACTTCCGAAGGCAAGCAGATGCCGGTTAGCCTGATACTTGGAGCGAATGATATGTATGATGTCATTAAGTTCCGTGTGGCTATCACCGAGAAGAAAGTGCCTGCGCTCATTGTGGCTAAAACAGCTCCGGCAGTGGGAGCCGATGCGTGGATGCTTCCTTATTCTACACAGAAAAGTATTGCTTGCGTTACTGGTAAAGTGAAAGATGTCTCCAAAGTAGCCGGAGAATATCATTACTATACATTGGGGATGCAGATGAAAGATAAGATGGTGAGCTGTCCGGTGATGAATGCCGAAGGTCAGGTATTTGGCATTGCGCAGAAGTCATCCGGCATCGATACGGTGACCACTTGCTATGCGGCAGGAGCAGCTTTTGCTATGGCACAGAAAATCAGTGCTCTTTCTTTGGGAGACGCTGCTTTGAAAAAGATTGGCATCCGGAAAGGCCTGCCCGAAACGGAAGACCAGGCATTAGTGTACTTGTTTATGGCATCTTCGAGCCTGTCGGGCGACGATTACGAAAAGCTGTTGGATGATTTCATCCGTCAGTTCCCTGCCAATGCGGATGGTTATCTTCGTCGTGCCAATTATTATGCAGCTAAAGGTAAGGACGATCAGACTTGGTATGATAAAGCAGTTGCCGACTTTAATCAAGCTTTGAAAGTAGCCCAGAAAAAAGATGATGTATATTATAATATAGGTAAGCTGATGTATGCTTATCAATTGTCGAAGCCGGAAAAAACGTATAAAGACTGGACGTATGACACTGCTTTGCAGAATGTTCGTCAGGCAATCGCCATTGATCCGCTGCCTATTTATATTCAAATGGAAGGCGATATACTGTTTGCCCAGCAAGATTATGCCGGTGCTTTGGCAGCTTATGAAAAGGTAAATGCCAGCAACATTGCTTCTCCGGCCACTTTCTTTAGTGCTGCCAAGACGAAGGAACTGGCGAAAGGTGACCCGAAAGAAGTTGTAGCTTTAATGGATAGCTGTATTGCTCGTTGCCCTCAACCGATCACAGCAGATTTTGCTCCATATTTGTTGGAACGTGCGCAGATGAACATGAATGCCGGCCAGCCACGGAATGCGATGCTCGATTATGATGCTTATCATACAGCAGTCAAAGGAGAGGTGAACGACGTATTCTATTACTATCGCGAACAGGCCGCTTTGAAAGCACGCCAATTCCAGCGCGCCTTGGATGATATAGTTAAAGCGATCGAAATGAATCCGACAGACCTGACCTATCAGGCGGAACATGCCGTTGTAAACCTGCGTGTAGGACGTTATGAAGAAGCTATTCAGATTTTGAATAATATATTGAAGGCTGATCCTAAATATGCCGAGGCTTACCGCTTGTTGGGGCTTTGCCAGATACAGTTGAAGAAGACAGATGAAGCTTGCGGCAACTTTAAGAAAGCGAAAGAACTGGGTGATCCGAATGTAGATGAGCTGATTACCAAATACTGCAAGTAAGAGATTGCCTCTTCGAAAAACAACATAAGTAAAAATGAATCCCTGCCAACTCGAAAATTGGCAGGGATTCCTCGTTTTTGGGGACGTTGTATAAAAAACTCTCTCTCTTTTTTTTATTTTTCCCCACTTCACTTGTTAAGCTCAGGTTGTAGGTTTTAATGATATATGGTTTGATTTCCCTTTTTCCCCTCTTTTATAAGTTAAATGCACGCTTATTGAAAATACTGCATGGCTTCACTTATTTTTTTTAGAAATTATTCGATTTTCCATCTAAAACAGCGACTAAATTTAAAAATGTGCTTCATTTTATCTATAATCTTACTATATTCCGCACGTTTTTTAATAACACTTATGAGATAAGTTATAATTTATGGAAAAAAATCGATTTACTATTTGTGCAAACAATTACATCGATTGTTTGCGACAAGAGGGTCGTTATTCTACGGCCCACGTGTATAAACACGCTATTCGTTCTTTTTCGCAGTTTTGTGGGACCCAATCCATTACCTTTAGTAGGATAAACCGCGAAACTCTAAAGAGGTATAGCAACTATCTGTTGGCTTCCCGTTTGAAGCCTAATACGATTTCTACGTATATGCGTATGCTTCGTAGTATCTACAATCGCGGAGTCGATACGCATCAGGCTCCTTATGTACATGGCTTGTTCCGGGATGTATTTACCGGGGTGGACACACGTCAGAAGAAAGCCATCCCGATCGGTGAACTTCACATGTTACTAAACAAAGATCCTCAATCGGAAAAACTTCGCCGGACACAGGCCATTGCCAATCTGTTATTTCAGTTTTGTGGAATGCCTTTTTCTGATTTGGCCCATCTGGAAAAGTCCAATTTGAAACAAGGTCTTTTAAAGTACAACCGTCTCAAGACCGGTACTCCTATGAGTATAGAAGTGCTGGAGTCAGCGCACAATGCAATCGGGGGATTATACAATAAAACCGATGCGCGGAGTCCCGATTATCCTGATTATCTTTTTCGGATATTAAGCGGAGCATATAAGAGAGATGAAGAGGAGGCTTATCGTGAATATCAGTCAGCCTTGAGACGTTTCAATAATGATTTGAAAAGCCTGTCCAGAAAATTAAGGATATCTTCATCCGTCACGTCTTACACGCTTCGTCATTCTTGGGCTACGACTGCCAAGTACAGAGGTGTTCCTATCGAGATGATTAGCGAATCATTAGGGCACAAATCTATTAAAACAACACAGATATATTTAAAGGGTTTCGAATTGGAAGAAAGAACAAGGGTTAATAAATTGAATTATTCTTACGTATGTAGTTTTAAAATGTTCTGATTAATATTATTAAAGCATTATGGATTAGGGACTTAATGCTGGTGTTACTTCTTAGGTAACGGAAATATATTCGCTACAAAGATAGGTAAAAATATTAATAGCAAACAAGCAAAAAACTTCTTTTTTTCCTTTTTCTCTCAAATATGCAACATGAATCTATCTGAACATGAAAGATAACGCCTTCATGCTCAAGGGATTTTTATTACCTAAATTCAAAAAAGTCTTATATTGAATGTTAGGTACCCGCTTTTATATTCCCTCATAATCGATTTTTTTCCTTTTTTCACTGCTATGTGTATCCTATATGTGTGTTATCCGTTACCTAAGAAGTAACGGAATAACATGGGGTAAAAAAATATGATTTTAACGAAACCAAAATCAGTAAATGCCGGGCCTATTAGTGGGACAGGGGAAGGCGTAGCACACTCAAAACGCTGGTATGTAGCACTCGTTCGAATGCATCACGAGAAGAAAGTATCCGAGCGTTTATCTAAGATGGGAATTGATTCTTTTGTTCCCGTTCAGCAACAAATTCATCAATGGAGCGACCGTCGAAAGATGGTTGATACAGTATTGCTTCCAATGATGGTTTTTGTTCATGTCAATCCAAAAGAGCGTATGGAAGTCCTAAGCTTCTCCACGGTTAGCCGTTATATGGTGATGCGTGGTGAAAGCACTCCTGCCGTTATTCCTGACGAGCAGATGGCGCGTTTCCGTTTCATGCTCGATTATTCCGAAGAAGCAGTCTGTATGAATGATACTCCACTGGCGCGTGGTGAGAAAGTTCGTGTGATAAAAGGTCCTTTGAGCGGCCTTGTTGGCGAACTCGTGACTGTCGGGGGTAAGAGTAAGATTGCCGTTCGTTTAAATATGCTTGGCTGTGCTTGTGTAGATATGCCAATCGGTTATGTAGAACCTACAAAGATTAGTAATGACGACACAAAAAAACTTTAACGTATTTCTATTTATTCTACTGTTAGGAGTTTTTTCTCCTTTAATGGCTCAAAATATGAGCGATTCTCAAGTATTGGAGTATGTCAAAGAGGGGATTAGACAAGGGAAAGAACAAAAACAATTAGCCTCTGAACTTGCACGTAAGGGCGTGACCAAAGAACAGGCTATGCGTGTGAAGCAGCTTTATGAGCAGCAGAACAACGTCAATGCTTCCAACGCTACCGGTACGGACGTCAATGAATCCCGTCTTCGTGAAGAAATGAAGGAGAACACTTCCGATATGCTGGAAGACCATCCGAGTACTCAAGATCTTGCACGTAGTAATCAGGTTTTCGGACGTAACATCTTCAATACCCGTAACCTGACTTTTGAACCCAGTGTCAACATCGCCACCCCTTTAAATTATCGTCTCGGTCCCGGTGATGAAGTGATTATCGACATCTGGGGAGCCAGCCAGAACACTATCCGCCAACAGATTTCTCCTGATGGCACGATTAACATTCAGAAAATAGGTCCCGTCAACCTGAACGGTCTGACTATTTCTGAAGCCAATGACTATCTCAAGAAAACATTAAACAAGATATATAATGGTCTTAATAATACGAATGACCCCACTTCTGACATCCGTCTGACTTTGGGTAGCATCCGTACTATTCAAATCAATGTGATGGGTGAAGTAGTCCAACCGGGCACTTACTCTCTTTCTTCCTTTTCTACTGTCTTCCATGCACTTTACCGTGCAGGAGGTGTGAGTGACATAGGTAGCCTTCGCAATGTTCAGCTGGTACGTAACGGTAAGAACATCGCCACAATCGATGTCTACCAATTTATCATGAAAGGCAACATTCAGGATGACATCCGTCTTCAGGAGGGCGATGTAGTAATAGTCCCTGCCTATGATATCTTGGTTAAGGTCGATGGAAAAGTGAAACGCCCGATGCGTTTCGAAATGAAAAAGGATGAGAGTCTATCTACTCTTATCAGCTATGCCGGTGGCTTTGACGCCGATGCCTATACTCGTTCCTTACGTGTCGTACGCCAAAACGGACAGGAGTATGAAGTAAATACAGTCAAAGACCTTGATTATAGTGTCTATAAAATGCGGAATGGTGATGTTGTGACTGCCGAGGCTATCCTTAACCGCTTTATCAATAAGCTTGAAATTCGTGGTGCCGTTTACCGTCCCGGTATCTACCAGCTAAACGGTAAACTGAATACCGTCCGTGAACTGGTGAACGAAGCCCAAGGCTTGACCGGTGATGCTTTCTTGAACCGTGCCGTTCTCTACCGTCAGCGTGAGGATTTGACTACCGAAGTTGTTCCAGTAGACATCAAAGCCATCATGGACGGTACTTCCCAAAACATCATCCTGGTGAGAAACGACATCCTTTATATTCCGAGTATCCATGATTTGGAAGATAGGGGAGATGTTGTAATCCACGGTGAAGTAGCCAAACCTGATTCTTATCCTTATGCGGATAATATGACCCTTGAAGACTTGATCATTCAGGCCGGAGGCTTGCGTGAAGCCGCTTCTGTTGTTCGTGTGGATGTATCGCGTAGAATCAGGAATCCCCATAGTACAATGGATAATGATACTATCGGTCGGACGTATACATTCTCCCTGAAAGAAGGTTTTGTCGTTGACGGCACACCAGGTTTTGTACTTCAACCTTATGATGAGGTTTATGTTCGCCGCAGTCCGGGTTATCAGGCCCAACAGAATGTGGTTGTTGAAGGTGAAATCTTGTTTGGAGGCTCTTATGCAATGACTAGTCGTGAAGAACGTCTTTCGGACTTAATCAATAAAGCTGGAGGTGCAACGAATTATGCCTACTTACGTGGTGCCAAACTGACTCGTGTAGCCAATGCAAGTGAAAAGAAACGCATGGGTGATGTAATCCGTTTGATGAGTCGACAGTTGGGTGAAGCTATGATGGACTCTTTAGGTGTCCGTGTGGAAGATACCTTTAGTGTTGGTATTGACTTGGAGAAAGCATTAGCTAACCCTGGTAGTACAGCAGATATTGTCTTGCGTGAGGGTGATGTGATTTCTATTCCGAAAAATAATAATACGATTACAATTAATGGTGCCGTAATGGTCCCGAATACCGTTTCTTATATAAAGGGTGAGAATGTAGATTATTACCTGAACCAAGCTGGTGGTTATTCTGAAAATGCGAAGAAGAGTAAGAAATTCATCGTTTATATGAATGGTCAGGTGACTAAGGTGAAAGGTAGTGGTAAGAAACAGATCGAACCTGGTTGTGAGATAATTGTTCCTAGTAAAGCAAAGAAGAAGACTAATATAGGAAATATTCTAGGTTATGCTACTACATTCAGCACTTTGGGAATGATGGTTGCTTCTATTGCTAACTTAATAAAGAAATAACGAATACCTTTTATGGCTACTCTGATTGAACAAGAATCTGGAAAAGAGATAAAACTAAAGCGGAATAATCATGTGGATGAAGAGATCGAAATTGATTTGATGGATCTTCTTCGTAAGGTTATAGGTATTCGTAAGAAGATCTATAAAGCTGCCGGTATCGGACTAATAATTGGTGTTATTGTTGCGATAAGTATCCCTAAGCAGTATACGGTTGAAGTTACTCTTTCTCCAGAAATGGGTAATGATAAAGCTGGTGGTTTATCCGGATTAGCTGCATCTTTTTTAGGAAGTGGGGTTACTATGGGAGATGGTACTGATGCCTTGAATGCTTCCTTGTCAGCTGATATTGTTTCTTCTACTCCTTTTTTACTGGAGCTTTCTGCAATGGAGATACCGGTAACAAAGAATGAAGTCATGACATTGAACACTTATTTAGATGAAGAAACATCTCCTTGGTGGAGTTATGTAATCGGGTTTCCTGGAATGGTAATTGGTGGAGTAAAGTCCCTGTTTACTGAGGAAGATGAAATTGCATCTTTTGATAAAACAAGTCAGGGCGCAATTGAACTTTCAAAGCAAGATTCGAGGAAAATTGCGACTCTGAAGAAAGTGATAACCGCTTCTGTGGATAAGAAAACCTCAATGACTTCCGTTACTGCAACTTTTCAGGATCCTAAGATTGCTGCAGTCGTAGCCGATTCCGTAGTGAAGAAACTGCAGGAATACATTATAGACTACCGCACTTTCAAGGCGAAAGAGGATTGTATTTATTTGGAGAAACTTTTCAAAGAACGTCAGCAAGAATATTATATCGCTCAGAAGAAATATGCCGATTATCTGGATTCTCATGATAACCTAATTTTGCAGAGTGTTCGTGCTGAACAGGAACGTTTGCAGAATGATATGAGCCTTGCTTATCAGGTATACAGTCAGGTTGCCAGTCAGCTTCAGGTTGCCAGAGCTAAAGTTCAGGAGGAAAAACCTGTGTTTGCTGTTGTAGAGCCTGCTGTGGTACCATTGGAACCTTCAGGAACTAGCAAGAAAATATATGTTCTAGCATTTGTCTTCCTTGCAGTTTGTATTGTTATCTTTTGGAATTTATTCGGGAAAGATTTTCTGAATAAGTTCAAAGAAGTATGTGCCTAAAATCAATCCTTAATGTGATATGGTATCAACCACCAGTCAAATCAATAAATTTATAGAATTTGTAGCAGTTCTGGGAGATCTGGTCATTCTGAATCTGGTATTGTTCTTTCTTCTTTTCTTTTGGGAAGAAGCTTTTGCTTCTTTACCTTTCTCTTGCAGGGGCTCATGGATGATGACTTCGTTAAGTCTCTGTTATCTGGCCTGTTCGGGCTCCCGCGGGAGGGTTTGGGACAGTCGGGGAATTCGTCCCGATCAACTTGTATTGCGTGTATTGAAGAATATTATAGCGTTCTTCATCTTTTGGGCATGTATCATGACTTTTAGTGGAATATCTATTTATTCTCCTCTTTTTTTTGTCGCTTATTTTTCTTTCCTCTTTGTCATCTTAAGTATTTATCGCATTATTATCCGTCATTTTCTGATAGTCTATTGTGCTAAGGGCAAGCATAGACGTTACGCTGTTTTTATAGGTGGAGGCAATAATATGCAGGTTTTGTATGAGGAGATGGAGAATTCCCTGGCGTCTTCGCTGTATGAGGTTGTGGGCTATTTTGATATAAAACCGAATGATGCCCTTTCGTCGCAATGCGCTTATCTAGGTAATCCTGACGGTTTTTCAGATTTTATGTCCGCACACCCGGATATCAAGCATGTTTTTTGTTCTTTGTCGATGGAGGAGGGGCGCTATAATTTTTCTATTATGAATCATTGTGAAAACCATTTGCTTTATTTTCATGGCGTTCCTAATGTATGTAAAGGTTTTCCTCGTCGTATTTGGCACAGTATGGTTGGCAATATGCCTATTTTGAATCTGCGTTATGAGCCTTTGGGTAAGATGGAGAATCGTATATTGAAGCGGATATTTGATGTTGTTTTCTCCGGTCTTTTTCTGGTTACTGTTTTTCCCTTTATTTATCTCATAGTTGGAAGTATTATAAAGTTGACTTCTCCCGGTCCTGTATTCTTTAAGCAAATGCGTACGGGTTTGAACGGTGTGGATTTTGTGTGTTATAAATTCCGTTCTATGAAAGTGAATGATGAAGCTGACAGTAAACAGGCTACAGTTGATGATCCCCGAAAAACTCGTTTTGGGAACTTTCTCCGTCGTTCTAATATAGACGAACTTCCTCAGTTTATCAATGTCTTTAAGGGTGATATGTCGATAGTTGGTCCCCGTCCACATATGTTGGCCCATACAGAGACTTATGCCCGTTTGATTGATAAATATATGGTGCGGCACTTTATAAAACCTGGAGTAACCGGTTGGGCTCAAACGCATGGTTTCCGTGGTGAAACGAGAGAACTCTCACAGATGGAGGAACGTGTTAAGGCTGATATCTGGTATATGGAGCATTGGACAATGCTGCTTGATATATATATCATTTATAAGACTATAGCGAATGTGGTGATGGGAGAAAAGAATGCATATTAGGGTGTTAATTAATGTGAGTGTACCAATTATGGCTTCATTATCACTTTTAAAGTGAGACTTTTATTGTTTCATAAACTCCTAAAAATACTTTAATGAGAAATAGCAGCATACAATCATTAAGGGGAATATGTGCAATAGTTGTATTTCTTTCTCATTCATTATGTATGTTCAAATCTACATTTGTAACCTATTTAATGGAATCTCCTATGCATTTATTTTTTGATGGAAAATGTGCTGTTTATATATTTTTTGCTATCAGTGGTATATATTATTATAAGAAGGAACGACTGCAACGAAAAACATATTTAAATGGCATATTAAAGAAATGTATAAAAATATATCCTCCATATATAATAACTTTGCTTTTAGCAGTGTTATTGATTAATTATACTCCCTGTACTAATTATAATCCAGCACTATTTACAGAATGGAGCAATTCTTTTTGGCATCAAAAAATAAATATTGAGGAATTAATAAGACAGGGTTCCATTCTTTTACCTCGTAATCCAGATTTGATCTTACCACCATCATGGTATTTAACTGTTGAGGTGAGAATGTTTCTTTTGATGCCTATAGTAGTCTTTATTTTTAATTATACTAGTTGGTGGAGCCTTATCTTGTTACTACTGTTGTCGCTAGTTGTTGATGTATCAATCATCTTAACTTTGGGCTTTTTCTCTATTGCAGCATTCTTTATGAAACTAATGAGTGATATTCATAAAATTGAAATGGTATTTAGTTTATATAAGTTTCCTTTATTACTGATAGGACTCATTTTGCTAAATATCGAGAACGTTTTAGACATACAAAATAGTGTTACTGCTTATCTTATGATGTTAGGTGCAATAACAATTGTTGGTGTGTGTTACGCTAACAAGAATCTGATCAGTTCTAATTTGTTAGTGAAATTGGGAAATATATCCTATGAATTTTATTTAATACATTTTATAGTGCTATTATCATTAAAACCATATTTTACAAATCCGTATAGTTACATTCTTATCTGTTTTATTGTATCTTTAGGATTGTCTGGAGGAATTAAATATGTGTGTAATGGGATTTTGAAATGTATGACTTTTAAAAATAATTTGTACGTATGAAGGTGTTATATGACTATCAAATATTCCAAATTCAAAAATTTGGAGGTATTTCTAGAGGATTGGCAGAAATAATATCTCATTTTCCGAGCGATATAGCATATGACATAGCAATAAAAGAGAGCGACAATGTTTACTTAAAGGAATATAATTTAGATAATAATCATTCACCTATATCCTATCAATTTTCAGATTTTCTACCAAATGTATCTTTTAAGGGAAAGAGGAGAATTTATAATATCTTGTCACAACGGGGATGGATAAATTCATCAGATAGCATAAACCTTCATCATAGTATAGAGAAAATTAAAAAAGAAGATTATGATGTTTTTCATCCGACCTATTTTTCAACCTATTTTTTGAAGCATATACGTAAACCTTTTGTTTTAACAGTCCATGATCTTACAGCAGAAAATTTCCCCTTGTACTTTAATAAATTTGACTATCAAAAAGAAGGAAGGAAACGTTTGGTTCCTTTAGCTAGTCATATAGTCGTTCCAAGTTTAAGTACTAAAATAGATGTCATGCAAAATTGGAATATTTCGGAAGGTCGGATTTCAGTTATATATTGGGGAGGAGTTTCAGTAAATAATAAAAAATATCCAGATAGTATAGGATGCCCATATATATTATATGTAGGATTAAGAGGTGGTTATAAGAACTTTTATTTTTTTATTAAATCCGCCCTTCCCTTTCTGCAAAAAAATAAAGAAGTTAAGATTGTATGTACAGGATGTAACTTTACAAAATCAGAGATAAAGTTCTTTCAAGAGTTGCATATTGCAAATAGAGTACAAGCAAAGTTCGTTTCTACAGAAGAATTAAGTGGATTGTATTCAAATGCCTTATGTTATGCCTTCCCTTCTTTGAGTGAAGGATTTGGACTTCCAATATTGGAGGCTTTTTCTTGCGGGTGTCCAGTACTCTTATCAAATAAAACTTGTTTCCCGGAAATAGGAGGTGATGCAGCTTTCTATTTTAATGAGCATAATGGTCATTCGGATATTTCAGAAAAATTAGATTATATATTTAACATGACTGAAGGAGAACGGCTAAAGACTAAAGATAAAGGATATGAGAGACTCACCCAGTTTTCTTGGGAAAAATCAGCAACAGAGTATGCACAAGTATATAAATCATTGCTTTAAGTATATACAATGGTAAGTCAAACAAAGTCTCTGGCAAAAAATACCATCTTCTTGTATTTGAGGATGTTTGTTGTTTTGACAGTATCTTTATTTACAACAAGGATTATTCTGAAAAATCTGGGTGTAGAAGATTATGGCATATACAATGTTGTAGGAAGTATTGTGGCACTTTTTTCTTTTCTTCAAACAGCTATGGCATCTGCTAACTACCGCTATTTGGCTTTTGCCATAGGTAAGGAAGATAAGGAACAACTCTCTGCAATCTTTAAATCAGCTTTTATAATAAGTTTCGCTATTGTTTTGGCTATTTTATTAATAGGTGAAACGTTGGGATTGTTCTATATATACAATTACCTGAATGTACCTCCCGAAAGATGGGATGCATCGTGCATTGTTTATCAGATATCTTTGGTGTCATGTATGATTCAGACAATGACAATGGCTTATTATAGTGATGTTATTGCACATGAACATATGAGTTTCTTTGCATATCTATCTTTTTTTGAATCAGTATTAAAAATATCTATAGCCATATTAATTGTTTTTTCACCTATAGATAGGCTTGTTTTCTATGCAAGTCTTATTTTGGTAAGCAATATGATTATTTTGATTTTATATTATATATATTGCAAAAGGCATTTTTCTGAGACCAAGCATTTATTATCTAATAAAGTAGAACCCAGGCTGTTAAGAGAAATGATGAATTTTTCTGGTTGGACACTTTTTGTAACTATAGCTGATATTTGTGTAACGACGGGCATCAATATGATGATCAATAGCTTTTTCTCTGCAATTGTCAATGCTGCCAGAGGCATTGCTGTTCAGGTGCAGGGAGCTGTAGACCAGTTTAGAGGTAATTTGCAAACGGCCTTAAATCCTCAAATAACAAAACAATATGCAGCTGAGAATCAAGAATATATGTATAAGTTGATGTATGCTAGTAGTAAATTTTCTACTTATATATTGCTTTTGATATCTTTGCCTATTATGTTTGCTGCTGATTATATTTTAAACTTATGGTTAGTAGAAGTTCCTCCGTTTACCTCTGTATTTTTGATCTATGTATTGGTTGCTTGTATTATTGATGGTATCTCTAATCCTTTTGTTACAGCTGTCGGTGCTACAGGGAGGATTCGTAAGTTCCAAACTATCGTGGGAGTGACCAAATTGTTGACAATACCTTTATGCTATCTGTTTTTGCAGATGGGATGTAATCCTGAGACGCTCTTTCTTATCTATATGATTTGTACTGTTTGTGTTGTCGGAACAAGAATCTATATAGGGGCCAGAACTGTGAATTTGGCTATGGCTAAAGTCTATATAAATATCTTTAGACCTATAATATTGGTCACTGTTTTATGTGTTGTCTTTGTTTATGGCATATCATTTTTGCAAAATAATACGTTCGTTGTCTTTTTACTGTATTGTGTATTGAGTGTGTGTACAATGGGGGCTATTATTTTTTGTGTTGGTATGAACATTGATGAAAAGAAATACTTAGTGGGTATGATTCATCTTAAAATATTGAGAAAATGAAATTAGGATATTTATTGAGGCGTTGTTATGATAAGTTTTGGGGAGTGGATAAAAAATACACATCTCTAATATCAAAAGAAGCACCTTGGGTTTATGTTTCTTATATTTCAGATGTATTTTATAAAAGAGACAATGAAACTTATATGCGCGGTCACCAATCTCGTCAGGAAACCATTGAAATAGTCAATGTCTTTAATGAATTGGGCTATAACGTGTTTCTATCTGATTCCAATCACCCTAAGTTGCCTAATCGAAATTTTAAAATATTGTTTGGCATTGAGCCGGGATTTGTGGAGGCATATCGTAAATATCCGGAGGCTACGAAAATATATTATGCAACTGGTGCTTATTCAGGGCATCAAAATTCAATGATTATAAACCGAACGGATGGATTCTCACAAAAACATCACTATAAATATCCATATAATAGACTTGTTGTGGAATATGATAATCTTGAAGTAGCGGATGCCATACTCCAAATCGGATCTAAATACACTGTAGAGACGTACCCAAAGCAGTATCGTGATAAGATTGTAACCATTCATCAGTCATGTGTTCTCAGTCCAGAATGCACTGAATTGGTTAGAAATTACAGTAATCGTAAAGATTATATGTGGTTAGGTGGTGGAGGGTGTATTTTGAAAGGTCTCGATCTTGTGGTTGATTATTTTAAAGAACATCCGGAGCTAACAATTCACATTGTCGGTTCTATTGAAGAAGAATTTATAAAGGCATATCACCATTCGTTTCCTTCTAATGTTATATTCCATGGTTTTATGAATGTGGCGTCAGAAGAGTTTATGTGCATTGTTTCTGCTTGTAATTTTTTAATATATCCATCATGTACGGAAGGTATGCCAGGTTCTGTTATTACAAGCATGTATTATGGCATTATCCCTATCGTTTCCCGATGGGCTGCTTTTGACGAAATAGACGAAATGGGTTATCTGTTGGCTGGGTTGGACGAGGAGTCAATTCAACTGGCAATAGATAAGGTGCAAAAGCTTTCTGATGAAGAAGTAGAGAATCTTAGTCTGAAATGTGTAAAGTTCGCTCAGAATACCTATAATTTGAAAAAGTTTAAAGAAGAGTTTAAGCAATATATCCAGAAATATGGGAACTAAACGAATTTATTCATTAGATTTTGTAAAATTAGTTGCTATCTATTTAGTCTTATGGGGGCATTGTATACAATCTTTAATTCCAGAGGTGGGTAGTGGTGAAGGTAAACCTGTTTTCCTTTATATATATTCTTTTCACATGAGTCTATTTATGATTATTTCTGGATATTTTGCTGTAAATATAGAAGGAGAGACTTTAAAAAAACTCATAGTCAGTAAATTTAGGCAGTTAATCATTCCTTGCATTAGTTGGGGGGGGCTTATTATACTAACCGACATTGTATTCAACCATTTAAATAACTGGGAAGAAGGATTCAAAACGTTTGTATTTGAAATCTGGTTTCTAAAATGTTTGTTTCTTTGTTATGTAGTATTGTTTATAAGTAAAAAAATTTGGAATTTCAACAAGTTACTTGCTATTCTTTTTGTATTTATAGCAGCTCATGCTACATCAATTTATGGACTATCATGTATGTTGCCATGCTTTTTTGTCGGATTAGGTTTCGCAAAATACAAATATTATTTATTGAATCATTTGACGGCTGTATTATTCTTTACCTCCATTACTTACATCGTACTTCTCCAATGGTGGGACTATGATTATGCAAAATATACTTTTTTTAATTTCTTTAAATTCCTAATGGCTTTGAATGATCCTACTGTAGCGAGACCGATGTTGGAAGGTTTGTTGAAAGAATTTTATCGAATATGTGTGGGGATTTCTGGAGCAGTAATGATATTGTCGTTCATATTGCTGATTTTTGCAAAACTGCCCAATGTTAAATTATTAAATAGACTATCTGTGTTGGGACAATATACTTTGGGTATATATGTCATACAGACTGTTTTGCTTGAAAGAATAATTAAATCTGTGATAACATTTGATGCATCTAGCTTTTACTATTTCAATTTTTTGCTAGCTCCGGCTATATCATTAGCAGTATTAATATGTTGTATCGTACTAGTCAAACTATTCTTGCGTTCTAAATGGACCTCATTCATTTTGTTGGGAAAATAAACTTAGACCAGTGATAGATTCTACTATATCAACGCAGTCTTTGAAACGATTTATGACTGCACTTATGTTCTACAATGTCTTTTTGACACTCGCTTTTCTCAACGTATTGCCGGGGCGTTTGGCGCAAGTCCTTGAAATACTCGTTTGCTTGTATCTATTGACATTCTTAAAAATACCTAGAATTAAAACGCTTGGAGTAGTAGGATTATTTCTCTATATTTTATTAGTGCTATGGAGCATCTTTATTATTTTAAATGGTGGATTTGCTTCTTCCTATAATATTGTCCGAATTCTCACGCGTAATCAAGGCCTGTTATGTTTTTTAATGATTATACTCTCTTTTCAGTTTTCACACCCTCGATATTTGAATTATATTTTCAGTTTTTTATATCAATGGAATAAGGTTTATTTATGTGGGATACTATTGTTTATTCCTTATTTAATTTGGGTTTTCAGAACGGGTGATACAATGGTGGCTCAGACTCGATTTGAAGCATTGCACGCTTATATAGGTGGTGGATTGATTTTCTTGATTATTTTTTCGTATAAGTTCACTTATAAACAGAGAAAGTGTATTCATATCAGTGCCCTTATATCTGTTATCTGTGCCGGAATTTTTGCTCGCCGTGGTGTTATTCTTTTATATATAGTCACTTATATGATGTGGCTCTTTATTTCTTTATCTAACCAAAGCGTATCGAAACGTATTATTAATCTGTTTAAGATAGGGATTTTAGTACTATTACTTCTCTATATTTTTATTAGTTATGGTGAAGCTTTATTTCCTATGCTTTTTAGCCGTCTAACAGATGATACTCGTTCGTTCACAGAGTTGGAATTGATTAAAGATTTCACGGAAAGTGGAGATCTGATGTTTGGAAGAGGTATATTAGGTACTTATAATAGCATCATTGAGAGTGCAATTCCAGAAGATAGAGCAGGCATTGAGACAGGATATTTAGATATGGTTATGCGAGGAGGATTAGTATATGTAGTGCTTTATGCTCTGTTTGTAATAACTCCTCTGGTATGTGGCTTTTTTTCTTCTCAGAGTAAGACTGTGAAATATATGGCTATTTATTCTCTCGTATTTATTTTCTATTTTAATACTGCGTCTTCTAATATGTCTTTGTCTATCCGATATTTTCTATTTCTGTATTGCATATTTATATGCTATCAAAGGCAATATAGATTATTATCAAACTCAAAAATATAAATTATTTATGAATAAAATGTACGATCTATCAGTAGTCATGGGGTCGAAAAATAGAAAAAATTTACTCAAAGCTACAATAAACAGTATCAGAACGAATGGATTTAATGGAAATATTGAAATAATAGTTGTGGATGGTGGATCAAACGATGGCACTTGTGATTGGTTGGCTAAACAAACTGACGTCTTTACTATTGTTCAACCGAACTACACAACAATCAATGATAAGGGAATAAAATGCAAGGCACATTCATGGGGTGAATTTATGAATATTGGCTTTAAGTATTCTCATTCAGACTATATTGTAATGGTCTCGGACGACCTAATACTTGCACCCAATTGTCTCCAAAAAGGGTATGACGAAATAAAGAGAAGAATTGAGAGTGGTGAAAAAATTGGTGGTGGTGCTTTTTACTTTAGAGAATATCCACGGCATGATTACTATCGAGTGATTACCATTCCCAAAGGATATGTTAATATCAATCATGGATTTTATTACAAGCCAGCTTTGGAAGATGTAAATTGGTTGGATGAGGTGAATTATTATTTTTATTGTGGAGATGGTGATATTACAATGCGATTAAATGAAAATGGATGGAAGACTATTCCTTTGAAGGAATGTTATGCAGCTCATTTGGTTCATTTGCCTGTTAATAAAAAGAAGATACCCAAATGGAATCTTGCTGATATGGAAACATTTAATAAGTTGTATCCTTATAAATGTATAGGTGATACAATAATCCAAACAGACGTTAACATAAAAGTTAATGTATCAGCTTTTTGGAAATATGCACTAAAAAATGTTCTATGTGGGTACTTGCTGAAGGTATATGATAACTACGGTAGAAAATGAAAGTACAGAAGATTTTTAATGCATTTACAACATATTGCAATTTGTTAAAGCTAAAGTGTATAGGAGTGCAAGTGGGTAGTAAAGCAAGATTCTGCGGAGATGTGTCATTTAGTATTAAAAAGCCATCAAGAGTTATATTGGGCAAAGGTTTAATTATTACAGGGGGGTACAATATCAATGCCTTATCGCCATCAGAACGCTCCTATATATTAGTAAGAAAAGATTCTAAATTAATCATTGGTGATAATTGCGGATTTTCTAGTATTTATATAAGTGTACATCTTTCTGTTCAAATAGGAAATAATGTTGTTATTGGTGCTAGTACAAAAATAAATGATAGTAATGACCATTGTATCAATTATTTGGAAAGAAGAGAGGAACGAGTATACAAAGATTGGTCGAAGTTAAATATTGATCATGCTCCTATTGTTATAGAAGATGATGTTTTTATTGGAGCACACTGTATCATCTCTAAGGGAGTTACAATTGGCGCTCGTTCAATTGTGGCGGCAGGATCTGTAGTTGTTAAGTCTATTCCACCTGATGAAGTTTGGGGAGGCAATCCAGCTAGGTTTATAAAAAAGTTATCAAACTAAAGAAATGAAAATTATAGTATTCCAAGGAGGATTAGGTAATCAGATATTTGAGTATGCATACTATTGTTATCTTAGGAGTAAATATAATGATGAGAAATTTTTTGCTTATTATCCTAAGGCAGCATTAAAACGGCATAATGGCTTTGAACTTAACAAAAGATTCAAAGTACAGATGCCGCCTGTATCTTTATTAACAGACTTATTGGGTAGTGTTTTATTCTACCTAAATAAAATATTAAGGCGATTGGGGCTTCTGTTATGGTTTATCAATGATGATTCTAATCGTCATGAAAATGCATTATTTCATGACGGATATATGCAAGATAAAAAATTTCTTGGAAATAATTTTTCATTGCAATTTAAAGCGTTAGAACTAACAGGGATGAATCTAGAACTTCTAAAGCGATTGAAGTCGGAGAATTCTGTATCTATTCATATAAGAAGAGGTGACTATTTGTGGCAAAAAGAAGCTCAATTATTTGGTAATATTTGTACCGATAGTTATTATCAAAAGGCAATACAGACAGTATGCCAGTCAACTGAAAATCCATTATTTGTATTTTTTTCTAATGATCCTGTTTATGTAAAGGAGCATTATAAATTAGCAAACATGATTGTTGTTGATTGGAATACAGGTGATGATAGTTTTATCGATATGTATTTAATGTCTAACTGCAAATCTATGATATTGGCTAATAGTACTTTTAGTTACTGGGCGGCAATACTTAATTGTAATGTGCCAACTGTTTTATGTCCTCCGAAATGGTCGAACGTAGACAACCCTCCTGAGATTATAATGGATAACTGGATGATTATTACATAAGTCTAATATGAAGCCTTTAATATCAATAATTGTTCCTATTTATAATGTAGAAGCATATCTTGCTAAGTGTATAAATAGTATCATAAATCAGACCTATGGGAATCTTGAGATTTTTTTAGTGGATGATGGAAGTCCTGACCGATGTGGATTAATTTGTGACGAATATGCAAAACAAGATGCGCGCATTAAGGTCATTCATAAAAAAAATGGTGGTTTAAGCGATGCTCGAAATGTTGCAATAGATGTTGCAAAGGGGGAATATATCACATTTGTTGATAGTGATGATTATGTTGCTAATGATTATGTAGAGTCTCTATATAAACTAATTCTGGAAAATGATGCTCAAATGTCTATCACTCGGTGCATTCCATTTTTTGAAGGAACGAAACCGGTACATATAAGGCAAACTAAAATAACCAAGGTTTTTGATACCAATAATGCTCTTATCAGTCTATTTTATCAGAAAGACTTTGATAATGCTGCATGGGCAAAAATGTATCATTGCTCTCTTTTTAAAAGTGATATTCGTTATCCTACAGGATGGCTTTATGAAGATTTACCAACTACTTATAAATTGATGATGCTTTGTAATAAGATTGCATTTAGTAGTTATGAGAATTACTATTATTTATTGAGAAAAGATAGTATTGAGGGAGCACCTTTTAAGCTACAAAAGTATGAATGCTGTATAAAGATTATTCGTCAATTGGAAGAAAATAAGAAAAAGATGCTTCCTGCAATACAGAAAAGTGTGGATTGCAGAATTGTAAGCTTTGCTTTTCACATCTTATTGGAAATACCTAAAGAGCAAATAGAAATGCGCACGAATCTTTTGGATATAATAAAAAGATACCGCATCAGAATTTTATTGGATAGTTGTGCTAGAAGAAAGACTAGAATTGCTTGTTTACTGTCATTGGGTGGGCTGTTTTTTATTGATTTGATGTCCAATTATGGAAAATCAAGAACATAAGAATGATAGTTATCGTTAAAAATAAAGTTTTATGAATATATTATTTATTGGTGGAGCCGGTTTTATAGGTTCTAGCTTGGTGAAGCGTTTTGTTTCTGATAAAAAATATTTAGTTTTCATTCTAGAACCTGAGTTTGCCAATATATCAAGACTAAACGGTTATAACCTAACTGTTTTTAGAAATTCTTTGAGTAATATAAATGAAGTGAAGGATATTCTTTTAGCCAATAAAATAGAAGTTGTAGTGCATCTAGTATCGACATTGATTCCAGGAAGTAACTATGATGATTATATCAATGAATTTAAGAATGTGATATTTCCCTCAATTGAGTTGATGGAGTTTTGTGCTAATGAAAAAATTAAGTTTGTTTATTTTTCTTCAGGAGGGACAATTTATGGTAACAGGACAACTCTTCAACCATTTGTAGAAACTGATAATATGGAGCCTATATCCTATTATGGTTGGTCGAAACAAATGATGGAAAACAGTATTCTTTTTAAAAATAGAACTCAAAATCTAAAATATCTCATTATTAGACCATCTAATCCTTATGGACATGGACAAAATTTGTATGGGAAACAAGGATTGGTGGCAGTGGCTATTGGTAAGATTATAGAGAATAAATCGGTGGAAGTATGGGGAGATGGTTCTGCTATTCGTGACTACATTTATATAGAAGATCTCGCTAGCGTTTTTTACCAATTGATAAATAAGGATATTTGTAATGAGACAATTAATTTAGGAAGTGGTAGAGGGTACTCTGTAAATGATGTGCTTGCTTTCTTGAAAATAATTTCAAAAGTGGATTTTAAGATTGAATATAAAAATGCACGCCCTGTAGATGTTTCTAATATGGTTTTAGATGTAGAGAAAATGAAGCGGACCGTAGATGTGATTTTGACACCAATGTTGGATGGTATTTCTTCATTTTATAACGAATCTATAAAGAAGTAATAGTATGCAAAGAATTGCTGTAATAGCTGGCGTATTACACTCTGGTGGTAAACGTAATCTGATTATGGAGTATTATCGTCATATTGATCGTACAAAAGTCCAATTTGACTTTATTTGTGACTCTGATTCTAATGGTATCCCCGAGGAGGAGATTAGGTCTTTGGGAGGACGAGTGTATAAAGTAGCACCTTACAAGGATATTATTCCCCATCTAAAGGAAACATACAAGATACTTAAAGAGAATCAGTATGAAGTGATGCATGCTTTTGATAATACTCTCAATCTTTTTCCTATGTTTTTAGGTTGTATTGCCGGAGTTAAAGTGAGGATATCCGAAAGTATATCTAAAGGAGATAAAAATGAAAAGAAAACGCTGATTAAATATATCTTACGAGCTTTTTCCCATTGGTTCACAAATTGTTATATGGCTAATTCAATTGATTGTGGTATTTGGCAGTTTGGCAAAAAAACTTATGATAGAGGTAAGGTGAATATTTTTAAAACAGTGATTGATGCAAATGCCAATTCTTTTAATGCGAAGCTTAGGGAAGATACCCGAAAAGAGTTTGGATGGGAAAATAAAATAGTATATGGTTTTATTGGTAGATATGTTCCACAGAAGAATCCGCTTTTTCTAATAGATATTTTTAATGAGATTGTAAAGCAACAAGAAAATGCAATTCTTGTAATGATTGGCTTTGGAGAACTAGTGGATGAGATGCATGATAGAATTGAGCGTTATGGAGTTACGAACAAAGTTGTCGATTTAGGACGTAGAGATGATATAAAGCAATTTTATAATGCTTTTGACGCTTTCTTGTTGCCTAGTTTATACGAGGGAATGCCTGTTGTTGGAATAGAGGCGCAATGTTCAGGACTTCCTATCTTTTTTTCAAAGAATATAACTGAGGAGACAACGGCATCAGAACTTGCATATTACATTGGGTTAGAAGAAACTCCCAATATATGGGCTAATAAAATAGTAAAGGTGGTTAATGGTCATATACATAAGCGTAGAAGTTATGTTGCAGAAGTAATAAAAAACGGATTCGACTCTTCAAATGAGGCATTGAGGTTACAAAATTTTTATTTAGCTAAAATAAATCAAGTGGATGATATAACTGGAAAAGGAAAATAGACATAAATATAGGTATGGCATAAGAATTGTTAGCTAAAATGAGTATCTATAAAATGAAGAAATGGTATAAAATAAAATGTTGAGATGTAATAAACACGTGAGTGTTTCGTATGTGAGATGAAAAAAATGTAGGTCCCTAGCTTCATGCTGTTTACAGCATGATTCTCCTACATTGTGGATTAGAAATAGCGCGACGGCGCATTTCTAATCTACGCCCTGACATCGGAGGTTAAAGCCGATGTGAATTTCCCACTATATCAACTGTCTGTGAAGATCGTTGATATTTCTTTTTATTCCCATTATACCGGATAATAGCCTCTTCTTTCTTTGTTTATATGTTCTAATTTTTGTAACTTTATAGCATATAAAACAGTAATAAAGAAACGATGGAACATTTAGAATTTGTAGTGAAATGTTATAATAAGCAAGAGTTGGCGCAGATGTATTTTCCTGATTTGACGATTCGTGCTTCGGTTAATAAACTCCGGCGCTGGATGAGGAGATGCAAGCCATTGATGAATGAGATACTGTCTACCGACTTTCATCCGAAGACAAAGGCATTTTCTGTGAGAGAGGTACGGCTTATTACCTATTATTTAGGAAAGCCGGGAGAGCTATAAATGCTGTAATAATTGAATCTTTAAATGATATAAACATAAAAAAGAACTACGGGAGACTGCACTTTCGCCAGCTCCCGTAGTTCTTTTTATATATCCATATACTCCTTGCGACTGTCAAAACAGGGACAAGCCTTATGAATCGAAGCACTAAGTTGATAATGCCCCATGATTTGTGCTTCCGGATACTGATGTTTGAGAATCGTCAACAAGTCAAGCAACGCAAAACGCTGCGCCTGCGTTCTCGTATCTGCCGGACGACCTTCTTCATCCAGCCCACCTTCATAACAGATTCCAATACTGTGCCGGTTGAATCCTCTCACATGCGCTCCCGGTTCCGATACCGGCCGGCAATGGTGAAGTTCCCCATTGCGAGTGATGTAAAAATGATAACCTATATCCTTGAAACCTCGTTGCAGATGACATTGGCGAAGCTGCTCTACGGTGAAGGGAACATTGCAGCGCGTTGCGCTGCAATGAATCACCAACAACTTAATCTCACGTGGGAGATAGCTTTCTTCTGAATTTTCCATATCGGTCAGCAGGAGATTAATGTCCCACACAGGACGTTACACCGATAGCTGAGATGATAGAAGTCGCGATAGTCACGATAAACTGGAGAATATTTTTCCAAAGTTGCTTTTTCATACGAATTTAAATTAAAGAATAGATACTCATGCATTATAAACTATAAACTCAAGAACCAATCAACAACCGGTTGATTATGCCGCCGGGTCCGGAGCTTCTCCGCTGCCGGAGCCTCCTTGATTGTCGTCACCATCATCAGGCAGTGGATCTTTATCCGAATCTGCGGAAGAATCACTTTTATACAATGTATAATCCAGCGTCTTACACAGTTTGCGAAGATCACTTCCCGGATAAAAAAGCACTTTGCCCTTATCGATACACGATGCCTTGAATTCTTTTACCGTATCAGTAGGAGTACCCGTTTTGATACTCATGCGGAAATTTCCCAGATCACCCATCTGCACGATGTTTCCTTCCTCCAGTACATTAACGATTTCGAGCAGGAACTCACCGATACAACCTTCCAATTCTCCTTTGGAGTAAGAAGAACGTTCGGTAATTCGTTTGCAGACTTCCTTGACCGTTACTTTGCGACCGCTACGCGCCACTGCATAGTACTTCGGAGTTTCATCAGGTTTCAACAGGTTCTTGCGAGCCATGAGAGTGTAATTCTGTGCCATAAACTTTTAATTTTTAATTTCTAATTTTTAAATGTTTAATTCTCTTGTAATCGATTACATGACAAAAGTAATACATTGGAAAAGTGACATGACGCATAGTGACGTACACGGGCGCATAGATAAAAAGAAAAAACATTGGGAGATTTGTATCGAAACTTCCCAATGTTTGATTTCAATTATTGAGATGTTTTTTTCAAATCTCCCGATGTTTTTCCGATTCTCCAAAAGGACAAAAGGACAAAAAGACACCTATGACTGTTATTTATTCATCTTAGTATAAGAACCATGAGATACCTTGCTGATTTTTATTCCGTTAAGTGATTTTAGAAGACGTGTAACCTTACGAAGGTTGAAATCGTATTTTGCGCCAATCTGAATAGCTTCATCTGTAGTGAAGCTGTCAGGCAACTCATTGACGAAATTACGAATAATGTCCGGATTCTTCAGAGGACGGACCGCAGGAGCCGGCATGGATGAGTGTAACAGACGGCTGTGCTCGTAACAACATAGAACGATTTGAAGAGATCGTTCGAAATCGGCATCTATACAATAAATTTCGGAGGAGAGATCGGTTGCCTCAAATTGCCGGATGCGGGTCTGAATCATGCTGATACGCATCACCAGAAAAGCATAGCGCTTCACTACGGCTTGGAGGTCATCATTGCCCTCCATCGCTACCTCGGACAGCATACGTGAGAAAATCTCATTCAGACGGTTCCATTGCGGACGGGTGAAATGAAATAAAACAGGATGCGCCAGGCAGAAATTATATAGTTCGTAGACACGATGGGCAATCGGCTTGAAAGAGTCTTCCAATGAAATACAATCATCACCCATCTCTTTCCAGTGGGGAGCTTCACGGAAAGTGTAAGCCAGAATACGGCTGGGAAGTCCGTTCCCATAACTGTTTAACAAACAGTCTATCTGTCCGGGAGTGCCCGTTAGAAGCAAAGCTAATTTGGGATAACGGATATAGATTGGGATGATACCGTTGGCTTTATAGGAAGAATCAATGTTTTCGTGCTCAAAAGCTTTGCGGAGCATATCATCGAAGTTACCACAATCCAGGTGATTGGCCGTGGAGAGCGTTTGGGCTTCCGTATCGAAAATGATACTTCCTTGCGAACCGTTGTCCTGCATCTGAATTTGCATACGGGTGTAACTGGTAGTGGCGGGAATGAATAACATTTTAAAAGGAGGTCTTTGAGGCTCTTCGGAACACGTTTCTCCTTTTTTCCTTTTCCGCTGACATTCTGCTTGCCAGGTATTGTGCGCTGTATGGTAGTTTTTTAACATGGATTCACTGGTAGACAGTATTTCAGTCTGTATTTCTTCCAATAGATAGCGTCCGGTTTGGGCAATGCTTTTACCGCTGCCGGCAGAAGAAAATATGACACTGAACAAATGGGGGGAATATTTTTTGTGGTTATAAATTCCGAAAGTTTGTGGAAGTGCCGCACTTAGTGCGGTAAGATCGGAAAGGAGGGAGATGTCTTGTTCGCGGTCGCTTGCGTCTTCAATGATACAGTCATTCAGTAGATCGGGAAGATTATTGTACAAATCGCGCGGGAATAAAGGTGTTCCTTTCCTGAATTCTTCTCCCAGCCAATAGGCTTCTTCGGTGCTATCGGAGTTTTCTAAAGTACCATAGGGGATTTTTGTCCTTATGTCCTTTTGAAAGGAAGAAGAGGTGGCTGTAGAGGAAGCAGGTGCGTGCTCGTTAACTTGCTTGTATCCAGATGATAAAACACTTGTCAATTCTTCGGGACGAAAATCTGTATGCTCGAAAAATGCAGTAAGCTCACGTAATATGCTTTCTTGCGGATAGTGTCGGCGGGAGGCTTCGCAGGCCAGTTTGAAGACATTGGAATGACGTTGTCCGGCGGTCAGGGGATGAAGGAAAATATAGGACGAAATAAATTGGGCGATTTCTGCTTCAGACACGTTTTCCGGGGTATTATCCTGAAGAGGAAAGGGAGGAAGCACTTTATTTTCAGAGGAAGCGTTTGTTTCCTCTTTTAGATGTGGTTCCAACACAAATGCCTGATAAAGACCGGCAACATATCCATTGGGCGAATAACTGAAATAACACAGACGACTTTCGTCCTTGCAGGCCGGATCACTCTCCAATCCCAGCAATTGATTGTAGTAACGGCTCACTAATTGCTGCCCTTCACGATGGCGGTTTTCGATACCTTCCACATAGGCGAAAACTTTCACTCCGTCGGTAGGACTTTCTATGACCGCTACCGTGTGAGGATCTGCCGCACAACGTTGGATGACTTGAAGACGATCTTTTACATGATCGTAATCGAGCCCGACAATATGGCTGGGGAGGAGGAAGTTTTTGATGGCATGTGCTCCGTCAAAAGTACCTGCCGGAGTGAAACAGGGGAGCTGGCTCTTCAACTTCTGTGCCGCGGCATGGTCTCCTTCTGCATAGTATCGGCGGATAGCGTTTACGATAGAGGCATAGACCGGGTGAATACACATAATGATGACTTCAAGGAAAGACATGACTTTGGGCTTTTTTGAATACACGTTCTCGTAAACCGAGACTTTGATTTCTTCTAAGGCTTTCATATAAAATTGTTTTTTGTAAGATTGAGTTACCTGACTATCAGATAACGGGAACAAAGGTCGGGATATTAAAAATAGGGTTGCTTTCCTATGTGGATAGTACTTGATAAAGCAAATAAAAACTGAAATATTATAAATTATTAATCATAGAATGACATGGCAAAAGAAAAACAGGAACCATACGAGTTTTTGAGCAATTTGGTATTGGCTTTAATGGATATGGATCGTATTTTCAGTAACAGTTTTTTTACGAGCGAACTTGATATCTCTCCCAAAACACTGAGTGAGATAAGACGGGGAGAGGATATGTGTATTTATCAGTATGTGCGCGTGATCCGGTGTATGACGGAGTATCTTCATTTAATCATCCGGATGGATATGTTGCTGAAGGAGTTAAGAACCGTATTAGCTTCCAATTGCGATTTGGTGGTTGCTACGGTTCCGCACCGTTTTCATGGAACTTGCCAACCGAAAGAGTGGGTGGTAGTGATGCAATGGGATGGGGTGAAATTGTGATTTCTACAGAAAATAGGGCATTTTTTCAATCTTTTTGCCTGAATCCTTTCTTTATTTAATTTTTTTTATATCTTTGCTTTCATATTGAGAAACACGGATAAAAACTCACTTATTTATTCATATAAACTTAATAAATTATGTTCAAAGCTCCTTTCTCATTTGACGGTCGTATTCGTAGAATCGAATATTTCCTGTCAGGCATTATCGGTGGTGTCGTTTCTAGTATTGCATGGGCACTAGGCGTAGGTACATTTGTTTTGGGTGCTGCCAGCGGATCGGCCGGGGGATCAGTATTTGGTTTATTGATCGGTCTTGCTGCTATGATTGCATCTGTTTGGTTCTCTCTGGCACAGGGGGTGAAACGTCTGCACGACTTAAATAAATCCGGTTGGCTGATTTTGTTGTGCTGTGTGCCTATTGTTGGTTGGATTTTTGCATTGTACATGCTGTTTGCAGATGGCACGGTAGGTCCTAATCCTTATGGTGCAGATCCGAAAAACCGTATGCCGTATCAGGCACAACCTGCTTCTGTAAACGTGACTGTAAACGTTTCAAGAGAAGATGTAAAAGTTGACAAGCCGGTAGAAGCTGCTCCTGCACCTGCGGAAGCCCCTGTAGAAGAAGATAAAGAAAAGGCTGAATAATCTTATTAAAGAAGAAATAATAGAGCCTCCTGCGAAATTCGTTTTGCAGGAGGTTTTTTTGTTATTAACCTGTTTGTTATTCAATATTTTGTCTAAATTTGTAAGTGAAATTTTATGAAATAACGTTTTTCCCTTTTTCTGTAATCTGCCAATAGCCTTTTTTATTTGCACCTTGACGAATAATTAACCCGTTCGTCTTAAAATTGCGGAATGCTCTTGTTACAGTGGCTTCAGAAATGGATAAATCATTCATCAAATCCACATATGTGATATTCTTATTTGCACTAATTGCTTTTAGAATCAATTTCTCTGTCTGAGTGAAATTTATACCGTCATTTATACCGTCATTTATACCGTCATTTATACCGTCATCACTTTGAATATTTGAAACTGCATCTTTCATAGTCGGATAATTCCTACCGAATGTTACCAATAATCCACCTTCTGATTCTTTGAATACTGGTCTTTCCAAACCGGCTTTATCAAAGGCTTCGTTGATCTTACGAATACCGCGTCCCCATGATTCTATAAATCCGGCTTTGTAGAATACGGAAGCGACAAGTTGATTCCGAGGGTGGGAAGAATGTTTTTCAACCAATGTGTCAATAGTGATGGCATCGGGTAATTTACCTTCATTCCAAAGCTCAATATGATCATTGAATACCCACATTTGGATAGGGACGCCAACATAGAGTTTATGTACTAGACTGTTGTAAATCATTTCGCGTAAAGCATCTTCTGGTATCTCCAAAGGCTCAATACGTTGCATCCCTTCATAATGGATGGGGGAAATGAGATATTTGGAGCGTAGTAATGCTACCACCTTGTCAGCCATTTGCAGGATATTTCCTTCTACTACATCCTGAAAGATAAGGTCGGCTTCATTCATACCGAAACGACCGATGTGAAATTCCACACCGGGAAAGAATCGAAGTGGTTCTTTTCCGAACAACAAGATGGCGGCATTTTTCAAGTGCCCGTCTTCGGATAGTAACCGTAGGTTGTGGAGTACGTTGTGTGTATCTTCACCGTTCAAGGATGGGGCGATACGTTGGGCATTGATGGCTTTTCGGAGAAAGTAGTCAATGGCATTACGGTCTATATCATCCAACTTTGCAGAATCGTTGGTGGTGTCATCCCACGAGCGTCCCATTTTCTTTAAGATGAACTGTTGTAGTGTCGTACCTTTCATCTCCTGTTTTGTAGAACCACTACGATAATGATACTGACCGTGATAGGCAATGGGAACATTGCTTGGTTCCACAACGATTTCAATAAATTCTTTATCTTCATTCGAATGTAACAAATTGACATCAGCTACAATACCCAAGTAATTGACAATCTTGTTGGGGATGTCTTCCATCAACCGTTTCGAGTCAGCTACACCGACAATCTCTTGTTTGTCGTTTATGCCTATATATATACGACCACCTTGTGCATTTGCAAAACCACAAATCCATTTCAGATATTCATCTCTCCAAGATTCTTTATATTCTATATTTTGACTTTCGCTCATAATACGCAAAGGTACGCTTTATTTCTATAATTCAATTCCTTTACTACTTTTTTCCGTGTATCACTTTTTTGTAGTAAATTTGTAAGATGAAAAAGTATATTCCTAATCCGGTGGACACAGAACAAATCCAACTCCCGAAGGAGTTGGAATATCTGGTAGAAGAGATGGCTAAGAATGTTCATGAGGTCTGGTCGAAAACCAGAATAGAACAAGGTTGGACGTATGGCGAAAAGCGGGATGATGTATTGAAACAGCATCCGTGCCTGGTTCCGTATGAAGAATTGCCTGAAGAAGAAAAGGTATATGACAGAAATTCTTCAGTGGAAACCTTGAAACTGATAATGAAACTGGGGTTTAAGATTTCGAAGGATGAAAAATAGATGATGAATGATGGCAACAACCTTATTCAGAATTTATTTTTATCTTTGAAATTCATTATAAACAGAAAAAGAAATAGATATGAAAAAAGTAATTTGCAGTGAGAAAGCTCCGGGGGCTATCGGCCCTTATAGTCAGGCGATAGAAGCTAATGGTATGGTATTTGTGTCCGGTCAGTTGCCTATTGATGCCGCTACGGGACAGATGGCTGAAGGGATAGAAGGACAGGCTCGCCAGTCGTTGGAGAATATCAAACACATTCTTGAAGAAGCAGGATTGACAATGGGAAACATTGTCAAAACTACTGTATTTCTTCAGGATATGTCTCTGTTTGCAGGGATGAATGGCGTGTATGCCACGTATTTTGACGGAGCTTTTCCGGCACGTTCGGCGGTTGCCGTAAAAGCTCTGCCCAAGGATGCGTTAGTAGAGATTGAGTGTATCGCGGTTCGCTAACAAGTCTGCGACAATGAAACTGCTGCCTCCTACAAAGATCAGATCTTTTGGGGGGCAGTTCTTTTTTGCCGCCTGTACAGCTTCTACAACAGTGGGGTAGGTGGTACCTTTCAATCCGGCTTCTTCTGCCAATGCCAATAGTTCATTTTCCGGAAGTGCACGTTTCACACTTGCTTTGGTGAAATAATAGGTGGCATCTTTCGGTAACTCTTGCAAGACACTGCTGATATCTTTATCGTTCACCATGCCAAATACGATGTGCAGCTCCTGGTTGAATTTCTGATGAAGGAAATCAAGATGTCCACAGACATATTTGATTCCATCTACATTATGTCCCGTGTCGCAAATGATATCCGGATAGCTGTGTACTTTCTGCCAGCGTCCCATCAGTCCGGTGAGTTTGCACACATCAGCAAAACCATTGAGATAGTCTTTGGGACAGATGCGATAACCTATTTTTGTCAGCTCTTCAAGAGCAGACAGGATGGTGAGGATATTTTCATGCTGGCAGAGACCGCTTAATTCCATAAAAAGACCTGCAGGAAACATTTCATTGACAATTCGGATAGCATCTTTTCTCTTGTCGAGTATTTTGTCTAATGCTTTAATGCTGTCTGCCGGATGCAGGAAAAGCAATATCTCTTTGGATTCTTGTGCGCTTTCAGATGGTTGATGAGTCTCTTTTATCAAGTCTTGCAGGACATTATCCAGACGTTTTCTTAGCGCCTGCATTTCCGGATAAGGAAGCCAGTCTGTGGGATTATATGGGAAGATAGAATCTGCATAGTTGATAGGTGCATTCATTTCTTTTGCTTTCATGGTGAACACACGTTTAACGCTGCCTTTAGCTCTGCCGATGACTACCGGAACCCCTTCTTTAATAATGCCTGCTTTTTCTTTGGCTATTTTTGTCAGGGTATTCCCTAGATATTGCATGTGGTCAAAACTGATATTAGTGATGACACATAAATCGGGGTGAATGATGTTGGTGCAATCCAAACGTCCGCCCATTCCTACTTCGATAACGGCTACGTCTACTTTCTGGTCCGCAAAGTAGCGGAACGCCATGGCGGTAGTCAGTTCAAAAAACGAAGGATGGAGCGGTTCGAAGAATGAGCGGTGCTCTTCTACGAAGTTGACTACATATTCTTCCGGCATCATTTCTCCGTTGATGCGGATGCGTTCGCGGAAGTCGACCAAATGGGGGGAAGTGAATAAGCCTACCCGGTACCCTGCGGACTGTAATACGGCTGCGATAGTATGTGAGCAGGAACCCTTTCCATTGGTTCCGGCGATATGTATCGTTTTGAATTGTTGATGAGGATGCCCGAAATGTTCGTCTAATTGATGTGTGGTCTCTAACCCCGGCTTATATGCTTTGCTTCCTATTTGTTGAAACATTGGCACACTCTCATATAAGTACTTTAAAGTGTTCTGATAGTCCATGTTTTATAATATTTAACTTCGGGCAATCTTTATTGCCCGCTAATTTGTTTATCTTTAGAACCGTCAATCTAACCGTAAATGCGGGGATTGGCGAATGAGATTGCAAATATCAACATTTAAATCTAAGAAATCATGGGAACTAAGAAAAATTTTGTGTTAGACACAAATGTTATTCTTCACGACTACAATTGCTTGAAGAATTTTCAGGAAAATGATATTTACCTCCCTCTTGTTGTACTCGAAGAACTGGATAAGTTCAACCTTAATTCCGCAACACTATTATAAAATATTTTTTTTAAGTACCTGAGCAACAAAAAGTTGCTCAGGATTTTGCCATGTCAGAGGATTCACTTAACTTAGTGTTGCAAAAAAATAATCAAACAAAACCTCATCAGGCATGGCAAAAATGCAAATAAAATCCGAGAAGCTCACTCCTTTTGGAGGAATATTTTCAATCATGGAGCAATTTGACTCCACATTGTCATCTGTAATCGACTCGACACTC
>NZ_KQ236956.1:420688-564952 GCF_001185845.1 Bacteroides sp. 3_1_13
TCAGACTGATTTTGGATAACGCCTACAACTTATGGGTATGATACTGCGTATTGCCTCAAGTCGCATAGTGGGGCAAGGGGATATTGTGGGCAGAAGTGGGTATTTCAGCCTCAATTTATCTGCTAATTCAGTGATGAGAGGACGTTTAGACGCAAGAAGGACGCTGAAGAGCTTAGTTGCGGATTTGAGGTTCAAAAAAGGAAACGAGCAGATAAATTTCAATGCTCGTGAGTTCGTGCGCGAATTGGATGTATTGACAAGCGACGAGCTTTTCTCCGACGGAGTGAAGCTTGGCGAAGGATTGGGACGTCTGTTTGTGGTGACGAGCAATGTGCCGGCTACCAAAGTGTGGGAATCGTTTCCTATAAAGAAACCCGATCATTTGATTTTGGCGGCAACCGAATACCTGACCGGCAAGTATCCGAAAATGAAATCTATCTTAGTGACCAAAGATGTGAATCTGCGCATGAAAGCCCGTTCTATCGGATTGCTTTGCGAGGATTATATTACGGATAAGGTGGTAAATGTAGATGTGTTCGAGAAGTCGAATGAGATTTTTGAAAATGTAGATCCTGCATTGATCGACCGCATTTATTCTTCCAAAGAAGGTATTGACTTGAGTGAATTCGACTTTAAGGATTTGGTTCATCCCAATGAGTGTTTTGTGTTGAAGAGTGACCGGAATAGTGTATTGGCACGCTATAATCCTTTTACCCATTCTATTATCCGCGTGATGAAGGGTAAGAATTATGGAATCGAACCCCGGAATGCGGAACAGAGTTTTGCTTTTGAGATCCTGAATGATCCGAATATCAAACTGGTAGCTCTGACAGGAAAAGCAGGAACAGGTAAGACTTTGCTGGCTTTGGCTGCTGCGTTGGGTAAACTGACCGATTACAAACAGATTTTGCTGGCACGTCCTGTTGTAGCGCTTTCTAATAAAGACATAGGTTTCCTTCCAGGAGATGCACAAGAGAAAGTAGCTCCTTATATGCAACCATTATTTGACAATCTGAACGTGATAAAACGTCAGTTTGCAGCAAACTCTACCGAAGTGAAGCGCATAGAAGATATGCAGAAAAGCGAACAGCTGGTGATTGAAGCTCTGGCATTTATCCGTGGTCGTAGTTTGAGCGAAATGTATTGCATCATTGACGAAGCGCAGAATCTGACCCCAAATGAAATAAAGACAATCATCACCCGTGCAGGCGAAGGTACGAAGATGGTATTTACGGGAGATATCCAGCAGATTGACCAACCTTATCTGGATAGTCAGTCCAATGGCTTGGTATATATGATTGATCGTATGAAAGACCAGAATATCTTTGCACACGTCAATTTGCTGAAAGGTGAACGAAGTGAATTGAGTGAACTGGCAAGCAACCTGCTGTAGGAAATGAAAATGAAGAATGAAAAATGAAAAATGAAGAATTTACTATGCAGCATAATAGCGCAGCTTATTCTTCATTCTTCATTCTTCATTTTTCATTCTTCATTTGCTTTATTCTTTCTTTCCGAAATATTTAAGGAATTGTGTACGTTCAAATGTATTGACGCCTTTAATATCTTTGATATTCAGTTTGCCTTTGAATTGAGCTATATTTTCGAATCCTTTGCGTTCCATCCATGCAGAGAGGAAGCGGTTGGCTTCTCCAATAAATGCGTTTGTATTCAGATAGACTGCGCTACATACTTCTACGGCTGAAGCACCGGCAAGGATCGCTTTCACTACTGATTCAGCATTGGCAACACCACCGGAAGCCGCATAGTCGATCTTATCTACTACTGCAGATGCAATTCCAATCCAGCGGAGCGGATTGGCGAGGTCGGAAGCATTGCTGAATATTTCTCCTGAAATATGTTCCATCTTTTCGATGTTGATGTCCGGCTGATAGAAGCGGTTGAAGAGAACAACTGCGGCTGCACCGTTGGCATACAACTGATCGATCAATACCACAGGATTGGTCAGGTTATCGCCCAGCTTCATGATAACGGGAATATTAACCGTCTGCTTGATGCGGCGGAGAATGTCGATGTGGCGTTGTTCGAATGAACCGTATGTATATTGCAGTTCTGATTGCAAGGCGAGGATATTGATTTCCAATGCGTCGGCACCAGCCTCTTCAATCTTCTTTGCAAAGTCGATCCATTCGGAATCAGTGTAGCAGTTGATGCTGGCAATGATAGGAATGGGGCATACCTTTTTGCTTTCTTTTATTAAAGTCAGGTATTCAGATAACTTGTGCTCACGGATATATTCTTCCAGATAGTCACTGGCTTCGGGATAGAATGCCGGGTCTTTCAGTTGATCTGCTTCCAGCATGATCTGTTCCTCAAACAGTGATTTCAGAACGACAGCACCGGCACCATCTTCGGCCAATTTTTTGTTTTTGCCGACACTGTTGGTCAGCCCTGAGCTACTGATGATGATAGGGTTTCTAAGAGAAAGCCCTGCGAAAGTAGTTTTTAAATCGGTCATAGCAATATGTTTTTTAATACTTAATCAATAATTTCTTTCTCCGAAAATCTTGCTTCCTACTCGTACCAGCGTACTTCCTGCGGCAATGGCTTCGTGATAGTCATGTGACATTCCCATTGATAGTTCGCAGAAGGTATCAGAGTGGGTGAACCAAGTTGTTTTTATCTCGTTAAAGAGTCTATTTAGTGAACAAAATTCTCGGTTGATTTGTTCAATACAATCGGTGTTGCTGGCCATACCCATTAATCCGCGGATGCGTACATGAGTCAGCTCTTTCCATTCTCCGACATTCAGCATCTCTTTACATTCTTCGGGACTGAAACCAAATTTGGTTTCTTCCTGCGCAACGTGAATCTGCAACAGGCAGTTCACAGTACGTCCGGCCTTGACAGCTTGTTTGTTGACTTCGGCCAGTAGTTTATAACTATCAATTCCATGAATCATCGCTACGTATGGTATCATGTATTTGATTTTATTCGTTTGCAGGTGCCCGATAAAATGCCATTCGATATCTTTCGGCAAACTTTCGTATTTAGCTGTCATTTCCTGCACTTTGCTTTCTCCAAAAATACGCTGTCCCGCCTGATATGCTTCTTCTATCGCTTCATTGGGATGGAATTTTGAGACAGCAACCAGCCGGACTCCTTGAGGGAGTTCGGCCAGCACTTGCTTTAAATTGTCAGCAATACTCATTGTTACTTATGCTTTTGACGGATCAAATTCCGGTTTGTCATTCGGTTCGGCGCTGTAAGGATATACATCCATGAGCGGAGTTTCGGATACCATACCGATCTGATAATCTGCCATGGTTCCTTTCATGCCCTCATCCAGCTTTTTCACTGCATCACGCAAGTCGGCAGCTTGTACCAATACTTGAGTGGAAGTCTTTTTTTCCGCACCGCTTTTTTCATCGAGCGTGATAAAAATAAGTTTGCATTTGAACCAGCGGTCGGCACTTTCTTCGTCACTGGGGAATAATTCGCTATAGTTGGCACGTTTGATGTCCGAAACGGTAAATTCTCCGGAGATAAACGGAGTCATTTCTTCGATAATCCGTGCTTCTGCTTCTGTAAAACTGAGTGCATCAACAAGATAAGGTTCAGTTACTTTCTTCTGCATTCCGTTTTCCATTACTTTCTCATAACGGATCTTGCACTCAAACCATGTATGCATTGCCATAATTTTCTTCCTTTTTAATTAATTGATTCATGTAAATTGCCTACAAAGATAAACAAAATACCAAAGTAAGTGCCGAAAGATTTTTATTTTCTTTTATGCAGATTTTTTAGTTCAAATGAAAGCATGACACGGAAAAGTCCGATGATGAGGAAAGTAAAAGAAATCATGTAGACTGCGTAGAGTGCTCCTATGGCGGGTTGCCATAATATTAAAAGGGAACACAGAATGGCAAGGATACCGAAAGCCATGTACCAGCCCCAGTCGCGGGTTCCGTAACGTTTCAAGTCGATGGAATAGCCGGTGGAGGAGAAGCCGCGGAACATAAGCCAGAAGGCTATGATAAAAGGAATGACTTCCATGCTGACCATTGGGTAGGCAATCAGGTAGATACCCAGAACAAGGTCGATCAGTCCGCCTACGATATACCATCCCCAGCTCGGGACACCTTTCCGGTTGCTAAAAGCGAAGATAATTTCCAAAATACCGCTTATCAACATCGATACGCTGAAAATGATACTTAAAGCTACATAGGTGCTCACGGGTGAGAACATGAGCCAAAGGGCTACAATGATATACACGATTCCCAAAAGAAGAGAAGTCCACCAATTTTTTACTGAATGTTGAATCTCATTGAATACAGTTTCCATACATTTTATATTTTAAATTGAATACTAGGGTGATTTCGTTGTGGAATAACAAATTCAATTTAGAAAAGGTTTTCCGTGAACATATTTGGGGGAATCGTTGTTTCCTATATAAAGTAAATTTTAAATGTAGATGCATTATGGCAACAACAAATTTCAAAGGACAACCGGTGAAACTAATCGGTGAATTTATACAAGTAGGTAAGGTAGCTCCTGACTTCGAGCTGGTAAAAACAGATTTATCTTCTTTCTCTCTGAAAGATTTGAATGGTAAAAATGTGATTTTAAATATTTTCCCCAGTCTGGATACCAGCGTATGTGCAACCTCTGTACGTAAGTTTAATAAGATGGCTGCCGGACTGAAAGATACGGTAGTATTGGCTATCTCTAAGGACCTTCCTTTTGCGCACGGTCGTTTCTGTACAACGGAAGGTATTGAAAATGTAATTCCACTGTCTGATTTCCGCTTCTCTGATTTCGACGAAAGTTACGGAGTGCGTATGGCAGACGGTCCGTTAGCAGGACTTTTGGCCCGTGCGGTAGTTGTGATTGGCAAGGATGGCAAGATTGCTTATACGGAACTTGTTCCTGAAATTACCCAGGAGCCTGATTATGATAAAGCCTTAGCTGCTGTAAAGTAATATAGAATATGGAGTATTAAGTATTAGGTATTAACTATTAACTATTAGTTGCAGCTAATAAACGAATACGGCTAATACTTAATACTGCTCTTATCTTAAAGATTTTGACCTAATGGGAACTGGTAAAAAGGCTTGGTAAACTGCCAAGGCTCCGTTCTTGTTAGGTTGTGTTTTTTTCTACACTAAACCTCAACTATCATGAACAAGATGAAAACTCTATTCATCACCCTGCTATGTATGGGTGCTGGAACCCTGTCGGCTCAAACTGCCGATAGTACACAAACTTCTCCCTGGACAAAAGAAGGATTTGCCGGACTGAAACTGACACAGGTGAGCCTGACTAACTGGGCTGCCGGAGGTGATAACTCTGTTGCCTTTGACTTGCAGGGCACTTATCAGATTAATTATAAGAAAGGAAAACATCTGTGGAATAATCGTATCGAACTGGCTTATGGATTGAATAAGACTGGTGACGACGGAACCAGGAAGGCTAATGATAAGATTTATTTGAATACGAATTATGGCTATGCTATTGCCAAAAGTTGGTATGCCAGCGCATTCGCCACTTTCCAGACGCAGTTCTCTCCCGGATATGACTATTCCGTCAATAAGGATGTTGCTATCTCCGAATTTATGGCTCCCGCTTATTTGACTACCGGTTTGGGCTTTACCTATGATCCGGGTAAGATATTTACCGTTGTATTGTCTCCTGCTGCATGGCGCGGAACATTTGTTCTCAATGACCGTCTCTCGGACGAAGGAGCCTATGGAGTGGATCCGGGCAAACACCTGTTATCCAGTTTCGGTGCTAACTTGAAAGGGGAAGCCAAATATGAATTTTTGAAGAATATGACAGTATATTCGCGTTTGGATTTATATTCCGATTATCTGCACAAGCCATTGAACATAGATGTGAACTGGGAAGTGCAAATAAATATGATTATCAATAAATGGTTTTCAACCACGCTCACTACTAACCTGATGTATGACGATGATGTGAAGATTGTACAAAAGGATGGTACCAAAGGATCTCGTGTACAATTTAAAGAGATCTTGGGAGTGGGAGTCCAATTCAATTTCTAAGGATTGGTTTTTAAGTATTAGGTATTAAGTATTAGTCATGGTAATACTTAATACCTAATACTTAATACTTATTTTTTCTTCTTCTTCAGTCCCTTATAAGCTAGGAATCCGATGACCAATACCACCACTGCTATAATGACATAGCCGATTTCGTGGCTGTATGTGGTTGCCATTACATAGACGTCATTAGTGGTTTTGAGGTCTGTAAACCGGTAGATCAGGTATCCGAGTAGAGCCAATATACTGTTCCATATCGCAGCGCCGAGAGTGGTGTAAAGTAGGAAAGGTCCTAATTTCATGCCGGCTAATCCTGCGGGAATACTGATAAGTTGGCGTACAGCCGGAATGAGACGGCCAAAGAAAGTGGAGGCTGCACCGTGCTTTCTGAAATATTCTTCTGCATGGTGTACCTTTTCTTCATCAATAAGGCACATGTGCCCTAAACGGCTGTTAGCGAATTTATAGACAATAGGACGACCCAGCCAACGCGCCAGGTAATAATTTACTAATGCACCGATATCTGCTCCTATGGTGGCAAATAGGACCACGAGAAAGATATTCATACTGTCGTCTGCCATAGCTTTCCATGCGGCAGGTGGCACTACGGCTTCCGAGGGGAAGGGAATAAAAGAACTTTCGATAGCCATAAAAATGGTGACTACCCAATAGTTCAAATTTTCTAATACCCATTTAAGAAGTTCTGCTACTGATTCCATGTTTTTTGAGGATAGAATTTATTAATCTGATTTATTTTTTTCCTTTCTTCTTTTTCTTATTCTCCTTTTTCATGCGTTCCCACACTTCTTTGAGAGTTCTTTCATCTTCCTCTCTATGTTCGGGACTATTTAACAGATCCAGAATCATATCTTCTTCCAGTGGATGTTCACATTCTTTGTTGTATTTAAAGAAGTTGTCGATTTCACCGTGCATGAGGCAAAGCACACTCAATTTCTCCGTCACATCTTCGTATTTCGGATTCATCTGGTACGCTTTTTCAAAGTATTCTTTGGCTTCTATCAGATAGTCACTTTCCGAATAAGCAGAGGCGATCATATACCACATTTCTATGTTAGAGTTAATCTCTATCGCTTTTTCGAAAGACAAGGCTGCTTCGTCTTCCAGCTCCTCTGCCAGATATAGTTTTCCCTCTGTCAGATAAATCAATCCTTCATTCGGGTTTATCTCTTTGGCTTTCTCGCAGAGCTGATGTGCTTCTTCATATCTTTCCAGATGGGACAGGGCGAAGGCTTTGCTGGTATATGTGTCTATTAATAGGACAGACTGTCTGTCTCCGTCTTCTTCAAAACGTGCGATTACTTTGTCGTAATAGTCATCGGCTTTCTGCCATTCTTCTTTATTGCCGTAAGATATTCCCATGAACATATAACCCAGTTCAGGGGGGATGGATTTAAGTTCGATCGCTTTTTGGTAATTCTCGATGGCATCATCCGAATTGTTCAGATAGAAAAAACAATGCGCTTTATAAGCGTAGGCTTCTCCACACTGATCGTCGGCTGCCAACGCAAAATCACAGGCTTCGATGGCTTTGTCTATTTGTTCCTGAACAAAGTAACATTTCACCAGTCCCATCCAGTAGGAAGGGTTGAAAGGGGATTTGTCGATGAGTTTGTTGTAATAGATGATGGCTGATTCTACTTGGTGGGTCGATGCCAGATAATCGGCTGTGAGGGCCATATATTCTTCATCTTCGGCATAACGCGATTTACCTCGGTCGAGCCATTCTTTGGCTGCGTCCGGGTATCCCATGTCCAGATAGAGAAATACGACATCAATGATTGTTTCCAGTTCGTCGGCATCCGCTATCGTACTTAATAGCCATTGGGCTTCTTCCAGTTTTCCTCCATTCAGCAATAGTTCGGCTTTCAGCAGTTTCACTTCCGAGTCAAAATCTTCGGTGATGGAATCTGCTACTTTCTTTGCTTTTTGCAGTTTTTGGGTGTCCAGGTAAAGATAGGCTTGTTCGATGAGTAAAGCTGTATTTCCCGGATGTATCTTAAGTCCGTAGGTGATTACTTCTTGTGCTTCTTCAAATTTCCGTTCGGAGGCATACCAGTCGGCGATGTCGGCCAGTTGGTCAGCATCCAGATAAAGTTGTCGGTTTTCTGCTTTTGCTTTTTCGTAGTTTGTGATAAGTGTGGCTAGTTGCTTTTTGGCTGATGGTGAGTTCTTTCTACCCATTTTTATTAATTTTGTTCACCACAGATTACACGGATTAACACAGATTAGAGAAATATAGAATAAAAATCTGTGTTAATCCGTGTAATCTGTGGTGAAAGGTTATTTATTAATCTTCCCCCACGTATCTTTCAACCCTACTGTGCGGTTGAAAATCAGTTTTTCCGGGGTTGATTCTTTGTCGATATTAAAGTAACCGATCCGTTGGAACTGCAGGTAGGAGAGTGTAGGCAGGGTAGCTGCGAACTTCTCTATGTAGCAGTTGGGCAGAACTTTCAATGAGTCCGGATTGATGATTTCTTTCATGGCTTCCAGTGCTTCGCAATTTTTAGCTTCGCGGATGGCAGCCAGTTCGTCGCGCGGGTTTTCCACTTTCCACAGGCGGTCGTACAAACGTACTTCTGCTTGCAGGCAGTGATTGCAGCTTACCCAATGGAGCGTGCCTTTCACCTTACGGTTTGCGTCCGGCATACCGCTACGGGTATTAGCGTCATATTCACAATATACCTCTGTTATTACGCCGTTTTCGTCTTTCTTGCAACCGGTGCATTTTACGATATAGGCATTTTTGAGGCGTACTTCCTGTCCCGGTGTCATGCGGAAATATTTCTTGGGAGCGTCTTCCATGAAGTCTTCACGTTCCATCCACAGTTCACGGCTGAATTCGATCAGGTGGCTTCCTGCTTCCGGGTCTTCCGGGTTGTTGATTGCTTCCAGTTCTTCAACCTGTCCTTCCGGATAGTTGGTGATGATTAGTTTAACCGGGTTGATCACTGCCGATACACGGGTGGCACGGCTGTTCAGGTCGTCCCGAACGGAGCTTTCCAACAGGGCGATGTCGTTCAGGGCATCGTATGTGGTATATCCGATTTTATCAATAAATTTATGAATAGATTCCGGTGAATAACCGCGACGGCGGAAACCGCAGATAGTCGGCATACGGGGGTCGTCCCATCCGTTCACCAATCCTTCTTTTACCAGTGTGAGCAGGTTACGTTTGCTCATCAGGGTATAGCTTAGGTTCAGTTTGTTGAATTCAGTCTGACGAGGACGGTTGTCGTTCAGGTCTTTTCCTTCTTTCAGCCAGTCGATGAAGAGGTCATAAAGAGGACGGTGTACCACAAATTCGAGTGTACACAGCGAGTGAGTTACTCCTTCGAAGAAGTCACTCTGTCCGTGAGCGAAGTCATACATCGGATAAGCCTTCCAGGTAGTACCTGTACGGTGGTGCGGGTGTTTCACTACACGATAAATAATCGGATCGCGGAAGTGCATATTCGGGTTAGCCATGTCAATCTTGGCACGGAGCACCATAGCACCTTCTTCGATCTCGCCGCTATTCATTTTCTTAAAAAGTTCGAGGCTTTCTTCGATAGGACGGTTGCGGTAAGGGCTTTCCACACCCGGTTGGGTAGGAGTACCTTTTTGCTGTGCGATTAGTTCGGAGCTTTGTTCGTCAATATATGCTTTTCCCTCCTGGATCAGGCGGATAGCGAAGTCCCATAATTGTTGGAAGTAGTCGGAAGCGTAGTATTCGTTTCCCCACTGGTAGCCCAACCATTGAATATCTTCTTTGATAGCTTCTACATATTCCACATCTTCCTTGGTCGGGTTTGTGTCGTCGAAACGAAGGTTACATACACCGCCGTGTTTTTCTGCGATGCCGAAATCAAGGCAAATAGCTTTGGCATGGCCGATGTGAAGGTAACCGTTAGGTTCGGGCGGGAAGCGTGTCTGCACTTTTCCACCATTTTTACCTTCTTTCAAGTCTTTCTCTACTGCCTGTTCAATAAAGTTCAAGCTTTTCTTTTCGCCTGCTTCTTCGTTTTTAATATCTGTCATAACGGTTAATGTTATCTATATTTAGGCTACAAAAGTAGGACATTTTTTTTATTTAACCGGAATATAACCGCTCTTTTTTATAATGTCCTGTCCGTCGGACGAGAGAATAAACTGAATCAGGGGGGAGACTTGTTCCTTATTTTTTACATTGTAGTAGTAATAAAGCGGGCGCACGATGGGGTAGGTCTTATTGGTGGCGTTCTCTACCGTAGGCGTGGCATAGTGGGTGCCGTCGTATGATACGGAAAGCGTTTTGACACGGGGAGATACGTATGCCAGTCCGACATATCCGATGGCTCCTTTGGTCTGACTGACAGACTGGATGATGGCACCCGTTGCCGGCATGGAAAGGCTGCTTGCCATGTAGTTTTTATTTTTCAGTACGCTCTCTTTGAAAAATTCGTAAGTACCGGACGATGTTTCGCGCGAGTAAACCACTATTTTGCGATCGTCTCCGCCTACCTGTTTCCAGTTGTTTATCTTCCCCCGGAAAATGTCTTCCAGTTGTTGGCGGGTCAGCTGCTTTACCGGATTGGAGGGATGCACCACCACGGCAAGAGCATCGTAGGCTACAATCACTTCGTCTACTTCTTCTCCGGTTCCTTTTATTTTCATCTTTTCGCTGAACTTGATCGGGCGGGAAGCCATTGCGATGTCCGTTGTATGATCCATTAAAGCGGAGATACCTACACCGGTTCCGCCACCGGTCACTGTGACACGGGCCTCCGGATGCTGGTTCATAAACCGCTCTGCTGTCTGTTGTGCGACAGGCAGTACCGTATCGCTACCTTTAATACGTTGTGCGTTGGCACCGAGCGAGAGTAAGGAAAGGGCGATTAATAAGTTTCTTCTCACTTTCATATTTCTTCGTTTTATTAACGTTGCAAATTAAGCAATCGGATATTACATTTTCATTTCATCCGGAGTGGAAATGATACTTGTAACACAAACGTAACATGATTGAAACATTTCCTTCAAACGTTAGTCACACCTCCTTAATAAAGAGATGCTTTCTTTGCATCAGAAATCATAGCAGGTATATGAAAAAGGTATTTGAAAAGATTATAGAAGGAATGTTGACTTGTAGCGGCTTTGTGACAAGTATTACTATTCTGCTGATTGTACTCTTCCTTTTCACTGAAGCTTTCGGGCTGTTCAAGAGTAAAGTGATTGAAGAGGGATATGTGTTGGCGCTAAATAAGAGCAATAAGGTCAGCGTGTTGAGCCCCGCACAGATAAAAAATGTTTTTGACGAAGAGATTACGAACTGGAAGGAACTCGGTGGGGAAGATCTCCCTATCCGGGTTTTTCGTTTGGAGGACATAACGCAGTATTATACGGAAGAGGAGTTGGGATCTGCTTATGAATATGCAGGCGATAAGATTACGGAGCTGGTGGAGAAAACACCCGGCATCGTAGCTTTTGTTCCGCAGAAGTTTATTGTTCATCCGGACACGGTACATTTCATAGAGGATAACACTATTTCCGTAAAGGATGTATTTGCGGGTGCTGAATGGTTTCCTACGGCTACTCCGGCTGCTCAATTCGGCTTTCTGCCGTTGATTACCGGGACGTTGTGGGTGAGCCTGTTTGCCATCCTTTTTGCTTTGCCGTTCGGGCTGTCGGTTTCTATTTATATGTCTGAAGTGGCAAATCCGAAAGTGCGGAACTGGCTAAAACCGATTATCGAACTGTTGAGCGGTATTCCTTCCGTTGTTTATGGCTTTTTCGGATTAATTGTCATTGTTCCGTTGATTCAGAAATTGTTTGATCTTCCGGTAGGAGAGAGTGGCTTGGCGGGAAGTATCGTACTGGCCATTATGGCATTGCCTACTATTATAACGGTGACGGAAGACGCGATGCGCAACTGTCCGCGTGCGATGCGTGAGGCGAGTCTGGCATTGGGCGCTTCGCAATGGCAGACGATATATAAGGTAGTGATTCCTTATTCTATTTCGGGGATTACATCCGGTGTGGTACTTGGTATCGGACGTGCTATCGGGGAGACGATGGCAGTATTGATGGTGACGGGTAATGCGGCTGTGATTCCGACAACGATCCTTGAGCCTTTGCGTACCATTCCGGCTACGATTGCAGCCGAATTGGGAGAAGCTCCTGCGGGAGGACCTCACTATCAGGCGTTGTTCCTGTTGGGTGTCGTACTGTTCTTCATCACATTGATTATCAATTTTAGTGTGGAATATATTTCCTCTAAAGGATTAAAACGTAGCAAATAAGATGGAAATACGGAGTAATAATAAAGCTAAACACCGTTCGCAGAAAGTTGCTTTCGGGATTTTCCGGCTGTTGAGCCTTTGCATTGTACTGATATTGTTTGCAATTCTGGGATTTATCGTCTATAAAGGAATCGGCGCTATCAGTTGGGATTTTATCACTTCGGCTCCTACGGACGGGATGACAGGTGGCGGTATATGGCCGGCCATTGTCGGTACTTTCTATCTGATGGTGGGGAGTGCGCTGTTCGCCTTTCCGATAGGGGTGATGAGCGGAATTTATATGAATGAGTATGCGCCGAAAGGTAAGTTGGTACGCTTTATCCGGGTGATGACCAATAACTTGAGCGGTATTCCTTCCATCGTATTCGGATTGTTCGGTATGGCGCTGTTTGTCAATTATATGGGATTTGGTGATAGTATTTTGGCCGGTTCTTTGACATTAGGTTTGCTTTGCGTACCTTTGGTCATTCGGACAACGGAGGAAGCTCTGAAAGCCATTCCTGACAGTATGCGTGAAGGCAGCCGGGCCTTGGGGGCAACGAAGTTGCAGACGATCTGGCACGTCATTCTGCCGATGGGGATGCCGAACATTATCACAGGGTTGATTCTTGCCTTGGGACGTGTTTCGGGAGAGACGGCGCCGATTCTGTTTACTTGTGCCGCATACTTCCTGCCACAACTGCCAACGGGTATTTTTGATCAGTGTATGGCATTGCCTTATCATTTGTATGTGATTTCTACGAGTGGAACGGACATGGAGGCACAATTGCCGCTAGCTTATGGTACGGCATTGGTATTGATTATGATTATCCTGTTCGTGAATCTGCTGGCCAATGCATTGAGAAAGTATTTTGAGAAAAGAGTAAAAACAAACTAGATTAGTATATGGATACAGTGAAAATAGATACGCGCGATGTGAACTTTTGGTATGGAGATTTTCATGCATTGAAGGGTATCAGTATGCAGATTGAGGAAAAGTCGGTTGTCGCTTTTATCGGACCGTCCGGTTGCGGTAAGTCTACTTTCCTCCGGCTTTTCAACCGGATGAATGATTTGATTCCTGCTACCCGTTTGGAGGGAGAAATCCGTATCGACGGACATAATATATATGCGAAAGGGGTGGAAGTGGACGAACTCCGTAAGAATGTAGGAATGGTGTTCCAGCGTCCGAATCCTTTCCCGAAAAGTATATTCGAGAATGTGGCTTACGGACTTCGTGTGAACGGAATAAAAGATAATGCTTTCATTCGTCAGCGTGTGGAGGAAACGTTGAAAGGAGCGGCTCTTTGGGATGAGGTGAAAGATAAGTTGAAGGAGTCGGCTTATGCATTGTCCGGCGGACAGCAACAGCGGCTTTGTATCGCCCGTGCGATGGCTGTCTCTCCTTCGGTATTGCTGATGGATGAGCCTGCGTCTGCACTCGACCCTATTTCTACGGCTAAGGTGGAGGAGTTGATCCATGAATTGAAGAAGGATTATACGATTGTAATCGTTACGCATAATATGCAGCAGGCAGCCCGTGTCAGTGATAAGACGGCGTTTTTCTATATGGGCGAAATGGTGGAATTCGATCAGACGAAAAGGATATTCACCAATCCGGAGAAAGAGGCTACCCAGAATTACATAACGGGACGCTTCGGGTAATTCGTGAAATCCGTGCCTGAAATTTATTTCTGAAATGTCATTAGCAAAATATTAATCATTTATATATAATAGACTATGGTAAAGTTTATAGAATCGGAACTTATCCTATTGAAGAAGGAAATTGATGAAATGTGGACCTTGGTGTACAACCAGCTTGACCGTGCCGGAGAGGCTGTGTTGACCCTCGACAAGGAGTTGGCTCAACAAGTGATGGTTCGTGAGCGTCGGGTGAATGCTTTTGAATTGAAGATAGATAGCGATGTGGAAGATATTATCGCATTATATAATCCGGTGGCGATTGACCTCCGTTTTGTATTGGCTATGCTGAAGATCAATACGAATCTGGAACGCTTGGGCGACTTTGCGGAAGGTATTGCCCGCTTTGTACTTCGTTGCAAAGAGCCGGTGTTGGATGCGGAATTATTGAACCGTCTTCGTCTGGCAGAGATGCAGGCAGAAGTGTTGTCGATGCTGGAACTGGCGAAGCGTGCCTTGAATGAAGAAAGCAATGATTTGGCAGCGGGAGTGTTTGCCAAGGATAATTTGCTGGATGAAATCAATGCGGATGCGACAGGTATTCTTTCTGACTATATCATCGAACATCCGGAAGCTGTACATACCTGCGTAGATTTGGTCAGTGTGTTCCGTAAACTGGAACGTTCGGGAGACCATATTACCAATATTGCCGAGGAGATTGTTTTCTTCATTGACGCCAAAGTGTTAAAACATCGTGGAAAAACGGACGAAAACTACCCGGAAAAGTAATTTCTTGCGGATTTTTAAACAGAAATTAGGGCTCCTTAAAAAATTATCCTATATTTGTCACCTATAACGGACAAGTTACAGGAGATTTTGCTTCAAATGATAATAAATCCAAAGAATTTTCAAAAAGATGTTATATGACATGTTTTATAATTTGGATAGTATCGGTAAAACCGCCTATATTTGCACCGTTATCCTGAAAACAATCTTTTTACCTTAAAAAAAAACTAATACCTATTGAAAACTGAAAAATGGAGCTTTGTGAAAAGCCCCATTTTTTTTTGCTCTTATTTTTTAAGCTCCTTTCTAATTCGTATCTTTGACCCTTGCATTAAGAGAGTATTCTCAATCTTAAAATAGTAAGTAGTAAATCGTAAAATAGTAAATGAAATTATGTTTTCTGGAATCGTAGAAGAATATGCTACTTTGGTAGCACTGGTGAAAGACCAGGAGAATATACACTTTACATTTAAGTGTTCGTTTGTGAATGAGTTGAAAATCGACCAGAGTATTTCTCACAATGGTGTGTGTCTGACAGTGGTGACTCTGACAGATGATACGTATACGGTGACTGCCATGAAAGAAACATTGGAACGCTCTAATCTCGGTCTGCTGAAAGTGGGGGATAAGGTGAATGTTGAACGTAGCATGATGATGAATGGCCGGTTGGACGGACATATTGTTCAGGGACATGTAGACCAGACTGCTACTTGTATTGATATTAAGGATGCGGAAGGTAGTTGGTATTTTACCTTCCAATATGCGTTTGATAAGGAAATGGCGAAACGTGGATATATCACGGTGGATAAAGGTTCGGTAACTGTGAACGGTGTTAGCCTGACAGTATGTAATCCGACCGATGATACTTTCCAGGTAGCTATCATTCCTTATACGTATGAGCATACAAACTTCCATACGTTTGAGATTGGCAGTGTGGTAAATATTGAATTCGATATTATCGGTAAGTATATCAGCCGGATGATTCAATATAAATAGTTGGCTGTCGCGAAAGCGAATTTCAATCGTAAATTGTAAATCATAAAATCGCAATCTTATGGATTTTCTTCAATTGGTACAGGCTCGTCAAAGCGACCGTTCGTATGATAAGCAGCGTCCGGTGGAGCCGGAAAAGTTGGAACGGATACTTGAAGCTGCTCGTTTGGCGCCTTCGGCCTGTAATGCGCAGCCTTGGAAGTTTGTAGTCATCACGGATAAGGAACTGGCCCAAAAAGCGGGGAAAGCTGCTGCTGGTTTGGGGATGAATAAGTTTGCTAAAGATGCTCCCGTGCATATTCTGGTGGTAGAGGAATCTGCTAATATTACCTCTCTGCTTGGTGGAAAGGTGAAAGGCAAGCATTTTCCATTGATCGACATTGGAATAGTTGCTGCTCATATTGCTTTGGCGGCTGAAGCCGAAGGACTGGGCTCTTGTATTCTGGGTTGGTTTGATGAAAAAGAAATGAAACAGCTTGCCGGTATCCCTGCTTCCAAACGTTTATTGCTGGATATTGTCATTGGTTATCCGGCAAAGGAAAAACGCAAGAAAATGAGGAAGTCGAAAGAGAAAGTGATTTCATACAACCGTTATTGATTGAAAAATAATTATATTCTTAGTTCTTTAGGATAAGCATATAACAGAAAGCATCGTTGGTTTTAAAGGAAGAGTCCGTTCCTTTTAAACCAACGATGCTTTCCTTTTAAAGGAACGGACTGTTTGTTTAAAACCAAAAGTGTTTCTTCTAAAGTGTTGATATATAACTTATTATTAATGCCACTGAATAAGCGGCATTAATAATGTAGTATTTATTTCTTTTTTGACAAATCCTTCAGCAAATAGTCTACTGCCGCTTTCAGTTGGACGTCTTCTCCTTTCAGGCTGGCTTCGGACTTATTATAGATAAGAATATCAGGTTGTAAAGTCTGATTTTCGAGATCGTTGCACTGCTTGCTTCCTTTTCCTTATAAATCTTTCAGTAATACTTTACTTGCTTTTTTATAGTATTCTTCTCTGGATTCGGTCAGCACTTTCCATTCGTCGTTGAATTCTTCGTCTTTATCAATTTTGAAATTCTCGGAACCGTATGTATCCAAACGATCCAGCAAGATGGCTACATTCAATTGATTGATATCCATTGACGGTTGATAGCCGATTTCTTCGCTTTTTTCGTCGGTGACTACCTCGTGAATCAATTCTATTTCCTGCAACTGATAAAGCACCTGATTGGTTAGTCGGATGGGAATCTGATGCTCTTCCGAGATTTCTGCAGCCGTATAGGGAGGTTCGTTCTTCTCAAACCGTTTGGCTATGAGCGACATAATCAGGATGGATATAAAGTCTCGGTATCGTCTGCTGATATTCCGGGTATCCTGGTCAAAACTAAAACTACGGATATTTTGCCCGGCATACGTCAATTCGGCTCCGAATAAACAGATTGTCCAAGATATTTGCAGCCAAAGCAGAAATAAAGGAAGTGCGGCAAAACTACCGTAAATGGCGTTGTACTTTGATACCCACAACTGGCTGTTGATATACAGGAATTGAAAAGCCTGATAAGCAGACCCCGCCAGAATGCCTGCAATGAGCGCGTGTTTGAATTTTACTTTTGTATTCGGCATGAAGATATACAGCCCTGTGAACATCAGCCATGTCAGGACGAAAGGGATAAGCCGTATCATGAATTTCATAATAGGAGCAAGCAGGACGAAATCATCCATCTGTTTGAGAATGGTGCTCATAAACAGAGAAAGTCCTCCGGATACTACAATCAGAATCGGCATCAACAGGAACATAGAAAAGTAATCCGTAATCTTGCGATACATGGACCGTGCTTTTTTTACTTCCCAAATACGGTTGAAGGTGATTTCAATATTGCTGACCAGATTGATAACCGTCCATAACAACATGACCAAACCAACTCCAATGAAAATACCCCCTTTGGTTTGTGAAAGATAGGAGTTGACAAATGAGAGAATGGCCTCTGTTGTTTCTATATTTCCTCCGAAACCATTGCGGAACTGATGTTCCATCAGGTTGTCGAATCCAAAACCGCGTGCCACGGCAAACAGGATGGCAAGTATCGGTACAATGGCGAGCAATGTGCTATATGTCAGTGCGGAAGCTTTATTAGCCATTCGGTCTTTGGTAAACCGGTTGATACAAAGATAGATGGTCTTTATAATATTGTAGAGTGAGAACTTGGTTCGGGTCACTTCATCTTCCGTAATGCGCCAGATGTCATACGTAAGAAACTTCCATATATCGGTGATTTTCTTCTTCATAGTTCAACGGATAATTAAAAGAAAAAGCAGTCAGCCTATAAGCCGAGTTCTGTACCTTATATAAAACAAGGTGCCTGTCATTTATCTGAGTGGCGTGTCACCACGACACTTTAGCGGTCTACCCTCCGACATGGAGCGAGCAACTCTCATAACGCCGGTTTACATGACCTTACAACTCCTAAGACGTACAGCCCGACATGTCACCATGCGGCTGGTGGGCTCTTACCCCACCTTCTCACCCTTACCTCTCCCCGAAAGGAGCGGCGGTTGTTTTCTTCTACGTTACTCTACCCTCACGGACAGCTTTCTGTTAGGAAGTAGGATGCTCTATGTTGCCCGGACTTTCCTCCTGCACGAAACGTGCACGCGACAGACCGGCCAACTGCTTTAGACTGCAAAAATACGTCATTTATTTTGTTTTAGCCAAAGAAAGTAGCACAAATAGAAATAATTTCTACCTTTGCTATTATTAAAATGAATTTCAATGAAGAAGAATATCCTCCTTTTCTCTTGTTTTCTGGTGATTGCGGCAGTCAGCCTGAAAGCACAGGAAATACGTCCCATGCCTGCCGATTCAGCTTATGGGGTAGTGCATATCTCTGTTTGCAATTTGCGCGAAGAAGGCAAATTTACTTCCGGCATGAGTACGCAGGCATTGTTGGGGATGCCGGTCAAAGTACTTCAATATACCGGTTGGTACGAGATACAAACGCCGGATGATTATACCGGATGGGTACACCGGATGGTGATTACCCCCATGTCGAAGGAACGTTATGATGAGTGGAACCGGGCGGAAAAGATAGTGGTTACTTCGCACTACGGATTTGCGTATGAAAAACCGGATGAAAGTTCTCAACCTGTGTCCGACGTGGTTGCAGGCAATCGTCTGAAGTGGGAGGGAAGCAAAGGGCATTTCTACAAAGTATCTTATCCCGACGGTCGGAAAGCATACATTTCTAAATCTATTTCTCAACCGGAAACAAAATGGAGGGCTTCATTGAAACAAGATGTTGAAAGTATCATTGCGACTGCTTATTCGATGATGGGAATTCCTTATCTGTGGGCAGGAACCTCTTCCAAAGGAGTAGATTGTAGCGGCTTGGTACGTACCGTGCTTTTTATGCATGATATTATTATTCCAAGAGATGCGTCTCAACAGGCTTATGTGGGCGAACATATTGAGATTGCTCCTGATTTTGCCAATGTACAACGGGGGGATTTAGTATTTTTCGGTCGTAAAGCAACTGCGGAGCGTAAAGAAGGAATCTCTCACGTTGGTATTTATCTTGGTAATAAACAGTTTATCCACGCTTTGGGCGATGTACACATCAGTAGTATGAACCCCGCGGATAAGAACTATGACGAGTTCAACACGAAACGTCTGCTTTTTGCCGTTCGCTTCCTACCTTATATTAATAAGGAGAAGGGAATGAATACTACGGATAATAATCCTTATTATAAATAGTCGATAAATGATGGTTGATAGTTACTGTGAGTATTTTGCATAAATATCTATCATCTATTATCTGCCACCTGTCATTTATCACTTATCATTTGTAATTTATCATCTATTAAAGCATGCAGAACAGAAGAGATTTTTTGAAAACAGCGACTTTGGCTGCTTTGGGTTCTGGGTTAGTGGTCCGTCAGACATTAGCCGGAGAATCATCGCTTTCTAACGTCTATATAAATAAGCTCGGTTTGGGAGGAAAGATGAAAATGAGCTTTTTCCCTTATGAATTGAAGTTGAAGCATGTGTTTACGGTTGCCACATATTCACGCACAACGACTCCTGATGTACAGGTGGAAATAGAATATGAAGGGATAACGGGGTACGGAGAGGCCTCTATGCCTCCTTATTTGGGAGAGACGGTAGAATCGGTTATGAGTTTTCTGGGGAAAGTGAATCTGGAACAGTTTAGTGATCCTTTTCAGCTAGATGACATTTTGTCATACGTTGACAGCCTCTCGCCAAAAGACACGGCGGCGAAAGCTGCGGTAGATATCGCCCTTCATGATTTGGTGGGAAAACTGTTGGATGCTCCCTGGTATAAAATATGGGGATTGAACAAAGAAAAGACGCCTTCTACCACCTTCACGATAGGTATTGATACACCGGATGTAGTACGGGAGAAAACAAAAGAGTGCGCCGATCAGTTTAATATATTAAAGGTAAAGCTGGGACGGGACAATGATAAGGAGATGATTGAAACCATCCGATCGGTAACGAATCTACCGATAGCGATAGATGCCAACCAAGGCTGGAAAGACCGTCAATACGCGCTTGATATGATTCATTGGCTGAAAGAAAAAGGCATTGTGATGATAGAACAGCCTATGCCGAAGGAGAAGCTAGACGACATTGCCTGGATAACACAACAAAGTCCATTGCCGATATTTGCAGATGAATCGTTGCAGCGTTTGGGAGATGTAGCTGCTTTGAAAGACGCTTTCACGGGAATTAATATTAAGCTGATGAAATGTACCGGTATGCGTGAAGCATGGAAGATGGTAACATTGGCGCATGCGCTCGGTATGCGTGTGATGGTGGGTTGTATGACAGAGACCTCGTGTGCTATTTCAGCAGCTTCACAGTTCTCGCCATTAGTCGATTTTGCCGACCTGGATGGTAACTTGCTTATTTCTAATGATCGATTTAAAGGGGTAGAAGTGGTGAATGGAAAGATCACCTTAAATGATTTGCCCGGAATCGGTGTCATGAAAATCTGACTTTACTGAATGAATGTCAGAGTGTTAAAGCCATCTGACATACAACGAATGTAAATTTGTCAGGTGCTGTCGTTAACCGCTGTTAAGCTCTAAATATTCTCTGTTAAAAGTGGACAAAAAAGAGTGACAAGTGGAATAAGTGAACGATATTTGTTATTATTTTAACGTCGTAAAAGTTAAAACAATGTCGAATATTAACAATTTAAAGAATTATAAATCATGAAACAGACAACAAAGAACATTCTGGGAGTAGGAGCAATCATTCTTCTTAGCTCAGGAGTTGCAGGATTGACAACTTACAAATTGTTGCAATCTAACGAAGCTGCTAAAGAGACATCTTTTAATGAGATGTTCAAGCAGAATCCCAATGTCAAATTGGCTGCTTTTGACGCTGTGAACGCTCAACCTGTTGACCTGACTCAGGCTGCGGAGAATTCGCTTCATGCTGTCGTACATATAAGGTCTACTCAAGAAGCTAAAACAAGAACTGTTCAGCAAGCGCCGGACATCTTCGATTTCTTTTTTGGTGATGGACGCGGACAGCAGCGTCAGGTACAGTCTCAACCTCGTGTAGGTTTTGGTTCGGGAGTAATCATCTCGAAAGATGGATATATCGTAACGAATAATCACGTGATTGAAGGTGCGGATGAAATCAGTGTGAAACTGAATGATAACCGTGAGTTTAAAGGACGCGTGATTGGTACTGACCCCAGCACCGACCTTGCATTAGTAAAAATAGAAGGTGATGATTTCCCGACTATTCCGGTAGGAGATTCCGAAGCGTTGAAAGTAGGAGAGTGGGTATTGGCGGTAGGTAACCCGTTCAATCTGAACTCTACTGTAACTGCCGGTATCGTAAGTGCGAAAGCCCGTTCTCTGGGTGTATATAATGGTGGTATAGAATCATTCATCCAAACGGATGCTGCTATCAATCAGGGGAATAGTGGCGGTGCGCTGGTAAATGCCAAAGGTGAGCTGGTAGGTATCAATTCGGTGCTTTCTTCTCCGACAGGTGCTTATGCAGGATATGGTTTCGCTATCCCGACCAGCATTATGACGAAGGTAATTGCCGACCTGAAACAATACGGAACAGTACAACGTGCATTGCTCGGTATTCGTGGTGGTTCTATCGGTAGCAGTTTGATGGACGACCGTCAACCGATTGATAAATCCGGTAAGACACTGGCAGATAAAGCTAAAGAACTGGGTGTTGTAGAAGGAGTGTGGGTTTCTGAAATCGTAGAGAATGGTTCTGCTGCGGGAGCTGACATCAAAGTGGATGACGTAATTATCGGTGTGGATAATAAGAAAGTATCCAATATGGCCGACTTGCAGGAAGCTCTTGCGAAACATCGTCCGGGTGATAAGGTGAAAGTGAAACTGATGCGCGATAAGAAGGAAAAGACCGTTGAAGTAACGTTGAAGAACGAACAAGGTACTACCAAAATCGTGAAAGATGCAGGCATGGAAATCCTGGGAGCTGCTTTCAAAGAATTGCCGGATGATTTGAAGAAACAATTGAATCTGGGTTACGGTTTGCAAGTGACAGGGGTTTCTTCCGGTAAAATGTCAGATGCAGGAGTTCGTAAAGGTTTCATTATCCTAAAAGCTAATGACCAGCCGATGCGCAAAGTCAGCGATCTGGAAGAAGTGATGAAAGCTGCTGTTAAGTCTCCGAATCAGGTATTGTTCCTGACCGGTGTGTTCCCATCCGGTAAACGCGGATACTTCGCTGTCGATCTTACTCAAGAGTAATATATAAAATAAGGTAAGAAGATTATAGGATAAGCTAATGAAATAGAAAAAGGATGCCGCCAATCAACTTGTCGGCATCTCTTTTTGTTTTATTAGTTGAAAAATATAGTGTAAAAGTTACTTAATTTTGTATGTTAACAAATTATTTGTCGTAACTTTGCACTCCAAATCTGTTTTTAAAGAATGAGACAACTAAAGATTACCAAAAGTATCACTAACAGAGAGAGCGCTTCTCTTGATAAGTATTTGCAGGAAATCGGCCGTGAAGACCTGATTACTGTCGAGGAAGAAGTGGAACTCGCTCAACGCATTCGTAAGGGTGACCGTGTAGCATTGGAAAAATTGACACGTGCCAATCTTCGTTTCGTCGTATCTGTGGCTAAACAGTACCAGAACCAGGGTTTGAGTTTGCCTGACTTGATTAATGAAGGCAATTTAGGACTGATTAAGGCTGCCGAGAAATTTGATGAGACACGTGGATTTAAGTTCATTAGCTACGCTGTATGGTGGATTCGCCAGTCTATTCTGCAAGCATTGGCAGAGCAGTCGCGTATTGTTCGTCTCCCGTTGAATCAGGTAGGTTCGCTGAATAAGATCAGCAAAGCCTTCTCGAAGTTTGAACAGGAAAACGAGCGGCGTCCGTCTCCCGAGGAGTTGGCAGACGAACTGGAAATTCCGGTTGATAAAATCTCTGATACGCTGAAGGTGTCCGGCCGTCATATTTCGGTGGATGCGCCTTTTGTGGAAGGAGAGGATAACAGCCTGTTGGATGTGTTGGTTAACGATGATTCGCCTATGGCGGACCGCTCTCTGGTTAATGAGTCTCTTGCGAGGGAAATTGATAGAGCTCTTTCTACGTTAACCGATAGAGAAAAAGAAATCATTCAGATGTTTTTCGGTATCGGACAACAAGAAATGACATTAGAAGAAATCGGCGATAAATTTGGCCTCACACGTGAGCGCGTTCGTCAGATTAAAGAAAAAGCAATTAGAAGACTTAGACAAAGTAATCGTAGTAAATTGCTCAAATCTTACTTGGGATAAGTAAGGAATATCAGTTTCTGAAAAAAAGAATTTGAGTCGCATAAGTCGCACTTTTCATGTAGAAGAATGTACTTATGCGACTTTTTATATAAGTCCTATTCTATAATTTAATCTTGTGCTATGTGAGTTTTATGAAGAAATCTGTTTTAATATCATTTGTTCTGGTTGCTTTGGGAGCAGGGGTGATGGCATACGCAAGATATGCGACATTGTCTTCTGACACGGTGCCTGTTAAAATAGAGCAACGTTTGCGTGAAAAAGCGCAGGCGGGAAGGGCTTATTGTGATAAGAACGGGTATAATACAAATTATTGCTTTCTGGTAGATTTCAGTATTCATTCCGGTAAAAGGCGTTTCTTTGTATGGGATTTCAAGGGAGATTCTGTGAAGTATGCAAGTCTTTGTGCGCATGGATACGGGAAAAACAGTACGCTGTCCAAGCCTGTATTCAGTAATGTGGAAGGTAGTTATTGCTCTTCTTTAGGAAAATATAAAGTAGGGATACGGTCGTATAGCAAGTGGGGGATTAATGTTCATTATAAATTGCATGGATTGGAAGCAACGAATAACAATGCTTTTAAACGGTATATCGTGTTACATTCTTATACTCCGATGCCGGAAACGGAGGTGTATCCTTTGCATCTTCCATTAGGAATCAGTCAAGGGTGTCCTGTGATATCTGATGAGGTGATGAGGAAGGTTGACAGGCTGCTCAAGGCAGAAAAGAAACCTGTATTGTTATGGATTTATGATTAAGAAATGCTATTTATTTGAGATAAATCGAGGTAGTCTCTTCTTTTTTGTTACCTTTGCGAAGTTAAAAATTATATGATATGAAATACGTAAAAATACTATTTGCAATTGCACTTGTGTTTACCATGTGCTCCGCTTTTTCTCTGAAAAAAGACCATTCTAAACCGGTTTATGCTTTTGGAATTTCTGCTTCATTTACGGATACGGTAGTCTATTTCACGGATATTCAGATATTAGATAGTGCGAAGGTTAGCAAAGAAGGATTCTTGGCTCATCGTGAATTATATAGTTATCAGTTGAAAAATTATCTGGAGGATAACCAACTGCAGCAGAATAGTACATGTATGATTTACTTCTCGGAAAACAGAAAGAAGTTGGAAAAAGAAGCAACGAAGATTCTGAATAAATATAAGAAGAATAATAGAATGACGGTATCGCGGATTGATTCAGATAAATTCCGCTTTACGAAACCGGAAGAGTAATAAGCAATAACTTAATTGTTAATATAATAAGAGATGCAGGTTTGCATCTCTTATTTTTTTATCTTTGTCCCTGTTATAAATGAGGAATATTATGAAAAAGATTAAAATATTATCGCTTTTGTTCGTATGTTTGTCGATTTTCTTATCAGCTTGTGGTGATGATGATACTCCTGTTCCAGTAACGGTAAAAACAGTCTTGATGTATCTTGTTGGAGACAATGATATCAGTAATGATATATATAACAATATAGCATCAGTTGAACGAGGATTGAGCGAAGTTACGTCTCCTGGTACATTTGTAATTTATTGGGATGGTGGCAGTAGAAAAGGTGAGTTTCCTGTCCCGACTCTGTTTAAGTATGAAGTGGATGGCAAAGGTTCTGTCAGTAAAAGAGAAGTGATAAAAACTTATAGTAGCCAGAATTCAGTATCAAATGAGGTGATAATTAATGTATTGAAAGATGTGGAGGCTTACTGTCCAGCTGAAAAGTATAGTCTGATTTTGGGTTCTCATGCTACCGGATGGTTGCCTGCGGACTATAGTAAGAGCCGTTCTTTTGGTGACGACAATGGAGCTAAAATTCATATTCCTGATTTATCGAAAGCTTTAGAACAATCAGGTATTCATTTTGATTATATATTATTTGACGCTTGTTTAATGTCTCAAGTTGAGGTTGCTTATGAATTAAGAAATACTGCTGATTATTTAATTCTTTCTCCTGCAGAGGTTATGAGTGCGGGTTTTCCTTATTTCAAGATAACGAAATATTTATTGTCTGCGGATAACTCAGAGCAGAATGCTATAAATGTCGCAAAGGACTTTATTGATTACTATAAAAATGAATATAGTTATTCGTGGGGTACTATTGCGGTGATAAAAACGAATGAAATATCGGCATTGGCGAATATTACTTGTTCAATTATGAAACAGTATCAGGACAATCTGGTTAAGTTTGATAATAGAAAAATAGATTATTTTCAAGCCCATTATGGTTATGGGAGGTCTCCTTTGGATCATTCGGCATATGATTTTCGAGCTTTTATGCGTGAATTGACTGATAATAATATTCCTTCTGATTTTGAAGAGCAATTGGAAAGGGTAGTTATATATAAGAACTATGTTGACGATTATAAATTGGTGAATATAGATTCGGATATATATTCGGGTATCGGGTGTTATATACCGGATACTAGGTATTTAAAATGGAATACTTATTTTAGGACTTTGCAATGGTATTCGGCTACCGGATGGGATGAGACTGGCTGGTAAATGCAGGAGGATATTTTTCAGATGTCAACCAGGTGAGAGCTACCCTCCACAAAAAAAGTAATGAACAGCCCGGCGGGTACAAAAGGTACAGTAGGTACACTGCATATTTTTCTCACACACACGTGCGTGCGTATAATAGGTATAGAAAGTACCGCTTGAGACTAAGTGGTTTCTATTGACAAACAGGGCAACCGCACCAAAAGTTTGTTTTATTTCCGCACGGTTCTGAATCATTTGATAACGGAACACCGTGTAACTGACCTCTTTCTTAATGAATAAAGTATAATAAATGCCACTATAAGATCATTGCCGTTCATCGATTTCACCTGATTGTCGAAATGCCGATGAATAAGGAGATAGCGGGTGAAGGCAAGTGGCAAATTCAGGCAAAACTGAACATTATCGGTTTCACCTTGTCTTTTCAAAATATTCCTTGAGCTAAAACTAATTTCATTATAGCTAATCCGGATATCATTATAGCTAATGAAAATATGCTTATAGCAAATCCACTGTCAGGTATTAACAGATAATCCATCAGGAGTTAATAGTATGGATGTCAAGTATTAACACCTTGATTATTATCTACTAACACTTGAGTTGGCAGATCTATATATTCAACACATTGTATCTATATACTTACCGCGTTGAATCTATACATTCAATACGGTGGCTCTATATGTCCAGCAATCGGTGTAAATAAATTTGAAAGGTGAAAGCAATAACGGGAGATTTCACCTTGATTTTTTCTACGCTTTCACCCGCTATCTCCTTATCCATCGATGTTTCAGAGATAAGGTGAAACTGGTGGAACTTATGACTCAAAAGTTCATGTTCTACTTATGCGAATCAGTAATTGAAAACAAATTTTCATTCATTTCCACACAGGTTTGAACAAGTTCATCCACACTAGATTTTGTTCCTTACCCGTTAAAATGAAACAAATTTTGGTGCGGTTCCTCTTGCTAATTTTATAAGACCTTACCTCATCTTGCGAGCTCTCTGCTGTTCTTGTTGTTTATATCCTGTTGCTCTTTCTCCCTTCATAAATTAGGAATAATACTGCACTCATTTGATTGAAACGCTTGATTGCATACAGCGTGTTTGTCAATGCAGGTGATAAGGGCATTATATAGCGCGCGTGTGCGTGTGTGATAGAGCCTCGAAAAAGTGTACCTGCTGTACCCGTTTGTTATTAACAGGGTAGTGCTTTGTTAATGCTAAAGCAGTGCTTTACGAGTGCTAAAGCTACGCTTTACGCTCTCTAAAGCTATGCTTTTTTTAAGTTCTTTCAAAGCGTCTGGTATTACTTTTGTTTCTTTGCTCATTCTCATGCCCCTTTCTCTACTGTTGAAAAAATATGTTCTACAACATCATTATCCTTCAGTGTTTTAGCAGATTCTTTCAAAAAAACTTCGAAAAAATAGTTTAATATATTTGGATTGTATACTAAAAGGGTGTACTTTTGCACCCGCTTTCCAAGAGAAGAAAGCCTTGCAGAATTGACATAGTGAAAAAGCGAAATTGCGCTTAAAGAAAAGAACAAAAAAACTTCCGAAAAGTTTTGGAGGATAATAAATAAAGTTCTTATCTTTGCAGTCCGATTCGCAAAGAAAACGGCCTTTGTTTTTCTTTTATACATTCTTTCCCTTTCGCATAGAGAGCCTGAGAAATGAGTAAAAAGAAAAAATAAAAAAAACTTCCGAAAAAGTTTGGTAGTTAAAAATAAAGCCTTTACCTTTGCACCCGCTTTTGAAACGAAGGCAGCAAGTTCTTTGAAATATTGATAAACAATACAAGTAGTACAAGTAAAAAAATAGAACCGTCAATACTTGTCCGAGAGAGTAGCGATACGATTGAAGATAATAGGTATTTGAATAAGGTCAATAGATTTACGGCGTCCTGAACAGAGCAAAAAATCATCTTAACAGATGAAAAAGATACTTTTACAATGAAGAGTTTGATCCTGGCTCAGGATGAACGCTAGCTACAGGCTTAACACATGCAAGTCGAGGGGCAGCATTTTAGTTTGCTTGCAAACTAAAGATGGCGACCGGCGCACGGGTGAGTAACACGTATCCAACCTGCCGATAACTCGGGGATAGCCTTTCGAAAGAAAGATTAATATCCGATAGTATATTAAAACCGCATGGTTTTACTATTAAAGAATTTCGGTTATCGATGGGGATGCGTTCCATTAGTTTGTTGGCGGGGTAACGGCCCACCAAGACTACGATGGATAGGGGTTCTGAGAGGAAGGTCCCCCACATTGGAACTGAGACACGGTCCAAACTCCTACGGGAGGCAGCAGTGAGGAATATTGGTCAATGGACGAGAGTCTGAACCAGCCAAGTAGCGTGAAGGATGACTGCCCTATGGGTTGTAAACTTCTTTTATATGGGAATAAAGTATTCCACGTGTGGAATTTTGTATGTACCATATGAATAAGGATCGGCTAACTCCGTGCCAGCAGCCGCGGTAATACGGAGGATCCGAGCGTTATCCGGATTTATTGGGTTTAAAGGGAGCGTAGGTGGATTGTTAAGTCAGTTGTGAAAGTTTGCGGCTCAACCGTAAAATTGCAGTTGAAACTGGCAGTCTTGAGTACAGTAGAGGTGGGCGGAATTCGTGGTGTAGCGGTGAAATGCTTAGATATCACGAAGAACTCCGATTGCGAAGGCAGCTCACTAGACTGCAACTGACACTGATGCTCGAAAGTGTGGGTATCAAACAGGATTAGATACCCTGGTAGTCCACACAGTAAACGATGAATACTCGCTGTTTGCGATATACAGTAAGCGGCCAAGCGAAAGCATTAAGTATTCCACCTGGGGAGTACGCCGGCAACGGTGAAACTCAAAGGAATTGACGGGGGCCCGCACAAGCGGAGGAACATGTGGTTTAATTCGATGATACGCGAGGAACCTTACCCGGGCTTAAATTGCATTTGAATAATCTGGAAACAGGTTAGCCGCAAGGCAAATGTGAAGGTGCTGCATGGTTGTCGTCAGCTCGTGCCGTGAGGTGTCGGCTTAAGTGCCATAACGAGCGCAACCCTTATCTTTAGTTACTAACAGGTCATGCTGAGGACTCTAGAGAGACTGCCGTCGTAAGATGTGAGGAAGGTGGGGATGACGTCAAATCAGCACGGCCCTTACGTCCGGGGCTACACACGTGTTACAATGGGGGGTACAGAAGGCAGCTACCTGGCGACAGGATGCTAATCCCAAAAACCTCTCTCAGTTCGGATCGAAGTCTGCAACCCGACTTCGTGAAGCTGGATTCGCTAGTAATCGCGCATCAGCCATGGCGCGGTGAATACGTTCCCGGGCCTTGTACACACCGCCCGTCAAGCCATGAAAGCCGGGGGTACCTGAAGTACGTAACCGCAAGGAGCGTCCTAGGGTAAAACTGGTAATTGGGGCTAAGTCGTAACAAGGTAGCCGTACCGGAAGGTGCGGCTGGAACACCTCCTTTCTGGAGCGATGTCGTAACTGTCACAACCGTGACAGTCACTTATAGACTTTAAAGGTTCTGTTTTTTGTACTACTGGTACTTGTTTATTTATAATATATAGATCAACCATCTATAGAAGTATAGATAGAGATAAACAAGAGAAAAAAGAAGCCGAGTCTAGACGAAAGGTAGACAAGGTTGAACTAGTCCTATAGCTCAGTTGGTTAGAGCGCTACACTGATAATGTAGAGGTCGGCAGTTCAACTCTGCCTGGGACTACCAAGCTCAAGAACGAGGAATAGTGACAGCTAAAAGCTAAAAACTAAAAACAACATTCTTGAACAACCTCTTGGGGGATTAGCTCAGCTGGCTAGAGCATCTGCCTTGCACGCAGAGGGTCAACGGTTCGAATCCGTTATTCTCCACGATCTCTGAAAAGAGAAACGATCTTTGACATGATGTACAAAAAGTAAAATTAAAAGTAAGAGCTAAAAGTATATATCAAACCGTACGTGTTCGAATATGCAATATTGACAGCCGGAAGCAATTCCCAAGTCAATACCAGTATGAGAATAAAACGTTTGAAAGAAAGTAAGCAAGGGCGCATGGCGGATGCCTTGGCTCTCGGAGGCGATGAAGGACGTGATAAGCTGCGATAAGCTTCGGGTAGGTGCAAATAACCTTTGATCCGAAGATTTCCGAATGGGACAACCCGTCATTCTGAAGGAATGACATCTTGCATAGCAAGAGGCTAACGCAGGGAACTGAAACATCTTAGTACCTGCAGGAAAAGAAAATAATAATGATTCCCCAAGTAGTGGCGAGCGAACGGGGATTAGCCCAAACCAATGTTGTTACGGCAATATTGGGGTTGTAGGACCACGATATCGCAAGAAATTTAGTGAGAAGAATTCTTTGGAAAATGAAACCATAGACGGTGATAGTCCGGTATTCGAAGCTAAACGAAGCGTAGTGGTATCCTGAGTAGCGCGGGACACGAGGAATCTTGCGTGAATCTGCCGGGACCATCCGGTAAGGCTAAATACTCCCGAGAGACCGATAGCGAACCAGTACTGTGAAGGAAAGGTGAAAAGCACTTCGAATAGAAGAGTGAAATAGTCCCTGAAACCGTGCGCCTACAAGCGGTCGGAGCAGCGTAAGTTGTGACGGCGTGCCTTTTGCATAATGAACCTACGAGTTACTTTTTCCGGCAAGGTTAAGCATTTCAAAATGTGTAGCCGAAGCGAAAGCGAGTCTGAACAGGGCGATTAGTCGGAAGGAGTAGACGCGAAACCAAGTGATCTACCCTTGGTCAGGTTGAAGGTTAGGTAACACTAACTGGAGGACCGAACCGATAAGCGTTGAAAAGCTTCCGGATGAACTGAGGGTGGGGGTGAAAGGCTAATCAAACTTGGAGATAGCTCGTACTCCCCGAAATGCATTTAGGTGCAGCCTTGGGAATTACTACTGTGAGGTAGAGCGACTGATAAGATGCGAGGGCTTCACCGCCTATCAAGTCTTGATAAACTCCGAATGCGCAGTAGTTCGATCCCAGGAGTGAGGGCATGGGTGCTAAGGTCCATGTCCTAAAGGAGAAGAATCCGGACCATCAGCTAAGGTCCCGAAATAATTGCTAAGTTGAACTAACGAAGTCAGATTGCTAAGACAGCTAGGATGTTGGCTTGGAAGCAGCCATTCATTTAAAGAGTGCGTAACAGCTCACTAGTCGAGGAGTTTGGCGTGGATAATAATCGGGCATTAAGCAATTTACCGAAGCTATGGGATCAGTAATGATCGGTAGGGGAGCATTCCACTCCGCGTCGAAGGTGAAGCGTGAGCTTTGCTGGAGCGTGTGGAAAAGCAAATGTAGGTATAAGTAACGATAAAGGGGGTGAGAAACCCCCTCGCCGAAAGACTAAGGTTTCCTGATCAACGCTAATCGGATCAGGGTTAGTCGGGTCCTAAGGCTCAGCCGAACGGTGAGGCCGATGGCAGAACAGGTTAATATTCCTGTACTACCTTAAAGAGTGACGTGGAGACGGAGCAGTGATAGCGCCGCGGACTGACGGAATAGTCCGTTGAAGGGTGTAGATGTTGATCTTTGCAGGCAAATCCACAAAGAGAGTCGAACCTGATAGTATACCAAATTCTTCGGAATAAGGTAATAGTGCGTGTAAACATACTTCCAAGAAAATCCGCTAAACTTAATCTTTAAGGTACCCGTACCGCAAACGGACACACGTAGTCGGGTTGAATATACTAAGGCGCTTGAGTGATTCACGGTTAAGGAACTAGGCAAATTGACCCTGTAACTTCGGGATAAAGGGTCCCAACGAGAGTTGGGCGCAGAGAATAGGTCCAGGCAACTGTTTAACAAAAACACAGGGCTGTGCTAAATTGAAAGATTACGTATACAGCCTGACACCTGCCCGGTGCTGGAAGGTTAAGAGGAGATGTCATCGCAAGAGAAGCATTGAATTGAAGCCCCAGTAAACGGCGGCCGTAACTATAACGGTCCTAAGGTAGCGAAATTCCTTGTCGGGTAAGTTCCGACCTGCACGAATGGTGTAATGATCTGGACACTGTCTCAACCGTGAGCTCAGTGAAATTGTAGTATCGGTGAAGATGCCGATTACCCGCGATGGGACGAAAAGACCCCGTGAACCTTTACTATAGCTTAACATTGAATTTGGGTAATTGATGTGTAGGATAGGCCGGAGACTTCGAAGCAGGTACGCCAGTATTTGTGGAGTCGCTGTTGAAATACGGCCCTTTGATTATTTGAGTTCTAACTCGTAGATGCGAGGACACTGTTTGGTGGGTAGTTTGACTGGGGTGGTCGCCTCCAAAAGTGTAACGGAGGCTTCTAAAGGTGCCCTCAGGACGATTGGTAACCGTCCGTAGAGTGTAATGGCATAAGGGCGCTTGACTGGGAGACAGACAAGTCGATCAGGTAGGAAACTAGAGCATAGTGATCCGGTGTTTCCGCATGGAAGGGACATCGCTCAAAGGATAAAAGGTACTCCGGGGATAACAGGCTGATCCCTCCCAAGAGCTCATATCGACGGAGGGGTTTGGCACCTCGATGTCGGCTCGTCACATCCTGGGGCTGGAGAAGGTCCCAAGGGTTGGGCTGTTCGCCCATTAAAGTGGCACGCGAGCTGGGTTCAGAACGTCGTGAGACAGTTCGGTCTCTATCTATCGTGGGCGTATGAAATTTGCGTGGCTCTGACACTAGTACGAGAGGACCGTGTTGGACTGACCGCTGGTTTACCAGTTGTGCCGCCAGGTGCATCGCTGGGTATCTAAGTCGGGATTGGATAAGTGCTGAAAGCATCTAAGTACGAAGCCAGCCACAAGATTAGATTTCTTAGGGTCGTTAAAGACGATGACGTTGATAGGATGCAGGTGTAAAGGTGGTAACATCAAAGCCGAGCATTACTAATTGCCCGTTCACTTTCTTTCAAATATGTACCGGTTGGGTATATACGTTTAGCGGATTACTGATACAGAAACTGGAAACAGAGAACAGAAACATACTAGTAATAACTTGAGATTTTACTTTTCATCATGTCATAACCTTATTCAGGTGGTTATAGCACGAGGGTTCCACCTCTTCCCATTCCGAACAGAGAAGTTAAGCCTCGTCACGCCGATGGTACTGCGTAACAGTGGGAGAGTAGGTAGCCGCCGTTTTTAGAGAAGCCCCTTGATTCAGCAACGAATCAAGGGGCTTTCTGTTGTTTGGTACTTTGCAAAAAGATTCATCAATGAATCAAGAGGGGCTGTTTTTAAGGACGGTAAAAGATAACCTCTTCTCTTCTTTCGCAAATAGGATAGCAGTATTCACTAATGCTAAATGTGATACCAATAGCTTTTGTTATTTAATCTTGTATTAATATCCTGTTTGTCGCTTTCAATATATATTTGTTTTTAAATATCTTTTGGATTCCTTATATTTGTTTTCCGGTTTGAAAGATCCGGAAATGTGTCATTTAGTAATAGGAAAAGGGCAAAAGTGGAACAAAATAGGTGTAGGTCTGTGATTTTTTTGCAAACGAATCTTTTTTCTTTTCTTCTTTCTCTTTTTTATCAAATTGATTTTTGTAAATTTGGCGAGAATCTGAGAAAGGACACATAGTTAATATAGTAATAATACTAAATACTCCTGTTAATATGGAAAACAAAATTCAAGAGTTGACCGATAAGATTTATCGTGAAGGCGTGGAAAAAGGAAACGAGGAAGCGCAAAGACTTATCGCGAATGCTCAGGAAGAAGCTAAGAAAATCATTGAGGATGCCCGTAAAGAGGCAGAATCAATTGTAAACTCCTCTCGTAAATCTGCTGATGAGTTAGCAGAAAATACTAAATCAGAGTTAAAACTATTTGCCGGTCAGGCTGTGAATGCGCTCAAATCTGAAGTCGCTACAATGGTAACTGACAAGTTGATAACCGCTTCCGTGAAAGATTTCGCTCAGGATAAAGATTATCTGAACGCGTTTATCGTAGCATTGGCATCCAAATGGAGCATAGACGAACCTATCGTCATCTCAACAGCCGATGCGGAATCACTGAAAAAGTATTTTGCAGCTCATGCAAAAGCTTTATTAGACAAGGGAGTGACTATTCAGCAAGTAAATGGTATCAAGACTCTGTTTACCGTTTCTCCGGCGGACGGTTCGTATAAGGTGAACTTCGGAGAAGAAGAATTCATGAATTACTTCAAAGCGTTCTTGCGTCCTCAATTAGTAGAAATGCTATTTTAAAAGAAGCGACTATGAGTAGTAAGTACTATTACTTGGTAGCAGGTTTGCCGGAACTTTCACTGGAAGACAGTAAGCTGAGCTATACAGTAGCCGATTTTAAAACTGAAATCTACAATGGATTGTCTGCTTCAGACCGGAAGTTGATCGACTTGTTTTATCTGAAGTTTGATAATGCAAATGTGCTGAAACTTCTCAAAGATAAAGAAGCGGAAATCGACAAACGGGGAAACTACTCTGCTGAAGAGCTCACAGAATATATTTCTATTCTGAGAGAAGGCGGAGAAATCAGTCCTAAAGAATTTCCGGTTTATCTCTCCACTTTTATAACTGATTATTTGAATACTCCGGCTGAAAGTACGACTTTGCACGAAGATCATCTGGCTGCTTTGTATTATGAGTATGCCATGAAGTGTGGAAATAAGTTTGTTTCTGCCTGGTTTGAATTCAATCTGAACATCAATAATATTCTTGTTGCATTTACCAGCCGTAAATTCAAGTGGGATATTGCTTCCAATGTTGTGGGAAATACGGAAGTATGCGAAGCATTGCGTACATCAAGTGCCCGCGATTTCGGACTGTCCGGTGAAGTGGATGTTTTTGAATCGTTAGTGAAAATCAGTGAGATTACAGAACTGGTGGAGCGTGAGAAGAAGTTGGATGCCCTGCGGTGGAACTGGATGGAGGATGCTATTTTCTTCGACTATTTCACTATTGAGCGTATTTTTGCTTTCCTGCTGAAGCTGGAAATGATTGAAAGGTGGATTTCACTGGATAAGGAAAGAGGTAATCAGTTGTTCAGAAGCATTATTGAGTCGCTGAAGAACGAAGTGCAGATTCCTGCAGAATTCAGATAATAAAATAAAAAAAATATATGGCAACAAAAGGAACTGTTAGTGGCGTTATTGCCAACATGGTGACCCTCGTCGTTGACGGACCGGTAGCTCAAAATGAGATTTGTTATATCTCGACCGGTGGCGATAAGTTGATGGCGGAGGTGATTAAGGTTGTAGGTTCACATGTATATGTCCAGGTGTTTGAAAGTACCCGTGGACTGAAAGTGGGCGCCGAAGCCGAATTTACAGGACACATGCTTGAGGTGACATTAGGCCCGGGTATGTTATCGAAAAACTATGATGGTCTGCAAAATGACCTCGACAAGATGGACGGAGTTTTCCTGAAGAGAGGACAATATACGTATCCGTTGGATAAAGAGCGTATATGGCATTTCGTACCATTGGTGAATGTAGGTGACAAAGTGCAGGCTTCTGCATGGTTGGGACAGGTGGATGAAAACTTTCAGCCGTTAAAAATAATGGCCCCGTTCACTATGAAGGGAACGGCTACCGTAAAAACAATCATGCCGGAAGGTGATTATAAGATAGAAGATACTATCGCAATCCTGACAGACGAAGAAGGTAATGATATTCCTGTAACTATGATTCAGAGATGGCCCGTAAAACGTGCGATGACGAATTATAAGGAAAAACCGCGTCCTTTCAAATTGTTGGAGACTGGTGTACGTGTGATTGATACGCTGAATCCGATTGTGGAAGGTGGTACGGGATTTATTCCCGGTCCGTTCGGTACAGGTAAAACGGTGCTTCAGCATGCTATTTCTAAGCAGGCGGAAGCGGATATCGTTATCATTGCAGCTTGCGGTGAACGTGCGAATGAGGTGGTGGAAATCTTTACCGAGTTCCCCGAACTGGTAGACCCGCACACAGGACGTAAGTTGATGGAGCGTACTATTATTATTGCCAATACTTCTAACATGCCGGTAGCTGCGCGTGAAGCATCTGTATATACAGCGATGACACTGGCGGAATATTACCGTTCAATGGGATTGAAAGTCTTGTTGATGGCCGACTCTACTTCCCGCTGGGCACAGGCTCTGCGTGAGATGTCCAACCGTATGGAAGAGTTGCCTGGACCAGATGCTTTCCCGATGGATATTTCGGCTATTATCTCTAACTTCTACGGTCGTGCGGGATATGTAAAACTGAGCAATGACGAAACGGGTTCTATTACATTTATCGGTACGGTATCTCCTGCCGGTGGTAACTTGAAGGAGCCGGTAACTGAAAATACGAAGAAGGTAGCCCGTTGTTTCTATGCATTGGAACAGGACCGTGCCGATAAAAAACGTTATCCGGCAGTGAATCCGATTGATTCTTATTCAAAATATATCGAATATCCGGAATTTGAAGAGTATATCAAAGGTCATATCAATGATGAATGGATCGGAAAGGTAAATGAACTTAAGACCCGTTTACAGCGTGGTAAGGAAATTGCCGAACAGATCAATATCCTCGGTGACGATGGTGTGCCGGTAGAATATCACGTGATCTTCTGGAAATCTGAATTGATTGACTTTGTAATCCTGCAACAGGATGCTTTTGACGAAATTGACGCGGTAACTCCGATGGAACGTCAGGAAGACATTCTGAATATGATAATCGACATCTGTCATACGGAATTTGAATTTGATAACTTCAACGAAGTAATGGACTACTTCAAGAAGATGATTAATATCTGTAAGCAGATGAACTATTCGAAGTTCAAATCAGAACAGTATGAAGGATTCCAGAAACAACTGAAGGAATTGATTGAAGAGAGGAAACTTCAATCGTAAATCGTAAATTGTTAAATCGTAAATAAGTAAGATGGCAACAAAAGCTTTTCAAAAGATATATACCAAGATTACTCAGATTACCAAGGCTACTTGTTCGTTGAAAGCGACAGGAGTAGGGTATGATGAGCTTGCCACCGTGGACGGTAAACTGGCACAGGTGGTAAAGATTGCCGGTGACGATGTCACTTTGCAGGTATTTGAAGGTACGGAAGGTATTCCGACCAATGCCGAAGTAGTATTTCTCGGCAAATCGCCTACATTGAAAGTGAGTGAGCAGCTGGCCGGACGTTTCTTCAATGCTTTCGGTGACCCGATTGATGGAGGTCCGGACATTGAAGGACAGGAAGTGGAAATTGGTGGTCCGTCTGTGAATCCGGTTCGGCGTAAACAACCGTCGGAACTGATTGCAACGGGTATTGCCGGTATCGACTTGAACAATACATTGGTATCCGGTCAGAAGATTCCGTTCTTTGCCGACCCGGACCAACCGTTCAACCAGGTAATGGCAAACGTGGCCTTACGTGCTGAAACGGATAAGATTATCCTCGGCGGTATGGGTATGACGAATGATGACTACCTGTATTTTAAGAATGTGTTCTCTAATGCCGGTGCGCTCGACCGTATCGTGAGTTTCATGAATACGACCGAAAACCCGCCGGTAGAACGTTTGCTGATTCCGGATATGGCACTGACTGCTGCTGAATATTTTGCAGTAAATAATGATGAGAAGGTGTTGGTACTGTTGACGGATATGACGAGCTACGCCGATGCGTTGGCAATCGTGTCCAACCGTATGGACCAGATTCCGTCTAAAGATTCTATGCCGGGATCACTTTACTCGGACTTGGCAAAGATTTACGAAAAGGCGGTGCAGTTCCCTTCTGGCGGTTCAATCACCATTATTGCGGTGACTACTTTGTCCGGTGGAGATATTACTCACGCTGTGCCTGATAATACGGGTTACATCACAGAAGGTCAGTTGTTCCTGCGTCGTGATAGTGATATTGGTAAGGTTATTGTTGACCCGTTCCGTTCATTGTCTCGTTTGAAACAGCTGGTAACCGGTAAGAAGACGCGTAAAGACCATCCGCAGGTGATGAATGCTGCCGTACGTCTTTATGCCGATGCCGCTAACGCTAAGACGAAGATGGAAAACGGTTTCGACCTGACAAACTACGACGAACGTACGTTGGCTTTTGCGAAGGACTATTCCAATCAGTTATTGGCTATTGATGTCAACCTTGATACGACTGAAATGCTGGACGTTGCCTGGGGCTTGTTCGGTAAATACTTCCGTCCGGAAGAAGTGAATATCAAGAAAGACTTAGTGGATCAATACTGGCCGAAACAAAATAATTAGACAATTAGGCGATTTGCCGTTTACGGTTGAAGTTTGTGGATTATCAATGTTTATAAGAAGTAAATTCAATCGTGTGATTGTAAATCGTTAAATTAGTAAATCAACGAGATGGCTATAAAGTTTCAATATAACAAAACCTCTCTTCAGCAGCTCGAAAAGCAACTGAAAGTGCGGGTGCGTACGCTTCCTATCATTAAGAATAAGGAAAGCGCCCTCCGCATGGAAGTGAAACGCTGTAAAACGGAAGCTGCCGATCTGGAGGATAGGCTCGAACAACAAATTCAAGCCTATGAAGCCATGTTCGCCCTTTGGAATGAGTTTGACGCTTCATTAATAAAGGTGAATGATGTTCATCTTGGCGTGAAAAAGATTGCGGGTGTGCGCGTACCGTTGCTCGAGAATGTAGAATTCGAGATACGTCCGTACAGTATGTTTAATGCTCCCAAGTGGTATGCCGACGGTATCCACCTGTTGGAGGAGCTGGCTCATACGGCAATTGAACGTGAATTTATGCTCGCCAAGCTGAACTTGTTAGAACATGCAAGGAAAAAGACCACTCAAAAGGTGAACCTTTTTGAGAAGGTGCAGATACCGGGCTATCAGGATGCATTGCGAAAAATCAAGCGATTTATGGAAGATGAAGAAAACCTGTCGAAATCTTCGCAAAAGATCATGAAGTCCCATCAAGAAAAAAGGAAGGAGGTAGAGGCATGATTACAAAAATGAAGAAACTCACCTTTCTGGTGTATCACAAAGAATATGAAGAATTCCTGAACAGTCTGCGGGAGCTTGGTGTAGTCCACATTGTGGAGAAACAACAGGGGGCTGCCGATAACACGGAGTTGCAGGATAATATTCGTCTTTCCAACCGTTTGGCGGCTACCTTGAAGTTGCTTCAGAACCAGAAGCATGAAAAGAATGCCGTGATTGCTACGGAAGGAGGAACGGCTGCCCGTGGAATGCAAGTGCTGGACGAAGTGGATGCTTTACAGACAGAGCATGGAAAGTTGTCGCAGCAGTTGCAAAGCTATGCCAAAGAAAAAGAAGCTCTGGAAGCCTGGGGCAACTTTGAACCGGCAAATGTTCAGAAGCTGAAAGATGCCGGTTATGTAATCGGTTTCTATAGCTGTTCGGAAGGAAATTACAAAGAAGAGTGGGAAACGGAATACAATGCAATGATTGTGAACCGCATTTCTTCTAAAGTATTCTTCGTGACTGTAACGAAAGGCGGAGAGGAAGTGGACTTGGATGTAGAGCAGGCTAAATTACCTGCATACTCTTTGGCACATCTTGAAACGCTTTACAATACAACAGAACAGGCCGTTGAAGAGAATGAAAAAAGACTGGTTGCACTTTCCGAAACGGATATTCCTTCCTTGAAGGCTGCTCTGAAAGAGTTGCAAAGTCAGATTGAATTCTCTAAAGTTGTGTTAAGTTCCGAGCAGACTGCCGGTGACAAACTGATGTTGATTGAAGGATGGGCGCCTGCATTCAGTCAAGTGGAGATAGAGGCTTATCTGAATGACGCACATGTATATTATGAGATTACCGATCCGATGCCGGGCGATAATGTTCCTATTCGATTGAATAATAAGGGATTCTTTGCTTGGTTCGAACCGATCTGTAAGCTGTATATGCTTCCGAAGTATAATGAGTTGGACTTGACACCGTTCTTTGCCCCATTCTTTATGGTCTTTTTCGGACTTTGTCTGGGAGATTCCGGATATGGTTTGTTCCTGTTCCTGGGAGCTACGGCCTATCGGTTGATGGCGAAGAAAGTAACCCCGTCAATGAAGTCAATCATCTCATTGATACAGGTATTGGCGGTATCAACGTTCTTCTGCGGTTTGCTGACTGGTACGTTCTTCGGAGCGAACATCTACAATTTGGATTGGCCGATTGTGCAACGCTTGAAACATGCTGTCATGATGGATAATAATGATATGTTCCAATTATCGTTGATATTGGGAGCTATCCAGATTTTATTCGGTATGGTACTGAAAGCTGTGAATCAGACGATTCAGTTTGGTTTCAAATATGCAGTGGCAACTATCGGATGGATCATCCTGCTGGTTTCAATGGCAGTTTCAGCTTTGTTACCGGACGTAATGCCGATGGGAAGCACGGTGCACTTGATAATCCTGGGTGTTTCAGCTGCTATGATTTTCCTTTATAACAGTCCGGGAAAGAACATATTCCTGAATATCGGATTGGGATTGTGGGATTCATACAACATGGTTACTGGTTTGCTTGGAGATGTTTTGTCCTACGTTCGTCTGTTTGCTCTCGGACTTTCCGGAGGTATTCTGGCGGGAGTGTTCAACAGTCTGGCAGTAGGTATGAGTCCGGATAATGTAATAGCAGGCCCGATTGTAATGGTGCTGATTTTCGTGATCGGTCATGCAATCAATATTTTCATGAATGTGCTGGGTGCAATGGTTCACCCAATGCGTCTGACGTTCGTTGAGTTCTTCAAGAACTCCGGATATGAAGGAGGCGGTAAAGAGTACAAACCGTTCAGAAATTAAAAAAACTGAAGATTAAAAATTAGAAATAGAGAATTAATATTTTAAGAATTAAACAATAAAAAATAGAATAAGATTATGGAAATGAATTTGTTTATCGCCTACATTGGCATCGCGATTATGGTTGGTTTGTCGGGCATCGGTAGTGCTTACGGAGTAACTATTGCAGGTAATGCTGCCATCGGAGCATTGAAGAAGAATGATAGTGCATTCGGTAACTTCCTGGTATTGACAGCCCTTCCGGGTACACAGGGGCTTTATGGTTTTGCCGGTTATTTCATGTTTCAGACTATCTTCGGCATTTTGACTCCTGAAATTACAGCTATCCAGGCATCAGCAGTTCTTGGTGCAGGTATTGCTTTAGGATTGGTTGCCTTATTCTCCGCTATCCGTCAGGGACAAGTTTGTGCAAACGGTATTGCAGCTATCGGACAGGGACACAATGTATTTAGTAATACGTTGATTCTTGCCGTATTCCCCGAGCTTTATGCAATCGTTGCTTTGGCTGCAACCTTCTTGATCGGTAGTGCACTCGTTGCATAATTTTTAGCAAGAATATTTCCTATAAAGGAGTTTCAATCCCCTTGTACATGCAGCTTTGCATGTGCAAGGGGATATTCTTTTTTCATTATAGGGCAACGTTTCTTTCCTCTTCTTAACTCATATTTTTCGCATAAAGTATTATTTTTCAAAGAATAATGTGTACTTTTGCACTCGCATACTAAAAAGAGTTTTAATATATTATATGGTAAAAGATTTATTAACCCCCGATTATATCTTCGAGTCCAGCTGGGAAGTATGTAATAAAGTGGGAGGAATATACACCGTCTTGTCGACACGGGCAAATACATTGCAGGAAAAGTTCCGCGACAGAATTTTCTTCATAGGTCCTGATGTATGGCAAGGAAAAGAAAACCCTCTATTCATCGAGTCGGATAACCTATGTGCTGCCTGGAAAAAGCATGCACTTGAGAAAGACGAACTTTCTGTCCGTATAGGACGATGGAATATCCCCGGTGAACCCATAGTCATTCTTGTTGATTTCCAACCTTTTTTTGAAAAGAAAGACGATATATACACAGAAATGTGGAATCGTTATCAAGTAGATTCGTTGCACGCTTATGGCGATTACGACGAAGCTTCTATGTTTTCATACGCTGCGGGAAGAGTGGTAGAGAGTTTCTATCGCTACAACCTGACAGAAACGGATAAGGTGGTATATCAGGCGCATGAATGGATGACTGGAATGGGAGCACTTTATGTACAGGAAGCTGTGCCGGAGGTGGCTACTATTTTTACGACCCATGCTACTTCTATCGGTCGTTCTATTGCCGGTAATCATAAACCGTTGTACGACTATCTGTTTGCTTATAATGGCGACCAGATGGCGCAAGAACTGAACATGCAATCGAAACACTCGATTGAAAAACAGACTGCACATTACGTAGACTGTTTTACGACGGTGAGCGAAATAACCAATAATGAGTGTAAGGAATTACTGGATAAACCGGCAGATGTTGTTCTGATGAACGGTTTTGAAGATGATTTTGTACCGAAAGGAAGCACATTTACCGGAAAACGTAAACGTGCGCGTGCCTTGATGCTCAATGTAGCGAATAAATTATTGGGAACAAATCTGGGTGACGATACGTTAATTGTCGGAACCAGTGGACGATATGAGTTTAAGAATAAAGGTATTGATGTATTTTTGGAATCATTAAACCGCTTGAACAGGGATAAGAATTTGCATAAGAATGTTTTGGCATTCATCAATGTACCCGGTTGGGTAGGAGACCCCCGTGAGGATTTGCAGGGACGTTTGAAGAGCAAGGAGAAGTTCGACACTCCGCTCGAAGTACCATTTATCACTCATTGGCTGCATAATATGACTCATGACCAGGTGTTGGATATGTTGAAATATCTGGGAATGGGCAATCGTCCGGAAGATAAGGTAAAAGTGATTTTTGTACCTTGTTATCTGAATGGTCGTGATGGCATCATGAATAAAGAATATTATGATATATTGTTGGGACAGGATTTGAGTGTCTATGCTTCTTATTACGAACCGTGGGGATATACTCCGTTGGAAAGTGTAGCATTCCATGTGCCGACAATCACTACTGATCTGGCAGGATTCGGACTTTGGGTAAACAGCCTGAAGAACCAGCATGGCATTAATGATGGAGTAGAAGTGCTGCATCGTTCGGACTATAATTATTCGGAAGTAGCGGATGGTATTAAAGATACGATTACGTTATTTGCGGATAAGACGGAGAAAGAAGTGAAGGAAATCCGTAAGCGTGCTGCCGAAGTGGCAGAACAGGCTTTATGGAAGCACTTTATACAATATTACTATGAGGCTTATGACATTGCCTTGCGCAATGCTATGAAGCGTCAGTTGAGTTAAGAAAGAATTATTTATCAATAAGTAAACGTAAACATTATGAAAATCAAAGTTAGTAATGTGAATACTCCCAACTGGAAAGAGGTTACTGTAAAATCACGTATACCGGAAGAGTTGGAGAAGTTGTCTGAAATCGCACGCAACATTTGGTGGGCATGGAATTTTGAAGCGACTGAACTGTTTAGAGATCTAGATCCGGAACTTTGGAAAGAATGTGGACAGAATCCAGTACTGTTGTTGGAACGTATGAGCTATGAAAAGCTGGAAGCGCTGGCAAAAGACAAAGTGATTCTAAGAAGAATGAATGAAGTTTATACGAAATTCAGAGATTACATGGATGTGAAGCCGGATGAGCAACGCCCATCTATTGCTTATTTCAGTATGGAATATGGCTTGAGCAGCGTCCTGAAAATATATTCCGGTGGTCTGGGTGTATTGGCTGGTGACTATCTGAAAGAGGCTTCCGACAGCAATGTTGATTTGTGTGCGGTAGGCTTTTTGTATCGTTATGGCTACTTTACTCAAACGTTGTCTATGGATGGACAGCAGATTGCCAACTACGAAGCACAAAACTTCGGTCAACTTCCTATTGAACGTGTAATGGATGCCAATGGTCAGCCGTTGATAGTTGACGTTCCTTATCTTGATTATTTTGTTCATGCAAACGTATGGCGTGTAAACGTTGGACGTATTTCTTTGTATCTGCTTGATACGGATAATGAAATGAACAGTGAATTCGACCGTCCTATCACTCACCAGCTTTATGGTGGCGACTGGGAAAACCGTTTGAAACAAGAAATCTTGTTGGGTATCGGTGGTATCCTGACTTTGAAAGCACTGGGCATCAAGAAAGATGTTTATCACTGTAATGAAGGACATGCTGCATTAATCAATGTTCAGCGTATCTGCGACTATGTAGCTACAGGATTGACTTTCGATCAAGCTATCGAGTTGGTTCGTGCTTCTTCTCTTTACACTGTTCATACTCCGGTTCCTGCAGGTCACGACTATTTTGATGAAGGCCTGTTCGGCAAATATATGGGTGGTTATCCTTCCAGAATGGGTATCACTTGGGATGACTTGATGGATCTCGGACGTAACAATCCGGGTGACAAGGGCGAACGTTTCTGTATGTCTGTTTTTGCTTGTAACACTTCACAGGAAGTGAACGGTGTGAGCTGGCTGCACGGAAAGGTTTCTCAAGAAATGTTCTCTTCTATCTGGAAAGGTTATTTCCCGGAAGAAAGCCACGTAGGATACGTAACGAATGGAGTTCACTTCCCGACTTGGAGTGCAACTGAATGGAAAGAACTGTACTTTAAATATTTCAACGAAAATTTCTGGTTCGATCAATCTAATCCTAAGATTTGGGAAGCTATCTACAATGTGCCCGATGAAGAGATTTGGAAGACTCGTATGACTATGAAGAATAAGTTGGTTGACTATATCCGTAAGTCATTCCGCGATACATGGTTGAAGAACCAGGGAGACCCTTCCCGTATCGTTTCATTGATGGATAAGATCAATCCGAATGCATTACTGATTGGTTTCGGTCGTCGTTTTGCTACTTACAAACGTGCACACTTGTTGTTCACCGATTTGGATCGTCTTTCTAAGATTGTGAATAATCCTGATTACCCGGTACAATTCCTGTTTACAGGTAAAGCTCACCCGCACGATGGTGCAGGTCAGGGTTTGATTAAGCGTATTATCGAGATCTCTCGCCGTCCGGAATTCCTGGGTAAGATTATCTTCCTTGAAAATTATGATATGCAATTGGCTCGTCGTCTGGTTTCAGGCGTTGATATCTGGTTGAATACTCCGACTCGTCCGTTGGAAGCATCCGGTACATCGGGCGAAAAGGCTTTGATGAACGGTGTTGTTAACTTCTCTGTATTAGACGGATGGTGGCTGGAAGGTTACCGTGAAGGTGCAGGTTGGGCATTGACAGAAAAACGTACTTATCAGAACCAGGAACATCAGGATCAGTTGGATGCTGCTACTATTTACAGTATTCTTGAAACTGAAATCTTGCCGTTGTATTATGCACGTAATAAGAAAGGATATTCTGAAGGCTGGATCAAAGTGGTGAAGAATTCTATCGCACAGATCGCTCCTCATTATACAATGAAGCGTCAGTTGGATGATTACTATAGCAAATTCTATTGCAAACTGGCGAAACGCTTCCAGACTTTGGCTGCTAATGATAATGCAAAAGCAAAAGAAATCGCAGCTTGGAAAGAAGAAGTGGTTGCTAAATGGGATGCTATTGAAATCGTATCTTGCGATAAGGTAGAAGACCTGAAGAACGGTGACATCGAAAGCGGAAAAGAATATACTATTACTTACGTGATCGATGAAAAAGGCTTGAATGATGCAGTGGGACTTGAATTGGTTACTACTTACACAACTGCAGACGGCAAACAACATGTTTACTCTGTAGAACCGTTTAGTGTTATCAAGAAAGAAGGTAACTTGTATACATTCCAAGTTAAACACAGCTTGTCAAATGCAGGTAGCTTCAAGGTGTCTTACCGTATGTTCCCGAAGAATCCGGAGCTTCCACACCGTCAAGACTTCTGCTACGTACGTTGGTTTATCTAATTTGTTTGAAATAGAAGTAGGGGAGTCCTTCTCCCTTACTTTCATATATAGATTCAGCCCCTGTGTTCTTTCGAGAATTACAGGGGCTGAATTTTATCTGTTTGGTTGTTGACTTGTGAAGTTTTTAATAAGCAAGAAACCATCTGAAAAGAAAAATCACGCTTACTGCAACATGTCGTAGTAAGCGTGATTTTATAGGATCAAGGCTTTTCGAACAGCCCCTTGTTTGAACTTTAAAGCCTTTGAAAAACCTTCTTTTTCGATCTGTTATTTTACAGCTTCTGCAATTTTAGCCTGAAGTTCTTCTCCATGCAAACCGCGAGCGATAATTTTACCACTGCCATCGATTAATACAGTGTGAGGAATACTGTTTACTGCATAAAGCTGTGCACCTTCACTTTGCCAGAATTTCAGGTCGGACATTTGTGGCCAAGTCATATTCATCTTCTTGATTGCTTCTTTCCATGCAGCTCCATCCTGATCGAGAGATACGCCTACAATTTCGAAGTTCTTACCTTTATACTTTGCGTAAGTTTCTACCAGATTAGGCATTTCGCGACGGCAAGGACCGCACCAGCTAGCCCAGAAGTCAACCAATACCACTTTACCTTTACCAACGTAATCAGACAACTTCACAGCCTTTCCTTCCGGAGTCTGCATTTCGAAATCAACAAATTGAGTACCTACGGCAGTCTTTTTCTGCTTGTCGGTCATCTCTTTGATTCTTACGATTGTTTCGTCATTCTGGAAATTCGCAGGAATTTGTTGCAACAAAGCTTCATTTTCGTCAGTAGAGTTATTGTAGAACGTTTGTTTAAACAAGAATACCCCAACCGGATTGGTGATGTTCTTTTTAACACCTTCTTTGATTGCTTTGTCATACTGTTCTTCCAGCTGGGCACCCTCTTTCTGTTTGGCTTCTTTCTGCTCATCACTTAAAGAAGTGTCGCCCATTGCTTCATAAATGGTATTCATTTTCTTGCTGATGTCATTGATTTGAGCTCTGATTTCCTGGTATGCATCATTGTTAGGAGTACCGGTCACAGCGTCGTTATCCTTGGTCAGGGAAACGTTGATTTTTCCGTTTTCGAGGAAGAAATCAATCATTAATGGCTCTCCGTTCACTTCGCAAGTGACATAGCGGCTAACCACAGAATCTTGTGTACCTTCAAAGGTAAAAGTACCTTTGGTGATAACGGCTGTATCTAGTTTGGTCAGATTTCTACCAGTAGCTTCCTGAAGATAAACGGTGTCACCATCGCTTGCACCTTCTACCGTACCTGTGACAACGTATCCGGCTTTGTTTCCGCCCGTACAAGCTACCATGCCTAACGCTGCCGTTGCAATAACTAAATAAGTTAACTTTTTCATGCTTTTGTAAAATTAGTGAATAAATATTTATGCAAAGATAGATTTTTTTTCTGTCGGGCATCGAAAAACACTGTTATATTAGATTAACACCTAGGTGAAAACCGCAGAAATGTGTACCTTTGCAGCCCAAACTTTAGTATGAATATGCAAGAAGATAAATCCATCATTGAGGTGAGCCATGTATCGAAGTATTTTGGCGATAAAACAGCATTGGATGATGTGACTCTAAACGTGAAAAAGGGCGAGTTTGTCACTATACTTGGTCCTTCCGGTTGCGGTAAAACCACGTTGTTGCGTCTCATTGCCGGTTTTCAGACGGCTTCGGAAGGCGAGATCCGAATTTCGGGGATGGAAATAACACAAACCCCTCCCCACAAGCGTCCCGTGAATACGGTATTTCAGAAATATGCCTTATTCCCGCACTTGAATGTATATGATAACATTGCTTTCGGCCTGAAACTGAAAAAGACACCGAAACAAACCATTGAGAAGAAAGTGAAAGCTGCTTTAAAGATGGTAGGTATGACAGATTATGAATACCGCGATGTGGATTCTCTTTCCGGTGGTCAGCAACAACGTGTAGCCATTGCCCGTGCCATTGTGAATGAGCCGGAAGTGTTGCTATTGGATGAGCCGCTGGCAGCGCTCGACCTGAAAATGCGTAAGGATATGCAAATGGAGCTCAAAGAAATGCATAAATCTTTGGGTATAACATTTGTTTACGTCACTCACGATCAGGAAGAGGCATTGACGTTGAGCGATACGATTGTTGTGATGAGTGAAGGAAAAATTCAGCAGATCGGTACACCGATTGATATTTATAATGAACCCATCAACGCTTTTGTTGCCGACTTTATCGGAGAAAGCAATATCCTCAATGGTACCATGATTCATGATAAGCTGGTACGCTTCTGCGGTACGGAGTTTGAATGTGTAGATGAAGGATTTGGTGAAAATGTTCCGGTAGACGTAGTCATCCGTCCGGAAGATCTTTATATTTTCCCCGTTTCGGATATGGCGCAGTTGGTAGGCGTGGTAGAGACTTCTATTTTCAAAGGTGTGCATTATGAAATGACGGTGATGTGCGGCGGATATGAATTTCTGGTGCAGGATTACCATCATTTTGAAGTAGGAGCGGAAGTCGGACTGCTGGTGAAGCCGTTTGATATTCACATCATGAAGAAAGAGCGTATCTGCAATACGTTTGAAGGAAAATTGCTGGATGCCACTCATGTGGAATTCCTGGGCTGTAACTTTGAATGTACTCCGGTGGAAGATATAGCTGCCGATACGAATGTCAAAGTGGAGGTAGACTTTGAAAAAGTGATTCTTCAGGATAATGAAGAAGACGGAACGCTGACAGGTGAGGTGAAATTCATCCTTTACAAGGGCGACCATTATCATCTGACCGTATTGTCAGACTGGGACGAGAATGTATTTGTAGATACGAACGATGTATGGGATGACGGAGACCGTGTAGGTATTACCATCCCTCCAGATGCCATTCGTATAATTAAAATAACCGATTAACAGGAAAGGAAGTGAATAAGAAGTTTATAGTCTTTTTGTCATCACGTAAGAGTTGGACTCTCCCTTACATTATTTTTTCGGCGATCTTTGTGATTATACCGCTGTTTTTAATTGTCGTATATGCCTTTACCGATGATAGCGGTCATTTGACACTCGCCAATTTTCAGAAGTTCTTCGAACATCCCGAAGCAATCAATACCTTTGTATATTCTATCGGTATTGCCATCATTACCACCCTTGTTTGTATTTTGCTGGGTTATCCTGCAGCATGGATATTGAGTAACAGTAAGCTGAACCGTTCCAAGACGATGGTCGTACTGTTTATCCTGCCGATGTGGGTAAATATTCTTGTGCGTACCCTTGCTACGGTTGCCTTGTTCGACTTTTTTAGTGTACCGTTGGGCGAGGGAGCATTGATATTCGGTATGGTATACAACTTTATCCCCTTTATGATTTATCCTATTTACAACACGTTGCAGAAGATGGATCATAGTTATATTGAAGCCGCACAAGATTTGGGAGCCAATCCGCTGCAAGTCTTTCTGAAAGCAGTCCTTCCGCTTTCTATGCCGGGTGTGATGAGTGGAATTATGATGGTGTTCATGCCGACTATATCTACATTTGCCATTGCCGAGTTGCTGACGATGAATAACATCAAACTCTTTGGTACGACGATTCAGGAAAATATCAATAACAGCATGTGGAACTATGGAGCGGCACTTTCGCTTATTATGTTGCTGCTGATTGCTGCTACTTCTTTGTTTAGCACAGACGATAAGGACAATTCAAACGAAGGAGGCGGGCTATGGTAAAGAAAATATTTGCGCAGGCTTACTTGTGGATATTGCTGTTGTTGCTTTATTCTCCTATCGTGATTATCGTTATCTATTCTTTCACCGAAGCGAAAGTGCTGGGCAACTGGACTGGTTTCTCCACAAAACTTTATACTTCGCTTTTCACTACAGGCACGCATCATTCTTTGATGAATGCATTGATTAACACGATTACTATTGCTCTGCTGGCTGCAACGGCATCTACCTTGCTGGGTAGTGTGGCTGCTATCGGCATCTTTAATCTGAAATCCCGTTCGCGTAAAGCGATTAGTTTTGTGAATAGTATTCCTATTCTGAACGGAGATATCATCACGGGTATTTCGCTTTTCCTTTTGTTTGTTTCTTTAGGAATCACACAAGGATACACAACCGTAGTGCTTGCTCATATTACTTTTTGTACGCCATACGTTGTTTTGAGCGTTCTGCCTCGTTTGAAGCAGATGAACCCGAATATTTATGAGGCCGCTCTTGACTTGGGAGCGACTCCCATGCAAGCTTTGTGGAAAGTTATTGTTCCGGAGATTCGTCCGGGAATGATTAGTGGTTTTATGCTTGCATTGACCCTATCCATTGATGATTTTGCCGTAACTGTCTTTACCATCGGTAATCAAGGTCTGGAGACACTCTCTACTTATATCTATGCCGATGCCCGCAAGGGAGGGCTGACCCCTGAACTTCGTCCGCTTTCGGCTATCATTTTTGTCGTGGTGCTGGCGTTGTTGGTTGGCATCAATTATCGGGCAGGAAAAGCGAAGAAAAAAGATTAATAGACCATCAAATGTGCTACTACGTAAATAATATGAAAAGAATAATTCCCGTAATCCTGCTCTTACTGACCTTGACCGGATGCTATAATTCCGGTGAACCTCGTGAGCGGGTTCTTAAAATCTACAACTGGGCAGATTACATCGGCGAAGGTGTACTCGAGGATTTCCAGGCATATTATAAAGAACAGACCGGTGAGAATATCCGTATCGTTTACCAGACATTCGACATCAACGAGATCATGCTGACGAAGATTGAAAAGGGGCATGAGGATTTTGATGTGGTCTGTCCTTCGGAATACATCATCGAGCGTATGCTGAAGAAACATTTGCTGCTGCCCATCGATACGAATTTTGCACATTCTCCCAACTACATGAATAATGTAGCTCCGTTTATCCGCGAACAAATCAATAAATTGAGCCAACCGGGTGAGCAGGCGAGCCGCTATGCTGTATGTTATATGTGGGGAACGGCTGGAATTCTGTATAACCGGGCTTATGTACCCGATTCGGTAGCGTTGTCCTGGGATTGTCTTTGGAATAAAAAGTACGCCGGAAAAATCCTGATGAAGGATAGTTACCGTGATGCTTACGGAACAGCTGTCATCTATGCGCATGCGAAGGAACTGAAAGAAGGAACGGTGACAGTGGAAGAGCTGATGAACGACTATTCTCCACGTGCGATGGAACTGGCCGAAAAATACCTGAAAGCCTTGAAACCGAATATTGCCGGTTGGGAGGCGGATTTCGGCAAGGAGATGATGACGAAGAATAAAGCCTGGCTGAATATGACTTGGAGCGGTGATGCGATTTGGGCGATTGAAGAGGCAAATGCGGTAGGAGTGGACTTGGATTATGAAGTTCCCGAGGAAGGGAGCAATATCTGGTATGACGGTTGGGTAATCCCGAAATACGCCAGAAATCCAGAAGCAGCCAGTTATTTTATCAATTTTATGTGCCGTCCGGACATTGCTTTGCGGAATATGGATTTCTGCGGATATGTAAGTTCCATAGCTACGCCCGAAATACTGGAAGAGAAAACAGACACGACCCTCCATTATTATGCCGATTTAAGTTACTTTTTCGGACCGGGTGCAGACAGCATACAAATTGATAAGATACAATACCCGGATCGCAAAGTGGTAGAACGATGTGCCATGATTCGTGACTTTGGCGATCAGACAAAAGAAGTTCTTGATATTTGGTCGCGTATTAAGGGCGATAATTTGGGGGTTGGCATAACTATTCTTATCTTTGTCGTTGTTGCATTGATGAGTGGCTGGATGATTTATAAAAGATGGCAGCGTTACAGCCGCCAGAAACAACAGAGGCGCAGAAGCAGAAGGAAAAAGGTGAGGAGGAATTAGTATTTCTCCGGATTACAAACAAAAAATAAATAGGTGCGAAGATAGAAGTGGTATCTATAGAAAGAATAAGAAGCACGGTGAACGGAATGCTAATGGCGGGATGTTCACCGTGTTTTGTTTTTATCGTCTTTTCATATTCCGAAGCATATCTTTGGTATCCTTGTTTACCCGGAAAGACTCGATTGTTTTTTGCAGTGCTTTGTTGTAAGTCCAGTTATCCAATGTACTATGTTTCAGATATTCCATTGTCTTTTGGGGAAATTTGATGAAACACAATGATAGCATCCATGCCATACCCATACGTGCATAATAAGCATCATGATTGAATAAATCGGCATATTCCAGTAACGAATCGATATGTTCGTCATCCACATAGTGGAAAAGCATCACAATCCCGAAGCGTATTTCAAATTCTTTAGAGGATTTCAGATAAGGTTGGATAAATTGCCATACGGTTTCTTTTCCTTTTTTTACGGCAGTTTTCAGTTCACTGCAGAAAATGTCGCATACAGCCCAATTATCTATACGGGGAATGAACATTGCTACATAGTTCATTCGTTCTTCAAGTTCCATTTTTACCAGTCCGATAATCATTCCCTGAAGCATTGTTTCTTCATAATAGTTCGTATCGGTTGACTCAACAAACGTACGCCAGTCCTCTTTTTTTATAATTTCTTTGGCCATGATTCGCAGTTGGGGGATACGTACACCGAGAATATTGTTCGCTCCTGGAAGGAGGGAAGAGTGAAATTCCTTATATTTGGCATCTACTAATGCTTGTAACTCTTTCCGTATGTTTTCAGTTGTAGTCATTTTGATATAGTTGGTTATTTCACAAAGGTATAAAAAAAAAGAGCATGCGCATCATGTGACGGCATACTCTTTTGGGAGATAATTCCCATCATAATGAAAATACTTTGGGAAAGTTTATACGGTTAGTCACTTCTTGTCCATGTCGAAACTGAATGTAGTAGGTGAGAAGTCTTCAAACGGCTGTCCTTCTACTTCCACTTTGGTTGCTTTGATTTCAAATGTAAGTTTTTGGTCTTTATATGTATATTGGCCCTTTTCTTCCGCTTCTATGGTTACTTTTATCGTAATTTGAGGAGCTTCTTCCCCGTCTGCTTGTGCTTGAGTCGGGATAGTATATTTTATTTCCAAAGGTTCAGGTTTTAATTGAAGTAGAATAGAGCCTTTACTGTCATCATTAAAGGCAGCGGTATAAGGAATGTTGTAATTGATATCGTCCAGATTTTCGATGATAATTCCGGCAGCTTCTTCACCAACGATACTTTTGATGAGATCGTCTACCGGGAGTTTTTTAATCATGACCTGATTGTCTTTTACTTCAGCGGTAACGGTGGCTCCTTCCGGCTGTTCTTCTTTTGGGGAATTAGTTTGTGGGTTAACGGGCAGATCAGACTCTGTCAACATGGTACCGGAATAATTTCCATCCACATCTTTAAGAGAATATACGGGAATGTCTGAATCATCATCATTGCTACATGCTGTAAAAGTGGTTATCAGGCCCAATGCCACTACAAATAAAACTAAGCGATTAAAACAACGAACTTTTTTTATTTCAGTTAAAGTTTTCATACTGTTTAAAATTAGATTATTAATTTTCAAAATTAAGGTGTACGTACATAGGGTAAATGCCGGTAATTGTAAAATACTGCACAAGGAAATAAAAAACAGAATATTTTTTTTGCAAGAATGCTGTGCAGAGGTCCCGATGGATGGGACCTTTAAGCAAATAGCAGATTTTGTATATTATTGTTTTTTCATTATAGATTCGCTTGGCGTTATTCCAAAATATTCTTTGTATTTGTGGCGGAAGTTTTTCAGATTCCTCAATCCGATCATTTCCGGAACCACATTAACAGAGTATCTTCCACTCTCCAACAGTTCACGGGCTTTTTCCATACGAATCCGGTATATAAAATATTTAGGTGCTTCTCCTGTCAGCGATTTCCATTTATTAAAGAATGTGGTTCTGCTCATGCACAATTCGGATGCGACTTCATCTATAGTCAAATTTTCCTGATCTATATTTTTTAGAATGAAATCCTTTACAAGGTTGATAAATATGTAATTTTTTTCACTCAAAGTATCCTCCTCCTCTTCTATTTTTAGAAATTGTTCTCCGAATACTTTTTGCAGGAATGATTTTCGGAGAAAACGGCTGTTTTTAATCAGGACGTTCATCTCTATTTTTAAGTCTTCTATATGAAAAGGTGTATTTATAAAGACATCGGCCAAAGAAGTTTCTCTGGTATTGCGTTGTCTTCCATTCAGATATGAGCCGTAGAGGATAATGGGAATGATTGAAGTTTCACAGGACGTTTTCAATCTTGATGAAAGCTCATTGCCGTACATACCATGCAGCATGGTGTCACAGACTACAATGTCTGGATATTCTTCCTTTATGTATGTTAGGGCTTCCAGACCGTTTCCGAAGCTTTTTACAATAAAATGATCAGATAAACGCGTTTCTAGGTAAGATCTGAAATCGATATTGCTGTCAGCAAGTAGTACAGTGGGTTTAACAGACTTTCTTTTATGAGACTTTTTACAGAATAAAGAGTCTATTTTTGTTTCTTCCTGATTGGCTATGATTTGTATGGGAGTGTATTTGGATATACTTTTATGTGTATATCCTTTTGAAAGATTTTTTTCTTTTTGTATAAGAATGATATAGAAGTAAATACAATAAATAGAAAATCCTCCTACAATGAACAGTGGGATAAAGTTTAATTGATAAATAAGAGTTATAGCCATGATGACAGGAACGAGGGGCGACGTTGTTATTGAATATTTCATATGAATTTGTTTTTAATAGCGCCACTTGGATGAGATACACCAATTTCCTTTGTTGGGGATAAAAGAGGAAATTCACTGTAACTATGATCTCATAGTTGTACATTCATAAACTCAAAATATAAACTCGTAATTATTTATATCTTGAGGGGGAATAGTTGAAGGTGAAGTCTATATATAGAGTCTGAATTCTAACAGTTTGAATCATTCTTTCGGAAATGGTGAATTTCCTCCAAGTGACAATAATAGATCTATTTCTTGTTTATTGAATGTTTTATATACTGTATGAAAATACAGGTGGGGGGAGAGCGTGTGGCATATTCGGTACTATCAATAAATATCTCGATGAGTACCATTTTATATTTTCTCATATATGGGTAGAAAGGAAGTACGATTTATTCCTGCGAAGTAAAAATAATGATAAGTTGTAACAAGTGGATGATGTTATGAATGTTGTCTAATCGTTTGTTATTGTTTGGTGTTCTTATAGCGATAAACGGTGACATATAATTATGGTTTGTTAGGATTGTGTTGTTGTGAGGTGACAAAAGAGTGAAAGAGGTGTACCGTTTTTCCATTTGATATTTCTATTTCTGATTGAAGAATTATCAATATCGGATTGTAATGTCTTCAATGGGGATAAAAAAAGAGTCGCATGATTTTCTTATGCGACTCTAGATTATATGCATTATTGTGTAATGTCTGGTTATTTATAACTTTTGAATTTCTTCCAATGAAAGTCCGGTAGCCTTTTGGATAGCTGTTATGTCTACTCCCTGTGATTTCAGATTGCTGGCAATTTCGAGCCGTTCTTCCATACGCCCTTCCATACGTCCCTCCATACGTCCTTCCATACGTCCCTCCATGCGCCCCTCCATACGTCCTTCCAGTTTTGCTCCATCTAATACATCATTTTGTATCATGATGGCACTAAGGTGCTCGTCGTAGGCATGTCTTTCTTCCTTGGACATATTATAATAAATAAGTTTCCGGCGTGCTTCTTCCAGACCGGGAGCTGTTGTATCGGGGCGAATGCAACCAGTTTTCAAGTATTCAATCCATTCTTCCAATGGAGTGACGGCCACTTTATCGAATTCATTCACACGAATTAGAAAATATTCCGGAAAGATTTCTGCCGGAATCTTATGGACGATGGCGTCTTTTTCTTTAGTAGTTACTTCCAGTCTGTCTCCTGTATGTACTCCGATAAAATGGTTTTGTCCATGATACAAATAATCTTCTCCCTTACCGATATCGAAGTATAGAATACTGATAGAGTATATTTTTTTCACCGCATAGTAGCGTTCTCCTAAAGAAATATGTTCAGTGATAGCTTTTGCCACTCCGTACAAGATGCGTTCCAGATAATAGAGCTCCCGTGTATTTTGGATCTCTACAATAATGATTTCGTCCTTACTATTTCTGGCTTTAATATCTACCCGGTTGAATTTATCATCGATTGTTTGTTGGTTGCTTTCACTTTCCAATATCTCTATGATTTTCACGTTTTCACCGAGAAGGACAGTCAAGAAACCTTCCAGTACGCCGAAATTTGCCTTTTGGCGGAGAAGCCTTTTCACAGCCCAGTCAAAGCGTATATATTTGTCTTGTTGTTCCATATCAATTTAATTTTTAGGTTATTGCAAAGCTACGACTTTTTTTTAGATAATGGCTACTCTTTGACTTTATATTTTCAGTGAATGAATCTGTGCATATTTGGCAAATTCATCAGGGGCAATTTAAATTATTCTATAGTAGAGAGTTAATTATTAACGCTGTCACATTTTACTATTCCCTTTTATGTAACTTAAAGTAGGAGTAAAAATGTGGCAGCGTTTTAGATTGAAATTTTAGGTCGTTATTATTCCTTATTTTTCTGTGTCACTTCAATGCCTTCCGGCCAAATAGCTTTAGCATATGCTTTTGCATCATTACCGTTTTCTGTATAGTCTTTCGCTATATCCCCTTTGCCTTCATTAAACTTCCAATAGGCTTTTAAACCTGTAGTTTGAGGATCGACATCATACATATTTTTGTAAATTTCTTCTTGTGAGCGTATCACGTTCCATATTCGTACTTCGCAGATTTCACCATCTAATTGACGAGTCATATCCTCTGGCTCACCATAGGAGTGTCCTATTTTAAACATAAAGTCCTTTCCTCGGGTTTGCTTGCCCAAATTAATGGGCTCACCAGTTCCGTAGTCCTCAATAGTACTCTGCAGTTTGCCATCCACGTAGATAGCGGCAGTTTTTGCTTCGGTGTCATAAGTCACGGCTACATGATACCATTCGCTTGGTTGCAACAATTTTCCTTCGTCTGCCTTTGGGAATTTAATCTCGTTGGCGGCAAACTGCAATTGCTGTTTGGGGAATCCTGAATCGCCCAAACGGAACAAACAGTATTGCTCTATACCCATTATAGTTGAAATCTCATTTTTAGGATCGAATCTATTTACCCGGATAATGGCTTCGAAGGTTAGTTGTGTTAGCCCATTTACCACATTAGCCGTAGGGCTGTCTTTTTCGAATCCGGGAACTTCAAAGTAGTTGTTTGAAAGGCTCACTGCTGTAGTAATGGCGCTGGAACGACGTACTATGTAACAAATAGTTTTTGATCCCTTCAATAATCCCATACCTCCTGACGCTTGCTGAATAGTGACAGGTAGCAGGAAATTAGTGTCAATGTCCAAATCCGTGAGGTCGGAGAAACCGATCGTTACGACTTCCGAGTTTACGTCTCCTTTGGGGATGACGACATGCTGTGTAGAAAACTTATAATATTTAGCGTCCAGCATTGCATAATTAGTGCCGAGACGCGCGTTATAATAACCTATCAACGAAGGATCTACCTGAAAATTAACATCAATATCTTGTTCGGCAGGGTATGCCAACACAGCAGAAAGCTCTTGCTGCCCTGTCTGTTTGAGATTATTAAATGTGAAATTAGCTACATCCTTCACTTTTGCCACATCTATATATACGGCATTGTCAAAAGGAGACGCTTTACTATAATCCTTGTTGTCACATGCCGCTACTAACAGAAGTAAGATTATGACAGAACCTGCAAAAGAGACGAATAATGGAATGTCTCGATGAATATGTTTCGTTTTCATAATATTCTCTTTTTATATTTTTCTTTTTATTGATCTCGACCGCTAGTTCTACCAATCTTTGGCGAGATAGCGATATCCTAAATGAAATTTTTGTCGATGTTCATCTGTTACAGTTTCGGATATACCATAGTTGTATTCTCCATTTTCTTCTCTCTCCATGAATGGAGGGCGTGGATTTTTACCCCACTCTAGACCATCTTCTGCTATTGCTCCAATAAAAGATAGATATCCATTTTCCATGCGATATTCGTATTGATTCTGTTCATCACTAATCATATCGCTGCCAAATACGATAATATTGTTCTTTTTTCGATTTTCTTCTTTTTTCCACATTATCGCCTTTTTCTTTGAGGCATTTAATATTCCCTCTGCACTCTTAGGATACAGAGGCATATTTACGCTTCCATAGCGTTCAGCTGTCAGTCCTGCTATGGGTTTACGAGTATAGTCGCTGTAAGGGTGTTCGGTTTCCCACGGTTCTATAATTTGCACTTCTTCTTCCTCTGAAACATAACCATGCCATGCGTAATCAATGTATTTTCCCACTTCTATACCTTCGCATAAAGCAGGATCATAGAAGGATGCAGTAGGCTCGTCCTTATCTACTAAAGTCAGCATTTTACCAGGCATTGCGTCACGCAAACTTTTGATAAGTTTGGGATATGAGGTGGTATTTACTGGAGGCATTCCCGCTTTATCATATCCACTGCCTACGTCCCAAAGGTTCACACCATCTAACTGGTAATACTCTATTGCATCTTTTACTTGTTTGGTAAAGTCTGCTATCTGGGCATCATTCATATTACAGAAGCCTAAGCCTTTACCACCGCCTTCGATGCACAGACACACTTTGCGTTCGTGATCTTGAAGAGGGCGGATGTAAGTGGCTGTATTCTCTAATACATAGCGTAGATCATTATTCAATGTTAGTATGGCGCGACCGGATTCTTTATCATAACCTACCGTTGCAATACGCAAGTTGACAATATTCCCCATACTGTACGCTTCCTTTTCCCGGGTTTCAGTATTTGTTCTCACGTATATAAAAATATCAGCAAGTATAGGTTGGTAAGTAGAGGTGTTGAGATAGAATACAGAAAGGAAACGGGTATCCAATGTTGCGATATTAACGCCATCTTCAGAAATTATTTCACCTGCCTTTTGGCGTACATTGACTCTGTATCTAAGATATTGCTTCTCTGTTTCACCGTCCGCATTAGTTTGCTCTATGGCAAAGAGTAATTCGTAAGCATCATAATCTGCAGGCAGATTATGTGTAGAAAGCGTAAGTTTGATACTTGATGACTTCTCTTTTCCGGCAGGTATAGTCAGGATGCCTTCTCCCGAGATTACATTCCCTTTGGGGAACACTGCTGATTTTAACAAGGGTTTTTGTCTCCAATGTGCTGCAACCATACTTTCATTAAACGCTTCAATCTTCGCATTATCTGCCTTTATTTCAGCTTCAAACTCCATACTCATCTCGTTTTCCAATTTGACCGTTACCTTCACATCGCTTGTCGCAGGACGGCTTAACTGATAGAATATTTCATCGACAACTATTTCATCCTCACTGTCATTCGTCAGTTCAATAACTGCTTTCCCGGAGAAGGACGAATTGCTACGCAGCGTACTGCCAATACTTCCCATTGTCGTTTCATCCGGCAACTTACCTGCATCCGCCAAAATAGTATCTTCGGTGCAAGCTGACATTCCAACCGCTAGTATCAGGAGCGGGAACAGTATATATATGATAAATTTCTTTTTCATAATCGTACGTTTTTATTTCGACGGATTCATCTGTTGAATAGCCGTACGAGTGGTTTCATAATTCATATTCGCACTATAATAATCGCTGCCGATATTGTGAATGGCAAGGCCTCCAAGTGGCCCCATTGCAGCTACACAATCTGTCATCAGAGGCACTACACTTTGTTTTTCATTCTTTTCGTCTACTATTTGGTCGCCTATACGGGCAGATAATAGAACTTTCTCACGAGGTAGTATATTGCTATCCGGTAATCCGGCAATCAATAGATTTAGTTCGCTCACATTAGTGAGGTCAGCAGTATTTAACACAATGTAGTTTAGCTTTTCAAGGTCGGTAGACTCTATAAAGTCGGGATTACCTTCAAATACTAATAACTTGCCACCACCCGTTGCAGCGGATAGCTTAGAGACGATAAGCTGTGCGGCCTCCTTACGGGCTACCATTTCAGCATCTGTCCCGCTATATAGACGGACGCCTGTAAAGGCAAAACCATCCAGGTTCAATTCTGTGGCTGCGGCAACTGCTTTATCAAGCCAAGTTCCCAAAGCTGCGGCATCAGTAAAGGTAGCTGCCTGTGCAGCATAATCTACAAGATAGATTACCCGGGTACTCTTTTCACGCAATAGAAGAATGTCTTCACGGTCATTATCGCTGATATTGCCGGGATTGCATAAGGTAACAATGTCCAGTGAGTCGGGCAGTGAACGAAGGTAGCTTCCTTCATTTACAGGTTTCTCCGGAGAATTGTCAAATCGCGTATAAGCTATATAATGCTTACTTTGCTTGTAGGTATTCAATACCTGCATGTAGCTTGCCCAAAGTTCCGGATTCTGATCTTTTGGACTATTTATGTTCACATCCACCGGCTCCGGTTCGTTCCAGTCACTACATGCCGTAGGCAGAACGCACGCTAAGAGTAATAGAGTGCAGGTAAATATGTTATATATTATTGCTTTCATTTTTTCTTATTTTTCATTCGTATTAATCATACTCATTCATTTCTCATGGATTGGCATAAGGTTTCTTATCCCACCACAACCGTGTGCCTCCGTTGTCAGGGCCTCCTAACATGCCTGTCGCTAGCTTAATATTAGAAAGATTTTCGGAGTACTCGATAGGAGGGTACCATAACCGGCGTATCATGTGATCGGTATCAATGGCACCACCGCTTTTGTTCTTTATTACGGGTAACAGATGCGGATATCCCGTGCGCCGGTATTCGCTCCATGCTTCCACTCCCAAAGGGAAGTTAGCAATCCACTTTTGGGTGATGATACGTTCAAGGTTCCGCTCAAAATAATTATCCCCTTCTTCCCATGCTATGGTGATAGTACTGCGCGGACCTTCATAATCTGTATATTCATATTGGGGGTCGTCATATGCCTGTGGCATATCGGTTGTATTTGCGGTATATGTATCTGCACCCGTCACTCCATATTGTTCAAAAGAGAGAGCTATGGCTTGGTTATACAAATCTTTGGCTTCACCTCCCATATTCCATCCCCACAAAGCACCCTCGGCACGTAAGAAAGTGATCTCTGCAGCGTTCATCCACATATAGGGGCTGGTGCTCGTGATGATCGGCTTACTGTATGCTCCTATCATTTCATCTTTAGTGCGCACATCAATACCGATGCGTATTCCGGCATATCCATCCACTTCCATCCATGTTTCCTGGTCAGTAACCTTTACTGTGGTAAACATTTTCTCCCGTCTCGGGTCTTTATAACCGTTCATATATGAGATGATATCACCGCCCACACGCTGGTCATTCCAGTTGTTGAACACCATTGCTGCACGATTTTCCTCTACTTTCAAGAAAGCGTTGTCTGCATTTTGGGTAATGACGCCAGCGGTTACGGCTTCTTCGGCTATTCGCCGGGCTTCCTCTTTCATCTCCGGTACGTATGTCAAACGCATTGCCATACGTAACTTGAGCGAATTTGTGAATTTGAGCCATTTGGAGAGATCCCCCTGATAGACATCATCAAATTTGCGGAAGGCTTCTGTACTTAAATTAAGATTCTCTTTAAGCACATCACTCACTTCGTCTAACTCCTTAAACATTTGCTTGTATACCTCTTCCTGTGAATCGTATGGTACGGTCAGAGAAACCTCACCGGTTTTAGAAATGATTTTGGAATAGGGAATAGGCCCATACATGTCTGTCACCCGGTGCATGATGGTAACACGCAGTAGTTTTCCTAATGCTAATGCGACCGGATCTTCTGTTTCGTCGAGCAAGTCACGATAGAACGGGTAAGTACGTGTGATAAGATCAGAGAAAGGCGCTTCCTGCCAGTCTGTTGGCGGATTGTATGTCTCAAATTTGGCTGTCCACTCCACAGTACAGCCGATATATCCGGAGAAAGCTCCGGCGGCAAGTGCTTCGACAAATTGGTAAAGATGCTCCTCCGTAGGAATAACCAATCCCTGTAATCCTTTGAGACTGGCACCAACATTGTATCCTTCACGGCCCAACTCTTCCTTGTCCACCTGATAGTCCTTCTGGTTTATTTTGTCAAAGTTGTCTATACACGCAGTTCCGACAAGAACAAATAGTGCAAGTGAGAACAACTTTATAATAGATGTAGTATGTTTCATTATAGCTGTTTTTTATCCGTTAAAAGTTTATTTTCACGTTAAAACCGATATTGCGTGTACTCGGTAGCATAAAGTAGTCGATTCCTTGATAATAATTGCCGGTTGTGGCAACCGCTTCAGGGTCGAAGGGAGCTTTGTTATATATCATACAGAGGTTGCGTCCTACAACGGACACCTGTATGTCACATACATCATGTAACCATTTACGGGGGAGGGTATATCCTATAGCTGCTTCCTGTAGGCGTACGTTGGTGGCGCTGTAGGTATAATATTGTGGCAATCCCAGCTGGGAACCAATGGCGGTGAACCATGTCTGGGCATCCACCCTGTTACGTCCGTTTATCAATACGCCACCGTTGTCCCGGGCAATCGCCGAGCTTTCGGACACACCGTATTGATCCATGGCTGCTGCTGTGGCAGAATAAACAATACCGCCAATACGTGCGGTCAACAGAGCACTGACATTAAATCCTTTCCATGAGAATTGATTGCTCCATGCCAGATTACACTTGGGGAAGACGCTTCCCAACTTGATATCAGGTTGATTATTGACTGTTATCAATGCGCCTGCAGGGGAAATTTCCACCATTCCGTTATCATCCCGTTTTAGGTCGGCTTGAGTGTAGAGGTCACCGAGTGACCCTCCCGTTTTCAGGATGAACCGTGCCTTTCCAAGTCCGCCTACGTCCAACCGGCCTTTATTGATAGGCTCACCTGTTTCCGGGTGTATGTAATCCTTTACCAGTTCGATAATTTTGTTTTTATTGTGGCTAAGCGTAAAGTTCGTTTGCCAGCGGAAGTCTTTTTTCCATGTGTGTCCATAACCAAGAGAGAGCTCGACTCCTTGGTTACGTACATAACCTGTTTGCAAGTAAATGGTAGTATATCCCGAAGATACGGAAATTTTCGGGTCGAAGGTCTGGTTGAACGTGTTAGCCAGATACCATGACACGCCAAGGTTGAAGTCCTTGAAGAGACGCATGTCCAGTCCTAATTCCCATGAATTGGTTCGCTCTGGCTTGAGGTCGCCGATAGGATAATGCGTTTTGGGTTTCCACGTCTGTGTCGTTTCATCGTACTCAAAGGTAGGTGAAGTCAGGTTACGTGGGTAGGGCATACCGACGGAACTGAATGAACCGCGTATTTTCAGGTAATCGATTGCAGAAGGTAGTTTTACCATTTCGGAGATGATCGCCGAAAGTCCCACTGACGGATAAAAGAAACAGGTGGAAGATGAGTTTGCCAGTTGTGATGCCCAGTCATTACGTCCGGTCAAAGTAAGGTAAAGCATACTTTTCCAGCCCAGTTCCGCACTCGCGAAAATGGATTGAGTTTGTTCCTCCCATTCATCCTGACGAGCTTTCTTTTGCGTATTGTCGAGATCGAAGACATTAAACACATTAGGAATACCATTGGCACGTATCGGTCCGCGATAACTAAGTTCGTCATACTTATTATCCACGATGCTCGCTCCGACATTCACTACAAGTGAGTAGTCCCCAAAGCGTTTATTAATGTTTGCTAGTACATCGGCGTACACCTGTGATTCATCCGGCTTGGCAATGGCGTAGAATCCCTGGGTACTACCTTCGGTGAGAGTAGTATTCGAACTGGCGTACAACTTTTGCTCATATTTGGTATTGGAGTTATCTACCCGGACACGTCCCGAGACGTTCAGCCAGTCCGTGATGTCGTAGCTTAACGAGGCGGACAGCATGTAACGCTTCTTATTGTTGGTCCGTAGATTACGATATGCTATCCAATAAGGGTTTTGCATACGCAGGTCTCCTTCGCCTTGTGGCCAGTACATGGTCTTGATCTTGCGGGCCGGGTCCCAACGTTCGAATACTTTTATCAAGTTGAAATCGTCTCCACGCGGAAACAGGTAAACAGGAACTATCGGGTTTGAGTAAGCGCCTTGATTAGTCATGTTGCGATCATTCTGAATAATATAGCTCGCTCCGATGTCTAGTTTCAGTTTATCATTCAGGAATGAAGTAGTATTACGGAAAGTAAAATTAAAACGGTTGTAGCGGTTATTCGGTACAATCCCCTCCGAGTTTACTGCGGCTGCGGAAAAGAAGGTCTGGTTCTTTTCTGTACCTGTCGATAAGGTGACGGAATTGGTATAAGTCATTCCTGTGTCGAAAAAGTCACGTGGTTCGTACCCCCTGCGGGATGCATCGTTCAGTAACGGTCCCCAACTCAAATTTGTAGAAGAACCGTCCGATTTTCCTTTACTGCCTGTACCATAACGGTTCTGAAAGCGCGGCATCACAAATGGTTTAGAAAAATCAGTGTTACTGGATACAGAAACCTGCATTTTGCCTACCTTACCCCGTTTCGTGTTAATGACGATAGCTCCGTTGGCAGCGTTACTTCCGTATAGTGCGGCGGCTGCCGCTCCTGTCAAGACCGAGATGCTTTCAATATCGTCCGGGTTGATGTCGGCAATGCTTTCGGTAACTCCCTGGGAACCGTTTTCCGTACCGCCGCCGCCACCGAAATTAAACATCGGGATGCCGTCAATCACATACAGGGCATTGCTGGATTGCTCAATAGACTTCGTACCGCGCATTATCACTTTGCTGGCTCCACCTACACCGGAAGAACTGCTGTTGATATTGACACCTGCCACTTTGCCATTCAGGCTGTTGATGAAGTTAGCGTCTTTAATTTCTGTCAGTTGATCCGATTTCACCTGTTGCACATTGTAGCTCAAAGCTTTCTGCTCGCGCTTGATACCGAGGGCAGTCACGACTACTTCATTGAGTTGTTTCGTGTCGCTTACTAATTTTACTGCATAGATGTTTTTATCTGTTATTCTCACAGTTTTGGATGTATATCCCACATAGGTAAAGCTTAATATATTACCTTGGCGGACCATGATTGTGAAATTGCCATCTATGTCGGTGATAGCTCCTTCGGAGTTTCCTTCCACTTTGATATTAACTCCAATTAGAGGTTCATTATTCTCATCAACAACTTTTCCAGTCACATTCTTAGTTGGATTTACTTCTGTTTTTTTGTCAGGAACAATCATTATATATTTCCCTTTGAACTCATAAGTGAATCCACTGTCTTTGAGAATTTGTGTAAGGGCGTTCTCTACTGTTACAGCTCTAAGATCAAGATTTAATACAGGCTTGTTCTTTAATTGGGAGTCGTTGTAACCTACAGATAGGCCGGATTGTTTTTCTACTTCTTTAAGTGCTTCAATGACAGATATATTTTTCTTTTGAATGGTGATTGAGGCATCTGTTTGCGCAAAGGAGCTTGTTGTAATGAGCAACAAGCAGAAAAAAAGTAAAAAACTTCTTCCCTTTGCTGTATGGTCTACTATAAATTCATAAATTTGTAGCATTTTCTTAGTATTAGGTTATAAACTAAATTATTTCACGGTGATTAATAGAGTAGAACTCTAATATTGAGAAATTTGATTTCATATCCGGGATAGAGTTCGCCCTCTGTTCCGGATACTTTTTTGCATGGGCGTATAAGGTTAACTAAATGAGTAATATTGTTATCTGTTCTTTTCCTGTTATCAGGATATTTTTCTATTTGGGGATTAAATAGCAGCAGTCACCTTGTATTTTATAATCCATCTGACCTACTACATTTACTATTACATCCATAACTTCGGACAGCGGTGCTTTATCTTTAAAACGGAAGCTGTATTTATCTTCTTTCAGATTCTTCAGGCGATACTCAAAGGTATATGGATATTTACGTTCTAATATAGTTATAATCTCTTTTACATTCATTTCTCTGAATACCAGTTCGCCACGTTGCCAGGCTGTGATGTCATTCATATCGGGAGTGTCCAGATGGTATTGTCGGGTGTGTTTATGATAGGCCAATTGCTCGTTTGGTTTCAGAATCATTTGAGAATTCAAATCATTATATTCAACGAGTACACTTCCTGAAATCAAGGTTGCCGCTATGATCGGATTCTCGGGGTATGCAGCTACGTTAAATTCCGTTCCGAGTGCTGTTACCTGAAAATCGTTCGACTTGACGATAAACGGATGCTTCTTGTTCGGTTTCACTTTGAAATTGGCTTCACCAATCAGAAATACGCTACGGTCTTTACCAGTAAATTCCTGTGGATATAAAAGGGTGCTTTGTGAGTTCAGTTGTACTTTGGTTCCGTCAGGCAAGGTGAGAGTATGTACCTCTGCTGTCGGAATATATTGCTGCAATAAATTGGGTTCCACCTTTTTTCCTATGGTAGAAAGATAGATGGAAGAAGCTGCTACTATAAAGAATACGGCAGCGGCTATTTGCCAGATATGGATCGGGCGGATTCTCCGTTCTTCTCGTACGGAAGGAATGCCTGCATTTCTTCTTAATAGCTCGTATGATTGATGCAAGTTAGGAGCTGTTCCTGATTTGTATCCTTCTTCCCACAGAGTTTGTAATGCTTCATCCTTTTCGGAAACATGTTCTTCGTCTACCAACCATTTGTAGAATTCCTGTCGGGTAGATCCCGGATAGTCATTTCCGGTAAATAAGGCTAGTATTTTCTGAAAATAATTCTTCATTTTGAGATATTAATTAGATCTGTTACATTAATACCTCAATTAACTAAGACAGACTACTTAAGGAAAAGTGCGAAAAAAAACAAAAAAGATATTTTTTTCATTTCAAGTAGAGTTAAATAGATATGATGCTCTACTGTTCGGACTGAAATGTTCAGCTTTTCAGCGATTTCGTTATTGCTCATATTTTCGAAACGGCTCATCTCAAAAATCTTTCTGCGTTGTTCGGGAAGACGGTCGAGGGTTAATTGGATGATAAGTTTAACTTCTTTATAGTATATGGCATTGAGAGGATCTTCTGTTTGAGAAAGTTCCTCAATAAGGCTTTTTTCTATCACTTTCTCCTGATAGGCTAATTCTATCTTTTTGTGTTTGATAAAATTGAGGGTCGTGCTTTTGGTAAGAGTATAGACATAGGGTTTTAAATTGGGTACTTTTGTCCATATTTCGGGCTGGGTCCATAATTTCGTGAAAACGTCTTGAGCAATATCTTCTGCGTCTTCTTCGGATTTAAGCAACATAAAAGCGAAATATTTTACTACCGAATAATACTCTGTGAATATCATTCCGAATTGTTTTGCTAGTAATATGTTGTCTTGGCTTGTGGTCATTGAGTTAACAAATTATTGGAAATCGAATGGCAAATGTAGGCAAATAAAATTAAGACGCGAAGAAAATGGGAATTGTTTATGAAAAAAAGATAAATAAAAATAGTGACGCTATCCGCTGCGGATACCGTCACTATATGGGTGGGATGGTGACGGTATCATGATGGGATAGCGTCACTATTTTTAAGTTTGTTTTTTACCAGTTTCTTTTCACTGTACGGTAACCATAACCGATGATTACAAGGAAGCAGATGAAGGGTAGAATGAATGAAACATTGACAGCCGGCAACCAGGCTATTTGTTTCAGGTCAATGATACTTGCCTGTAGCGGTGGAAGAACAGAGCCTCCCAAGATAGCCATAATAAGGCCTGCAGCTCCAAACTTAGCATCATCTCCCATGCCTTTCAAGGCAATACCGTAGATGGTGGGGAACATTAGTGACATACAGGCGGAAACTGCTACTAGACAGTAAAGTCCGAAGATATTCTGGAGGAAGATAGTTCCTAGAGTGAAAACACCTCCGAAGATAGCGAGAATCATCAATAATTTGCCTGCATTGAGATAGCGCAGAATGAATGTACAGATGAAACGGCTGATACAGAATATCACCATTGCCACAATATTATATTGCTGTGATAACACTTCCGCACTTTTCTCGTCCATACCTTGCGACATGAATAAACGGGTTCCATACTGAATGATAAATGTCCAGCACATAATTTGCGCGCCTACATAGAAGAATTGAGCAATTACCCCTTCACGATAACGTGTTTGGGTAAAAATGCGTTTCAGTGTAGGAAAGAAATCTATTCTATGATTCTGATCTCCGTTTTTCGGCATCTTGACGAATCGTATCAGAAGCAACATCGCTACGATAACCAGTCCGATGATAAGATAAGGAGCAATCAGAACACTAAGGTCGCTTTCTTTGATCGCCTGAAATTCACTGTCGTTAAGCAATGCGCGGTCTTCAGTACACATCGGATGCAATTTCGCTTGAATGAATTGCATGGCTACATACATTCCGAGAAGTGACCCCATCGGATTGAAAGACTGTGCAAGGTTCAAACGCCGGGTAGCTGTTTCTTCCGTTCCCATAGAAAGAATATACGGGTTACAGCTTGTCTCGAGGAAGGACAATCCGCAGGTCAGGATGAAATAGGCAATCAAAAACGGATAATATTCTCCCGTCATTTTGGCGGGGAAGAATAAAAATGCTCCGAAAGCATACATTCCCAGTCCTAACAAAACACCGGCTTTGTAGGAATATTTGCGGATGAATATGGCAGCCGGGAAAGCCATTGCAAAGTACCCTCCATAGAAGGCAACCTGTACTAATGCTCCGTCGGTGGCACTCATCCGGAAAATCTTGGAGAATGCCTTTACCATCGGATTGGTAATATCATTGGCAAATCCCCATAATGCAAAACATGAGGTAATGAGAACAAAAGGTATAAGATAACTGATGCCATCTTTCGAGAGGATGGACTGTTTGGGGTGTTTCATGGTTGTTTCTGGTATTTTTTAAGTGTTATACAAATGGAACATTCTCTCCATCGGTTTCCATTTCTCTGCGGAACTCATTCCGGGAGCGGCTTGTTGGAAGATGGCCATATATTCTTCCCACTCCTGTTGGCGGGGAAGCGTGTTCAGGCGTTCCATTGCTGTGTCCCAGTCAAAATCAAGGGGAGTTTCGACAATCATGAACAGTCGTGTTCCCAAGATATAAATTTCCATTTCCAGAATACCGACTTCCCGGATTCCGGCTAGGATTTCGGGCCATGCTTCCGCCTGGCTATGTCTTTTCCGATATTCAGCGATCAGTTCCGGAGAATCGCGTAAATCGAGGGTTTGGCAATATCGTTTGACGGGAACGTCATAAGATTGAACCTGATAACCGGTTTTGGGTGTTTCCATATACTTTTATTTTTTAGGGTAATATACTTGTGGTGTAACGCTACGAGTTACAATCTCTCTCAATTCACGGAGATCGGCTATTTCTCCTTTTGCCATAGCCTGTGTCAGAATGTTTCCCATTGCAGTAGCTTCTACCGGACCTGCATAAACGGGAATACCGAGTTCGTCAGCTGTCAGTTGGTTGAGTAATTGGTTTTGTGATCCTCCGCCGATGATGTTTAGCTGACGGATCGGAGAGGGGAGACAATGGTTGAGCTGTTCCACCGCCTGCCGATATTTGAAAGCTAATGACTGGAGTACACATCGCACGGTTTCTGCTTTGTTTTTCGGCACTTGCAAAGCATGATGCCGACAATAATGAATAAGAGCGTTTTCCATATTTTCCGGATTCATGAATGTTGCGTCATCCACAGGGATAATGGTCGCAATCTGTGCTTCGGCAGCTTGCGGGATGATTATATCATAATTTTGTTCTTCGCCACATGCTTTCCATTCACTCATCAAGCGTTGCAAAATCCATAGTCCTGTTATATTCTGTAGGAAACGGATTTTGCCGTCTACGCCTCCTTCATTGGTGAATTGAGCTTTTCTTGCTTCTTCCGTCAATATGGGTTCATCCACTTCTACTCCCAGTAGCGACCAAGTGCCGGAACTAAGGAAAGCGATAGGATTTTCTACGGCAGGAACAGCGGCGACGGCACTGGCTGTGTCGTGTGAGCCGACAGCAATAACGTCTACGGTACCCAGTCCTGTTTCGCGGGCAATATCCTCTTTCAGAGTCCCCCTGATTGTTCCGGGGAGAATAATCTCACCGAACAGATGTTCGGGAAGACCTAAGGCGCGTATGGTATCCACTGACCAGTTCCGCGATTGGGCATCGAGTAGTTCGGAGGTGGAGGCAATGCAATATTCATTATTGGCTACTCCTGTCAGGAAATAGCTGAAGAGGTCGGGCATGAATAAAAGTTGCCGGGCAACTTCCAACTGCGCATCTTGATGCTGTTTCATGCTGTAAAGTTGAAACAGCGTATTGATAGCCATCACCTGAATACCGGTGTCGGCATAGTGTTGGCGTTCATCCAGTAGCTTGAATACTTCTTCCGGTATTCCTTCTGTTCTTGCGTCCCGATAACAGACTGGATTTCCTAACAGGTTTCCATGTTTGTCAATCAGTCCGAAATCCACTCCCCAGGTGTCAATACCAATACTTTTTACGGCATATCCTTTTTGTGCAGCCAGTTTCAGTCCGGTTTTCATATCTTCGAACAGTGCCGGGAAATCCCAGTAGATATGATTTCCTAGTTTGACCTGTCGATTGCAAAAGCGGTATACCTCTTCCAACTCCAGTTTGCCATGGTGAAGGAAGCCGGCGATAATCCGTCCACTTCCGCCTCCGAAGTCTGCTGCTAAATAAGTGTGTTTGATGGTATCTTTCATGGTATATTGCCCGGATATTAGTTGGTTTTCTTTCCTAATACGTAGATTTCCAGGTCTTCAATTTCTGCTGGTGTGAGTACTGAATAATCACCGCCGGATTGAACGATGATGCGGCAAGCCATTTCAAAGAAGGTAGCCCGTTCGTATACTTGATCGAAGTCTTTTCCGCATACCACTTGTCCGTGGTTGGTTAGTAAAACCGAGTTATGCTTTAACATGGCTTCTACCACAGCTTTTGCCAGTTCCGGTGAGCCGGGACGATAATACGGAATCACAGGTATTTCCGAACCTACATGACAGGGAATTTCTGCTGTTACATTGAAGTTTGTCGGTTTGTTCTTCATGCAGGAGACAGCCGTGGCATATTCCGATTGAAAGTGGAGAACGACATTGACGTCCGGACGTTCGCGGAGAATCCCTAAATGGAATGTACTTTCCATAGAAGGTTTTACACCATTGGTAGGAGTGCCGCTGGCAATATGACAGATAGATACTTTTTCTTTGCCAAGTGTGGGAACCCAGGAACCCGTACCGGAAATCAATGCTTCTTCGCCGATTCTCCAGGAAAGGTTACCGCTGCTGCAAAGCATTAACTTTGCATCTCCGTAACGGTGTGCTTGTTCGATGAACTGTTCGATATGTTCGTTGGTAATCATAATTGCAAAGATAAAAAAATTAGAATTAAGTGAGTCGAAATTGCTTTTATTTAGACATAAGAACAAAAGAACATAAGGTCTGCGCTAATAGAATTATTTATAGCTGTTTATTGAAGTTGTTTTATCTTTTGTCCTTATGTTCTTTTGTCTGAATTAATATTATTTGTAGATAGGACCGTAAGTGGTACAAGCTCTGTAATCCGCTCCTTCCTTATCCATGCCGAAGGCGTTCCAAGCTGCCGGACGGAATATTTCGTTGTCTTCTACATTGTGCATGCATACCGGGATGCGGAGCATGGAAGCAAGAGTGATTAAGTCCTGACCGATGTGTCCATAGCTGATGGCTCCATGATTGGCTCCCCAGTTATTCATTACTGAATATACATCTTTGAAAGCAGGTTTTTCACACAGACGCGGTACAAACCAGGTGGTAGGCCATGTCGGGTCTGTACGCATATTCAGTTTTTGGTGGATTTCCGGGTCTATTTCTACTGTCCATCCTTCTGCGATTTGCAGGACAGGGCCTAAGCCTTTAATCAGGTTGAGGCGCATCATGGTTACGGGCATGCCACCTTTTGACAGGAAGTTGGAAGAGAAACCGCCGCCACGGAAGTAGTCACGGTCTGCCGGATACCAGGTAGTTGCTTTCAAGCAGTTTTCTACATCAGCATCCGTCAGGTTCCATGGTTCTTTCATAACCGGATTGCCTGCCGCGTCTAATGATTGGCCGGAACCGTCGAGAGTTGTTGCGCCGGAATTGATAAGATGAATGATACCATTTGCTGCCAATCCGCTCAATTCTTTGCCGGTTACACGTTTCACGGCTTCAGGACTCCAGTAAGTACGTACGTCGGAGAATATTTGGGCACGGTTGGTCAATAAATGTCCGAACAGCATAGCTACGCCGTTGCAGGCATCGTTCTCGGTAGCTACGACAAATGCTTCACGAATACCGTTCCAGTCAAAAGAAGTATTGAGCAGAGCTTCCGGATAGTCACCGTTAGGATAGAAGTCTGTCCATTGGCGTTGTCCCTGGAAACCGGCTGCAATGGCATTGTGCCCCAAGGCTTCTTCCTTGAATCCCATTTCTTTTAATTTGGGATTTCCGGTCATCAAGTCGCGCATGATAATCGTCATCTTTACAATGAATTCCCAATCAGCATCTTTCTGTTCACGGGTTTTACGTTTTTCAGGACGGTTCTTGAAGTCTTCACCTTCGTTTGTCTTGCAATTTTTTTCAGTCCAGGCCATGGCTTTGGCGTATTCTTCGTGGTCATAGATGCCTTCGTCCATTCGACGGATGATTTCTGTGAGGTCTATTGACTCATTACGCATTCCCAAATACTCTTGGAAGAAATCAGGATTAACGATGGAACCGGCGATACCCATAGATACACTACCCATTGACAGGTAAGATTTGCCTCTCATCGTAGCTACTGCCTGTGCGGCACGTGCAAAGCGAAGAATCTTTTCTGATACATCTTCAGGGATTGTGTTGTCGTCCAAATCTTGAACGTCGTGTCCGTAGATACCGAATGCGGGAAGGCCTTTTTGTGCGTGTCCGGCAAGTACGGCAGCAAGGTATACAGCTCCCGGACGTTCTGTGCCGTTGAATCCCCAGACAGCTTTCGGATAATGCGGGTTCATATCCATCGTTTCAGCACCGTAGCACCAGCAAGAAGTGACGGTAATGGTAGAGCCGACCCCTTCTCTTTCAAACTTTTCCGCACAAGCGGCACTTTCGGCTACGCGTCCGATCGTGCTATCGGCTATAACACATTCCACCGGACTGCCATCACCGTTTTTCAGGTTGCTGCTGATTAACTCGGCTACTGCTTTTGCCAAATTCATTGTTTTCTCTTCAAGGCTTTCGCGAACGCCACCCTGGCGACCATCGATTGTGGGACGAATCCCGATTTTCGGATACTTTTTCATGGTTTCTATCTATTAAAGGATTAATTAATATCTGTGCTGAACTGTGCTGATGTCTTCGCAAAAAAAATTAAAGCGACTTTCGAAGTCTTACTTCCGTCGGCAAGAACTTCTGCACCGGTACATTATTGAGAACAAAATTGGCCGCTTCATTTCCCATCATTTCCCAATCAATACTCAATGAGGTTATTCCTTCGTCAATCACTTCATAGGAAGGAATATCATTGTAAGCCAACAGGCCAAAATCTTTTCCGCATTTCAGCCCTTCCAATCTTCCTTGTTTCACCACCTTTACTACGTCTTGTTGTTTGATAGCGATATAGGCAACTCCCTTACGTACAATCAGGTTCTCAATATCCTCCTGTATTTCACAGAGAAATCCCTGTTCCTGGCAGAAACGGGTAAAATACACCTTACTGCTTTGGGGGTGTTTCAGGCTTTTTGGAAACAGAAAAACGAGCTGGCGATAGTTCTTCAACCTTTCCTTGAGCTGATTCAATGCCTGATAGAAAGATTCATCAAAATCCTGGCAGATATATGAATACTTTTCTTTTTCAAATTTACCGAAATCGAGAAGTAATAATCTTGAAGGATTAATTTTATTGAGAACAGTGCTGAATTTCTCGTTATCGAAATTCATCACGATGTATTTGTTGTATTTCCCGATGGATTCCCGGAGGATCGTATTGAACAACCGTTCGTTGTATTGATGAAACAATAAGTCTACCTTATAGTTAATAGGCAGATGTCTGACGAAACTATTGTATAAGGCTTCTTTGAAAGGAGTATATTGGTCGAGCAGCAATAAGACATTGGTCACCTGGCTCGTCACATAATAACCCTTGCCGGGAGTGGAGTCAATCAAGCCTCGTTCGCGTAAATCAAGGAAAGCCTTGAAAACTGTATCACGTGATACTCCGTATTGAGCGCTTAACTGATTGATGGAAGGCAAAGAATCTCCTTCAAGAAATTCTTTCCTGGAAATCGCCTGGCTAAGTGCGTCCGCTAGTTGCGTAACCTTGCTTGCCTGTTGTCCGAATGTTGCCTTTTTATCAGTTCGTTTCATATTCGAAAAATAAGTAATACTGTGCTGAACTATGCTGATGCAAAGAAAGGCATTTTATTCTGAACGGAATAAATAATTTGATATGTTTTATAGCATAAAGCAATAAATCCCCTCCGGCGGACCGGAGAGGATTTATTGCTTTTTCCTAATTTCTTGTTCGGAATCTGCTGAAAATTATTCAGCAGCAGCTTCTGTTGCAGGAGCTTCTTCAGCCGGAGCTGCGGCAGCTTCTTCTGCAGGTGCTTCAGCAGCAGCTTTTTCAGCAGCTTCAGCAGCTTTCTTTTCAGCGAGTGCTTTTGCTTTCACTTCGTTGATTTTCTTTTCTGCTTCCAGACGTGCTTTAGCTTCAGCTTTCTTAGCTTCGTCTTGTTTAGCTTTCAAAGTAGCCAAACCTGACTGTTTGTTGTTTTTCCAAGCTTCGAATTTAGCTTCTGCTTCTGCTTCTCCGAATGCGCCTTTTGCTACACCGCCCAGAAGATGTTTCTTCATGTAAACTCCTTCACGAGAAAGGATGTTACGTACAGTGTCACTTGGTTGTGCACCTTTCAGTACCCATGCCAATGCAGCGTCGAAATTCAAATCTACTGTAGCAGGATTGGTGTTAGGGTTGTAAGTACCAATCTTCTCAATAAATTTACCATCACGTGGTGCTCTGCTGTCTGCAATTACAATTGAATAGAACGCGTAACTTTTACGTCCGTGTCTCTGCAATCTGATTCTAGTTGCCATTTTAAATAATTGTTTTTAATGATTGATTTGAATTATGCTATTATCTCGTAATAGCGGGCACAAAGATACGGCTTTTCTTTTGATTGACAAACATTTCGTATCTTTTTTACGAATACCGTTTTGGATAGCGGAACAAAATCGCGAGCAGGGCGCATGCTCCCATTGTAAACGGATAATAGAGATTGCCGATGATACTGATGGGGGAGATGCTGGCAAGTCCCGCTGCAATCAGCATCTGCGCTCCGTATGGAATAATCCCTTGTATCAGGCAGGAGAAAGTATCGAGGATACTGGCTGTTTTTCTTCGGTCGAGATGGAATTTCACGGCAATATCTTTGGCAATCGGTCCTGTTGTGATAATGGCAATCGTGTTGTTGGCAGTACATAAGTTGGCGATACTTACCAGGGCTGCGATGCTTAATTCGGCTCCTCTTTTACCATTGACGTGGCGGGTGAGTTTCTGGATAATGAAATCGATACCACCGTTATAACGGATTGTTTCGAGCATCCCTCCGGCCAGCAGAGTGATAATAATCAGTTCTCCCATTCCTGTAATTCCTGTTCCCATGGCACCAAACCAGTCGAAGATCCCGAAGCTGCCGGTCGCAATGCCAATGATGCCACTTGTCAATATACCTATTATGAGTACGAGCATCACGTTCATTCCGGCAATGGCTGTTCCTAATACTATTATATAAGGTATAACTTTGATCCATTCAATGGTCTGTGTTTGGGTGGGAGCTGTAATGGATAGTCCCTGAAATATGTAAATTCCCAACACAATGATGGCTGCCGGGACGACAATCATAGAATTTACACGGAATTTATCGCGCATTACACATTCCTGGGTTTTTGTCGAAGCGATGGTGGTGTCGGAGATAAAAGATAAGTTGTCTCCGAAAAAAGAACCGCCTACTACGACGGCTACCATAAAGGGGAGAGCTATTTCAGTTTTTTCTGCCAGTCCTACGGCAACGGGAGTAAGGGCGACAATAGTTCCCACACTGGTTCCGATGGATAAAGAGATGAAACAGGCGGCAATAAAGATACCTGCCAGCAATAAATTGTCAGGAAGAATATGCAGCGTCAGATTGACGGTGGCATCAATTGCACCCATTTGCTTTGCGCTTTGGGCAAAAGCTCCGGCAAGGATGAATATCCATATCATCAGGAGGATATTCTTATTGGCAGCTCCTACCGAGAATTGATAGATACGCTGGTCCAGTTTCAAGCCGCGTGTAATGGCGATGGCATAACAGGAAGAGACGAGGAAAGCCACTGTGATAGGTACTTTATAAAAGTCGTTGACGAGGATGGAAGTTACCAGATAGAGGCAAAGGAATACGAGTAACGGGCTTAATGCCCACCAGTTTCCGGGACGGTCTTTATGTATTTTTTCTTCAGTCATAAATGAACGTTGGGTATTTGTTTTATTCTAAAATCAAAATAGCGATGCAAAAGTAGTGTTTTTCACAGGAAGTGGCAAAAAGGAAGTCGAAAGAAGGCATTATTTCATTGATCTTTCTATAGATGAGGGAGACACTCCATAGAAAAAAAGTATAACCTGTTCCTACTATTGATAAGTAGGGCAGGTTCTTTTTATTATTTCTTATTGATTTAAGCGCAAGGGATGTGTGAACCAGAAACGGCTGCCGACTTCTATTTCGGATTCGGCACCGATAGTGCCGCCAAGATGTTCGATGATACTTCTGCAAATAGATAGACCTAAGCCCGTGCCTTTTGAAAAAGAGTTGAGTTTTACAAATCGGTCGAACACCTGATCTACTTTATCGGGTGCAATCCCCATACCTGTGTCTGTGACAGCGAATTCTATCTCATTACTTTCTGCTTTATGGCGATATTCCAACATAATCTGCCCTTCATTTGTAAATTTGAGAGCATTATTTATGAAATTGGTAATAACCTGCATTAAACGTTTTTTGTCTGTGTAAATATAATATTCAGGTAAATCCGGAGCCAGCAAAACGGGTACGGGTTTATCTTCTTTTATATCATAATTGCGCATTATATCTTCGCAGAAGCTCTTGATATCCAGGTGATCCATGGTGAAGTCGAGTGTTCCGGCTTCTATTTTCGATAAATCGAGAATATCGGAAATCAACTGCAAAAGAAGTTCTGTGTTTTCCTGCATAATGTCAACATAATCCTGACGTTCTTTTTTGTCGTCCGATTCAACCAACAGACTTGCAAAACCAACAATCGCATTTAGCGGAGTGCGGATTTCGTGACTCATGTTAGCGAGAAAGGCTGATTTTAAGCGGTCCAGATTTTCTGCTTTTTCTTTGGCTACTCTTAGTTCTTCTTCAATCGTTTTTTGATGGTTGATATCGACACTGGTTATAACATGTGCTATTTGTCCGTCAATCCAGGCAAATGCTGCGCTGAATACCCGGAACCAACATTTGTCAAACGGGCGTTGGTAGTCCCAGGAGTAGACTTTGGTAGGTTGCCCGTTTTCGTCAATCAAATGTTTTTTAGGACAAAATTCACATTCTCCGGTTTTATCTTTATAAAGAGCCTGCCAGCATTTTTTTCCTTCAAAATGTTCGATGCCTCCATAAGGAGCGGCCATAGATTCATTGACATATAGCATATCATGAGAATCAAAAGAGTTCACATAAATGTCAACTCCCATATTATTCATGATGCTGCTTAATGTCTTGCTTGCCCGCACTTCTCTTTCTTTATATTCCCGCACTGCTATTTCCTTGGAGAGGGAGCCTAAAATGAGATGAATCACTTGAAGTTCTTCATCGGTGAAGGATATTGCATGTTCTCTGTCTCCAAATCCGATGAATCCGATAATTTTCCCTTCGGAGTCTTGGATTTGCCGGATTAGTAATGAGTCGACTTTATAAAAATCCACGATGTCTACATCATTCCAAGAAGTATTTTGGTTTCTGCAAGCATAAAAAGGTTTGTTCTTTCCATTTATGCGCGCAGCATGTTGATTGGTCATTTCGCTGATTTCAAAACGTTGTCGCAGGATGTTGTCGCTATTTCCGACAGTTTCCTTTAGGTAAAAGTAGCGAAATCCATCAGTTTGGTAAATGAATCCTCTTTTAAAACCATAGTATTCGCAAATATCCGTAAGTGATTCTGTGATTTTGTTTTCAATAGATTCACAGCCATTCAATCTTTCTAGAAAATGAAGTAAAAATGCATTATAATTTTCTTTTTCTCTGGTCATATTGTTTTAGGCATCTTGTTTGGTTATTTAAACTCGAAAGGAGTATGCTGTTTATCTCTTTCAAATCTTCAAGCTGCTAATATACGGACTTTTTTAAAAATGATGAACGCTGTTTCGGATTTTTGTAATGTTCCGTTTTTCTTTTTCTTGGTGCGAAAAGATAATGTAATATATGATATTTCCGTTGGATTTTAGTTAACTAACAACAGTATTTTGAGAAATAAAGAGGTGGGATTGTACGGATTTATTAAATAAAACGTTGTTTGGGGAAGTTAGTCAGTCTTAGAATTTTTCGAACTTGTAAGTAATTGATTACTAATGCATAATAAATGGTGTGTTTTTCCTTTAAAACCAATGGGTCGCTCCTTTAAAAGAAACGACCCGTTGCACACCGAGAAACACACCGTTCCTTTTAAACGAACGTGCTTTTTCATCTTCGGATACGTGAATTTAAATAATAATGTTTATATTTATTGTTTTATATCTGCGCAGCCGGCATTATTTTAATGCTTCGGTAACCTGCGGCATCATTGTCCAAATAGTATTTTCATTTTGAGCGGTGAAGAAGTTACCATCTATCTCTGATTTCTCATCGGTAGCTGTTCCGTTTTGAATAGCTGACTTGGCTAATGGGTGAACTGCTACTTTTTTCCCTTTGGTTATACCGGTAAAGTCAAACATCATTGCACTGGCACAATGTCCGATCATCATTTTCCCTTTATCCCCGAACGTTTTAATGACTTGCATCAAATCTACATTATAAGGCTTATCGGCATTCTGCTGAAATACAGGCACTGCATCGCCACAAGAGAAAACGAGTGCGTCAAACTCATCTTCGTGTCCCTTCAAATTAGCAATCACATCATCCACTGTTAGGTTGATTCCTGAATTTGTTTTAATCTCCTTCGTATCCGATACGGCAAATACTTTATATGAAATGCCATTCTCGAAAAATGCTTCCAAATATTGGAATAATCCACAACCATTTACCGGATTCACTGCTAAAACTGCAACTTTCTTTGCCATAATCATAATTATTTAAATGAAACAATAGTTATTATTAGTAAGTTTATTACTTTTGTGATGCAAATGTATCTTTCTTGTTTGAGAAATGCAATAACATACTTGAAAATAAGGAAGTTACATAGAGGTAACTATTGCTGAAACTCAATAAAATACAAAACGTTAAAGAATGAAAAACTTTCATCCGACGGGGAATTGTCCGATAAGAGATGTGCTTAGCCGCTTGGGAGATAAGTGGTCGATGTTGGTGCTTATTACGCTGAACGCAAATGGAACTATGCGTTTTAGTGATATCCATAAAACGATAGAAGACGTCTCTCAAAGAATGTTGACTGTTACATTGCGTACTTTGGAATCAGATGGATTGGTTGAACGGAAAGTATATGCTGAAGTACCTCCTCGTGTGGAGTATTGCCTGACAGATACAGGTGGTACCTTGATTCCTCATATTGAAGGACTGGTGGGATGGGCTTTGGAGAATATGAATATTATTTTGGACCATAGGAAAATGAGTCGGTAACATTTTTATTTTATGACAAAATAGAAAATATGGAGATAAAACTAGTAACTTCAGATAAAAAAGAATTCCTTGATTTATTACTCTTGGCTGATGAACAAGAAAGTATGATTGACCGATATTTGGAACGCGGTGATATGTTTGTTCTTTATGATGATGGGTTGAAAGCTCTTTGTGTGGTGACACGTGAGGGAGAAGGTGTTTATGAAATCAAGAATATTGCTACTGTTCCTTTCTTCCAACGACAGGGGTACGGAAAACGTTTAATAGAGTTTTTATTTGAATATTATCAGGGGAAGTGCTCTGAAATGTTGGTGGGCACAGGAGATGTACCTTCTTCCAGATCATTCTATGAACATTGTGGTTTTGCGATTTCTCACCGGATAAAGAATTTCTTTACTGACAACTACGATCATCCGATGTATGAGGATGGTGTGCAGTTGGTGGATATGATATATTTGAAGAAAACATTTTAGTGTGTAACGATGGAAATAGATATCAATTGTTTGGTGAAAGAATATGGAAATATGATTTCCATGATTGCTCACCGGATGATTCAGAATAAAGAAATCGCCCGCGAAGCAGCACAGGAAGTGTGGTATGAACTTTGCAAAAGTATCAGTAGTTTTAAAGGCGATTCGGAGATTTCTACATGGATATACACTATCGCTCGTCGCACTATTGGCAGATATGCAGCATGTGAAAAGCAGGTGAAAATGTCGGAAATCGAATATTTTCGTTCGTTGCCGGAATTTGAATATTCCGGTGGGGAAGAAGCGAAGCGGGAATGGATAAAAGAAAGGTGCGACTGGTGTATCACCGCTTTAAATCATTGTCTGAATAATGATGCTCGTCTGATTTTTATCTTTAGAGAAAATGTCGGGTTGCCTTATCGGCAGATTGGCGAAATCATGGAACTGAAAGAAAGTAATGTGCGGCAAATCTATAATCGTTCCATTCAGAAAATCACAGCTTTTATGAATGATACTTGCCCGTTATATAATCCCGATGGTGCTTGTAAATGTCGCATTTGCAAACCGGTATATTCTATTGATATGGATAAAGAATATACAATGGTGCAACGAATGATGAGGCTTGCCGATTTATATAGGAAGTTTGAAAAAGAACTACCGAGGAAAAATTATTGGGAGAAATTCTTGCAGTAAGTTGTCACAAAGCTCATTTGCTTTTCCACTAACTATATGTATAATTAAAAAACATATAGTTATGAGTAAAATTGACTTTTTAAAGGAGCAGATTATAGAAGCTCGCACATTTGTGAATCGTTTGATGTCTGAATTGCCGGAAGATTTGTGGTATGTTATTCCTGAAGGAACAGATTCTAACTTTATTTGGCAAGTGGGACATCTGCTTGTTTCACAGAATTTTCATACACTGACAGCTGTTACCGGAGTGAACGAAAAGGTGGGGCGATTAGTGCCTATCCAAAAATATAATAGAATATTCAATGGTATGGGAACATTGCATCGTTCCATAGAAAAGGACTTGATTCCAGTTGCTGAATTGAGAGAACAAACGGAAATTGTTCATCAAATCTGTATCGAGAATCTGGAAACTCTGAATGATGATGTTTTGGCAGAGTGCTTGCAGCCTCTCCCGTTTAAACATCCTGTTGCGGAAACTAAATATGAAGCATTGTCGTGGAGCTTTAAACATGAAATGTGGCACAGTGCAGAAATGGAAGCAATCAAAAGAGAGTTGGGGTATCCAATCGTTTGGATGAAATAATGATTATGTCCATTTCTATTACTGTGTGAATAAATAGACTTATTAATGACCTGCATATTGTATGCAAACGTGTTTCTCAATTTTTACAATTAAGGACTACGCTCTTAATAAACGTACTTTCTGTTTATAATAAACTTTTTGATAGTTTATTATAAACGGTATCAGATTTTATTAAAAACTATTTTGATCGTTTTTAGAGATTCGATAGAATGAATTAAGTAAAAATATAAACAAAATAGGGCAATGATCGTTAGATTATTGCCCTATGATATATCTGTACTAATACTGAAATGTATCAGTTTAAAGGCTTTTTATGTCTCTATTTTTCTTATATTTTTCATTCCTCTTATTGCTTTTGTTTCCTCAAAGATACAAAATAAAAAGCCATTTGTCAAGTGTTTCAGAAGAAAGCCTCTTGTTTATTGAGTAACTCTGGATTTATTCATAAATCATATACGGTTACAGCTATTTCTTTATCAATTAATTCTTCTTTGATAATTTGTTCGATAAGCTCCCATTTCCCGCCAGCCAATCCACAACCAATTCGTGGCATATGTATACTTGCCTTCTGTTCCATTGCAAACAAGGCTACTTTTTTTAAACATTGTCGGACTGCTTCATAGCGGATAGGAGGTAATCCATTTGTATTTTTGTAGATACCCTGCTGTCCTATCATATTGGCGACATATATATCATCTGCCACGTGGACGAACTGTACATCTCCTAAGGAGAATTCTTCTTGGGATTTATACCATTGGCGGTAAGCTTCTTCGGTAACTTTCCATTTTTTGGAAAGTGCCAATACGAATCCTTTTCCCCATCCTCCAATATCATTGCAGATGTGAGTGATGATTTTATTACCCGGTGAGATAGGAGATGTAGCATCTCCTTTAATATATATTATATCCATAGTTTTCTAATTGACAGCTTGAGAAATAGAATCTTATTCATTAAACCAGTCTATTTTCTTTGAAAAATACATCACTATTGCCAGAATGATAAACAGCCCTAAGCTACCTGCCAATAATGCGAAAGTCTCCAGTTGGATAAGCACAAAGATGTAAATATAGAGTATAGTCAACAAACCGGACATGATTAATGACGGTTTCTTTTTCTTGGTGATTCCGAACATATATCCGCCTACCAGTATAATAGTCAGTGCAGAAGATAATAAATAGGCCGGGTTGAAGCCGACGTGTTCGGAGAAGGAGAGGAGTAGGCTGTAGAATAGACAGAGAGCCAGTCCTACCAATAAATACTGCAAGGCATGAATGCGGGTCTTGTTCATGATTTCAGTGAAGAAGATAACTCCGAAAGTCAGTAGGATAATCAGAATGGCATACTTTGCGGAACGCATAGACTGTTGGTACTGTTCCACCGGAATTTTGAAGTTCACACCGAAACTGGAACTCTCAATATCCTTGATATTTGAGGTGTTGAAGTCAACCATCACTTGTGAGTAATTCCGGTTCAAGTTTAAAACTTGCCATTGTGCGGAAAATTCCTTCTCCGTAATATTCCGGTTGTTAGGCAGATAGTTTCCGGTAAAGCTCGGTGTATTCCAGTTGGCTTTCAGATCTACACGGGTTGTTTTACCCAATGGAATAAAGTTGAGTGACTGTGAACCTTTCAGTTTGATTTTTATTTCGTATGGCAGTTTTTTGTTCTGCTTCAACTCCGACAAATTAGCGATCGCATGAACTCCGGTGTTAGCTATTCCTCTGTTGTCCATACCCGGTTCGAATATATAAACAGAATCTCCCAAGGTGATGCTGATTTGTTCGCTGATACCCCGCATATCGGTCAGGTTCAAGCAAATAGCTGCCCTGTCAAACTGCAACTGGTCCATGTCTATTCTGCTCTTTTTCAATTCTTCCGAACTGAATGAACCTTTCAATGTCAGTTCCGATTGATATACATTGACCTCATAGATACTTCTTTTCAGGATTTCAGTCTTCAGTTGTCCATTGACCATAAGCTCGTCAGGAAAAAGTATCAGGTCTTTGATGGAAACCTTCTTCTCACCGTTGTTTTCAGTGACAACCGGATACTGGAGATTCAGGTAAGGGCCAGTGATGGTCTGTGCAAGACTCCATTTTTCGCTTACCTCGTCGATAGCTTCTTCCTGGGTTCGTCCCCGTTCGGAAATAAGATTCTCAATCATAAACATGGGGATCATCAGGAGAAGGATTAATAATCCGATGATGACAACCTTGATTGTTTTGGAGAAACGGTGGAGGCATCCCATAGGTTGCTGCGCCTGTTGCTCATTTAAATTTTCATTGAAAGCGTCCATAAGCCAGTAGTGTTTTGATGAATTATTTATTTTGATTTTAGAAATTTCTCTAAGGCTTCAATATGCGATTTGAAAGCTTCTCTGCCTTGCGGGGTTGCCTGAAAAACAGTCCGTGGCTTTCGTCCGACAAAACTTTTGTTGCATACGATATATCCCAGTTCTTCTAGGGCACGGGTATGGCTGGCAAGATTGCCGTCGGTCAGAGAGAGCTGCTCTTTCAGAAAATTGAAATCAGCTTCCTCATTTACCATCAGAATAGCCATGATGCCCAGTCGGACCTTGCTTTCGAATGCTTTATTAATATATTGGAATGCTTCTATCATTTATGATCTCTTTCTTTCGTAGTGTAAATAGAACAATATACCATAGAGGATATGGAAACCGCCGAAACCGATGGTCCAAAACAATAATGAATGACCTTCCCAAAAACAGTCTACGACGCCCAAACAGATGAAAGCATAACCTAACCATATGATGCTGGAATAAGTAAACTTGGAAACGTTGACCAGTGCCAGCCCATAAAATAGAAGCATGACCGAAGCCAGGATGTCATAATACTCGTGCATAAGGATGGAAATACATAAAACACCTCCGGTCAGCATCGGAAGAGAGAAATTCCACAATGCCCGGTAAGTGAGGCGGCTGAAAAATTTTTGCCCTGTCTTCTTGGATTTGTAATAGGACAGGATGCAGGCAGTGACCGCAGCAGCTACCAATACAAGCGAGGCTATTATAGCCATCAATTCAAGGGCAACAATTAAATGAGTGCCCGGTGTAATAACTTGTGTGGCGATATATGCGCCAACTAATGCGTAAATGCCCGCCATGATTGCAGCGAGACCACTTAGAGAGATAAACTTTGAGGACTTTTCCATCAACTCTTTTATCTCATTTACCGATTCTAATGCTTTATCTTTATTCATATAAAAAGTACTTTGTGCTGCAAAGTAAAATAAAAGATTTCAGATGAACAAACTTTTTGCTTGAATATTTTGATAATAAAGAGTTCAATGGTATGATGAGGCTTTGATATGGTATTATACAAAAAAGAATTGCTGTCCCGTTCAACTTCTTGTTGAGTAGGGGATAGCAATTCTATGGTGTTAACGATATGTCTTTTAACTTCGTATAAGTTACTGTATCAAAAAAATAATTTACAAGGTTACGCCTGTTTTAAAGATAGCAATTTCGCGATAGCCTTTCTTTTCGTTGTTTACGAATTCACCGCTTGCTACTTTGATAATATAATCAATGAAACGTTCGCAAGTCTTTTCCATCGGTTCGTTTTCTACAATTACACCAGCGTTGAAGTCAATCCATCCCGGTTTGTTTTTAGCCAGCGTTGAGTTGGTGGAAATCTTCATGGTTGGAACAAAAGTACCGAAAGGAGTACCACGTCCGGTGGTGAAAAGTACCATGTGGCATCCGCTTGCAGCAAGGGTGGTGGCTGCAACCAGGTCATTGCCCGGAGCAGAAAGCAGATTAAGACCTTTTTTCTGTAAACGTTCACCGTAAGGCATCACGCCGGATACATAGCTCTTTCCGCACTTTTGGGTGCATCCCAGTGCTTTTTCTTCCAGGGTAGAGATACCACCGGCTTTGTTTCCCGGAGAAGGATTTTCACCGACAGGCTCTCCGTGTGACAGGAAGTATTCTTTGAAGTCATTAATCAGATGGACGGTCTGTTCAAACAGTTCCTCGTTTTTGCAACGGTTCATTAGGATGGTTTCTGCACCGAACATTTCCGGTACTTCGGTCAATACGCTTGTACCTCCCTGTGCAATCAGGAAATCGGAGAACATACCCAATAGCGGGTTTGCTGTAATGCCGGAGAAACCATCGGAACCACCGCATTTCAATCCCACACGCAGTTCGGACAAAGGAACATCGGTGCGTTCGTCTTTAGAAGCCTTTGCATACAAATCACGCAGGATTTCCATTCCTTCTTCATACTCGTCACCTACCTTTTGAGTAACCATGAACTTCACGCGGTCTTCATCAAACTCGCCCAGAAACTCACGGAACACGTCCGGCTGGTTATTTTCGCATCCCAAGCCTACTACCAATACAGCGCCTGCATTGGGGTGAAGCACCATGTCACGAAGAATCTTTTTCGTATTTTCGTGGTCGTCACCAAGTTGTGAGCAACCGTAGTTGTGTGGGAAAGCGACAATGGCATCCACTCCCTTACCTTCGGTTTCGCGACGCAGTCCTTCAGCCAGTTGACCGATGATACCGTTTACGCAACCTACTGTCGGGATAATCCATATTTCGTTTCTTACCCCTACATCACCGTTTTTGCGACGATAACCTTTGAAAGTAAGATCTTTATGAGGAATATCCAAAGAAACCTGAATCGGGTTGTAAGTGTAATCCAGCAATCCGGCGAGGTTGGTTTTGATGTTCGTTTCATTCATCCAGTCACCCTGTTTCTTAGCCATTCGTGCATGTCCGATAGGATAACCGTACTTGATTACATTTTCGCCTTCAGCAAAATTCTTCAATGCGAATTTATGTCCGGCAGGAATGTCTTCGTTCAGTGTAATTTCAATGCCATCTACAGAAAGATGCTCTCCTGCCGGGAGGTTAACAATGGCAACGGCAACGTTGTCGGCAGGATTAATTCTTAAATACTTTGTTTCCATGTAATGTACTTGTAAAGTTGTACTTTGTTGTTATTTGCTATGGTAATAGTCTATTGTTTCTACCGTTAACAAGTCGATGGGCATATAGTTGATGCAGGTCACTTCTTTCTTGAAAATAAGGTGATCGCAAAGAGCTTTGATGCCATTGGCGCCTTGCAGTTCCGGTTGCTGGGCAATGAGGAAAGAGATGCTTCCTTCTTTCAGGCAGGTGACATTCCGTTCCAGAAGGTCATAGCCTATCAGATTGAAATCTTTCTTTCCGCGACTTTGCAGGTATTCGCCGACGATATAGGCTTTAGAGTTGAATGTGATTCCGTTCTTCACTGTCGGATAGGTACGGAAGAATTCATCCAGCATCTCATTGTCTTCGTCGTTGCGTTCGGCATGCAAGTCGAGCTCCAGTATAGTACAAGACGGATGATGTTCTTTCATGTACTGCCTGAAACCGATTTCTCTGTTCTCTTGCTGGTTAGAGCCCACAATTCCTTCATGTATCTTGCGGAAAATAACGATTTCCTTTTCATCCCGTGCCAGTAACATCATCATTCTGGCAGCGAAGTATCCGCTTTGGCGTGAGTTCTGACCGAAGAAGGCGAGGGGAGGAACGTCTTTGATATTGGAGTCTATATATATATAAGGTATATCCAATGCCTGCAACTGATCGGTGAAACCTTTCGTATACTGCGGAGCGGTAGGAGCTACCATCACTCCGTCCGGCTGTAAAGCCAGAATGGCTTCGCTGGCATTCTCGAATGAATGGTAGTCGTACGGATCGTAATAGTTGATTTTCACCGAAGTATTGAAATCCGAATAGGTGGCAATAGCTTCGTGAATACCGGTTTCTACCGCTGTCCAGTATTCGCCTTCCAGATGCTCCGGCAGCAGACAGATAAACGTATACTTCTTATTAGAAGCCAAAGCGCTGGCGTACATGTTGGGCTGGTAGTCAAGCTGCTTCAGAATTTCTTCTACGCGTTTCTTGCTGGCTTCCGACACTCCGCTACGTCCATGAATAACGCGGTCTACTGTTCCCACTGATACATCTGCCAGACGGGCGATGTCTTTGATTCTGATCCTTTCGGGCAATTTATTCATACGATAACCTTTATTTATATAGGTTTTTGTGCTCGCACACAATAATAATCTTAATATTTTCGATACAAATATATAACAATTTTTGTAATTACGAAAATTGTTGTATCTTTGTGCCCGCACACGAAAGGTATGTGGTGTTAGTCTTTTTATAGATTAATAGTCATGTTATCAGTGTGTTAACCCCTAAAATAGGGCTGGAATGATAAATTGAAAGTTCATAATATTAATAACTTAGAATTTAAAACATAAGATTATGGGAAAGAAAGTCGTTACATTAGGCGAAATCATGCTTAGATTATCAACTCCGGGTAATACTCGTTTTGTTCAATCTGACTCTTTTGATGTAGTATATGGTGGTGGAGAAGCTAACGTTGCAGTGAGCTGTGCCAACTACGGACATGACGCCTATTTCGTAACTAAATTACCGAAACACGAAATTGGACAGTCTGCTGTTAACGCATTGCGTAAATATGGCGTAAAGACAGACTTTATTGCCCGTGGTGGCGACCGTGTAGGTATCTACTACTTGGAAACAGGTGCTTCTATGCGTCCTAGCAAAGTTATTTATGACCGTGCTCATTCTGCAATTGCTGAAGCTGACGCTGCTGATTTCGACTTTGATGCTATCATGGAAGGTGCTGACTGGTTCCACTGGTCTGGTATCACTCCGGCTATTTCTGACAAGGCTGCCGAGTTGACTCGTCTGGCTTGTGAAGCTGCAAAACGTCACGGCGTAACTGTTTCTGTTGACTTGAACTTCCGTAAGAAACTGTGGACGAAAGAAAAAGCACAGTCTATCATGAAACCGTTGATGCAGTTTGTAGACGTATGTATCGGTAACGAAGAAGATGCAGAACTTTGCTTGGGCTTCAAACCGGATGCTGACGTTGAGGCTGGCCACACAGATGCTGAAGGCTACAAGGGTATCTTCCAGCAAATGATGAAAGAATTCGGATTCAAATATGTAGTTTCTACTTTGCGCGAATCTTTCTCTGCTACTCACAACGGTTGGAAAGCTATGATCTACAACGGAGAAGAATTCTATACTTCAAAACGTTATGATATCGATCCGATTATCGACCGTGTAGGTGGTGGTGACTCTTTCTCCGGCGGTATCATCCACGGTTTGATGACTAAACCTAATCAGGGTGCTGCTCTTGAATTCGCTGTTGCTGCATCTGCATTGAAACATACTATCAATGGTGACTTCAACCTTGTTTCTATAGAAGAAGTAGAAGCATTGGCTGGTGGTGACGCAAGCGGTCGCGTACAGAGGTAAATAAGTTGAGAGTTTGAAAAATCAATTCATTTAAAATAAGAAATTAAGATGGCAAAATTCGATAAAATAGCCGTATTGAATAAGATCGGCTCTACAGGAATGGTTCCTGTATTCTATCACAAAGATGCAGAAGTTGCAAAGAAAGTAGTAAAGGCTTGTTATGACGGTGGTGTTCGTGCTTTTGAATTTACAAACCGTGGTGACTTCGCACAGGAAGTATTTGCTGAAATCGTTAAGTTCGCAGCAAAAGAATGTCCTGAAATGGCAATCGGTATCGGTTCTATCGTTGATCCGGCTACTGCTGCTATGTACTTGCAGCTGGGTGCTAACTTCGTAGTAGGTCCGTTGTTCAATCCTGAAATTGCTAAGGTATGTAATCGTCGTTCGGTAGCTTATACTCCGGGATGCGGTTCCGTATCAGAAGTAGGTTTTGCGCAGGAAGTAGGTTGCGATCTTTGCAAAGTATTCCCGGGTGATGTTTACGGAACTAACTTCGTGAAAGGCTTGATGGCTCCGATGCCATGGTCTAAGCTGATGGTAACAGGTGGGGTAGAACCTACTAAAGAAAACCTGACTGCATGGATCAAAGCTGGTGTATTCTGCGTAGGTATGGGCTCTAAGTTGTTCCCGAAAGATAAAGTGGCAGCAGAAGACTGGGCTTATGTAACTGCAAAATGTGAAGAAGCGCTCGGTTATATTGCCGAAGCTCGTAAATAAGATTAGAGAGCGAAAGCTGTCTATAATAAAAAGAGGTTGATGCGACAGCCTCTTTAAAATATGCCTCGAGGGTTAGTTAGTTTAGTTAGTATATGAGGCATATTTTCATTTTGTTTAAAGGTGTTTAAAGGGGATAAGCCATCGGGATGATTCATTCATTTCGGTGGCTTGTTTTTTCTGGAGGGGAGCCGTTACTATTGCTGAAAGTGGAATGGGGATGAACTAATCTCCCGATAAGATGTTTTTAAGGTAGTAGATATAATAACAATATATAATATGGAACCTCATCATCACCACGAACATAATCATCAGTTGACATCGTTCAATAAGGCTTTTATCATAGGTATTACTTTGAATATTGCTTTTGTTATCGTAGAATTCGGAGTAGGGTTTTATTATAATTCTCTGGGATTGCTTTCTGATGCCGGGCATAACTTGGGTGATGTAGCCAGTCTGGTGCTTGCCATGTTGGCTTTCCGGTTGCAGAAAGTTCATCCCAATAGCCGTTACACGTATGGATATAAGAAAAGTACGATTCTTGTCTCTTTATTAAATGCAGTTATATTATTGGTTGCCGTGGGCATTATTATTGCCGAGAGTGTAGATAAATTCTTCCACCCGGTTTCCGTAGATGGTTCTGCCATCGCATGGACAGCCGGGGTGGGAGTGGTCATCAACGCACTGACTGCCTGGCTCTTTATGAAAGATAAAGATAAGGATCTGAATGTGAAAGGAGCTTACCTGCATATGGCAGCAGATGCATTGGTGTCTGTCGGTGTAGTTGTTTCTGGCATTATTATCACCTATACAGGATGGAGCATTATTGACCCGATTATCGGACTTGGCATTGCTGTTATCATTATTGTCTCTACTTGGGGATTGCTTCACGATAGTCTCCGGTTGTCGTTGGATGGAGTACCGGTGGGGATAGACGCTCAAAAGATGCAGCAACTTATCATGAAACAACCCGGTGTGGAGAATTGCCATCACCTGCATATTTGGGCGTTAAGCACAACGGAAACCGCTTTGACTGCCCATATTGTCATTGATAATATCACACAGTTGGAAGAAGTGAAACATCATATAAAAGAAGCACTCGAAGAGGCAGGCATCCATCATGCCACTTTGGAGTTTGAAGACGAAAGGACTACTTGCTGCAAGGAATGTTGTGAGGATTAAATAAAATCCGTACCTTCGCGCCCTTAAACTAACTAACCTTTATTTTTTATGTTTACTGACTTATTGCATTCCTCTTATTTTTCCCTTTTCCTGATTGTCGCATTGGGATTTATGCTGGGAAGAATTAAAATTAAGGGGTTATCTCTCGATGTGTCGGCAGTTATTTTCATTGCCCTTCTTTTCGGGCATTTTGGTGTTATCATTCCTAAAGAATTAGGAAACTTCGGCTTGGTGCTCTTCATTTTTACCATCGGTATTCAGGCAGGGCCCGGATTCTTCGATTCTTTCCGTAGCAAAGGAAAGACGCTTATTCTCATCACTATGCTTATTATTTGTTCCGCCTGTCTTACTGCAGTCGGACTGAAATATGCATTTGATATCGATACACCGAGTGTTGTCGGTCTGATTGCCGGAGCGCTGACTAGTACGCCGGGTTTGGCTGTTGCCATCGACAGTACCAATTCTCCTCTGGCATCCATTGCTTACGGTATCGCATATCCGTTTGGAGTGATCGGCGTGATTCTGTTTGTCAAGCTGTTGCCTAAAATCATGCGGGTGGATTTAGATAAAGAAGCCCGTCGCCTGGAGATAGAACGTCGCGGACAATTCCCGGAATTGACTACTTGTATTTATCGCGTCACTAATGCGAATGTGTTCGATCGCAGCTTGGTGCAAATTAATGCGCGTGGTATGACAGGTGCTGTCATTTCACGTCTGAAACACAATGATGAAATATCCATTCCTACCGCCCATACGGTGTTGCATGAAGGAGACTACATACAAGCCGTAGGCAGCGAAGAGTCACTGGATCAACTGGCTGTGTTGGTAGGCAATAGAGAAGAAGGTGAACTGCCTTTGGATAAAACACAGGAAATAGAATCTTTGTTGTTGACTAAAAAAGACATGATAAACAAACAGCTGGGTGATTTGAACTTACAGAAAAACTTTGGTTGTACAGTGACTCGTGTTCGTCGAAGCGGTATTGATTTATCTCCGTCTCCCGATCTAGCCTTGAAGTTTGGTGATAAACTGATGGTAGTCGGTGAGAAAGAGGGACTTAAAGGAGTAGCCCGCCTGTTGGGAAATAATGCGAAGAAACTATCTGATACGGACTTTTTCCCCATTGCAATGGGTATTGTATTGGGCGTGTTATTCGGCAAAATAAATATCTCTTTCTCTGATAGCCTGTCATTCTCACCGGGACTGACCGGGGGAGTTTTGATGGTAGCTCTTGTGTTGAGTGCGATAGGTAAGACAGGACCCATTATCTGGTCTATGTCCGGACCTGCCAATCAGTTGTTGCGCCAGTTAGGTCTGCTTCTTTTCCTTGCCGAAGTGGGAACTTCTGCCGGTAAGAATCTGGTAGCTACCTTCCAGGAAAGCGGATTATTGATGTTCGGAGTAGGAGCCGCCATCACATTGGTGCCAATGCTTGTTGCAGCCATTGTCGGACATTTCGTATTTAAAATCAGTCTGCTCGATTTGCTGGGAACTATTACGGGAGGGATGACAAGTACTCCGGGACTCGCTGCCGCCGACTCGATGGTGGATAGCAATATTCCGAGCGTAGCTTACGCAACTGTTTATCCGATTGCCATGGTATTCTTAATTCTGTTTATTCAAGTAATAGCCTCGGCTGTATATTAACAGAATTTCATATAATAATTGATTGTTAAATAAATAGTTCGTATCTTTGCCGCCTCAAAGAAAAAATGAGGTGAAACGATTGTTATTGAATATTACACGCTACTTCTTGCCGATACTGTTTGTATCGTATCTGGTAAGCTTTACATTCTTTGCCCACGTGCATGTGGTCAATGGCGTGACAATCGTCCATTCACACCCGTTTAAGAAAGGGGCGGCACATAAACATTCTACAGTCGAACTACAGTTGATTCATTTTCTGTCTCACTTAACGGCAGACGGTGCGGCTGTTGTTTTTGCTCTTTCCCTTTTTATTCCTTTCTTATTGTGCTTGTTGCTCGGACGTTCGCAACACTCTCACTATCACTGTCCGTATCATGGGGTAGTGGGACTTAGAGCACCCCCGGTTATTCGTTTTTCTGTTCTTTGAATGATGATACCGTACCTTGCATGAGGTAGGGCATTATCTGTCTATCCATGTGAATACTTATCGAAAATGAATAACAAACGAAAAATGAAGAAATACATCTTTTCGCTTGTCTGCCTGTGCTGCACATTGCTGCCTGCCCTTGAAGGACAAGCTCATGAATATCCTAATCATCCCGAATTACGTAAGTCAGATGCCAACATCGTTGGCCATATTCTTGATAAAAATACAAAAGAGCATTTACCCTATATTACAGTTGCCTTGAAAGGTACGACCATCGGAACTGTGACCGATGCTACCGGGCATTATTTTTTGAAGAATCTTCCCGAAGGTAATTTTGTGCTGGAGGTCAGTTCGGTGGGATATAAAACCGTCAGACGGAATGTGACGCTGAAGAAAGGGCGTACATTGGAAGAAGATTTCGAGATAGAAGAAGATGCGGTTGCTTTGGATGGCGTAGTCGTATCTGCCAATCGTAATGAAACCACCCGCCGTCTGGCTCCGACACTGGTGAATGTAGTAGATTTGAAAATCTTTGAGAATACCAATTCTACGACTTTGGCGCAAGGCTTGAGCTTTCAGCCGGGTGTTCGTGTAGAGTCCAATTGTCAGAATTGCGGTTTCCAGCAAGTGCGTATCAATGGACTGGATGGCCCTTATACGCAAATCCTGCTCGATTCCCGTCCCATTTTTAGTGCGCTTTCCGGTGTGTATGGTATCGAACAGATTCCTGCCAGCATGATAGAACGTGTGGAAGTGATGCGTGGAGGCGGCTCGGCACTGTTCGGCTCATCTGCCATTGCCGGTACAATCAATATCATCACCAAAGAACCGATGCGCAACTCTGGTATGTTATCTCATACGATTACGGGAATTGGCGATGGCGACGCTTTCGACAACAGTACGGCATTGAATGCGTCTCTCGTGACGGACGACCAGCGTGCAGGTCTGTATATCTTCGGTCAGAACCGCCACCGTTCTGCGTATGACCATGACGGCGACGGATATTCCGAAATACCCAAATTACACGGTCAGACAATTGGTTTCCGTTCGTTCCTGAAAACAACGACTTATTCGAAACTTACTTTTGAATATCACCACATGGAAGAATTCCGTAGAGGAGGAGACTTGTTGAACCGCCCGCCTCACGAAGCGAATGTGGCGGAACAGACCGAACACTCAATCAATGGAGGAGGACTGAAGTTCGATTATTTCTCACCTAACGAGAAACATCGTTTCAATGTGTTTGCATCCGCACAGCATATCAATCGCGACAGCTATTATGGTCCAGGTGACAGAGACCCTTTGGATGCTTACGGAAACACCACTGACTTGAACTGGATGGCAGGCTCACAGTATGTCTACAGCTTCGGCAAATGCATCTTCATGCCTTCCGACCTGACTGCCGGAATAGAGTTCAATCAGGACAAACTGGAAGATAACATGTGGGGATACAACCGCACGGTAGACCAGAAAGTGAATATCGGTAGTGCTTTCCTTCAGAACGAATGGAAAAATGATCATTGGGGATTCCTGATTGGCGGCCGTTTGGATAAGCATAATCTGATTGACCATGTGATATTCAGTCCGCGTGCCAACTTGCGTTATAATCCGACAGAAAACATCAATCTTCGTTTTAGTTACTCATCCGGCTTCCGTGCTCCGCAGGCTTTCGACGAAGATTTGCATGTGGAAAATGTAGGCGGTAATGTAGCGATGGTTGAACTGGCGGATAATCTGAAAGAAGAAAGATCACAGAGCTTGAGTGCTTCGGCAGATATTTATCATCGTTTTGGTGCGTTTCAGGTTAACTTCCTGGTAGAAGGATTCTATACAAAGTTGTCGGATGTTTTTGCCCTTACCGACGGAGAGGTAGTGGATGGAATTCTGACACGTACCCGTCACAATGCATCAGGAGCGCAAGTTCTGGGATTGACACTGGAAGGAAAGATGGCTTACCTGAATAAAATCCAAGTTCAGGCGGGAGTCACTCTGCAACAGAGCCATTACAGCAAACCGCACATCTGGAACAAAGAAGCTCCGGCGGTGAAGAAAATGATGCGTACGCCAAATACTTACGGCTATTTTACAGCAACCTACACCCCGATAAAACCGTTATCTATCGCTCTTTCCGGTACCTATACCGGTTCGATGCTGGTTCCCCACGAGCCGGTTCCGGGATTCCTTGAAAATCCGATAACGGTGAATACCAAAGACTTTTTCGATATCGGTTTGAAAGCTGCTTATGACTTCAAACTTTACAAGTCGATGAACCTCCAGTTGAATGCCGGCATACAGAATATTTTCAATGCCTATCAGGACGACTTCGATAAAGGAGCTGACCGTGACTCCGGCTATATCTATGGTCCGTCACTTCCGAGAAGCTTCTTTGCCGGGGTGAAGATCAGTTATTAAGATTCGGTTAAGATTTAAAATCGTTATAAATAGGGATTGTTTTGCATGGAGACAATCCTTATCTTTGCAAAAAAACAAACTAAACCCTGACTTTACTGCACAGAATAGATGTGCAAGATTACCGGATGAAACAATTGTACCTACATATAATGAAGTGGTTTTTGCCTGTACTGTTTATTTCGTACATGGCAGGAATCACTTTATTTACTCACTCCCATGTAGTAAACGGGGTAACGATTGTCCATTCGCATCCATTTAAAAAAGGCAGTGAACATAGCCATACGACGGTTGAATTCCAACTCATTCACCTGTTGAATCATGTATTGGTGACAGACAGCGGATTAATACCTACATTCGCGGTCGCTGCTTTATCTCTATTATGTATCCTGTTTATCCGCCCGCAAGTTGAGCCATATCACCGTTCTTGTCCGGGCGTCATATCTCTTAGAGCACCTCCTGTCGCTTAGTCTATCTTTTCGGGAACAGTATTCATCAGTTAGGAACAACGATTAATGATCGCTGCTTCCCTTTCCCTTATTATTATTTTTGATTTTAAACATTAAAAGACTAACGACAATGAAGAAATATCTTTTAGTCCTGGCCGGCCTGTATTGTGTCCTGTCATACGCATTGGCTGAACATCCGGACTACCCTGAACTGAAAAAATCCGATGCGAACATCATAGGCCATGTACTGGATAAGAAAACGAAAGAGCACCTTCCTTACATCACCATTGCACTGAAAGGAACAACGATAGGAACCGTGACCGACGCTACCGGACATTATTTTTTGAAGAATTTGCCGGAAGGTAACTTTATACTGGAGGTTAGCTCGGTCGGCTACAAGACCGTGACCCGCAACGTGACTCTGAAAAAAGGAAAGACACTGGAAGAGGATTTTGAAATAGAAGAGGACGCGATTGCTTTGGATGGGGTAGTGGTTTCCGCCAACCGCAGTGAAACGACGCGCCGTTTGGCTCCTACTTTGGTAAATGTCGTCGATCTGAAGCTATTTGAAACGACTAACTCTTCCACTTTATCGCAAGGGCTGAACTTTCAGCCCGGTGTACGTGTAGAGACAAACTGCCAGAATTGTGGTTTCCAGCAAGTCCGCATCAATGGACTGGACGGACCGTATACGCAGATTTTGATAGATTCCCGTCCCGTATTCAGTGCCCTTTCCGGAGTGTATGGCCTGGAACAGATTCCCGCCAGCATGATTGAACGCGTAGAAGTGATGCGTGGGGGAGGTTCCGCCTTGTTCGGCTCTTCGGCCATTGCAGGAACCATCAATATAATCACCAAAGAGCCTTTGCGCAATTCCGGCCAGCTGTCGCACACCCTTACTGCTTTAGGAGGCGGCTCCTCATTCGATAACAATACCTCCCTGAATGCTTCATTAGTGACGGACGATCATCGTGCCGGACTGTATATCTTTGGTCAGAACCGTCACCGGTCCGGATATGATTATGACGGAGACGGATTCACCGAACTACCTAAATTGAAGAATCAGACAGTGGGCTTCCGCTCTTATCTGAAAACAAGCACTTACTCCAAACTAACCTTCGAATATCACCACATGCAGGAATTCCGTCGGGGAGGGGATATGTTGGACCGTCCTCCTCACGAAGCCCATATTGCAGAGCAGTTGCAACATTCGATTGATGGTGGAAGTTTGAAGTTCGATTATTTCTCGCCAGATGAAAAGAACCGTCTAAGTATCTTTGCGTCAGCCGCCAATACAGATCGGGACAGTTATTACGGACCGGGTAACGATCCTCTGAAAGCCTATGGAAAAACAACGGATTTAACCGCTATGGGCGGCGCGCAGTATGTACATACGTTTGATAAGTGTTTTTTTATGCCTTCTGACCTCACGGCAGGACTTGAATATAACCGTGATCGTCTGAAAGATAATATGTGGGGATATGACCGCCACACGGATCAGACGGTAAATATTTACAGTGCTTTTCTGCAGAACGAGTGGAAGAACGACCGTTGGGGCATTCTGATCGGTGGTCGTCTGGATAAGCATAACATGGTAGATAATGTCATCTTTAGCCCCCGTGCCAACTTGCGTTTCAACCCGACACAGAATATAAACCTGCGTTTGAGCTATTCATCCGGATTCCGTGCTCCGCAGGCTTTTGATGAAGATATGCATATTGAAAATGTGGGCGGAACAGTGGCAATGATTGAGCGTGCGAAGAACTTGAAAGAAGAGAAATCCCAAAGTTTCAGTGCGTCCGCAGATATGTATCACCGTTTCGGAGTATTCCAGACGAATTTCTTGATCGAGGGCTTTTATACAAGACTGACAGATGTCTTCGTGTTGGGCGAACCTTATGACCGTGGCGATGGGATATTGGTAAAAACACGCAGTAACGGTCCCGGCGCGAAAGTGATGGGGCTAACGCTGGAGGGCAAAGTGGCTTATCTTTCCATCCTGCAAATACAAGCGGGACTCACTTTGCAACGCAGCCGATACGATGAACCTCATAAATGGCATGACGACGCACCGGCAGAAAAGAAGATTTTCCGTACTCCCGATACATATGGTTACTTCACAGCTACTTATACTCCCATCAAACCTTTATCCATTGCCCTGTCAGGAACTTATACCGGGAGAATGTTAGTGCAACGCATGGATATCACCGCCGAGAACGCCGAACTGGGCGCAATGCCCGAACGAAAGGCGGAAGCCATCCGTACACCCCGTTTCTTCGATTTGGGAGTGAAACTGGCTTATGACTTCAAGCTATACAAAACAGTCGATTTGCAACTAAACGGCGGAATTCAGAACCTCTTTGAGTCTTATCAGAAGGACTTTGATAGAGGAGCTAATCGGGATTCCGGCTATATTTACGGGCCTTCTCTGCCGAGAAGTTTCTTTGCCGGAGTGAAGATTAGCTATTAGGTTGTTTCTATACGATTTTGCAGACTTGTCGAATTTTACAGGCTGTAACTAGTCGGTTTTTCGTCAAGATTCATTAACTTTGTTGGGAAAACAAATGCTAAGTAATGGATATACCGGCTTTACACACACTAACAAACGGCATTATTATCGGAATATGTCTGTCTATATCTTTCGGTCTTGTCTGCTTCAAGCAGATGGCGCACGCCGTTAATCCCAAATACAGGCGTGCATGCCATTTCTTCATCGCTGCTTCTTTCATTATCGCTGTCGGTCATTTGGCGGAGTTGCTGGTTGACGGGTTCGGCGTATACCGGTCGTTGGACTTATTCTCAATATTGGTGTTGGTGCTTGCTTCTTCGCAGGCGTTGATGTTCACGTTTATGTTGATATTGCTGTTCGACAGCAGATACGTCACTTTTGCCAATGTGATGAAGCATGCGGTGCCTTCGCTCGTTTTCATTCTGCTGTATGTGGTGAGTTGCTGCATTGAAGCGGACGTCTGTGTATATTCTTTGGCAGAATGGCGTGCGTGTGTCGTTCACAATCTCCCGTTGGCAGTGCGGACCTTGTTCGGTGTCACCTATACCGTACAACTGTTCGTTTACATCCGCCTCTTTTTCCGTAAAAAACGCCACTACATCACGCATTTAAAAGAATTGACCGGAGAGTGTATCTCCAAACTGGAACTCCGGTGGACGATGCGCGCTTTCCTTTATGCGTTGAGTATCGGCATTGGCGCATGGGTTTTACTTGTCTGTCCGGGACCGATACCCGAGTTTAGTTTCAGTTTCCTTATCGTGGTTTTCTATCCTGCTTTTGCATGGCTGTACACTAACTATCATTACACTTACGAGATGCTACGCCGTTTTATCGTCGAACAGGATGGGAAACTGACCCAACCACCGCTCGAAGCCGATATGGGCGACCTCATCTGTTACCTGCAATCCGGCGATAGCAACCACTTGTTTGAAGAGCTCGAAGCCTATCTGCAGAAAGAACAACCGTACCTCGACTACAACTTCAAGCGTGACGACCTGATTAAAGCTCTTGGCACAAACGAGCGTAATCTCTCCGCCGCTGTGGGGCGTGCCACAGGACTGACCTTGCAAAATTATCTTCTCCGCCTGCGCATCCGTCATGCCATGGACTTGCTCCTGCTTCCGGACTACGCGAACCACACAATCGAAGACATTGCCGGAGCGTCGGGCTTCAAGGCAATGCGCACCTTCAACCGCAATTTCCGCGAATTGGTAAAAATGACTCCTACTGAGTTCCGCCAACAAAAGTCTGTACTTTAAAGGAGAAGGCGATACTCTTTTATCATCAAATGCTGTTGTTTCCATCAATGCATAGGTAGAAGTTTCTCCGAACAATGGAATTTCCGGCAATCCTGCAAGATTTGCAGGATTTTGGCTATACAATGCAGGATTTTGGCTATACCTTTTCGTTGTTGCATATTACTTTTGTCCGAAAAGAGAACACGATTTATTCACCCTTTTAGAAAGACAAAAGAAGTATGAAACAACTAAGAATCTTTTTCCTCTGCCTTATGGCAGCAACGTTGGCAACCGCCTGTGGCGACGACAACAATGACGACAACTCTGTGCCCGTAGAGAGCATCACCCTCAATCATGAGACTCTGACCCTGAAATCGGGAGCGACCGAAACGCTGGTTCCCACCATTGTCCCCGACCGGGTGACTGCCGAATCCGTAGTATGGAGCAGTGACAAAACTTCCGTAGCCACCGTAAGTAAAGACGGACTGGTGACCGCCGTAGCTGAAGGAACAGCCACCATCACCGCCACCGCACGCGAAAAGTCCGCCACCTGCCTTGTGACGGTCAGCAGCAACAAGACGCTTGTCACTACCGCAGCCGAACTGAAAACCGCTATTGAAACGGCAGACGGCACTGCGGATGCACCAACACAAATCATCCTCGGTAAAGATATTGAGATTGCTGCGGATGCAGAGCATTTTGCCTTTTCAATAGACGGCAAACACATTGCTATCGACGGCGGAAATAATCCTATCAGCGGCGATAATTATTATATTTCCCGTACCGCTAGCGACAAAAGCCTTTTTGAGCTTATAAACGGCGCGTCATTGAAGCTGACCAACCTCAACATTTATGGAAATGCTGATGCCCATTTAGCTGAAGTCGCCTGCATATTTGTTAGGGCGTCTTGCAAACTAACGCTGGGTAACGGTTTCGAATTATATTCCGGCAATGGGGATGATAATGACCAGCTAATTGGTATCTCTGTCGGTGATAATGCCACGCTCATTATGGAAGGCGATGCTGAAATCTCCAAAAGCATAAAGGGGCAGGAAGTGCTTGTTGCCCCTACAGGAATACTGCAACTGAAAGGCGGAAAAATAAAAGCAAGGGAGGAGGGAACGTATGGGAGTGAACGGAGCCTCTGTCTGCAAGCTGCGATTAATGGCAATCAAGTGACCATCCCCACCGTTACGGTTGAAAACGAACTTCCGGCGGATTCTGATTTTAAATTAGATCTATATGATTACGTGTTGAGTCGTTCCACTGTCCGGCCAGGAGCCGAAACCGTTGTTAAGGGAACCGACAGCTACACCTTGACTGACAGTGATCTTATGAAGTTCCATCTGATGACTAATACTACTGGGGGCATGACATATTATGACAGTCTTTTCGAACTTTATCTGGACGGTAATGCTATCAAGATGCGTGCGAAATGACAAGCAGCACAGAACGTAACCAATAAATAGATATTCACTTTCCTTAAAACAATCATTATCATGGCAACAAACGAAAAAATCACGCTCAATGTTGACCTTTACGACAACATCATGACCGAGCAAAAAGGCGACTACACCGGACGCGCACGCATCACAGGCAGTCTGCACAACAAAGAAATCGCAGCACGCATCATCAAGGAGCGTACCGAGTACCGGCAGGAGACCATCGAGAACATCCTCGACCTTGCCGACCAGAAGAAGGTGGAAGCCATCGCCGAAGGGAAGAGCGTGGTAGACGGTGTGGGACAGTACATCGTCACCGTACGCGGTTCGTTCCTCGGGGAGAACGCCCAGTTTGACGCCACGAAGCACTCGCTCGGTGTGTCCTACACACCGGGACAACTGCTGCGCGACCAGCTCAAAGCCGTAAAAGTAATCTGCAACGGGCTGGCACAGACGGGGCCGGTCATCAACTCCATCACCGACTCCGTGACGAAGAGTATCAGCCAGGTCATCACTTCCGGCGGTCCTGCCGTTATCAGCGGAAGCAACATTAAAATCCTCGGTGACGACCCTTCGGTAGGCATCTATCTCACCAAAGACGAAGAGGGAGCCGTCCCGTTGAAAGTGTCCGTCATCGTTCACAACGCACCGTCACAACTCACCATCATGCTACCTGCCATAGAAGCCGGAAAGCTCTATGCGCTAAGCATCACGACACAATATAGCGGAAGCAACAAGGCATTGAAAACGCCACGCTCTTACCGTTTCCCGATTCTGCTGGGTGACGAAAACGCGGGTGGCGGCGGTGGCGGCGGCGAAGCGCCCGACCCTGAAATCCCCGGAGGAGGTGAAGCCCCCGACCCGGCTGCATAAAGAAGCAGGTCACGAATGAGGACGGACAGTCCGGCTGCAGACAGCGCATCCGCCCTCATGGCAAACAAAAAAGGCGGCAGCCTTTCATAATTTACCCTTTTAAAGAAAACAGAAAGACGCATGAAACAACTAAGAATCTTTTTCCTCTGCCTTGTGGCAGCAACGTTGGTAACCGCCTGCGGCGGCGACGACAAAGACAACTCTACACCGGTAGAGAAAATCACCCTTGACAAGGACAAACTGACGTTTGTGGCTCAATGGAAGATGCGGCCATCCCATTTTCCCGAAGGTGGATTCACGGTGGTGAAAGGAGACGGATACACCTTAACCCAACTCGATCTTGAGAAAATCACCTCATTGGAAATGGACGTCACCGGTAGTTCTGTAACCTCTGAAAACTGCGAACTGGTACTGGATACAGCCGAAAATGCCATCAAGCTGCGTATCAAAGCAACAGCCTATTGAATACGTAAAACCGGAACGGCGGAAAGGGATGTGTGCCGCAGTAGGCTGGGGAGACGTGCCGCAGCAGGCTAGGGAAGCATGCCACAGCAGGCAAGGGGAGCATGCCACAACAAGTTAGGGAAACGCACCACAGCAAGCTGTGGCAATACACCCTAATTTCCCGGCTACGACAGCACAGAACACGCAAAAAGGCAGCAGTTACTCACAGACGAGAGCAACTGCTGCCTTTTTCATGTGTCACATCATATCCTTGTCTACTTCAAGCAAGTGGCGTACGCTGTTAATCTGTTTCGATTTCCCAGTCTCCAATCGTTCTCGTGGTACTGTCGAAGTTGATGCCGACCTTCACCACTTTCCGGTGGTCTGCCTCATAAGGAATCGCATACCCTTTGCTGTTAATTTGCGCCAAAGCCTCTTCTGCGGTGCCGTTCATTTTAAATTCAAGTACATAAATAGCATCCTGCATTTTGATAACCACGTCCGCCCGTCCGACAGCGCTTTTGACTTCGGTATCCACATATTGTCCCATCAAGCGGAACAGAAGATAGAATATAGTTTGATAATGTTTTTCCTCTTTATTGTTCAAGTCGTTCGGAATAGAGGCGAAGAAAGACCGGGTGCGTTCAAGGCAAGATTCGAGGTTGCCCTTCATTAAATCACGCACAAAGGACACTACATAAAAGTTGCTTTCGCGCGTAGGTTGGTAAAGATAAGAAGGGATGAGCGACTCGATAAAGCCGATTCTTACTTCCTCGTTCGGGTAGCCTAATGTATAGGTACGAAAGAAAGCATCGTACGACTTGATTGTGAGATAACCGCTTTGGTAGAGCACCGGAATAGGGTCGGTGAGACAATCCGTAGCCTTGTCGAAGTCTTCCGGCTTGGCGTCCATACGGTCGAGCAGCCGGATATCAAAGTTCATTTGTTGCAGGAGTTCTATCAGAAAGGTAGGGGTACCGGTAGAAAACCAGTAGTTCTCATAACTCTTTTGAGCAAAAGCATTAATCAGGCTGAAAGGATTGTACACATCCACACAGGATTTACTGAAATGATATCCGTCATATTGCTTCTTCAAGTGGGCACACGCCTCTTCATACGTTTCATCGTTGGCTTGTGCCATCTGTTCGACATCAATTTTCATCTGTGTCAGCAGTTCCTGTTCGGTGATACCGCAGATAGTGCTGTAATTATCGCTCATGCTGACGTTCTGAAGATTGTTAAGTTCGCTGAATATGCTCATCTGGCTGAATTTGCTGATGCCCGTCAGGAAGAGGAAGCGAAGATATTTACCTGACTTTTTTAAGGGGCTGAAGAAGTCGCGCATGATACCACGAATCTCATGCTGCAACTCATGGTTATTGTTACTGTCCAGCATCGGGGCGTCATATTCGTCCACTAATACGACAACCTGCTGCCCGGTTTGCTCATAAGCGCGGCGGATGATACCTTCCAGACGTAAACTAAATGTGTCTTCGCCTTCCTGACGTCCGTAGACGTTTTCCCAAAGTAACAGCTGAACATTGATAGATGCGCGAAGTGACTCTGCTTCCATATATTTACTGCCGCTAAAGTCGATATGTAGCACCGGATACACTGTCCAGTCTTTCTCTAACTGCTCCATGTCCAGTCCGTTGAAAAGTTCTTTCTTTCCCAGAAAATAGGCTTCGAGCGTAGAGACAAGCAGACTTTTCCCGAAACGACGGGGACGACTCAGGAAATAAATCTTATTTGTATTGACGAGTTGATAAATCAGTGCAGTCTTATCAACATATATGTAATCATTATTGCGCAAATCTTCAAAATCCTGTATCCCGATAGGATAGCGCCTGAATGTTCCTTCTTCCATATCAAATTTTTATTAAAATGTGAACGATGAATGCAAAGTTAAGAAAAAGAAGCGGAATAGCTTTCTTTGTTGCCGAAGATTTTCACGTGTCACACCATATCCTTGTCTACCCCGAATTTCTCATCCGTCTGACACTCCCCGGCAGGTTCCACATGCACCAAAATATCATAAACATTATCTATTGAGCTTTCGATACTTTTCTCCACCGCCCCGGCAATCTCATGCGCTTGTGTAATCGTTATCTGCGGATTCACCTCTATATCGAGCGTAATTATATACCGGTTTCCTATCATTCTCGACCTGACCCGGTGCGGATTACTTGCTCCCGGCACTTTCTCGACAGCTTCGAATATCTTATTATACACATTGACATCCTTCACGCCATCCATAAGCTCCACATTCGAGTCGAGAAAAATACCGATGGACGACTTGATGATAAAGAGGCTGATTATCAATCCCGTTATCGAATCGAGTATCGGCAATTTGAATATAAAAGTAAAAATCAACCCTAATAAAACTCCGGCCGAAATGACAACATCATTACGCATATTTATCGCATTCGCCGTCAGCATGGAGCTGTCAATTTTCTTTCCCTGTTTGTACTGGTACGAAGCCAGCATCAGTTTGCCGACAATAGAGAATATAGTCACATAGATAGCGATAGCCGATGGTATCTCTTTCACTTCATCTGAAAAGATGCTTTGAATGGAAGATATCAGCATTTGCATACCGGCATAAAATATCACCAGTGACAGAATCTTTGTCGCGATGCCTTCCGCTTTCTCATAACCGAATACATATTTCTTTGAAGGAGGACGGTTGATGAGGCGTGCCGTAAAAATCATAACGATAGAGATAACGACGTCGGTTGCCGAGTCGATACCGTCGCCCACTACCGCCAAACTACCGGCCCATAAACCGATGATGATTTTTGATGCGGACAGGATTGCATTGCCAATGGTGCTAATCCATGAGGTTTTGATTAAGATATTCTCTCTTGACATTGAAGTGACTCTTTATAATTAATTGTTTGATTGCGATTGGCTAGCAAAGATAAACATTTATAGGAGTCTGTGACGTCAAGTCGCAAAAAAACTTTTTCCGGGTTTTTAGTAGTTTCTATGTTTTAGTTGTATTATATATAGATGGTCAATTAAAGACAGGACAAATCATTTATTAAATAGTTAACCGCATGTTCAAAAAACTAAGTAGTTCTTTACTCATTGTATCAGCTTGTGTTTTTTCTTCTTGTACGCCTACCGTCAAGCAAGAGATTGCAATCCTACCTACCCCTGTTAGTCTGACCGAGCAGTCGGGCTCGTTTGTTTTAAAAGACGGAATGAAGATTGGAGTTTCCGATCAGTCGTTGTTTCCGGCAGTCGGGTATTTGCAGGAGATTCTCCGCAATGTCATATCGTCTTCTGTGGAAGTCACTACTGATAAGAATCAGGTAGATATGTATTTTCAGTTGAAAGATACCGGTGGCAAGTCCGGTTCTTATAAACTTCAGTCTACGCCGGAATATATCCGGGTAGAGGCTAATGACTATTCGGGTATCATTTCTGCGATTACTACTATTCGCCAGCTGCTTCCTGCAGCGATAGAAGTGCAGGGAGAGAAACAAACTTATTCAATCCCTGTTGTGCAAATAGAAGATGCACCCCGTTTTGAATGGCGTGGGTTTATGCTGGATGCTTCCCGTCACTTCTGGAATAAGAATGAGGTGAAGCATGTATTGGATCTGATGTCTTTGTATAAACTCAATAAATTCCACTGGCATTTGTCTGACGATCAGGGTTGGCGTATAGAGATTGAGAAATACCCGCTGCTTACCGAAAAAGGAGCTTGGCGTGAGTTTAATAAGCACGACCGTACCTGCATGGCACGTGCGAAAGAGGAAGATAATACCGATTTCCTGATTCCGGAAGATAAGATACGCATTGTGGAAGGAGATACGCTGTATGGAGGTTATTACACTCATGATGATATCAAAGAAATAGTAGCCTATGCTACGCAAAGAGGAATTGATGTCATTCCCGAGATTGATATGCCGGGACATTTTCTCGCGGCTATCAGTCAATATCCGGAGTTGGCATGCGACGGACTAATCGGATGGGGAGAAATCTTCTCTTCTCCTATCTGTCCGGGTAAAGATACAACGCTGGAGTTTTGTAGGAATGTGTTCAAAGAAATTTTCGAGCTTTTCCCTTATGAATATGTGCACATGGGTGGTGATGAAGTGGAGAAAGCCAACTGGAAGAAATGTCCTCTCTGTCAGAAACGTATTCGTACGGAAAAACTGGGTTCAGTAGAAGAGCTTCAGGCATGGTTTGTACGTGACATGGAGAAATTCTTCCTTGCCAACGGAAAGAAACTTATTGGTTGGGATGAAGTGGTAACCGACGGATTATCTTCCGATGCTGCTATTACATGGTGGAGAAGTTGGGCGAAAGACGCGTTGCCTACGGCGACCGCACAAAAGCAGAAAGTGATTGCTTGTCCGAATGAACATTTCTATTTTGATTATGCGCAGGATCAGAATTCAGTAAAGAAAATACTGGCGTATGATCCGTGTGCGGATGAACGGTTATCACCGGAAGAGAAGAAATACATCTGGGGTGTACAGGCTAATCTCTGGGCTGAATGGATTCCGACTATGAAACGCATTGAATATCTGATTGTTCCCCGCATGATTGCATTGAGCGAAATAGCTTGGGCAGAGCCGGCTGCTAAACCAAGTCTCGAAGAGTTTTATCGTCAGCTTGTTCCGCAGTTTAAACGGATGGATGTGATGAGGGTAAATTATCGTGTGCCCGATTTGCAGGGATTCTATAAAGTGAATGCATTTATTGATGAAACAGCAGTTGACTTGACTTGCCCGTTGCCCGGCACTGAAATACGCTATACGACAGATGGAAGTATGCCTACCAAGGAATCAGCTCTTTATGACGGTGCTTTGGAAGTGGAGGAGACTACCGATTTTGCTTTCCGTACTTTCCGTCCGGATGGTTCTCCATCGGATGTGGTGCGTACCAAGTATGTAAAGGCTCCTTATGCGGAGGCGGTGACTGCTCCGGCTGCTTTGCAGTCCGGCTTGAAAGCAGTATGGCACGATTTTCGTGGTAATCTTTGTGCGGATATTGAAGCAGCTCCTGTCAAAGGGGAGTATGTGGTGGAATCGGTATCTATCCCCGAAGAGGTGAAAGGAAATATCGGTCTGGTGTTGACCGGCTATCTGGAAGTTCCTGCCGATGGTATCTATACATTTGCCCTTCTTTCGGACGACGGTAGCACATTGATGCTCGACGGTGAATTGTTGGGAGATAATGATGGAGCACATTCGCCGGTGGAGATTATTGTGCAGAAGGCATTGAAAGCCGGGCTTCATCCGATAGAGGTGCGTTACTTCGATTGTAACGGAGGCGTATTGCAGATGGAACTGGTGAATGAAAAAGGTGAAAAAGAAGTATTGCCAAGTACGTGGCTGAAACATGAATAACTATTCTGTTGTTTTAATCATTACTTATTCGTTATAGTCTGAATAGCAAATTTCATTATTTTTAGGTATTGCTCGTCTTGCCGGTGAGCGGTACCTTTGCAGAAAATAATTGAAAACTTATGCGAATCAGTGAGAGACGAGTCGAGATTAATCATATATCAAAGGTGCACATGCACCGGATTGACTGGGATGAAGAGAGCTTATAGAAATATAAGCTCTCTTTTTTTTTGAACGATTTCGAATATTGTTCTTTTTTGAAAACAAGCGATAAGTTAAATGATTGTCGAACTTAATATAGATTGAACGTACGTTATGAGTACATTGAAAAAACTTCAGAACTACATGGGTAAACGGAAAGTGCTTTTGCCTGCGGCAATGCTACTGTCTGCCCTAAGTGCCCTGGCGGGCATGTTGCCTTATATTCTTATTTGGCTGATTGTGAGAGAACTGCTTGAATACGGAGAGATAACCTCTTCCGGTAATGTGGTGACGTATGCCTGGTGGGCGGCAGGCATGGCCGTGGCGAGTATCGTCCTTTATTTTGCCGCCTTGATGTCTTCGCATCTTGCAGCTTTTCGGGTTGAATCGAATTTGCGCAAAGAAGCCATGCGCCAGATAGTGCGTATGCCTCTCGGTTTCTTTGACATTAATACGAGCGGACGTATCCGTAAGATTATAGATGACAATGCAGGGGTTACCCATAGTTTTCTGGCACATCAGTTGCCCGACCTTGCGGCTACTTTTCTAGTGCCGTTGGTAGCTGTCATACTGATTTTTATGTTCGACTGGATACTCGGTCTGGCATGTATCGTTCCTGTAATTATTGCCATGCTGGTTATGGGATTTATGATGAATGCGGAGGGACGGCAGTTTATGAAAAGCTACATGACTTCTCTGGAGGAAATGAATACCGAAGCTGTAGAGTATGTGAGAGGAATTCCCGTAGTGAAGGTTTTCCAGCAGACCATTTACTCTTTCAAGAACTTTCATCGCTGTATCATGAATTATAATAAAATGGTATTCGGCTATACACGAATGTGGGAGAAGCCGATGTCGCTCTATACCGTTATTATCAATGGCTTTGTGTTTTTCCTTGCTCCGTTGGCTATTTTGCTGATCGGTTATTCTGGTAATTATGCATCGGTATTACTTAATTTCTTCCTATTTGTTCTCATTACTCCCGTATTCTCCCAAAGTATCATGAAAAGTATGTATCTCAATCAGGCTTTGGGGCAGGCGAGTGAGGCCATCGGACGTCTTGAAAATCTGGTTGCTTATGAGCACCTGACTGTTGTAGCGCATCCACAACCGGTAAAGGAATTCAGTATTCAGTTCGAAAAGGTTTCCTTCAGCTATCCGGGAGCTAATCAAAAGGCGGTGGATGATATCAGTTTCACCATTACGCAAGGAAGGACAGTAGCTCTTGTCGGAGCTTCAGGCGGAGGGAAAACGACAATTGCCCGTCTTGTTCCCCGTTTCTGGGAGGCAACAGAAGGGAAGGTTTTAATAGGTGGCATCAATGTAAGAGAAATCGCCCCTGAAGAACTGATGAAACATATTTCTTTTGTGTTTCAGAATACAAAGCTATTTAAGACTTCTTTGCTTGAAAATATCAAATATGGTAATCCCAACGCGACAATGGAGGAAGTGGAACGGGCAGTAGATATGGCACAATGCCGGGAAATTATCAATAAACTTCCGCTCGGACTAAATACAAAGATCGGTACAGAAGGAACGTATCTCTCCGGCGGGGAACAACAACGAATCGTGCTCGCACGTGCGATACTGAAAAATGCCCCCATCATCGTACTGGACGAAGCGACTGCTTTTGCCGATCCCGAAAATGAGCATCTGATTCAGCAAGCCCTGAAAGAACTGACAAAAGGAAAAACCGTATTGATGATTGCCCACCGTCTTTCAAGCATCACGGATGCCGATAATATTCTTGTGATTGACAAGGGTAAGATTGCGGAACAAGGCACACATGCCAAACTGCTTGAAAAACAAGGTATCTATTATAATATGTGGAATGAATACCAGCAATCCGTTCGCTGGACAATAGGAAAGGAGGTTTCTAATGATTGAAGTAATAAAAAGACGTTTTGCCCTTTCAACTAAAGGAGCAAAAGATTTCTGTAAAGGTGTGTTTTTCACTACACTGCTAGATATTGTATTGATGTTGCCGGCGGTATTTGTTTTTCTCTTTCTTGAGGAATATCTTCGTCCGGTGTTTCAGCCTTCGGTTTCGGTGACGCATGGTATTCTCTACTATAGCATACTCGGTATTATCTTTATGATAGTCATGTATATATTTGCGGTATTGCAATATCGTAGCACCTATACCACCGTTTATGATGAGAGCGCGAACCGGCGTATCTCATTGGCGGAAAAACTTCGCAAGTTGCCTCTGGCTTTCTTCGGCGAAAAGAATCTTTCCGACCTTACCGCCACGATTATGGATGACTGCACTGATCTCGAACATACTTTCTCGCATGCGGTTCCCCAGTTGTTTGCTTCCATTATCAGCATTCTGCTTATTACCGTCGGTATGGCATTTTATAACTGGCAGTTGACGATTGCTTTGTTCTGGGTAGTGCCGCTTGCCGCCGCAATTCTTCTTTTCTCGAAGAAGGAAATACAGAAAAGCAATGAAAGTAATTATCTGAACAAGCGAATGGTGACTGAACATATTCAAGAAGGACTTGATACTATTCAGGAGATAAAATCTTATAATCAGGAGAGGGACTATCTGGAGAAATTGGATGCAAGCATCGATACCTATGAAAAGGTACTGACCCGTAATGAACTGGTGCTCGGCATATTGGTAAACGGTTCCCAAAGTGTATTGAAACTCGGCTTGGCAAGCGTCATTATCGTCGGTGCCAATCTCTTGGCTTCGGGGACAATCGATTTGTTTACCTATCTTATATTTATGGTGATCGGCTCGCGTGTATATGCTCCGATCAGCGAGGTGATGAATAATATTGCCGCTTTGTTCTATCTGGATGTGCGTATCAGCAGAATGAATGAGATGGAAGCATTGCCGGTACAGCATGGAACTACCGATTTTACTCCTAAAGGCTATGACATCGAGTTTCAGCAGGTAGACTTTGCTTATGAGCAGGGAAAACAAATATTGAAGAACTTGTCCTTTACTGCCCGACAAGGCGAAAAAACAGCTTTGGTGGGTCCTTCGGGCAGTGGCAAGAGTACGGCAGCCAGGTTGGCAGCACGTTTTTGGGATATTCAGTCGGGAAAGATTACCCTCGGCGGACAGGATATCAGCCGGATTGATCCTGAAACGTTACTGACGAACTATTCCGTTGTTTTTCAGGAAGTAGTTCTTTTTAATGCTTCCATCATGGATAATATCCGTATTGGCAAACGGGATGCTACGGATGAGGAAGTCCGGAGAGTTGCCCGCCTAGCACAATGTGATGAGTTTGTCACTAAAATGCCGCAGGGATATCAGACGATTATCGGTGAGAACGGGGAAACATTGTCAGGTGGTGAGCGGCAGCGTATTTCCATCGCCCGCGCTTTGTTGAAGGATGCTCCAATTGTTTTGCTGGATGAGGCTACTGCTTCGCTCGATGTGGAAAATGAAACCAAGATACAGGCAGGCATATCGGAATTGGTACGTAACAAAACAGTACTGATTATTGCGCACCGTATGCGAACCGTTGCCAATGCCGACAAAATTGTAGTATTGGAGAATGGAAGTGTTGCTGAAATGGGAACACCGGAGGAATTGAAAAAGAAAAATGGTATATTTGCCCGGATGGTGAACAGACAGGTTACAAATATGAATGGATAAATAGCAGTGATACTATGCAGTTTTTGAAGGGAGATATACAAGAGCGAATCTTGAAGGTAGCCGAAGAAGTGTTTCTGGAAAAGGGATACAAGGATGCCTCTATGCGTGAAATAGCTTCGAGGGCAGGGGTGACGGTGAGTAATATCTATCATTATTTCACCAATAAAGATGAGATATTCCGTACGATTCTGAAACCGGTATTGAATGATCTGTATGCTATGATTTATAATCATGATGCCGATCAGATGACAATCGATGTCTTTATGGATTCGGATTACCAGAAAACATCTGTACGGGAATATATCAGATTAGTCTCTGAACATCGTGACCGTTTACGGCTGCTGCTTTTTCAGGCACAAGGTTCTGTTTTGGAGAACTTCCGTTCCGAATATACGGATTTGATGACGCGTACGATTTCTGTCTTTTTTCAAGGAATGAAACAGAAATATCCGCATATCAATATAGCAATAACCAATTTTTTCATTCACTTGAATACGGTATGGTTGTTTGCCTTACTCGAAGAGTTGGTGTTGCATCCTGTGAAGAAGGAGGAGATGGAGAAATTTATAGCGGAGTATATCGTTTTCGAAACGGCTGGTTGGAAAGAGCTCATGAATGCATGAGCTCTCTTACTTTATTCTCTTACTGATATAAAAAAACGTCCGGCTTTCACAAGCCGGACGTCCTTGCCTCTTTTAGAATATGTCATCTATTCATATTCCAAAATGAATACATTATATGGTTTTTTCTAACTTAACAACCAAATAAAAGAAATGCGGGTGAATCACTTCGGCCGATTTCTATGTATTTTTAATGTGGCTACGTAATATAATTATGACTAATTAATTTAATTCTGATACTGCAAAGATAGGGGCTTTCCGCTTTTCCCGCAATCCCCTAAAATGGGTATTCTTCTATCGGTTACTAGCTATATATAGTGGTTTAGGAATTTGCATAACTATGCATCCCCCCAAGAACATAATTTACTCCGAAATAGGTCATTAAGACAGTCAGGAAAGCAAGAATCATATAGATATGGAAGAATAGTGGTTTGCGGAAAATGCGCAGGCTTTGTGAATGGAATGCTACTCCATATACCAGGAAAGTGATCAGCGCCCATACTTCTTTCGGGTCCCACGCCCAGTATCTTCCCCAGGAAACGTTTGCCCAAACTGCTCCCAGAAAGATGCCTGCCCCTAAAAAGAACGTAGCAGGGTAGAGTAGCAAACGGCTGACTAGCGTCAACTGTTCTATCCGGTTGTCTTGTACAGCGTCGTTTCCGGAGACATTGTTTTCCGATTCTTTTTTTCGGAGGCATAATGCCAGTATTCCGTTTAGCATGATGAATGCCAATAGGGCATAAGACATCATAATCAATGAAACATGAATACTTAGCCACGGAGAGACGAGCACCGGCATTAATGGGGTGATCTGGGGATTCATCTGTCCCAGATAAGAGACTAACAACGCAAAGCCGGAGAGCAAGAATCCGAATGGAAGTATAAATGAGAATCTTCGATGGAGCAGACAGGCTATCAAGAGGATGCAGAGTGCCATGAACTGCATTGTCTCATAACCGTTGCTAAGAGGAACACGTCCGCCAATATACCAGCGCAGGCAATATCCTGCTAAATGGAATATGAAAGCAAGATAGAGTGCAACAGAAAAGATCGTTCCTGCTGTGCGGGAAATCGTTTTGGCTTTGGGCGAGGGTGTATTTCTTTGCAGGCTGTTATGAAGTAGAAGCATGAAAGACAACACTCCCAATGACAGATTTATCATAAAAAGAATCTTGCTGAACGGAATCCGGTTGTAGAGTAATTCGGCTTTCACTTCCAGTTCGGAGAGAGGTTGCACGCTACCATCAGTGGGTAATGGCTGGATGAATGTTCCTTTTTCCACCATCAGGATCAGTCCCACTTTTTCATCCGTTTCCTGGATGGCTTTGGCGAGTTTGCTACTTTTTCCCTGTTCTTGTTGCCAGGTTTTCTGAAGACGGTAGACTGGACCGTCAAATAAATCGGTCAAGCGTGCGTAAGAAGATTCCAAACCGAGTAAATGATGCAGTTCGGGACTTTTGATGTATATCATAGGTTCATTCTTCCATGAATCCGGGTAAAGAATCCAACCGCTTATAACTTGCTCGGGAGTCAATCCTTTATAGTAGATTTTTCCTGTCAGTTTTTTGACGAAGTCTCTTGCCAGTGTATTGAATGGTACTACCCGGTCATGGTAAATAACCTGTTGTTGTGCCAAGCTGTCTGCTTGTATTTTGTTTAATACACGAAGAGGTGTTTGCTGTGCCTGCATTGTTCCTGTCAGGTAGAAAAGGAATAAGATAAATAATCCTCCTTTTTTCAATAGGGGATGATTTAGTAACTTACGAAACTCTCCCTGACGGCAAAATAGTAGTAAAATCATAGAGATGCCCAGTAGAATGTAGCCGCTATAGGTCACTCTTGTACCCCATGGATCATAATTTACTGTCAGCCAACTTCCTTGACCGTCTTCGTCAAATGAGGACTGATAAAATCGGAAGCCTTGTGTAGTAAAGATACGGTTCATTGAGATACATTCGTTGTGCACGGAATCTTTCTGACCGGGAAGTGAATAGCTGATATGACTGACATAATCGGCGGGAGCTTTTGTCCCCGGATAATACTCTACCCGGAAACTATCTAGCTTCATCGTGAATGGCAGATGAATGTTCTTGTCGCCCTGTGGCGAATGAAAGCTGCTTTTTACTGTATCCGGACGTAAATGCATATATCCTTGTTCGCCATAGATAAATGTAATCATGGCCCCCACCAAGATAACGAGGAGGGAGCCATGAAACAGCAAAACGGGAAGTCGCCGCCATAAGGAACGTCGGATGAGGGCAACAACCCCTATTGCAGCAATAACTCCCCACAAACAACAAAACCAGATTGTGTGATATATATTTCTTTCTACAAACTCTGTCCCGTATGCTTGCTCTATGAAAGTGGCTGCGGCAAGTAATCCTATCAGACAGATGTATAAAATGATAAGTAATCTTTTCAACGGCATATCTTTTTAATGATATTAATAGGGAGCGTATTCCTTATTTTCACAGGTTTTTACTCCCATACATTCCATCTCGATCAACCATCCCGGGCGGCATACCGGCGCATGTACAAATACCTTAGGGGTACAAGGAAAACGTTTGTCGTACATTTCTTTGACGATGGTATAATCTGCTATGTCACGCAGATACACGATCATTTGTCCCATATCATCAAATGTACATTCTGCTTCTTTCAGTAAAGCCTCTACATTTTCCCACATCCGCTCTGTCTGTTTACGGATCTCTCCCGGATATACCACCTCGCCTTTATTATTAATACTTGCTGTTCCGGAGATGAATACTTGGCGCCGGTCTCCATAATCTACATACGTGCCACGTTCAAAACTGACACCATACTCATAGGTGGGATTCAAATGTGTTGGCGCATAAAGGAAATGAATTTGTTCGGGTTTGATTCCGCCAACGGCATACGTGTCCATTTGTACAAGTACTTTGGGGTCAGCATGGCGTCCGCCGATACCTGTGCTGGAGATATAGTGTGTCTTTTCCGTCAGGTTCTGGGTAACGAATACTTCGTTACGTGCCTTTACTACTCCGGCATAATTCACATCCACATTCTGTACGAAAAACCAGGTACGAATACAGTTGGCGGCTAGTTTGCAACCTTGTTCAATGAGCTGCATAACATAGTCGTTTAATAGTAGCCGGGTTTGGTATTCGGAGTTGGCTGCCCGATTGAAAGAGCTGCCACCCCAAAGGTGACGGTAGGGTCCATGCTTGACTTCGAAAAGACCATTATGCAGCATTTGTGTCTGTACTTTCGTCTGAAGGTAAATCCATACTGCTACTTTGGTTCCATTCAATGGTGGCTGTTCTACGATAGAAAGTGCGCAATCCGAGCTTTCAGCAGTAAGTGCCAACAAGGTATCTGCCTGATTGGAAGCGTCGCTCAAAAAGTATCGTTTGAAAATGGCGACGGTCCCTTGCAGTTCTTTTTCCCGTAATTGGTAGTATGTATCTATAATGGCGTTTAATTGTTCTTCATAAGTGGATTCCGGCTGGATTGCGTGAATCATTAAATGATACTCGGAAACACCGTCTGCCACTTCGTATTTAAATATTTCTGCTAAAGTCTTTTCTGATTTCAAGGGTTGTTGTTTTTTGCTGTTCATATCAAAAATTTCTGTTACAAGTTAATTGTTTTCGGCTCCTGCTTTGATCCATGTCCGAATCAAAGCGCGAACTTCACGTTGTTCAGCTCCATTGAATATATCGATGTGATTATCGTGCTCTAATACATCTAATAAATAACTGTTGTTTAAATCTCCAGGAGTGACATAATTCTTTCCTTTCGCAGAATGGGGAGCTTTTACATTAATCAGTGATTGATAGGCTTTGGCTGCCGTCAGATCCAAATCTCCGGCTGTTGTTGTACTTCCTCCATGACACATCACACATTTGGCATTGAAAACTTGCGTTTGGATGCGGCTGAATGAAGCCACTTCGATTGTTGTCTCTGGTAAAGTCAGCGATTCATCCGACGCATTTACGGGAAATGACTGATACGCATGCACCAAAGACATTCCGGACGTGATAACGGCTACGGCAATACTACGCGTGTTTCCGTTTAAGTTGTTTAATGTTACAGTTACAGCTTCTGCCTCGCTAGATGGTTCCAGAATGCGCTTAACCAATATGGGAGTAACTCCGTCCTCACCTAAGGAGATTAATGACATATTGTTTTTCTGCGGCCAAGCATCCAGATGGGTGAAATGAAGTGTTACAGTAGCCGTACGTCCACTGTCAATCGTGTCATCCGGATAGATTTTACCTTCATCACAAGCTGAACACAGGTTTAGGCAGGCACAGGTTATCAATAAATAGTTGAGTCTTTTATTCATAGACAGATTCCTCCTCCTATACATTAGAAAGTGAATTGTAACATAGCGGTAACGCTATGGCGTGATAGTCCCACTCCATCATTATCACGATCAGTCTGCGTGTCATGACCGGTTCTGCCCAGATATTGGTACATCATCTGAAGTTTTAAATTAGAACCGACAAAGTAGTAATTGGCTCCGATGGCAGGCATATTCAACAAACCGCCTTCGTCTGTCCCGTTGCGATCGAATATATCATAACGGAGAGCAGCCTGTAATTTAGGAGTTACAAAATAACCGGCCTGTGTATAAGCTCCCCAGTAATTCAGGTCTTTGTCTTTATGCATGATTTCTGTGAAATGCATATTCATGTAATAACCTTCGGCTGCAAAGTAGAAACGGTTCTTTACCATGGCAAACTCTGCACCTATACGCCAATCGCTGCTACTATGATCTTCGGCCTCGGCATTATAAGATGTAGATACACCGAATTGCATTTTATCTTCTTTCAGATTGTTCGGATTACCTTGTGTGGCTGGCATTTCACCTTTGGGCATATATACCAGGCGACCGGAGTAAAGCAGTTGGGGCAGCCATTTATGATCATCACACATTCCTTTGGTTGCCGAATTGACATCAATCCCTGTGCCATTGAAAATACCTAACTGATAATTCCATTTTCCGTTAATCAAACCATGTATCTGAACACCCAGGTCGAAGCCGGTAGCTATGCTCGGCTTCACAGCATTGATGTCATAGGGCATTAATACGCCACCTGCCACGGAACTGGGCAACACCGGAAATAATGTTTCCCCCAGTGTGGTCAGATAGGCATGCATAAACGGCGTTTTAAACTTCCCGACACGAATACGGAATGATTCTTTGAGCGCTACATCAAACCAGGCTTGTTGCAATAAGGCGGCACCGCTTTTTGCCGCATTCAGTGATAAATTGAATGTAACTTTCCCGAATGCCTTGCCTGTAAATCCGAGTATTGCGTTCGGAATAGCAAAACCACTGTTTGCCCAGTTACGTGCATAAAGGCTTTCCAAACCTTGATCGTCATATCGGTTGAAAGAGAGGCTGGTTTGAACTAAGGCATAGGGCTTGAATAAGAAATCACCGGCTTTGGTAGAAAAAGAAAAACCTTTCTTTCCTGCCAGCGAAACAACATCATTCTCTACATATTTATCATCGATTTCTTTTGCATTTGAATCTTGAGCATAAGAGTGGCTGCACAGAAATGCAGTGAGCGCGAGTGCTAGATATTTTTTTTTCATTGTTGTTGCTGATTATATTATAAACTGTTCAAGAATGTTAGTAAGGCTGCGCGATCTTCTTTCGACATGCGGGAGAAAATGGAACGTGAAGCGGCTCCCTCGCCGTCATGCCACATGATGGCTTCTGTCAGGTTACGTGCCCGTCCGTCATGCAGGAAATAGGTATGTCCGTTGACAATTTCCTGCAGGCCGATTCCCCATAATGGAGTAGTACGCCATTCGCAACCGCGTGCCAGGCCGCTAGGGTAATCGTCAGCTAATCCTTGTCCCATGTCGTGTAATAAGAAGTCGGAGTAGGGATGAATGATCTGATTGCCCAGCCAGGGTAGTTGAGTTCCGTTCAGTAATACGCTGCCTCGCGGGCGGGTATGTAAAGTAACGGTATGGCATAAATGGCATTTTGCTTGATAGAACATTTGCTCTCCATGTTTGATGGTTTCGTCATCCACGTTGCGGCGTGCAGGAACTCCCAATGTCTGCATATATAAATCGACATCTTCCATGTCACGGGTCGAAATCTCTACACCTTGGTTGGCAAATCCCATCATTTGTGATTGTCCTTCGCCCACTTCATGTGGAAAACGGTCATTGGTTACCCCCAGATCCGAAGAGAATCCCAGTTCTACTGTTAAATCCTGATGGTTGGCTTTGTTGCCGGATATTCCAATGTCATATTTTCCTTTTTCCGTCACATAATTCAGGCGTCCGCTAATGCCGTATTCGGGATAGTTACTTTGAGCTGCCAACTGTTTCAATTCATCGTGGTTAAGTGCCATCATCTGACCCATGCCGACATGCCGCAAGGGGGCACGTACCGAAATAATCAGATCTTCGGGCTTTATTTCATAATCATACCAATCTGTTATTTCATAATGAGGAGTTATTAATTCATATTCTTCTCCATCGGGAAACTTGAACTTTTCGGTAGTAGTGGTTATCTTTATTTTGCCTTCGGCTTTTACGCCATAAATGGACTGGTCATGTAATACACGGCCATATTCGGGGAAATATCCTCCGGTTTTGCGTGTAATATAAACCAGCATAGATGAAAAGCCTGCACCGGAACCACCTGTGACCCATGCCGGAGTAGTACGTCCTGTGTTTCTATGGCAAGCTCCGCAGGAATAGCCTCCAAAAATAGGTCCTAATCCATTACCGCTGCCTGTACCTACTCCACGAGAATTGTCATACAAACCATCGCCACGATTGAAACGTGTTAATAATTCACCGGTGACCCAGTCTGCATTGGTGTCATAAGCGCCACTTACGGTAGAAAAAATAGTGGAAATACCGGCTGATAATTCCTCCGGTTTTGCTATTTCTCCGTTTGGCTTATAAATAATGCCGTCGAAAGCATCATGATCACAACCTTGCAGGAAGCCTATATTTATCGCAACAAAGAGGATTCTTCCCAATCGCCTTGGGAGTCCTCCTCGTAATGCTTTGATAACCGGCTTTCCTAAAAGAAAGAACTTAGTCATCATAATTAATATTGTTTATTCTCCTGCTAATTTTCCGCGGACTAAAGCCAGACCACTGCATAAAAATGCGCATTGGTTTTGAGCATTCTTAACTTCAGTAGTAGCGCCTAAATTGTTACGGAAGGGGTGAGGTATGTCATTGATTGCTGTGATTGTTTCCTGAATCTGCTTAACAACCATGTCGTTCAATGTCGGGTTCACTTTTTTCATGATAGAGCACAGACTTGCACTGGCAACAGTTCCGTCTAAACTACCATAGTAAGCATTACGGATGCTGTAAATGTTATCAGTATAATCATCTAAAGAGTTCCAGCTATACCAGGATTCTACGGCTAATACACCACCTTCTTTATCTCCGCTGTTCCACTTATCTACCGGATCTCCGATTTTCGTTGCACCTACTTCATTGGCAATTCCTTCTGCACCATTGTCAGAGTTTAGTATCATTGCAACAGATTGTTTGATATTGCTTATAGAGTAAGTTCCGTTAGGTGCTTTCATTGCATCTTTATAGGCACCGTTCTCCAGATTTTTACCTTCTGTCCAACCTTTTAACAAAAGCTCTGTGTCTTTTGACATACGTCCGACAACAGCCTTGAGGTATCCTATTTTATTAGCATCCAGGTCTGTGATTTTTTTTGCTTCACCATCCTCAAACAATAAATATTCGGCAGTATGGAAACCACGCAAGTTCTGTGGTGCATCGGCTGGTGCATCATCACCGTCGTCTACGTCTCCTCCGACAGCGTCTTCCCAATTTCCGGACTGTAGAATTGCATCAATACCTCCTTTATCCAAAGGCCAGCTATCCAGACTAGGATCGAGCTTATTCAAATCTGCCGGACCATATAGAAAAGCTTCACTTTTTTCCCAGGGTTTACGTGCTGCAACCCAAGCGTCTGCTGCATTGGCTACATCATTATCACTGGAGGACGTTGATAACTTTTGTACTGCCGTGTTTAATGCGGTTACTTTATTGTACATATCTTGATAAGTAGGAATCACTACATCATCTACATACGTTGCAACCGCAGCCTTTAATTCATCATCTGTTGCAGTGCCACTGTCCGGGGTATTAAAACCCGCAAATGGGTTGGGTGAAACATCTTCTTTTTTAGAATCTTCACTACAAGAGGTCATCGCCATACATACTCCCATTGCCATTATAGGCAGAAATTTCCATGTTTTCATTTTCATTGCTATTAAAAATTATATTTATTTTTTGATAAACCAACCAATATAGGCTATGCCTACAGAGACTAAGTTTTCGTCATTATATTTTCCACCTCCTATGGAGCGGTGGGTGTAGTCTGCTTTAATTACTAGATTGGGTAGAGCGTAGTAATTCAATCCAGCTGTTACGGCTGATACCTGAAAACGTTTGTCGGCCAACAAACCTGTGTTAGCTTCTGTCTTTTCCATCGGATTGTAATATTCATAACGAATAAAAGGATAGATACGGGGAGCTTTAGAATGGAAGAAAGAACCTATATTATATCCTGCTTCACCCCCGTAGCTGACTGCATTTTGTGCTACTGTTGTGTTAGGGTAACCGGAAGCTGCTGAAGAACTGTTGTTGATTGTGGTTAAAGCTCCGCTCGCTCCTAGGTTTCCATAAACGGCATTTCCGCGTACAATCAGGTTGTTATTAAAGCCTTTGTATTGCAAATCACCGGTTACAATGGTTACCGGAAATTTATAACCTGTATTTCTCCAAGGCTTAGTTCCGTTCTTTGCTGTCTGGTTATAATAGAAAGAAGCACCTACTCTTAATCCTTTTACCCCATGGTAGTTTACGCGGGCTACAAAAGCCGGACTGGTGAAATTGTTGACTTCGAATGCTCCTTGTCTGCCGTTTTTTATCCAGTCTTCGCTGCGGAATCCTTGTGGATCAAGCCCATTGACTAATTGAAGTTCATAATCAAACCGTCCAATTTCACCGAATACGGCGATACCTGTTTCATGCCAGGTGGAAGGCAATATCGTTGTTTCACCTTCCGGGCGGTAAACTCCAAAGAAATTAATAGGCTCATGATGGTTGTTGGTCAATCCTACCGGTACAATCATGTGTCCGAAACGCAGATTGATGTGCTTATTAATGAGACGGGTGATATGAAATTGTTCCAAAGCTACTTCACCGCCTTTTTCAATCTCTGTTTCATATTCGCCGTTCTCTTCAAACCATTCAATTTCGCGAGCAGATCCCGTACCTCCGTATTCAAATTCGATTTCGGTACTCAATACCCATTTGGAGGAGAATTTATAATCAAAGGCTAATACAAAACGTGGAATGGAAATCTCTCCACGATTAAGTTTACCGGAACCATTGGGAGTAAAACGATTGAAATTATAATCTTTATAGCTCGCCGCCATTTCTCCATACCCTCCGAAACGGAATTTAGTATATTCTTCTGTGGAAGAAGTTTTACGGTTTTTAGACTTTTCTTTAGTTTCCTGTGCCGGAAGTGTGAGAGAATGTAGGAAACAAAGAATAATGATTGCAGTTATTTTTCTCATTTTTTTAATAATTTTATCGGCTGCAAAGTTATATGAGGTTAAAAGATATGGCAATACCCAATACTAGGCATAGTAATTTCTAAAATTCAGTATATGTAGGTAATTTTGAGTGCTTGAGAAGATAAAACCTGTTATTTTGGTAAAATAAAAGAATAAAGGTGTATGCCAGCCGAATAAATTTTGCTGATATACACCTTTGTCTATGATCCGTTTGTAGAGTAGGCCGGATTTACTCGATTGTGATGTTTTTATTCCAAGTAATTCCACTAATGTCGGTCAATATTAATTCATACTGGCCTTCGGGAAGATTTTGCAAACTGTTATCTCTAATTGCCAAAGTAGCTTTGCTGCCCAATGGGATGATAAGGCTATGTTTACCAGGGACTACCTTAGCTATATAATCATTCTTTATATTAGTGAGAGGGAATAATGCAAGGTCTTCTCCATTCTTTTGAAGTATCACTTTTCCACTTGTGTCTTTAAGAGTAATGCCAATAAGAAATGAGCCGTATACATCGGCACCCTCAACACGATATACTTTAAAAGACAGGGCTCCGTTATTGACATTTGCATCTGATATCTCAATTTTGGGTTTTACTGATTTGTTATGTAGTGGTCCCCATACGCCATTATGAAAAACCTGGTTGGTATATAGGGTGAGTATGAACAATATGGCTGCACCGCCGATTGCTACTTTACTGAATCGCTTGATAGACAATGGAAGTTCGCCGGAAGTAACCCATACCAGCCATTTATTTTTGGATAGTTGGGGCTGTAGCAGATAATCCAAAGAGTATTTTCCGCCGCCGGACAGGAAAATGGTGAATCCTGCGGATACGCCTAAAATACCTATTTGCCATTCATCAAGACAGGTTGTTCCTAACCAGCCGGAACCCAACAGAATGCCGAATGCAAGACTGAATACGCCGATACTCATTAATCTGGTAAAGAAACCAAGCATATAGAGTAATCCGACAACACCTTCAATGATAGTAAAGATAACCATCGCCCACCAAAGTAAATCGGGGGTGCTGACGAGATATTCGATGATGGGTTTGATTCCTATGGAATTAGGTAGGAAATGATTGAACTTCTTTCCAATGTATCCGGTAGAATCCGGGATAAGTTTGTTTTCGAGGACGAGTCTCCGCCAAAAGGCTGAAAAATAAGTCCAACCAACAATAAGTCGTAATGAAAGGGTGAAAATACCGGCCAGTGTATAGGCGGTAAGTTGTTCTTGTTGCTGCTTCATTGCAATGTTTGATTTTGTTATAATTGAGTGAATCGTTTCTTATACAACAAGTTTCCATTGGAAAATGTTTTAATGGATACCTATTTTTAAAGAAACGATTCCACTCAAGACAAACTACATACAAACAAAGCTAAACTTATGCTAAGGTTATCGCTTAAACTGCCATCTTTATACCTTCTTTTTTACTGCAATATCGTTTGCATTGCTGGCATAGGTCATATCCCAGCATGGCTCCTAAAATAAAATCTTCTTCGGCAGTCAGTTGATTTAAAGGATGGATGATGATGTGCCGCATGGCTTCCATACATTCTGCCTTTCCAAAAAACAGGTTGATTTTATTGGTACCTACTTCCTGTATCATATAACTGATCTTTTGATTTTTCAATCGGCGGATGGCAAATTCTTCGTGCTCTTTACTCATTGTGTAAAGTACCATGTTGCGTACGCCTTTCTTAAACTCATAAATATGATTAAGAAAAATTCGGATTTCGCCGGGGAGGATTCTTTCAGTTGCCATGATGCAAAGTATTCTTTTTATGTTAAGGTAAAATTAGCTAATTTCTTGTTTCACTTGTTCAGCCCATGCGTTGATACGTTCGTCTGTTTTGCTATCTTCGTTGACTTCGTCAAGCGGAAGACCTACAAACTTACCGTCTACGACAGCAATAGAAGAATCGAAGGTATAGCCTGCGGTGTCTGTTGCTCCACAGAATTTACAATGGGTATCTTTCAAGTCTTCATAAAGAATGCCTATTGCGTCACAGAAGGTGTCGCTATACGAGTCAGAATCGCCACAACCGAACAGGGCTACAGACTTATGAGATAAATCACATTTCTTTAAAACTTTTACTCCATCGTACCAGTCGTCCTGAAGTTCGCCTGCTCCCCAAGTGGAAGAGCCGAGCACCAATACGTCATATTCATTGACTAATGCCTCTGTTAGCTTGGATACATCAAATACATCTGCCGATGGTACATCTAATTTCTCTGCAATTCGACGGGCAAGGTCTTCTGTTGTTCCGGTTGTGGAACCATAAAATACACCAATTTTATTCATCTTTGATTCGTTTTTAAATGTAACGCTGCAAAGATAGAGGGGCTTGAAGAAATAGGAAATCCCCATTTATAATGGAAGATTTGTCTCATTCTCATTATAAATGGGGATATATGGAATAAAAATAGTCGATATTGTTAATGGTGGAATAGGCGGATGCCTGTAAATGCCATTGCCATATTATATTTGTCGCAAGTTCCAATCACATGGTCATCACGTACGGAACCACCCGGTTGTGCAATGTAGCTGACACCGCTTTTATGCGCGCGTTCTATATTATCTCCGAATGGGAAGAAAGCGTCCGATCCTAAAGCTACACCTGTCATCGTATTCAGCCATGCCCGTTTTTCTTCACGTGTCAGCACTTCCGGCTTTTCTGTGAAGAACTGCTGCCAAACGCCGTCTGCCAATACATCGTCATAATCCTCCGAGATGTAAACGTCGATAGTGTTGTCACGATCTGCACGACGGATTTTTTCAATCCATGGCAAGTTCATCACTTTCGGATGTTGGCGTAAATACCAGATATCTGCTTTATTTCCTGCCAGACGCGTACAGTGGATGCGTGACTGTTGGCCTGCGCCAATACCGATTGCCTGCCCGTCTTTGGCATAACACACCGAATTGGATTGCGTATATTTTAAAGTGATTAAGGCAATGATTAAGTCGCGTTTCGCATCAGCCGGAATTTCCTTATTCTGCGTAGGCATCTCTTTCAAAAGACTCTCATCGATCTTTAATTCGTTTCTTCCCTGTTCGAAAGTCACTCCGAATACATCTTTGTGTTCGATAGGAGCCGGGCGGTATGCAGGATCTATCTTTATTACATTATAGGTTCCTTTTCTTTTATTCTTCAGAATCTCCAGTGCTTCGGGAGTATAGTCAGGAGCAATGACGCCGTCGGATACTTCACGGTTGATGATGCGTGCTGTTTCTTCATCACAGGTGTCGGACAATGCGATAAAGTCTCCGTAAGATGACATACGGTCTGCGCCACGTGCGCGGGCGTATGCTGTAGCTAATGGAGACAGTTTCATGTCGTCCACAAAATAAATCTTTTTCAGCGTGTCGCTCATTTCTACCGCAACAGCAGCACCTGCAGGGCTGACATGTTTAAAAGAAGCGGCAGCCGGCAGTCCGGTAGCCTCTTTCAGTTCTTTCACTAATTGCCAACTGTTGAACGCATCCAACAAATTGATATAACCGGGACGTCCGTTCAATACTTCGATGGGGAGTTCTCCTTCTTTCATGAAGATACGGGCAGGCTTTTGATTGGGGTTGCAGCCGTATTTCAGCTCGAGTTCGTTTGCCATTTTATTAAATATAAAATTATGAGTTACTAATTACAAATAGATAGCGACAAAATTACTAAAAAAAGACTAGCTTGCCTAAAGTTGTGCCACAAAATAGTAGCGTATAATTAGTATTTGCCAATAAATGATGATTTAAAATACCTATAAATGATGATTGCATTTCAGCAAAATATTCCGTTTCTTTGTACTCTCTAATATACATAGGTATGATGGATAATTTACAGAAATACAAGCCGACTGATAAGATGATCGATCTCATCAGCGATAATTATTCTTTGTTGCAAGTGATGAGTCGTTTTGGGCTTTCATTGGGGTTTGGTGACAAAACAGTCAAAGAAGTTTGTGAACTAAATGGAGTGGACTGTCGGACTTTTCTGATTGTAGTCAACTTTATGGCTGAAGGCTTTTCCCGGCTCGATGGGGATAAAGATGATATTTCCATACCTGCATTGATTGATTATCTGCGGCAGGCACATATTTATTTTCTTGATTTTTCTCTTCCGGCTATTCGTCGTAAATTGATCGAGGCAATTGATTGTTCGCAGGACGATGTAGCTTTTCTTATTCTCAAGTTTTTTGATGAATATACACGAGAAGTGCGTAAGCACATGGATTATGAAGAGAAAACCGTCTTTAAGTATGTCGATTCATTGATTAAGGGAAATGCTCCCAAAAACTATCAGATCAGTACCTTTTCCAAACATCACGATCAGGTAGGGGAGAAGTTGACAGAACTAAAAAATATCATTATAAAATATTGCCCTGCCAAAGCAAATGAGAATCTTCTGAACGCGGCTCTTTTCGACATATATGCTTGTGAAGCCGGACTGGAATCTCATTGCAAGGTTGAGGACTATATTTTTGTTCCTGCTATTCTGAATTTGGAAAGGAGGATTAGGGAAAATGAAAAATAACGAAGTTGTTCGAATAGCTATTGCAGAGACCTCTGTAATTATTCGTGGTGGGTTGACTGCTGCATTGAAGCGTCTTTCTAACGTAAAAGTGCAACCAATAGAATTGTTGTCTGTTGAAGCTTTGCACGATTGCGTCCGGACGCAATGTCCCGAGATGTTGATTGTCAATCCTGCTTTTGGTGATTACTTTGATGTAGCTAAGTTTCGAGAAGAAATATCTGGTAAAAGGATACGTTTAATAGCGTTGGTTACTTCTTTTGTAGATGCTTCATTATTGGGTAAGTATGATGAGTCTATTTCAATATTCGATGATTTGGAAACTCTTTCTAAGAAAATTGCGGGTTTGCTGAATGTGGTTTCTGAAGAAGAAGGGATGGATAATCAGGATACGCTTAGCCAGCGGGAAAAGGAAATCGTTATCTGTGTGGTGAAGGGAATGACAAATAAGGAAATAGCGGAAAAGCTTTTTTTGTCGATTCATACGGTGATTACACACCGGAGAAATATTAGCAAAAAATTGCAAATACATAGTGCTGCCGGTTTGACTATCTATGCTATTGTAAATAAGCTGGTTGCATTGAGCGATGTGAAAGACTTATAGCCTGCGGAAGTGTTATAAAATATAAAACCGTTTGCGCACACGAAAAATATTCGTACCTTTGCAAAGCAGTTGAGAAATTGCTGTTAGTTTATAAGGTAAAAGAAAATATTAAATAGAGGTATTAGATTAGACAGTTTAAGGTATTAAAAGTTTTTTAGTTTAGTTCAATAGGATAAGTTTTTAATAGAAGGTAAAAGGATAACAATAGGTAAGACGTTTTTAGGTAAAAAGAAGATTAGTTTTCAGGAAATTTGAGGTACTATGGAAAAGCCTTTAGGCTTTTCTGATGCGGTGGCGAGTGGTTCTATAAAAAGAATTAGCTCGTTTTTTTTATTTATATGGGATTTAAGTCTGTCGCATTGTTATGGGTTAAACAGAGAGTATTATTAGTATAGACTATATAGTAGGTTTAAGGGTCCATGCAAGCGAAAAAATAGTGACGGTATATGACAACGATACCGTTGCTATCCCGGACATATACCGTCACTATCCTTGCCGGATAGCGTCACTATTTTGTAGACGAAAACTTATCGATGAATAGGGTTGCTTGATCTTGCAGGTTAGGAGGGTAATAAAAAACAAAATCCCGACGAAATCGCTTCGGCAGGATTCTATTTCATTTTTTACTTAAATGTGGCTACGTAATAAAATTATGACTAATTAATTCAATTCTGATACTGCAAAGATAGTTCGTTTCAGTATGAGTCACAATCACCTTTATGAGGTATATTATGTAGTAGTTCTCACTATTTATGGTTAGTGGCAGGCGTTTTCTCTACTTTCTTCCACTCTTTAGTCTCGAAATCGTATGCTTTTATGATTCTTGCAGGGCATCCGGCGCATATTGAATAAGGTGGAACGGAATGACTGACTACGCTTCCGGCAGCCACTACGCAATGTCTTCCTAAGGTTACTCCCGGTAGAATGACCGAATTGGCGCCTACCCATACATCATCCTCAATGACAACAGGCAGTGTGCTGACTCCTTGTTCATCAATCATCTTTTCCGCATCCTGGTAATTGTGGTTGAGTCCTGTGACTGTTACATTCTGTGCCAGATTGACGTGGTTGCCGATATGAACCGGACCTATGATTGTATTTCTTAATCCGATGCGTGTATAATCTCCGATTGTTAAGTCGCCAACTGCATTGTTCAGACAGGAGAAATCTTCGACAACAGAATATTTTCCCAAGAAGAACCGGTTGAAAGGAGGGAGGTCTTTGCGGACACTCCGGTAGATGACAGAACCCTTTCCACGTTTCAGGTATATGAAATCGAAGAGCCGTATCCACCAGTTGGGGCGAGTTTTAACGGGATGCATGATGAAACGATGCACAGCCTGTTTCAAGCCGGGGTTTTCTTTAATTCGTTGTTTAAGTGTTTTTTTCTCCATATTGAATGTTTTTTCTTCTTTTTGTCTTCTACCAGATAATCAGGGATTGCCAGGCTGTAAGTGATTAATAGACCGAAGAGTGCGATCCACCATCCGAATGATAAGGTCCAATTGTATACGGTTATCAACGAAGCCCAAACGCTTACGATGATACATAATTTAAGTGGAGAAGGTGTCAATTGTTGTACGATCCGGTTGCAGAAACTCCAGTTTCCCTCAAATATGGAAGGGAGCAAGTAGGAAGTCGTTTTCCGGATACGTTTCCGATAAGGGCAGACCGGAGCGGATTGGCAGTATACAATTACGTCCGGCAGGTAATCAATGTATATATTCTGCCGGAATAACTTTCGCTCAATATTGGTTTTGGAACTTTTCATGTTCTTTTGCAGCCATTTCAGATCGATTGCCATATTAGTTCCCAGCAAATGGGAGGATAGTCCGAATTGTGTATTACCGGCTCTGCAAAGGCTGTTTTTTATTTCTTCACGTATAGCACGGAAGCGATTACGGAAACCTTTGCGGTTTTCTATTACCGTATGTAGCTGGATGGCTTGTATACCGGCATCGTATGCATTGTATATTTTGTCCAGAAATTGCGGAGATAAAGCAGAGGCTGTATGGGACAGAAAGAGAACCAGGTCGTAATGCTCCTGGTCTAAGCTGTTGATTGCCTGATACAGATCGCTGTATGTGATAAACTCGTATGATTCTTCTTTATATATTTCCGGAAGAAGGCTTCCTTCCGGAACGAGAATAGCGCAACGATATGTTTTTTGAGCTTTAGGATAAGTGATATGTTTGAAATGTGAAGCTACGGCCATCACAAAGAGGTATAGCAGCAAAAGCCCTGTACAAAAGAATATCAGATCATCTATTATGTAGATATAAGAGTCTATCATCTGAAAGGAGATTATACGTTCTCTTTTTGAATGAATGCAGTAACTGTTTTCAGAATAATCTTTATATCCAGCCAGAAAGAGAATGTCTTTGCATAGGTGATATCCAACTGCTTGCGTTCTTCGGCAGAAAGTTTACCGGCTTCGCCTCTTTTCTCTACCTGCCATAAACCGGTCAATCCGGCCGGCCCCATGAAACGGTCGATGTGCTCATCGCTTGTCAGCAATTCGGCTTCGTAGAGTGGGAGAGGACGGTTGCCTACTATTGACATATCCCCCTTTAAAATATTAATAAGCTGGGGTAATTCGTCAATACTATATTTACGGATAATGCGTCCTATCTTTGTTATTCTCGGGTCATTTTCCAATTTAACGAAAGCATTGCTTTTTTCTTTGGACTTCTTGTTGATGTAGTCTTCTTCGGAGATTACGAAATCGTCCGATATCAGGAGGATTTCTTCTTCGTCGGCTTCTTCATTAATATCCGGTTCCAGTTCTTCCCCCCAAATATCCTCATCTTCCTGTTGATACTGGTTAAGAGCATTGAAATCCTTTAAATGCTTGTCGGCATCAGTGTACATCGAACGGAATTTAAGGAAGTCGAATATCTGATAGTTACTTCCTACTCGCTTGGATTTGTAGATAATGGGGCCCTTGCTTTCTAACCGGATAGCTAATGCAGTAAATATTAGGAGAGGAGAAAGGCATAATATCGCCATTCCCGAAAAGAATATATCAAAAGTTCGTTTCCATAAAGGCAATCGGAAAGCATTAATATTTTGTGTTTTAAGCTGAAGTGCCTTTATTTTCTGATCTTTTCTTCGTTTAAGGAAAGTCGATAAGTCCTTTAAAGCCTCTTGGCTCGTTTCATATTTGATTGTATTGTTAATGCCGGCTTTAAGATATTCGGATGCTTCTTCCTTAGACAAGGAATCGATGACGAGTATCATATAAAGTCCCGGATATTTTTTGCGCATGTATTGGATATCTGCAATATCTTGGGATAAGTTCACCTGTTCGAAAAATAGGGCTGCGTCATATTTTTCGCGTATTTTCTCCAATACTTTGACAGCTTTGCTACAATTGGACGCAGCATAGAATACCCCAATACTTAGTCGGGAGAGTAGTTCTATTGTTTTGCTATCTCTGCCTATATAAACAAAATATTGCATGTGTAGAAGACCCGGTATTAGTCAATAATCTTTTTGATTCGGATTTTGAGTTCCAATGGGTTGAATGGTTTCAGGATATAGTCTTCTGCTCCCTCTTCCAGTAGTCTGATTCTTTCCGTTGTACTTTCTTCGCTGGATAACATAACGATAGGAATTGATTTGAATAATTCATTGTTCTTCATGTATCTTAAAAATTCATCACCCATCATAAGAGGCATACGAATGTCTGAAATAATGAGGTCAGGTACATTGCCTTCATTAAGCCATTCTATTGCTTTGATGGGATCTTCCAAATAGGTAAAATCATACTCTTTTCCTAGATACACACCGGCCACTTTTCCGATTGTCGATTTATCGTCGACTAGTAATATTTTTTTCTTCATACGAATAGACCTTTCTATCGCTTGCTTTGTTATTTGATTTATTGATTGAGATTGTTGTCACATTATGTTTGTGATACACTGCAAATATAGATATTATTTTAGAATAATCTCCATTCTGGAGAGTAAAATTCGTGATATATGTTTTTTTTCTATTAATTGCGACTAACAGTATCTTGATGAAAAAACACGGATTTCAACTTTCATGAAATCCGTGTTGATGATTGACTGTTTGGCTTATTTATAGACTCTTGATGAATCAAAAGTTTTCCACCATTCTTCATTCTTAGTACCGCCACTTGTTACCCAACTTTCGAACAGCGAGTAAGCAGATTTGATATTCATATATTCCAAAGGCCATTTGAAGTCTGTCGGAACCATGATTCCCCATGCTAGGTTATCTTTACTGATGTAATATCTTTTGCGGGAAGTAGAGCTATCGTCGTTGTTGCCTCCGAACAAGTCGGTATTTGCTAACTTAGTGGGTTGGTAACCGACGATATGGATCTCTTTACGCTGGTTTCTGTTTCCTTCTACGAAGATGAACACATTCAGTTTGTTGATATTAAGCTCATCCACAGAAATTGGGTTGCTGAACTTGATAGTGAAACTGATATTTTTAGGATTCGTATTGGCAGAATGATCTTTAATGGTATTAATCTGTTCGTAACGGTCTCTTCCCAATGCGTTGTGAGCATCGTCAAATAATGGGATAACAGCATAGTCCTGGCCGTTCTCAATCTTATTACTATTCACATTAAAGTTTTTAGCAAGAGAGTTATCACTGAACACCACCGGTTGTGTGATAGCACTGGCAGGAACACCGTCCAGCATGATAGCAGCTCCGATGCTCTTCGTAGCTCCCGCAGCCGATAAATCAAGACTTAGCGTGAACTCTTCTGCCTTATTATCCTTGTTGATGGAAATCTTTCTTTCTTTGATAATCAAAACAAGATCGTTCATATCGTAATCTCCATATAAAGGCCACTGGTCTTCAAATAGATAAGCGTAATTACGAGTGTCATCCATGATGATCGGGAATTTAGGATCTTCTGGTTCTTCTCCTTCATTTCCATTATTCTTAGTACCCGTGCAGACTTCTATCACGACTTTGGATTCTCCCATTTTAGTAAAGTATGCGCCATTTTGTACATAGAAGTTGTTCCAATATGGGCTCTTTTCAACATGATTATCACATTCAATAACTAAATTTCCATCATACGTAAAACCTTGTCCGGTTATAACCGGAGATTTTATCATAGAAGTATTTTCGCCTTTTCCGTAAAATTTAGCATGAGCTGTATTCATGTAAATACTTGTAGTTGCATCCAGCATAGAACCATTGCTCAAGTTGACTGTCCCATTAACAAACTCCATCGTAGGAGCTTTTAAGTATCCTTGGGTAAAGTTGAATGTTGCTCCGTTTGCATAGAAAGAAGTTGTGGCTTCCAGACTGCAAGCATTGTTGAATGTTGTATTGGTGAGGCTGATAGTTGTAAATCTCATGATGTTGTTATTGGTAGCAACAGCATTAGAATTTGCAATTAATTCCTTACCATAAATCTCTCCGTTATTTTCTAGTGAGAAATTAGATGGCAGATTTAATGTACCTTCAAGCTCAATTTTATTATCATTCACAATTTTTGTGTTAGAATTGATTGAGATGTCTCTGCTTGTTATGGTTCCTTCGTTGTAGAGTGTTGCACCGGAATGCAGAATCATGGTATTTGTTACCGCCAGTGTCCCCCAGTTTCTTAATGCAGCAGGCGCTCCATTAGTGAATGATACATCGTCTGCGTTTACTTCTCCTTTTTCCATGATAGTCAGCATGGAGTTTCTGATGAACGTCATGGTTCCTGATGCATTAATCTTTGCATTGTTCATCACAATGATTTCAATTCCGTTCTGGAATTGGAAAGTTGCAGGAATAGTCCATTGGGCATCTACATAAACTCTGGTTGCAATATCACCGTCATATCCGTCAAATTTGAATATACCATTATAGTCAGAGGTGATTTTGTAATTAGCATTACGCAGTAAAGTAGTTCCTGTCATTTCTGTAACTTCCTTAGCGTCAGCTGGTATGGAAGAATAATCCGGTTTTTTAAATGCAAGGCTTCTAGTAGCGACACCACGACTCATTAATGCTCTATTTTGTGCTGCAGATTCTGCATAATAGAGCTTACAGGTAATATTATCGCTGTTTTCGGGCACATCGAACTGATATACCTGTTCACGTCCTCTAGGGTCAGTTTGTTTCACGTAAATACCCTTTTGAGTGGGAAGCAGGCTGACAGCAGCTGTAAATTTAAAGTTATTTTCTTTGTTAGCTGTCCTTGCAGCGAGTACGGAAGCATTTTCGTTAGTCAAAGGATCTTCTGCATATATTTCAATTAAATAAGCAAATTGCCCTCCTTCTTCATCTTTCACTTCGACTGAAACATTTTTTGTGGTTATCATGTTCCAATCGATATCATCGGGAGCAGCAAAGCCGTTTCCCATCGGGTTAGGTGTTTCATAAGACGGATCATAGAGATCCTTTCCGGAGTCCACACAACTAAACATAGTACCTGCTATTGCTATTGCAATAATGGGCACAAATTGAACTGTTTTCTTCATCATAATGTATTATTGCTTGATTGTTTGTAACCAAATCCATCACAAAAATAACTGCATATCTTTTATTGGAAATGTTTTTTCTGTTATTTTATAGGGTGAAAACAACTATACTTCCGTTTTGGTTCTTCTTTGGCTCGTTTAGGTTTGATGAAGTCTCGGTGATGATGAAGAGAATCCCTTGATTTTCACTTTTATAAGACCGCTTAAAATGAAAATCAAAGGATTATATTAAGTGTATTTAATTTAAGACTTAGTAATTTCTCCTATTAAGCAGGAGTTCATTTTATATCGGATATCCTTGTTGGGTAATCCATGTCCCAATAAAAACATGAGCTTTGTTATGGCACATTCGGGAGTGCTGTCATATCCGCTGATTACACCTGCTTCCAAAAGGTGCATTCCTGTTTCATAACGTCCCATCTCTACTGCTCCGGAGGCACACTGTGTGATGTTGACAATGATAATTCCGCGATCGGTAGCTTCTTTTAGTTGGCGGATGAACCATTCCTTTTGCGGGGCATTTCCTGAACCGAAGGTTTTCATGACAACTGCCTTCAATCCGGGAACATGAAGCAGAGAAGTTACGATACTCTCTTGGATACCAGGGAAGAGGGTCAAAATAACTACATTGGTGTCAAATAGATAATGCGGCTTTAATGGTTTTGTCGGATCTGGTTTCCGGATAAGATGGGGTTCATATTTGATGTGGATACCTACCCGTGCCAAGGGTGGATAATTGAAAGAGCGGAAAGCGTTAAAATTCTCCGCATTAATTTTGGTGGTACGGTTGCCACGCATCAAATGATTTTCAAAGAAAATACAAACTTCAGGAACGATGGCCGTACCATCCGGGTTTTTGGCAGCTGCGATTTCAATGGCTGTGATGAGATTTTCTTTTCCGTCTGTGCGCAAAGTTCCGATTGGTAGCTGGGAACCGGTGAGAATGACGGGCTTGCTTAGGTTTTCGAGCATAAAGCTTAATGCAGAGGCTGTGTAAGCCATCGTATCTGTTCCGTGAAGGATGACAAAACCATCAAAATAATCATAATTGTAATTGATAATCTTTACTAGCTTTGCCCAGTAAGCAGGTTCCATATCCGAAGAGTCGAGAGGGGGATCAAATTGGTAGGAAGAGATGCGGTAGTTGAATCTTTTTAGTTCGGGTACATGCTTAAGCAAATGATCGAAGTTGAAGTTTTCTAAGGCACCTGTTTCCGGATTCTCTATCATTCCGATAGTTCCACCCGTGTAAATTAACAAAACGGAAGGGGTTTCTGCTCTCATAATTGTTGAATTACTGTTAAAACGCTGGCAAAGATAGGAAAAAATAGTGATTTATGATTTATGAATTATGATTTATGAGTTTTCGAATGATTTTGTAGATTTATCATTCATGTGAACCTCCCTCACGTCCCTCACACTTGATTAATTTATTAGAATTACCAATGACTTGGCTTCAACTGCTGATTCACATAAATCATAATTCATAAATCATAAATCATAAATCATTTCACCGCTTCTTTTAATTTAAGGATGGCTTTTTCCGGGTCTTTTTCTTCTTCGAGCAGAGTAACGAACTTACTGCCGATGATAGCTCCGGAAGCGTGTTCGCAAGCTGCCTGGAATGTCGCTTTATTGGAGATACCAAATCCTATCATCAACGGATTGTTCAGATGCATATCTTTTATTTTCTTGAAGTATGCCTGTTTTTGTTCGTTGAAATTCTGTTGTGCTCCGGTAGTTGCTGCTGATGAAACCATGTAAATGAATCCGTCGGTATGTGTATCTATTTCGCGTACCCGTTCTTCGCTGGTCTCCGGTGTGATGAGCATAATCACTTTAATGTTGTAGCGCTCGGCAATGATACGATAATGTTCTTGATAATCACGGAAAGGGAGATCGGGGATGATGACGCCATCAATACCGCATTCCACGCATTTACGGCAGAAGTTTTCAAATCCGAATTGCATGATTGGATTTAAGTACCCCATGAATACAAGTGGTATTTTTACGTCCTTGCGAATATCCCGCAATTGTTCAAAAAGAAGTTTTAAAGACATGCCGTTGCGCAATGCTTGGGTAGCGGCATTCTGGATAACAATGCCGTCTGCCATCGGATCACTGAAAGGAATACCGATTTCAATCATGCTTACTCCATGTTTTTCGAGTGTGCGGATTACATTGGCAGTACCATCTAAAGTGGGGGTGCCGGCACAAAAATAAATAGAAAGTATGTCTTTCTTGTTGCTATTGAAAAGTTGATTAATTCTATTCATGACGTTGGAATTTTAAAGTGATGATTTTAATTCGTTTAAAAATGTCCGGATACGCTCCGGATCTTTTTCTCCCGGTTTGGTTTCAAAACGGCTGTTGAGATCATATCCGGCAAGCCGGGGATGCTTGAATTCTTTCAGGGCATTGGCACTGTATGAGTTGATACCTCCGCTCAAAAGGAAAGGTACATCTCCGTTATATGTGTGTAATATGCTCCAATCAAATTGATTTCCCGAACCACCATATTGCTCGCATTTGGTATCGAACAGAAAAAGATCACAGACTTTTTCGTAGTCATACACCTTTTTCAAGTCTTTGGGGCGGTCTACAGAAAAGGCCTTGATGATTTTCAATCCGGTAGAATGTAAAGACCGGCAGTATTCCGGTGATTCATTTCCGTGGAGTTGCACATCATTCAGTCCGAAACGATCAGCATACATGCTGACCACTTGCTTGTCTTCATTGACAAAGACGCCGACACGCCGGGCATGAGTGGGCAGGTAAGCCGGAAGCTCGTAGACACATCGGGGAGATTTAGGATAAAAGATGAATCCCAGCATATCTATGCCTTCGATAGCCTCTACGTCCTGTATGTTTTCAGCTTCTCGCATACCGCATACTTTGATAATTTTTCCGTTAATCATAGGGCTGTCCGTTTTGAATAATTAGTTTATTGAATGGCTTGTAGGAAATTCTGTAAAGTTTCTCCCGGTCGCTGTGTTTTCATAAATGTTTCGCCGATCAGGAATCCCCGGAATCCGGCTGCCCGGAGGCGTTTAACTATTTCCGGATCGGAGATGCCGCTTTCAGATACCAGTACCGCATCTTGAGGAAGTTGTCCGACCAGGCGGAAAGAGTTTTCTACATCGGTGAAGAAAGTACCCAGATTACGGTTGTTGATACCTACCATATCTATTCCTTTGTTAATGTACGCCAGTTCTTCGGAACTATGAATCTCTAATAAGACCTCCAGTCCTAATTCATGGGCTTTTTCTGCAAGTTCATTGCATTTTTCCGGTTCTAGTGCGGCTGCAATGAGAAGTACGGCATCTGCACCAACAATTTTAGCTTGGTAAAGCTGGTATTCATCAATGATGAAGTCCTTTCTAAGGATGGGAATTTCCACCAAAGGGCGTGCGGCGCGGATATCTTTCAGGCTTCCTCCGAAAAACTTCTCATCAGTAAGGATGGAAAGGGCGGAGGCACCTGCCGCTGCATAGGAGGGAACGATCTCTTCCGGACGCACTTCTTCTTGTATCCATCCTTTGGAAGGAGAGCGCCGCTTGAACTCGGCGATAATACCTGATGTGGAAGAGGCTAATGCCTGCTTCATAGAGCGGGGAGTCGGAGATTCGCTGATACCTTCCTGTAATTGTTCGATAGAAATAGCCTGCTTTTGCAGGTCAACTTCAAATCGTTTGTTTGCTATAATCTCGGATAATATATCTTTCATCAGTTCGTTTGTTTTTATATTTATAATCAGACTTGCTAATCGTAAATCAAATTAACTATTCAATTCAATGAATTTTTTTAGTGTAGCTAATGCTCGTCCACTTTCCAATGATTCTTTGGCAAGAGCAATACATTCTTCAATTGTCTTTTCCGGACGAATCACATGGATAGCGAAAGCGGAGTTGACTATCACTACATTTTTTTGAGCTTCCGTAGCTGTATTATTCATGATATGATCGAAAATCTTAGCTGCATCTTCCGGTGTTTGTCCGCCATCCAGATCAATATCCTTATAACGGGAGAAGCCGAGGCTTTCGGGAGTGTAAATCTTTTCATGATCGCTGGTTGCCACTTTAAACTCATTGGTCAGAGAAATCTCATCATATCCGTCAAGGCTATGAACAACAGCAAATTTCGTCTTGCTTTCCTGATAAGTATAGGTGTAAAGGCGAAGTAACGGTAGATTGTAAACTCCTAACAATTGGTAAGCAGGTAATACCGGATTTACCAATGGACCGAGCATATTGAAGAAAGTGCGCACTGCCAATCCTCTACGAACCGGAGCTACTGCTTTTAATGCCGGATTGAATAAAGGGGCATGTAGATAAGCAAGATTGCATTTTTCCATGCTGCGACGCAGTTGGTCTACATCACTGGTGAATTTTACACCGTGTTGCTCCATTACATTACTGGCACCACTGACCGACGTTGCTCCATAGTTACCATGTTTCACAACCGGGAAGCCGGCTCCGGCAACTGTAAAGCAGGAAGCTGTAGAAATATTGAATGTGTTTTTTCCGTCACCTCCGGTTCCTACGATATCAATCGGAGCGAAATCACTCAAATCGACCGGAATACGCATTTCCAACAGTGCGTCACGGAAACCGCATAATTCCTCTACGGAAATATTACGCATCAGAAAGACGGTGATGAGTGAGGCCACTTGCACATCGTTATATTTCCCTTGCGCGATGTTCTGTAGAATGGTGCGCGCTTCATCGCGTCCCAAATATTGATGTTCGAAAAGTTTGTATAGAATCTGTTTCATAAGTTTAATCGTTTAAGAAGTTTTTGATAATTTCTTTTCCTTGCGGAGTTAATACTGATTCGGGATGGAACTGAATACCATGTACATTATACGTTTTATGGCGGATTGCCATGATTTGTCCCTCCTGGCTTTCTGCTGTTATTTCCAGACAGTCCGGAAAGCCTTCCCGGCTGACTACCCAGGAATGATATCTTCCAACAGGGATTTCTTTTCCTAATCCTTCAAAAAGCAGGTCCTGACGAAGGATGCTTACCGGAGTTTGTACGCCATGATATACTTCTTTGAGATTTTCCAGACGTGCTCCGAAGGCTTCGCCGATAGCCTGATGACCCAGGCAAACCCCTAGAATGCTTTTGGTCGGAGCGTATCTCTTAATAATAGGTAGTAACAAGCCGGCTTCTTCGGGTATGCCCGGTCCGGGAGACAGGATGATTTTATCAAAACGATCTACTTCATCAAGCTCTATCTGGTCGTTGCGGACTACTTCTATATCTGTAGCCCCTAATTCTTTCACTACATGCAGCAGGTTATAAGTGAAAGAGTCGTAGTTATCTAAAAGTAATATTTTCATTTTTATTGTCATTGTAAAATGGTTGTTCAAATACTATCTCTGCTTTTCTGCCTAAAGAAATAGAAGCGTTTAGGCAACGGGAATCTTTTTTCAGGCAACAGCAATTATTTTTTAGGCTGACTATTTGGGACGGTTAATTTTTTAGTTTGACAGCTAAATCAATTGCTTTTTTCAGTGCTCCCAGTTTATTGTTCACCTCTTGCAGTTCGTATTCATCTTGGCTGCGTGCTACGATACCTCCTCCGGCCTGGAACCAGAGTTCGTTGTTGCGGCTTACAAAAGTACGGATGGTGATTGCTTGGTTTAATTCGCCATTCAATCCGATAAAACCGATACAACCACCGTAGGCTCCACGATTATGTGGCTCGATTTCACTGATTAACTGCATAGCGCGTACTTTGGGGGCGCCGCTTAACGTACCGGCCGGGAACGTGTCAATAAACGTTTTTATTTTGTCTGCGCCTTCATTCAGCATACCGCTGACACGGCTTACCAAATGAATAACATGGCTATAATATTGCGGTTCCTTATAGAATACCACGCGTACGTCATGGCAATTACGTGAAAGATCGTTTCTAGCAAGATCAACCAGCATGACATGCTCTGCATTTTCTTTAGGGTCGGCCAGTAAAGCCTCTGTCAATTCGCGGTCTTTTACTGTGTCTCCCGTGCGACGGGTGGTTCCGGCAATCGGATCAATGTAGGCGCGGCCGTTTTCGATTTTGCAATGTGTTTCCGGTGAAGAACCAAAGATACGATATCCTCCGAAGTCGAAATAGAAAAGATAAGGAGAAGGATTGATGCTGCGGAGTGCGCGATAAACTTTGAAATCATCCCCAGCGTATGGTTGGATAAATCTTCTGGAAAGCACGATTTGGAAAACATCTCCGCGCATACAGTGTGCGATTCCTTTGCGCACATTTGCTTTGTGTTCTTCGTCGGTGATGGGGCTGGTTACGGGGCCTGTTACAGAGAAATTATAGGAAGCATAATTCCGGTTTTCGATGGCTGCTTCCAGTTCCGGCAAACCGCTTTCTTCTCCTTCGGACAACATTTCAACTAATGTCAGCTCATTTTTGAAATGATTGAAAACAATGACATACTTATATAATATGTATAGTAAATCCGGAGCATCGTTTTGCTCATCATGACTTTCTTTCACCGGGATATGCTCGAAGTACTTCACGGCATTAAACGTCGTGTATCCGTAAAGCCCGCATACATTCTTATTATCTCCGGTCACCTGGAACTTATTGATAAACCGGTTCATAGCCTTTTCTACATTGAATGTTTTTGTCAGCGGTTCTTCCGTACGGCTATTATCGGGATAGTTGGCAGTGACAATGCCACCGTTTACACCGATGCTTGCCAAGGGACAAAGGGCTATAAATGACAGGGAATTTTCTCCGGCATGATAATCGGAACTTTCCATTAATGCGGATTGAGGATACATGTCGCGTACTTTCAGATAAATGCTGACGGGAGTATGCATATCTCCGAGCACTTGTTTGCTATGGGTAGTATAATTAAATGTTTTCATTTCTATAATTGCTTGATTATTGATTGCGAATGATGGTTGACTAATTATTTATAGCTGTTCGTTAAACGACAAATAGGTTTCAATATCTTTGTCTCCTCGTCCCGAAACAGTCAATACAACGATATCTTCCGGCTTGAACTTCAATTTTTTCAAAGCTCCTAATGCATGGGCGGATTCCAATGCAGGGATAATACCTTCGAGTTTGGTTAGTTCGTAGGCAGCTTCTATCGCTTCGTCGTCGTTGATTGCCAATACGTTGGCACGGCTTTGGGCGGCAAGGTTAGCGTGTATCGGACCAATGCCCGGATAATCCAGTCCGGCAGAAATGGAGTATGGCTCCTCTATCTGTCCGTCCTCGTTTTGGATGACGTAGGTACGTGCTCCGTGGATAATTCCCATTTTGCCGAGTTGGATGGTAGCGGCAGTCATTCCTGTCTCTATTCCTTTACCTCCCGCTTCCGCCAGGATAATGCCTACCCGTTCGTCGTTGATATAATGATAAATCGTTCCGGCAGCATTACTTCCTCCTCCCACGCAGGCTATCAGATAATCCGGATAATCACGTCCTTCTTTTTCTTGCAGTTGCTTTTTGATTTCTTCGCTGATAACAGATTGCAGGCGTGCCACCATGTCAGGGTAGGGATGAGGGCCTACGGTAGATCCGATGATATAATAAGTGTCGGCAGGATGACAGCACCAGTCGCGGATCGCTTCGTTGGTTGCATCTTTCAGAGTCATGTTGCCGGAAGTAACGGGGATAACGGTAGCTCCCAACATTTTCATTTTCTCTACATTGATGTGCTGGCGTTCTACATCCGTCTTTCCCATATAAACGATACATTCCATATCCATCAATGCACAGACGGTAGCTGTTGCTACTCCATGTTGTCCGGCTCCGGTTTCGGCGATGATACGCTTCTTTCCCATGCGGCGTGCCAGTAAGATTTGTCCGATGGTATTGTTGATTTTATGAGCGCCTGTATGATTCAGGTCTTCCCGCTTCAGATACAATTTGCAACCGTATTTTTCAGAAAGGCGTTTGGCTAGATAGAGTGGGGAGGGACGTCCTACGTAGTCACGTAGCAACTGGTCGAATTCCTTTTTAAAATCTTCGCTTTCAATCACTTCGAGGTACTTATTCGTTAGTTCCTCAACACATTTGTGGAGGATTTCCGGTACGTAAGCACCGCCGAATTCTCCGTAATAGCCATCCTGGTCAACTAAAAAACTTTTCATAATCCTATCTGTATTTTTATGTTATTATTGAATCTGTTTTGAAACGGGTAAATAAAAAGAGCCCTGTCGCAGGTTGCGACAGGGCTCTTTCAAATTTGTTATATCTTTAATGAGGTATATACATACGAGCACTGCTCCCTTACGACTGTCGGAGTTGTAACGGGCGCCACCACCAATATGTATTTACTAACATTGTTCTCATTGTCTTTTGTAATTTTATGGGGGCAAATATAGACACTTTGTTTGAAACAGCAAACAAAATATGACTTTTTTTCTCTTTTGCCTTCATTTTTCTGATATAGAACAATTTTCAACCTGAACTGTTCTTATAAATATTGAATATTTAAACAAAAACAATTATGAAACAGAGAAAAGTTTTAGTAGGTATCGCTATTGCCATTTTCATTATATTATTATTGTATTGGTTATTGGTAGCAGAGGATATGAAACCCTGGTTGTCGGCTATGGTTCCTTCCGTGGCACAACAATTCTTTGCTTGATTCTGACAGGCTTTGGATAAATCATGTATCTTTGCAAGGATAGTGACTAATAACCAAAATAATAACAATAGACTAAGATATGGAAAATTTTATTTTTCAAAATCCCGTGAAACTAATCATGGGAAAAGGGATGATTGCCCGGCTGGCTAAAGAAATACCGTCCGACAAACGTATTATGATTACTTTTGGCGGCGGAAGCGTGAAGAAAAACGGAGTGTACGATCAGGTAAAGGAAGCATTGAAGGACCATTTTACGGTAGAATTCTGGGGAATCGAACCCAATCCTGCCATCGAAACTCTCCGTAAAGCGATTGCTTTGGGAAAAGAAGAGAAAGTGGACTATTTGCTGGCTGTTGGCGGCGGTTCTGTTATTGACGGTACGAAATTGATTTCCGCAGGAATCCTGTATGATGGTGATTCTTGGGATTTAGTGCTTGCCGGACGCCCGGTAACTCATACTGTACCTCTTTCCACTGTATTGACTTTGCCTGCTACCGGTTCGGAAATGAATAACGGAGCAGTTATTTCCCGTCGCGAAACGAAAGAGAAATATCCTTTTTATGCCAACTATCCAATCTTCTCTATTCTTGATCCGGAAGTTACCTTTACTTTGCCTCCTCATCAGGTAGCTTGTGGATTGGCTGATACCTATGTTCATGTGATGGAGCAATATATGACTACTTCCGGACAGAGTCGCGTTATGGACCGTTGGGCGGAAGGTATTCTACAAACTTTGGTGGAGATTGCTCCGAAAATTCGTGAAAACCAGCATGATTATCAACTGATGGCTGATTTTATGCTTTCGGCTACAATGGCATTGAATGGATTTATTGCTATGGGAGTGTCTCAAGACTGGGCTACTCACATGATCGGGCATGAAATTACTGCTTTGCACGGATTGACACATGGCCATACGTTAGCCATTGTTCTTCCTGCCACGTTGCAAGTGCTTCATGAAGAAAAAGGGGATAAGCTTTTGCAGTATGGTGAAAGAGTTTGGGGAATTACTTCCGGTACAAGAGAAGAGCGGATTGATGAAGCAATTTGCCGTACCGAAGAATTTTTCCGTTCACTGGGACTGACTACACGTTTGCATGAAGAGAACATCGGACAGGAAACTATTCTGGAAATCGAACGCCGCTTCAATGAACGTGGTGCTAAATATGGTGAGAATGGAAATGTAACAGGTGCTGTTGCTCGTAGAATATTAGAGACTGCACTTTAGGCACACTCTTACATGAAGTTTATAGAATAAGAAGGTTTCCGAAAAATCCTTCTTGCTAAATAAAATGTGTACCCTAAAAGTTGGATATAAAACTTTTGGGGTACATTTCATTAGTAGTGGTAATAATGTAAAGTAGCGGGGCAGTATTATCATCTTACAGGGTATACTTCATAATCAGTAGCAGTAGAAAGAATGATTTTATAAATCCAAGGCTTTTCGGTATTCTGCTTACTATTTCTCAATTTTCTCTGTTCTTGGAATTTTGAACCAGAAACAAGAACCTTCTCCTTCTTTAGATTCCGCTCCGATAACTCCTCCCAGCCGCTCTACTATGACACGACAGATGGCTAGTCCGAGACCTGTTCCTTTAATAAACGAATTCAGTTTGACGAAACGTTCGAACACCTTGTCTATTTTGTCAGCAGGAATTCCGATACCTGTATCTTTTACATAAAAGTATATTTCATCACTTGCTTCTTCAATCCGGTATCCCATTTCGATAGAACCTTTGGAAGTGAACTTTAAGGCATTGTTTGTAAAGTTGATGATAACCTGTGATAAGCGTATGCGGTCTGTATTAATAATACATTGATTTGCTCTCTCTGTGAATACGATTTGTACGTCCGGTGAAGAGTTTTTTTCTTGCATTTGTCTGCAAATACCTTCCATCAGTTCATTAATGTCAGTTTGCGCAAATGTGAATTCCATAGTACCGGCTTCGATTTTGGAAAGATCCAGAATATCGTCTATCAGTTGCAATAATAAGATGTTGTTGCTGGAGATTATTTTCACGAACTCCTGTTTCTCTTCTTCCTCCTCTGTCTGACAAACCATTTCGGAAAATCCTACAATTGCGTTTAGTGGGGTTCGTATTTCATGGCTCATATTAGCGAGAAAGGCAGATTTTAGTCGATTGGATTCTTCGGCTTTTTCCTTTGCCTCTTGCAACATTCTGTTCATTTTTAGTTTTTCAGTGATGTTTTCAAAACGAAGTAATCCGCCAATAATTTCAGTTTCTTTTTCGTCGCCAAAAACGGGAGTTGCGGTCACTTCAAAATCGACATCGTCTACTCTGATTGTATGTCGGATTATTTTGCCTTGTTCGATTGCTTTCTTGAAAGCACATTGTCCACATGGTTCATTACGAAGTGCACTGGTCTGATAGCAAATTTTTCCCGGTATGTATCGTCTTCCTTTTACCAGGCTGGCGATTTGTCTTCCTTAATTCCGCAACACTATTATAAAATATTTTTTTTAAGTACCTGAGCAACAAAAAGTTGCTCAGGATTTTGCCATGTCAGAGGATTCACTTAACTTAGTGTTGCAAAAAAATAATCAAACAAAACCTCATCAGGCATGGCAAAAATGCAAATAAAATCCGAGAAGCTCACTCCTTTTGGAGGAATATTTTCAATCATGGAGCAATTTGACTCCACATTGTCATCTGTAATCGACTCGACA